>NZ_JBEPUO010000079.1:0-1555 GCF_041691455.1 Phenylobacterium sp. | reverse complement strand
GGATCCCGAAGCCCGGCCACGCCTTCGGGATGCATGGATCAATCCGCATCGCCTGGCCCAGAACGCGCAGACCGAGAATGCTCTCGATCCCGGCGCGTTGCATCCATCCTGCCGAGCCCGTGTACCAGGTCCAGCCGCCGCGTCCGACATGCGGCGCCACCGCATAGATGTCGGCGGCAACCACATACGGCTCGGTCTTGTAGCGAAGCACGTCGGCGCGGGTGCTGGTGTGATTGATTGGATTAAGCAGGGAGAACAATCTTGCGGCCTGGTCGCCCTCGCCAAGCTTCGCCAGCGCCATCACCGACCACAGCGCCGCATGGGTATACTGACCGCCGTTCTCGCGAACGCCGGGCGGATATCCCTTGATATAACCCGGATCCAGAGGCGTCTTGTCGAACGGCGGCTTGAACAGCAGAGCGACGCCGTCCTGCGGACGCACCAGTTCGCGCTCCGCGGCCGCCATGCCGCGCGCTGCCCGTTCCGGAGCGGCAGCCTGCGAGATCACTGCCCAAGACTGGGCGATACAGTCGATCCGGCATTCCTCGCTCGCCGCCGACCCCAGCGCGGTGCCGTCGTCGAACCAACCTCGACGGTACCAGTCGCCGTCCCAGGCTTCTGATTCGGCCGATGCCCGCAGAGCCTCTGCATGCGCCCGCCACCGCATGGCGCGGATGGTTTCGCCGCGCGCCTCGGCCAGCGGAGCGAACGCCGTCAGCGCCGCATAAAGCAGCCAGCCAAGCCAGACGCTCTCCCCCATTCCCTTTTCGCCGACGCGGTTCATTCCGTCGTTCCAGTCGCCGGTCCCCATCAGGGGCAGACCGTGGGCACCGATGGCAAGGCTTTCGTCGAGCGCCCGCGCGCAATGCTCGAACAGCGTGGCGGTCTCGTCCGAAACCATCGGCTGAAAGAAACTATCGTGCTCGTTCGGCGAAAGTTTTGGGCCTTCCAGAAATGCGATCGTCTCGTCCAGCACCGCGCGGTCGCCGCTGCCTTCGATGTAGTGCGCGGTAGCGTAGGCCAGCCACGCCCGATCGTCGGAAATGCGGGTGCGCACGCCCTGTCCCGAATGGGGCAGCCACCAATGCTGGACGTCGCCCTCGACGAACTGCCGCCCCGCCGCTCGCAGCAGATGCTCGCGGGTCATAGCTGGGCGCGAGGCGACCAGAGAGGTGCCGTCCTGCAGTTGATCGCGGAAGCCATAGGCGCCGCTGGCCTGATAGAACGCCGAGCGGGCCCAAACCCGACAGGCGATGGTCTGATACAGCAGCCAGCCGTTCAGCATGAGGTCCATGGAACGGTCCGGCGTGGTGACCTGTACGCTGCCCAGAATGTCGTCCCAATATTCGGCGATCTCCCGCTCGACGGCGTCGAGATCCGCATCCCGATAACGCACGATCAGGCTCCTGGCATCGCCCGCATTGGAGGCCTGGCCGATCAGGAGAACGATCTCGAGGCTCTCGTTGGGCGCGACCCTGACGGTCGTCGTCATCGCACTGCAAGGGTCCAGTCCGGCTCCCGCCAGCTTGGACAAGGCGACCGTGCCTCTGAGAGC
>NZ_JBEPUO010000078.1:0-1661 GCF_041691455.1 Phenylobacterium sp. | reverse complement strand
CGTTCGCCGGCGCCCGCATGCTGAGCGGCCTTCTGAAGCCGCTGGGCTTTTCGATGGGCCGTAAGCATGTGGCGACGCTGATGCGCAGGATGGGGATCGAGGCGATCTACCGGCGGCCGAACACCAGCCGCAAGCATCCCCAGAACCCGATCTGGCCCTATCTGCTGCGCGGACTGACCATCGACCGATCGAACCAGGTCTGGGCCATGGACATCACCTATATCCCCATGGCCCGGGGCTTCGTCTTCCTGGCGGCGGTGATCGACTGGGCCAGCCGCAAGGTGCTCGCCTGGGAGGTGTCGATCACCATGGAGACCGACTTCTGCGTCCGCGCCGTCGAGGCGGCGCTGGCGCGCCACGGATGTCCGGAGATCTTCAACACCGACCAGGGCAGTCAGTTCACCAGCCTGGCCTTTACCGAGCGGCTGAAGGCCGAGGGCATCGCGATCAGCATGGACGGCAGGGGCTGCTGGCGCGATAACGTCTTCGTCGAGCGGCTGTGGAAGAGCGTCAAATACGAGGAGGTCTATCTGAAGGCCTATGAGAGCGTCGGCCAGGCGCGCGCCAGCCTCGGGCGATACCTGGACTTCTACAACACCTGCCGGCCTCACACCGCCCATCGCGGAAACACGCCCGATCAGGCCTACGCCCAGGCGTTGGCGCAAGTGCGGGAAGCCGCGTAAAGATGCTCGCACGACGCGCCGTGCGAACGAGTTGCCCACCGCGTCGGCCGGCCGTTTCGTCGTGAGATGCGACGACCGCCCGCCGCCGTGGACAACTCTACTTCAACCAAGGCAGGAATCACCTATCGTCGCCAAGCGCGTGTTCAAACGATCGGGGCCACCTCTGTTGCCCCCACTTCCCCCGGTGCTGTCAGGTTAACGCGAGCTTGTCTCCGAGCTGGCGCGGCGAGCGAAGGTTGGGGTTTCGACGGCCGGGCGCTGAGCTGATAGTCGGAGACGATGAAACGCATTTCCTTTTCCCGCCATCGATTTCCGGCTGACGTTATCCGCCATGCTGTGTGGCTGTATTTTCGTTTCACCCTGAGCTTCCGCGATGTCGAGGAGCTGCTTGCCCAGCGCGGGATCGAGGTGAGCTATGAGACCGTCCGCTGTTGGACGATCAAATTCGGTCCCCCGATTGCCCGCAACCTGAAGCGCCGCAGGCCCGCGCCGTCACCCCGATGGCATCTCGACGAGATGGTCTGCACGGTTGGCGGAAAGCGGATGTATTTGTGGCGCGCCGTCGATGACGAGGGCGAAGTTCTGGACCTTGTGATGCAAAGGCGGCGGGACACCGAGGCGGCCCTGAAACTGCTCACCCGTCTGCTCAGAAACCAGCCGGTCGAGCCCGAGACCATCACCACCGACGGCCTTGGATCCTACGTATCGGCGCTGCGGGAATTGGGGCTGCACGACCGCCACCGACCAGGCCGATTGCGGGAGAACAACAGGGCTGAAAACTCCCACCTGCCCATCCGGCGACGGGAGCGGAAGATGCAGCGCTTCAAGTCCCAGGCCTCCGCCCAGCGCTTCCTCACCACCCACGCCGCCATCTACAACGCCTTCAATGTCCAGCGTCACCTGATCCGCCGACCCACCCTCCGCCGGTTCCGGGCCGAGTCCATGACGACGTGGACGGCGGCGACCGCGGCTGCCTGA
>NZ_JBEPUO010000077.1:0-1954 GCF_041691455.1 Phenylobacterium sp. | reverse complement strand
AGTTTTGTATAAGAGACAGGCGCGGCCCTGGCGCGCGGCGGGGCGGCGGCGTGCGCCCGGTGCGGCGGCCGGATCGCCCTCGCAGGCTCGCCGGCGGGCCGTGGGGCCGGCTGTGGGGCCGGTTGGGCCGCGGGCTGGGGAACCGGCGGCAGGGTTTCGGGCGGCAACAGGACCGCGGGGCCGCGGTCGGCGGTCTCGCTCCTCGGCCCGGTCACGGTCCAGGCGAAGCTGAAGGCGGTCCCGGCCAGCAGCAGGGTGGCGACGGCCACGATCGCCATCGATCCGCGCGAGGTGACCGGCTCGGCGCGGGGTGGATTCCAGGCCTCGTCCGCGGCCATGTCGTCGGCCAGCGTCCGCCGGCTGTCATCGGCATAGGTGAAGAAGCCGATGGCTGCGGCCCGGCCGCCAGGTCCTATCGCGTCGTCCGCCGGCATGGCGCCGCCTATCCTGAAAAGGCCCCCGTCAAAGTTGTCGATTGGCCCAACGGACGCAATCTTAGCGGGAAAATCGCCGTTCGCCCAGCCTGACTGTAGCCAGTGGCCGCCGGGCCGGTTTGGCGGCTAGGCTGGGGACCGGGTTTCAGCGGGTCAGCGGGGAGGCGAACCATGCGGCGCAGAGGGTTGGGATTGGGCGTGCTGGCGGCGCTGCTGGTTTGCGCGGGCTCGGCCGCGTGGGCCCAGTCGCCGGCCTATCGCTTCGTGCGCAGCGACGATCCGGCGGCCGACGCCAACGCCTATCTGCTGACCCTGATCGCGGCGGACCCGGAGGCGCTGCGCGCGGCGGCGGGGGACGCGGCGCTGGCGGCGATCGGGCGGCGGCTCGTGGAGAGCCGCAGCGCGGTGCAGGCCAGTTGCCGGGCGACGAGCGTCTGCCCGGTCGAGCGGATGATGCTGAGCCAGGCGGAGATCGCCGCGGCGGGCGACGCCCTGGCCGGGCTGGCGAAGCCCGGGAGCCCGCTGGCGCGGCTGGCGCGCGAGCGGATGCGGCCCTCGGGGCGCTTCCAGAAGTACGCGGCGCTGGAGGACACGGCCATGCTGCGGGCGGCCTGGATCGAGACCGCCGAGGGGGTGAACCGGCTCTACCGGGTCTATGCGCTGGGCGAAAAGCCGCGCTATCCGGATATCGATTCCGCCTCCTATCCGCCGGGCGACGCCTATCTGCGGACGCTCTTGCGCCAGGCGCTGGAGGCCGAGACCGACCGGGCGCGGGCCGAGCCGTTCTTCGCGGCCTGGACGGCGCTGGGCTTCGACCTGCTGACGATCAACCAGCGCGACGAGGCCGGACGCTACGAGCCGCTGGAGACCGGGGAGAACGCCCCGGCCATGGCGCGGGCGCGCCGGCTCGACTGGGGCAAGTGGCCCTACGCGGCGATCATCGTGCCCGGCCAGGGGCTGGAGGCCGCCGAGACGCGGCTCTCGCCGGGCGGGGCCTCGCGCGACCGGCTGGCGGTCAAGCGCTGGCGCGAGGGCAAGGCGCCGTTCCTGGTGGTCTCAGGCGGCCACGTGCATCCCAACAAGACGCCCTTCGCCGAGGCCGTGGAGATGAAGCACGACCTGATGGCCCACTATGGGGTGCCGGCCGAGGCGATCTTCATCGACCCCTATGCGCGGCACACCACCACCAACCTTCGGAACGCCGTCAGGCTGCTGTTCCGGGCCGGCGCGCCGCCGGCCCGGACGCTGCTGGTGACCACCTCAGGGGACCAGAGCGGCTACATCGAGGGCCCGGGCTTCGCCGACCGCTGCGCCAAGGAGCTCGGCTATCAGCCGATGACCGGCCTGACGCGGCTCTCGGCCTTCGACCTGGCGGGCGCGGCGAACCTGGTCTCGCTGCACGCCGATCCGCAGGACCCGCTGGACCCCTGAGCGGCGTGAACGCGTCCGGTCTGTGTCTGAACGACACTATCGCGACATCCTGGGGCCCCGGTGGCGCGCTAGGCAGGCCGGCGTGGTCT
>NZ_JBEPUO010000076.1:0-2186 GCF_041691455.1 Phenylobacterium sp. | reverse complement strand
GCCTACCCCCGCGAGACCCAGGAGATGGTGTTCGACGCCCACGACAAGGCCTTCAGCTTCTACGGCGGGGTCTGCCGGCGCGGCATCTACGATAACATGAAGACGGCGGTCGACGCGGTGTTCGTTGGCCGGGCGCGCACCTACAACCGGCGCTTCCTGCAGATGTGCTCGCATCATCTGGTCGAGCCCACCGCCTGCACGCCGGCGTCCGGCTGGGAGAAGGGCCAGGTCGAGAACCAGGTCGGCACGATGCGCGACGTGCTGTTCAGGCCCCGGCCGAGGGTCAAGACGCTGGAGGAACTGAACGCCTGGCTCGAGGACCAGTGCCGCGCCTACGCCCAGCGCACGCGCCATCCGCTGTTCAGGGACCGGACCATCTGGGAGGTGTTCGAGGAGGAGCGCGCCGCCCTGGCGCCGTTCGTGGGCCCCTTCGCCGGCTTCAGCGAGAAGCCGATGCGCGCCACGACCACCTGCCTGATCACCCATGACCGTAACAGGTACAGCGTCGACGCCCGGGCCGCCGGCCGCGGCGTGCTGGTGCGCGCCTATGCCGACCGCATCGTCGTGCTGCTGGCCGACGAGGTCGTCGCCGACCATCCGCGCAGCTTCAAGCGCGAGCAGTTCATCTACGACCCCTGGCATTACCTGCCGGTCCTGATGCGCAAGCCCGGCGCGCTGCGCAACGGCGCGCCGTTCAAGGACTGGGACCTGCCGCCGGCCCTGGCCAAGGTCCGCGCCAAGCTGTGTGGCCATGCCGATGGCGACCGGCAGTTCGTCAAGATCCTCGCCGCCGCGCCCGATCATGGCGTGGCCGCCGTGGAATCGGCCTGCGCCGAGGCGCTGCAGGCCGGCATCGCCAGCGGCGACGTGATCGTCGCCATCCTCGCCCGCCAGCGTCAGCCGCCGCCGGCGCCCAGCATCACCACACCCGACGCGCTCAAGCTCAAGGCCGAGCCGATCGCCGACTGCGCCCGATACGACGCCCTCCTCAACAGACCAAGGATGCACGCGACATGATGGAACGACACCAGATCATCGAGGCCATGACCAGCCTCAAGCTCTACGGCATGCGCGCCAGCTTCGACGAGATCGCCGGCAAGGGCCTCGTTCGCCGCGAGGAACTCTACCCCCTCCTGGCCAGTCTGATCCGCGCCGAGGTCACCCATCGCCAGTCCCGCTCGATCAACTACCGCATCAGCGGCGCCAGGTTCCCGGTGCTGAAGGACCTCGACGACTTCGTCTTCGCCGACACCCCCGTCGACGAGGGCCTGGTCCGCGAGCTGGCTAACGGCGACTTCGTGGAAGCCAAGCGCAACCTCATCCTCATCGGCGGCACCGGCACCGGCAAGACCCATCTGGCCATCGCCATCGCCGCCGCCGTGATCCGCGCCAGGGCCCGCGGCCGCTTCTTCAACCTCGTCGATCTGGTCAACCAGCTCGAACAGGAAAAGGCCGCCGGCCGCAGCGGCCGCCTCGTCGAGACCCTGCTGCGCCATGACCTGATCATCATCGACGAGCTCGGCTACCTGCCCTTCAGCCAGGCCGGCGCCCAGCTGCTCTTCCACCTGATCAGCAAGCTCTACGAGAACACCTCAATCGTCATCACCACCAACCTCGCCTTCGCCGACTGGCCCCAGATCTTCGGCGACGCCAAGATGACCACCGCCATGCTCGACCGGCTCACCCACCACTGCGACATCGTCGAGACCGGCAACGAGAGCTGGCGGTTCAAAAACCGAGCCTGATCCGCCCACGCCTCGGGTGCGCCCGCCGGCTACGCGCTGCGCTCCGCCAAGGGCTCCGCGCTACGCCGCCGGGCGACTGCCAACGCCACCGCCCAGGGGGCTAACATTCAAAGCGAAAGGGGGGACAACATTGGGTGCGAATTGACAACTGAAGTGACCGCCCGGCTGATCGCCAACCCCGATCTCGGCCGCTCAGGTGGACCTGGCCGAGGGAGTCGCTCGCCCGGCGCCATTGTCGGGTTTGCGCTTGACTTAACGGCAATCGGCGCGCTCCTTTCGTAGGCGGTAGAGTTCGCTGACGGGCGCCCGGCCGGGCCGCGACCGTAGTGACGCTTACAATTCCCGGATGTTCCAGTCGGTTTCGCCCCTCCGCGCCCGCGCGCTGGGCGATCCGGGGGCACTGTCAGAGCAAATTCTATACTGGGATGTTGCGTGCTCGGT
>NZ_JBEPUO010000075.1:0-2352 GCF_041691455.1 Phenylobacterium sp. | reverse complement strand
GGTCCTGCAACTATCTCGAGGGCCGAGCGTCCAAAGCCGAGTTGATCGAACAGCTATGTGAATCGGTTGATGACGCTCTGGGGCGGGGCGGGCTGGTGGTCCGCGCTCAAGCCCGCATCGACGGGGCGCGCTGATGTCCCGCATACGTGTTGACTCCCGGCCCAGCATCATCGTGCGACCGCACTTGGCCAGAGTGGCGACCCTGGCCGAGGTTGAGGATGTAGCCAACGCCGTCGCCGACTTGGTCCGCGTCAGCGTCTTGCCGCAACTTTGGCAAGTTCCCGGCCTGCATTCCGACCAGTGCGCCATCGAAATCACAATGGAAGACGACTTCCGATGCAGGCATTGCAACAGCTTCTGGACAGGGAAGTCCAGGGACTTCAATTGCGGCTGCTGCGGCCAGGACGCGGCCAACGATCCGGAGCGATTGGCAGCGGTCCGCGAGACCGCCCACGATTTGCACGGCGTCGCCTTCTACTCGAAAGGCGAGAACGGCCAGCGCAGCGAGGTCCCGATCTCGTGGCCGAACACCTTGTCTACAATGGCGATCAATTGGCTTGACGCGGGGCGCCCGGACGCTTGGGCATCGCTATTGCTCTTCGGCATCAAGCGGGTTCGCGATGGCGAATGGCGCTCGCTCAGGAAACCCCTCTCCCCGTCAGTAATGGCCTTCACCGGCCTGCTCGATGGCGTCCGCGACCGGCGTCCGGATGACCTCGCCTGCGCACTGCTGGAGCTCATGGACGATATGGGCCTCCTAACCGCGAACGCCGGCGCGAGTGACGCGCTATGAGCGCCCACGAGCGCGTCGGGCGCGCGCCCATTGAACTCACGGCATGTTGGAGGGTCCGATGACCGATGCTGCAGAGGTTTCAGACGCTCGGGACAAGCCCGCCAAAGGCAGGATCGGGTTCGAGCTGGACCCGGTCAAGGCGGCGCGCGCCGCGCTGGCTGTGAGGGAGTCGATCGCCGCGGTCACCACGGACGATGATGAGCTTCTGACCGACATGATCGAAGGCGAGACTGATCTGTTCGAGATCATCGACCGGCTGGTTGCCCGGCGCGCGGAGAACATGGCGCTCGCCGCCGGCGCCGCCCAGCACATTGAGACGATGCGCGGCCGCCGCGAGCGGTTCGAGAGGCTTGCGGAACAAGACCGGACGTTGATCACCCAGGCGATGGTGATCGCCGAGCTGCCGTCGGTAAGGCGACCGGTCGCCACACTGAGCCTCTCGGCGCGCGCTGCAAAACTGGTCATCGACGACGAAGCGGCTATCCCGTCGAGCTTCTGGAAAGCCGGCGATCCGAAGCTCGACAAGGTCGCCCTGGCCGAGGCGGTCAAGGCGAGCGCGACTGCGCGCGCCGAGGCGATCGCCGCGCTGCCGGAGGATCTCGCAGCCCGCGACGAGGCGATAGCGGGCCTGCCGCCGGAAATTCCCGGCGCGCACCTCGAAGCCGCCCCTCCAAGCCTCACCATTCGGGAGCGCTGAGCCCATGAACGCGGTCACCCCTATCCGGCCTGGCGCCAACTACACGGCCGAACAGATGCGGCTCATCCACCGCACGGTCGCCAAGGACTGCGACAACGATGAGTTCGATCTGTTCATGACCATCGCCAGGCACACCGGACTCGACCCATTCCGTAAGCAGATCCACGCCTTGGTCTTCAACAAGGACACGAGGGGCAAGCGCCGGATGGTGACCATAGTCGGCATCGACGGGATGCGGGCGATCGCGGCGCGCAGCGGCCGCTACCGGCCCGACGAGAAAGAACCGGTCTACACCTACGATCCTGACCTGAAGGGCTCGCTCAACCCGCTTGGCTTGGTCAAGGCCGCCCTCAAGATCTACATGCAGGACGAAGGCGTAAGCGGCCGTTGGCGGCCGGTATCCGGCGTCGCCTACTGGGACGAGTTCGCTCCGATCAAGGACGAGTGGGGCGAGGACGAGCGTGGGAAATGGGTCCCCACGGGCGCCCAGACCCTCGAAGGCAGCTGGGTCAAGATGGGCCGGGTGATGGCCGCCAAATGCGCCGAGGCTCAGGCTCTGCGCAAGGCGTTCCCGGAAGACCTGTCATCCGTTTACGAGCGCGCCGAGCTCGACCAGGCGTTGGCCCGAGACGTCTCGCCGAGCCAATTGGTGCGGCAGGCCAACGTGACGGAGCGGCTGCGCCTGATTGGCGGCAAAGACGCCATCCTGTTCCAACTCGCTCCGGCCGCACCGCTGGCGAACGTCCCCATGGGCCTGATCGCCGACAAGGCCCTGGAGATCGTCCGCGACTACCAGTCGCCGGCGCAGCTGGACTGGTTCGAAAGCACCAACCGCGAGGCGCTGCGGGACTTTTGGGCGCGA
>NZ_JBEPUO010000074.1:0-2474 GCF_041691455.1 Phenylobacterium sp. | reverse complement strand
TCTTCGTTGGCCTTAGGCTTCCTCCTTTTGGAGGGGCCGATGCCGACGGAGAGGATCGCCATGCGCCACGTGCGCGAGATGTTGAGATTGAGCCGGGACGCCGGCCTGGCGACCCGCGAGGTGGCCAGACGGACCGGGGTGGCGCCCTCGACGCTGCGGGAGATGTTCCGGCGCTTCGAGCGGTGTGGACTGGCATGGCCGCTCCCCCTGGATATGGCCGACGCCGATCTGGAGGCGCTGCTCTACGGGGAGGCAGGAACCAAGCAGGGCCACCGCCGGCGGGCGGAGCCCGACTGGGCGATGCTGAACCGCGAGCTGAAGCGCAAGCACGTCACCCTGCAGATCTTGTGGGATGAATATATCGAGGCCAACCCGGACGGCTATCGCTACAGTCGGTTCTGCGACCTCTACCGCGGCTGGGAAGCGCGCCTTCCGGTCACCATGCGCCAGACCCACCTGGGCGGTGACCAACTGTTCGTCGACTACGCCGGTGACACCGTGCCGGTGATCGTTGATGCACGGGCCGGCACGACGCGAGAGGCGCATATCTTCGTGGCGGTGATGGGCGGCTCCAGCCTGTCCTTCGCCCACGCCAGCTGGACCGAGAAGCTGCCCGACTGGATCGACGCCCACGTCCAGAGCTTCGCCTACTTCGGCGGCGCGGCCCGGCTACTGGTTCCGGACAACCCCAAGGTCGCGGTGATCAAGGCCTGCTTCTATGACCCGCAGGTCAACCGGACCTACGGCGAGATGGCGGCGCATTACGACACTGCCGTTCTGCCGGCGCGGCCCCGGCGGCCAAGGGACAAGGCCAAGGTAGAGGCCGCCGTGCGCATCGTCGAGCGATGGCTGCTGGGGCGGCTGCGCCATCGGCGCTTCTCCAGCCTGGCCGAGGTCAACGCCGCCATCGCCGAGTTGCTGATCCGCCTCAATGACCAGCGCCTCCTGCGCCATGTCGGCCGCACCCGTCGTCAGCTGTTCGAGGAGATCGACGCACCACATCTCAAGGCCTTGCCAGCCGAGCCCTATGGCCTGGCCGAGTGGCGGGTGCGCAAGGTCGGCCTCGACTATCACGTCGATATCGAGGGTCACTTCTACTCCGTGCCCTACCGCCATGCCCGCGCCAGCGTCGAGGTGCGGCTGACGCCGCGGACCGTCGAGGTGTTCCTGCAAGGCGAACGGATCGCCGCCCACATGCGCGGCTCGGGCGACGGCAAGCACACCACCATCACCGAGCACATGCCCTCCAGCCATCGCCGCTACAGCGACTGGACGATCGAGCGGATCATCCGCGAGGCCGAACGGATCGGCCCCTCGACGGTGATGCTCTGCCAGCTGATCCTGGAGCATCGCCCCCATCCCGAACAGGGCTTCCGCACCTGTCTCGGCATCGTGCGCCTGGCCAAGCCCTTCGGCCCACACCGTCTGGAGGCCGCCTGCCTTCGAGCCCTTCAGGTCGGCGCGCGCAACTACGGCTCGGTCAAGTCGATCCTCGACAACCGGCTCGACGGCCAACCTGTCCGCCGCGTCGGCGGCGGCGAAGACGCGGGTCTGGCCATCCAGCACCCCAACATCCGCGGTTCTGGCTACTACCACTGAGGAGAATGCCCATGCTTATCCATCCCACGCTCGACCAGTTGCACAGTCTTGGCCTGCACGGCATGGCCAAGGCCTTCAACGACCTTGCCGCCAACGACGAGGCCGCTGGCCTGCGACACGCTGACTGGCTGGCCCTGCTGCTGGAGCGAGAGGCCGTCCACCGACAGGACAAACGTCTGGGCGCGCGCCTGCGCCACGCCAGGCTGCGCCATCACGCGGTCCCCGAGGACATCGATTACCGCGCCCACCGCGGGCTCGATCGCGGCCTCCTGGCCACCCTCGTCAAGGGCGACTGGATCGACGCCCACGACAACCTGGTGATCACCGGGCCAACCGGCGTCGGCAAAAGCTGGCTGGCCTGCGCGCTTGGCCACAAGGCCTGCCGCGACAATCGTTCGGTGCTCTATGTCCGCGTGCCCAAGCTATTCGACGATCTGGCGCTCGCCCACGGCGACGGCACCGCCGGACGCCGCCTCAAGGGCCTTGGCGCCGCCGACCTGCTGATCCTCGACGACTGGGGCCTGGAGCCGCTCGGCGCCCAGGCCCGCCACGATCTGCTGGAGATCCTTGAAGACCGGTATGGCAGGCGCTCCACCATCGTCACCAGCCAACTGCCCGTCGCCGACTGGCATGGTGTCATCGGCGAGGCCACCTACGCCGACGCCATCCTCGACCGCCTGATCCACAACGCTCACCGCCTCGACCTCAGCGGCGACTCCCTGCGCCGCTCCGCCCCGCAATCCAAGGCTTGACCGCAACCCCAGACAAACCCCTATATCAACCCACCAGCGAAGACCCCTCAGATGGGCGGCATCATCTCGGAATGGTGGGCGCGATCATCTCGGAATAAGTGGGCGGCATCGTCGGAATCCGCA
>NZ_JBEPUO010000073.1:0-2754 GCF_041691455.1 Phenylobacterium sp. | reverse complement strand
TGTTCATGGGTCGCCCGCATTCCGCCGCTTCGCGGCTCCAGCGGGGGATGACGGGTTTGGTTTCGCCCGGCGCCGCCGCCTATTCTGTTCGATCCGCTGACTTGGCCTTAAGATTGCGATGGCTAGGCTGAACTCCGGTCGAACCGCACAAAGGTGTGCCGAAATGAAATCCGTTGCGCTCATCGCCGCGCTCGCTCTCGTGGCGCTTCCCGCCTTCGCACAGAACGCCGCCGAGGTTGGTCATGCGCAGGACG
This sequence comes from Phenylobacterium sp., assembly GCF_041691455.1. GTDB lineage: Bacteria > Pseudomonadota > Alphaproteobacteria > Caulobacterales > Caulobacteraceae > Phenylobacterium. The sequence continues at coordinate 2,500 of NZ_JBEPUO010000073.1, read as the reverse complement.
GGGCCAGCTGCCCGCGCTGCAACCTGTTCCAGGCCGATCTGAGCAACAAGGACCTGCCCGGCCGTAACTTCACTGGCGCGCGCCTGCGCCAGGCCGACCTCAGCGTCTCGGTGTTCGACCACGGTCGATTTGCCGGCGTCGACCTGCGCGACGTCAACGGCTACGGCGGCCGCTTCACCGACGCCGACTTCGCTGGCGCCGACATGACCAACGCCACCTTCGTCGGGGCCTATCTCGAAGGCGCCAACCTGCGCGGCGCCAGGCTCTCCGGCGTCAACTTCTCCGGCGCCGAAATGGCCCGCGCGGTCGGCCTGAGCCAGGCGCAGCTGAACGCCGCCTGCGGCGACGCAGCCACCAAACTCCCCCCCGGCCTGCGCATCCCCGCCTGTCGCTGAGCAAAATGGGGACAAATTGGGGACACGTACGACTCTCACGCTCCGAGCCCGTGGTTCCGATTCGGCGGCAAGTCGTACGTGTCCCCAATTTGTCTGTCCCCATTTTGTCCGGCTGCTGAGGCTGCCGGTGCCGCCAGATCAGATCCACACCCCGCGGCTGGTCCTGCGGCCGTTCTCAATCGGCGACGCCGATGCGCTCTGGAACTACTCCGGCGATGCCGAATGGGGCCGGTATCAGGGGCTGGTTCAACCCTATACGCGCGCGGAGGCGGATCGCTTCCTGGCTGGCCTGTTGCTTCGTGATCGGCAGATGAAACCTACCTGGGCGATGACGAAGGGCGGCGCGGTCATCGGGATCGTCAGCCTCAAGTTTGAGGCGGAACACAGGATCGCGGTCCTGGGCTACGGAGTTCACAAGCAACACTGGGGCGAGGGCTTGTGCGTCGAAGCCGCCTGCGCAGCCATCGGCCAGGCGTTCGAGACTTGCCATGCGTTACAGCGCATTCGAGCCCACACCGACGCCAGAAATTCGGGGTCGATCCGGGTCCTGCAGAAGCTGAACTTCAAGCACGAGGGCATGCTTCGTTCGAACGGCTTCTTCGGCGGCGAGTTTGTCGACGAAGCCGTTTTTGGGCTCCTGCGGGAGGAATGGCGGGGGTAGTCGCCCTGGCCTACGCATTCCCGCCTACCGCCAAGAAAAATGGGGACACGTCCGACTTTTGAGCGCTACCCGTGCCACGACGGCGCGTCGGGCAGGTCGGCCAGGATGCCCGAGAGAGCGGCCCAGAACCTCTGCACGCGGACGCCCTCGCCGAGGCCGCCCATGATGAAATTGTTCATCGCGAAACCGAAGCTGAAGCCGGTGCGGGGATCCATCACGCACAGCGACCCACCCCCGCCGCCCCAATAGCAGCTGGTCGGCGACGGCAGCCGAAAAGCGGGTTGATCGAGCGTGACGATCAGGCCCAGCCGCATCGATCCGAAGAGCGGTTCATCGCCGAACGCCTGTTCGGTCCGGACCTCGCGCGCCATCGCCTCGGAGAGATAGCGCACGCCGTCCAGCATTCCACCGTTGGCGATGATCGCGCCGAGGCGGGCCAAGGTGCGCCCGTTGCCGAAGCCGAGGGCCGAAGCCCAATTGTGTTCATGGTTGAGCCGCTCCCAGGTCCATTCACCGCCTGAAGGGATGCCCTGCATTATCCGAAGACTGAGCGGAGTGAAATTCGGCGCTTCTTTCGGCGCGGCGTTGTTCGGCGCCGCCAGCCGCTCGAGGTCTTTTGGATCGTGGATGCCGATCTGCAGGTCGATCCCCGCCGGGCCGGCCAGCTCTTCGCGCAGGAACCGTGGCGCGGGCCGCCCATCAACGCGATGCATCACCTCGCCCAGGATGAAGCCGGAGTGCGTCGGTGAATAGGCGATGCGCCCCTCGCCCCCGAACCAGTGCGGCTCGGCCGCGATGCGCGCGGTGATCTTCTCCCAATCGAAGTGATCCTCGAAGCTGGCCGGCGGGTCGAGCGCCGGCACGCCGCCACGGTGGGTGAGCAGATCGCGAATGGTCACGCGCTCTTTTCCGTTCGCGCCAAACGCCGGCCAATACTCGGCGACCGGCGCGTCCAATGCGATCAGGCCGCGGTCGGCCAGCATCAGGATGCAGATCAGCAGCGGGATCTTGGTTGCCGAGTTCAACACGACGATGGTGTCGCGCTCCCACGGCCGGGTGTGTTCGAGGTCGGCGTAACCGGCCCAGAGGTCCACGACCGGCCGCCCGCCAACACAGGCGGCGACCGATGCGCCGATCTCCAGGCCATCGGCGCAATTGGCCGCCAGCGCGTCCTTCAACGCGGTGAAAGCCGGCTCGCAAACGCCGTGGATTTCGAAGGTCATGCCTTCACACCCCCCCAGGGTCCGTCAGAGACCTAGACCCGCATGCCCGTTCAGTATCGACAATTATTTTAACACAGGCGAAATCACTGCAACTGAGCCCCCGCGCCAAGGGAAATGGGGACACGTACGACCCCCTACAGTGACCGGAGCACAAGGCTCGGCCTCTGAGGGTCGTACGATCGCGGTAGGGACGCGGGTTACCCCGCGCCCCCCGCACAGAA
>NZ_JBEPUO010000072.1:0-3076 GCF_041691455.1 Phenylobacterium sp. | reverse complement strand
GCCGGAACGGTCGCACAAAGGCGCGACGGCGCCATGCCGATGGACATCAGGTCAGTGGGGCTACAAGAAGCGCGGCGTCGAACCGGCCGGCGCCCCCTGCCACGCCCGCACGGTGTCGCAGGTGGTCGAGAGCCGGATGGAGGGCCTGGCGCCCGGCGACCTGGTCTTCAACACCAACGGCTGGGCCGAATATGGCCTGATGGGCGAAGGCGTGGCGCGTCCCGGCTACATGATCCCGCGCAAGCTCGATCCGGCGCAGGGCCGCATTTCCCAGGCGGTCGGCGTGCTGGGCATGCTGGGCCTCACCGCCTACGGCGGCATGATCCTTCAGTGCGACCCCAAGGCCGGCGAGACCGCCGTGGTCTCGGCGGCCTCGGGCGGCGTCGGCCAGATCGCGGGCCAGCTCGCCCGCCTGCGCGGCGCCCGGGTGGTGGGGATCGCCGGCGCCGAGAAGAAGTGCCGATATGTCATCGACGAACTGGGCTTCGACGCCTGCGTCTCTCACCTGAGCCCGACCTTCGCCGAGGACCTCAGGGCCGCCTGTCCGGCCGGCGTCGACGTCTATTTCGAGAACGTCGGCGGCGCGGTCTTCGACGCCGTCCTGCCGCTGTTCAACCCCGGCGCCCGGATGACCATCTGCGGCCTGATCTCCTCCTACGGCGACCCTGAGGGCGCGGACGCCCGCGCCGCCCTGATGGCCCGCGGCGAGGCCATCTTCCGCGACCGCGGCGTCACCGTCCGCGACCTCTTCGTCGGCGACTACGTCAAGGATCACCAGGCGGAGATGCTGGCCTATGTGGCCCCGCACGTCGCGGCGGGCGACATCAGGTATCTCGAGGATATCCGCGAGGGGCTGGAGACCATCCCCGCCGCCTTCGCCGAGATGCTGAGCGGCGGCAACTTCGGGAAAATGCTGGTGCGGGTGAGCGACGACCCGACGCTCTAGGGTCGAGACTCAGTAGAGTTCGTAAGGCCGGCGCTCTTCCAGCCACGCTGTTTCATCCGGGACGGTCAGCGCCTCCAGATCCTTCGGCGCCGCGGCCGGATCGTCCACCCATTCGCGCAGGGCCGGGCCACCGTTGATGACGTCTATGGCGAGCTTGCCGATCTCGTACTCGTAGGGGAAGTCCCGCCACAGCGGATAGTCCGGGTAGAGCCGGCGGATCGCCTTGAACGCCAGGGCCTGCAGCCGCCACGGCCGGAAGGCGTCGTGGTCGTAGCTCGGATCCTCGGTGTGGATTTGCACACCGTGGCAGAGCTGGTGGACGTGCTTGTGGAAGGTGGGCTCGAACCAGCAGTCCCTGAGGCGGCAGCCGTTCAGCCACTGCGGCGCGAGCGCGGCCATCTCCTGCACGACCCGCCGCGCGTCGATGTCCGGCGCGCCGAACAGCTCCAGCGGGCGCGTGGTGCCGCGGCCCTCCGACAGCGTCGCGCCTTCCAGCATCACCGTGCCGGGATAGGCCCTGGCCATCCAGAGGTTCGCGGCATTGGGGCTGGGATTGACCCAGGTCCGCACGCCCAGCGGCCAGCCGAAGCCCGGCGCGGCGCCCGGCGACCAGCCCTGCATCTCGATCACCCGGTATTCGACGTCGAGCTTCAGCGTCGCGATGAACCAGTGGCCGAGTTCGCCGAGCGTCAGGCCGTGGCGCATGGGCATCGGCCCGGCGCCCACGAAGCTTTCCCAGCCCGGCCTGAGTGTCAGGCCCTCGACCGGCCGGCCGATCGGGTTGGGGCGGTCGAGCACCCACACCGCCTTGCCGTGCTTGGCCGCCGCCTCAAGCACATGCCGCAGGGTGGTGATGAAGGTGTAGATTCGGCAGCCGAGGTCCTGCAGGTCGACCAGCAGAACGTCGAAGGTCTGCATCGACGCGTCGGTCGGCTTGCGGACCTCGCCATAGAGGCTGAACACCGGGATGCCGTGCACCGGATCGTTGAAGTCCGGCGACTCCACCATGTTGTCCTGCTTGTCGCCGCGCAGGCCGTGCTGCGGCCCGAAGGCCGAGGTGACGTTCAGGTCCGGGCAGGCGCAGAGCGCGTCCAGCGAATGCTCGAGCGTGGCGGTGACCGAGGCCGGGTGGGCCAGCAGCGAGATGCGCCGGCCCGCGAGCGGCGCGCGTAGGGCCGGGTCTTCGAGCAGTCGATCGATGCCGAATTTCATGAGCGTCCAGTCTCGGGAAGTTCGACCGCGAAGCCGTCGCGGTGGTGGAAGTCGGGACGGCCGGGCGGATGCGCCACGGCCCAGTAGGAGATGTGGCCGCCAGCCTCTTCAATGACCGCCGAGAGGCCGAGGCGCCAGGGCGAACCGGCGAGGTCGGCGAGGCGCAGCGTCGCCGAGAGCTCAAGTCCGCGACGGGTGGTGCTCATCGCGATGGCCGGCGCCTCGCAGGGCTCGATCGGCGCCATGCCCTGCCGGTAGCCGTCGAACCGATAGGCCGCCCACTCCGTCGAGGGGGCGAGGTTGAACTCGTAGTAGGGCTCGCCGCTGGGAACCCCCACGAAGGCCTCGAAGCAGGTGTGCCGCCACAGCCCACCCGTACGCGTCGGCGGGCTCGGCGCCGGCAGGACGATACCGGCCGCGTCGCCGGTCACGATGTAGCGCAGCGCCAGGCGCCCGCCGTCCAGCCGCGCGGCCTCCACCTCGATCGCGGTCACCGCCGCGCACCGCCCGCCCGGGTGGAGGGTCAGAATCGTCCGCATGGCGGTATCGTAGCGGCGTCGGCGGCGGGCGCCACGGAAGACGCGGCCGCTATTCGGTCGCCCGCTTCAGGAGCTCGAGCGCCGCCGCGGCGAAGGCGGTCATGTTGGCCGCCCGATCGCTCTCGCCGGTCTCCAGCGTCACAGCCATCTCCATCGGCCCGGAGATCGCGATGCAGGTGTGGCCCGCCGCGTCGCCATAGCCGTTGCCCGTCGGCCCCGCCGCGCCCGTCTCGGAAAGCCCCCAGGTCGCGCCGAACCGCTCGCGGGCCGTGCGCGCCAGCAACAGCGCATAGAGCTCGCTCGCCGAGCGCATCCCGGCCACCGCCTCGCGCGGCAGGTCCATCAGCACCATCCGCGCCTTGCCGGTGTAGACCACCGC
>NZ_JBEPUO010000071.1:0-3491 GCF_041691455.1 Phenylobacterium sp. | reverse complement strand
CGCCGCTCCTGGCCCCCCCCCCCCGCTCCGCCGGTGGGGCCGCTCGCCCCACCCCCACCCGGGCCCCGCGCCCCCCCCCCCCCCGGCGCGGGCGGGGCCCCGCGGATCGACGGCGTTCAGCGCCGGTCCGCCAGCACGGTCGGCTGGTGGCCCTCGGCGTTCAGCGCCGCGGCGGTGGCGCTGTGCAGTTGGGGCGTCGCCCGGTCCACGGCGATCCGCAGGCAGGCCTGGTAGTAAGCCTCCCGGTCCAGGCGCACGGGCCCCGACCGTCCGCCGCAGACATAGACCGCCGCGGCGTGGATGCGGCGAAGCGCGACGGTCGCGCCAGCCTCGGAGTCGAGATTGAGGTCCGCCACCGAGACGGTGCGCGACAAGGTGTCGTCGAAGGGAGAACGCTCGGGCGCCGCGAAGGTCGGGCCGGCGCAGGCGGTGAAGCCCACCGCCGCCAGGACGGCGAGCGCGGGGAACGGGTATCGGGCAGTCATGGTCAGGGTCCTTGGGATCAGGCGCGGCGCGGGGTGCGCCAAACGCGGGGCGCCCTGGGACGCCGTTTCCCGGCGCTTCGGCAGGACCTCGACCCGATGGTTTGCCGATCAAACCCCGATCAAACGGCGCCGTGGCGCAATCGCCCTCGGCTTTTGTCGCAACCGCCTCCACCGGCCCCGCGGACGGGGTCTCAGCCGTCGCCGCGCACCGCCGCCTCGGCGGCCTGGAAGCCGATCGTCGTGTGGGTCCCGTCACAGAACGGCTTGGTCACCGAGCCCCCGCAGCGGCACAGGAAGATCTTCTTCTCGCCCGAGATGTCGATCGGTTGGCCGGTGGAGTCGGTCAGCTTCAGTTCGGAGAGATCCCCTGAGACCGCGATCGGCCCGTTGGGGGTGAAGAGCATCTTGATCGCCATGTCGGACCTCCCGTTCGCTTGACCGTTGGACGCCGCCCGGCCGCCGAGGTTCCCGCTGGCCGGGCCCAAGGGCCCTACTTCGGCTTGCGGTACTTCAGGACGAACTGGTCGGTCTTGCCGCGGATCGAGGCGTCGAAGACCAGCTTGTCGTGCGGGTCCGCCGGATTGGCCAGCATCTTGTCCTCGGCGACCAGCTTGAAGCCGGCGGCCTCGACCTCCTTCTTGACGATCGCCTCGTCGATCCGGTGCTGGGTATCGGCGACCGTCAGCGGCGAGCCGGGGGCCGCGGCGTGGTCGACGATGACGTAGAGGCCGCCCGGCTTCAGCGCCTTGAAGATCTCCTTGTTGGCCGTGTCGGAGGTCTCCGCCGGGAAGGCCTTCAGGTGCAGGTCGTGGTAGTTCTGGACGGTCAGCACCAGGTCGAGCCCGTCCGGCAGGCCGGCCGTGGCGATCGGCGCGGTCAGCGGGACCACGTTCTTGTAGTCGGCTACGACCTTGGTCTGGTCCGTGCCGTAGGTCGCCCGGAAGCCGACGAACTCGGCGGACTGGTAGGCGTAGACCTTGCCGCTCGGCCCAACCGCCGGCGACAGGATGCGGGTGAAGTAGCCGCCGCCCATCATGAAATCGGCGACCTTCTGGCCGGGCTTCACCTCGGCCAGCGCCAGCAGTTCGCCGGGCTTGCGCGCCGCGTCGCGCGCGGTGTCCGCCGCCGGCCGCGCCTTGTCGGCCAGCGCCGCGGCGATGTTCGGCGCAGCCGCCGCCACCGCGACACCCGCCCCAATGGCCGACCCGCCGATCGCCAGCGCCGCCAGGACCGAAACCGTCAGATTGCGAGCCATTCCCGCGCCTCCCCTTATGAGTTGATGGCCGGGAACCTAGCACCGGCGCGGGGCCTGCACAGCCTGTTCAGCGAACGGGCTTTCGCCGCCGCAAAGGCCGGGTTACGCCTAGCGGGATCGGGGGATCCGTATGGCGGCCGAAGTTGCTCTTGTCCCGGGGGCCGAGCCCCTTCCGGCCGCGCGGCGGCTGCGCCTGCTGCTCTACGCCGGCGTGCCGATCCTGATCCTCAACTTCGCCGCCCCCTACTGGGGCCTGATTTCGCTGCCGATCACCTTCTTCCTGAAGAACCGGCTGCATCTGGCGGCCCACGAGACGGCGCAGTTCAACCTGATCGCCGCCGTCCCGCTGTTCATCGGCTTCGTCTTCGGCCTGGTCCGCGACCGCTGGAGCCCGTTCGGGGCGGGGGACCGCGGCCATCTCGTGGTCTTCGGCCTGGCCAGCGCCGGGGTCTATGCGGCCATGGCCTTCATGCACCCGACCTACGCCCTGCTGCTGGGCGGCGTGCTGCTGGTCACCGCGCTCATGCAGTTCGTGGCCGGCGCCGCGGCCGGCCTCTCCACGGCGGTGGGCCGCCACCACGCCATGACCGGCCAGATGAGCACCGTCGCCAACGCCGCGACACTGGCCCCCCAGGTGCTCTCGATGTTCATCGGCGGCATTCTCGCGGGCGTGCTGGAAGGCGCCGGCGCCGCGACCGCGGCGCGCAGCCTGTTCCTCATCGGGGCGGGGCTGATGCTGGCCCTGACCGCCTTCGGGGCCTTTGGGCCCAAGCGGCTCTTCGACGACGCCAAGGCCGGAACGGAGGCCTCGCGCCTGTCGCTGGGCGCCGACGTCATGCGGCTCTTGCGCACCTGGGCGATCTATCCGGTGATCATGATCCAGCTGCTCTGGCAGTTCGGGCCGGCGGCCGGCTTGTCGCTGCAGTACCACATGGCCAACGAGCTGCACGCCAGCGACGCCCAGGTGGGCGCCTTCTTCGCGATCTTCTACGGCGGCTTCCTGCCGGTCTACGCCCTCTACGCCTGGCTGGCCCAGCGGCTGAAGCTCGGGACCCTGCTCTGGATCGGGGGCCTGCTCGCCGTGCCGCAGATGGTCTCGCTGCTGTTCGTCCGCTCGGCGGAAACCGCCCTCTTGGCGGCGATCCCCATGGGCCTGCTGGGCGGCGTCGGCCAGGCGGCGTTCACCGACCTCGCCATGCGCTCCTGCCCCAAGGGCCTGGAGGGCACGATGATGATGCTGTTTCTGGCGCTCTACTGGGTTTCCCAGCGGTTCGGCGACCTCTGGGGGTCGGACCTCTACCAGAACCACGGCGGCTACAACACGACCATCTGGGCGACGATCGCCGTCTACACGGCGATTCTGCCGATCCTCTTTCTGGTGCCCAAGCGCATCAAGGCGACCATCGATGCCTGAGACCGGACGCGCGCCCCGGAACGAAGCCCGGCCGCCCCGAGTTTTAGGAGCATGACCGCGCTCGCGATTCCTCCGCATTCGAAGCGCCTCAGCGGCTTGGCGATCGTCACCCTGGTGATGCTCGCCGCCGGCAGCTTCGGCGTCGGTTTCGCGCGCCAGTTCGACGCCGCCGGCCCGAGCCCGTTCCCCGCCGCCCAGCGCGTCGCGGGCGCCGACGCCATTCCCGAGGCCACGCCGGCGCCGGCGCTGCAGGTCGCGGCCACCGAGCCGCCAGCCCACCGCCCAGCCGCCGCCCCGCCGCCCGACGTCAGCGCCGCCCTGCCGGACGCCCCCGTTC
>NZ_JBEPUO010000070.1:0-3853 GCF_041691455.1 Phenylobacterium sp. | reverse complement strand
GCGAGGGCACCGGCTGGATGTGGCGGGTGATGGAGCGGATGGTCACCGGCGAGGCGGAGATGTCGGAGATCGACCTCTTGCTCGACGTGGCCAGCCAGGTCGAGGGCCACACCATCTGCGGCCTGGGCGATGCGGCCGCCTGGCCGATCCAGGGCCTGTTCCGCCACTTCCGCCACGAGGTGGAAGACCGGATCACCCAGTACCGCGCCGGCAAGCCCCACGTGCAGGGCCACTCACTGCAGGCGGCGGAGTAAGCCCATGCCGATTTGCAAGGTCGACGGCGTCGAGGTCGAGTTCGAGCCTGGGATGAATGTCCTTCAGGTGGCGGAGCTGGCGGGCAAGGAGATCCCGCGCTTCTGCTACCACGAGCGGCTATCCATCGCCGGCAACTGCCGCATGTGCCTGGTCGAGGTGAAGCCCGGTCCGCCGAAGCCGCAGGCCTCCTGCGCCCTGCCGGCCGCCGAGAACATGGAGATCTTCACCGACACGCCGATGGTCAAGAAGGCCCGGCACGGGGTGATGGAATTCCTGCTGATCAACCACCCGCTGGATTGCCCGATCTGCGACCAGGGCGGGGAGTGCGACCTGCAGGACCAGGCCATGGGTTATGGCCGCGACGACAGCCGCTACGCCGACAACAAGCGCGCCGTCGAAGAGAAGTTCATGGGGCCGTTGATCAAGACGATCATGACCCGCTGCATCCAGTGCACCCGCTGCGTCCGGTTCATCACCGAGGTCGCCGGCGTTCCTGAGATCGGTCTCATCTCTCGCGGCGAAGACGTTGAAATCACGACCTATCTCGATAAGGCCGTGACGTCCGAACTGTCGGCCAACATCATCGACCTCTGCCCGGTGGGCGCGCTGACCTCCAAGCCCTACGCCTTCAACGCCCGGCCCTGGGAGCTGAAGAAGACCGAGAGCGTCGATGTGATGGATGCGCTGGGCTCGGCGATCCGGGTGGATGCCCGCGGTTCCGCCGTGCTGCGCGTCCTGCCGCGGGTCAACGAGGACATCAACGAGGAGTGGATTTCCGACAAGACCCGCTACGCCGTCGACGGCCTGGCCCGCCAGCGGCTCGACCGGCCCTATATCCGCGAGGGCGGCCGGCTGCGCGGCGCGACCTGGAGCGAGGCCCTGGACGTGGTGGCCGCCAAGCTGAAGGCCACGGCTTCCGACCGCATCGGGGTGATCGCCGGCGACCTGCAGGACGCGGAGTCCATGAAGGCCGCGCTCGACCTCTTCCGGGGGATGGGCGTGCAGTCGACCGACTGCCGCCAGGACGGCATGGCGCTGGGCGCCGGCCCGCGGCAGAGCTGGCTCTTCAACTCGACGATCCACGGGATCGAGGACGCCGACGTCGTCCTGCTGGTCGGGGTCAATCCGCGGCTCGAGGCCCCGGTGCTGAACGCGCGCCTGCGCAAGCGCTGGCTGGCCGGCGCCCTGCGAGTGGGCGTGATCGGCGAGCAGGCCGACCTGACCTACAGCTACGACTACCTGGGCTCCGGGCCGAAGACGCTCGGCGGCCTCGCCAAGCTGAAGAACGGCTTCGTGGACGCGCTCAAGGCCGCCAAGGCGCCCGCGATCGTCGTCGGGGCAGGGGCGCTTGCCCGCGCCGATGGCGCAGCCGTGCTCAAGGCCGCGGGCGCAACGGCCAAGGCCTTCGGCATGACCTGGAACGTGCTGCATAGCGCCGCTTCCCGGGTCGGCGGCCTCGACCTCGGGTTCACGCCCGGCGAGGGCGGCAGGACGGCGGGCCAGTTGGTGGCGAAGGGCGGGGCGGACCTGCTCTTCCTGCTGGGCGCCGACGAGATCGACACCTCGGCGTCCAGCGCCTTCGCGGTCTATCTCGGCACGCACGGCGACCGCGGCGCGCACAAGGCCGACGTGATCCTGCCCGGCGCAGCCTACACCGAGAAAAACGGCTTCTACGTCAACACCGAGGGCCGGGTGCAGCAGGGCGTCCGCGCCGTGTTCCCCAAGGGTGAGGCCAAGGAGGACTGGGCGATCCTGCGGGCGCTCTCCGAACGGCTGGGCGCCAAGCTGCCCTACGACAGCCTCGACCAGCTCCGTGCGAAGCTCTTCGCCGACCATCCGACCTTCGGCCGCATCGACCATGTGGACGGCCCCGCGGCCGCCGCGGGCTTGGACCTGGGGGCGCTGGGCGGCAAGGGCGACCTCGCCGACACGCCGTTCGTCAGCGCTGTCACCGCCTTCTACCTGACCAATCCCGTCGCACGCGCCAGCGTGACCATGGCCGAATGCGCCGCCCAGGCTTCGGGCGCCGCCAAGATCGCGGCGGAGTGAGCATGCCTGTCCACGCCGTCATTCAATCGGACAGCCCGGTGATCTGGTTCGCGCTCACCGTGGGCCAGATCCTGCTGGTGACCGTGGTCCTGCTGCTGACCCTGGCGATCTTCCTGATCTACGGCGACCGCAAGATTTTCGCGGCCGTTCAGATGCGCAGGGGGCCGAACGTGGTGGGCCCCTTCGGCCTGCTGCAGTCCTTCGCCGACCTCGGCAAATTCCTGATCAAGGAGCTGGTGATCCCAGCGGGCGCCGACAAGTTCGTCTTCCTGCTGGCCCCGATGATCAGCGTCACCCTGGCGCTGGGCTCCTGGGCGGCCATGCCGCTCGCGCCCGGCTGGGTGGTCTCCAACATCAATGTGGGGATCCTCTACCTGTTCGCGGTGAGCTCGCTTGGCGTCTACGGGATCATCATGGGCGGCTGGGCGTCCAACTCGAAATACCCGTTCCTGGGCGCCCTTCGCTCGGCGGCGCAGATGGTCAGCTATGAAGTCTCCATCGGCTTCGTAATCATCACCGTGATCCTGCTGTCGAGCAGCCTGAACCTGACGACCATCGTCGAGAAGCAGGCCGGCGGCTTCTGGAACTGGAACATCCTGGGCGGCGCGGGGCTGCACAACCTGCCGCTGGCCCTGGTGATGATTCCCATGGGCGTGATCTTCTTCATCTCGGGCCTGGCCGAAACCAACCGCCCGCCGTTCGACCTGCCCGAGGCCGAAAGCGAACTCGTGGCCGGCTACGCCATCGAATACGGTTCGACGCCCTATCTGCTGTTCTATCTGTCCGAGATGTCCAACATCCTGCTGATGAGCGGCCTGATGGCGGTGCTGTTCCTGGGCGGCTGGCAGGCCCCGTTCCCGACCGCGACGCTCACCGCCCACTGGGCGCCGACCCTGGTCAGCCTGTTCGGCTTCATGTGGCTCTATCTGAAGTCGCTGTTCGTCTTCTTCATGAACGCCATGGTCCGCGCCGTGGTGCCGCGCTACCGCTACGACCAGCTGATGCGGCTGGGCTGGAAGGTGTTCCTGCCGACCTCGCTGGTGGCCGTGGCCCTGGTCGCCGGCTGGCGCGTCTACGCCCCGGTGATCGGATGAAAGTCGTCATCGCCCTGATCCTGGCCCTCGGCCTTACGGCCTGCGAGACCACCGCCAACGATGGCGGAACGGCCGACTACGACGCGCTCGCCCGGGCCAGCAACGATTGCAAGGCCCATGGCGGCACGCTGGTCCTCAAGGACGGCGGCGACGCCCAGTACATCCAAGACTACGCCTGCAAGGGGAAGTGACCATGTTCCAGCGTATCGGACAGGCGATGAAGGGCGCGGCCCTGATGGATTTCGCGGGTGCGCTTGGGCTTGGCCTGAAGTACATGATCAGCCCCAAGGCCACCGTGCTCTATCCGCACGAGCGCAACCCGCAGAGCCCGCGCTTCCGCGGCGAGCACGCGCTGCGCCGCTATCCGAACGGCGAGGAACGCTGCATCGCCTGCAAGCTCTGCGAGGCGATCTGCCCGGCCCAGGCCATCACCATCGAGGCCGAGCCGCGCGAAG
>NZ_JBEPUO010000069.1:0-4051 GCF_041691455.1 Phenylobacterium sp. | reverse complement strand
TTCAGCTATTCGACCGTGCGCGGCTGCGACCGGATCGTGCCGGTGGACGTCTATGTGCCCGGCTGCCCGCCGACCGCGGAAGCCCTGGTCTACGGCGTCCTGCAGCTGCAGAAGAAGATCCGCCGCACCGGGACCATCATGCGATGAGCTGGCCCCAGCCCCTTCCGGTCCTGGAAGCGCTCGGCCAGGCGATCGTCGCCAACTCGGCTGGCGCGATCTCCAGCTACGAGGTGATGTACGGCGAGGTGAACCTCACCGGCCCGGCGACCCGGATCGTCGAGGCGCTGACCTACCTGCGCGATCACCCGGACTTCAAATTCCACCAGCTGATGGACGTCTGCGGCGCCGACTATCCCGAGCGCGAGCTGCGCTTCGACGTGGTCTACCACCTGCTCTCGATGACCAAGAACCTGCGCTGCCGGATCAAGGTGCAGACCGACGAGGACACCGCCGTTCCGTCCGTCACCTCCGTCTTCCCCTGCGCCGACTGGTACGAGCGCGAGGCCTTCGACATGTACGGCGTCTTCTTCGACGGCCACCCGGACCTGCGCCGCATCCTGACCGACTACGGCTTCCACGGGCATCCGCTGCGCAAGGACTTCCCGATGACCGGCTACGTCGAGGTCCGCTACGACGATGAGCTGAAGCGGGTGGTCTATGAGCCGGTGAAGTCGGTCGAGTGGCGCAACTGGGACTTCCTGTCGCCCTGGGAGGGCGCCGAGCCCGGATATGCGCCGCTGATCCCCGGCGACGAGAAGGCGATCCCGGCCGTCACCGGACCTTCGACGCCGGCGGGGAGCAAGCCATGACCGGCGCCAACGCTCCCGCCAAGGACTCTGATTTCTTCGCCCCCGAAGTTCCGGGCGAGACCAAGATCCGCAAGTTCAACATCAACTTCGGGCCGCAGCACCCCGCCGCGCACGGCGTGCTGCGCATGGTGCTGGAGCTGGACGGCGAGGTGGTCGAGCGCGTCGACCCGCACATCGGCCTCCTGCACCGCGGCACCGAGAAGCTGATGGAGGCCAGGCCCTACGCCCAGACGATCCCCTATTTCGATCGCCTGGACTACGTCTGCCCGATGAACCAGGAGCACGCCTATGTGCTGGCGCTGGAGCGCCTCATGGGCGTCGAGGTGCCGATCCGCGGGTCGCTGATCCGGGTGCTCTATTCCGAGATCGGCCGCATCCTCAACCACATCCTGAACGTCACGACCCAGGCCATGGACGTGGGCGCGCTCACCCCGCCGCTCTGGGGCTTCGAAGAGCGCGAGAAGCTCATGGTGTTCTATGAGCGGGCCTCCGGCGCGCGCATGCACGCCAACTACTTCCGGGTCGGCGGCGTGCGCCAGGACCTGCCGCCGGAACTGGTCCAGGACATCGCCGACTGGTGCACCAAGGTGCCCCGCGTGTTCGACGACATCGAAAAGCTGATCACCGGCAACCGCATCTTCAAGCAGCGCAACGTCGATATCGGCAAGGTGACCAAGGACGAGGCCCTGGCCTGGGGCTTCTCCGGCGTGATGGTGCGCGGCTCCGGCATCGCCTGGGACCTGCGCCGCAGCCAGCCCTACGAGTGCTATTCGGACATGGAGTTCGACGTCCCGCTCGGGATCAACGGCGACTGCTACGACCGCTACCTCTGCCGCATGGAGGAGATGCGCCAGTCGGTGAAGATCATGGCCCAGTGCTGCGAGCGGCTGATGAAGACGCCGGGTCCTTCGATCTCCGAGGACAACAAGGTCGCCCCGCCCAAGCGGGGCGAGATGAAGCGCTCGATGGAGTCGCTGATCCACCACTTCAAGCTGTTCACCGAGGGCTATCGCACCCCGCCCGGCGAGGTCTACGCCGCCGTCGAGGCGCCCAAGGGCGAGTTCGGGGTCTACCTGGTCTCGGACGGGACCAACCGGCCTTACCGCTGCAAGATCCGCGCGCCGAGCTATCCCTTCCTGCAGGCCATGGACTGGATGAGCCGCGGCCACATGCTGGCCGACGTCTCCGCGATCCTCGGCTCGTTGGACATCGTGTTCGGGGAGATCGACCGTTGAGCGTCCGCAGGCTTGCCCAGGTCCAGCCGGCCGGTTTCACCTTCGCGCCCAAGACGCTGAAGGCCGCCAGGGAATGGATGGCCAACTTCCCGGCCGGCCGCCAGCAGTCGGCGGTGATCGCCGTCCTGTGGCTGGTGCAGAAGCAGGAGGGCTGGGTCTCGGAGCCGGCCATCCGCGCCGTGGCCGAGCTGCTCGGCATGCCGGTGATCCGTGTGCTGGAGATCGCCACCTTCTACACGATGTTCATGCTGGAGCCGGTGGGCGAGGTGGCCCTGGTCCAGGTCTGCGGCACCACGCCCTGCCAGACCCGTGGGGCAGAGGCGCTCCTGGCCGTGTGCAAGAGGAAGTTCGGCCCCTCGAACCATCGCTCGCCGGACGGCAAGTTCTACTGGCAGGAGGTCGAGTGCATGGGCGCCTGCGCCAATGCGCCGATGGCCGCCATCAACGACTATTACTACGAGGACCTGACGCCGCAGAGCTTCGAGAAGCTGTTGGACGACTTCGCGGCCGGCAAGAAGCCCAAGCCCGGCTCGTCGATCGGCCGCCAGGGCTCGGCGCCGGAGGGCGGGCCCATCGCGCTGACTGATCCCACGCTCTACGACGGCTCGCTGGCCAGGAAGATCAAGATCCCCAACCTGCCCGAGAAACCGTCCCGGCCCGCGAAGGCACCGGCATGAGCCTGGACATCGCCAAGATGAAGCGCCGGCGCACGGTCATGATGGCCATCTGCGGCGTCGCCGTGCTCAGCGCCTTCGCCGGCTTCGTCTTCTATTTCAAATTCGGGCAGGGCTGGGCGCGGATTGCCGCCATCCTCGCCCTGCTGGTCGGTTTCGGCGCGCAGGCCTGGTTCATCGCCGGCCTGCGCAGCCCGGGTAAGGGAGTTTAAGGCGTGGTTGGCATCCTGGCCGACAAGGACCGCATTTTCCTCAACATCTATGGCCTCCACGACTGGGGCTTGGAGGGGGCGAAGCTGCGCGGCGCGTGGAACGGCACGAAGGACATCGTCGCCCAGACGCCGGAGTGGATCTGCGACCAGATGAAGGCCTCGGGCCTGCGCGGCCGCGGCGGCGCGGGCTTCGCCACGGGCCTGAAATGGACCTTCATGCCCAAGCAGGAGAGCGAGCGGCCGCACTACCTGCTGGTCAACGCCGACGAGTCCGAACCGGGCGCCTGCAAGGACCGCGACATCCTGCGGAACGACCCGCACCTCCTGATCGAGGGCTGCCTGATCGCCTGCAAGGCCATGCGGGCTCATACCGCCTACATCTATATCCGCGGCGAATACGTCCACGAGCGCGAGCGCCTGACCGCCGCCATCCGCCAGGCCTATGACGCCAAGCTGATCGGGCCGGGCAACGTCCACGGCTGGGATTGCGACGTGCGCGTCACCCATGGCGGCGGGGCCTACATCTGCGGCGACGAAACCGCGCTCATGGAGAGCTTCGAGGGCAAGAAGGGCCAGCCGCGCCTGAAGCCGCCGTTCCCGGCGGGCGCGGGCATCTACGGCTGCCCGACCACGGTCAACAACGTTGAGACCATCGCCGTCGTCGGCACGATCCTGCGCCGCGGCGCGGCCTGGTTCGCGGGCTTCGGCACCGAGAAGTCCACCGGCACCAAGCTTTTCGCCGGCTCAGGCCACCTCAACAAGCCCTGCGTCGTCGAGGAAGCCGTCGGCATCCCGATCCGCCAGCTCATCGAAGAGCACATGGGTGGGGTGCGCGGCGGCTGGGGCAACCTGAAGGCGGTGATCCCTGGCGGCATCTCGGTGCGGATGATCCCGGCGGCCGAGTGCGACGAAGCGATCATGACCTACGAGGACCTGCAGGCCCGAGGCTCGGGCCTCGGCACCGGCACCATGATCGTCTTCGACAAGGACGCCGATCTGGTGAAGGCGATCGCGCGCGCCTCATACTTCTACAAGCACGAGAGCTGCGGCCAGTGCACGCCGTGCCGCGAGGGCACCGGCTGGATGTGGCGGGTGATGGAGCGGATGGTCACCGGCGAGGC
>NZ_JBEPUO010000068.1:0-4375 GCF_041691455.1 Phenylobacterium sp. | reverse complement strand
CTGCAGGACGCGGCCTCGGTCGCCGGCCTGATGATCACCACCGAAGCGGCCATCGTCGAGGCGCCCAAGAAGGGCGGCGGCGGCGGCGGCATGCCCGGCGGCGGCGGCATGGGCGGCATGGGCGACATGGACTTCTAGTCCACGCAGCTTAGGCCTACCGAATGAACGAGGGCGGGACCGCAAGGTCCCGCCCTTTTTCTTTGGGCGCCCGCCTCAGCTCTTCCAGCCGCATTGCTGGCCCTTGTTCTGCTCGGTGAGCCAGACGTTGAGCGGGGCGAAGTAGTCGGCGATGGCGGTGGCGTCGATGTCCTTCTCGCCGGTGAAGGCCTCGAGCGCCTCGGGCCAGGGGCGCGACTGGCCCATCGCCAGCATCTTGGCGAACTTCGCGCCCACCGCCTTGTCGCCATAGACCGAGCAGCGGTTGAGCGGCCCCTTCCAGCCGGCCTGGCGGCAGGCGGCGCGGTAGAACTGGTACTCATAGATCCTGGCCAGGAAGTAGCGCGCGTAGGGCACCGAGGTGGCGATGTGGTTCTTCGCGCCGGGGTCGAAGGCGTCGGCCGGCCGCGGGCCCGGCGGGACCATGCCCTGGTACTGCTTCACCAGCGCCCACCAGGCGTCGTTGTAGTGCTCCGGCGTGACTTGGCCGGAGAACACCTCCCAGCGCCATTTGTCGACCAGCAGGCCGAACGGCAGGAAGGCGATGCCGTCCATCGCCTGCTTCAGGAGATATGGGATGTCGGCCTCCGGGCCAGGCACCGCATCGATGATCCCGAGCTGCTTAAGATAGCCGGGCGTCAGCGCGTTCAGACCCGCGAAATCGCCGATCGCCTCGTGGAAGCCGTCGTTGGCGCCGTTCTCGAACAGGTACGGCTGGGTGTTGTAGGCGCGCTGATAGAGGTTGTGGCCGAGCTCGTGGTGGACGGTGAAGAAGTCGTCCGCGTTGACGTGGATACAGGCCTTCAGCCGGATGTCGTCCTTGTTGTCCACGTCCCAGGCCGAGGCGTGGCACTGCACCTCGCGGTCGCGCGGGCGGGTGATCATCGAGCGCTCCCAGAAGGTCTGGGGCCAGGGCGAAAAGCCCATCGAGATGTAGAAGTTCTCGGCGGTCTTCACCATTTTTGGCGCGTCGTAGCCGCGGGCGGTGAGCTGCTTGGTCAGGTCGTAGCCCATGCCCGGGCCGTTCGCCGGGGCCACGACGTCGTAGATGTTGCCCCACTGCTGGGCCCACATGTTGCCGGTGAGGTCGGCGCGGATCGGGCCGGTCTTCGGCTGCACGGCGTCGCCGTACCGGGCGTTGAGGCGGGCGCGCACGTAGCAGTGCAGGTTCGTGTAGAACGGCTCGACCTGACCCCAGAGCTTGTCGGTGAGCGCCGCGAACTGGTCGGGCGTCATGTCGTAGCCGCCGCGCCAGAGCGCGCCGGTGTCCTTGTAGCCGATGCCGCGCGAGCCTTCGTTGGCGAGCGCGGTCAGCTTCACATAGTCGGCCTTCATGGCCGGGGAGACGAGGCGCCACTTCTCCCAGATCTCCCGGGCCTTGGCCGGGTCGCGGGTCCTGGCCAGTTCGTCCTCGAGATCCTCCAGGTGCAGGGTCTTGGCGTCGATGGTCGCCGTGCCTGTCGAATAGAGCGTCGCCAGGCGGGCCTGGATGTCGCCCATCTCCTGCGCGGCGCCCGGCCGGTCGGGCGAGGGCAGCACAAGCCCGTTCTTCAGCAGCAGCAGCTTGCGCCGGGTGACGCCGTCGACCGGCACATGGTCGAAGCGCGCGGCCTCTTTGGCGTAGCGGGTCGCCGTCTCGGTCTGCTCGGCCCCGGCCTTGGCGGTCAGGAAGCTGGTGTCGGTGTTGATGTAGGTCTCGTAGGCCCATTCGGCCTTGGCGGCGTAGACGCTCAGCTCGGCCAGATCCTTCTCCGCCTTGGCCACGAAGGCCTTGGCTTCCGCCGCGGTCGGCGCGGCGCCGTGCGCGGCGGGCTTGGCGAGCGCGGAGGTCCCGGCGAGCGCCAGGACGGCGGCGGACAGCAGAAGATGTTTCATGGAAACTCCGAAGACCGGATGCGGGCGGGCCCGCTCAAGCCCGCAATCGAGCCCCGCGCCCGCTCGCGGTCAAGCTCAGCGAGCGAGCGCGCCGTCCTTGACTCGAAAGGGCCGGAAGGCTGGCATTCCAGGGACCTGAACCCCAGAAGCGTCCGAAGACGTCGGGGCGTGCGCGTTGGAGGACCTGGCCCATGCTGCTGTCGGACCTGAAGGTGGTGGAATGGTCCACCTGGATCGCCGGGCCCGGCTGTGCGGCGGTGATGGCCGACTGGGGCGCCAAGGTGATCAAGATCGAGAGCGCGGCCGGCGACGCCACGCGCGGCTTCTGGCCGGACACCGCCGAGACCCCCGGAAACCCGATCTTCTCCAACGAAAACCGCGGCAAGCGCGGCGTCGTGCTGGACCTGGGCAAGCCCGAGGGCCGCGCGGCGCTGATCGCCATCCTGAAGGACGCCGACGTCTTCATCACCAATGTGCGGCCGGGCGCCCTGAAGCGTGCGCGGCTCGACTACGAGAGCCTGAAGGATGAGCTGCCGGCGCTGATCTACGCCAATGTCACCGGCTACGGCCTGACCGGTCCGGACGCCGACACCCCGGCCTTCGACCTGACCGGCTTCTGGAACCGCAGCGGCGTGGCCGCCGCGATCAATCCGCCCGACCGCGAACCCATCGGCTCCCGGCCCGGCTTCGGCGACCATGTGACGGCGCTGGCGACCCTCTCGGGCGTGCTCGCCGCCGTGCATGAGCGCGACCGGACCGGCGTCGGGCGCCAGGTGGAGACCGCCCTGATGCGGGTCGGCTGCTATGCGCTGGGCTGGGACATGTCGATCCGGCTGCGCAACGGCGAGGCGCTGACCGCCCAGCCCCGGCACAGCCGCCCCGGCGCCATCGCCGGCTACTTCCGCACCAAGGACGACCGCTGGATCTATGTCGCCCAGCGCGGCCCCAACGACTTCCCGCAGATGATGCGCCTGATCGGCCGCGCCGAGCTGATCGACGAGCCGCGCTGCGCGGCGCCCATCGTCGACATGGCCGTGGTCCACGAGATCCGGGCCCTTCTGGACGCGGTGTTCGAGACCCTGACGCTCGATGAGGCCAGCGCCATGATGCGCAAGACCGACATCATCTTCGCGCCGATGACCACGCTGGATGACTTCGTCGACGATCCCCAGGCGCACGAGGCCGGCTGTTTCGTCGACACGCCCGACGGCTGGGGCGGCAGCTTCAGGGCCCCGGCCGCGCCGGTGCGCTTCCCGGCGACGCCAACCGGCCCGGCCGGCCCGGCCCCCAAGCTCGGCGAACACACCCGCGAAGTGCTGGCGGAGGCCGGCTACGACGCCGCGGCTGTCGAGGCGCTGATCTCCGCGGGCGCCGCGACCTAGGCCCGCTCGCGCCGGTCGTCGCGCAGGATCATCCCGCCGATCCAGCTCGATATGCCGGTGACGATCGCGGCCAGCACGCCGGCGATCAGGCCGTGCACATGGAACCCGGGCACGATCATCGAGACCAGCCCGATCATCGCGGCGTTCACGATCAGCAGGAACAGGCCCAGCGTGATGATGGTGAGCGGCAGGGTGAGCACGAAGACGATCGGCCGCACGAAGGCGTTGACCACGCCCAGGAGCAGGGCCGCCAGGATCAGGGCGGTGGTGTCCCTAACCTCGATCCCAGCCACCAGCTTGGAGGCGACCCAAAGGCCCAGCGCGCCGAAGATCACGCGGACGAGGAACCTGGCGAACATGCGTCTCACTCCCGGCTTTTCAAGCTTCGCTACTAGAGCCGGTCCCCGCGGCGTAGGAAAGGGTTTCGACGCCGACACGCTCGGGGCGCAATTTGGCCTCAGCGGGGCGGTCTAGGTCGCCCACGGGCTAGCAGGGGTTTTCGGATGATCAGACGCGGTCTTGCGGCGGTGTTGTTGCTGGCCTTGG
This sequence comes from Phenylobacterium sp., assembly GCF_041691455.1. Classification (GTDB taxonomy): domain Bacteria; phylum Pseudomonadota; class Alphaproteobacteria; order Caulobacterales; family Caulobacteraceae; genus Phenylobacterium. The sequence continues at coordinate 416 of NZ_JBEPUO010000068.1, read as the reverse complement.
CCGCATGCGCGTCGAACCAGCCCCAGGGCCCGGACCGCTATCGCGGCAGTTCAGGCCGGATGGTCCGCGGTGAGGCCCTGAAGCCGGTGCGCCTGTTCATCAGCCCGTCGGGCGAGCCGTTCCGCGGCGAGGACGGCCTCGGCCACTGGGTCGAGCAAGTCGACACCGACCACGACGGCGCCATCAGCCTCGCGGAGTTCCGCGCCGACGCCCTGCATTCGTTCAAGACGCTGGACACCAATGGCGACGGGGTGATCGACGGCTTCGAGCTGCAGCACTACGAGCGCGACGTGGTGCCGGAGATCGGCGTCCTGAACTTCGATGCGGGGCCGCCCGAGGGCCGCCCGGCCAGCGGCCGGGGCGGCGGCGGACGGCGGGGCGGTCGCGGCGGCGGCGGTGGCGGCATGGGCCGCGGC
>NZ_JBEPUO010000067.1:0-4518 GCF_041691455.1 Phenylobacterium sp. | reverse complement strand
TCCTGGGGCCCCGGTGGCGCGCTAGGCAGGCCGGCGTGGTCTCGCCGCTCACCCTGCACTATCGCGACATCCTGGGGCCCCGGTGGCGCGCTAGGCAGGCCGGCGTGGTCTCGCCGCTCACCCTCTACGACAACCTCCTGAAGCCGCCGGAGCAGGCCGCGATCTGGGCGTTCCTCAACCGGCCGGGCTGGGCGCACGGCGGGTACTCGGCCGATGGGTCGGAGGCCGACCGCTATTTCTACAAGCACTATGCGGGCTATCCGCGCGACGGGGGCGAGCCGCTGAGCGACGGCCAGATCGAGGACCAGCTCGCCGAGAGCGCCCCGATCCTGGCCCAGCTATGGGGCCTGCTGAAGGGCGGACCGCTGAAGGGCCACGCGCTCACCCGCTGCTACGCCAACGCCATGCAGGGCGGCACGGAGGGCGGGCTGCACCTGGATTCCACCGTCGAGGACCATATGACGGCGATCTACTACGCCCACCCCGAATGGACCCCCGACCAGGCCGGCGAGACCCTGCTGTTCAACACCGCGGGCGACGAGGTGGTGGCCGCGATCTATCCCCGGCCCAATCGGCTGGCGGTGTTCCCCGGGACCATTCCGCATGTGGCGCGGCCGATGTCGCGGCGCGCCAGCGGCCTGCGGATCACCCTGATGTTCAAGACCCGTCCGGCCGGCGAGCCCCGGGATCCGGCCGCGCCAGCCTAGCGGGCCGCGTATCGGCAATATTTCGGGGCGGTACGCCGGACGGTTGCGGATCGGACGCAAAGTTCGCGTATCATGCGAATATGGTGAGCAAGCTTGACCACAGATCCGACGGGACCGAGGCTCCCCCGACCACCGCCTCGGTCACCTACCACCTGCCGGCCGAGGGGCTGCGCGAGGCGATCACCACCTACTACTTGGTCAAGGTGACGGGGCCGGGGACGGTGCGCGACCAGATCTTCCCGGAATGGCCGAACTTCCGGCTGATCCTCACCGGCCAATGGGAGGCGACGTTCCCGGATGTCGACGCCGAGCCGGTGCCCACCGACGGGGTGACGGGCGCGCTGGAGCGGGCGGTCTGGGTTTCGGGCAACGCCGGGCTGATGGTCGGCGTCGGCCTGATGCCGCAGGGCTGGCCGCGCTTCACGACGCTGCCGGCCGAGGCCTTCACCAACCGCATGCGCCCGCTCGGCGACGCGATCGGCCCGGTGGCCGACGAACTGCGCGCGCGGCTCATCGCGGCGGCCCCGGACGGGGACGAGGCGCTGTTCGCGGTGCTCGACGAGGTGTTGGCGAGGCTGATGACGCCGGCTCCGGAAGCCATACTGGTGGCCAAGGCCCACGCCGCCCTGCAGGACCCCGCCGTGCAGACGGTTGCCGACTGGGCCGAGAGCTTCGAACTGTCCTCGCGCCAGCTCGAGCGGTTCTCGCGGCGCTATTTCGGCCTGCCGCCGAAGCGGCTGCTGCGCCGCCAGCGGCTCTTGCGGACGCTGGCGGCGATGCGCGAGGCGAACGAGGGGACCTGGACCCAGTTCCTGGACTCCCAGTTCACCGACCAGGCGCACTTCATCCATGAGTTCAACTACTACATGGGCATGTCGCCCAGCGCCTACCTGGCCCGCACCCAGCCGTTCATGGCCGAGGCCTGGAAGCGGCGGATGGCCCTGCTCGGCGCGCCGGTCCAGGTGCTGCAGCCGGCGGCGAAGGCCCGATGACGCGGGCGTGATCGATTCACCTGCGCCGTGTCGCGTCTTTACAATTTTCCGTCGTGCGAACCCGGTTCACTGACCTCGCTATTTGGTTGGATGTGGGTGGAAGATGAGCGACGGCGTTGATGTGGTGGTTGGGCGCAGGCTGAAGGCGCGGCGCAGGCTGTTGGGGATCACGCAGAAGGGCCTCGGCGGCCGCTGCGGGGTCACCTTCCAGCAGATCCAGAAGTACGAGTGCGCGGTGAGCCGGCTGTCGGCGCAGATGCTCTGGCGGCTGGCCTGCGCGCTGGACGTGGAGATCAGCTACTTCTTCTCCGGCCTGACGCGCGAGGGCGCCACGGAGCAGGAGCGCGGGATCAACGGCCCGCGCGGCGCGAGCCAGGGCTTCTAGGCGCGGCTTCCCCCGAAGGCGCCCAAGGCCTAGGCTTGGGCCATGGCCGTCGCCTTCACCCGCGAGGAAGACTACGAATCCCAGGCGGCGGACCTGCCGGACCGGCCGGTCTCGGCGCATCCGAACCTGGTGACGGCCTCCGGGCTGGCGGCCATCGAGGCTGAGCTCGCCTCGGCGCGCGCGGCCTATTCCGGGGCCCAGGCCGAGGGCGGGGTCAGCGCCGACCGCACCGCCATGGCCAGGGCCACCCGCGACCTGCGCTACTGGTCGGCGCGGCGGGCCAGCGCCCAGCTCACCGAACCGCAAGCCGAGCCTGACAAGGTGCAGTTCGGCCGGACGGTGGAGTTCGAGCGCGAGGACGGACGGCGCCAGACCTTCCGCATCGTGGGCGAGGACGAGGCCGATCCGGCCAAGGGCAGCGTCTCCTACGCCTCGCCCCTGGCCGCGGCGCTGCTGGGCAAGTCGGTGGGCGACGTGGCGCTGGTGAACGGCGGGGAGGTCGAGGTCGTCGCGGTCCGCTGAGGCGGTGCGGCCGTTGACAGCCGCGGTGGCGGCGCCCACGGTCCAGCCATGAACGGCTTGGTTGCGAACGGTAAAATGTGGGCCTCGCCCCTTTTTCAGCCGTTCAAGCCGGTCCGTCGCGATGGCGCGACGATCCGTTTTCATGAGCTCGATGGCCTCAGGGGCTGGGCGGCGCTGAGCGTTGTGGTCTTCCACTTCTATTGGGAGACCTTCGGGGTGGTCATGCCTGGGCTCCGGAACCTGGCGAGCGCCTTCTTCCTGGACGGAAGCCTGGCGGTGTCGCTGTTCTTCGTGCTGTCCGGCGAGGCGCTCAGCGCGGGCTATTTCGCGGGCAAGGGCGAGGCGGCCGTCGTCCGGCTCGCGGTCAAGCGCTATACGCGGCTGACGATCCCGATCGCGGCGACCTGCCTGATCGTCTTGGCGCTCAGCCGGCTTCAGCTGGTCCACAACGCCGAGGCGGCGCGGATCGTGCATCGGGAGGACTGGCTGGGGACGTTCCTGCAGGTCCCGCAGTCGGCCGGCGACTACGTCCGATACGCGCTGCTCGGCGTCTATGGCGATGCCGATCCGCGCGCCGCGGTCGATCCGTTCCTCTGGACGATGCGCTACGAGATGGCCGGGTCGGTGCTGGTGTTCATCGTTTTGCTGGCCTTCCGGCGCCTGTGGGCGCCCTGGCTGATCCTGCTGGGCCTGGCGCTGCTGCTGACCGCGCATCCCGGCCGGGCCTATCTGGCGTGCTTCCTCTTCGGGATCGCGTTTTCCGCCGCCCGGGCGAGCGGCGTCTTCGCCCGGATCCAGGACGCCCGCGGCTCGGGCCTGCTGAGCGGCGGCGCCCTCATCGTCCTGGGCGGCCTCGACGGCTGGGCGAACCTCTCCGGGTTCGCCGCCAATCCGGTGCTGTTCACGGTCCCGATCCTGTTCGCCGTATCCTGCAACCGCCGCCTTTGTGACGCGCTCAGCTCGCGGCCGTCCCGCTTCCTGGGGCGGCTGTCGTTTCCGATCTACCTCATGCAGTTCCCGGTCCTGGTGTCGTTCACCTCCGGCGCGATCGTCTACGCCCAGGCGCGCGGCGGCCTGACCACGGCCGGCGTGTGGATCATCGCGACGCTCTCGCTGAGCCTTTGCCTGCTGGCCGCGGTGGCGTTCCTGCCGGTGGAGACCCTGGAGCGGTGGGTGGGCGAGCGGCTGATCGGCCTATTGCCCGCCCGGGCCAGGGCCCTGCCCTGAGCGCGCCTTGCGGCGTCGCCGCCCGCGGCCCGGCAGGTTCGGATAGACCGGGACATTGCGGTAGGCGGCGTTGAAGTCGGGCAACCGGCGGCGCGCGAAGCGCTGTTCGAGGAAGGCGCAGGCCAGGGCAGCGAAGATCACCACCGCCAGGGGGTTGATCCCCAGCGAGCGGACGATGTGCAGAACTTCGAACAACGGGCCCATGGGCGTCTACTCGGATCTCAAGACTGCCAGCTTAAGCGGCTCATGCCTAAGGGGTCGTGAAGCAAGTTGGCTAACGCTGTCAAAGAGTTGTCCGCAGGCCTGCGCAAGGGGCGGAACGCCCGCGGAAACCGGTCGCACAGGCGCGGGATGGTGAATGTTTTCCGACCCCCGCGCAGCCTTGGGGCGATTGGAGCCCCCGACGCTCGGACAGGGATGGCCGGGGGCTCCGCCGGCGAGCCGCTGGGGCCCGCGGACGCTCTCCCGCGGCAAGGCACGCAGCCGCACAAGAACGCCGCCGCTCATGGCCGGTCGCAGGTGACCGGAAGATGAACCATGGCAGCGCTTGCTGAGGTCTAGGTCGGAGGTTCGGCGGCGTCGGGCGCGGGCGCCGGCTGGTCGGGGACGGTGGCCGATGCGTCGGCGGCGGGCGAGGCCTCCGGCGCGGGGGCCGCGCCCGGAACGGGGGCGTCCGGCAGGGCGG
>NZ_JBEPUO010000066.1:0-4767 GCF_041691455.1 Phenylobacterium sp. | reverse complement strand
CCAACGGCGGCAAGGTGGTGCTGACCGCCCAGGCCGCCGGCCTGCTGCTCAAGACCGTGGTCAACAATACCGGCCTGATCGAGGCCGAGACCATCGGCAGCCGCAACGGCATGATCAGCCTGCTCGGCGACATGCAGGGCGGCACGGTCAATGTCGGCGGTACGCTCGACGCCAGCGCCCCCTCCGGCGGTAACGGCGGCACGATCGAGACCTCGGCCTTCAACGTGAACGTCGCGGCGGGATCCCGCATCACCACCGCCGCGCCGGCCGGCGTGACCGGGACCTGGACCATCGATCCGGTCGACTTCACCGTCGGCAGCGCCCCCGGCGACAACATCACCGGCGCCCAGCTTTCCAAGGACCTGGTGACCAACAGCGTGATCATCAGCACGCTGACGGGCGCGACCAACGGCGAAGACGACGGTCAGACACCACCGCTGACCACGCTCACCTCGACCACCCTGGGCGGCAACGGCGACATCAACATCGAGGAGCCGGTGGCCTGGACGGCGTCCAGCAGCCCGACCACCCTGACCCTGAACGCGCTCCGCGACGTGAACGTGGACTTCCCGGTCAGCGCCACCAACGGCAACTTCGTGATCTGCTGCGGCCGTGACGCCAACATCCGGGCGCCGGTCACCACGGTCAGCGGCAGCATCCTGATCAGCGCCGGCGAGGACGTGAACCTGTTCCTCACGGGCGCCATGACCGCCACCAACGGCGACATCACCATCTGCGCCGGCAACAACGTCAATGTGGCCGACGCCATCACCCTGACCGACGGCAGCACCATTCCCTCCGAGGACCTGGGACTGGCCTTCGGCTTGACCATCATCGCCGGCAAGAATGGGACCGGGCCGGGCACGGCAGGGGGGACGCTGATCTTCGCAACCGGCACGCCGCCGATCACGGTCACCGCCGCGCCGACCAACATCTACTACAACCCCCCCTCCTATGCCGCGCCGACCGCCTTCAGCACCCACTTCACCCTGACCGAAGGCGCGATCGTCACCGAGTTCATGCTGCTTTTCCCGGCCGCGACCAAGGTCGCCGACGGCACGACCGCTGTGACCCTGTTGGGCTTCAACGGCGCTCCCGTAGGAGAGGTCAGTCTGCACGCGGACGCGGGCGCCACGGCCAACTTCGACACCGCCGTGGCTGGAACCGACATCGGCATCACCTATAGCGGCTACAGCCTGACCGGCGCCGATGCGGGCAAGTATTCCCTGGGCATCTCCTGCTGCGTCACAACGTTCAGGACCACGGGGACCATTACCCCCGCGCCCACGCCTACCCCAACCCCAACCCCGACGCCGACGCCTACACCCACCCCGACCCCGACACCGACACCGACCCCAACGCCCACTCCGACTCCAACCCCGACCCCGACCCCGACTCCTACGCCTACGCCTACTCCGACTCCGACTCCGACTCCGACCCCGACGCCTACGCCGACCCCAACCCCAACCCCAACGCCTACTCCGACTCCGACTCCGACTCCGACTCCGACTCCTACCCCGACGCCGACGCCCACACCGACTTCGACGATTCAGACGCCCACGGTGGCTGAAATCGCGCCTGTCGTTGTCGGCGCACCGGCGGGCCTGCAACTGGCCGTGTTGAGCGGCGGGGTCAGGATGCCCCTCATACCGGTAGTCGAAACCGAAACGATCCAGCCGTCGCCGATCGTCTTCAACGCACCCCTGGCCGTGCCGGCCGCACCCGTCCCCTATGTGGCGCCCGTCTATCCGCGCAAACAGGACCGGAACTAACGCCTTGCCGCGCACCATCGACCATCACGCCCGCCGCAAGGGCCTTGCGGCGATCGTCGCCGCGGGCCTCTGCGTCGGGTTGCTTGGGGGAGCTCCTTCCCAGGCTCAGACCGCCGCGGCGGTCGCGGCGCGGGCCGACTTCTCCGGCCAGTCCGCCTCGGGCGACGTGCGGCGAATGGCCGACTGGGTGGTGGTGACGCGCGACAATGTCGGCATGCCCTTCGTCATCATCGACAAGGTGGCGGCCCGTGTCTTCGTCTTCGACGCCCAGGGCCATCTGAGCGGCGCGGCGCCCGCCCTGGTCGGACTGACGCCGGGCGACGACATCGTTCCGGGGATCGGCGATAAGCCGCTGTCGGCGATCGGGCCGAAAGATCGCATCACGCCGGCGGGCCGCTTCGTCGCATCGCTCGGTCAGGACCTGGGCCAGAAGGACGTGCTTTGGGTGGACTACAAGGCGGGCGTCGCCCTGCACCGGGTGATCACCACCAATCCCAAGGAGCATCGGCTGCAGCGGCTTGCGGCGGCCTCGCCGCTGCAGCACCGCATCTCCTATGGCTGCATCAACGTACCGGCGGCCTTCTACGACGCGGTCGTCGACCCGGCCTTCGCCCGGACCAGCGGGGTGGTCTACATCCTACCGGAGACCCGGCCGCTCGAGCAGGTCTTCGCGCTGGCCAAGCCCTAGGCGTAGGACTCCGTCATCGCCGAATAGGCCAGGGTGCGCAGATCTCGACGCAGCGTCAGCCGGGCGTCGGTGCCCATCACCTGGGTCATGAACACCACCGCCAGGTCCTCCTTCGGGTCGATCCAGAAGGCGGTCGAGGCCGCGCCGCCCCAGAAATATTCGCCCAGGCTGCCCGGCAGACGGGTCTTGGCGACGTCGATGTTGACGCCGCAGCCGATCGAAAAGCCGATTCCCGAATAGCCCGCCTCGCTGAACGCGCCCGGCGGGGCCATGGAGGCCAATTCCTTGTTCTCCGGCAGGAAGTTCAGGCTGAACAGCTCGACGGTCTTGGGGCTGAGGATCTGCACCCCATCCAGCGTCCCCTTGCCCAGCATCATGCGGCAAAAGCGCATGTAGTCGTGGGTGGTCGAGACCAGGCCGCCGCCGCCGGATTCCAGCGATGGGCGTTTGGCGTAGGTGCTGGCTTGGCCGTCGTCCTGCACCTTCAGTCCACCGCCCGGCTTGGGCTGGTAGCAGGAGGTGAAGCGGTCGAGCTTTTCCGGCGGGCAGAAAAAGGCGGTGTCGGTCATGCCCAGCGGCTCGAACAGGCGCGTGCGCAGGAACTCGCCAAAGCTCATTCCCGACAGCTTCTGCACCAGGTAGCCCATCACATCGATGGAGACCGAATAGTTCCACTGCGTCCCGGGCGAGAACTCCAGCGGCAAGCCCGCCAGTTGCTCGACGAAAGTGTCCAGTCCGCCCGGGGTTTGGAAATCGTTGACCTTCAGCTTGCGATAGGCCGCATCGACGCTGGTCCGCATCATGAAACCATAGGTCAGGCCGGAGGTATGGGTGACCAGGTCGACCACCTTCATCGGCCGCTCGGGCTGGGTGGTCATGAACTGCGGCGGCTGGTCGGCCAGCAGGGTGGGCACGCCGCTGGCGTAGACGCCCATGCGCTTCCAGGACGGAATATGGGTGTGGACCGCGTCGTCGAGACCGAGCAGGCCTTCCTCGACCAGCATCATCAGCGCCACCGCGGTGATCGGCTTGGTCATCGAATAGATGCGGAAGATGGCGTCCTCGCGCATCGGCTTGTCGCGCTCGATGTCCATGTGACCGGTGAGGCCGGTGTGGACGATCTCGCCCTTGCGATAGACCTGCGTGATGAGGCCGGGCAGGTGGCCTGCGTCGACGTAACGCTCCTTCATGACCCGATCCAGGCGCTCAAGCCTGGGCTTGGAGAGACCTACCGATTCTGCTTTCGCCACGTCGCTTCTTCCCTTGTCTGGTTTGGGAAGACCTTAGCCGTCAGGCCAACGCGTTTGCAAACCGCTCGTAGGCCTCCGAGGTCTGCATCAGGCCGAGGCGGACAAGCTGGGCGCTGTCCTCAAACCGCACCGAGGCCGGCGACATCAGGTTGAAGCGCGGATCGGCCTGCAGCAGCTCGAGGTAGGCGGTGTATTCGTGCGCGCCGCTGTGGTGTTCGCCGCGCCCAACCTCGACGACCGCCCGCTCGTGAAAGTCCTGCAGGAACTTGAAATGCAGCAGACCACCGGCCAGGGCCGACAGCGGCAGCGGCGTCACATGGTGCGTCGAGGCCAGATACCGCGTTCCCGCACGCCATTTGATCAGCGGAATCTTGCTCACCGTCGGCGAGTGGTAGCGGCCTTGCAGCACCTGGCGGAACAGCCGGTCGCGCACGCCGCCATAGATGCGGGTATAGGGGAACTGGCTGACGGCCATGGTGCGGTATGGACCCCGGTCGAAATAGGCGCAGGTCCCGACCAGCGCCTGGCCGGGCGTGTGGATGCTCTCGCCCACCGGCCGGTCCGAATACATGTCGAGCATGAGCGAGAAGAGGCCGCGCGCTTCGGTCGTGTCCAGGAAGCGGCAGAGATCGGCCAGCCGGATCTGCTCGTAGCGGGGGTAGATGAACAGCTCGTCGGCATCGACGATCAGCACCCAATGGTCATCGGCGAAGGCGTCGAGGAGCTCGTTCACCCAAGCCATCCCCATGCTGTTGGCGGCAAAGCCGTCGGTACTGGAGAAGACGTGGAGGTCGGCTTGGGCAAGCAGGAAGTCCAGTGTCCCGTCGTCGGAGCCATTGTCGACGACCAGGAAGCGCTCGACGCCAAGCCGGCGGCAATGATCGTTGCGCACCACCATGCAGCCTCTGATCTCGCCCGCCCGTTCGGGGATAGGCCGGGCGTCCATCCGGGTCAGGGTCGGGGCCATCTGGACCGCTGTCAGCCGCTGTCGGCGGGAAAAGAATGGTGGACGCGACAGGGATCGAACCTGTGACCCCCTCGATGTCAACGAGGTGCT
>NZ_JBEPUO010000065.1:0-4931 GCF_041691455.1 Phenylobacterium sp. | reverse complement strand
TCACTGACCAAGACCATCAGGCCGTCGGGGGATAACCCCGGCGGCCTTTTGCTTGGACTCATATTTTAGAATGTACTTATATAAGTCCTGAGTGAAATCGTAACCGGAGCACCGCCATGCAGATCGACGTCGCAAGCTTCATCGGCGCCGTGGTGCGCCGGGTCGAGGATCGCGAGCATGAGGGGACGCCCGTACGTGTGGTGGTGGCCTCGCGCCACTACGACACCGGCATCGACGACCTGTGGGATGCGCTGACCCGCGCTGAGCGCATCCCGCGCTGGTTCCTTCCGATCAGCGGCGACCTGAAGCTCGGCGGCAAATACCAGCTGCAGGGCAACGCCGGCGGGACCATCACCGAATGCGAGCCGCCGCACCGCCTCGGCGTCACCTGGGAATTCGGCGAACAGACGAGCTGGGTCAATGTCCGGCTGTCGGCGGCGGGAGAGGCGCGGACCGAACTGACGCTCGAGCATCTGGCGCCGATCGATCCCCATTGGGACACCTATGGCCCCGGCGCGGTGGGCGTCGGCTGGGACCTGACGCTGATCGGCATGGCCTTGCATCTGGCCGCCGGCGGGGCGGCCGTGGACAAGGACGCGTTCGCCGCCTGGTCCCCGTCGGACGCCGGAAAGGCCTTCATCCGCGGGAGCGCCGCGGGCTGGGGCGCCGCCGACATCGAAGGCGGCGAAGACCCGGCGAAGGCCCGCGCCGCCGCCGATCTCACCGCCAAGTTCTACACGGGCGGCTGATGCACGCCTTCGACGTCCTGGGCGACCCGGTCCGGCGCCGGATCCTGGAGCTGCTGGCCGACGGCGAGCACAGCGCCGGGGAGGTGGCGGCCGTGGTCCAGGACGAGTTCGGCGTCACCCAGTCGGCGGTCTCACAGCATCTGAAGGTGCTGCGCGACGCAGGCTTCGCCACGGCGCGTGTCGACGGCTCGCGCCGCATCTATGCGATCGAGGCGGCGCCGATGCAGGCGGTGGATGCCTGGCTCGACCGCTTCCGCGGCTTCTGGGGCCACCGGCTGGAGGCGCTGGCCACCGAGGTCGCCCGCGGCAAGAAGCGGCGCGGCGACTAGATCGATAGCTTCGGGTCGCCCTCCAGGACCTTCTGCTCCAACCTTGGCCGCTCGCCCGCCTTCCAGAGCGGCGCGCGGTGGACGACCCGGTAGGCCAGGGGCCCGCCGTCCGGCGCCGGGTTGCGCTCCAGCGGGCGCGGGATCGCCACGAACTCGGTCTCGAAGGCGTCCGACGACGCCCGCACGACCGCATAGCCGTGGCCGCCCATATCGACGAAGGAGAGGTGCGGCGACAGCTCCGGGTTGGAGAGTGCGCGCGCCTTCTCCACATCGCCGGACCGGGCGTACTCCAGGCACGACTTCACCCCATGCCGGAACAGCATGTTCATCATGGGCTGGTTGGGTTCGCCCGGCCGATCGACCAGGAAGAGCGGCCGAAGCGGCATGTCCTTCTTGAGGTTGTAGCTCATCCCCTCAGCCATGCCCGGCGCCGAGATCGAGCCGGTGATGAAGGCCACGCCCACCGGCTCGAAGGCCTTGGGCGGCAGGGCCTTGGCCGAAAGCCCGGCCCAGAAGCTGTGCCGGTCGCCCGAGACGGTGGCGAAGCCGGTGATCCGGTGGTCGCGGACGAAGTCGTAGACCTCCGCGCGTTCGGCGATACAGCCCGACCAGTCGCCGCCGCCGCCGCCCGCATAGCCGGCGCCCGGCCAGGGCTTGGTCAGCCCCGGCGGCAGGTTCTGGAAGTCGGCGCGCATATCCAGCGTGCCGTTGGTCGCGCCCCAGACCTTCCAGGTGGCCTTCGAGGCCTTCAGGGTCTCGAAGAACCAGGCCTTCTGTTTCACACCCAGCATGGCCACCGGCGGCCCGTCCTTGCGGAAGTTGGGGACCGACTTGTCGCCAAGCCGGATCGTCTCCGGAGGTTTGCCGCCATTGTAGGCGCGGCCTGCGTCGAGGATCTCGGTGACCTCCTCCGGCTCCAGGACAGGGAAGTCGGGGGTGTCCAGAGCCGCGGCCCGCGGATCGTCCGACGGCTCTTCGGAGCGGTAGCTGTGCTGGTCGGTGAGGATCAGCTCCACGTGGCGGCCGAATCGCAGAGCCCGATAGGCGGTCAGGCTCTCGATGGCGGCCAGGTTGTTGGGTTCCTGGCCCAGGCCGCGGTCGTCGAACTGGGTGACGGCGACGTCGGCCACCTTGGGCCCCGCGAATTGCTGCAGCGTGCCGGCCTGCTTCACCCGGGCGGGCTGGAACTCGAACCAGGCCTGGTTGGCGGCGACCTTGCGGCTCTGGGCCCAGACGGTGTCCTTGCCGAACTTCTGGATGCCCTGGTAGCCGCGCCAGGAGAACTCGTGGTTGTCCCACATGTTGACGAAGGCGAAGCGGGCGCGGGCGTCCTGCAGGTCCGGGTCGTGCAGATAGGCGCGGTAGATGGCGCGGTAGTCGTCGAGCGTCGTCGGCAGGTGCAGGTCCTGGAACTTCGCGCCGTGCTCGTAGCGCACGATGTCGCGCAGGCGGCGATCGTACATCCCCTGCGGCCGATCCTCCGGGTACCAGACGATCTCATAGATGAAGTCGCCGAGGTGGCAGACGAAATCGAGCCGCTTGTCGGGCGCGGCGTGCTCGTCCTCGAAGATCATCCGGCGGTAGGCGTTCATCGCCCCCTGGTTGGCGTTCTGGCAGCTCACGAAGGCGAAGCGGACCTCGCGCGGGTCGTCGAGCGCCGGCGCGGTCGTCGTGCGGCCGATGCGGCTGCCGAGGCCGCCGGGGCCGATGAAGCGGTAGAAATATTCGGTGGAGGGCTTCAGACCGCCGACCAGCACACGGATCGTCCAGTCGCTGAGGTCGGTGGTCGGCGTCCGCGTGGACGCCACGACACGCTTGAACCCGGGATCTTCGGCGACCTCCACGACCAGGATGTAGGGGATGGCGAACCCCTTCATGCCCGCTTCGTCGATGAACCCCGGATCGCCGGCGTGCGGCGGCCGGCGCGTCCACAGGATGACACTGTCGCCTTGCGGGTCGCCGGAGGCCACGCCCTCGGGGAAGAGGTCGCGCCGCTCCGTCCACTTGAACTTCGAGGGCGCGGCCTTCGCCCCGCCCCAGGCCGCCGATGCGCCGATGGCCGCGGCCAGGCTCAGGAACCGGCGGCGGCCGATCGACGCCATGGCCTAGCGCACCGGCCGTAGCGAGCTGACGTTGGCGCCCAGGCCGAACCGGCTCAGGTCGCTCACGTCACGGTCGAACACCTGGCAGCGGCCGCGGAAATCGCTGTCCGAACAGACCTGCCAGGGCCGGCGTCCGTCGATACGCAGGCTCATCGCCCGGTCGTTGAATTCGCGCGGCAGGTTGGTGAACTCGCGATCGGCCGGGAACGGCCGGCCGGTGAAGTCCGGGCCGCTGAAGAGGGTGATCGAGCTGCGGCCGAAGGGCGGACCGCCGGGGCCGGGGCCCGGGAACCCCGGACGCGGCGGCGGGTAGCCTGCGCCGGGCCGGCAGGAGAGCTGGCCATCGCGATTCTCGATCCGGTCGCAGCCGGCGAACCGCAGGCTGGTCGTGCGCCAGCGCCCATCCCGGTCGCGGCACTCGGCGGTCATGGTGGCGTTGGGGCCGTAGCCGACGGTCGAGACATTGCGGCAGGTCTGGAAGTAGTCGCCCGGCGGCGGGGCGGCGCCTCTGGGTTGGGCCTGCAATGGGGCCGCGCCGGCGACGAGGGTCGCGATGGCGGCGGCGAGAACGATGGCGCGCGTCATGATTGAAGCCTCCCGTGGGAACCGCCACTCTAGGAGGCTCCCGCCCCGTGGCAAGGCGCTGCGGGCGGCGGCTAGGCCGGCTTCGGCGGGGTCTTCCGCGGCGCGCCGGTCTGGGGATCGGTGAGCGTCTTGGCTGAGCCGGCGGTGGGCTTGACGCCGGCGGGCTCGGTGGCGGAGCGGGGCGGGGACCCGGGTTTCTGGTCTTCGTCGCGGTTATATCGGGGGTCGGTGTCGGGCATCGGAGGCTCCGGAAAGGTCGATCGGCTCCTTCGGAAACGGACCGGGCGGCGAGATCGATCCGCCTTGCCGGGATTGGGCGCCCCTGCTAAACGACCCGGCTCCGGCGATGAGGGGGCGGCGCGCCGTGCGGCGCGCTTCTATTTCCTCGCCGGGGGCCGCCAAAATTCGGGAAACCGAAGGAGTGTAGCTCAGCTGGTAGAGCATCGGTCTCCAAAACCGAGGGCCGGGGGTTCGAGTCCCTCCACTCCTGCCATCCTATATATGCGACAATAGGGGCGCGACTTCCGCCGCCCGAGAAGTGAGAGTTCGAAGAAAGCCGCCATGGCCAGGAAATCGGGCAACAGCCCGTCAGCAATGCGCAATCGCGCCGCCAAGACCGCCGCGGTCATGGCCAGCCCTTCGGCTGCGGCGCTCGCGCCCGCCAAGAAGAAGACCAGCCTTGCTCAGTTCGCCCGCGAGGTCCGCTCCGAGGCGCGCAAGATCACCTGGACCAGCCGGCGGGAGACCTGGATCACCTCGGTGATGGTCGCGATCATGGTCGTCGTGGCCATGGGCTTTTTCGCGATGGTGGACGCCGGCGTGTCCTTCAGCGTGAATCAGGTCCTCAAACTGGCCAGCGGGGGTTAGGTTAGAGACATGTCCGAAGCCGCCGAAACCACCGCCCCCGCCAATCCCCGCCACAAGTGGTACATCGTCCACGCCTACTCGAACTTCGAGAAGAAGGTGGCCGAGAGCATCCGCGAGCAGGCCAAGACGCAAGGGCTCGACGAGAATTTCTCCGACATCCTGGTGCCCACCGAGGACGTCGTGGAGATCCGCCGCGGCCGCAAGGTCAACGCCGAGCGCAAGTTCTTCCCCGGCTATGTGCTGGTGAAGATGGAGCTCACCGACGAGGCCTACCACCTCATCAAGAACACCCCGAAGGT
>NZ_JBEPUO010000064.1:0-4990 GCF_041691455.1 Phenylobacterium sp. | reverse complement strand
GTCGACATGGGCAGCTGCACCTACGCCACCCTGTGGAACGCCTTCAAGCGCATCGCCAAGGGCTACAGCGCGACCGACAAGACCGCGCTGTTCAGCGGCACGGCGGCCAAGACCTACCGGCTGGCGCTCTGAGCGCCGTTCGCAGCTTCCAACGGGCCGCGGCCTGTGGTTTAATATACGATGTAAATGTCGAGGGCGAGATGACGCGCGCGATCCTGAGCGGCCTGGCGGCGGTGGTGGTATTCGGGACCATGTTCGGGGCGCCCCCGGCCGCGTCTGCGCAGCCCGCGTCCCTGCCCGCGGCGATCTTCACCGACCCCCTGGCCGACGCGGCCCATCCGCCGCGGATGGAGGTGCTGCACATTCCGAGCGGCGGGGTCGAGATCAATGGCGTGGCCTATCTGGCCGGCGGCGCAGGCGCCCATCCGACCGTGATCCTGCTGCATGGCCTGCCCGGCAACGAGAAGAACCTCGATCTGGCCCAGGCGATCCGCCGCGCCGGCTGGAGCGTCGTGACCTTCAACTACCGCGGCTCCTGGGGCAGCCCCGGGAACTTCAGCTTCCGGGGCAACCTCGCCGACGCCAAGGCGGTGCTGGCCTATGTGCGCAACCCGGCCAACGCCTCGAAGTTCGGGATCGACACCCACAGGCTGGTCATCGCCGGCCACAGCATGGGCGGCTGGGTCACGGCCCTGACCTCGGCCCAGGACCCGGCCATCGCCGGCACGATCCTGATCTCGGCGGCGGACATGGGCGGCCGCGGGGCCGTTCCGGCGGCCAAGTCCGTCGTCGTCAAGTCGATGGAAGGCAATATGGAGAGCCTGGCCGGGACCTCGCCGGAAAATATGGCCGACGAGGTGATCGCGTTCTCGCCGCGCCTCAGCTTCAACGCCGAAGTGGCCAAGGGGCTGGCCGGCAAGCCGCTCCTGGTGCTGACCTCGGACGACGGCCTCGCGCCCAACGCCGAGCGGCTGGCCAAGGCGGTTCAGGACGCCGGCGGCAAGTCGGTGACCGTGCGCCACGAGGCCACGGACCACGGCTGGAGCGGCAAGCGCGTCGCGCTCGAAGCCGCGGTGATCAGCTGGCTGCAGGGCCTGAAATAGCCGCGCCAGAGCCGGCGGCCTTGGCGGCGCGTTTCGCCGCGCGGCGATCCTCGCGGCGCATGTCGCCCTGGGCGACCTGTCGGTAGCGCGCCAGGTAGATCGGCGCCACCGCCATCAGCACGCCCAGCATGTCGGCGAACATGTGCGGCGCGGAGATCTCGCGTCCGTCGACGCAGGGCGCGATCCCGACGGCGAGCATCAACCACATGGCGACCATGGCGATATCGCCGCGGCGCACGAACGGCAGCGCGCCATAGGCCCCGGCCGTCACGAGGTAGAAGACCAGGGCGCCGATCGCCGGCCTGTCGACGTCGAGCGTGGACGGCAGCGCCAGCGGCGCCACCAGCATCGCGGCGCAGGCCAGCACGATCAGCGCCGAGACGAGGCGCGTGGTCTTGAAAGAAATGGACGGAAACACCTGACGAGCCCCGAATAGCGAACGGCCCCATCCTGACCCCGCGCCCGTCAATTCAGGGTGAATTTACGTGGTTAGCAGGGGTTGAAATTGCGGCGGGCCGGGGTCGTGGGTCGAGACTTCGATCTTCAGCCTAGGCCAGCCGCTGCGCAAACATCATGCGGTGGCCGGCGGGCGTGGCGACGACCATCTCGCGCATGCCCCAGGACTTGTCCGCGGGGCCAGCGAGCACGATCGCCCCGCGTTCCGTGATCGCCCTGGCGTAGGCGTCGAGGTCGGCGAGCCGGAAATAGCCGAAATAGCTGTGGCTGCCGAGGGCGGCCGGCGCCAGGTCGTCGGCGCATTCCCCGAGCATCGCGCCCTGGCCGCCGAGCGCCAGGAACAGCCAGCCGGGCGGGCTGCCGCGCTTTTCGAACCCCAGGACGCCGCACCAGTAGGGCTCGGCTTCCGCCAGGCTCGGAACCGCCAGCACGAAGTCCGCGCCGGTCACTTCGGGCTGTTCCATCGGGTCCCTCCTGGTGGCGGGACAGTGTCGCCCAAGACTCGACGTTTGCGAAGCCGCGGCGGGCCTGTAGAGGGAAGCACATGGCCGAGGTGTCCGACATCGCCGTCTACCAGAAGCTCACGGCGATCGCCGACGAGCTGGACCAGATGGCCGCCGAGGGCGCGAGCCTGGTGGGCGACGCGGCCCTGACCACCGCGGCGCGGACCGTGCGCGGCATGGCGAGCGCCGTCTACGGCCACATCATGGACAGCGCCGACGAGACCCCGGACAGCTAGGGGCGACGCCTCTTCGGCGCGAGGAAGACCGCGGTTTCGAGCTGCTCGTTGAATACCCCTGAGGGATTGAACCGCAGGAGCGCCTGTGTCAGCTCCGCCTCGAACGCCGGCGCCCGGTCACCGAACATCTCCCTCGTCGCCCCGACGCCGGAATAGATGCAGCCGACGATCGACGCGACGTCGCGCGTTATCTGGTGGGAGAACTCGCGCACCGTGAAATCGGAGAAATGCGCCGAGCGGCGCAGCGACGGCTCGTGGTCGGTCTCCGGATGCTTCAGGGGATGGCGACCGGTCCGGCCGAGGTAGCGCGCCGCCACACCCGCCGCGATGCCCGCCCAGCTCTCCGGCATGCGGCGCGCGCCCTCGTCGAGGATCGCCACGCCACCGCCATCCACGACGGCGTCCGCGAGCTGCTTCAGGAGGAGATCGCGGTCCATCCAGTGAAGGGACTGGCCCAGGACGGCGGCGTGGAATTGGCCGAGCCCCGGCAGAACGTCTTCCGCCCGGCCCTGAATCCAGCAGATGTTGTGGCGCCCCTGGGCGGCCGCCAGCCTTTGGCCCTCGGCCAGCATCTGCGAGTCCAGGTCCACGGCGACGACCTCGCCGACGGCGAGCGAAAGCGGGATCGCAATCGTGCCGGGACCGCAGCCGAGGTCGAGGACGCGCGCCGTCCGGCCAAGCGCGAGGGCTGCGATGACCGCGTCCAGCGCGCCGGGCGCATAGGGGGCCCTGAACCGATCATAGTAGGCGGCGGCGGAGGCGAACGGCGATGAGCCGGGCGATTCGTCCATGCGCCAAACCTAGCATCGCCTACCCGGGGGCTGCGCCCCACGGTCACGGCGGACAGGCTCCCTTGCCACGCCTTCAGAACTGGCGAGGATGGCGCCAACCAACGAGGAGGGGGACGACCATGAGGACCTGGACCATCGCCGCCATGGCGGCCGGCCTCGCGCTGAGCGCCGGCGCGGCCTCGGCGGGACCGCCGGCCGAGCTGAAACCCGCGCACGTGGCGGGGCCCGGGCTCTACGTCACCGACCTGGAGGCGCAGAAGGCCTGGTACGTGGACAAGCTCGGCATGAGCGTGACCAACACTATCCAGCGCGAGGGCAAGCCCTTCGAATACCTCATGGGGCTGAACGACGGCGCGGGCGCGGCGATCCTGGCGCTGGCCAAGTCGGGGACGCGGCCGGCCGGCGCCAACGGCTTTTCCCGGGTGATCCTGGCCGTGCCCAACGCCAAGGGCCTGGCCGACTGGCTGAAGGGTCAGGGGGTGGAGAGCCGCGAGGTGATCCCCAACGTCGCCTATTTCATCCGCGATCCGGAGGGCAACCCGGTCGAGCTCTACACCCCGCCGAAGCCTTGAGGGGCCAGACCCCGTGACCGCCTGGCCCGCCGCCCGCCTGGTCCCGATGGTGCTGGTCGTCCTGCTGATCGGCATGGAGATCTATGCGAGCCGGGTGCGGCGGGCGGACGCCAAGAGCCGCGACGGCGGCAGCCTGATCGCCATCTGGGGCCTGATCGGGGCCAGCTACTGGGTCGTGTTCAGCCTGTGGAGCGCGCGCCGGCCGCCGAGCCCGCTGCTCGGCGACTGGGCGCTGTGGATTGGGGCGGCGGTGGCGCTGGCGGGAATATTCCTGCGGGTCTGGAGCGTGGCGACGCTCGGCCGCTACTTCACCTATGTGGTCAAGGTGACCGGCGACCAGCCGGTGATCGAGACCGGGCCCTATCGGCTGCTGCGCCACCCATCCTATGCGGGTGCACTGCTGACCGCGATCGGCATCGGGCTCTCGCTGCGCTATGCGCTGGCGCCGGTGATCCTGGGGGTCGTGCAGCTGGTCGCCTATTCGATCCGCATGGAGGTCGAGGAGCGCGCGCTCGCCGAGGGGATCGGTGAGCCCTACCGGGCCTATATGCAGCGCACCAAGCGGATCGTACCCTTCGTCTGGTGACGGGCATGCGGTGAAGCTGCGTCACACAAGCGCCGAAGTCAGACCCGACTCTCAGTCGGCAAGCGGGGACCGGCATGACGCCCTTCCGGAACGATGAAAACAATCCGTTCGCCAGGAAGAGCCCCTGGCCCGGCATGCCGCAGTCGACGCTGCGGCTGGACGCGCAGCCGAAGACCCCGCCGGCCGCGACGCCCCCGCCGGAGCCCAGGCTGATCGTCGTGGACAGGCCGGAACTCACGCCGGATCCCGTGCGCATACTGGCCATCGCCCAGCCGTCCGCACCCGAACCCGGGTTGCAGCCCGAGCCCCCGCCGCAGCCTGACCCCGTGGCGCCGCCCGAACCTCTGCTGCGGTTCGAACCGCCGCCGCAGCCCGAGCCCGCCCGGGCCCGCGAGCCGCCGCCGCTGGTCACGCCCATCGGGGTGCGACCCGCCCGGGCGCGACGGGCCAGGCCCAAGGGCGAGGTGCGGGTGACGCCGCTGATCGCCGCCGCGGCGGTTGGGGCCGGCGGAACCGCCGCGCTGTTCCTGCTGATCAACCTGGGGGCGTCGCAGGCCCCCGGGCCCGCTGCAACGCCCACCGGCCTCGCCGTGGGCCAGATGGTCGGCGAGGCGACGCCGCCCGCGCCCGTCACGCAAGCCGCCCCGACGCCCGCGCCAATTCCGGCCGCCACGCCCGCGCCGTCTGCGAGAGCCGCGCTGCCCGCGACGCGGCTGGCGGCCTCGGCGCCACGCCTGTCTCTT
>NZ_JBEPUO010000063.1:0-6454 GCF_041691455.1 Phenylobacterium sp. | reverse complement strand
TAAGGGACTTCCACCCTCTCCTCCTCGCCGGCCTCCCGGCGCACTGTCCCCAATTCCCCTTGGAGATGTCTCGGTTAGCCCTGTCGCCAGTTGCCGTGGAAGCCGAAGGGGACGCGGCGGGGGAGTTTGGCGGTGGCGATCGGGCCGGTCGCGATGGCTTGCGCGTCGAAGACCAGGAAATCGCTGCGGTCCTCGGCGGCGCGATAGACCACCGCGATGAGCCAGCCGTCGCCCTCGGCCGCATCGGGCGCGCGCGGAATGAAGATCGGCTCGCCCGGCACGTCGCCTGACGGGAAGGTGTAGACAACCCGTTTGCCGGTCCCGTGGTCGATATGAGCCAGGCTGTCGAAGCCGAAATCGCCCGGACGGGCGGCGTTGGCGGCAAACCAGCCGTGCCGATAGGCCAGCCCCGCATAGCGTTCGTCGAAGCGGGGAAACTCACCCGCCAGGTCGTCGATCGGCTGGCGCTTGATGGTATCGGAGTCCGCTCCCAGGTCGAAGGTCCAGCGCACCAGCCGCGCCGCCGACCGCTCGTTCATAGTCCCGTCGGCCTTGGGGAACAGAGGCGCGACCGGATATTCCATCACATCGGCCAGGATCTTGTCGCCTTCTTCCCAGGCGTTCATCGGGTGGAAGACGTAGCAGGCGTCGGTGGTGAACCAGCGCACGCTCTCGACGCTGGCGTCGCGCAGCATGACGCCGACATGGCTGCCCTTTTCGGGCTCCCAGGCGAAGGGCGGCTGGCCCCGCATGGCCCGCTCCAGGCTGCCGGTCAGCGGCAGGATGGGGAAGAGCGCGTAGCGGTCGGTGACCAGGAAGTCGTGCACCATGCTGGAATAGGGCGCCTCGAAATTGTCGCGCCGCACCACCTGGCCCTCAGCGTCGGTGACGCCATAGGAGACGGTGTTGGAGAACGGCATGTCGCCGACCGAATAGGCGAACCAGACCATTTCGCCGGTCTTCGGATCGATCTTCGGGTGGGCGGTGACGCGGCCGGCGTATTCATCGACATAGCCGCGCGATTCGAGCGTGATCGGATCGAGCTCGAAGGGCTTGTGCCCTTCTTCCAGCGCCATCAGCCGGCCGGCGTGCCAGAGGATGTTGGTGTTGGAGACGCCGCCGTCCTTGCCGGCCACCGAGGGATCAGCGGCGCGGGGATCGAAGCCGCCGAACAGGGCCTTGCCGGCCGAGTTCTCCAGGTCCCACTTCGGCGTCCGCACATAGCGGTTGCGATAGCTGACCTTGCCGTCCTCGACGAAGAACCCATGCACCATGCCGTCGCCGGAAAACCAGTGATAGTCGCCGCGCGGTTCGAACTGAGGATTCGGGCCATTGCGGTAGAAGGCGCCGCGGATGCCAGCGGGGATCTGGCCGACAACCTCGAGGTCGAAGTCGTCTTCCGAGCGCACCGGCGCGAAATTGCCGCTCAGATAGGCGTTGATGCGGGGTGATCCGTCCATGATCTCTCTCCTGGATCTATTTCTTACGTTGTAAATTTATGTCGTAAGACATATTGTCCTGCAAGCCCTTTTTCTCGAAGCCCCGAGTCACATTTTCGTGCCCAAGCCGCTCTCTACCGCCCAGATCGAGGATTTCCGCGACCGGCTGATCGAGGTTGCCGAACGATTGTTCGCCGAGCACGGCCCAGGCGCGGTCTCGATGCGGCAGCTCGCCGCCGAACTCGGCGTCAGCCCGATGACCCCCTATCGCTATTTCAGGGACAAGGACGACATCCTGGCCGCTGCGCGCGCCTCCGGCTTCGACCGTTTCGCCGCGGCGCTCGAGGCGGCCTACGACACCTCGACCGACCCCACCGTACGGGCCCAGAACGTCGGCGAGGCCTATCTGAGGTTCGCCTTCGACAATCCGGCCGCCTACCGGCTGATGTTCGATCTCACCCAGCCGACCGAGACCAACTATCCCGAGCTGATCCGCGCGGCGACCCGGGCGCGGGCGACCATGAGCCACTACAGCCGGGGTCTGCTGGACGCCGGCATCATCAGCGGCGACCCCGACGTGATCGCCCACGTCTACTGGGCCGGCATCCACGGCCTGGTGGTGCTGAAACTCGGCGACCTGATCTCGCCGAAGCTGGAGTTCGACCAGCTATGGCGCGAAATGTGGCGCGCCCTGAACGCCGGTTTCCGGGTCTAGGCCGCCTCACCTGCCGCGAACGCCTCTTTTATGCGGGCGCGATTGGCCTCGACGCGCGGATTGATCTCCTGCAGCAAGGCCGCGGGCAGGTCGCCGACCGGATAGTGCAGCGCGTCTTCGTGCGCGGCGCGCCAGACCACTTCGGCCGCCTCCTCCACGGGAAGCGCGTTCATGCCGCCGCCGCTGACCGCCTCGCGGAAGCTGGGGCCGCCGGGCGCGGAGGCCTTGTCGATCAGCGGCGTCTCGATCACCGTCGGCTCGACGCATGAGACCCGCACGCCCGAGCGCATGAATTCGATGTCCAGCGCCTCGGAGAGGCCGCGCACCGCGAACTTGGTGGCGCAATAGACCGCAAACCGCGGCGAACCGGCCAGCGAGGCCAGGGAGGCGATGTTGATCAGCCGCGAGCCCGGCGTCTTCTTCAGCCGCTCGTGGCCGAGATAGGCGCCCAGCACCACGCCGCGAATATTGATGTCGATCTGGTCGTCGAAATCCTTCGGCGTCTGTTCGTCGAACCAGCCGTAGCGGCAGATGCCGGCATTGTTGACCAGCACGTCCAGCCGCCCGCCGCTGGCCTCGACAAACGCGTCCAGCGCCCGTTCCCATTCGTCGGCCTTGCGCACGTCGTGCACGACGGTGAAGCCGGCATTGTCGCCACCGATGGCCGCCAGCGCCAGCTTGAGGCCGGGCGCGTCAATGTCGGACAGCCCGACCAGCCAGCCCGCCGAGGCGAACCGCTTGGCGGTGGCCAGCCCGATGCCGCTGGCGGCCCCGGTGATGAAGACGGCTTTGCGATCGGCGGTCATGCGCATTTCCTCAAACCTTTGTTGCCGACGACCCTAGCGGCTCACCGTTCGCGGCGCGAGATGCTTGACCGCCGTCGCGTTAGGCGGTCAGCCTTCGCCGCGCGCAAAGGAGCACCCCCATGGCCGAGATCAAACCCTTTACCGTCAATCCGTCGGCCGAAGGCGTCGAGGCGGTGCTGAGCCTGGTGCGCGCCTATCCGTGGCCGTTGAGCCCGGAGGTCGAGGACGGCTGGAACTATGGCTGCGACGCAGCCTTCCTCAAGGACCTCTGCGCCTATTGGGTCGATGGCTACGACTGGCGCGCGGCGGTGGCCGAACTGAACAGGTTTCCGCAGTTCACCGCCCAGGTCGAGGACCTCACCCTGCACTTCGTGCATGTGGTCGGCGAGGCGGGCGGCAAGCGGCCGCTGCTGCTCAGCCACGGCTGGCCCGGCAGCCACTATGAGTTCTGGGGTTCGATCGAAAAGCTCGCCTTCCCCACGCGTTTCGGGGGCAAGGCGGAGGACGCCTTCGACGTCATCGTCCCCTCCCTGCCCGGCTTCGGGTTCTCCTCAAAGCCGAAGCGCCCAATCGGCCAGCGCACCACCGCGCGGCTGTTCAACGGCTTGATGACCGAGGTGCTGGGCTATGATCGCTACCTGGCCCAGGGCGGCGATTGGGGGGCGGTGATCACCTCCTGGCTGGGCTTCGACCACGGGGCACATGCTCGCGCCATCCACCTCAACATGCTGGCGTTCAGGCCCACCGGCGGCCCCAAGGACGAGGCCGAGGCCGCCTGGGCGGCGCGCGGCGCGGCCGCCGGCCAGATGTTCGGGGCCTATCTGCAGCTGCAGATGTCCAAGCCGCAGTCCGTCGCCTGGCTGGGCGCCGGCAACCCGGTCGGCCAGGCCGCCTGGATCGTCGAGCGCTTCCACGACTGGTCGGACCTGCGCGGCAAGCCGTTCGCCGAGATCTATTCCAAGGACCAGTTGCTCACCAACGTCATGCTCTATGTGATGACCGGCTCGTTCACCACCGGCGCCTGGTACTATCGCGGCCTGCTCGAGGAGGGCGGTTTCGCTGCGGTCCAGGGCCAGCGCTGCGAGACCCCGACCGGCTTCGCCCGCTACCAGGGCGACACCGACTATACCGGCGGCCCGCCTCGTAGCTTCGTCGAGCGAGCCTACAACCTGACCTATTGGAGCGAGCCCGCGCGCGGCGGCCATTTCGCGGCCATGGAGGAGCCGGACCTGTTCGTCGACGATGTGCGGGGCTGGGCGAAGGCGACCGACGCCGCATGAGCGTCCGCGACGATTTCGTCTCCGACAATGTCGCCCCCGCCATGCCCGAGGTGATGGCGGCGTTGGCCGAGGCCAATGCCGGGGCGGCCTCGTCCTATGGGACCGACGCAGTCAGCGCCCGGGCGGCGGATCTGATCCGCCAGATGCTGGACGCCGACGCCGAGGTACGGTTCGTGGCCTCCGGCACCGCGGCCAACGCGCTCACCCTGGCCGCGCTGGCCGCGCCGCACGAGGCGGTGCTCTGCCATGAGCACAGCCACATCGCCACCGACGAGACCGGCGCGCCCGGCTTCTTCGGCTCGGGCGTCGGCCTCACACCCCTGCCCGGCGCCTCCGGCCGTATCTCGCTCGAGGCCCTGACCCGCGCCCTGGCCGAGCCAGACGGGGCCCACCACCAGTCCGCCGCCGCCCTCAGCCTGACCAACGCCACCGAGTACGGCGCGGTCTATACCTCGGCGGAGATGAGCGCCTTGACCGGGCCGGCCAAGGCGGCGGGCCTGAAGATCCACCTGGACGGTGCGCGGCTAGCCAACGCCGTGGCCGCCGGCTTCGACATCGCCGGGCTGGCGCGGCTGGGCGTCGACATCGCCGTGCTCGGCGGGACCAAGGCGGGCTCGACCCCGACCGAGGCCATCGTGCTGTTCGACGGGGCGCTGGCCCGCCGCTTCGACGCGCGGCTGAAGCACGCCGGCCAGCTGGTCTCCAAGGGCCGCTTCCTGGCCGCGCCCTGGATCGGCCTACTGCAGACCGGCGCCTGGACCGCCCGCGCCGCCCACGCCAACGCCATGGCCAAACGCCTGGCCGGGCTGATGCCCTTCAAGGTCGCCCACCCGGTCGAAGCCAACGCCGTCTTCGTTGAGATGGACGAGCCGACCCTGGCCCGCCTGCACGCCGCCGGCTGGTTCGTCTACAGCGTCGCCGACGGCAGCGTCCGCTTCATGTGCAACTGGAGCACCACGGCGGAGATGGTGGACGAACTGGGCGCGGCATTGAAAGCGCTGACCTAAAAGACTTCTCCCAGAGGGAGAAGTCATTGGGGCGCTTCAGGCCATGCCCACCCGGCCGATGGCGTAGAAGCGGGCGGCGCGTTGTTCGCGGAGGGCGTCGGGGGTGAGGCCTTCCATGCCCTGCAGTTCCGCCTCGATGGCGTCGCCGACCGAGGCGATGACGGTCTTCGGGTCGGCGTGGGCGCCGCCGGCCGGTTCTTCGATGATCCGGTCGATGATCGAAAAGCCGATCAGGTCCTGGGCGGTGATCTTCATCGCCTCGGCCATGAAGGCGGCGCGGTCGTTGTCGCGGAAGACGATGGAGGCGCTGGCTCCGGGCTCGGCCACCGAATAGATGGCGTGCTCCAGCATCAGCACCTTGTTGGCCGCGGCGATGGCCAGAGCGCCGCCCGAGCCGCCTTCGCCGGTGATGGTGGCGACCATCGGCTGGCCCAGCGTCAGGCAGCGCTCGATCGAGCGCGCGATGGCCTCGCCCTGGCCGCGCTCCTCCGCGCCGATGCCGGGATAGGCGCCGGCGGTGTCGACAAAGGTGATCACCGGCAAGCCGAACTGGTCGGCCATGTCCATCAGCCGTACCGCCTTGCGATAGCCCTCGGGCCTGGCTGCGCCAAAATTGTGCTTGATGCGGGTGACGGTGTCGTGGCCGCGCTCATTGCCCATGACCACGACGGGCGCGCCGCGAAAGCGCCCCAGCCCGCCGACGATGGCCTGGTCGTCGCCGTACTTGCGGTCGCCGCGCAACTCGACGAAGTCGTCGATCAGGCCGGCGATATAGTCGACGCAGTGCGGCCGCTCCGGGTGGCGCGCGACCTGGACCTTCTGCCAGCCGCCCAGGTTGGCGTAGGCCTCGCGGCGCATGCGCGTGGCGCGGTCGCGCAGGGCGTCGATCTCGGTCTCGAAGGAATTGGCGCCGCCCGCCTGGTCGGAGAGCTTCGACAGCTCCTCGATCTTCGCCTCGAGCTCCGCGATGGGCCGCTCGAAATCCAGGTAATGCGCGGCCATGCGGTCCTTTTGACGTCGCTGTTGGCGAAGCGGCGGAACGTAGGCGCGAAGCCGGCGCGGGACAAGGACGGGCTTGTCGCAGGCTCAGGGGGCGATTCAACTTTTCCCGTCATCCCCCGCTGGAGCGGCTTTAGCCGCGGAATGCGGGGAACCCATATGTGGACGGCCCCCTGCTTGCAAGGTGAGGCCTGAGGTTTGATCGGAT
>NZ_JBEPUO010000062.1:0-6799 GCF_041691455.1 Phenylobacterium sp. | reverse complement strand
AGGGACTTCCACCCTCTCCTCCTCGCCGGCCTCCCGGCGCACTGTCCCCAATTACCACTCGTTATGGTGCGCGCCCGCGCCTAGCTGACTGTCTTAGCCCGGAATTGACAAATAGGCCGCGTCGAAGTCCGCCAATGCCTGCAGACGAGCGGCATCGTGGATGTGCACGACGCCGTTGTGAAACGCGATCAGGTTTTCGGCGCGCAGCTGTTGCAGGACGCGATTGGTATGAACGCTGGTCAGGCCAAGCATCGAGCCCAGTTCCTGCTGCGTCAGCGGCAGTTCGAAGCCGCCATCGGACAGGAGGAGCCCGCGTTCGCTCATGCGATGGGCGAGTTCGCAAATGAGGTGGGCGATGCGCTCGTGGCCGCGGCGCTGGCCGAGGTTTACGATCCAGGCGC
Organism: Phenylobacterium sp.; assembly: GCF_041691455.1. Classification (GTDB taxonomy): domain Bacteria; phylum Pseudomonadota; class Alphaproteobacteria; order Caulobacterales; family Caulobacteraceae; genus Phenylobacterium. The sequence goes on along the minus strand of NZ_JBEPUO010000062.1, from coordinate 6,398 downwards.
GCTGCACCGCCTGATCCACCAGGGCCGACTTGGTGAGCGCGATCGTGATCGCCGGATGCGCCTGCAGAAGCGCGATGAACCGGGCGGCTTCGATGCGGGCGATCCTGACGCGGCTGAGGCTGCGAACGCCGTAGTCCGCCGGACCGGAGACCTCGCCGCTGCCGCCGCAGATATCGCCCGGCAGCAGCAGGCTGAGAATTTGCCGGCGGCCATCGCGGAAGTCCTGGTATTGGCAGGCCACGCCTTCAAGCAAGGGCAGGACCATCACCGGGCCATCGCCGGCGTTGATGATGGGCTTGCCGGCAGCGATCCACTCCGAAGCCGCGCCCAGATCGCCGATCGCCTCGCGCTCAACGTCGCTGAAGCTCGAAAAGCGTTCCAGCTTTCTGATCAGGGCGTTGGGAGCGGACTGGGGTCCCGAGGGGTCGGGCATCTCAGGTGGCCTCGTAAAGAGCGCGACCACAGTCATCTCGATATCCCTTCGCGAGCCCCTCGCGGGCGGGCGCCTCATCCAAAGATTAAGGCGAAGGTGAGATTTTCGTTCCGGCCGTGCTGTTGCGGTCGAGCGACGTTTTTCTGACACTCCTTACGACCGCCAATCGCCGATTGGATCACCGGTATCGACGCCGAAATCACCATTGGCTCCACTGCGGTCAGGATCGACCCTCCGTGGTCAAAGCGTGACCGCAACGTTTTGGGCCGCCACGCCGTTTGAGATTTCGCGGCCGCGGCGCGCCGGCGCCCGTCTCGAACACCGGCTGGTTTTGCGCTTCATTGGCCTCTACCAAACCGACGATTGGACGATCAGGAGCAGGCCTTGACCGATGAACAGAGCCGCGCGGCCGAGAGCGTTGCCAATGAGGCGCATACCGCGATCGAAGTCTCGCGCGGCTTCGCAAGCTGGCTGAGCGCCAATCGCGCCAGCCTGGCCTTCACCTCCTACCAGACCGGCCAGCTTTTCCTGGTCGGGGTGCTGCCGAACGGTCAGGTCTCATTCAATCAGCAGAACTTCCAGCGGGCCATGGGCGTGCATCATCAGGCCGGCCGGCTCTACCTCGGCTCACTGTTCCAGGTCTGGCGGCTGGAGAACATGCTGCGGCCCGGCGAGGTCGGCAACGCCGCCTTCGACAGCGTGCTGGTGCCGCGCAACGCCCAGACGACGGGCGATATCGACATCCACGAACTGTCCGTCGACCGGGACGGCCGGGTGGTGTTCGTCAACACCAAATACTCCTGCCTGGCGACGCTCAGCCTGACGCACAGCTTTCGCCCGATCTGGAAGCCGACCTTCATCTCCAAGCTCGCGCCGGAGGATCGCTGTCACCTGAACGGGCTGGCGATGCTGAACGGCGTTCCCAAATACGCCACCGCGGTCAGCCGCAGCGACATCGTCAATGGCTGGCGCGAACGGCGAAGCGAGGGCGGGGTGCTGATCGACATCGAGACCGATGCGATCGTCACCGACCGGCTCTCGATGCCGCACAGCCCACGCGCCTGGGGCGACAGGGTATGGGCGCTGGATTCCGGTCGCGGTTATCTGATCACCGTCGACCCCGCCAGCGGCGCGAAAGAGGACATCGCCTTTTGCCCGGGGTTCGTGCGCGGGCTGACGTTCCACAACGGCCACGCCATCGCCACCGTCTCCAAGCCGCGGAACGGCACCTTTGCCGGCCTGGCCCTGGAGGACGCCCTGCGCGAGCGTGACGGCGAGGCCTGGTGCGGGGTGCTGGTGATCGACGTGCGCGCCGGCGGCATCGTCGAATGGATTCGCCTGCAGGGCGCGATCACCGAACTCTTCGACGTGGCGGTGATGCCGGACGTGGTCTGCCCCATGTCGATCGGCGCGGCGTCGCCGGAGATCCGGACGTCGATCACCCTCGACGAGGCGGAGCCAACTGCCGCCGGGCGCTAACATTTGTTAGTTAATCCGGATAGACTTAACTTTTGTTAGAATACGACTGTATCTCGCCAGACACATACTGCCCAATCCCATCATTTGCTGAGATTATACTTACGGCTCAGCTTGACCCTGCGCGGCGCCCGACCCTACAGCGGGTGCGACATTCTGTCAGGGATAGGGTTGTTCTTATGAGCATTGTGCGGGCGGGTACGCCTTCGTCGCTGGCTGTCGGCATGACCGACGGCCTGGTCTCCACTGGCAGTCGTTCGCGGAAACCAGGGCGCAGGACGTCGCTCCTGATGACGACGGCGATGTCCGCCGCGGCGGTGTTCCTGGTCGCGTCTCCACGTATCGCGCACGCAGACAATGAGTGCGGCGTGCAGACCTCGGACACAGTGACCTGCTCGCCAGCCGACGCGGCCTACCCGACCTATCCGAACGGCATCACCTACATCAGTAACGGCAACCTCACGATCAACATCCCGGCGGCGGTGCAGATCGACACCAGCGGCAGCCTCGACCCCGGCGTGCTGTTCCTCGCCGGAAACCTGCCCGACGCCCTGACCGTGAACATGGCCGCCGGCTCGACGATTACCACGACGGACGACGGCGCGTTCGGCGTCCTGCAGGCGAGCGACTACGGGGCGATCGTGGCCAACGTCAGCAGCATCACCACATCGGGCGTGAATGCGACGGGGGTCGACGCCTCGAATATCAGGGGTGGGATCACCGTTACCGCCGGGTCAGTCCAGACATCCGGGAATGGTGCGACCGGCATCGCCGCCTACACCAATTACAGCGACATCAGCGTCACCGAGACCAGCGTCGTCACCAAGGGCTCGAACGCCGCCGGCGTCTTGGTCAACAGCACTAACAACGGCCTAATCGGCGTCAATGTCGGCGACATCAACACCTTCGGCAACATGTCGAACGGAGTCAATATCTCGAACCTCTTCGGCAATATCAGCGTCACCGGTGGCAACGTGACCACCGCCGGCGTCAAGGCGACCGGCGTCCACGTCGCGTCCAACAGCGCCGCGGTTGTCGTCGACCTGACCCAGGTGCAGACGGCTGGCGACGGCGCCGACGGGGTGGCGATCACCTCGACGAACGGACCCGTTGTCGTGACGGTCGGCAATCTCAGCACCGCGGGCGGCAACGCCACCGGCGCTGCACTGACCAGCGGAAACGCGACCTCGTTCACCTCCGGCGGCTCGGTGGTCACCCACGGCGACAACGCTTCGGCGATCCTGCTGCGCGCCGGGTCCGGCCCGGCCACGGCCAATTCGGCCAACACCACCACCTATGGCGCCTATTCGAACGCCATCGACGCCCGGAGCACGACCGGCCCGGTGATGGTCAGTGGCGGCAACCTCACCACCCACGGCGAGTATTCCCGCGGCGTCGACGCCCGCGCCTATGGGCCGGGCGCCAATGTGACGATCAATGTCGGCACGGTTCAGACCAACGGGCTCAAGTCGCTCAGCGTCTTTCAACCGGACTCGACGGGAATATTCGCCCGATCGGGCACCGGCGCGATCAGCATCACCGATGGGAACATTTCGACCCAGGGGGTGTCGGCCGAAGGGATCAACGCGAAAACCGCCTTCCCCGGCGGCGGCGATGTGACGGTCAATTCCGGCTCAATTGTCACCAGCGGCGACACCGCTGACGCGATCAGCGCGGTCAGCTACGGCGGCAATGTCAGCGTCACCAGCACGACCATCTCGACCGCTGGCCAGCAAAGCAGCGGCGTCTACGCCCTGGCCAGGTATGGCTCGATCGTCGTCAGCGGCGGCAATGTCTCGACCAAGGGCTTCAACGCCCCGGGCATCTACGCCCAGGCCGGCTACGGCGCCGCGGTGACCTTCGGCAATGCCTCGACAACCGGCGATTTCGCCGCCGGCGTCGACGCCGAGACTCAAGGCGGAAACGTCACGGTAAGCGGGACCAGCGCCACCACCACAGGCGTCGACGCCACCGGCGCCTATGCCTCATCGCAAACCGGCAACGTCTCGGTGACCGTGGGCAATGTCGCCACCAGCGGCGGCAACGCCATCGGCATCGACGCCGAGGCGCCAGGCGGCTCGGCCAGCGTCACCATCGGGAACGTCACCACCACCGCCAAGATCGGCGCCGCCGGCGTCATCGCCTACGGAACCTCGGCCAACATCGTTTCGACCGGGACGATCCGGACTTCGGGCGTCAGCGAGTACGGCGACACCGCGGTCGGCGCCCTGGCGACCTCGACCAGCGGACCGAGCTCGGTCAGCGTCAACAACGTGTTCGTGACCGGCAACGGCACCCGCGCCGTCGACGCCGAGAGCACGTCGGGCAATGTCAGCGTCACCACCACGGGCATGGTCTCGAGCGGCAACGGAACCGCCATCTTCACGGAGACCGGTGGCAATACGGCGATCAACATCAACGGCGGGACGACCAGCGGCGTCGGCGGCACGGTCGCCAACGTCTCCTTCCCGGTGATCCAGTTCGTCAACGACCAGGCCAACACCACCACGACCATCAATATCGGCGCGGCCGGCACGGTCCAGGCCAACCTGGCCGGCAATGCCACCACAGCCTCGCCGACCGCCCTGGTCATCGCGCCCGGCGGGGGCAACGCCACCTTCGGCAGCGTGGTCATCAACGACGCCGGCCACCTGATCGGCGAGGTCAATCTGGGCTCGGTGGTCGGCAACGGTACCGCCGGCAACGTCTCCAACACCGCCCTGAACGTGACCGGCAGCGGCGTCTTCCTGACCAGCGGGACCGACACCTTCGGCAACGGCGCGCCGGCCGGCAACACGACGGTGGCCAGCGACAGCGTCACCACTTCGGGCGCCGGCGCGATCGACACGGTCGGGAGCACCAACTTCGTGTTCGGGACCACGACCAAGAACAGCATCAATAACGGCGGGGTCATTCGTGTCGGCTCCGACGGGGCGCCGTCGACCCTGACGCTCACCGGTCCGGCCATCGCGCTCTCCAATGCCGGCCTGATCGACCTCAGCACCGGCGCGCCAGGAACCGACGCCCTGACCGGAACCACCACCGCCTTCACCGGCGTGGCCGGCGGGGTGATCGCGACCAAGGCCCAGCTGGGCGGGCCTGGCTCGATCGCCAGCGTCCTGACCGTGGCGTCCACCGCGGGCAGCAACAACATCCGGATCATCGACAGCGGCGGCAATCCCGGCAACGTCCCGGCAAGCGGCATCGTGCTGGTGCATACCGGCACGGCGACCGGCAACAACGCCACCTTCGCCCTGGATCCCGGCTCGACCGGCTTCGCCACCTTCGGGCCGAACGCCCGGGGCCTGGTCAAGGGGGTCTTCCTCTACACCCTGGCCAATACCGGCCAGAACGAGGTGCTGGTCACCTCCGCCGGACCGGGCGCCTTCGCCGCCGCGATCGTGGCCACGGCGGCGCAGGATATCTACTACGCCACCACGCCCTGGCAGGATCGACAGGCCGACCTGCGCGACTCGGTGCTGTTGGCGCCGGGTGACCTTGGTTCCTTCACCCCTGGAGTGTGGATCAAGGCGGTGGGCGACTGGACGTCGCGCACCGACAAGATCGATCCGCCAGCGGGCTTCACCTTCGACCTGGACTACCGCCAGAGCACCTACGGAATCATCGGCGGCGTCGACGGCGCCTGGCGCGTCGGTTCCGGTGTCGGCCTGATCGGCGTCGCCGGCGGCTATCTGAACTCGCGCCTCGACTTCAGGAGCCATGTCGGCCTGTCCGATCAGAACTATGAAGGCGGCACGGCCAGCGTCTACGCCACCTACATCCAGGACCAGTTCTTCATCGACGGCCAGATCAAGGGCGACTTCCTGACCCTGCGATCCGCCGGCATCGGCGGCCTGGGACACTCCGTCCAGGTCAACACCTACGGCGGTCAGATCGAAAGCGGCTATCGCATCCCCATCGGCTTCGCCACCCTGGAGCCGATCGGCACCCTGGCCTACGCCAAGACCGACATCGGCAACGGCCGTGTGCTGGGGACAGTGCTGCGCTTCGGCAACCAGGACAGCTTCCGCGGCGCCCTGGGCGCCCGCCTCTCGGCCCCGGTGATCGACAACGACAGCTACATGGTCAAGCTGGCCCTGGAAGGTCGCGCCTGGGACGAGTTCAACGGCCGCAACCACACCAACCTCACCGGCGCGGGACTGCCCATCGCCGTCGGCGACAACTTCTCGGGCGTATTCGGCGAGGTCGGCGGGTCGGTGAACCTGTTCTCCAAGGACGGCCACTCCTCGGCCTTCCTGAACGGATCCTACCGGTTCAAGAACAACTATAACGAAGGCAAGGTGTCGATCGGCTACCGCTATCAATGGGGCGCCCGGCCGGCCCCGCCGCCGCCGCCTCCGCCACCCCCTCCGCCGCCTCCCCCGCCACCTCCGCCGCCGCCGCCGCCCCCACCCCCGCCGCCTCCGGCGCCCATGGCCAAGGACTTCGTGGTCTACTTCCCGTTCGATCAGTACGTGCTGACGCCGGA
>NZ_JBEPUO010000061.1:0-7501 GCF_041691455.1 Phenylobacterium sp. | reverse complement strand
ATCGAGGTGGAGAGCCACTGCGAGCACCACATGGCCCCGTTCCTGGGCAAGGCCTACGTGGCCTACATGCCCACCAACCGCGTCGTCGGCATCTCCAAGATCGCCCGCGTCGTCGAGATCTTCGCCAAGCGTCTCCAGACCCAGGAGACCATGACCCAGCAGATCGCTGACGCCATCACCGACAGCCTGCGCCCGGCCGGCGTCGCCGTGCTGATCGACGCCAACCACCAGTGCATGTCGACCAGAGGCGTCCACCACCGCCACGTCTCGACGATCACCACCCAGTTCACCGGGGTCTTCAAGACCGACCCGACGCTGCGCCAACGGTTCCTGGACTTCGTGAACCGGAAATAGCGGCCCCTAATCGGGGGTGGTCAGCGGGTTGGTCGGCTCGCCCTCGCCCGGCGCTCTGGGCGGGTGGACGATCGTCACCAGCACGAAGCTCAAGAGGATCAGCAGGTACCACGCCCCGAGCTTGCCGATCGGCACCAGCGCCCAGCCGTGGCGCTGGTTCGGATAGATCCAGGCCGAGGTGAAGGTGCCGATGTTCTCGGCGAACCAGATGAAGAGCGCCACCAGGACGAGGCCCATCAGCACCGGCATGCGCCGCGCCTCGCGGTCCGGCGTGAAGGTGAACCACGACCGCCAGAACATCAGGATCGAGGCGGCGTAGAGGCCCCAGCGGATGTCCGGCAGGTAGTGGTGGCTGAAGAAGTTGACGTAGCTCGCCACCGCCAGCAGCCAGGGCGCCCACATCGGCGGCCAGCGGATGAAGCGGATCTCGAAGAGCCGCATGATGCGCGCGATGTAGGAGCCGATCGCCCCGTACATGAAGCCCGAGAACAGCGGCACGCCGCCGATCCGCAGCAGGCTCGGCTCCGGATAGATCCACGAGCCGTGTGCGGTCTTGAAGATCTCCATGCAGGTGCCGACCACGTGGAAGATCAGGATCACCGCCGCCTCGTCCCAGCGTTCCAGGCGGGTCGCCAGCAGCAGGACCTGGATCGCCACGGCGCCCAGCACGAGGACATCGTAGCGGGCGACCGGCGCGTGGCTCGGCCAGAGGAAATGGGTGCCGACGATCAGCGCCAGCATCGCGGCGCCGAACAGGCAGGCCCAGGCCTGCTTCAGGCCGAACAGCAGGAATTCGTAGGCCCAGCCGTGCAGCCGGCTGCGCGCCGCCCAGGGCCGCACCGCCAGGTCCATGGCGACAACCTGGGCCTTGATCCGGTCCTTGAGACTCATCGGGGCCAAGGCTAGCGCGGAGCGGGGGAGCGGCGCCATATGGAGGCCATGACCGCGACCTTCCCCCAGGCGTCCGATAAGCACGCCCTCGAACACGGCGAGGTGCTGGCGCCGCGCTTCGACGCTAACGGCCTGATCGCGGCGATCGCCACCGACGCGGACACCGGCGAGGTTCTGATGTTCGCCTGGATGAACGCCGAGGCGCTCAGCCGGACGCTGGATACCGGCGAGGCGCACTACTTCAGCCGCTCGCGCGGTGAGCTCTGGCACAAGGGCGCGACCAGCGGCCAGATCCAGCGCATCGTCGAGGCGCGGATCGACTGCGACCAGGATTGCGTCTGGCTGAAGGTCCGGCCGCAGGGCGACGGCGGCGCCTGCCACACCGGCGCGCGGTCGTGCTTCTATCGCCTCATCGTCAACGGCAAGCTGGTCGACCGGCCATGACCATCGTCCAGGCGCTGCTCGCCTTTGGTGTCGCCGCCGGGCTCCTGACACTGACGCCGGGGCTCGACACCGCGCTCGTCCTGCGCACCGCCGCCGTGGAGGGGCCGAAGAAAGCCTGGCTCGCGGCCTTCGGCATCTGCCTGGGCACTCTGGGCTGGGGCGCGGCGGTGGCGCTCGGCCTGGGCGCCGTGCTCGCCGCCTCGAACCTGGCGTTCCAGGTCCTGAAGTGGGCCGGGGCGGCCTATCTCGTCTGGCTCGGCCTCAACCTGATCCTCAAGCCGCGCAGCAAGTTCGAGATCGCCGGCGCCGGCTCAGCGCCCCGCAGCGGCCTCGGCTGGCTGTGGAAGGGCGCGCTCAACAACCTCCTCAACCCCAAGGCCGGCGTCTTCTACGTGTCGTTCCTGCCGCAGTTCGTGCCGGCGGGCGTGCCGGCCGCGCCCTGGATGTTCATGCTGGCCATGCTGCACGACGTCATGGGGCTTATGTGGTTCGCCGTGCTGATCGGGGCGACCCGGCCGATCGCCGGCGTCCTGCAGCGGGCCGCGGTCGTGCGCTGGCTCGACCGGCTGACCGGCGGCGTCTTCCTGGCGTTCGGAGTCCGCCTCGCGCTGGCGCGGCGCTAGACGGCCTTCAGCCCCGACACCCCGCCCGGCCCCGGCGTCGCCCGATAGGTCGCCAGCGGCCTGGTGTTGAAGGCCTTGTCCTTGATGCTGGAGACCGCCATCAGCTCGGCCGTCGCCTGGGCGTGGGTCAGGGTCAGGAGCACGAAACCCTTGGCCGTCTGGTTGTTGTAGAGGACCTCGCGGTTGTATTTGGCGAAGGCGTCGCCCAGCGGGACCGCGGCGATCGGCTCGCCCGGCCCCGGGCTGGTGATCCCCGCGGTTCCGAACTCGACCGCCACCCGCTTGCCGCCGGTCTCGGCGTCGAACAGCTCGTTGGCCCAGAAGGCGTGGCTGTCGCCGGAGACCACGATGGCGTTGGCCCGGGCCTTCTCGATCAGGCCGTAGAGCCGCTGGCGGTCGGCGGGATAGCCGTCCCACATGTCCGCGCCCCAGGGCAGGCCGAGCGCCGCATTGGCCTCGATCCGGGCGAGCCGGTTGGCGCCGGCCCGCGAAAGCTCGGCCTTGGCCGCCGCATAGCCCTGTTCGGTCATGTACTTGTGGATCGGCGGGGTGAAGAGCCGCGCCATCACCACCTCGTTGCCGATCACCTGCCAGGGGCGCCCGCTCTTGACGGACTCGGCCATGGCCCGCTCCAGCCAGGCCTCTTGGCCCGCCGACATCATCTTGCGGGCGGGATCGGCCAGCCGCTTGCGCCAGGCCGCGACGTCGGCCGCCGTCGGCTCCTTGGGCATCTCGACGTCGGGATAGAGCTGGTGGTCGCGCGCCGTCAGCCGGGTCTCCAGCATGAACAGGCTGGCGACGTCGCCGAAGTCGAAGCTGCGGTTGATCGAGAAGCCGCCGCCCACCGGCTCGCGGATCGGCATCCACTCGTAATAGGCCTTGATCGCCACGGCCTTGCGGACGTTCCAGTCGCCCTCGGTCGCCGGCTGGTGGTTCTCCGCGCCGCCCATCCAGCTGTCGTTGGCCGTCTCGTGGTCGTCCCAGACAACGATCCAGGGCGCGCGGGCGTGGGCCGCCTGCAGCTGGGGGTCGGTCTTGTACTGGGCGTGGCGGCGCCGATAGTCGGCGAGGCTCAGGCACTCGTGCGGCGGATCGTGCGGCCGCTCGCCGGCCACCGGAGAGTCCATGCCGTAGGAGCTCGGCCCGCCGTACTCGTAGATGTAGTCGCCCAGATGGACCACGGCGTCGACCCGCGGCAGGGCGGCGATCGCGCCATAGGCGTTGAAGTAGCCGTTCGGATAGAGCGCGCAGGTGCAGACGGCCAGCACCGCGTCCTTGGTCGGCCCGTCCGCCAGGGTGCGGGTGCGGCCGACCGGCGACTTCGCCCCGCCGGCCTCGAACTGGAAGCTGTAGGCGCGTCCCGGATCGAGCCCAACCACATCGACCTTGACCGTATAGTCCCGGTCGGCGCCGGTGAGGCCCTCGCCGCGCTTGCCGCCGCCCTTGCGATCGACAGGGTCGAGGCTCCAGCGGTATTCGACGTCGCCCGAGCCCTGCGAGGTGATGCGGGTCCAGAGGATCACCCGGTCCTGCTGGGGATCGCCCGAGGCCACGCCGTGATGGAAGGCGACCGCGTCCTTGGCGAACGCCCGGCCCGCCGGCGCGGCGGCGCCAAGACCCAGCAGGGCCAGCGCCCTGCGCCTGTCGATCAGCATGTCTCGTCCCCGGCTCGCGCTTGTTGTCGCGCCCACGTATTAGAGGCGCAGAGTATCACAGGAGATCGATCAGCCGTGTCCAGCGAAGGCCTCCACGTTCCGCGCGAAAAGCTCAAGGGCAAGACGCTCAACCGGCACTACGCCATCACCTCGCTGATCGAGGAGCTCGAGGCGGTCGACTGGTACCGCCAGCGCGCCGACGACTGCGACGACCCGGCCCTCGAAGCCATCCTGCGCCACAACGCCCGCGAGGAGCTGGAGCACGCGGCGATGGTGCTTGAGTGGCTCCGCCGCAACGACAGCGAAGTGGACGAGCAACTGACCGAATATCTGTTCAAGACGGGCTCGATCACCGGCCACGAGGAAGCCGCCGCCGGCAAGAATGGCGACTGACGCGCCCCTCGAAGCCGAGGCCGACGAAGAGGAGTCCTTCGGCGTCCGCATCGTGGCGGTGCGCCCGGAAGACGCGGGCGGCCGCATCGACAAGGTGCTGGCCGACCTCCTGCCGGAGATGTCGCGCAGCCGCGTCCAGGCGCTGATCGCCGAAGGCCGGGTCAGCCGCGACGGTGCGCCGGTGACCGACGCCTCCGGAAAGGCTGGACCGGGCGACTACCGCCTGGAGATCCCGCCCCCGGTCGCCGCCGAGCCGGCCCCCGAGGCAATCCCGCTCACCGTGCTCTTCGAGGACGAATATCTGATCGTCATCGACAAACCCTCCGGCATGGCCGTCCACCCCGCGCCCGGCAGCGAGACCGGCACCCTGGTCAACGCCCTCCTTCGTCATTGCGGGGCCAGCCTTTCGGGGATCGGCGGGGTGGCGCGGCCGGGGATCGTCCACCGCATCGACAAGGACACCTCCGGCGTCATCGTCGCGGCCAAGACCGACGCCGCCCACCAGGGCCTCTCGGCGCTCTTCGCCGCCCACGACATCGACCGGCTCTACATCGCGCTCACCCGCGGCGCGCCCCGCGCACCCAAAGGGACCATCGAAGGCCCCATCGGCCGCTCTTCCGCCGACCGCAAGAAGATGGCCATCGTGAAATCCGGCGGTCGCCATGCCGTCACCCACTACGCCGTCGAGCGCGTCTTCGGCCCAGCCGCCAAGCCGCTGGCCGCGCGGGTGGCCTGCAGGCTGGAGACCGGACGCACCCACCAGATCCGCGTCCATCTGGCCTCGGTCGGCGCGCCCTGCCTGGGCGATCCCGCCTACGGCTCCGGGCCGCCCGCGGAAAAGGTGCGCGCCGCGATCGCCGAGGCGGGGCTGAAACGCCAGGCCCTGCACGCCGCGGTGCTGGGCTTCCGCCACCCGGTCACCGGCGAGACCTTACGCTTCGAAAGCCCGCTCCCCCCCGACATGGCCAAGCTGCAGGGCCTGCTCGAGGCCCTCTGAGCATTTCACGGCCGCAAGCGCCTGCGTACGGAGCGTAACCACGAGGCAACAATGGCGCCCTTATTTGGCCGGGCTGAGCGGCGACGAAGCTGGCTGAGCCTCGGGGGAAATCGGCGGGCCCAGAACGGCGCCGCTTACGAATGAGCGGCGCGTGATCCTCAAGACCCTGCAATCTCCCCGGCGGGCCGGCCTGGCCTGGCCGCTGTGCGCTGGGGCGGCTCTCACCCTGCTGGCCGGCGCCTCCGCGGCTGCCGAGGCCAAGAAGCCCGCGCCGCCGACCAAGCCCAGCACCGTCTCCGAACTGGTGGTCACCGCGGAGCACCGCACCGAGCCCGGCGCGGTGGTGGGCGACATCAAGCCCGACCTGCAGCTCGCGCCGGAGGACGTCGCGGCCTACGGGGTCAGCACCATCACCGACCTGCTCGACGAGCTCGGCCCGGAGATCGGCTCGAACAGCGGCCGCGGCGGCGAGGGCCCGGCGATCCTGGTCAACGGCCGCCGCATCTCCGGCTTCAACGAGATCCGCAACCTGCCCACCGAGTCGATCCTGCGCGTCGACATCCTGCCGGAGGAGGCCGCGCTGAAATACGGCTTCTCGGCCAACCAGCGCGTCGTCAACATCGTGCTGAAGGACCACTACGGCTCTCAGCTCGTCGATCTGGTCGGCGGCGCGACCACCGCGGGTGGGGGGGCCGCGGGCCAGGCGGAGGTCGGCGTCACCCGCATCTCCGGCGAGCGCCGCTTCAACCTCGACCTGAAGTACAATCCCCAGGCCTCGCTGACCGAGGCCCAGCGCGACGTGACCCCGCTGACCACCGGCCCGGCCGTCGACCTGGCGGGAAACCCCCTCGACGCCCGGCGCTTTCGGACGCTGGTGTCGGAGAGCCAGAAGGTCTCGGCCAACGCCGTCCTCACCCGGCCGATCTTCGCCGACATCAGCGCCACGGTGAACGCCACCTTCGAGGCGACCAAGAGCGACGCCCTGCGCGGCTTGCCGAGCGTCAGCCTGGTCGACCCATCCGGCGTCGAGATCGATCGCCTGGCGACCAACTTCGGCGCGCTGAACCAGGACGCCCAAACCTGGACCGGCCACCTGGGCGTCAGCCTCAATCGCGACGTCTCCCAGTGGCGCCTGGCGCTCACCGGCAACTACGATCACGCCGACAGCCGCAACGCCAACGACGGCGGGCTCGACTCCGCGGCCCTGCAGGCCGCGCTGACGGCGGGAACCGTGGTCGTCAGCCCGACGGGCCCGATCCCGGCCAACCTGCTGACGCTGCGCGCCCAGGACACCGGCCACTCGAAGTCGGACACCGGCAATGTCCAGTTCATCGCATCCGGGCCGATCTTCACCCTGCCGGCCGGCCAGATCCGGACCAGCTTTCGCCTCGGCGTCTCCGGCAGCGACTTTTCGTCAGCGTCCGAGCGGTTCGGGATCGTGCAGTCCGCCGACTTCTCACGCAGCGGCGGCGCCGCCCAGGCCAGTCTCGATGTGCCGCTGACCAGCAAGACGTCGAAGGTCCTGCCGTTCCTGGGCGACATCAACCTCAATACCCACGTCGCCGTGGACCAGGCCTCCGACTTCGGGACCCTGACCACCTTCGGCTATGGCGTCCACTGGACCCCGGTCACCGGCCTCAGCATCCTGGCCTCGCATCTGCGCGACGAGGCGGCGCCCAGCCAGCAGCAGCTCGGCGCGCCGCTGCTGCTGACCCCCGGCACGCGGATCTTCGACTTCGTCACCGGCCAGACCGTCGACGTGACCCAGGTCTCCAGCGGCAATCCGGCGCTCACCCGCGACCAGCGCGACCGCACCTCGATCCGGGTGACCTGGCAGCCGATCGCCGACAAGCAGCTGATCTTCCGCGCCGACTACAACAGGATCCACATCAAGAACCCGATCGCCACCTTCCCGGCCGCCAGCGCCGAGATCGAGGCGGCCTTCCCCGACCGTTTCGTCCGCGACGCCGACGGCGAACTGACCGAGGTCGACTACCGACCGGTCAATTTCGCGAGCCAGGACACCAGCTCGCTGAAGTGGGGCTTCGACTGGTCGCGCCCGATCGGGCCGGTGACCGCGCCTGCGCCGCAGCGCGGCGGCGCGCTCGGCCAGCTACGGCGCGCCCTGCCGCGCGGCGTCGCGC
>NZ_JBEPUO010000060.1:0-7491 GCF_041691455.1 Phenylobacterium sp. | reverse complement strand
AGATGTGTATAAGAGTCAGGTGGTGGAGGCCGCAACGGGGACCCGCCACGAGCGCATCCTCGCGCAGTTGAAGACGATCGTCTGCAAGCTCACCGGCCTGCCGGTCGAACGCGTCGACGCCCATGCCACCTTCCTGGAGCTGGGGTTCGACTCGCTGTTCCTCACCCAGGCGAACGCGGCCTTCAAGAAGGCCTTCAAGATCCGCATGACGACGCGCCAGTTGATGGAAGCGACGCCGGTGCTGGACGCGCTTGCGGCCTATATCGACCGGGAGCTGCCGGCGGACGCCGCGATCGGCGAGGCCGAGGCGCCGGCGGCGGCGTCCGCCCCGGCCAAGGATGCAGGCGGAGCCGCCCCGGTCCGCGCCGGCGACAGCCCGGGCCTGCCCGCCATCAAGAAGGCGGCGCTCGACCTCACGCCGGAACGGAACGCCTATGTCGACGCCCTGATCGCCACGACGGTCGCGCGCACGCCGACCGCGAAGGCCGCGACCCAGGCGTCGCGCTCGGTCCTGGCCGATCCCCGCACGGTGCAGGGCTTCCGCTCCCGCTGGAAGGAGATGGTCTATCCGGTCCTCTCCGACCGGGCGAAGGGCTCAAGGATCTGGGACGTCGACGGCAACGAATATATCGACCTGGTCAGCGGCTACGGCGTCACCATGCTCGGCCACCAGCCGGACTTCGTGGTCGACGCGATCCGTGCGCAGATCGACCGGACACTGGCCATCGGCCCGCAGTCGGTGCTGGCGGGCGAGGTCGCGGCCCTGGTCTCCGAACTGACCGGCATGGAGCGCGTGGCGTTCTGCAACACCGGCTCCGAGTCCGTGCTGGCCGCGATCCGCATGGCGCGCACGGTCACCGGCAAGTCGAAGATCGTGAAGTTCGACGGCCACTACCACGGCATCTTCGACGAGGTGCAGGTGCGCGGCAGCGGCGCCGGCAGCCGCAAGACCACGGTCCCCAGCGCGCCCGGCATCCCGGCCGAGGCGATCCAGAACACCATCGTCGTCGAATACGGCGACCCGGAAGCCTTCGACGTCATGCGCGAGAACGTCGACGACATCGCGCTGGTGATGGTCGAGCCGGTGCGCAGCCGCAACCCTGACTTCCAGCCGCGGGAGTACCTCCACCAACTGCGCAAGGTCACCGAGGAGCTGGGGATTCCCCTGCTGTTCGACGAGATGATCACCGGCTTCCGCTCGCACCCGGGCGGCGCCCAGGCGATCTTCGGCGTGCGCGCCGACATCGCGACCTACGGCAAGGTGGCCGGCGGCGGCCTGCCGATCGGCATCGTGACCGGCAGCGCCCTCTATATGGACACCCTGGACGGCGGGAACTGGCAGTACGGCGACGACTCCGTCCCGACCTCGGACATGACCTGGTTCGCGGGCACCTTCGTGCGCCACCCGTTGGCGCTGGCGGCCGCCAAGGCGACCCTCGAACACCTGAAGCGCGAGGGCCCCGGCCTGCAGGAGCGCCTGAACGCGCGATCGACCGCGCTGGTCGGCGAGCTCAACGTCTTCCTGCAGAGGTTCAAGGCGTTCATCAAGGTCGAGCATTTCTCCTCGGTGCTGCGGGTCACCTTCACCGAGCACCAGGAATATGCCGACCTGCTGTTCTTCGAGCTGCGCAACCGCGGCATCCTGACCTACGAAGGCCGGCCGATCTTCCTGACGACCGAGCACAGCGATGCGGACCTCGCCGCGGTCCGCGACGCCTTCATCGCCAGCGTCAGCAAGCTGATCGACCTTGGCCTGCTGGACGGACGCGACCCCGACGCGGTGCGGCGCATCCCGATGACCGCGGGCCAGCAGGAGATCTGGATCTCGGCCCAGTTCAGCCAGGAGGCCTCCTGCTCCTACAACCTGTGCAGTACGCTGAAGCTGACCGGCCAATTCGACCTCGACCTGCTCCGGGCCTCGCTCAACGACCTGGCCGACCGGCACGAGGCCCTGCGCTCGACACCCGACCGCGACGGCCTGACCCAGACGATCCGGCCGCGGATCGAGCCGCCGCTGTCCTTCGAGGACGCCCGCTCCGACACGGCCGCCGACCGGGCGGAACGGCTCGATCGCGTCAAGCGCGAGCAGGTCACCACGCCCTTCGACCTGGAGACCGGGCCTCTGGTGCGCTGCCACGTCATCCGCCTTGCGGACGACCAGCATCTCGTCCTGCTCACCGTCCACCACGTGATCGCCGACGGCTGGTCCTGCGGCGTGCTGCTCCGCGACCTGGGCGAGCTCTACGCGGCCCGCAAGGCCGGCGAGGCCCCGGCGCTCGAGGCCGCCCAGCAGCTCGGCGACTTCGTCAGCTTCATGGGTCAGCCGGAGCAGCTCGAGGCCCGGGCCGAGGCTCGCGACTACTGGCTCAAGCTCTATGGCGGCGCGCTGTCGCGGGTCGACTTCCCCAGCGACCGCCCGCGTCCCAAGCGGCGCGACTACGCCGCCCAGCGCATCGAGATCGGGCTCGATTCCGCCACCGTCGCGGGCCTGCGCCGGGCCGCGCTGGAAAACGGAACCACGCTCTTCGCCTCGCTGATCGGCGGGTTCGCCGCCTATCTGACCCGCCTGACCGGCGTCGCCGACAATCCGATCGGCTTCTCGGCCGCCGGACAGCCGCTGATGGGCGGCAAGGGCCTGGTCGGGCATTGCGTGAACTTCCTGCCGCTACGCCTGTCGACCGACCTCGACAGCGGCTTCGCGACCCAGCTGCGCGGGATCGGCGGATCGGTCCTCGACGCCCTCGAGCACCAGAACTTCGACTTCCTGTCCTTCGTGCAGGACGTGCAGCCGCAGCGCGACGCCGACTGGGCGCCGCTGGTCTCCATCGGCGTCAACCTCGACCCGTCCTCCAAGGCCATCGGCTTCGCCGACCTGGAGGTCGAAGCCGGCTCGGTCGGCCGCGCCTATGAGAACCTCGACCTGTTCCTGAACTTCGTCGAAACCGACGCCGACGTCGAACTGCAGTGCACGTTCAACACCGCGCTCTTCGACCCGGCCACCATCCGCCGGCGCATGGAGGAGTATCTCCGGCTGCTCGCCGCGGCCGCGGCCGATCCGAACGCGCCGCTTCGCACGCTCGAAGTCATCAGCTCCGAGGACCGCCGGCTCCTGCTGTCGGACTGGAACGGCGCGGCGACGGGCTATCCCCGGGACGCCTCGCTGGCCGAGCTGTTCCGCAGGGTCGCGCGGACCCACGGCGGCAAGACCGCCCTGCTGGTCGCCGAAACCGGGGCCGACGCCATCCCGCGCCGCGCGGTGTCCTACGCCGAGCTCGACCGCCTGTCCGACCAGTGGGCCGTGCGGCTGCGCAGGGCCGGCGTGCGCCGCGGCGCCTTTGTCGCCTTGACCCTGCCCCGATCGCTGGAGCTGATCGTCGGGATGCTGGCCACGCTGAAGGCCGGGGCCGGCTATGTCCCGGTCGAACCCGGAATCCCCGCCGCCGCGACGAAACTGATCCTGGACCACAGCGGGGCCGTCGCGGTCCTGACGACATCGGACCTCACGAACACCTTCGACCCGCAGGGCCTCGCCATCCTGGAGATGGATGCGCCGCGGCCGGACGAGATGACCGGCGCCGCGCCCGACGGCGGCGCGGCCGGCAGCGATCCGGCCTATATCATGTACACCTCCGGCTCGACCGGGACGGCCAAGGGCGTGGTGGTTCCGCAGCGCGCGGTGACCCGGCTGGTGGTCGGCGCCAACTACGCCCGGCTGGATTCGACCCGGGTCATCGCCCAGCTCGCGCCGGCCAGCTTCGACGCCTCGACGTTCGAGATCTGGGGCGCCCTGTTGAACGGCGGCACGCTCGTCGTGCCCCCTGGCGATCACCTGCCCGACCTCTGGCGGCTGGACGAGATCCTGAAGTCCTCGGCGGTGACGACCCTGTGGCTGACCGCGGCGCTCTTCAACACCATCGTCGACGAGGATCCGAGCATCCTGGCCGGCGTCGATGAGCTGATCACCGGCGGCGAGGCGCTCAGCGTGTCGCACGTCAGCCGCGCGCTCGCCGCCCTGCCGAACACCACCCTGATCAACGGCTACGGCCCGACCGAGAACACGACCTTCAGCTGCACCTACCGGATCCCGCGCGACTTCGATCCCCGCTCGCCGTCGGTGCCGATCGGCCATCCGATCAACAACACCCAGGCCTATGTCGTGGACGAGCGGCTGCGGCTGGTGCCCCCCGGCGTGCCGGGCGAACTGGTGGTCGGCGGCGACGGCCTGGCGCTGGGCTACCTGAACCGGCCGGACTTCACCGACCAGGTGTTCTTGCCCGACACGATCACCGGCCAGACCGTCCGCTCGTCCGGACGCCTCTACCGGACCGGCGACATCTGCCGCCACCGCCCCGACGGGGCCATCGAGTTCCTCGGCCGGCGCGACGACCAGATCAAGATGCGCGGCTTCCGGATCGAACCGGGCGAGGTGGAGGCCAGGCTGCAGGACATCGACGGCGTCCGCCAGGCCGTCGTGGTGCATGAGCCCGGCGCCGACGGCGGCCGGCTGATCGCCTTTGTGGTCTGCGCCGACGACACCCTGACCACCGCCCGGCTGACCCGGCTGCTGCGCGACCGGCTGCCGCGGCACCTGATCCCGTCACGGATCAGCCTCTTGACCGAGCTGCCCCTGTCGGCGAACGGCAAGGTGGACCGCCAGGCGCTGCTGCGCGCCCCGGCTGACGAGGTGGAGGAAGTCCGCAACGTCGCGCCGCAGTCGGAGATGGAATCCGAGCTCGCCGCGATCTGGGCCGACCTCCTGCAGCGCCCGGTCGTTTCGGTGGAGGAGAGCTTCTTCAACCTCGGCGGCCACTCCCTGATGGCGGTGCGGCTCTTCGACAGGGTGCGCCGCCGCTACGGGGCCGACCTGCCGATCTCCACCCTGTTCACCCATCCGACGATCCGCGACCTGGCCGAGGTCATTGACCAGGCGCAGGCGGCTGGCGGCCCGGCCGCGACCCTGGACCCTTCGGCGGACTGGGACACCACGGCGGTGATCCATCCCGGACCCGGGACCGGAACGACGCCGCTGTTCATCGTCGGCGGGGCCGGCGGCAACATCAACAACCTGGCCGACCTGGGCGCCGCGCTCGGCCGGCACAGGATGGTGGTCGGGATCCAGACCCGGGGCATCCTGGGCCACACCCCGCACGAGACCATCGAGGAGATGGCGGCCGACAACGTCCGCTACCTCCGTCGTCACCAGCCGAGCGGACCCTATGTGCTGGCGGGCTATTCGGCGGGCGCCCAGACGGCTTTCGAAATGGCCCGCCAGCTCGTCGCCGCGGGCGAACGGGTGGCCGAGGTCGTGCTCCTGGACACGGTCGCGCCCGGCTATCTGGGGCGCGTCAGCGGCGTCGACCCGACCTCCCCGCCGATCAAGCTGACGCTCCGGGAGCAGTTGCCGCACGAGTTCCGCCTGCTGGGCGACCAGGGCCTGGGCCAGCTCGGCGACCGGCTGTCCGCCAAGCTCTCGAACATCGTGCTGCGCGGCAAGGTGCTCGACCTCCTGGACGCCGCGACGCCGACCCTGGCGCGGAGCCGGCGGGCTCGGCTGGCCTGGTTCGCCGCGGCCCGGCGCTACCAGGGCGGCCCCTACGCGGGGCGTGCCAGCCTGGTGATCTCCAGGCCGATCGGGCTGCGCGACGAGACCTATGTCGCCAGCCACCCCTTCCTCGGATGGGACGAATTCATCGACCCGGCGAGCATCACCCGGATGCGGGTCGAGTGCAGCCACCTCAACATGGTCAAAGGCAAGTACGCCGACGAGCTCACCGCCTTCATCGAAGGGCGGCTCAGCGCCCTGCAGGCCGCGGCATGAGCGGCTTCGCCATCGTCGAGGAGGGGATCCGTGTCGACATCGGCGAGTGCCGGCTCGACACGGATGCGGACATCGCGCTCGGCGACGCCCACGCGGACCTCAACGACGAGGAGCGCGCGCGCGCCCGCAGTTTCGTATTCGCGCGCGACCGCGACCGGTTCATCCGCGCCCGCGGCTACCTGAGGCGCCGGCTCGGGGCGTTTGTCGGGGTTGCGCCAAAGGCGGTCCCGATCGCGACGGGCGAGGACGGCAAGCCGTTCCTCGAAGGCCGCCCCGCCAGCTTCAACCTGTCGCATTCGGGCGACCTGGCGGTCCTCGCCGTGACCCGCGGCGACGACATCGGGATCGATCTGGAGACCGTCGACCGCTCGCCCGGTTTCGAGGACCAGCTCGACGACCTGTCGCGCTTCTGCCTGAACGGCGAGGAGCAGGCTGCGCTGGCGAAGCTGCCGCCGCCCCAGCGGGTCCGCCGCTTCCTGTCCTACTGGACGGCGAAGGAGGCCCGCATGAAACTCACCGGCGAGGGCATGGCGCTCGAGCCCCGCACCATCGCGCTCGAGCTCTCCGGCGGCCGCGCCGTCGGCTATCTGCGCCCCCGCGGCCCTGACGCCGTCCTCAGGTTCATCCCGTTGTCCCGGCCGGACGCCATCTGCTGCCTCGCGGTCCGCCGCGACAGCGAACGGGGCATCGCGCGCGCGACCTCGGGATAGGCCGCCATGGGCGAGGCCAGAGATACGCTCAAGCTGATGATCGGGCGGGTGGCCGAACTGGCGCTGCCGCAGCTCGGGCGCGAGATCGACGAGATCCGCAACACCGCGCGGGCCGCCAAGCTGAAGCGGGCGATCCTCTACGCCCGGCTGCGGCGCGCCCAGTCGCGCGGCGACGTGGTGGCGGTCGAGAAGGCCCTGGGGAAGTTCTGGAGAGGCGAAGGCGGCGACCGGTTCCACAACCACTATGCGCACGAACGCCGCAACCTCTTCCGCGAGCTTCATTCCGGGGTGATCGACACGCTCGCCCGGCTGCTCGAGGAATCCGGCGGCCGTTTCCCCCGGCTGGTCGAGATCGGCTGCGGCGACGGCTCGACCCTGGCCTATTGCGCCCAGCGCCTGCCGTCGATCGCCGAGGCCGTCGGCCTCGACATCAACGCCGCGGTCATCGCGCGCATCTCGGCCGAGCCGCCGGCGGGCGGGCGGATCCGCTTCGCCGAGGCCGACGCGCGCGAGTGGTTGGCGGCCAATCCACGGCCGGGCACGGTGGCGCTCACCAACGGCGGGGTGCTCGAATACTTCTCGCAGGCCAATTTCGACGCCCTGCTGCGGGTGCTCGCCCGCTCACCCCCGGCCGCCCTCGTGCTGATCGAGCCCGTCGCGCCCGATCACGACCTGCAAAGCCAGACCACGTCCTTCGTGTTCGGGCACGAGCGGTCGTTCTCGCACAATCACCGCAGCCGGCTGACCGAAGCCGGTTTCGAGGTGGTGTTCGCGGAAGAAATACCGACGCCGGAGGTCCGCTGGATGCTGATGATCGGGGTCATCAGTTAAGGCCGGCCCGGAATAAGGAAGGTGGGCCCCCGGTTTGGGGCGGGGGGCCAGTTGAAAACCCCCGGGGCCCCCCCCCCGGGGGGCCGGGCCCCCGGGTGTAAGGACTGGTGGTAGCGGCCCCCCCCCAACCCC
>NZ_JBEPUO010000059.1:0-7589 GCF_041691455.1 Phenylobacterium sp. | reverse complement strand
GAACGGTCGCACAAAGGCGCGACGGCGCCATGCCGATGGACATCAGGTCAGCGGGAGGGCCCGCAACGCCCCTTACGGGAGGGTGGAGGAAGGGCGGAGTCGGGCGGCCCCGTTCGAGGGGTCGCCAGCCCAGGTTCCCCGCCATGTCCGCGTCTCCGGCCTTCACCGCCGTTCCCGCGCTTTCGCGCATGACTTCGCCGCAGCCGCCAGGCTGCGGACCCAGCCGCCTGGTCGCCGCCGAGACGCTGGCGCGACGCCGCCGGCTCGAGGCGGACCTCTTGCGTCCCGACCTCAACGGCCTGGATGACTTCGACTGCCTGGAGGTCCTCTGCGGCCTCGATGAGGCCGCGGCGCGCGTGCTGCTGGACGCCTTCGGATCCCTGCCGGAGGTGCTGGGCGCCCCGCCAGCGAGCCTTGTGCGCGTGACCGGGCGCCGTGCCGCCGGCCGGATCAAGCTGGCCCAGGAACTCGCGCGGCGCCTGCTCGCGCGGCCCTTGCGCGACCGCTGCCTGCTGACCGCCAGCTCACAGGTGCAGGCCTATCTCCGCGCCACGCTGGTCGGCGCGCCGCGCGAGCAGTTTCGCGTCCTCTTCCTGGACAAGCGCAACCGGCTGATTGCCGACGAACGGATGTCCGATGGGACCGTCGACCACGCCCCCGTTTACCCGCGCGAAGTGGTGCGCCGGGCGCTGGAGCTGAACGCCTCGGCGATGCTGCTCTGCCACAACCATCCAACGGGTGACCCGACGCCGTCGGCGGTCGACATCGACATGACTCGCCAGGTCGTGGCCGCCGCCGAAGCCCTGGGCCTTCAGGTGCACGATCATCTCGTGGTCGGCGGTCAGCAGGTCGCCAGCCTTCGCGCCTTGGGCCTGATGTAACGGAGGCCGGCCATGACCCTGCATCGCATCGTCCGCGCCCTGGGCGGCGACCTTTATGACGGCGGGCGGCGCGCCAACGTGCCCGCGCCCGGCCACAGTCGGGCGGACCGCTCAGTCTCGCTCTGGCTGCGGGACCACCGCCTGGTGGTCCACACCTTCGGGGACGGGGACTGGCGCGGCGTCCTCGACCATCTCCGCGGTCTGCAGCTGGTCGACACCACCGGCGCGCCGTCGTCGTCGGACCCTGGGAACAGCGAGGTCGGGCCTGCCGACGCGCCCAGCCGTGGCGCGCGCCAACGGATCGCGGCGCGGCTCTGGACCGAGGGTCGCGGGCTCGACGGGACCCTGTCGGCGGTCCACGCCCGGCGGCGGGGCATCCGCCGGGATCTCCCCGGGGCGGGGGCCCTGCGTCATCATCCCGAGGCGCCGGTGGCCGCCTATCGCTGGGGCCGATATCGCCGGCCGGCCCTGTTGGCGGGGATTCTGACGCCGGCGGGCGACCTCACCGGTGTCGAAGTTACCTACCTCACGCCGGAGGGGCGGCGGGCTGAGGACCTGCGGTTGTCGCGCAAGACCGTGGGCCTGGCGCCGGGCGGCTGCGCCGTCCGCCTCGACCCGCCGGCCGAAACCATGCTGGTCGGCGAAGGCGTCTTCACGACGCTCTCGGCCACCGACCGCTTCGGCCTGCCCGGCTGGGCGCTGCTTTCCACCCGCAACCTGCGGGCCTGGACGCCGCCGGCGGAGGTCCGTTCGGTGTTGATCGCGGCGGATCGTGGACGGGACGGCGAGGAGTCCGCCGCCGTGTTGTGGCGGCGCCTCCGGCGCCTCGGTCTGGACGCGGAGATCGCCTTGCCCCCCGCGCCGGCCGGGGACTGGAATGAGTGGGCGGGTGAGACCTCCCGCTTGTGACCGCCGCGGACGTCGTGGAGGGGGGAGGTAGGGACGGGGCGGGTGCGCCCAAGGGCTGGATGTCCCTCGCCCCGGCGCAGGAGCTTGATCCTGATGACCGATCTGCAGACGCAATCCCCGCAAGCCGCGGCAGCCGATACCGCAGCGCCCGGCGCGGAGGCGCCGGTCCGCATGGCCACCATCCGGGTGCGCCTGGGCGACCTGGGCCTCGCCCGGGAGAACCTCCGCTACGACGAACCCGCCGACGAAGGGGTTCCGCAGCTCGCCGACACCATCCTTGCCGCGGGCGTGGTGATCCCGCCCCTCGTGCGCGTGGGCCGCAAGGGCGAGCTGCCGCACATGGCTCTGGACGGCCGCCGGCGGCGCATGGCGCTGCTGATCCTCAAGGACCGGGGGGTGGTGGACGACGACTATCTCGTGGAATGCCGCCTGGCCGAGACCAAGGCCCAGATCGCCGCGGCGATCCTGCTTCCGAACACCGAGCATGTAGCGGTCCATGTGGCCGACGTGATCTCGGCGATCGGCAAGCTTCGGAAGGCCAAGATGGGCACGGCCGCGATCGCCCAGGCGCTCGGCTATGACGAGCTGGAAATCCGCCGCCTCGAGGCCATGGCCGGCGTCCATCCGACCGTGCTGAAAGCGCTGCGCCAAGGGCGTCTCACCCAGAAACAGGTCCGGCTGTTCGCGCGGCTGCCGTCGACGGTATCCCAGGCCGAGATCGCCCAGACGGCGCTGGACGGCTACTTCAATGACTACCAGCTGCGCAACCTCGTAGACCCCCACCGTGCGACGCTGGACGATGATCGGCTGACCCTGGTGGGGCTGGAGCGCTACGCGGCAGCCGGCGGGCGGATCTCGTCTGATCTGTTCGCGGAGTTGCCGGACAGCCTGCTGGATCCCGAGGTCCTGCAGGCGGCCTGGCGGGAACGCATCCAGCCGTTGGTCGACCGTCTGAGCGAGGACGGCCTGGCGGTCTTTGTCGGCCGGGAAGCGGCGATCCGGGCTCCGGATGGCTTCGATCCGCTGCCCTATGTCTACCGCCGCGACCTGGCCGCCGCGCAGACCCAGGCCCTGGATGACGCCAACTGCGAGGTGACGCGCCTGGCCAGTGAGCTGCAGGACCTCGACCCCACCGCGGACGACGCGCCGGCGGCCTTGGAGCCGCTGTTCGTCGCCCTGAAGGCGGTGGCCGGCGCGCCTCTGACCCGCAGCCGCATCGGCGCGGTCCTGCTGTCCCCGGCCGATGCCTACGGGGTCTCGGCGACCTTCTATTCGGTTCCGATCGCGGAGGCGGAATTGCCGCCCGTCGAGGGCGAGCCGGAGGACGGTGACGATGAGGACGCGGACGACACGGCCTTGGGCCGCCGGACGCCGGACATCGAGGTGCCGCGTGCGGACGTCGACGTGGAAGGGTCCAGCCACGCCTTGCATGAGACGGTCACCGACGTGGCCACGCGGGGCTTGATCCGCGACCTGGCCGACGATCCCAGCGCCGCACTGACGGTGCTGGTGGCGCAGCTCTTCAAGCAACTGGCCCTGCATTCCAGCGGCAGTCTTGACGAGTCCGCCGCCGCTATCGCCGCCACGGCCTATCGGCGCGGAACCATGCCGGTGATCCCGGCCCTGGACGGCGAGGTGCGGGCCCGCCTCGATGGGCGGCGCAGCGCCTACCGGGCCTCGGGCCTGCGCCCTATCGGCTGGGTGGAGACCCTGGCGCACGGCGACAAGCTTGCTCTGATGGCCGAGCTGGTAGCGATCTCGCTCAACCTGCGCGAAGGCCGCACCGATCGGCTGCGCACCGCCGCGCGCGCCGAGGCAGCCGAGATCGCCGCCCTCTGCGCGGCCGACATCTCCGCCCATTGGACGCCGGACCAGGCCTATCTGACGGTCCACTCCAAAACCCAGCTCACCGGCTTGCTGGACGAGATGCAGGTCGAGGACGACCGGGCGAAGGGCCTGAAGAAGGGCGATCTGGTGACCTTCGTGGCCGACGCCGCAGCCGAGCGCCAATGGGCCCCGGCGGCGCTGTCCTGGGCCGGCGCTGAACCGGAGATGGAGACGCCGGACCCGGGGCCGAGTGCGGCGGATGGAGACGAGGCGCCGGCCGACGATGCGGCGGACGCTCCCGACCTTCTGGTGGAGACCCCCGAACCCCTGGCCGCCTGAGCCTGGAGCCCTCGCCGTCCCGGCGGGGGCTCTTGGTCTGGAGGGGGAGGAAGGGGCGGACGGGCGAGCCCGTCGGGATGGGAGGGAGGCGCCCTCCGCCGCGGGCGATCGGGACCCCCGCCATGAACGCCCTGCTGCCGCTGTTGGCCGCTGCCCCCGGCGCCGCTGAGAAGGCCGCCAACCTCCTGGCCGCCGCCCGCGCGCTCTCGCCCCATCTCAATCGCGCTCGGGCCCTGGACCGCTGTCTGGTCGCCAGCGTCATGACCACGGCCTTTGGAGCGTCTGACGCCCAGGGCGCCTGGATCTGGCGCGACGCCTATGACGCGATCGAGGCCGCGCTCGTGCTGCAGATCCGCAGGCTGAGCCCGCAGGTGGGCCGCCTGGAGGACGCGCCGGTGGAGATCACCGCGCTGTTGGCGAACCTTGCCGACCTCAGCCTGACCCACAGCCGCCGCAGCGAAGAGCAGGTCGCGCTGGACCAGTTCTCGACGCCGCCGCAGCTCGGCGCCCTGGCGGTCCTTGCCGCGCAGGTCCGACCGGGCGACCGCGTGCTTGAGCCGTCCGCGGGCACCGGCCTTCTCGCGATTCTGGCCGAGGCCTGCGGGGCGAGCCTGACCCTCAACGAACTCGCCGCCCCGCGCGCCGCGATCCTCAACGGGCTTTTCCCTAGCGCCGAACGCAGCGGTCACGACGCCCTGCACCTTCGCGATCTCCTGCCGGGGTCAGGCGGCTTCCACGTCGTCCTCGCCAATCCGCCCTTCCAGCATCTGGTCGAGCACCTGCATGCCGGTCTCGACGCCCTGGCCGATGGCGGGCGGCTCGCCGCCATCGTCCCGGCCCGCCTGTTTGACGACGCGCCGGCCCTGCGCCGCCTGGCCGAGCGCGGGCCGATCGTCTTGCGCCTGGCGTTCCCGCCCCGCGCCTACGCCAAGCACGGGACGTCGGTTGAAACCGGCTTGCTGGTGATCGACCGGGGCGCGCCAGACGGGGGTTTGGGCGCCACGCTCACGGCGGAGTCTCTGGCCGACGCCGCCCGCCTGGCGGCCTGGGTCGCGGCGCGCCCCACCGCCCAGATCCGCCAGTTCCGGGCCGTGGATCGGGCCGCCCTGCTCGCGCCGCGGGCTCGGACCCTGGCCTCCCCCTCCAACCGGTTTGCCTTTCTGGCGACGACCGCCCCCCTGGCCTATGAGGCGATCGCCTGGTCTGGCGAGGGCCACGACGTGGGCCTCTACCAGGCCTATGCGCTGGGCCGCGTCCGCTTCCCGAGCGTTCAGCCTCATCCCTCGCCCCTGGTCGAGTCCGGACCGATGGCGTCGGTGCCGCTCCCGGCCCCCAGCTACCGGCCGGTGCTGCCGGTGACGATCACCGACCTGGCCCGGGTGTCCGACGCCCAGATGGAAACGGTGATCTACGCCGGCGAGGCGCATGCGGGCCACCTGCCGGGCGCCTGGGTGCTGGGCGAGGCCGCGCACCAAGTCCGGCTGGTTTCACCGGAGACCGATGGCGCGGTGGCCTTTCGTCGCGGCTTCTTCCTCGGCGACGGCACCGGCTGCGGCAAGGGCCGGGAGATCGCCGGCGTCATCGCCGACAACCTGGCGCAGGGTCGTCTGCGCGCGGTCTGGCTGTCCAAGAACGACGCCCTTCTGGAGGATGCCCGGCGCGACTGGCTCGCCGTTGGCGGCGCGGCGTCCGACATCACGCCCCAGTCGTCGTGGAAGCAGGGGGATGGCCTTCGCCTCGACCGCGGCATCCTCTATTCGACCTACGCGACCCTGCGCCAACCGGCCCGCGGCGAGCGCCCGTCCCGGCTGGATCAGATCGTGACCTGGCTGGGCGCCGACTTCGATGGCGTGATCGTCTTCGACGAAGCCCACGCCATGGCCAACGCGGCGGGCGGCCCCAAGGGCGCAAGTGGCGGTGGTCGCGGGCCGAAGAAGGCCTCGCAGCAGGGGATGGCGGGCCTCGCCCTGCAGAACCGACTGCCCAACGCGCGCATCCTCTATGTCTCGGCCACCGGCGCGACGACGCCGGAGAACCTGGCCTATGCCGCGCGCCTGGGGCTCTGGGGCGGGCCGGACGCGCCCTTTCCCACCCGCGACGCGTTCCTGGACGCCATAGAGTCCGGCGGCGTGGCCGTCATGGAGCTTATCGCCCGCGAGCTGAAGGCCATGGGCCTCTACATCGCCCGCTCTCTGTCCTTCGACGGCGTCGAATACGAGCCCTTGCGCCATCCCCTCACCGAAGACGACATCGCGATCTGGGACGCCTGGGCCGACGTCTATCAGCTGATCCATCGGAACCTGCGGGCCGCCCTCGAGGCCGTGGGGGTGACCGAGGACGGCAAGGCCAAATCCGGCCAGGCGGCGTCAGCGGTGATGTCGGCGTTTGAGGGCGCCAAGCTGCGGTTCTTCGGCCACCTGTTGTCCGGCCTGAAGGCGCCCTCCCTGGTGGCGTCGATCCGCCGTGACCTGGCCGAGGGCCGATCGTCCGTCGTCCAGGTGGTCTCGACCAACGAGGCGGTAATGGAGCGCCGGCTGGCCGAGATTCCGGCCGAAGAGTGGAACAACCTCGCCGTCGACCTGACGCCGAAGGATCAGGTGCTAGACTATTTGATGGGCGCCTTCCCGATCACCGCCATGGACACCCTGGACGATGAGGACGGCAACGTCACCCTGGTCCCGCTGATGCGCGACGGGGTCCCGGTGATCAGCCAGGAGGCGCTTCGGTTACGCGACGAGCTGTTGGTCCATCTGGCGAGCCTGCCGGCCGTACCCGGGGTTTTGGACGCGGTGCTGGCGGCGTTGGGGACCGAGCAAGTGGCGGAGATCACCGGCCGCAGCCGTCGTGTGGTGACCCGCGACGGCCGCAGGGTGGTCGAGCGGCGGAGCGCCTCGGCCGCCAAGGCCGAGACCGACGCCTTCATGGCGGCCAAGAAGCGCGTGCTGGTGTTCTCCGACGCCGGCGGCACTGGCCGCAGCTATCACGCCGACCTGGGCGCGCCGAACCAGCAGCGCCGCGTCCACTATCTGGTGGAGCCGGGCTGGCGGGCGGATGCGGCGATCCAGGGCCTGGGACGCTCCCACCGCACCAACCAGGCGGTGGCGCCGCTCTTCCGGCCGGTCACCACCGACATCCACGGCGAGAAGCGCTTCACCTCGACCATCGCGCGGCGGCTCGACAGCCTGGGCGCCCTCACCCGGGGGGAGCGGCGGACCGCCGGCAACGGGCTCTTCCGCGCCGAGGACAACCTGGAAAGCCCCTGGGCGCATCGCGCACTACAGGCCTTCTACGTCGCGCTCCACTTCGGAAATGTCCCGGCCATGGATCGGGAGACCTTCGAGGCAAAGACCGCGCTTCGGCTTCTGGACCACGAGGGGAACCTCAAAGCCTCCGACGACATGCCGCCGATGAACACCTTTCTCAATCGGCTGCTGGCGCTGCGGATCGCCGACCAGAACGCCCTCTTCGCGGCCTTTGACGAGATCCTCTCCGGCATCCTGGAGCGCGCCCCCCCCCCCCGCGCCCGCGCCCGCGGCCGCGCCGCCAGCGCGGCCGACGACCAGGAATTGACCCGCGAAGAGGTGGTGCGCCAGGGGCATTTAAACAACAGTCGCGGCCGACGAACAATAGGGT
>NZ_JBEPUO010000058.1:0-7866 GCF_041691455.1 Phenylobacterium sp. | reverse complement strand
CGGCTGATGCCGAAGGTGGTCTGGGTCAGGTCGTTGGTGCCGAAGGAGAAGAACTCGGCGTTCTCGGCCAGGTCCGCGGCGCGGATCGCCGCGCGGGGCAGCTCGACCATGGTGCCGACCGCATATTCGATCTCGCGGCCCTTCTCGGCGATCACCTGCTTGGCGATGCGGTCGGTGAGCTGGCGCAGGAACTTCATCTCCTCGCCCTTGGCCACGAGCGGATGCATGATCTCCGGGATCGGCGCCGGACGGCCCGCCGCGGCGACCTCGCAGGCCGCCTCGATGATCGCGCGGACCTGCATCTCGTAGATCTCGGGATAGCTCACGCCCAGGCGGCAGCCGCGGTGGCCCAGCATCGGGTTCACCTCATGCAGCTCCTGCGCCCGGCGCATCAGCTTGGCGGCGTCCAGGCCCGTGGCCTCGGCCACGGCCTTCACGTCCTCTTCGGTGTGCGGCAGGAACTCGTGCAGCGGCGGGTCGAGCAGCCGGATCGTCACCGGCAGGCCTTCCATGATCCCGAACAGCTCCACGAAGTCGTCGCGCTGCATCGGCAGGATCTTGGCGAGCGCCGCCCGGCGGCCCGCCTCGTCATCGGCCAGGATCATCTCGCGCACCGCGGCGATCCGCGCCGGATCGAAGAACATGTGCTCGGTGCGGCAAAGGCCGATGCCCTCGGCGCCGAACTGCCGCGCGGTCCTGGCGTCGACCGCCGTCTCGGCGTTGGCGCGGACTTTCAGCCGGCGGAAGCCGTCGGCCCAGCTCATCAGGGTGGCGAAGTCGCCGGAAAGCTCCGGCTCGATCATCTTGACCACGCCCGACAGGACCTCGCCGGTCGAGCCGTCGATGGTGATCACGTCGCCCGCCCGGAAGGTGCGGCCGCGGGTGCGCATCTCGCCGGCCTTGGCGTCGATGTGGATCTCGCCGGCGCCGGAGACGCAAGGGCGACCCATGCCGCGCGCCACGACCGCGGCGTGGCTGGTCATGCCGCCGCGCGCCGTGACGATGCCGCGAGCCGCGTCCATGCCGCGGATGTCTTCGGGGCTGGTCTCCTCGCGCACCAGGATCACCGCGCCCGCCGATCCGCCCTGGATCTCGGCTTCGGCGGCGGTGAAGACGATCTTGCCGGTGGCCGCGCCGGGCGAAGCCGGCAGGCCGGTGGCGATGACTTCGCGGTTCGAGCCCGGGTCGATGGTCGGGTGCAGCAGCTGGTCGAGGGAGGCGGGCTCGACCCGCATCACCGCCTCTTCGCGGGTGATCAGGCCTTCGCTGGCGAGGTCGACGGCGACCTTCAGCGCGGCCTTGGCCGTGCGCTTGCCGTTCCGCGTCTGCAGCATGTAGAGCCGGCCTTTTTCGACCGTGAACTCGATGTCCTGCATGTCGCGGTAGTGGGTCTCGAGCTTCTCGACGACAGCCTTGAACTGCACGAAGACCTCTGGAAGCGCCTCCTCCATCGAGGGGTTCTTCTCGCCCATCTCCTCGCGCGCGATCTTGGTGAGGGCCTGCGGCGTGCGGATGCCGGCGACCACGTCCTCGCCTTGGGCGTTGATCAGATATTCGCCGTAGAGCCGGTTCTCGCCGGTCGAGGGATTGCGGGTGAAGGCGACGCCGGTCGCCGAGGTCTCGCCCATGTTGCCGAACACCATCGACTGGACGTTCACCGCCGTGCCCCAGCTCTCAGGAATGTCGTGCATGCGGCGGTAGAACTTCGCCCGGTCGTTCATCCAGCTGGCGAAGACCGCGCCCACCGCGCCCCAGAGCTGGGCCTGCGGATCCTGCGGGAAGGGATGGCCGAGATCGGTCTCCACGGCCTTCTTGTAGTCACGGACCACCGCCTCCCAGTCGTCGGCGGAAAGCGCGGTGTCGACGGTGACGTCGAGGCGCTCCTTATGCTCGTCGAGGATCTCCTCGAACATGTGGTGATCGAGGTCGAGGACCACGTTCGAATACATCTGGATGAAGCGGCGATAGCTGTCGAAGGCGAAGCGGCGGTCGCCGGCCAGCTTGGCCAGCCCCTCGACGGTCTGGTCGTTGAGGCCGAGGTTGAGCACCGTGTCCATCATACCGGGCATCGAGGCGCGGGCGCCCGAGCGCACCGAGACCAGCAGCGGATTGGCCGCGTCACCGAACGCCTTGCCGGTCTGCTGCTCGACGATCTTCAGCGCCGCGGCGACCTGTTCCTTCAGCGGGTCCGGGTACTGCTGGGAATTCTCGTAATAGTGGGTGCAGGCCTCGGTGGTGATGGTGAAGCCCGGCGGCACCGGCAGGCCGAGCGACGACATCTCCGCGAGGTTCGCGCCCTTGCCGCCCAGGAGGTTCTTCATCGAGGCGTCGCCGTCCGCGCGCCCGCCGCCAAAGGCGTAGACCCAACGCGTCTTGGTCATCGTCTCGGCCGGCATAGATATCCCTCGTCGCTACCCGGTGATCTGGCTGAAATCCGCCACGCGCCCCATGGCGTCGCGGACCTTCACCAGAAGCCGCAATCTGTTTTCACGTTCCGAGGCTACCTCGGAGTTCACTAAAACCTTGTCAAAGAAGGCGTCGACCGCTGGCCGGAGCGCGGCGAGCTCGCGCATGGCCCAAGCGTAGTCTTCCTTCTCGAGCGCCTTGCCGAGCTCGATCTCCATGTGGCCGACGGCGATGACCAGCCCGGCCTCTTCCGGCGGCGCGCCCTTGATCTCGGCCGGCTCCCCGGTCGGCAGGGCGGCCTTCTTCTCCTCGGCCTTGAGGATGTTCACGGCGCGCTTGTAGCCGGCGAGCAGGTTCTTGCCGTCCTCGCTGCCTAGGAAGCCTTCCAGCGCATTCACCTTCGACACGATGCGCACCAGGTCGTCATCCCCCAGCGCGAACACCGCATCCACCAGATCGTGCCGCTGGCCCTGCTCGCGCAGCAGCACCTTCAGCCGGTCGGCGAAGAAGGCGAGTAGATCGTCGGACGCGAAGGCTTTCAACGGCAGGCGCGTGCGGGTCTGCAGGATGATGCGGATCACGCCCAGCGCGGCGCGGCGCAGCGCATAGGGGTCGCGCGAACCCGTCGGCTTTTCGTCGATGCCGAAGAAGCTGACCAGGGTGTCGAGCTTGTCGGCGAGCGCCACGGTGGCCGCCACGGCCTGGACCGGCACGTCGTCGGTGGGCCCTTGGGGCTTGTAGTGCCAGCGGATGGCGTCGACGATCTCGGGTTCAAGGCCTTCCTTGTCGGCGTAGTAGGCGCCCATGACGCCCTGCAGCTCGGGGAACTCACCGACCATGCCGGTCCCAAGGTCGGCCTTGCAAAGCCGCGCGGCCTGCATCGCCTTGGCCTTGGTCCCCTCGTCGTCGCGGACGTAGGGCGCCAGTTCGCCGGCCAGCGCCGTGATCCGCTCGACCCGCTGGTACATGTTGCCGAGCTTGGCGTGGAAGGTGACGCCCTTCAGCTTCTCCAGCCGGTCCTCCAGCCGCATCCGCTGGTCCTCGGTCCAGAAGAACCGGGCGTCGGAGAGCCGGGCGGACAGCACGCGCCCATTGCCGCTGGCGATCAACTTGCCGCCGTCGGTGGCCTCGATATTGGCGACCGCTATGAAGTGCGGAACCAGGAAGCCGGTCGCAGGGTCGCGCACGGCGAAGAACCGCTGGTGGACGCGCATCGATGTGCGGATCACCTCGGGGGGCAGGTCGAGGAACGCGGGGTCCATGTCGCCCATCACCGGGGTCGGCCACTCGGTCAGGCCCGCGACCTCGTCCAGCAGACCGTCGTCTTCCACGAGTTCGAAGTTGCGTGCGAAGCAGAGGGTGCGCGCGGCGTCGAGGATGCGCTCCTTGCGCTCCTCCGGGTCGAGCACCACGAAGTTCCTCGCCAGGCCGTCGGCGTAGCTGTCGAAGTCCTTCACGTGGAACGCCTGGCCCGATCCCATGAACCGGTGGCCCTCGGTCAGGTCGCCCGAGACGAAGCCGTCGATCTGGAAGGGCACGACCTCGCCATCGAAGACGCAAAGGATGCGTTGCAGCGGCCTGACCCAGCGCAGCTTGCTGACGCCCGAGACCATCGACTTGGGCCAGGGGAAGTTACGGACGATGGCTTCCACCATCTCGGCCACGATCGCCGGCGTCGGGCGGCCCGGCTTGTGGATGTGGGCGAAGTAGAGCCCGTCGCGCTCGACGAGCTGGTCGCGCGTCAGGCCCGTCGAGCGCAGGAAGCCCTCGATGGCCTGGTCGGGCGAGCCGAGGCGGGGACCCTTGCGCTCCTCGTGCCGCTCCGCCTGGGCGGCAGCCAGGCCCTCGGCCACCAGGGTCAGGCGCCTTGGGCCCGCGAAGGCGGTCAGCGCCTCGGGCAACAGCCCCTCGGCCGCCAGCTTCTCGCGCGCCATCCGCTCGAGGTCCTTGGCCGCCTGCGCCTGCATGCGCGCCGGGATCTCTTCGCTAAAGAGTTCAAGCAATAACTGAGGCATAGCTACTCTCCCTTCCTCCTCGATGGAGGAAGGGCCGGGGATGGTGGCGCGTCTGCTGAGGTGACGGTGGAGCGCCGGAGGGCGTTGACGCCAGCAAGTGCATTCTGCGGCGCCTCAGCGGCCTCACCACCACCCAACCCTCCTCCATCGAGGAGGAGGGCTTTCACGATCTCAATACATGCGTACACGTCGCTGCCGACCTGTCGGTCGCTGAAGCGGAGCACCCGGTAGCCTTGGCCTTCCAGCCACCGCTGTCGTTCCACATCGCGCAACGCGACCTTCGGCAACCGCTCATGCACGCCGCCGTCGACCTCGATGACCAGCTTGTGACCATGCGAGGCGAAGTCGGTGAAGAACCGCCCGATCGGCGCCTGCCTCCGGAAGTTCGCGTCGAGCTTCCGCAGTTCCTGCCACAACCGCCTTTCGGTCCACGTCATCCGACGACGCAGACCGCGCGCGCGCGCGGTGGCCGCTGGCGCATGACTCGCGTGTTCGAACATCAGGCGTTCCCGCCCTGTTGGGCCACGTAGACCTCCGCGCACATCTTGCAGAGGTCGCGGATGCGGCCGATGTAGCTCTGCCGTTCGGCGACCGCGATGGCGCCGCGGGCGTCCATGATGTTGAACAGGTGGCTGGCCTTCAGCACGTGGTCATAGGCTGGCAACACCAGCTGTTCGCCCTGGCGGCCGCGCCTCTCCAGGATGCGCGGCGCCTCGCGCTCCATGTCCTCGAACTGGCGCTTGAGGACGTCCACGTCGGCGACTTCCAGCTCGAAGGCCGAGAACTGCTGCTCGTTGGCCAGGAACACCTCGCCATAGGTGAATTCGTCGTTGTAGCGCAGGTCGTAGACGCTATCGACGTTCTGCAGATAGAGGCTGAGCCGCTCCAGGCCAATGGTCAGCTCGCCCGCCACCGGGAAGACGTCGAGCCCGCCGACCTGCTGGAAGTAGGTGTACTGGGTGATCTCCATGCCGTCGCACCAGACCTCCCAGCCGAGGCCCCAGGCCCCGACCGTCGGGTTTTCCCAGTCGTCCTCGACGAAGCGGATGTCGTGGACCCGCGGGTCGATGCCGATGGCCTCCAGCGAGCCCAGGTAGAGCTCCTGCAGGTTCGGCGGATTGGGCTTCAGGATCACCTGGTACTGGTGGTGCTGGCGCAGCCGGTTGGGGTTCTCGCCATAGCGGCCGTCGGCCGGCCGGCGCGAGGGTTGCACATAGGCGACCTTCCAGGGCTTGGGGCCCAGCGCGCGCAGCACCGTCGCCGGGTTGAGCGTGCCCGCCCCCACCTCGACGTCATAGGCCTGCAGGATCACGCAGCCTTGCGCGCCCCAATAGTCGTGCAGCTTCAGGATCAGGTCCTGAAACGAAAGTGGCTTGTCGGGCATTGGAATGAGCTTGTTCGCAGGCGCAAAAAAAGTCGGCGGACCATAGGGCCCGCCGACCTTGGCTTCAACCCGCTCCGAAGGGCGGGAAAGCGTCCCTAGGCTAGTTGCCTTTGGGGGGCGTGCGCTTGCCGGCGTTGGACATCGGCTTGCCGTACTTCGCACGGTTTTCAGGGGTGTCCGCCACCGGCCCGTTGGTGGTCGTGGTGTTGGTCACCGAGGTGCCCGCCGCGTCGGTCGTGGTGACCGAGGTCGAGGTCGCCGCGCCGGTCGGCGCAGCCCTCGTCGTGGCGTCGGTCGACGTGGCGGTCGCCGTGCTCGGCGCCACGGTCGTCGTCGTGGTCGTGCTCGTCCCGGCCGGGGGAGCCGGTTGCTGCGCAAGGGCCGCGCCGCCGATGAGGGCGGTCGCAGCGACGGCGGTAAGCAGATGCTGGATCTTCATGGCATGGGGTCTCCGTTGCCTTCGTCGGCAACTAAAAGTCCCCACCGCGGTGAAGGTTCATTTCTTCTTGCGGGCGGGCGCCTTGGGCGGAGGCGCGGCGGGGGCCGCCGGCGCCGGCGCCGCTTCGGCCGCGGGCGGCTCCGGCAGGGTGGCCGGGACCGAGCCCGGGACCAGCAGGGCGTCGATCACGTGGATGATGCCGTTCGAGGCCATCACGTCGGCCTGGATGATGTTGGCGTTGTCGGCCTTCAGCACATCGGCCGAGCCGTCGAGGACGATGATGTCGCCCGCGCCGGTCGGCAGCGGGCCGCGCGCGCCCTTGATCTTCGTGGAGTCGACCTTGGCGTTGATGATGTAGTGCAGCAGCGTCTTCTGCAGGGCGGTCTTGTCGCCGACCATCGCGTCGAGCTTGGACTGCGGGAAGGCCGCGTCGGTCGGCGCGAACACTGTCAGGCCCGGCGAATTCTGCAGCAGGGTCGCGAGGTTCACCGCGTCCAGCGCCTTCACGAAGGTGTTGAACTGGCCGGACGCCCGAAGCGTGGTGGCCAGGGTGCCGTTGGGAACCAGCTTCCCGCTCGGCGCGCCTGCGGCTGCGGGCGCCGCGGCGGGAGCCGGGGTCTGGGCCGCCGGGGTCTGGGCCAGGGCGGCGCCGGCGATCAGGGAAACGGCCGCGGCCGCGGTCAGCAAGCGATCGATCTTCATCAGGTCCTCAAATTGCGGTGCGAACAGCCCAACGGCAACGCGCAGGTACGGCGACGGTTCGCCGTTGTCCAGGCTTCGCCAAGCCTGGGTCTCCCCGTGATGGCTTCGTGAAGGTGAGGTTCGCACCCTAGAACAACCGGGCTGGAGCGCTCAATCGCCCAATTTTCGGGCGCCGGACCGCAGGGTCGCCCAGGAATGAGGCGCGCGAGCCCTTCTTGCCCAGCTTGGTCGCGCCATCCCCCTGCGCCGCCGCGGCGCCCCGATAGCGTCGGCCGACCGCTGCGAGACGGGGATGGGGACACTTCGCAGTGGCCTACAGGTCAACACGGACGGCCGGTCCAGCCTCAAGGACCGCGCGGGAGCGAGCGGATGAAACTGATCATGGCGATCGTCAAACCCTTCAAGCTGGACGACGTGCGCGAAGCGCTCGTCGGCGCCGGTGTCGAAGGGCTGACGGTCTCGGAAGTGAAGGGCTACGGCCGGCAGAAGGGGCAGACCGAAATCTACCGGGGCGCTGAGTACCAGGTGAATTTCCTCCCCAAGGTGAAGCTGGAGGCGGTGGTCGACGACGCCGCCGTCGGCAAGGCGGTCGAGGCGGTCAAGGCCGCCGCGGCCACGGGCAAGATCGGCGACGGCAAGATCTTCGTCCTCAACGTCGAAGACGCCGTGCGCATCCGGACCGGCGAGACCGGCGCCGCGGCGCTCTAGCGGTCAAAAACAAGGGGACATGACCACAATGAAGTTCATCGGATTGAAAAGGCTGGCAGGGCTCGCGCTCGCCGCCGCCGTCATCGGGGGCCCGTTCGCGGGAACTGCCCTCGCCCAGACACCCGCCGCCCCGGCGGCTCCAGGGCCTGCCGCCGCCGCTCCGGCCGCAACGCCGGCGCCGGACGCCGCGGCGGCTGCGGCGGCTCCCGCGG
>NZ_JBEPUO010000057.1:0-8177 GCF_041691455.1 Phenylobacterium sp. | reverse complement strand
GCCAGGTAGGGCGGCATGCGGTGGGTGCGGATCACCTCGCGGATCATCGGCGAGAAGCCCTTGATCTGCTCATAGGTGTTGAGCGGCATGGGGCCGATGCCGCCCGGCTGGTGGCAGGTGGCGCACTTGGCCTGGATGATCGGGGCCACGGTGTGGGCATAGGAGATCTGGGCGAAGGTCTTGGCCTTGGCGCGCTCCGGGAAGGCGATCAGCTGGCCCTTGGCCGGGACCGAGGTCAGGGCGACCTTCTGGCCGGCGACCAGGGCCTCGACCGCCGCCTTGGCCCATTGTTCGCCGGTAGGACTGGCGACCGGGCCGCGGTAGGCGATGGTCCAGCCGCGCGGGTCGATGACGATCACCTCGGCGGCGCGGGTGACGCCCAGCTCCTCGCCGACCAGCTGCTCGTAGTCGAAGAGGATCGGCATCTCGAGGCCGGCGGCCTTGGCGTCGGCGATCACCGGGTCGCGCTTGTCGCCGATGCGGCTGTCGACGGCCAGCATGTCGACGCCCTTGCCGGCGTAGGCGGCCTTCAGCGCCATCAGCGCCCTGGCGTCGGCGCGCAGCGCGGCGTCGCCCGAGGCGTAGGTCACCAGGACCACGGCCTTGTCGTCGCTCATCCGGTAGAGCTGGCGGGCGAGCAGGTTCTGGTCGGCCAGCATGAAGTCGTCGACCGTGGCCGGCGCGGCGGCCGGCGCGCTCTGCGCCTTCGCCGCCGACACGCCCCGCGAAGCGCCGCCCAGGGCCAGGGCGGCGGCGGCGACCGTCAGTCCTGCCAGGCCTACGCCGGCGCTCTTGCGTGACATCTTCATCTGCCCGTCCTCCCCAGGTGGGTTCGTCCCCGGCGCCGGGAGCGTCCTGCCCCACGTTCGCCACCGATGGCGTGAATCAAAAACCCACCATCGTTTAGATACGATATACAGTGGATCATAACGGACGATTGGCCGCCGATGTCAACGCTTTCAGACGCCCGGGTTGTGCGCACGCGCGACGCGCTGCGGGAGGCCATGACGGCCCTCGCGGCGGAACGTGCGCTGGACGCGATCACCGTGCGCGCCATCGCGGCCCGGGCCGGCGTCGGCTACGCCACCTTCTTCAGGCACTACAGCGACAAGGAAGCGCTGCTGGCCGACGTGGCCGGGCGGCTGATCCAGGACTTCCTGCGCCAGGTGCGCCCCCTCCTGCAACAGAGTGACCGGCGCGCCGCGGCGCGCTCGATGTGCGCCTTCGTCCACGACCGCCTGCCGCTCTACAAGGCCCTGCTGGCCGGCGGCTCGGGCGAAACCGTGCGCGCCGAAATGCTGCGCGCGACGATGGACACCATGGCCATGGCCCGGACCCGGCCCGCCGAAGGACCGCTCGACGACCTGATGTTGTTCCACCTGGTCTCGGCGACCTTGAACCTGCTCTCCTGGTGGCTGCGCCATCTCGACGAGGTCGACATCGACACCATGGCCGAGATGATCGACCGCGCCGTCCTGACCCCGGTCAGCGCGCTCAGGACCCGGCCGCCGGAAGGCTGCTAGCCGCCGGGCGGCCTTACGACTCCCTTATGCGACCCGCCTGAAGGCCGTCTCGATCCCTGATCCGCCCCGGCGTGATGCTGCAGCCTGGCCGCGGCTCCTCCGTGGCGACGAAAGGCTGACATGCTCGACCTGGTCTATCTGGCGCTGGGGATCGGCGTCCTTCTGCTGTTCGCGGGCTACGCCCTCGCGCGGTTCGACCTCGGCGGGCGCCTTGGTGTAGCGCACGTCAAGCCGGTACACGTCCGTCTCCATTTGGATCGGCCCGTGGCCGCGACGGGCGCGTGATCGCCCTGTCCCTCGGCGGGATAAATCGCCGCAGACCTGGTTCACTTAAGACCAGGGATGGTGAATCCGCGCGCGCGCCGCGGCGGCGATGAAGGCGGCCGGTGCGCCCACCGGTCCGCTTACGCGGTACATCTTTGAGTAGCAGACCTGCCGCGTCAGAGTCCTAAATCAAGATATTGGTTTTATACGAATTTGCCACCCAGCGACGGCGGATCGGACACGGTTACGCGCGTAAGTAATTCCACCACAACGTGCGGATTCCCCAAGGTGTCGAGGGTAATCGCGGGAGCATCCGCGCCGACCTCAAAGCGTTGATCGGTTAACCACCCCGCGCCGGCTGGTCGCCAACGCCTATCTCGCTGATCTCACGGAGCGAATGACTAACCATTAGCTGGCACACTTGGTGCGGATCTCGGACGAATCCAAGCGCGGCTTGTGCCGCTTTGGGATCGACTTTACGGTGATCCGGGGTGGGGTATGAATATCGATATCGGTGCACGATATCTCGGCTGGATCATCAGAGAAGCGCCGTCTCCCGACTTCTCGACAATCCAGGTCGCTTTCCGCGACTGCGTGCGCCGCACGCCAGGCGCCATAGCCCTCGCCATAGGCCGGACCGAGGGTCCTCCGACCGATACCCTGACCTACGCTGAGCTGGATACGCGTGCGCAGCGGCTCGCGCGCGCGCTCGTAGCGGGCGGCGTGAAGCCCGGGGACCGGGTGGGCGTCGCGACGAAACGGGACTTCGACGTCGCCATCGCCATGCTGGGCGTGCTCCTGGCCGGCGGCGTCTATGTGCCCCTCGACCCGTCCCAGCCCCGCCAGCGCCTCGATTTCATCCAGAACGACAGCGGCCTGCGCGTCGTCGTCCAGTCCGCCGGCCTTGGCTCGGAGGTCGCCGCGGCCGGGGTGCATGTCGTCGAGATCGGCGCGCCGCCCGCGCCCGGCGCGGTAGAGCTCCCAGCCAGCCACGCCTCGGACCCGGCCTATATCGTCTACGCGTCCGGCCCGGCCGGCGAGCCGGTGGGCGTGGTCACCCCCCATCGAGCGATCCTGCGTCTGACCTTGGGGGTCAGCTACGCCGCGCTCGGCCCGGATCGCCGCATCCTGCAGATGTCGCCGATATCGCTCGACGCGGCGACCTTCGAAGTCTGGGCGGCCCTGCTGAACAGCGGGACCTGCGTCATCTATCCCGACGCCGGCCCGCCCGATCTCGGACGGCTGCGGGCGGTGCTCGAAACCGCCCGCATCAACACGCTCTGGCTGAGCGGTTCGCTGTTCAACGCGATCGTCGACGCCGACGTCGGCATGCTGGCCCGCGTCGAGGAACTGCTGGTCGGCGGCGAACCCCTGTCGGTCGAGCATGTCCGCCGGGCCAGCGCCCAGATCAGCGCCAATATCGTCAACGTCTACGGCCCCACCGAAACGACGGCGTTCGCCTGCTGCCACCGGCTTCCCCACGACCTGCCGGCGTCGATGACCGCGGCGCCGATCGGCCTGCCGATCGAGCACACCGCGGTCGCGATCCTCGACGCCGACCTCAGTCCCGTGCGTCAGGGCGAGGTCGGCGAACTCTGCATCGCCGGCGATGGGCTCGCGCTGGGCTACCACAACCATCCCGAGCTGACCGCCGAGCGCTTCGTGCGGCGGCGCGGGGCGCCCGGCGGACGCTTTTTCCGCACCGGCGACAACGTGCGGATGCTCCCCAGCGGGGACCTTGAGTTCGTCGGCCACAAGGCGAGCTCGCCGGGGCCCGCCACTGGCGGCAAGGACCGCGGCGACGCCACCACCCTCACCGCCCTGCTGGACGCCGCGGCCGCGCGCTTCCCGGACAATGTCGCGGTGCGGCGCGGCCAGTCCCAGCTCACCTACGCCGAACTTGTCCAGCGGGCCGAGCGGGTGGCCAGGGCCCTGCGGGCGCGCGGCGTCGGGTCGGACGTCCGGGTCGGGCTATGCGCGGAACGCTCGCTCGACCTGCTGGTCGGGCTGGTCGGAATCCTCAAGGCCGGGGGCGCCTATGTGCCGCTCGACCCGACCTACCCGGCCGAGCGCCTGGGCTTCATCGTCGAGGACGCCGGCATCCAGGTGGCGGTCGCGACGGATGGCGCGGCGTCAGCCCTGGAGTCTTGCGGATCGGGGACGCTGGAGATCCTGAACCTCGGCGAGCTTGCCGAGGGCGATGCCGATGAAGCCGGCGCCGCTGCCCCGGCGCCCCAGCCCGGCGACGCGGCCTATGTGATCTACACCTCCGGCTCCACCGGCAAGCCGAAGGGCGTGGTGGTCACCCACCACAACGTCTGCCGCCTGCTCCAGCAGACCGAGCCGTGGTTCCAGTTCGGCCCGACCGACGTCTGGACGCTGTTCCACTCCTTCGCCTTCGACTTCTCGGTCTGGGAGATCTGGGGCGCGCTGGCCTATGGCGGCCGCGTGGTGGTCGTGCCCTACGAGACCAGCCGCAACCCCGACGAGTTCTACCGGCTGCTGGCCGTGGAAGGCGTCACGGTGCTGAACCAGACCCCATCGGCCTTCCGGCGCCTCGCCGCGACCGCCGTGGCCTTGCCGGACCTGAAGGCCGAGGCGCTCCGGGTGGTGATCTTCGGCGGCGAGGCCCTGGATTTCCGGACCCTGGAGCCGTGGCTCTCTGTCTACCCGCTCGGCCCGCCGCGCCTCGTCAACATGTACGGGATCACCGAGACGACAGTCCACGTCACCTATCATGAGATCAAGGCCGAGGACCTCGCCGGCGGGCGCAGCCTCATCGGACAGCCGATCCCCGATCTCTCGCTGCATGTGCTGGACCCGCAGGGAAAGCCGGCGCCGGCGGACCAGCCGGGCGAACTCTATGTGGGCGGCGAAGGCGTCGCCCGCGGCTATCTGAACCGGCCGGAACTGACCGCCGAGCGGTTCATCGCCGATCCCAATTCCAAGGATCCCCAGGCGCGGCTCTACCGGACCGGCGACCTGGCGCAACGCCTCGCCGACGGCAATATCGAATACCTCGGCCGCATCGACGACCAGGTGAAGATCCGCGGCTTCCGCATCGAGCTGGGCGAGATCGAGGCCGCCGCCACCGGACACCCGGCGGTGCGCGAGAGCGTCGTGGTGGCGCGGGACGACGGGGCCGACGAGACCCGGCTGGTCGCCTATCTGGTCGCCGTGGCCGGCGCGGCCCAGCCGAGCACGACCGAGCTGCGCCGCCACCTCGGCGGGCGGCTTCCCGACTACATGCTCCCGAGCGCCTTCGTCTGGCTCGACGCGGTGCCGCTGACGGCCAACGGCAAGGTCGACCGCCGCGCCCTGCCCGCGCCGAGCCGCGAGCGGCCGACGCTCGAACAGGCCTTCGCCGCGCCGCGCGGGGACTTCGAGCGCTTCGTCGCCGACAGCTGGCGCGAGCTGGTCGGCGTGGATCGGGTCGGCCGCCACGACCGCTTCTTCGAACTCGGCGGCACCTCGCTGCTGGCCATGCGCTTCCTGGAGATCTGCCGCAGCCAGCGCGGCCTGCGCCTCAGCGTCGCGGAGTTCTTCGACGGCCCGACCGTCGAGAACATCGCCCGCATCGCCGAACAGCGCCGCGCCGCGGAGGCGCCGATCGCCGCCGCCCCGGCGAAGCCCGCGCCCAAGGGCGACCGCATCGCCATCGTCGGCCTGGCCGGGCGTTTCGCGGGCGCGCCCGATGTCGCCAGCTTCTGGGAGATGATCCTCGCGGGCCGCTCGGGCCGCGTGGAGATCACCCGCGCCGACCTGGAGGCCGCCGGCGAAGACCCGGCCCTGCTCGACGATCCCGACTATGTGGCCGCCGCCTTCCCGCTGGACGACGCGGAAGGCTTCGACGCCGCCTTCTTCGGCTTCACCCCGCGCGAGGCGGAGCTGATGGATCCGCAGCAGCGGATCATGCTGGAGGCCGCCTGGACCGCGCTCGAGGACGCCGGCGTCGATCCGAGGCAGGGCTCCGACCGGATCGGCGTGTTCGGCGGCGTCGGCCGCAACGCCTATCTGCTGAACAACCTGATGACCCATCAGGACCTGCGCGAGACGGCCGGCGACTACAACATGCTCATCGGCAACGAGCGCGATTTCCCGACGACGCACATCGCCTATCGGCTGGGCCTGCGGGGCCCCGCGGTCAATGTGCAGACGGCCTGCTCCACCTCGGGCGTGGCGATCCACATGGCCGCCGAGAGCCTGCGCCGCGGCGAGTGCGACATGGCGCTGGCCGGCGGCGCCAAGGTGCTGGCGCCCAACCGGGTCGGCTACCGCTACGTTGAGGGCGGCCCGCTGTCGCCCGACGGCGTCCTGCGCGCCTTCGACGCCGAGGCCAACGGCATGGTGCGCGGCAGCGGCGTGGCCATGGTCGCGCTCAAGCGCCTCGAAGACGCCATGGCCGACGGCGACCACATCTACGGCGTGCTGATCGGCTCGGCGGTCAACAACGACGGCGAGGCCAAGGCCGGCTTCACGGCGCCCAGCGTCTCGGGCCAGGCCGCGGTCATCGCCGAGGCCTATCGCCAGGCGGGCGTCTCGGCCGACTCCGTCTCCCTGATCGAAGCCCACGGCACCGGCACCGTGCTGGGCGATCCGATCGAGGTCGAGGGCCTGACGCGGGCCTTCCGCCTGGGTCCCGACCAGGCCGGCTCGGTGGCCATCGGATCGGTCAAGACCAACATCGGCCACCTCGACGCGGGCGCGACGGCGGCGGGTCTCATCAAGGCGGTGCTGGCGCTCGAGAACGAGATCATCCCGCCCAGCCTGAATTTCACCGCGCCCAATCCGCGGATCGGCTTCTGCGACTCGCCGTTCTACGTCGCGGCCGAGGCCACCGAATGGAAGCGCGGCGACGTCGCGCGCCGGGCCGGGATCAGCTCCTTCGGGCTCGGCGGCACCAACGCCCACCTGCTGATCGAGGAGGCGCCGTCGCGGCCGGCCTCGGGCGCGGCTGAAGGCGCCCAGCTTCTGGTCCTCTCGGCGCGCACCGATGCGGCGCTGGCGAAACGCTGCGCCGACCTGGCCGACTGGCTCGAGGGCCACGCGGCCGCCAACCTCGCTGACGTCGCCCACACCCTGCGGGTCGGACGCCGGCGGTTCGAGAAGCGCCTGGCCCTGGTCTGCGCGGATCGCGACGACGCCATCGCCAAGCTGCGCCGCATGACGCCCGGCGAGGTGCTGCGCGGCGCCGGCGCGGCGGAAGCTCCGCCGGTGGCGTTCCTGTTCCCGGGCGGCGGCGCGCAATATGCCGGCATGGCCCGTGAGCTCTACGGGGCCTGCGCGCCGTTCCGTGCGGCGCTCGACACCTGCAGCCGGATCTACGAGGCCCGCGCCGGCCGTCCTCTGACCGACGCCATCTTCGAAGGCGAAGGCGCGCTCGACCAGCCGACCGTTGCCCTGCCGGCGCTGTTCGCCGTCGAATACGCCATGGCCCAGACCTGGCTCGCCTGGGGCGTCGAGCCCGACGCCATGATCGGCCACAGCATGGGCGAATACACCGCCGCCTGCGTGGCCGGGGTGTTCTCGCTCGAAGACGCCATCGACATCGTCATGTGCCGCGGGCGGCTGTTCGACACCCTGCAGCCGGGCGGCATGCTGAGCGTGCCCCTGGCCGCCAAGGCGCTCGAAGGCCGGCTCGGCGCCGAGCTCTCGATCGCCGCGATCAACCGCGACGATCAGTGCGTGGTCTCCGGCCCCGACGAAGCCATCCAGGCGCTTGC
This sequence comes from Phenylobacterium sp., assembly GCF_041691455.1. Lineage (GTDB taxonomy): Bacteria > Pseudomonadota > Alphaproteobacteria > Caulobacterales > Caulobacteraceae > Phenylobacterium. The sequence continues at coordinate 667 of NZ_JBEPUO010000057.1, read as the reverse complement.
CGACGCGCTCGAGGCCGAGGGCGTCGAGACCCGCCGCGTGCACATCAATGTGGCGGCCCACTCCGCCCTGGTCGAGCCGATCCTCGGCGAGTTCCGCGCGCAGTTCGAGCGGCTGACGCTCAACAGGCCGCAGCGGCCGTTCCTGTCGAACCTGACCGGAGATTGGATCACCGACGAGGAAGCGACCGACCCCGGGTACTGGGTGAGCCACCTGCGCTCGACCGTGCTGTTCTGCGACGGGATCTCGCGGCTGCTGGAGGATCCTGAGCGCATCTTCCTGGAAATCGGTCCCGGCCAGGTGCTGAGCACGCTGACCCGCCAGAACAGCCGGCGCGGCGCGGGCCACGACGTCATCGCCACCATCAAGCATCCGCAGGAAACCGCGTCCGATGCCGACTTCCTGATGGGTGCGCTCGGCCGCTTCTGGCTGGCCGGGGGCAAGGCCGACTGGGTGACCTTCGCGGGCGCGCCGCGTCGGCGCGTGCCGCTGCCCACCTATCCCTTCGAACGGACCCGGCACTGGATCGAGGCGGTCCCCTACGCGACCTCCGAACGCGCGCTCCCGGCCGCGGCGCCCGTGGCCGCCGCGGTGGCCGCGGCCGCGCCCGGGGCCGCGCCCGGCCCCCCCGGGGGGGGGGGCCCGACCGGGGGCCCCCCCCCCGGCCAC
>NZ_JBEPUO010000056.1:0-8193 GCF_041691455.1 Phenylobacterium sp. | reverse complement strand
CAGATGGAGAAGACCCAGCGCGAGTACTATCTGAACGAGCAGATGAAGGCGATCCAGCGCGAGCTGGGCGAGCAGGACGATCAGCGCGACGAGCTGATGGAGCTCGAAAAGCGCATCAAGAAGGTCAAGCTCTCCAAGGAAGCCCGCACCAAGGCCGAGAGCGAGCTCAAGAAGCTGCGCAACATGAGCCCGATGTCGGCGGAATCCACCGTCGTTCGGAACTACCTCGACTGGCTGCTGTCGATCCCGTGGGGCAAGGCGAAGATCAAGCCCATCGACCTGCAGAAGGCCGAGGACATCCTCGAAGGCGACCACTACGGCCTGGAGAAGGTCAAGGAGCGGATCCTGGAGTACCTGGCGGTGCAAAGCCGCGTGGGCTCGCTGAAGGGCCCGATCCTCTGCCTCGTCGGCCCCCCCGGCGTCGGCAAGACCTCGCTCGGCCGCTCGATCGCCAAGGCCACGGGACGTGAATTCGTCCGCGTGTCGCTGGGCGGCGTGCGCGACGAGGCCGAGATCCGCGGCCACCGGCGGACCTACATCGGCTCGATGCCCGGCAAGATCATCCAGTCGATGAAGAAGGCCAAGTCGACCAACGCCTTCTTCCTGCTCGATGAGATCGACAAGATGGGCTCCGACTGGCGGGGCGACCCGTCCTCGGCCCTGCTCGAGGTGCTGGACCCGGCGCAGAACTCGACCTTCGCCGACCACTACCTGGAGGTCGACTACGACCTGTCGCCGGTGATGTTCGTCACCACGGCCAACAGCCTCAACATGCCCCAGCCGCTGCTGGACCGCATGGAGATCATCCGCATCCCCGGCTACACCGAGGACGAGAAGCTGGAGATCGCCAAGCGGCACATCCTGGCCAAGCTGACCAAGGACCATGGGCTGAAGCCGGAGGAGTTCATCGTCCCCGACCAGGCGATCCGCGACCTGATCCGCTACTACACCCGCGAAAGCGGCGTGCGGTCGCTGGAGCGGGAACTGGGCAACCTGGCCCGCAAGACGGTGCGCGATCTCAGCCGTGAGAACGTGCTGACCATCGCCATCGACGACGAGCGGCTCGCCAAGTACGCGGGGATCCGGAAGTTCAAGTACGGCGAGATGGACACCGAGGACCAGGTCGGGATCATCACCGGCCTGGCCTACACCGACTTCGGCGGCGACATCCTGACCATCGAAGCGGTCAAGATGCCCGGCAAGGGCCGCATGACGGTGACCGGCAACCTGAAGGACGTGATGAAGGAGTCGATCTCGGCGGCGAACAGCTACGTCCGCAGCCGGGCCACCAAGTTCGGCCTCGAACCGCCGAGCTTCGAGCGGACCGACGTCCACATCCACGTGCCGGACGGCGCCACGCCCAAGGACGGTCCGTCCGCCGGCGCGGCCATGGCCACGGCCATTGTCTCGGTCCTGACCGGCATTCCGATCAAGAAGGACATCGCCATGACCGGCGAGGTCACCTTGCGCGGGCGGGTCACGGCGATCGGCGGCCTGAAGGAAAAGCTGCTGGCGGCCCTGCGCTCCGGCGTGAAGACGGTGCTGATACCGCTCGAGAACGAGAAGGACCTGGCCGACATCCCGGACAACGTGAAGGCGGAGATGAAGATCATCCCGGTCTCGACGATGGACGAGGTCCTGGCCCAGGCGCTCACCCGCCAGCCGGTGGCGATCGAATGGTCGGAGGCCGACGCGCCGCCGGTCTCGATCGCCGACGACAGCGACGCCGAGGCGATCCTGACCCACTAGGGCTGATCACTTCTTGTGTCATTGGAGCGGCGCGGGAGCATTCCCGCGCCGCTCTCGTTTGACGGCCACGCTTTGGCGGGCCTTAATTCGAAATGGGGGTGAGGGGTGTGGGGACCCCGTCCGCCTGCAACAAGAACGGGCTGGGAGAGAACATATGACGAAGGCCGAACTCGTCGCGGAAATGGCCGACAAGGCGGGCTTGAACAAGGCGCAGGCGAAGGTGGCGCTGGATGCCTTCATTTCATCGGTGTCGACGTCGCTTCGCGCCGGCAAGGAAGTGCGCCTGGTGGGGTTCGGCAGCTTCGTGCCGATCAAGCGGCCGGCGGGGACGGCGCGAAATCCGCGCACCGGCGAGACGGTCAAACGCAAGGCCTCGCAGACCTGCCGCTTCCGGGTGGGCGATGCGCTGAAGGACGCGCTGAACAGCTGAACTTCAAGCCTGGCTAGGCGACGGGATAGGGACCGGCCTCGAACGCTGTCGGATGGTATCCCTTGCGTCCGACAGCTCGCGCGAGCGGACTGCGGAAGTCCTCGCCCGTGCGCAGGCAGGTCAGCACATGCGCGAAGTCGTATTTCGGCCGCCAGCCCAGCTCGGCCCGCGCCAGGCTGTTGTCGTAGACGCGATCGAGCTCGGCGAACGGCCGCCAGCCGCGCGCGGCGAACAGCGACCGGCACTCGGGATAGAGGCGATAGACCATCTCCTCGGCGCTGGTGCGCAACTCAGGCAGGTCGCTGCGCCGGAACGGCGTCGTCGCCGAGATGATGTAGCGCGCGAACCCGGTCCGCGGCGCGGCCTCGATCGCCAGGAGATGGGCCTCGACGATATCCTCGATGTCGGCGCGCCGGTTCAACAGCTCGTTGGCCTGGGCGTTGGCGGCCTCGTAGGCGGAGCGGATCTCCGCGTCGTCGTCGGGCTCGGGAAAGAACCGCGAGGTCCGCAGGATCGTGACGGGCAGCTCGAACCTTCGGGCGAAAAGTTCGCAAAGGCCCTCCGCCGCGATCTTGGTGACGCCGTAGATGTTCTTGGGAATGGGCGCGACGTCCTCGGTGATCCAGGCCGCGGGCTCGTCCAGGGCCGGGCTCAGGGCCGCGCCGAACGCGCTTGTGGTGCTGGTGAAGACGAAGGCTTCGACCCCCGCCGACGCCGCCGCCTCCAGCAGCGCCAGGGTTCCGCTGACATTGGTGTCGATGAACGCCTGGCGCGGGTGGGTGGCCACATGCGGCTTATGCAGCGTGGCGGCATGGATCACCGCCCGCGCCCCGTCCATGCAGCGCGCGACAAGGTCCCGGTCGCAGATCGAGCCGACGTGGTCGGTGAACGGGGAGGCGGCGATATCCAGGCCGGCCGCCGTCTCGCCACGCGAGCGCAGGGTGCGCAGGATCGCTTCGCCGAGGTGCCCGGCGCTGCCCGTGACCAGAATGCCGCCCATCGCCGAGCCCTAGCCGATCGCGGGGTGGGCCTCCAAGCGGAAGTTGCGTCGGGCCGCCGACCCTGCGGCATATCGATCCGCGACCGGCGCAGCCGCCTTTTCCATTGCGCGGGAGCGGACCCGCGGGCTAGGAAACCGGCGTCTTCGGGGAGTAGCCGTTCGCTGCGAGCGAAGTCCGTGTCAACACACTTGCGCCGGCTCCGCCCCGGAGCATGGCGCGGACGGCGGATCGATGAGATCCGGATTGGTGAGACCGACGACGCGACCTGCGGCACATGGGCCGGCGGAGGTCCGCGTCGTCGTCTGTCTCGCGCCCTGGAAGTCCGTCCGTGATCCTCGAACCCTTCTTCACCTCCACCGCCGTCGTCGCCATCGGCGAGATCGGCGACAAGACCCAGCTGCTGGCCATTGTCCTGGCGGCGAAATTCCGCAAACCCGGGCCGATCATCCTGGGTATCCTGGGCGCGACCCTGCTCAATCACCTCGCTGCGGCCAGCCTCGGCTACTACCTCTCGGCCTGGCTGAGCGGACAGGTGTTCCGCATCGTCGTCGGCGCCGCCTTCATCGCCATGGCCGTCTGGGCGCTGGTCCCCGACAAGATGGACGATGAGCTGAAGACCATCGGGCGCGGCGGCATCTTCCTGACGACACTGATCACCTTCTTCGTCGTGGAGATCGGCGACAAGACCCAGATCGCCACCTCGCTGCTGGCCGCGCGTTTCCACCAGATCCTGCTGGTCACCGCCGGCACGACGCTGGGCATGATGATCGCCGACGTGCCGGCCGTGCTGCTGGGGGAGGCGGCCACCAAGATCGTGCCGCTGAGGTATGTGCGGATGGCGGCCGCGGCGATCTTCGCCCTGATCGGCGCCTGGGTGCTTCTGGCCGCGTTCCACCTGGTCTAGAACCGGCCCGCGGGCGGCTAGCTCAGCTGGTTAGAGCATCTCGTTTACACCGAGAGGGTCGGGGGTTCGAATCCCTCGCCGCCCACGTGTTTCTGGGGACGCGGCATGGTTGGACGGGCGATGGTCTTGAGCGTGATCCTGGCCGCCGGCGCGGCGCACGCCGAGCCCGCGTCGCTGGACGACTACATGAAACAGGCGCGGCATCGGCCGGATGCGGCGGTCCACTATGGCCCGGCGCCCTCGCAGGTGGCCGAGCTGTTCCTGCCCAAGGCCGGGGGTCCGCATCCGGTCGTCGTCCTGCTGCACGGCGGCTGCTTCCTGAAGCAGTACGAGGGTTTCCCGCAGACCAGCGGGCTGGCCGCCGACCTCGCCCAGCGTGGCTACGCGGTCTGGAACGTCGAATACCGCAAGCTGGGCGAGCCCGGCGCGGGCTATCCGGGGACCTTCCAGGATGTCGCGACAGCCGTCGACGCCCTGCGCGCCGAGGCGCCGAAATACCACCTCGACCTCAGCCGCGTGGTGGCCATCGGCCACTCGGCCGGCGGTCATCTGGCGCTCTGGGCGGCCGGCCGGCGCAAGCTCCCGGCGTCGAGCCCGCTCCACACCGCCGACCCGCTGCCGATCGGAGCCGTCATCAGCCTGGCCGGCATCGGCGACCTGAAGGGGCAGGGCAAGGCCTGGGCGCTGCCCTGCGGCGATGACACGATCGAGCGCCTGATCGACCTGAAGGGCCGCAAGTCCCCTTATGCCGACACCTCGCCCGCCGAGTTGCTGCCGACCGGCGCCAAGGTGGTGATGGTCCACGGGGTCTACGACGCGGTCATGCCGCCCTATACCGGCCGCGCCTACGCCCTGCAGGTCCGCAAGGCCGGCGATCGCGCCGAGGTCGTGACCATCCCCGACGCCAGCCACTTCGACCTGGTCATCGCCACGACGCCGGCCTGGAAGGCGGTCGTCGCCATCCTCGACCGCGAGATGAAGGCGCTGGCCCACGAGACGAGGCGGCTTCCATCGACCTGAGGATTCGTGCCTATCTGGTCGATCCTTGGAGAGGATTCCATGACCGCGGTTACCGCAGACGCAGACGATCGTGCCTTCCTGGGCCATCCCAAGGGGCTTGCCTACCTCTCCATCACCGAGGCCTTCGAGCGCTTCTCCTACTACGGCATGATCGCGCTCCTGGTGCTCTACATGAACGGCCAGCTGTTGAAGCCGGGCCATGTGGAGCATGTGGTCGGGCTGAGCGTCCTGCGGCCCATCCTGGAGGCGGTGTTCGCGGGCGGCGCGCACTATTCGAACCAGCAGCTCTCGTCGGCGATCTATCTGGTCTATTCGAGCACGGTCTATCTGACCCCCTTGCTCGGCGGCCTGATCGCCGACCGGGTGGGGCGGACCGGGACGATTATCGTCGGCGCGAGCATCATGGCGCTCGGCCACTTCCTGATGGCTTTCGACGCCTCGTTCCTGCTGGCGCTGGTCTGCCTGATGATCGGGGCCGGGTGCCTGAAGGGCAACATAGCCACCCAGGTGGGCGCGCTCTACGCCGCTGGCGACACCCGCCGCGCCGATGGCTTCCAGGTCTTCTACCTGGGTATCAACGGCGGCGTGATCTTCGGCCCGCTGATCACCGGCTACCTCGGCCAGGGGATCGCCTGGCACTACGGATTCGGCGCGGCGGGCGTGGCCATGCTGATCGCGCTGGCGATCTATCTTTCCAGCCTGAAGCGCCTGCCGCCCGATCCCCCGCGCGGCGCCAGGACCACGGCGGAAAAGGCTGCGCGACCGGCGCTGACGACGCGCGAGGTGTCGGTGCTGGTGCTGCTGGCCTTCATCCTGCCGGTGCTGGCGTTGTCGATCGTCGGCAACAATCAGATCTACAACGGCTACCTGGTCTGGGCCGAAGCCAACGCCGACCTGCACTTCCTGGGCATCACGATCCTGACCAGCCAGATGTTGTCGGTGGATTCCATCGTCTCCGTCGCAACCCTGCTCGGAATGGTGATGTTCTGGCGGGCCTGGAAGACCCGGTTCCCCGAGCCGGACGAGCTCGGCAAGATCGCCATCGGCTGCTTTTTCGGAGCCGCGGGCGTCGCCTGCCTGGCGGCCGGGGCGGCGCTGACGCCGGCCGGCCACAAGGTCAGCTTCAACTGGTTGCTGGCCTTTCACCTGCTGAACGACATCGGCTTCGCCAACGTCCTTCCGGTGGGTCTTGCGCTGTTTTCGCGAGCCGCGCCCAAGGCCATCGCGGGCCTGGTGATCGGCTTCTACTATCTGCACCTCTGGGCGGGGAATATCCTCGTGGGCTATCTCGGCACCCTCTACGAGAAGATGACGCCGGTGCAGTTCTGGATGGTCCACGTCGCCATGGTCGGCGGCGCCGGCGTGATCTTCGTGCTTATCAAGCTGGTGTTCGGCCGCCTGCTGCTGGTGAGCGAGGACTCCGAACCGGACATGAGCACAGTGGCGATCGCCGACGCCCAACGGACACCCTAGCGCCGATGCTCTACCGCCCGCTGGGCCGAACGGGCCTGAGCGTCTCCGAGATCGGCTTCGGCGCGGCCAGCTGGTGGGGCAAGCCGAGGTTCTCCGAGCGCGCGGCGCTTGGCCTGGTCCACGCCGCGATCGACGGCGGCGTCACCTTCTTCGACACCGGCGCGAGCTATTCCGGCGGCCATGCGGAGCCGAGGCTGGGGCGTGCGCTGAAGGACCGGGCCACCTCGGGCCTCGTGGTCGCCACCAAGGCTGGGACCTTCGCCGACGGTGGCCGCATCGGGCGGGACTTCTCGGCCGGGGCCGTGGTGGCCAGCGCCGAGCGCAGCCTGCGCAACCTGGGGCTGGGCGACCTGCCGCTGCTGCAGCTCCACGGGCCGGACATCGCCGACCTGACCGACGAACTGCGCTCGGCCCTGGCCGGGCTGAAGGCGCGGGGACTGGTCCGGGCGATCGGCGTCAACAGCTTCGACCCCGCCGTGATCGCCCATGTCAGCGGCCTCGGCGACTTCGACGTGGTGATGGTCGACTACAATGTCCTGCGGCCTGAACGCGAGCCGCTGATCGCTCAGGCCGCGGCGGCGGGGAAGGGGGTCCTGGCCGGCATGGCGCTCGCCATGGGCCACACCGGCTGGCAGGTCGCCAAGCTGCGGGCCCCCCGCGACCTCTGGTATGCGGCCCGCGGCCTGGTCCGGCACCGGCGCGAGGTCGAAGAGGGCGCGCGCTTCAGCTTCCTCAACCGCCTGGCGGAGATGACCGGCCCGCAGGCCGCGCTGGGCTATGTGCTGGCCAACCCGGCCGTGGCCTGCGCCGTGATCGGCACCACCAGGCCCGCGCACCTGGCGGAAAACCTCGCCGCTTCGGGCATGGCGCTGCCGGCGGGGGTGATGGAGCGCATCCGCGCGCGCCAGGCCGGGCGGCTTTCCGGATGACAGCCGCCGTCCGGCGGAGTCATGGTGCTGAACAACGATAACCTGGCGGGAAACGACCATGGCCGACGCCGACACGGACCTCGATCACGCCCTCGAGGCCGCCCACCTGCCGGCCCTGATCATGGCGATGGTGCACATGACCGGCGACGCCAGCTGGCTGCGGCCGGAGTGGACGCCAGTCTATACGCCGCTCTCGCCCCCCGGCGACACGGGTCTTTCGGAAGCGGCGAAGACCGAAATCCGGGCCAAGGCCAAGGGCGCGATCCAGGCCAATGTGGCGGCCGGCTCGTTGAAGATGCCCAGCCCCGATACGCCCACCCTGCGCAAGATGATGGACTTCGTGGCCGGCGCCCCGATCCCGGAGATGTACGCCGACTTCCTGATCGACGAGCTGGCGATCGCCGGCGTGAGCAGCAAGGACCCGCAATTCGAGCAGCCGCAGCTCAAGGCCGCCGCGCGGAAGCTGAAGGTGCTGGTGATCGGCGCCGGCATGTCGGGCCTCCTGACCGGCATCCGCCTCTCGCAGGCCGGGGTCCAGTTCGAGATCGTGGAGTCCAACGCCGACGTCGGCGGCACCTGGCTGGTGAACACCTATCCGGGCTGCCGGGTGGACAATGCCAACCACATGTACAGCTACTCCTTCGAGCCGAACCACGCCTGGCCGCAGCACTTCTCGCCGCAGCCGGA
>NZ_JBEPUO010000055.1:0-8263 GCF_041691455.1 Phenylobacterium sp. | reverse complement strand
GCTACTCCTTCGAGCCGAACCACGCCTGGCCGCAGCACTTCTCGCCGCAGCCGGAACTGCTGAAATACTTCCGCGGCGTGGCGGCCAAATACGATCTCAAGAAGCACATCCGCTTCGAGACTCGCGTCGAGAGCCTGGCCTGGGACGAGGGCCGCGCGATCTGGCGCGTCGAGCTGAAGGGCAAGGACGGCCGCACGGAGACCGTCGAGGCCAATGCCGTCGTCACCGCCGTGGGCCAGCTCAACAAGCCGCGCATGCCGCAGATCGACGGCGTCGGGACCTTCGAGGGCCCGGCCTTCCACTCGTCCGAATGGCGACACGACGTGGAGCTCGCCGGCAAGCGCGTGGCGGTGATCGGCACCGGCGCCTCGGCCTATCAGTTCGTGCCGGAGATCGCGCCCAGGGTCGCCAGCCTCAAGGTCTTCCAGCGCACCCCGCCCTGGGGCCTGCCGGTGCCGCACTACCATGAGGACGTGCCCGAGGGCATGAAGTGGCTGCTCGAACACATCCCCTATTACGACAAGTGGTACCGCTTCTGGCTCTTCTGGATGACCACCGAGGGCTTCCTGCCGATGGTCAAGGCCGATGAGGGCTGGAACGGCCCGACGACGGCCGTGGGCGCGCAGAACCTCATGCTCCGCGAAATGGCGGCCGCCGCGCTCGCGGCCCAGGTCGAGGACCGGCCCGACCTGCTGTCCAACGTGGTCCCGACCTATCCGGTGGGCGGCAAGCGCGCGGTGCTCGACAACGGCGTCTGGCTGGGCGCGCTCAAGCGTCCCAACGTCGAGCTGATCACCCAGCCCATCGCCAGGATCACGCCGAAGGGCGTGGTCACCGCCGATGGCGTGGAGCACGAGGTCGACGTGCTGATCTACGGCACCGGCTTCACCGCCTCGAAGTTCCTGTCCGGCCTTAAGGTGACGGGGCGCGGCGGCAAGGACCTGCACGAGGTCTGGGCCGGCGACGCGCGGGCCTATCTCGGCATGACGGTCCCGGATTTCCCGAACTTCTTCATGATCTACGGGCCCAACACCAACATCGTCGTCAACGGCTCGATCATCTTCTTCTCCGAGTGCTCGGTCCGCTACATCGTCGGCGCGCTTCGGCTGCTGGCCGAGACCGGCGCCCGGTCGGTGGAGGTGAAGCGCGATGTCCACGACGCCTTCAACATCCGCGTGGACGACGCCAACAAGGGGTGGGCCTGGGGCTCGAAGAACGTCACCAGCTGGTACAAGAACGAGTTCGGCCGGGTCAGCCAGAACTGGCCCTTCGGGCTCATCGACTACTGGCGCGCGACACTGGCGCCGAACGCCGACGACTTCGTGCTGGCGAAACAACCGGAACCGGTGGCGTAGGGGGACCAAGATGACGGAGATCACCGGCGGCTGCGCCTGCGGCAAGGTGCGGTTCAAGATCGCCGGCCCGATGATGGGCTGCGCCGTCTGCCATTGCCGCGACTGCCAGAAGGCCTCGGGTGGCGGGCCGAACTACGTTGCACTCGCCCCCAAGCTCGGCTTCGCGGTCACTCAGGGCCACGCCAGGATCTACGCCTCGCGGGCCGACAGCGGCTCGGAAGTGGGCCGCGCCTTCTGCGGGGACTGCGGGACCCCGCTCTGGACCATCACCGCGCCGCTGGTGCCGTTCAATCCGGTGAAGCTCGGCGCGCTCGACGATCCGTCCGGCATGACTCCGAGCGCGCACCTCTACACGGACTCCGCCCAGCCCTGGCACCTGATGCACGAAGGCGCGCCGCGCTTTCCGAAGATGCCGCCCATGGGCCGGCCCAACTGACCGGAGCCAAGATGAAGACCGAGGACATCGAGTACCACGCCGACGGCGCGCGCCTGGTCGGCTATCTGGCTGTCGACGATACGCGGCCCGGCAAGCGGCCCGGCGTGCTGGTCGCCCCGGAGGGCGGCGGCCTGGTCGACCTGACCAAGTCGATCGCCCGGCGGCTGGCCGAGGCCGGCTATGTCGCCTTCGCCATGGACTACTACGGCGACGGCAAGCCGCTCTCCGACCGCAACGAGGTCATGCCGCGGATCAACGCCTTCATGGCCGAACCCTCCACGATCCGGGCGCGGGCGGCCGAGGCCCTGGCGGTGCTGGCGCGGCAGCCGGAGTGCGACGCCGGCAAGCTGGCGGCCACCGGCTACTGCTTCGGGGGCACGACGGTGCTCGAGCTGGCCCGCAGCGGCGCGGACCTGAAGGCGGTCGTAGGCTTCCACTCCGGCCTCGCGACCACGCGGCCCCAGGACGCCAAGGCGATCAAGGCCAGGATCCTCACCTGCATCGGCGCGCTCGATCCGATCATCCCCGCCGAGCAGCGGCTGGCCTTCGAAAAGGAGATGACGGACGGCGGCGTCGACTGGCGGATGAACCTCTACGGCGGCGCGGGCCACAGCTTCACCAACCCGACTGTGGGCGCGCTCGGCATGCCGGGGTTCGAGTACCACGCCGAGACCGACCGGCGCTCCTGGGCGGCGATGCTGGACCTGTTCGACGAGGCCCTGGGCCCGGTGCGCGCCGCGGCCTAGCCGTCCCAGATCGACCGGAAGCCGCCACCGCCGTTCAGCCGCTGCGCCGGGCTCGACTTGTCGATGTGCCCGATCAGGCCGCGATAGACGCCGTAGCCGACCAGCTCCTGCAAACGGGGCGGGAAGCCCTTCACCAGCTTGGGATCGAGCCCGAGCTGCTGGTTCTCCTGCTGGCGGATGAAGCCCGCGCAGTAGTTCATGGCCACGCCGGTGCGCCGGGCGTCCGTCCGGTTGGCGCCGCCGCCGTGCCAGAGCGCGCCGTCCCAGAGCAGCACGCTGCCCCTGGGCATTTCCGCGGCGATGGTCTCGTAGGCGCCGCCGTACTCGGGATTGGGTTTCCGGTGGCTGCCGGGAACCAGGCGGGTCGCGCCATTGGCCTCGGTGAAATCGGTCAGCGCCCACATGGAATTGCAGACGATCGGCGCATGCGGCTTCTCCAGCGGGATCACCTGATCGTCCGCGTGGATCGGCTGGGCGGTCTCGCCGGGATCGATGGCGATGGAGGAGAGCGAGGAGATCAGGCAGCCCTCGTCCAGCACGCCCTCGACGATGGGCAGCACGTTCGCGTGGACCGGGACCTCGGCGAAGGGCGCGCCATGGGCCAGCAGATTGTAGATCCTGACCGTCCTGTGGCCCTCGAAGCCGTTGCCGGCCGGCTTGGCGCCGAGCTCGCGCTCCAGCCGCGCCAACGCCGCGCCGAGCCCCTCCACGAGGTCCGGGGCGATGGCGTTCTCGACGATGGTGTAGCCGTCGCGGCGAACGGCCTCGGTGTGCCGCGCGCGGGTCGCTTCGTCCATGCCGTGGCCTCTTGCTGTGATCGCCCTGGGGGTTTCGTCTATGGTGGCCGACAAGCCGATCGAGGAGCAAGGCGTGGACGACAAGCTGAAGGCGCCGCGCCTGGTCCTGCTGCTGCTGGCGCTCTGCGCCTGCGACGGGCGGAAGGCCGAGGCCACGCCCCCGCCGGCTGCCTCCACGGGTCCGGTCAATCCCGACGCCGGCGTCACCGCCTACCGCTGCCAGGACGGGCAGACGATCGTCGCCGGCTATCCCGACAGCAAGTCCGCGGTCGTGACCTACAAGGACCACGCCTACAGCCTGAAGCTCGCCGGGACGGACGGCGGTGTGCGCTACACCGGCTACGGCCTGCAGTGGACCGTGCAGGGCGGGCGAGGGGTGCTGGCGGTCCTCAAGCCCGGCGAAGAGCGCGCCAGCGACCCCGGCCTGGCCTGCGCCGCGGATGAGGCGGGCAAGCCGGCGGCCACGGAAACCGCCTTCACTCCGGCGCGGCCCTGACTGCGCTCAGGCCTTCATCGCCTTCAGCACCGCGGCCGGCCGGATCGGCAGGTCGCGCACCCGCGCGCCGACGGCGTTGAAGATGGCGTTGCCGATGGCGGGCCCCACGACCGTCGTCGCCGGCTCGCCAAGACCGACCGGCGGCTCGGTGCTGGGCATGAATTCGATATCCAGGTCCGGAACATCGGCCATGCGCAGCGGGGTGTAGCCGCCGAGATTGGTGTCCTTCACCTGACCGTCCCTGAACTCCGTGCCCTCGAACAGCGCCAGGCTCATGCCCCAGAGCGATGCCCCCTGCATCTGGGCGAGCGCGCCGTCGGGGTGAACCACGGTCCCGCAGTCCGCCACGAGCGTCAGCTTCTCGACCTTCACCACGCCGGTCTGGGGATCGACGCGTACCCGCGCCGCGCAGGCGACCCAGGTCGGCATGTCGCGTTCCTGGCCGAAGGTCGTGGCGAGCCCGAGCCCGGTGTTCTTGGGAAGGGCCGCGCCCCAGCCGGCCTTCTTCGCCACCGCCGCGAGCACGGCGGCCTGTCGATGCGCCCCGCCCACGGCGGTCGGACCGGAGCCGGCGTTGCGGCCGACGCCGTCCAACAGCTTGAGCCGGAAGGCGAGGGGATCGGCGCCCTGGCTGTGGGCCGCCTCGTCCATGAAGCTCTCGAGCGCCCAGTTGGTCCAGCCGGGCCCGACGGACCGCAGCCAGCCGGGCCGGAAGGTGCTGTTCGCCAGGTCGTTGTTCACCGCGCGCACGCGCTGGGCCCCCACGGTGTACCAGTGATCGGCGCCGTTCACCGAGAACGGATCGTAGGCGACGCCGTTCGTCCCCTTCGGCATGAAGAAGGGCGCCATGGCCAGCGTCGGCCAGCCCGCTGCGGCCGCATGATCCATGGCGGTCACGCGGCCGGCCTCGCCGAACGCCATCCGGACCCTCTGCACAGACGGCGCGCGCGGAGAATCGAAGCGGCTGTCGTCGGCCCGCGTGAAGACCAGCTTCACCGGCTTGCCGATCGCCTTGGAGGCCAGCGCCGCGGGGATGGCGTAGTCTCCGTTCAGCCGCCGCCCGAAGCCGCCGCCGAGCAGATAGCTTTTCATGACGATGGTGTTTTCCGGCCGGCCGAGCGCCTTGGCGAGCCAAGGGAGCACCAGCGACTGCCACTGGTTGCCGGTATGGATTTCGAACACGCCGTCCTTCTCGAAGGCCAGCGCGTTGACCGGCTCCATCTGGAAATGCAGCGCGGTCGCCGTCGTATAGGTGGCCTCAAGCTTGGATTTCGCGGCGGCGAACGCCTGGTCGACGCCGGCGTCCTCCACCACCAGGCTGCCGGCGTTCGGATCGGCGATCAGCTCGGCCGAGCGGCGCTGCAGGTCGGCTTCGGAGACCTTGGCCGCCTCACCGGTCTTCCAGGTGACCTTGACCAGGTCGCAGGCCTTGTTGGCGGCGACGAAGCTGTCGGCCAGCACCACCACCCACCCGGGGACGGTCCCCGACGGGTCGTCGAGGGCCAGGCTTTTCTGGTAGCCCGGCACGGCCTTGGCCGCGGAGTCGTCGATCGATACGACGACGGAATCGTAGCGGGTCGGCGGGAGCTTTGGCCGCGCGTAGACCATGCCGGGAACCACCGCGTCGATGCCATAGACCCCTTGGCCATTGGTCTTGGACGGGATGTCGCGCGCCTGCACGGCCTTGCCGATCAGCCGCCGTTCGGCCGCCGGCTTCATCGGCAGCTTGGCGAGCTGCTCGGGCGTGAAGCTGCGCGCCAGGTTCCCGCGCGTGACGATGGCGCCGTAGCTGACCGAGGCCTTGCCGGCATGGATGGCGCCGTTGCGGGCGACGCAGGCCCCCGGCGCGACGCCCAGAAGCTTGGCGCCTTCCTCGATCAGCACCGTGCGCCCGGCCGCTCCGGCCTGGCTGTAGATCGGGTAGCTCTGCCAGACGGACCAGCTGCCGCCGGTGACCATCAGGCCCCACTTGGCGTCGCTGTCGACCGTCTTGACCTGGACCTTCGACCAGTCGGCTTCGAGCTCGTCGGCGACGATGCGGGCGATGGCGGTCCCGACGTGCTGGCCGAGCTCGGCGCGGATGACATTGACCGTGACGGTCCCATCGCGCCCGATGCTGTACCAGATGGTGGGCTCGAAGCCGGCGGGCGCGGGGCCGGCCGCGGTCACCTCGCCGGCGAAGCCCAGCGCCACGCCGGCGCTGGTGGCGGTGATCAGGAAGCCACGGCGGGAAAGCGCCGCGGCCGCCTCGGGATTGCGCTGCAGGAAGGTCATGCGTGGACTCCCGCCTGGCCGGCCGCGGCGAGCTTGATCGCGGCCTTGATGCGGACATAGGCCATGCAGCGGCAGAGGTTGCCGTTCATGCCGTGATCGATATCCGCGTCGGTGGGATGTGGCGTCGCCTTCAGGAGCGCGGCGGCCTGCATGATCTGGCCGGACTGGCAGTAGCCGCACTGGGGCACCTGCGCGGCTACCCAGGCGGTCTGCAGCGGATGCGCGCCCCTGGGGTCCAGCCCCTCGATGGTGGTGACGGCCCGGCCCGCGACGGCCGCCGCCGGCGTCACGCAGGATCGGACGGCCTTGCCGTCGACGTGCACCGTGCAGGCGCCGCACTGTCCGATCCCGCAGCCGAACTTCGTGCCCTTCAGGCCGATCTCGTCGCGGATCACCCAGAGCAGGGGCGTGTCGTCAGGACCACGGAGACTGACCTGACGGCCGTTGATCGTGAGCGTGGTCATAGCGCGCCTCCCTCTTGTCGGTTGGCTCAGCGGACGCCTAACCGGCGCAGGCGGCAACGCTTATTTTCTTGTGTTCCTCTTCTTGAGTTAGGCCGGCGTGATCCGCCTGATGGACCGCCGTCCACAAGGACGGATCGCCGAGGTGGGGCTACGCGGCGCTGAAGGGCTAGCGCGACGGCCCGAGGGACGGCGGCGGCAGGCCTCGGCCGTGCTCGGCGACGGAGTCCTGGGCCGCGCGCTGGGCGCGGTCATATTCGTCCTGCGTCACGCAGACCTGCTTGGAGAAGTGGCTGCCGGTCGGGGTTTCCTGCCAGCAGACCTTCTTCGCGGCCTTCGGCGCGGCGGCGGCCTGGGCGACGGGGGCGGACGCCGAGGGTGGGGTGACCGCCGGCGGGGCGGGATCGGCGGCGGCCAAGAGCAACGCGGCTGCGAAGACGGAAAGCAAGGCGAACTCCTACATTGGATGACCGGAGTTAAGCCGAGGCCGATCCAGGTCACAACCCAACTGGAGGCTTCGCGTGGGGTTTGCCGCCAGGGGAAAAGGTGGCGCGAATGACGGGACTTGAACCCGCGACCTCCGGCGTGACAGGCCGGCGCTCTAACCAACTGAGCTACATCCGCACTTGCTTGCGCAAAACGCGAGGCGCGTCTGATAGGTCCCGACCGGAATCGTGTCAACGGGAGAAGACGCCGCGGCGCGCCGCGCGAAGCCGTTTCCTGTGAGCCGAAGGGCTTGGGTTCGTGAGCTTTCCGCGCTGCAACAAGGCCCCGTTTGAAACCGCCGGACGTGTGGTCTAGAACGGCCCGCGACTCCCCGAGGACTCTATGAACGCGTTCCTGCTCCAGTACCTGCCGATCGTGATCTTCATGGGCATCGCGGCCGCGCTGGGCATCGTCTTTATCCTGTTCGCCGCCGGCGTCGCGCCCAAGGCCCCGGACCCCGAGAAGCTCTCCTCCTACGAGTGCGGGTTCAACGCCTTCGACGACGCGCGGATGAAATTCGACGTGCGCTTCTATCTGGTCTCCATCCTCTTCATCATCTTCGACCTGGAGGTGGCCTTCCTGTTCCCCTGGGCCGTGGCGCTGATGAAGCTGCCGGCCGCCATGGGCCAGTTCGCCTTCTGGTCGATGATGAGCTTCCTCGGTGTCCTGACGGTGGGCTTCATCTACGAGTGGAAGAAGGGAGCCCTGGAATGGGAGTGATCGTTCCGGCCGGTCCGGGAGGCGGAGCCTCCCTCCTGCCTGCAAATAGCGGCGCACGTTCGAGCGTCGAAGGCTACAATCCCGACGCCCACGACCCGTTCTTCGACGGCGTATCGCAACAGCTCGCCGACAAGGGCTTCATCACCGCCGGTGTCGACGACCTGATCACCTGGGCGCGCACCGGCTCCTTGATGTGGATGACCTTCGGCCTGGCCTGCTGCGCGGTCGAGATGATGCAGGCCTCGATGCCGCGCTACGACCTGGAGCGCTATGGCTTCGCCCCGCGCGGCAGCCCGCGCCAGTCCGACGTGATGATCGTCGCCGGCACGCTGGTGAACAAGATGGCTCCGGCCCTGCGCAAGGTCTACGACCAGATGCCCGAGCCGCGCTACGTGATCTCCATGGGCTCCTGCGCCAACGGCGGCGGCTACTACTATTTCAGCTATTCGACCGTGCGCGGCTGCGACCGGATCGTGCCGGTGGACGTCTATG
>NZ_JBEPUO010000054.1:0-9288 GCF_041691455.1 Phenylobacterium sp. | reverse complement strand
GGCGGCGCTTGTGGGTGATTTCCGACAGCGGGTTGGTCTGGTCCATGAACTGCGAGAGCTGGGACGAGCCGAAGAACTCGCGCACGGCCGCGGCAGCCGGCTTCGCATTGATCAGGTCGTGCGGCATGACCGTGTCGATATCGACCGAGCTCATGCGCTCCTTGATCGCGCGTTCCATGCGCAGCAGGCCCACGCGGTACTGGTTCTCGAGCAGTTCGCCGACCGAACGCACCCGGCGGTTGCCGAGGTTGTCGATGTCGTCGATCTCGCCGCGGCCATCGCGCAGGCCGACCAGGGTCTTGAGCACCGCCAGCACGTCGTCCTTGCGGACCACGCGCACGTCGTCGGGGCAGTCGAGCTCCAGGCGCATGTTCATCTTCACGCGGCCGACCGAGGAGAGGTCGTAGCGTTCGCTGTCGAAGAACAACGACTTGAACATGGCTTCAGCCGCTTCCACCGTCGGCGGCTCGCCCGGGCGCATGACGCGGTAGATGTCGAACAGCGCGTCCTCGCGGGCGGTATTCTTGTCGACGCGCAGGGTGTTGCGGATGTAGGCGCCGACCGTGACGTCGTCGATGTCGAGCACGTCGAGGTTGTCGAAGCCCTGCTCTTCCAGGGCCGCCAGCAGCTCGGGGTTCAGCTCATCGCCGGCCTCGGCGTAGATCTCGCCGGTCTGGAAGTTGACCAGGTCGCGGGCCAGGTACTTGCCGGTCAGCGCCTCGGGGGCCAGCAGCAGGGTCTTGAGGCCCGCGTCGGCGAACTTCTTGGCGTTGCGGGCGGAGATCTTGGTGCCGGCCGGGGCCACTTCCTCGCCGGTGTCGGCGTCGATCAGCGGGAATTCCGGCTTCACGCCGCGCCAGCGGTCCGGCTGGTAGGCGGTCGCCCAACCGCCGGCGGCGCCCTTCTTCTCCACGCGCTTGGCGTAGTGAAGCGTGTTGTAGAACGTCGAGAGGATCTCCTCGCCGTCCATGCCCAGCGCCATCAGGAAGGTGGTGGCCGGCAGCTTACGGCGGCGGTCGATGCGGACGTAGACCACGTCCTTGGCGTCGAACTCGAAGTCGAGCCACGAGCCGCGGTAGGGGATCACCCGGGCGGCGAACAGCAGCTTGCCCGAGGCGTGGGTCTTGCCCTTGTCGTGGTCGAAGAACACGCCGGGCGAGCGGTGCATCTGCGAGACGATGACGCGCTGGGTGCCGTTGACGATGAAGGTGCCCTTCTCCGTCATCAGCGGGATGTCGCCCATGTAGACGTCCTGCTCCTTGATGTCCTTCACGGAGCGGGCGCCGGTTTCCTCGTCGGTCTCGAACACGATGAGGCGCAGCTTCACCTTCAGGGGCGCCGCGTAGGTCATGTCGCGCTGGACGCATTCCTCGACGTCGTACTTCGGCTCCTCGAACTCGTAGGAGACGTATTCGAGCACGGCGCGCTCGTTGAAGTCCTTGATCGGGAAGACCGACTTGAAGACCGCCTCGATGCCTTCGTCCTTCCGGTCCGCCGAGCGCGTCTCGCGCTGCAGGAACTGTTCGTAGGAAGAGCGCTGAACCTCGATCAGGTTCGGCATCTGCACGGCTTCAGGGATGCGGCCGAACGACTTGCGGATCCGCTTCTTGCCGGTGAAGGATTGCGCCATGTGTGTCCCTTGAGGACGCGGGAACGGACTCCCGGCGTCGGTCATTGATGTCCTGCGTCCACCCTCAACCTCCCCTTGCGGGAAAGCCGGACGCTGGAAGGCTCCCCGTTTCGTCGGGAGCGCCCCTTCGCATGGTCGGAGGGCGACGGACCATGCCTCGGGACATTTGACGCACGAAACCCCGGCTCACGAGAGCGCATGCGTGCGCGTCACGGGAATCGGGGGTTTTCGCGAAGAAGCCGGAGATAAGACTTTTCGCCCCGGGAGGGAAGCCCCCTCCGTAAAGAAAAATGAGGCGGCGCCGGATGAAATCCAACGCCGCCCCAGTCTAGCCGGTCTGCGAGGGGGAGATCAGGCCTCCAGGAGCTCCGGCGTCGGGGAGGCCGGCGCCTTCAGCGGGCGGCGGGCGATCGCGGCGTAGCGCGCCAGGTATTCCGGGTGCTCGGTGCCCAGCCAGCGGTCCCACCAGGTGAACCAGGGCGCGAAGTTGTAGCCGGCCTGGGCGTGGTGCAGGTCGTGGTGGGTGGTGGTGGTGAGCCAGCCGAACCAGGGCCGCCCGTCCGCCCGCGCCGGGGTCAGCTCATAGCCCGCGTGCAGCAGGGTGTTGCGGAAGATCTGGTGGAACATGAAAAGGTCGATCACGCCCCAGGGCGTCGGGAAGATCGCCGGCCAGACGGCCACGAACCCGACCATCAGGAAGGCCTCGCCGAAATCGAAGCTGTAGGCCGTGAAGGGCGATGGATTGTTGCTGCGGTGGTGGCGGCGGTGAAAGGTGCGGAACCACCGCGGGCGGTGCATCCAGCGGTGCGACCAGTAGATCCAGGCGTCCTGGGCCACGATCATCGCCACCAGGCTGGCCAGGAACCAGGCCAGGCCCGCATGCTGCGCCCAGCCCGCCATCGGGTAGAGCCCGGCGCGCTGGGCCAGGCTGATGCCGATGCCGACGGTCGAGAAGAGCGCGACCGAGCGCAGGGAGAAGAAGAACTCCACCAGGAGCTGAAGAGGCGGCGGGGTCGCCTCGCGAATCTTGCGCGCGCGCAGGACGCGGCTGAGCACGATCCAGAGCGTGAACCAGACGGCGATGGCGAAGATCGCATAGCGCCGCCCGTCGTGGGCGACGCCGTTCACCCACATATGGCCGATCTCGGGGAGTGTGGTGTGCATGAGAGATCTCCTTGTTGTGCGCCAAGGAGGCCGGATCGATCGCGCTCAGTCTCGCCGGGGGTGGAAAACCCTCGCCGGTTTTGAAATCAGACAGCCTCTTCCAGATTCGGCGAAGCCTGCAGCGCCTGGCGCCGCCACTCGGTGGGCGTCGCGCCCGTGGCGGTGCGGAAGGCGCGGTTGAAGGGGCCGAGCGAACCATAGCCCAGGTCGAAGGCGATGGCGGCGACGGTGGTGCGCGCCTCGCCCGGATCGGCCAGCCGGCGCTTGGCCGCCTCGACGCGCGAGGCGTTGAGGAAGTCGGCGAAGTTGCGGTGGCCGAGCCGCTGGTTGATCAGCCGCCGCAGCCGATGCTCGGGGACCTCGAGCTCGCGGGCGAGGTCGCCGATCGAGAGCCCTTCCCGCCGCCAACCCTCCCCGGCCACGAAGGCCTCGAGCTTGTCCAGCAACAGTCGGTCGACGGCCTCCGCACGGGGATCGGCCCCCATCTCGATCCGCCGCGTTCCACCGAACAGGGCCGGACGAGCCTGCAGGAAGAGCACGGCGCCCGCAAGCGTCAGCGCCGCCAGGACGGCGCCGCCGAACGCGCCGCTGATCGTGAACGCGTGCCACGGCCCTGTGGGATCGAGGCGCGCCAGGAAGGCGGCCGCCACCTGACCGATCACAAACAGCGAGACCAGACCCAGCAGCACGGCGCGCGCCCGCCGACGCCCCTCGATCAGGTCGTCGCGCCACCCGCGCGCCACCAGGAAACCGGCATGCACGGCGAGCAGGCCGGAAAAGCCGTTGAAGACGATCCACACCGGCCCGTCGCTCCCGGTCGCCGGCGCGTTCATGACAAAGCCCAGAACCACAAGGACGATCGAGGGCGTCAGCGCCGGCCAGGTCAAAGGCGCGTCTTCGAAGACGGTGAGCACGAACAGCCAGAACAGGCCGCCCAACGGATAGGCCAGGGCGACCAGGATGTTGAGGTCGCCCAACGCGGCTCGAAGCGTGGCGGATTCGGTGATCAGCCAACAGATCACGCTGACGCCGAGCGCGAGGGTGACGATCCGCGCCTGCCGGCTGACACCGCTGCGCACGATCCCCAGGGACCAGGCGGCCATGGCGCCGGCGGCGAGGCCTCGGACGAAGAGATCGAGGACGGCGACGGGATCGTTCACCCGGCGAGCCTAGCATGTTGCGGCCGAGGCCAAAGTGAAGCCGCAGTCATGAAAAAGGGCCGGAGATCGCTCCCCGGCCCTCGATCTTCTTAAACGGGAAAGCCCCGCGCCGTCGACCTACTTGATGGTGACGGAGGCGCCGGCTTCTTCCAGCTTCTTCTTCACTTCTTCGGCTTCCTGCTTGGAGACGTTTTCCTTCACGTTCTGCGGAGCGCCTTCGACCAGGTCCTTGGCTTCCTTCAGGCCGAGGTCCGGACGGACCGAGCGGACTTCCTTGATCACGTTGATCTTCTTGTCGCCACCGGCGGTCAGGACAACGGTGAACTCGGTTTGCTCTTCGGCGACTTCGGCGGCGGGGGCGGCAGCGCCACCGCCGGCGGCGGCCATGGCCACCGGAGCGGCGGCGGAAACGCCCCACTTTTCTTCCAGCAGCTTGGAGAGCTCGGAGGCTTCCAGGACGGTCAGGGTCGAGAGTTCGTCGACCAGCTTTTCAAGTTTCGACATGGGATGGGTTCCTTTGAGGTTCGGTATGTTTTGCGAAATTGACGATCAGGCGGCGTCTTTGGCGGCATAGGCGCCGACAACACGCGCGAGCTGGCCCGCCGGGGCCTGCATGATGCCGGCGATCTTGGTCGCGGGCGCCTGCAGAAGGCCGATGAGCTTGGCGCGGAGCTGGTCGAGCGACGGCAGCCGCGCGAGCGCGGCGATCGAGGCCTTGTCCAGCACCTGTTGACCCATGAGGCCGCCGACAACGGTGAACTTCTCGTTGTCCTTGGCGTACTGGGTCGCGACCTTGGCGGCGGAGACGGGATCCGGCGCGAAGGCGATGGCGACCGGGCCCTTGAAGAGGGCGTCGCCCGCTTCGCCGACCGACCCGCCGAGGGCCTTCTGAACCAGGGTGTTCTTCACCACCTTCAGCTGGGCGCCTTCAACACGAAGACGGCCCCGCAGATCGGTCATTTCCGCAACGGTCAGACCCAGGTAGTGGGTCACGACCACGGCGCCGGCGCCGTCGAACACGCCCTTGAGCGTCTCGATGGCTTCCTGCTTTTGAGCGCGGTCCATTGCGGTCTCCAACTTACGGTTCGGCGCGCGCGAAAGTGCATGCGCCGGTCAGTCAACCTGTCCGAAAGAGAAGCCGCAGCCTCGCGCCCACCCCAGCAGGGTGCGCGGAAACCTCATCTTCCCGTCTCCCTGCGGCTGAGGACGGGCTCGTCCTCACGTTCCGGCCCCGGGTGACCCCCTGGGCTACGCAGTTCTTGGACAGGATGGGGCGCGTGGAAAGTCTTGCGCCCCGTCCTTCGCAACCCCGAAAGGCGGCGAAAACTCTAAGAGCGGGGGGCTTTACAGGAAGAGGCGCAGAAACTCAACTGCCGCACCGGAAAGCGGCGAACAGGCCTTGGGGGCTCGACCATGCGTTTCCTGCTGATCGCCGCCCTGGCCGCGGCCCTGATGGGTCTGGTGCTGGCCTCCGGCCTCGCCTTCGCCGAGGAGGCGCTGGACGCGTCGCGCATGACCTGGCGAGGCGTCCAGCTCGGCGGCGAGCAGGTCTTCGAGGGCGACTTCACCATCAATTTCGAGACCAGCGTCTTCCTTCCCGACGGCGCGCCCAAGGCCGAGGCCCTGTGGCTTTCAGGGTGGGAGGACCGCCCGGGCGACAACGGCGACCTGACCCGCCGCTATCACCTCCGCTTCGTCGGCCGCCGCACGCTGGAGCCCGGCCGCTACGGCAGCCTGGGCGCCTACAAGCACACGGTGCTCATCACTCGCCTGATCTCGGCGCGGGTGCTGATCGGCAAATAGGCCTGGGCGGTCAGCCGACCCGGAAGCGCAGGGTGATGCCGTTCCAGCGCTCGTCGTTCTGGTCCAGCTCCTCGACGGCCTCGCCGGCCAACTGGGCCGCCACACGGCGCCAGAAATGCTGGGCTCCGATGTTGCGGCGCGCGACCGCCAGCTCCCAGAGGCCCGGCCGCGGGCCGATGACCGCCAGGGCCGCGGCCTGCCCTACCCCGTCCCGGCGGTGCTTGCGGGCGACGAAGAACTCGGCGATCGCGTAGTCGAGCGGCAGGCCGGAGTGGGAATAGGCGTTGACCAGGGCGAAGCCCGCCAGGCGGCCGTCGGCCCGGATCAGCAGGGCTTCGTGCCGGGGCTCGGTCCAATAGTTGTCGAGCAGGTCGTATTCCTGCAGCCGGCCATCCTCGCCGAGTTCGCCCTCCGGACGGTCGAACCACTGCTCCGAGAAGTCGTGGACGTAGAACTGGAAAAGGTTCGTCAGCGTCAGGCGGCGTTCGCGGCCGACGGGTTCGAGCGTGACCTCGGCCATGACGGCCTCCCTTCCGCGCCGTTGCGCGCGAACCGGGGCCTTAAGCCCAGAGACGGACGTGGCGTCAACGCCTATAGCGTCATCGCCCGAGGGTCGGAGGCCAGACGATGCGGGTCCAATGGAACGAGGCGGAACTGGCTTTCCGCGACGAGGTGCGGGCTTTCCTGGAGGCCGAACTGACGCCGGAGATGCGCCGCGTCACCCGGCGGATGACCAGTGTCTACGCTCCTCACGAGCTCAGCATGGCCTGGCAGGCGATCCTCAACGCCCGGGGCTGGGCGGCTCCGGCCTGGCCGGTGGACCACGGCGGCTGCGGCTGGACCTCGGCGCAGCGCTATATCTTCGCCAGCGAGTTCGCCGCGGCCGACGCACCGCCGCTGTCGCCCATGGGGATCGGCATGTGCGGGCCGGTGCTGATCGGCCACGGGACGCCGGAGCAGAAGGCCCACTACCTGCCGCGCATCCTGTCGGGCGAGCACTTCTGGTGCCAGGGCTACTCCGAACCGGGTTCGGGCTCCGACCTCGCCTCGCTGCAGATGAGCGCTGTCGACGACGGCGACCATTTCGTCTGCAGCGGCCACAAGCTGTGGACCACCCGCGCCAACCTCGCCAACTGGATCTTCTGCCTGGTGAGGACCTCTCGCGAGGCGATCCCCCAGCGCGGCATCACCTTCCTGCTGATCGACATGGCGACGCCGGGGATCGAAGTGAGCCCGATCCTGATGCTCTCCGGCGAGCACATCCAGAACGACGTCTTCTTCACCGAGGTGCGCGTGCCGAAGGCCAATGTCGTCGGCCGGGTCGGCGAGGGCTGGTCCGTGGCCAAGTACCTCATGGAGTTCGAGCGGGGCGGCGGGGTGGTCACGCCAAGCCTGAAGGCGCGGCTGGCGCGCATCCGCCACATGGCCGCCGCCGAGGGGCTGGGCGGCAGCTTCACGGCGCGGCTGAACGCGCTGGCGATCGAGATCGAGGCGCTGGAGGCGGTGGAGCTGCAGATCCTGGCCAACCTCACGCAGGGCGACGCGCCCGGTGCGCGGTCCTCGATGATGAAGACCGTCGGCACCGAGATCAGCCAGCGGCTGACGGAGCTTGCGCTCGAGGCGGCCGGCGACTACGGCCGCGCCTTCCAGCCGCACGCGACGGCGCCCGGCGGTCCCACCCCCGGCTATCCGCCGCCGGCCGACCAGGGCCATGTGGGGCCCGACCACAGCCTGACCGCGGCGGCCAAGTACCTGAACGACCGCGCGGGCTCGATCTACGCCGGGACCAACGAGATCCAGCGCAACATCATGGCCAAGGCGGTCCTCGGACTCTGAGCCACGAAAAAGGGGAGCCGCGTAGCCGCGGCTCCCCCGATGTCGTGATGGTCGAAGCGCCTAGGCGCCGGCCGAGGCCGCGTCCACCTTGAAGCCGGGGCCCATCGTGGACGAGAGGCTGATCTTCTTGATGTAGATGCCCTTGGCGCCCGAGGGCTTCGCCTTGTTCAGCGCGTCGACCAGGGCCTTCACATTGGCCAGGAGCTGGTCTTCGGTGAAGCTCGCCTTGCCGACGCCGGCGTGGATGATGCCGGTCTTCTCGGTGCGGAACTCGATCGACCCGCCCTTGGCGTCCTTCACGGCCTGCGCCACGTTGGGCGTGACCGTGCCAACGCGCGGGTTCGGCATCAGGCCGCGCGGGCCCAGAACCTTACCCAGACGGCCGACCAGGGCCATCATGTCGGGGGTGGCGATCACCCGGTCGAAGTCCATGAAGCCGCCCTGGATGCGCTCCACCAGGTCCTCGGCGCCGACGATGTCGGCCCCGGCGGCGGTGGCTTCGGCGGCCTTGGCGTCCTTGGCGATGACGGCGACGCGGACGTCGCGGCCGGTGCCCGAGGGCAGCGAGACCACGCCGCGGACCTGCTGGTCGGCGTGGCGCGGGTCGACGCCCAGGTTGACGGCGATCTCGATGCTCTCGTCGAACTTGGCCGTGGCGTTGGCCTTGACCAGTTTGACGGCGTCTTCGACCGGATGGGAGACCGTGCGGTCGCCGGTCCAGGCCTTCACGCGCTTGGAAGTTGCCATGTCCTAGCGCTCCACGATCTCAAGACCCATCGAACGGGCGGAGCCCTCGATGATCTTGGCGGCGGCCTCGACGTCGTTGGCGTTGAGGTCCTTCATTTTCTTGGTGGCGATGTCGCGCAGCTGGGTGCGGGTGATCTTGCCCGCCACCGAACGGCCCGGCTCCTTGGAGCCCGACTTCAGCCCGATCGCCTGCTTGATGTAGTAGCTCGCCGGCGGTGTCTTGGTGACGAAGGTGAAGCTCTTGTCCTGGTAGACGGTGATCACCGTCGGCAGGGGCGTGCCCCGTTGTTCCTTCTCGGTGCGGGCGTTGAATTCCTTGCAGAAGCCCATGATGTTGACGCCGCGCTGGCCCAACGCCGGCCCGATGGGCGGCGAAGGCGTCGCAGCGCCCGCGGGCACCTGCAGCTTGATATAGCCCAAGATCTTCTTGGCCATCGTTTCTCCTCATGGCTCGCGATGGAGCCGGTTGAGCCGTGGTGCCGGGTTACGGTGGCCGCCCCCTCCCACGGATTTGAAGTTCGCCGGGCGAACCCCGCGAAGCCGGCGCTCATATCAGCGATAGGCCGCGGAAACAACACGCAGCCCGGTTGAACCGCCAAGGAATTCGCGCGCCTTAGGTGGTCTTTTCGACCTGGTTGTATTCGAGCTCGACCGGGGTCGCGCGGCCGAAGATCGAGACGGTGACCCGCAGGCGGGCTCGCTCCTCGTCGACCTGCTCCACCGAGCCGTTGAAGCTGGCGAACGGGCCGTCGGTGACGCGCACCTGCTCGCCGATCTCGAACTGGATGGTGGGCTTGGGCCGCTCGACGCCTTCTTCGATGGCGCCGATGATGCGGGCGACTTCCTTCTCGGAAACCGGCATCGGCTTGGAGCCGGAGCCCAGGAAGCCCGTCACCTTCGGGGTGTTCTTGATGAGGTGGTAGGCCTCGTCGGTGAGCTCCATCTTCA
>NZ_JBEPUO010000053.1:0-9694 GCF_041691455.1 Phenylobacterium sp. | reverse complement strand
TCGCAGTTCATGGACCAGACCAACCCGCTGTCGGAAATCACCCACAAGCGCCGCCTCTCGGCGCTCGGCCCGGGCGGTCTGACGCGTGAGCGCGCGGGCTTCGAAGTCCGCGACGTGCACCCGACCCACTACGGCCGGATCTGCCCCATCGAGACGCCGGAAGGCCCGAACATCGGCCTGATCAACTCGCTGGCCACCCACGCGGTGGTCAACAAGTACGGCTTCATCGAGAGCCCCTACCGCCGGATCAAGGACGGCAAGACGACCGACGAGGTCGTCTACATGTCGGCCATGGAAGAGGCCAAGCACGTCATCGCCCAGGCCAACATCAAGCTGGAGAACGGCTCGATCGTCGACGATCTGGTCCCTGGCCGGATCAACGGCGAACCCTCGTTGCTGCCGCGCGCCGACGTCGACCTGATGGACGTTTCGCCGAAGCAGGTGGTCTCGGTCGCGGCCTCGCTGATCCCGTTCCTGGAAAACGACGACGCCAACCGCGCCCTGATGGGCTCCAACATGCAAAAGCAGGCCGTGCCGCTCATCCAGACGGATGCGCCGCTGGTCGGCACCGGCATGGAGTCGATCGTGGCGGTGGATTCCGGCGCGGTCGTGGTGGCCCGCCGCTCCGGCGTCGTCGAACAGATCGACGGCACCCGCATCGTGGTCCGCGCGACGGAAGAGACCGACCCGACCAAGCCCGGCGTCGACATCTACCGGCTGCAGAAGTTCCAGCGGTCCAACACCTCGACCTGCATCAACCAGCGTCCGCTGGTGCGCGTGGGCGACCGCATCGCGGCCGGCGACGTGGTGGCCGATGGTCCCTCGACCGACCTTGGCGAACTGGCCCTGGGGCGTAACACCCTCGTCGCCTTCATGCCCTGGAATGGCTACAACTTCGAAGACTCGATCCTGATCTCCGAGCGCATCGTGCGCGACGACATCTTCACCTCGATCCACATCGAGGAGTTCGAGGTCATGGCCCGCGACACCAAGCTGGGTCCGGAAGAGATCACCCGCGATATCCCCAACGTCGGCGAGGAAGCGCTCCGCAACCTCGACGAAGCCGGCATCGTGGCGATCGGCGCCGAAGTCCTGCCGGGCGATATCCTGGTCGGCAAGGTGACCCCCAAGGGCGAAAGCCCGATGACCCCGGAAGAGAAGCTGCTGCGCGCCATCTTCGGCGAGAAGGCCTCCGACGTCCGCGACACCTCCCTGCGCCTGCCCCCGGGCGTCGCCGGGACCATCGTCGAGGTCCGGGTGTTCAACCGGCACGGCGTCGACAAAGACGAACGCGCGCTGGCCATCGAACGGGCGGAAATCGACCGCCTGGGCAAGGACCGCGACGACGAATTCGCGATCCTGAACCGCAACATGACCTCGCGCCTGCGCACCCTGCTGGTCGCCAAGGTCGCGGTTTCCGGGCCCAAGGGCCTCGGCCGCGGCAAGATCGACGCCGACAAGCTGGAAGAGATCTCGCCCGGCCTCTGGTGGCAGATCGCGCTCGAAGACGAGAAGGCCATGGCCGAGCTGGAGGCCATGCGCCGCCAGTTCGACGAGGCCCGCAAGCGTCTCGACCGTCGTTTCGAGGACAAGGTCGACAAGCTGCAGCGCGGCGACGAGCTGCCGCCTGGCGTGATGAAGATGGTCAAGGTGTTCGTGGCGGTGAAGCGCAAGCTGCAGCCGGGCGACAAGATGGCCGGCCGTCACGGCAACAAGGGGGTCATCTCCAAGATCCTGCCGATCGAGGACATGCCCTATCTGGAAGACGGCACCCACGTCGACATCGTGCTCAACCCGCTGGGCGTGCCCAGCCGGATGAACGTCGGCCAGATCTTCGAGACCCACCTCGGCTGGGCGGCGGCTGGCCTCGGCAAACAGGTCGCGGCCCTGCTGGAGGCCTGGCAGAACGGCGGCCAACGCAAGGCGCTGATCGACTACCTGGTCGGCACCTACGGCTCCGAAGAGGAGCTGCCGGAAAGCGATGAGGAACTGCTCGAACTCGCGCAGAACCTGTCGAAGGGCATCCCGTTCGCCACCCCGGTGTTCGACGGCGCCCACATCGACGACATCGAGAACCTGCTGGAAAAGGCGGGCCTCGCCCGCTCCGGTCAGTCGTACCTCTACGACGGACAGACCGGCGAGCAGTTCAAGCGTCCGGTGACCGTCGGCTACATCTACATGCTGAAGCTGCACCACCTGGTGGACGACAAGATCCACGCCCGTTCGATCGGTCCTTACTCGCTCGTCACCCAGCAACCGCTGGGCGGCAAGGCGCAGTTCGGCGGTCAGCGCTTCGGGGAGATGGAGGTCTGGGCTCTGGAAGCCTACGGGGCCGCCTACACCCTGCAGGAGATGCTGACGGTGAAGTCCGACGACGTGGCCGGACGCACCAAGGTCTACGAGAGCATCGTCCGCGGCGACGACACCTTCGAGGCCGGCATCCCGGAAAGCTTCAACGTGCTGGTCAAGGAGATGCGCTCCCTGGGCCTCAACGTGGAGCTGGAAAACAGCTGACGCGATCCCTGGCCCTCCCTGGCCCGTTCTTGCTCGCAAGAATTCTGGCCGGGGAGGGCGGTTCGCCCTCGCTGTCTTTCCTCAATAATTTACGCGGGCAGGTCCCGCAGAAGGAATCAAGATGAACCAGGAAGTCCTGAACATCTTCAATCCGGTCCAGGCCGCTCCGACCTTCGACCAGATCCGTATCGCGCTCGCCTCGCCGGAAAAGATCCGCTCGTGGTCGTTCGGCGAGATCAAGAAGCCCGAGACCATCAACTACCGGACCTTCAAGCCGGAGCGCGATGGCCTGTTCTGCGCCCGCATCTTCGGTCCGACCAAGGACTACGAGTGCCTGTGCGGCAAGTACAAGCGCATGAAGTACAAGGGCATCATCTGCGAAAAGTGCGGCGTTGAGGTCACCCTGGCCCGCGTCCGGCGCGAGCGGATGGGCCACATCGAACTGGCCAGCCCGGTCGCCCACATCTGGTTCCTGAAGTCGCTCCCGAGCCGCATCTCGATGATGCTCGACATGGCGCTGAAGGACATCGAGCGCGTGCTCTATTTCGAGCACTACATCGTCACCGAGCCGGGCCTCACGCCCCTGAAGCAGCACTCGCTGCTCTCGGAAGACGAGTACATGCGCTTCCAGGACGAGTTCGGCGACGACAGCTTCACCGCCGAGATCGGCGCTGAGGCGGTCCAGGGCTTGCTGAAGGGCCTCGACCTCAACAAGGAGGCCGACAAGCTTCGCGAGGAGCTGGTCACCACCACCTCGGAAATGAAGCTCAAGAAGGCGTCCAAGCGCCTGAAGCTGATCGAAAGCTTCATCGAGAGCGGCAACAAGCCGGAGTGGATGATCCTGACCGTGGTGCCGGTGATCCCGCCGGAACTGCGTCCGCTCGTTCCCCTGGACGGCGGCCGTTTCGCCACCTCCGACCTGAACGACCTCTATCGCCGGGTCATCAACCGCAACAACCGCCTGAAGCGCCTGATCGAGCTGCGCGCGCCGGACATCATCATCCGCAACGAAAAGCGGATGCTGCAGGAAGCCGTCGACGCGCTGTTCGACAACGGCCGCCGCGGCCGGGTCATCACCGGCGCCAACAAGCGCCCGCTGAAGTCGCTCGCCGACATGCTGAAGGGCAAGCAGGGCCGCTTCCGCCAGAACCTGCTCGGCAAGCGCGTCGACTACTCGGGCCGCTCGGTCATCGTGGTCGGCCCCGAGCTGAAGCTGCACGAGTGCGGCCTGCCGAAGAAGATGGCCTTGGAGCTCTTCAAGCCGTTCATCTACGCGCGGCTCGACGCCAAGGGCCTCTCCGGCACCGTCAAGCAGTCCAAGCGCATGGTGGAGCGTGAGCAGCCGGCGGTGTGGGACATCCTCGACGAGGTGATCCGCGAGCACCCGGTTCTGCTGAACCGCGCGCCGACCCTGCACCGCCTGGGCATCCAGGCCTTCGAGCCGCAGCTGGTCGAGGGCAAGGCCATCCAGATCCACCCGCTGGTCTGCACCGCCTTCAACGCCGACTTCGACGGCGACCAGATGGCCGTCCACGTGCCGCTCTCGCTGGAAGCCCAGCTGGAAGCCCGCGTGCTGATGATGAGCACGAACAACATCCTGTCGCCCGCCAACGGGCGGCCGATCATCGTGCCGTCGCAGGATATCGTCCTGGGCCTCTATTACCTCTCGCTGCTGCGCGACGGGGAGCCGGGCGAAGGCAAGGCGTTCGCGGACCTCAACGAGATCGACCAGGCGCTCGACGCCGGCGTCGTCTCGCTGCACTCCAAGATCCGCGCGCGCTACAGCGAAATGGATGCCGAAGGAAACCTGGTCCAGAAGGTCATCGAGACCTCGCCGGGCCGGATGAAGATCGCGTCGCTCTTCCCGCGCCACCCGGCGGTCGGCCACCGGCTTCTTGAGAAGAACCTCACGAAGAAGGAAATCGCCAACCTGATCGACATCGTCTACCGGCACTGCGGCCAGAAGGCGACGGTGATCTTCGCCGACCAGATCATGGCTCTGGGCTTCCGCGAGGCGGCCAAGGCCGGCATCTCCTTCGGCAAGGACGACATCGTCATCCCGCAGCGCAAGGCGCCGATCGTCGCCGAGACCCGCAAGCTGGTGGAAGAGT
Source organism: Phenylobacterium sp. (assembly GCF_041691455.1). Lineage (GTDB taxonomy): Bacteria > Pseudomonadota > Alphaproteobacteria > Caulobacterales > Caulobacteraceae > Phenylobacterium. The sequence goes on along the minus strand of NZ_JBEPUO010000053.1, from coordinate 5,069 downwards.
ACGAGCAGCAATACGCCGACGGCCTGATCACCAAGGGCGAGAAGTACAACAAGGTCGTCGATGCGTGGGCCAAGGCCACCGACCGCGTCGCCGACGAGATGATGGCCGAGGTCTCCACAGCGGAGAAGGACGCCAGCGGCCGTGAAGGCGAGATCAACTCGATCTTCATGATGTCGAACTCCGGCGCCCGGGGTTCGCAGGCTCAGATGAAGCAGCTCGGCGGCATGCGCGGCCTGATGGCCAAGCCGTCCGGCGAGATCATCGAGACGCCGATCATCTCGAACTTCAAGGAAGGCCTGACCGTCCAGGAGTACTTCAACTCCACCCACGGCGCCCGTAAGGGCCTGGCCGACACCGCGCTGAAGACCGCCAACTCCGGCTATCTGACGCGCCGTCTGGTCGACGTGGCGCAGGACTGCATCATCACCGAGGAAGACTGCGGCACCACGCGGGGCATCACCCTGCGCGCCGTGGTCGAAGGCGGCGACGTGCTGGTCTCGCTGGGCCTTCGGATCCTTGGCCGCTTCGCCGCGGAAGACATCAAGAACCCGAACACCGGCGAAGTGGTCGTGCCGGCCGACACCTACCTGAACGAAAACATGTGCGACCTCGTCGAGGGCGCGGCCGTCCAGTCGGTGAAGATCCGCTCGGTCCTGACCTGCGAGACCAAGGTCGGCGTCTGCGGCGCCTGCTACGGCCGCGACCTGGCCCGCGGGACCCCGGTCAACATCGGTGAAGCGGTCGGCGTCATCGCCGCCCAATCCATCGGCGAACCCGGCACCCAGCTGACCATGCGGACCTTCCACATCGGGGGCACCGCCCAGGTGGCCGAGCAGTCGTTCTTCGAAAGCGCCAACGACGGCGTGGTGAAGATCGTCGGCGGCAACACGGTGGTGAACGCCCAGGGCCACCTGATCGGCATGAGCCGCAACCTCGCCTTGACCGTCCAGGTCGATGGCAAGGACCGCGAAGCCTACAAGCCCCCCTACGGCGCGCGCCTGCGCGTCAAGGACGGCGAGAAGGTCAAGCGCGGCCAGCGTCTGGCCGAATGGGACCCCTACACCACCCCGATCATCACCGAAGTCGGCGGCAAGGTGCGGTTCGAGGACCTGGTGGAGAACATGTCGGTCCGCGAGGAAGCCGACGAAGCCACCGGGATCACCAACCGCGTGGTCATCGACTGGCGCGCCCACACCAAGGGCTCGGACCTGCGTCCGGCCATGGCGGTGATCGGCGAGGACGGCGCCTACATGCGCATCTCCAACGGCGGCGAGGCGCGTTACCTCCTGCCGGCCGGCGCGGTTCTGTCGATCGGCGACGGCGACGAGGTGAAGCCCGGCGAAGTCATGGCGCGGATCCCCACGGAAAGCGCCAAGACGCGGGACATCACCGGCGGTCTGCCGCGGGTGGCCGAGCTCTTCGAAGCCCGCCGTCCGAAGGACTGCGCGGTGATCGCCGAGATGGACGGCCGGGTCGAGTTCGGGCGCGACTACAAGAACAAGCGCCGGATCAAGATCACCCCGGAAGACGGCGGCGAAGCGGTCGAGTTCCTGATCCCCAAGGGCAAGCACATCGCCGTCCACGACGGCGACGTGATCCGCAAGGGCGAGTACCTGATCGACGGCAATCCCGACCCGCACGACATCCTGCGGATCCTCGGGATCGAGGCCCTGGCCGACTTCCTGGTGAACGAGATCCAGGAGGTCTACCGACTGCAGGGCGTGCCGATCAACGACAAGCACATCGAGACCATCGTCCGCCAGATGCTGCAGAAGGTGGAGATCCTCGAGCCCGGCGACACCGGCCTGCTGAAGGGCGACCACCTCGACAAGATCGAAGTCGACGAGGAAAGCGCCAAGACCGAGACCCGCGGCGGCCGTCCGGCGATCACCCAGCCGGTGCTGCTGGGGATCACCAAGGCGTCCCTGCAGACCCGCAGCTTCATCTCGGCGGCCTCCTTCCAGGAGACCACCCGGGTGCTCACCGAGGCTTCCGTCCAGGGCAAGGTCGACACCCTGGAAGGGCTGAAGGAGAACGTGATCGTGGGCCGCCTGATCCCGGCGGGCACGGGCTCGTATCTGCGGAACCTCCAGCGCATCGCCGCCAAGCGCGACGAAGCCCTGACCGCCAGCCGCGAAGAGGCCATGGAGCCGCTTCCGGAGGTGATCGCCGTCGAGGCGGAGGCCGAGAAGGTCGAGTCCTAGGACCAGCGCTGCAGTCCAAACCTACCGAACGGCCCGGGAGCGATCCCGGGCCGTTTTGGCGTCGGGGCTTCAGTTCGGGATCGTGACCTTGGCGGCAGGCCTGTCGTTGCCAAGATTGGCGCCCATGTCCTCGGCGGTCTGGCCGGGCCTGTCTTCCTTGCCCAGGCCGCTGGGGACCGTGCCGCGCTTGTAGCGGTAGTCGTCGTCCTTCTTCTGGGCGGCGGCATCCAGAAGGCGCTGCTTGTCGCCTGCCAGGCCGAGCCCAAGGAAGGGAGCTGACTTCGCGCCCTTGCCGAACTTCTCGTTGCAGAGGTCGCGCTCGGCCTTGGTCAGGCCGACCGCGTCCGGGTTGGAACAGCCCGGCGCGCCCTGGCGCAGCGCGGTGCGGACGTCGCCCTTGGGGCCCTCGGGCTGAGGCGCGGGATGGATCACCACGGGGCCGGGGCGCGGCGCGGCGGGCGCCGGGGCCGGCGGCGTGGGCGGGGCGATGGGCGCAGGGGTCACATCCGGCGGCACGAACCGCTGCGGACGCCGGTGCAGCCGGATCGGCGCGGGCTGGGCCAGCCGGCCGGCGGCGGGCGGTGGCGTATGGGGCAGGATCAGGATGGGGATGATCGCTTCCGGCGGCCCGCGTTCCTGGACCAGCATGGACAGCGTCGGCCGTTGCAACAGCACGACGACCGCCACCGCCAGGTGGGCGATGGTCGAGGCCACGACGGCCCAAGTCATTCGGCGGCGTCTCGCCGTCACCATCCGCGCGGTCGTCCCTCGCCAGCGTGATTTCACAGGTAGGCGCGCGCGCGGCGATTTCGTGGCGCGGCCTGCTCTGGCTCACTATGGGGGCAGGGGACCCAGTTTGGGAGCGGCGCGCTTGCTGGGCTTGTGCTCGATGGGGCCGTAGGCGCTCAGCCCCGCGCCGCCGACCGCCGGTTCGCCGTCGTAGTCGGCGGGCTCCGGCGCGGTGCGGGCGGTCGGCGCCGCCCGCTCGGCGGCTGCCCTCTGGGCCAGTTTCGCCGCGCCTGCCTGGTCGAGCAGGGCGCGCTTGTCGGCCGAGAGGACCGGCGGCAGATAGGCCGCCTCGCGCGCGCCGCGGCCCAGCCGCTCCAGGCAGTTGGCGCGGTCGTCCGGGGTCAGGCCCGCCATCCGGGCCTCGGAGCAGCCCAGCGTGGTCCGCAGCGTGGCGCGCACCGGATCGGCCGGCGGCGCGGGCTGCAGCGAGGGCCGCAGCGCGACCGGCGCGGGGGCTTGCACGGGCGCTTCGGCGGGCTTGGCGCTCGGCGTGACCAGGGGCGCGACGGGCGGGGCGTCCGGCAGGTTGCGCTGCTGGCGGCGATGCAGCTGGATCGGCGCGGGCTTCGCGCCGGCCCCGGCCAGGGGCGGCGGGGTGCGGGGCAGGATCAAGAGCGGGATGATCGCTTCCGGCGGGCCGCCAGGCTCGGCCGGAATGCGCAAGGTCGGCTTCTGAAGGAGGACAGCGATCAGCAGGCCCAGGTGGGCGGCGATGGAGGCTGCGACCGCCCAGGAGGTTCGGCCGCGCCGCACCAGCTTCATCCGAACTCCGCGCCCTCCGTCAGCTCGGCCGTAGAGAGCCCGGACCCCGCGGCGATTTCGTGGCTGAAAACCGGCGGCCGCCGCGACGCCGCCGCAGGGGGCCGCAAACGTTGACGCGCAGGCGCTTCCCGACTATGTAGCGCGCTCTTTCGAGGCCGGGATTCGTCCCTGTCCCGATGAACCTCGTCCGTCGGAACGCACGCCAAGCGCGTCCCGGCGGGTTTTTGCGTTCAGCGGGTGGCTTCGAGACCGCTAACCAGGACCTTAACTGAGGCGCTTCGGCCAAACGGCACACGCCTCCACGCAAGCGAGATTAGATGCCGACAGTCAACCAGCTCATTCGCAAGCCGCGCCAGGACAAGCCCTCGCGGAACAAGGTCCCGGCCCTGAAGGGCTGCCCGCAGCGCCGCGGCGTCTGCACCCGGGTCTATACGACGACCCCGAAGAAGCCGAACTCCGCCCTGCGGAAGGTCGCCAAGGTGCGCCTGACCACGGGCATCGAGGCGGTGTGCTACATCCCCGGCGAAGGCCACAACCTGCAGGAGCACTCCGTGGTGCTGATCCGCGGCGGCCGTGTGAAGGACCTTCCCGGCGTCCGCTACCACATCCTTCGCGGTGTGCTCGATACGCAAGGCGTCAAGGACCGCCGCCAGCGTCGTTCGCTCTACGGCGCCAAGCGTCCGAAGTAAGGAAGAAGAAGAATGTCCCGCCGCCGCCGCGCAGAGAAACGCCAAGTCCTTCCCGACCCGAAGTTCGGGGACCTGGTGGTCAGCAAGTTCATGAACATGGTGATGTACGAAGGCAAAAAAGCCGTCGCCGAGAACATCCTCTATGGCGCCTTCGACATCCTGGAAGCCAAGCGCAAGGACCTGGGCCCGCTGGAAACCTTCCACTCGGCTCTGGAAAACGTCGCGCCCGCGATCGAGGTGAAGTCCCGCCGGGTCGGCGGCGCCACCTATCAGGTGCCGATGGAAGTTCGTCCGGAGCGCCGCCGCGCGCTCGCGATCCGCTGGATCGTCGCCGCCGCCCGCAAGCGCGGTGAGAACACCATGACCGAGAAGCTCGCCGGCGAGCTGCTCGACGCTTCCTCCAACCGCGGCGCCGCGGTGAAGAAGCGGGAGGACACCCACAAGATGGCCGAGGCCAACCGGGCGTTCTCGCACTACCGCTGGTAAGCCCACCTAGACTGAGCTTTCCGGCGCGGGCGGTTTGAGATAAACCTCCCCCCCCCAGGAAGTATGCCCCCACGCAAACACCACCACAACCCCACACGTTAAAAAGGAAAGACAAAACACCGCCCCGACTCAAAAAAAT
>NZ_JBEPUO010000052.1:0-10597 GCF_041691455.1 Phenylobacterium sp. | reverse complement strand
GACCAGCAGGCGCAGGCTCAGGTCCGCGACCAGCAGCGCGTCCAGGCCGAGGCCCAGCGCGCCCAGCGGGACGCCGGACGCCAACAGGCCCAGCAAGCCGTCCGCACCGCCCAGGCCCAGCAGGCTCAGCAGGCCCAGGCGCAGGCCCATCAGGCCGAGGCCGCGGCGCAGCACGCCCAGCAGGCGGCCGCCCAGGCCCAGCACGCTCAGCAGGCCGCCGCACAACACGCCCAAGCCGCCGCCCAGCATCCGGACAAGGGCAAGGATAAGGACAAGCCGGACAAGTAGCTGGCCGCCTGCATCGCCCGATCGTCGGGATGGTTAGCGCTGCGTTAACCATGACCGTTCAGGACTCCGATATGGCGATCGAGGGAATCCGTGGCGTAGTGGAGGCGGCGATCCAGCGCGCCTCCCAGGCGACGGGCGTCGACTTCTCGTTCCTGATGAAAACCGCGGGCCGTGAAAGCGGCATGAACCCGGGCGCCAAGTCTGGAGCCTCCTCGGCCGCCGGCCTTTTCCAATTCGTCGAGCAGACCTGGCTGTCGACGCTCAAGCTGCACGGCGCCAAGCATGGCTACGCCCGCTATGCCGAACTGATCAACAAGGGCTCCGACGGCCGCTATCATGTGTCGGGTGAAGAGGCGCGCCGCGCCGTGATGGACCTGCGGCTCGACCCGCACGCCTCGTCGCTGATGGCCGGCGAGCTCACCTCGGACTCGGCGGCCTATCTGAAGGGCCGCACCGGCCGCGCGCCGACCGCCGGCGAGCTCTACGCCGCCCACTTCCTGGGGCCGCAGGGCTCGGCGAAGCTGATCGAGGCCGTCCAGTCGCGGCCGGACGCCACGGCGGCCCAGCTCTTCCCCGATGCGGCCCATGCCAACAAGGCGATCTTCTACCGCGACGGCCGCGCGGCCACCGTCGGCGAGGTCTACGCCAACCTCACCAAGGTGGCGGGCTCCGCACGGCCGATGGACACGCCGGCCCCTGCGCCCTCGCCGGACGGCGGCTTCATCCAGTACGCCTCGGCGCGCAACGCCGACCACCAGCGCCAGCAGGAGGAACTGATCTCGCTCATCCTGCGCGGCACCCAGCCCAGCGACCAGATGGGCGTAGGCAGCCGGCTCGCCGGCTCGATGTTCACCACCGAGATGCTGAAAGTGCTGTCGGACAGCCGCAAGGGCTAGAGGCCCCGGCGCCCGGTCCCGACGGAATCAAAAAGGGCCGGCCCGCGAGGACCGGCCCTTCTCGATTTCCGTGTCGTCCGTCCTAGAGGCGGATCTTCACGCCCGCGAAGAAGAAGCGGCCGAGGTCGTAGGAAACGTCCTGGCCGGTGCCGATCGTCACGAACGGCGGCTCTTCGCCGAACAGGTTGTTCACGCCGCCGAAGATCTCCGTGCCATCCAGCCGGCCGCTGAGCCGATAGCGGGCCGTCAGGTTGTGGTAGAAGGTCGCCTCGGCGAACGGAATGTTCCGCGATTCCGAGTGGTCCGCCGCCGTGGGATCGCGATTGAACAGCGCACCCTTGCCGATATAGCGCGTCTGCCACGTGAGAGTGACTGGCCCCTGGCGATAAGTCAGGTCGGTCAGGAACTTCAGGTGCGGGGTGCCTTCGTCCAGGTTGCTGGACACCACGCCTTCGAGGATGTGCACGTTCGTCGGGTCGTTCTGGAACGGGAAGTTCCGAAGATGCGAGACGAAATCGCCGGTGAAGTTGAAGGACATGCGACCGTCCAGCGCCTGGGTCATACGCCAACGGCTGGTGAGCGGCGAGACGTCGGTCGAGTAGGTGACCTGCAGCTGGTAGCCGTCCGTCTCCAGCTTCGACGCGTTCACGTAGGTCGTGCTGACGAAGTTGATGTTCTGATCGTTCCCGCGGCGCAGCAGACTGCAGAAGTTCGCATCGAGGCCGGCCGCTGAGCCGAAGCAGTTGTTGATGACGTCCTGCGCCTGCACCAGGCTGATCGCGTTCTTGATCTTGATCGAATAGTAATCGAGCGTGATCGCCAGGTTCGGAATGATCGGCGGCTGGAAGACGATGCCCCCGGTGTAGCTGATCGACTTTTCCGGCTCCAGGTTGGGGTTGCCGGAGGACACGCCGGTGATCGAGGCGTTGGTGTTGGCGTTGAAGCCCACCGGGATCCCCGCCGTCGCGCAGTTCTTGGCGTAGTTGACGTTGTTCTGGATGTTCTCGGTGCTGCACGGGTCGGTGATGTTGAAGAAGCCCGAGCTCGACGGCAGGAACGCCTCGGTGATGTTCGGCGCCCGGATGGCCCGCGAATAGGTGGTGCGCAGCTTGATCCACGAGGTCGGCGCGTAGATGCCCTCGAACTTGTAGGCGCCGACATTGCCGACGGTCGAATAGTTCGCGCCGCGGTAGGCCGCGTCGAGGGTCAGTTCTTGCAGGAGGGGCGCGAAATCCTTCAGGACCGGAAGGTTCACCTCGATGTAGCCTTCGGAGACGTGGTAGCCGCCCGCCGAGTTGCTGGCCAGGTTCTCGGTGTTGCCGGCGATCACGAAGGGATCGTTGGTCTCCTTGGTGTGCTCCTTGCGGTATTCCGCGCCGACCGCCACGCCGATCGGGCCGCCCTGCAGGTTGAAGAAGCGGCTGGTGTCGAACCTGCCGTTCAGGCTGGCGACCTGCTGGGTGAGCGCGTCGTCGGTCGAGAAGGCCCCGAAGGAATAGGCCAGCGCCGCGGCGCTGTTGGTCAGGGCCGGCGAACCGAACGGATTGTAGGGCACGCAGGCAGCGCGGTTGATCGCGCCCGATCCGATCCCGGTCTGCGGGGCCGAGGGCACATTGATGCGGCAGGCGGGCCGGCCGGTCGCCGGATCGATGACCGAGTCCAGCGCCGCATCGAAGTTCTGGGTGATCTCCAGGCTTTGATTGGTCAGATGGGTGTCGGTCTCGCCGTAGTTGAGCGCCGCGTCCCAGTTGATGGTGGCGAACTTGGCGTCGAAGTCGCCGCCGATGCCGGCGACCACGCGGTAGGTCCGGCGGCGGACATCCTGGCCGCGGCCGGCGTTCAGGAACTTGCCGATGAACGGGTAGTCGGCTGGATCGATGCCGGCCAGGCCTGCTCGGAGTTCCGGGCTGATGAAGGCGTTGTCGGGCGCCAGCTGGAAGTCGCCGAACGAGAAGGACGGCTGCACGACGTTGCTGACATCGGTCTGCACGAACTTCGCATCGACGAAAGCGCGGAAGTGCGGGGTCACGTCGAAGTTGGCCCGGATCGACCCGCCCTTGGATTCGATCGGCGAAGCCAGCTGGGTAAAGTCGTCAGGGAAATAGCAGTCCGGGCAGTTGGCCGGCAGCTGGGCGAAGGCGAAGCTGTTGAAGCCCGTACGCACCGGGATCGGGACGAGGTGGCCGTTCTTGTCGAAGGAGAACTGCGGCGCGAAGGTGTTGGCGTTCAGGAGCACGCCGTTGGGAGTGACCAGGTCGCTGCCGATGTTCGGGACGTAGATCGTGTCCGGCTTGCCGTCGTTCTTGATCGAGGCCCCGCTGGAATAGAAGGCCGGATCGAAGCTCGCCGGATTGATGTCGTTGGGGTTGGTGATCCGCCCATAGTTGTGGGCGGCCTTGAGCTGATTGGCTTCGACCGCGTCTTCCTTGCTGTAGTAGCCGGTGACCGCGATGTTCAGCCGGTCGTCCAGGAAGGTCTTGCCGGCGGTGAGCGAGGCGCTGCGCTTGGCGCCATAGCCGCCTTCGTTGTCGCCGTACTGGGCGTCGGCCTGGAAGCCGTCGAACCTCTTCTTGAGGATGATGTTCACGACGCCGGAGACGGCGTCGGAGCCGTAGATGGCCGAGGCGCCGCCGGTGACAACCTCCACCCGGTCGACCAGGGCCGGCGGGATGGAGTTGATGTCGACCGCGTTGGTCGTGAGGTCGCCCGCCACGTGGCGCTGACCGTCCACCAGAACCAGGGTGCGAGACAGGCCGAGGTTCCGCAGGTCGATCGAGCTGATGCCCGCGCCGTTGGCGAAGTTGTTGGAATTGGCGCGGACCGTGCCGGTGAAGCCCATGGCCGGCAGCGAGGTGATGATGTCACCCAGGCTCTGCGGGCCGGCGTTCTCGATGGTCTGCGTCGATAGCACCGCGACCGGGGTCGCCTGCTCCAGGTTCGGCCGCGGGATCCGCGAGCCGGTCACCACCAGCTCGCCCACGGTGGCCGGCGTCGGCACCGCCTGAGCCCAGGCTCCGCCCGCCATCGCCAGGCCGGCGAGAAGCGTCGTGCTCAGCAGGGCGCCTTTTTTGGTCGTATTGGTGCGCATAGGTACCTCTCCAAAGCGAATCCCGAGCCCTTCGCGCCGGAATTCGTTGTCGAGGCTTCGTCGCAGCGAGAGCCGCATCTCGCCATAACAAAATCATAAATTACCCGTCAAAGTGTCACACTGTGTCCGGAGTAACACGGCTACCGGGTGCTATTGCGACACGAAATCGGGCCGAAACACCGCTCAGAGGGTGTATTCTTCCCTTGGTGTCTGGGACCCGACACGACGCCTTGGCGCGGCGGCACGGCCCTCAGGCGGCGGCTTCGGCCTTGAAAATCGCCTCGATCTCGTCCTGCGAATAGCCGATCTCGGCCAGCACCTCGCGGGTGTGCTCCCCCAGGGTCGGCGAGCGCGGCCGCACCGTGGCGTCGGCGCCCGGGAAGCGGGCCGGCGCGGCCGGGGAGGGGAAGGTCCCGCCCTCGCCATCCTCGACCTGGACGATCGCGCCGGAGGCCATGACCTGCGGGTCGGCGGCGACCTGGGCCGGCGTCTGCACCGGCGCCCAGGCCATGTCGGCGGCGTCGAGCTTGGCGGCGATCTCGTCGAACGGCATGGCGGCGAACGCCTTGTCGAATTCGGCGACCAGCATGGGACTGTTTTCCCGCCGCGCCTTGCCGGTGGCGAAGCGCTCGTCGTCGATCAGGTCCGCGCGGCCCGCGATGGTGGCGAAATCCGGCCAGTCCTGGGCGCCGCGCCGCGGGTTGTGCACGAACCAGCGCTCGTCGCTGCTCTTGTAGAAGGTCGAGAGGGGGTTGAGCGGCAGGTTGCGAGGTCGGTTGGACGCCAGGCGGCCGAACCGCAGCTGCACCGCCAGGTCCGAACCCACGGTGTAGACGCCGGTGGCCAGCAGCGAGGTCTGCACCATCCGGCCCTTGCCGGTCTGCTCGCGCTCGTAGAGGGCGGCGAGGATCGCAGAGACGGTGGCCAGCGCGGTGATGTGGTCGCCGAAGCCGGAGCGCAGCATGAAGGGGTCCATCCCCTTGGGCGCGGTCATGTTGGCGACGCCGGCGCGGGCCCAGAAGGCGGTGACGTCGAAGCCCGGCTTGTGGGCGTCAGGGCCTTCCAGGCCGTAGCCGGTCACCAGGCAATAGACGAGCCGGGGATTGGCCTCGCGGATGGTCGCCTCGTCGAGGCCGGCGCGCTTCAAGGCCGCGGGGCGGACGTTGGTGATGAAGACGTCGGCGGTGGCGGCCAGGCGGGCCAGGGCCTCACGCCCTTCGCGCTTGCCGACGTCAAGCACCACGGCGCGCTTGCCGCGGTTGTCGAGATCGAAGGTCGGGTTGCTGGCCAGCTCGGTCTTGAGGTCGGCGAAGACGTGGCGCATGGAATCGCCGCCCGGGCGCTCGACCTTGATCACGTCCGCGCCCCAGTCGCCGAGAATGCAGGCCGCGCCGGGGGCTGCGATGTAGGAGGCGAATTCGACGACCTTCAGGCCCTTCAGCAACACTTAGCGTCTCCCGGCTTTTCACCCATGCTAGAGCATCGCAGCCCAGGGAGGGGAAGGGCTATTCTAGCCCTGCGCCAACATGGCGATCACCACGGCCAAACCGTAGCTGGCCACGCCCGCGGCCAGGACCGCGATGCGCCAGAACGCCACGCTAGGCCGCCTCAAGACGGATCACCCGGGCGAGCGCCGCGGCGAGCTGGTGGGGGCGGAACGGCTTGGCCAGGAATTCCGAGCGCGGCACGCCCCGCGCCGCGTGGCTGCCGGCCGCGGTGCCCGACACGAATACGACGGCCAGATGCGGATAGGCGACGCGCGCCCGCTCGGCGACGTCGAAGCCGTCCGGACCGGGGCCCAGGTCGATATCCGTCACAAGCGCGCCGAGGTATCGATGACGATTGAGGGCTTCGAAAGCGGCCTCGGCACAATATACGGATTGCACGCAATAGCCGATTTCTTCCAATGCCTCACGGGTGTCGCAGTTGAGAATAAAGTCATCTTCTATTAATAGAATTTCTGAATTACACATAACTTATTTCCCCACCCGACATAACAACCGATAGGAGGCGATTTGTTTCCATTCAACTTGAAATAGGCCGAAAATATATTTGACTATGTGTTCGAATATTGTTCGAGCTCTACCGTGGAGTTCCTCTTTTCTGTGCGGCGCTGCGGCGGCAAAGCAGCGCGGTCTGCCGAAAATCCTAATCCACAGATTCGGCGGCAACCCTCCGTTAAGCGTGGCAGCGGACAGTCAGACTCGTGGGATTCCGAAGTCAGGGGTGAGTTCGGGTCCCGGGGATTGTTCAAGTCGATGTCGACGACGCGGTCAGCGCTGACGGACGAGGATATCCGTACGCTGGTGAAGGGCGCGACCGCGACCGAGCGCGCCGCCGCCGCGAACAAGCTGTGCCGCACCATCGACACCGCCCCGCTCTCCGACGAGGACCGCGAAACCGCCGCCGAGATCCTGCGGGTCATGGCCGCCGACGCCGCCGAGCTGGTGCGCAAGGCGCTGGCGGTGACGCTGAAGGACTCGCCCCTGGTGCCGCGCGACGTGGCGCTGAAGCTCGCCCGGGACGTGGAGAGCATCGCGCTGCCGATGCTCAACTGCTCGCCGGTGTTCACCGACGACGATCTGGCCGAGATCGTGCGGCTGGGCGGCCCGGTCCGCCAGCTGGCGATCGCGCGCCGGCCGATGCTGTCGCGCACCGTCACCGGCGCCATCGCCGAGCACGGCGGCGAGCGCGCCGTGGCCGCGGCCTGCGCCAACGACAACGCCGACTTCGCCGAAGCCGCCCTGCAGGAGGTGCTGGTCCGCTTCGACAAGCACGACAAGATCCTGACGGCCGTCGCCTACCGCAAGGTCCTGCCGCTCTCGGTGAGCGAGAAGCTTGTCGCCCTGGTCGGCGACCAGGTGCGCGATCACCTGATCGCCCATCACGGCGTGGCGGCGGAGACCGCGCTCACCGTCGCGATCGGCGCCGCCGAGCGGGCGACGGTCGACCTCGTCGACCAGGCGGGGCGCACGGCCGACGTGCGCGGCTTCGTGAGCCATCTGGTGTCCTCGCAGCGCCTCAGCGCATCGCTGTTGCTGCGGGCGCTGGCCAACGGGCACATGACCTTCTTCGAATGGGGCGTGGCCGAGCTCGCCGGCGTGCCGCACCATCGCACCTGGCTGATGATCCACGACGCCGGGCCCCTGGGCCTTCGGGCGATCTATGAGCGCGCCGGCCTGCCGGCCCGGCTGTTCCCCGCCTTCCGAGCAGCGGTGGACACCTTCCATTCCATGGAATTCGACGGCGGCGCCCGCGACCTGGAACGCTTCCAGGAACGCATGCTGCAGCGCTTCCTCACCCAGCCGCAGTCCGCCGCCCGCGAGGACGTCGACTACCTGCTCGACAAGATGGACGAGATCTCCCGCGAGGCTCGCGCCGAGGCCGGGGTGGCTCAGCGCGCCTAGCGTCAACTTGCGCCGCGGCGCCGCGCGCCCCAAGCTTGGCGGATGAGCGAAGCCCCGACGTCCCCCAAGACCCCCGCCGAGATCAAGCCCGCCGCGACGATCCTGCTGTTGCGGGATGACCCGGTTTTCGAGGTGCTGATGGTCAAGCGCCATCACCAGATCGACTTCGCCTCGGGCGCGCTGGTGTTTCCGGGCGGCAAGAGCCATCAGGGCGACCACGACCCGGCCTGGGCCGACCATGTGCTGGGCTGGGAGGCCTATGACGCCGAACAGCGGGGCCTGCGCATCGCCGCCGTGCGCGAGGTGTTCGAGGAGGCCGGCATCCTGCTCGCCAGGCGGCGCGACGGCCAGCCCATGAGCGGCGAGGCCTGCCCGATGGAGGTGCGCCTGGCGGTGGACGCCGGGACCACGGCCTTCATCGACGTGGTGCGCGACCTGGAGGCGCAGCTCGACCTCTCGGCCCTGACGGTGTTCGCCCGCTGGATCACCCCGCCGCTGACGCCCAAGCGCTTCGACACCTGGTTCTATGCGGTGAGCGCGCCGGCCGAGCAGCTGGCCGCCTGCGACGGACGCGAGACGGTGGACGCCGAATGGATCGCGCCGGCCGAGGCGCTCAGGCTGGCCGCGGCGGGCGAGCGCAAGGTGATCTTTCCGACCCGGATGAACCTGCAACTGCTGGCCGAGGCGAGCGGCGCGCAGGACGCGGTGGCGCGCGCGGCGGCCAGGACGTTGGTCACCGTGCTGCCGCAGATCCAGGAGCGGCCGGCCGGCCGCGTGCTGGTGCTGCCGCCCGACGCCGGCTACGGCGTGGTCGAGGAGTCGATCGAAAACGTGATGTAGAACGAGGAGTTGGCGGTGACTCTTAGCCCGCCATCGTCTTGACGCGGCGCTCGAGCTCTTCGACCAGAACGCGGCCGACCGGATGCTCGTCCGACCTGATGTCGTCGCGCACGGCGGCCTTGATCGCGTCGATGTGGGCGTCGACCAGTTCGAGCGGCGTCGAGGCGCGCTTGTCCTTGTCGTCGATCAGCCGGCAGAGCGAGCCGGCGATGCGGGTGATCAGCTGATAGCCGTAGGTGGTGCCCAGGCCCTTCAGGTCATGCGCGCGGAGATAGAGGTTCTCCATGGTCTCGACCGTGACCCCGGCGTCCTTGATCTGCTGGCGGGCGGCTTCGAGCTTGACGATTTCGTCCTGTAACCAGGCGCCGAAATTGCCCGCCAGGCTTTTCAGGGCGGCTTCCGCCTTGGCGATGGCCGCGGCGTCGATCGCGCCAAGGCGGCCGCCGCCGGCCTTCAAGCGAAGCTGCGTCGGCGCCGGGATCACCTGACTTGGATTTTGTTGGCGCACGGAAGCCCCCTTGATTGTCGCGGCCACGATATGCGCAACCCGTTAACAACGGGTGATCCGCAACCTGTGGTTTCCAGACGGTTTTCTGACCGATGATCGAGGCGGCTAGCCGGAAAACTGCTCGGCCAGCACGCGTTCCTCCAGGCTGCGGCCGGCGTCGAACAGCATGGTCAGGCCGATCTCGCGGTCCTCGGCGATCTCCACCTTGGTGACGTCGCGCACCTCGAAGTTATCGGCCACGGCGCTGACCGGGCGCTTGTCGTCCTCAAGGATATCGAAGGCCACCTTGGCGGTGTGCGGCAGCAATGCCCCCCGCCAGCGGCGGGGCCGGAACGCGCTGATCGGGGTGAGCGCCAGCGCTCGGGCGTCCAGCGGGATGATCGGCCCGTGCGCCGAGAGGTTGTAGGCGGTGGAGCCAGCCGGCGTCGACACCAGCACCCCGTCACAGACCAGCTCGGCCAGCCGCACCTTGCGATCGATGGAGATGCGCAGCTTGGCGGTCTGGCGGGTCTGGCGCAGCAGGCTGACCTCGTTGAAAGCCAGGGCTTCGTGGAGTTCGCCGGAGACGTGGGTGGCGCGCATCCGCAAGGGATGGACGACCGCCCGTTCGGCGGCGTTGATCCGCTCCAGTAGGTCGTCCTCGGAATATTCATTCATCAAGAAACCCACCGAGCCGCGGTTCATGCCGTAGATGGGCGCGCCGTCGGCGATGTGGCCGTGCAGGGTTTCCAGCATGAACCCGTCGCCGCCCAGCGCCACCACGACCTGAGCCTGGTCGGGTGCAGCGTCGCCATAGCGGGCGGCGAGGCGGGCGCAGGCTTCCTGCGCCTCGGGCCGGTCGCTCGCCACGAAGGCGAGGCGGGTCAGTATGGTCTCGGCCTTGGACATCACCGGGAAAAGCGGGCGCCGTCGGCCCGTTGTCAAACCAGCCTGGCCAAAGCCCGCGGGCTCAGATCGACTTCGCGGCCTGGCGGAAGGCCGCGCCAGCCACCTGTGGCGTCACCGGCCCGAAGGCGCCGGAGGCCCGCCGGGCGCTGTCGGCGCCGCCGGAAGGACGGCCGTCGTTCAGATCGCGCACCATGGTCAGGATGGTCGGGAAGACGCTGCGGTCGATGCCCACCGCGGCGCAGGCCAGGCCCAGCAGCTCCGGACGGTCGGAATCGATAGCGCGGCGGATGTGGTCGGCCTCGAAGCGGCCGAGCATGGCCAGCGTCGTGCAGAACAGCGACAGGCGGCCCTCGCGCAGCGCGCGGACCAGGTAGCCGGGCCGCAGCTGGCCGGCGGCGTGCAGCTTGTCGATCAGCCGCCGCTCCATGGCCTCGCGCTCGTCCTCACGGGCGACGATCATCAGGCCCTTGCCCTCGGTGACCCCGGCGTGGGCCTCGGCGACGGCGCCGGCCAGGGCGGCCTCGATGTCCTTCGCTTCGAACCGGAAGCGTTCGGTGAGCGCCGCGCGCAGCGCCTGGCCCACCCAGACGTAGAGCTGTAGGGCCAGCTCGCCGGAGAGTTTGGGATGCCGCGCCAGCGGCGAGCGCCAGAAATTGGGAATTTCTGAAAGGATCAATTACAA
>NZ_JBEPUO010000051.1:0-12116 GCF_041691455.1 Phenylobacterium sp. | reverse complement strand
GCGAAGATCACGTCCATGGCCGCCGCCAGCATCCAGCCGGCGTAGATGCAGTAGCCTTCCACCATGGCGACGGTGGGCTTGGGGAAGTTCCGCCATTTCAGCAGCAGGTCGAGGTTGTACTTCTTGAACTGGTCGTAGGTCTGGATGCCGGGTTTCGCGCCCAGCGCCTTGCGGTATTCCATCCCCTCGGCGGTTCCCAGATCATGGCCGGTCGAGAAGACGCCGCCCGATCCGCGCATCACCACCACGAGCACGGCCTCGTCGGCCCGCGCCAGATCGAAGGCCTGGTCGATCTCGTCGAGCATCCGGTAGCTCTGGGCGTTGCGGTAGGCCGGCCGGTCGAGGGTGATGACCCCCACGCCATCCGAAACGGCGTAGGCGATGTCGTGGAAAGTCACTTGGCGCGTCTCCCTCTGTCCTGTTGCGCCGACTATAGGCAGGGTGGGAGCCGGCGGCGAAGGGGAGCCTTGCGATGAATTCGGCCGAGCTCGTCGCGGGATCGCTGGAGACCCTGGCCGAACGGGTCGGCGATCCGGCGCCGCAGGTCTACGCCCGGCTGTTCGCCGAATATCCGAAGATCGAGGCGCTGTTCGTGCGCGACACCACCGGGGCGGTGCGCGGCGAGATGCTGGCGGTGGCCTTCGAATGCATCCTGGATATCGGCGGGGCGGGGGCCTATGCGGCCAACCTGATCGCCGCCGAGCGGGTGAACCATGAGGGCGTCGGTGTCCCGCCGGAGGTGTTCGGCCGGTTCTTCCCCATGCTGGCGGAAACCTGCCAGGCGCTGATCGGCGAGGCCTGGACGCCCGAGGTGGACGCCGCCTGGCGCGAGCTGCTCGCCCGGCTCGATTTCATCATATCGCGCACATGACAAAGGCGCCCCGCCGGAGCGGAGCGCCTTGGCCGGGTTCGGATCTGAACCCTAGAAGAAGCGGTACTGAATCTCGATACCGTAGGTCCTGGGCGGCGTCAGCGTGTAGGTGCTGGCGATGCCCTGCAGAACTGGCACGGCTGCTAGAGCTCCCGCCGGTGCACTCCCTGCCTGGCCAACCGAATAGGCCGGAACGAAGCCCGCGCGGCGGCTTGCGGTGGTGCCGGCTTCGTAGCCGTAGGTGTCGCCGACGTTCTTCACAAAGCCGATGATCGTGTATTTCTTGTCCTTGTCCGTATAGACGGCGCGAAGGTCGACTTGATTCCAGCTCGGCGCCTCGTAGTAGGGCCGGTTGAACAGCGATCCGTACTGCTTGTCCCGCCAGACGTAGGTCGCGCCGGTGGTCAAGTTCCCGGTCGGCAACTCGAAGGTGTAGTTGGCGTTCAACGCGACCTTGTTCTTGGGCGCGTTCGGCAGGTTGTTGCCGCTCAGGTTCTGACCGCGCTGAACATTGCCGGTGAAGACATCGCAGGAGCCGGTCGGATTGGCCGCGCACGTTCCGCCGACGATCGCCGGCCTGGCGCCGGGTTGGACGGCCGTCGGGTCGGCCGGGTCCACCACGCCGGTGGCTTGGCTGATGTGCGCGTCCAGGTAGGAGTAGTTGAACAGGATCTGGAGGTGGTCGATCGGCTGCCACGTCGTCTCGAGTTCGAAGCCCTGGGACACAGACTTCGGGATGTTGAAAAAGACGCCCTGGGCGATGCCCACGCCGCCGCCGGTCGGCACGATGGTGATCGGCGCCTGGTAGTTGGAATAGTCGTAGTAGAAGACCGCCATGTTGGTCTGAAGGGTGTGACCGAAGTCCTTCTTCAGTCCGATCTCGTAGGCGTTCACGTGCTCCGGATTGGTCTCCGGATTGGCGTTGAAGAACGCGGCGTTGCCGATATTGAAACCGCCCGCCTTGTAGCCGCGGCTATAGCGGAAGTAGGCCATGGTGTCCGGGTCCGGATCCCACTGCACCCCGGCCGTGCCGGTCGTCGCCGACCATTTGTCGTCGTACTTGCGGTGCGCAAAGCCGGTCGCCGGATCGATGGTGGTCAGGCTCGACACGCCCTTGGCCACGCCGGGCGCGCCGGCTTGTCCAGGCAGCAGGCCGCCTGTCACGGTGATCGGAATCTGCGTCAGGTCGATCAGGTTGTTGCCGAGGATTTCAGGTCCGAAGCCGCCGGTGCAGGTGGCGACGTCGAAGCAGGTCAGTCGGCCATCCTCGGTGCCGCGCTTGTGGTCCTGGGTGTAGCGGATGCCCAGCGTCGTCTTCCAGTGT
This sequence comes from Phenylobacterium sp., assembly GCF_041691455.1. Lineage (GTDB taxonomy): Bacteria > Pseudomonadota > Alphaproteobacteria > Caulobacterales > Caulobacteraceae > Phenylobacterium. The sequence goes on along the minus strand of NZ_JBEPUO010000051.1, from coordinate 9,921 downwards.
TCGACGAAATTCCAGTCGATCTGGCCGTAGGCCGCCTTGCTGGTGGTCGCGATGGCGGGCCGGTCGTCATAGAACCGACCCTGCTTCTGCGCGTTCGGGCAGATGTTGCTGGTGAAGGCGCAGGTGGCGCCGGTCAGGAACGGACCGTTGACCTCCGCCTGGTCCAGCAGGACGCCGGCCGTCGGCTGCAGATAACTCTCGTCGTAGTAGTAGGCGCCGGCCAGCCATTGGAACGGGCCGTTCCCGGTCGACGCCAGGTTCAGCTCATGGCTGTACCAGGTCAGGTCCTCCCGATAGTAGGAGGTTTCGCGCGGCAGGATCCGCGCGCTCGGGCCACCGACGAAGTTCGGTATGTTGAAGGCGGAGATCCCCGGCGCGTCGCTCGGCAGGATCGCGACATAGTTATATTTTGTGCCGCCGCCGATGTATTTCAAATCTATATTGTCGAAGTGGTAGGTGAACTCGCTCGAGAAGATCGCCACGCCGGTCAGTTTGGCGCTGCCCTGCGCGACCGACGAGTAGTCGCGCTTGTTCTTGTCGGCGGGGTTCGCGCAGGCCTGGGCTAGCGGAACATTGCCGACCGTCACGATGTTGCTGACCCCGGTGTTCGGGAAGCAGGCATAGGCCGCGTTGACGTAGAAGCCCGGACTGTTGGTCTGGTAGGTGCCGAAGGGTCCGGAGGTGTAGCCGGTCCGCTGGCCCGGTCCGCCGCCCTCGTTCGCCCAATGGGCCGTGGCCAACTTCACCCAGCCGTCGAAGCGGTCGTTGAACTTCATCTTCAACTGACCTTCGAGGTAGGTCTGGTCGATCACGCCACCTTCGTCTTGGAAGCCCGGAACCACGTTGTGGAACCAGCCATCCGTCTGCTTCTCCCAGTTGGCGGCGATACGGAACTGCACGCCTGGAATGGGGGTCGGCCCCGAAGCCGCGGCCTCGACGATGAAATGGTTGTAGTTCTGGTATTGCGCCCGGACCTCCGCATAGGGGTCCTCGGTCGGCTTCCTGGAGATGATATTGATCGTGCCGGCGATGGAGTTGCGGCCGTAGAGCGTGCCCTGCGGCCCCCGCAGCACCTCGACCCGGTCCGTGAACAGCGGCGTCTTGCCCGCCTCCACCGTGGACGAGGTGTAGATACCGTCCGAATATTGCGCCACGGAGATGTCGGCCGCATGCACGTTGGTCAGGCGGCCGATGCCGCGCAGCGTGTTGCGGTCGTTCGAGGCGTTGTATTCGAGACCCGGCGTGAAGTTCGTCATGTCGGCGATGGTGTTGATGCCGACCAGATCGCGGCGCGCCGAGGTGAAGGCGGAGACCGCGACGGGGACGTCCTGCAGGCTCTGTGCGCGCTTTTCAGCGGTGACCACCAGCTCTTCGATGGTGTTGCTGGCCGCGGCCGTCGTGCCTGATTTCGATTGAGCGTGCGCCGAAGTGCCGAGCGCGGCGACCAGCATAGCGCTGGACGCCATAAGGGCGTGTTTCCACTGCATCTGTGAACTGCCTCCCCGCAGCCTGTGAATTCTAGGGAGCGCTATTGTCTGCGCCTAGGATGGAGGCTGAAGCAGCCACTACAGGCCGTCAACGTGAATGGGGTAAGTGATCAATGATAACTAAAGACGCCTCACTCATGTTGGCTTTGGGGACACAGTTTTCGGGAGCGGGGTTTCTGAAAACGCCTAGGGAGAGGGCGCGCTTTCCCCAGCGACAACTGTCAAAGGACGCCACGCCAATCTCATGAGCGTCTCTAGTTTGCTAGCGCCGATTGCATTTTAACTTGGATCGGCAAGCCGTACCAAATTTTCCAATTCGGGGAATTATCGTTATAAAACATTGTTCCATCGCATACGGAATCGTCGGAAGCGCAATTTCTGAACAGTAACATTGTTGCGCACCCGAAGGTTGGCGCAGCTCAGAGTTGCGAATTGGCCGCCTCGGACCGCCGTCGCGCGAGGGGGCCTTTCGCGCGTCGCGCCGCGCGCTTATGGAAAGCCTCTCGACACGGGAACCTCTCATATGCACCGCAAGCCGGACGGAAGCTGGGACAAGAGTAAGCTGCCCAGCCGTCATGTGACCGAGGGGCCGTCGCGTGCGCCGCACCGGTCCTACTACTATGCCATGGGCCTCGGCAGCCGGGAGATCGGCCAACCGTTCGTGGGCGTGGCGTCCTGCTGGAACCAGGCCGCGCCCTGCAACACCGCCCTGATTCGCCAGGCCCAGGCCGCATCGGTGGGCGTGAAGGCCGCCGGCGGCACGCCGCGCGAGTTCTGCACCATCACCGTCACCGACGGGATCGCCATGGGCCACGAGGGCATGCGCTCCTCGCTGGTCAGCCGCGAGGTGATCGCCGACTCCGTCGAGCTGACCATGCGCGGCCACGCCTATGACGCCCTGGTGGGGGTGGCCGGCTGCGACAAATCGCTGCCGGGGATGATGATGGCGATGCTGCGCCTCAATGTGCCCAGCGTCTTCATCTACGGCGGCTCGATCCTGCCGGGGACCTGGCAAGGCCGCGATGTGACCGTGCAGGACGTCTTCGAAGGCGTCGGAAAATATTCCGCCGGCCAGATGAGCCTCGAAGACCTCTGCGACCTCGAACAGCACGCCTGCCCGGGCGACGGCGCCTGTGGCGGCCAATACACCGCCAACACCATGGCCTGTGTCTCCGAGGCGATCGGGCTCGCCCTGCCGCTCTCCTCGGCGCTGCCCGCGCCCTATCTCGACCGCGACCAGTTCGCCGTGGCGAGCGGCGAGGCGGTGATGCGGCTGCTCGAGGCCAATATCCGGCCGCGCGACATCTGCACCCGCGAGGCCTTCGAGAACGCGGCCGTCGTGGTCGCGGCCACCGGTGGCTCCACCAATGGCGGCCTGCACCTGCCGGCCATGGCCCACGAGGCGGGGATATCCTTCACCCTGCGCGACGTGGCCGAGATCATGAAGAAGACGCCCTACCTCGCCGACCTGATGCCGGGCGGGCGCTATCCGGCCAAGAAGATGGGCGAGGCGGGCGGCGTGCCCATGCTGCTGAAGACCTTGCTGGACGCCGGCCTGATCCACGGCGACTGCATGACCGTCACCGGCAAGACGATCGCCGAGAACCTGAAGGACGTGGTCTGGCGTGAGGACCAGGACGTCATCCGGCCGGTCTCCAATCCGCTGTCGCCGACCGGCGGCGTGGTGGGCCTCTGGGGCTCGCTCGCGCCGGACGGCGCCATCGTCAAGGTGGCGGGCTCGTCACACGTCAAGCACCGCGGCCCGGCCCGGGTGTTCGACGGCGAGGAAGCCGCCTTCGCCGCCGTCCAGGCGCGCGACTACAAGGAAAACGACGTCCTGGTGATCCGCTATGAGGGCCCGAAGGGCGGCCCGGGCATGCGCGAGATGCTGTCGACGACCGCGGCGATCTTCGGCCAGGGCATCAGCGACAAGGTGGCCCTGATCACCGACGGCCGCTTCTCCGGCGCCACCCGCGGCCTCTGCGTCGGCCATGTGGGTCCGGAAGCCGCAGACGGCGGGCCGATCGGCCTGATCAAGGATGGCGACATGATCTCGATCGACGCCGACGCCGGCACCATCGAGCTGGAGGTCGACCCGGTTGAATTGGAGCACCGCGCCTATGAGGCCGCCAAGGAAGAGCCGCGGGTCTCGAACTACGGCTCCGGCGCGCTGTGGAAGTTCGCCCGCTCCGTCGGGCCCGCCCACCTGGGCGCGGTGACCCATCCGGGCGCGGCGGGCGAACAGCACGTCTACGCCGACATCTAGGCGGCGCCATGAAGACCCTCGGCCTGCTCGGCGGCATGAGCGCCGAAAGCACCACGGTCTACTACCAGGTGCTGAACCGCCTGGTGCGCGAGCGGCTGGGCGGTCTGCACTCCGCTGACCTGATCCTCCGCTCGGTCGACTTTGCGCCGATCGCGGACCTGCAGGCCAAGGACGACTGGGATGCGACCGGAACGATCCTCGCGGACGCGGCGCGCCGGCTCGAGACAGCGGGTGCGCAGGCGATCCTGATCTGCGCCAACACCATGCACCTCAACTACGACCAGGTGGCTGCGGCGGTCAGCGCGCCGGTGATCCACATCGCCGATGCGACGGCGCGCGCGCTCGAGGCCCTGGGCGTGCGCCGGCCGCTCTTGCTCGCCACCCGCTTCACCATGGAGAAGGCGTTCTATCGCGACCGACTGGCAGCCCAAGGCATCGAAGCGACGATCCCGGCCAAGACCGACCGCGACCGGCTGCATGCGATCATCTTCGAGGAGCTGGTGGTCGGCGACATCCGGGCCGCCTCGAAGGCCGAGACCCTGGCCATCTACGCCAAGGCCAGGGCCGAGGGATGCGACGGGGTGATCTTCGGCTGTACGGAGATCGGCCTCCTGGTCAGCCCGGACGACTTCGACACACCGGCCGTCGACACCGCCATCGCCCATTGCGAGGCGGCGGTGGATTTCGCCCTGGGCTAGCCGCGATCCGTACGCGCGCCGTCAGATTATCGGCTCTTCGTCGTCGTCCACCGCTTCCTGCATGTCGAAGGGGGCTTGCGCGCGCGCCGGCTTGGACACCGGCGGCGGGGCCGGGGCGGCGGGGGTCATGACGGGAGGCGCCGACCGGCGTCCGGCCGTGGGGCGGCGCAGCAGCGCCTCGATGCGGGCGAGCCAGCGGTTGGCCTCGGCGATCGATTCGTCCGGGGGCAGCTCGTCGCGCCGTCCTTCGTCCTCCGGCAGCCAGAGGTCGAGCACGAAGTCGGGATGGCCGGGATCGTCGAACACCAGCCGAAGGGCGACCCGCTCCTCCGCCCCGAAGGCGTCGAGCGCCTTGCGGCTCTCACCGCGGTGCACGCGGCCGACGACCAGCTGGTCGACGATCACCTCGGCGCCCATCAGCTCGTCCAGCATATAGACCAGGCCCCAGGCCCCCTGGTCCCAGACGACGGCCACCTGGTTGGTGGTGAAGTCAAAGCCGATCCCGGACCCTCGTCCGCGCGCCACCAGGAAGCCGTGCACGTCGCTCTTCAGCACCGCCTTCAGGCCGCGCCGGACCCGCCGCCCCTCGTCCATGTACCAGCGGGCGACGCCGGCCAGCACGGTGACGGCCAGTCCGGCCACCACCAGCAGCACCAGGAGCCGGGTGAGATCGTTCATGGGGCGAAGCTAAGCCCTGAGTCCGTTCAAGCGAAGAGCAAGAAAGAACCCTCAGGGCCGGGCGAAGTTCAGCGTGTAGGCCGCTTGGAGCAGGCCGTTCTTGTCCATGAAGGCGCTCATCGACTCGTAGGTGGCCGTGCGGATCGGGCCCTTCTGGTCATCGGTGCGCAGCCGGCTGTCGGCGATCGGCCCGAACAGCCGCATCAGCGGACCGGCCTTGACCAGGGTCGGTTGATAGTGGGCCTTCAGGTCGGCGGTGATACGCGCGGGATCGGTGGTTTCCCAGGCTGCGGCGCCGACCACATCCAGCATGAAGTTGTTGCAGTTCTGGTATTTCGTCGCCCAGGGGTTGGCGACCAGCGAATAGACCGGATTGTGCAGCCGCGCGTAGGTCGGCGAATCGATCACCGCCAGGATTCGCCGCTGCATCTCGGGCGAGGGCACGATCACGGCCACGTCGTCGACGGTCGAGCCCCGGATGAAGTCGAACGGATAGTCCTGCACCAGCCGCGACTGGTTCTTGGGCCACGCCTGTCCGTCGCCGGCGTAGAGGTTGTAGACCGCATAGCCCGAGAGCGTCCGCCCGTCGGCGGTGGTGATGGTCCGATAGACCCAGAAGCCGCCGTGCGTGTAGGCGATGCCCTCGGGCAGCTGGGAGCGGGGCCGCCCGGTGCGGAACACCATCGCCACCTGGGCGCCGCGTGCGGCCAGGTCCCGCTCGACCTGTTTGGAGAACCCGGCTGCTTCCGGCGCCGTGAAATGCGTGGCGACGGAGCGCAGCGAGGAGTCCTGCGCGGCGGCGGGCAGGGCGGCAAGCGCGATCGCCGCGGCGCAGATCAGCCCTGCGAGCGGCCTCACCGGCGCGGGGCCGGGCTCTGCGCCTGATAGGGCACGTTGGGCGCGGGGTCGGCGGTGACCACCACCGCGTCGTCGACCTTCAGCGCCGCATTGGCCGAGGCGCCGGCGGCCTGCGAGAGATTGGCCCCCGAGGCCGCGCCGACGTGGCCGGCGACTGTCGAGACCGCGCCGACGCCGCTCGCGCCCGCCGCCGCCATGCTGACCGGAATGGCCGAGACCCCGACGACGGTCTTGACGCCGGATGCGGCCAGCAGGCCGGCGGCCTGGGAGCCGGCTGTCGAGGCGCCAGCGGCGCTGTCCTGGGCGAGGGCGGGGCTGCAGAGAGCTGCGGCGGCGAGGGCGAAGACCGGAAGGAGGAAGCGCATGCTGATCCTTGCGTGACGTGGGTCCCAGGTGAAGCTTCGCGGTCAATCCAGGCGGATTTTGGACCTCTAGAGGTCAAGCTCGATCACGAAGGGCACGTGATCCGAAGGCTTCTCCCAGCTGCGCACGTCGCGGTGGATGCTGACGCCGGCGAGCAGGTCGGCCGCCTGCGGCGAGAGCAGGGCGTGGTCGATGCGGATGCCGTTGTTCCGCTGCCAGGCGCCGGCCTGGTAGTCCCAGAAGGTGTAGGCTCCCGGCGCGCCGTCGGCCTCCAGATAGGCGTCGCTCAGGCCCAGGTGCTTCAGCGCCCGGAAGGCCTCGCGGGTCTGCGGCCGGAAGAGGGCGTCGCCTTCCCAGTTGGCCGGGAACTCGGCGTCGCGCGCCTCGGGGATGACGTTGAAGTCGCCGGTCAGCACCAGCGGCTCCTCCAGCGCCAGAAGGTCGCGGGCGTGGCGATTGAGCCGGTCCATCCAGGCGAGCTTGTAGGGGTACTTCTCGCTGTCCACCGGATTGCCGTTGGGCAGGTAGATCGAGGCGACTCGCACCGGCGTCGGGCCTGAGATCACCGCCTCGAGGTAACGGGACTGCTCCTCCTCGCCGGGATCGGGCAGGCCGCGCCGGACGTCTTCCAGCGGGGTCTTCGAGAGCAGGGCCACGCCGTTGTAAGCCTTCTGGCCGTGGACGGCGACGTTGTAGCCCAGCCGTTCAAAGGCCTCGGCGGGGAACTTCTCGTCGACGCACTTGATCTCCTGCAGGCAGGCCACGTCCGGCTGCGCCGCCTCGAACCACTTCAGCACCGTTTCCAGGCGCGCGTTGACCGAGTTCACGTTCCAGGTGGCGATGCGCATCGAGAGCTCCGGTCGAACAGGGCCGGACGCTAGCCGCCGGGGCGCGCCGGCTCAATGGGCGGCGGCGGCCTTCTTGGTGAGCGTCAGCGGCATGGTCGTGTTGCCCTGTTTCCAGGTCCCGGTGAAGGTCTGGCCGTTGGCCGCGAACTCGCCCTCCAGCTCGCCGCCCACCGAAATGAACAGGATGCTGGCCTTGGCGCCGTCCGCCTTGTAGGCGGTCGCCGGAATCGTCGAGCCCTGGTCGACGCTGTCGAGCACCGCCTGGACGTCGCTGCCCTTGGTGACGATGTGCAGGATGAGGTGCAGTTCCTGGCCGCCGCCCGGGATCTTGAGCGAGCCCGCCCAGTCGCCGTCGTGGGCCTGGGCCCAGGCCGGCGTGCTGAGCAGCAGCGCCGCGGCGCAGCCGAGCGCGCTGCGCCTGGCGGATTGGATGAGCGACATGAGAGGTCTCCCCGACCGTTGTTCGCGGGGAGCTTACGTCCGAAGAGTCAGATCGAGAAGCTGACGCCGCAGCCGCAGCTCGACTTGGCGTTGGGGTTGCGGATGCGGAACTCCGCGCCGGCCAGCTCATCGACGAAATCGATCTCCGAACCCTTCAGAAGGACCAGCGACATCTCGTCGACCAGGGCCGCGGCCCCGTCGCGCTCGATCCTGAGGTCGTCGGGCTGGGCCTCCTCGACTAGGTCGAACTGATACTGGAAGCCCGAGCAGCCGCCGCCCTCCACAGCCACGCGCAGCATGACCGACCGGCCTTCGGCCTTGCCGATGGCGTGAATGCGTTGCGCGGCCGAGGGGCTGAGGGTGAGTTCGCTTGAGGTCATGACGGTTAGACGAATGAAACGCCTGCACTATATGAGGGCGCTGGCCGGTTCGACCAAGCCCCTCGTCGAATAGACGCCGCCCGATAGATGGATTTGATGGCCGCCACGATCCCCAAGGCTCCCTACGCCGAAGACCCCGCCAAGTCGCGCGGCCGCAAGGTCGCGGAGGCTGAGAGCGAGACCCGCACGCCCTTCGCCCGCGACCGCGACAGGATTATCCACGCCACCGCTTTCCGAAGGCTGAAGGAGAAGACCCAGGTCTTCGTGGCCCACGAGGGCGACCACTTCCGCACGCGGCTCACCCATTCGCTCGAGGTCGCCCAGATCGCCCGCTCGCTGGCCACCGCGCTCGGCCTCGACGCCGACCTGGCGGAGACCATCGCGCTCGCCCACGACCTCGGCCACCCGCCCTTCGGCCACGCCGGCGAGGACGAGCTGCAGGTGCAGATGCAGGGGTTCGGCGGTTTCGACCACAATGTGCAGACCTTCCGGGTGCTCACAAAGCTGGAGCGCCGCTATCCGCGCTTCGAGGGCCTCAACCTGACCTGGGAGACCCTGGAAGGGGTCATCAAGCACAACGGCCCGGTGACCGATAAGCTCGATAGGCCGTCGTGGAGCGCCATCGGCGAGTTCGACGCCGAATACGACCTGCGGCTGGGCACCTGGGCGTCGGCCGAGGCCCAGGTCGCGGCGCTCGCCGACGACATCGCCTACAACAACCACGACGTGGACGACGGCGTGCAGGCGGGGCTCTTCAACCTCGATGAGCTGCGCGGCATCCCGCTGATCGGACCGCATGTGGCCAGCGCCGCCGCCGACTACCCCGATTGCGACGCGGGCATCCTGCGGCTGGAGGCGGTGCGCCGGATGATCGGGGCCATGGTCGCCGACGTCCTGGCCGAGACCCGGCGGCGGGCGCAGGCCGACAAGGTCGGCTCGCCCGAGGAAGTCCGGGTGCTGGATCACGCCCTGGTCGCCTTCTCCCGCGACATGGTCGAGGACCTCTCGGCGCTTCGGGCGTTCCTGATGGAGCGGATGTATCGCCATTGGCGCGTCAACCGCACCCGCAGCCAGGCGCGGCGGATACTGGCCGAGATGTTCCTCCTGTTCCTCGCCGAACCCGATGTGCTGCCGAGCGAATGGTACGCCCGCGCCCAGGCCCGGGACGAGGCCGGCCGGGCTCGTCTGGTCTGCGACTATATCGCCGGCATGACCGACCGTTTCGCCATCGAAGAGCACCGCAAGCTCTTCAACCTGGACTCCCTGAACTAGGGCCATGGCCCAGCCGCGCCTTCCCGCGGCCATATCGCCCACAGAAAATGGCGCTTCGGGACGGTTCGGCGGGCGCGCGCTCGGCTAGACTGCCCCGTCACGCGCGCGATTCGTTGAATCGGCCGCGCTTCTTCGGGAGACCTCGATGTCCGATCATGAGCGCGGCGCCTACACGCCCCCCACCGACGCCTCCCTGAGCTTCGACGCCCGCCAGCCGGTGCGCGGCGCCTCACCGATCCCTTTCACCCTGATCATCTCGATCCTGGTGCTGCTGGGCCTGGCCGCCGCGATCTTCGTCTTCTACCGCTCCGGCGTCCGCCAGGCGGGCCAGCCGCCGCAAGCCGTGGGTGCGCCCGTCGCGGGCATGAAGGCTCCTCCGCCCGTCGAGGCCCAGCCGCAGGATCCGGCCGCCGGCCTGCAGATCTACAAGTCCGAGGGCGACCAGGCTTTCTCGCCAGGCCAGAGGACCGTGCATTTCGCGCCGCCGCCCGAGACGCCGGCGGGCCGTCCGCAGCCCGGCGCGCCCGCCGTTGTGGTGACCCCGATCGCGCCGGCCGCCCCGGCGAGCGCCGCGCCGACGCTTCGGCCCTCGATCCCGACCCAGCCGGCGCCGGCCCCGAAGGCCGCGCC
>NZ_JBEPUO010000050.1:0-12168 GCF_041691455.1 Phenylobacterium sp. | reverse complement strand
ACGGTGACGTCGATGTTGGCGATGTCGCCCTCGCGCAGGGCCCGCTCGCCGGGAATGCCGTGGCAGACGATGTGGTTGGGGCTGATGCAGGTGGTCTTGGTGTAGCCGCGGTAGCCCAGGCAGGCGGGGATCGCGCCATGGTCGAGGATGAACTCGCGGGCCAGCGTATCCAGGTGGTCGGTGACCACGCCCGGCACGACGTGCGGGGTCAGCATGTCCAGGCACTCGGCGGCGAGCTTTCCCGCGGCGCGCATGCCCTCGAAGTCGGCGGGGCTGTGGATCTTGATCTGGCCGGTGCGGAATTCGGCGTCGAGGATGTCTGTGGAGGCCATGAATGTGTCCCGCGGCGCGCGCCGCGCTGTGTGCGAAGGGTCAGCCCTATGTCGCAATCATAGCACGGAACTTCAACGGGGGGCTTACCGCCGCGGGTTCAGGCCCGCTGGCGCGTATTGCTCCAGACGACCTGGGCGACACCGACCAGGGCCAGGATGGCGCCATAGACCACCCAGCGCTTGTCGTTGACCATGAAGCCCACCTTGAAGGCGATGTTCAGCCCCTGGAGAATCCAGACCCCGCCCATGCAGACCAGCAGAAGGCCGAGCAGGGTGGAGACCACCCGCATGACGATGTTGAAGGCGTTGCGCATCGGTCTTCTCCCCGGCTTGCTTCTGGTTGGCCGCAGGATGCGCCGAGCGCGCGGGCGCCGCTAGCCCGCGCCGGTCCAGGGCACGGGCGCGGTGATCCGCACGGCGTCGGGGCTCATCTCGCAGGCGTAGGCCAGGACTTCGACGCCCTTGGCGGCGGCCTCGGCGAGGCCCGTGGCGTAGGCCGGGTCGAGGTCGTGGCAGGCCTGGAACGCGTCACAGTCGGTCCGCTGGATCACGAACAGCATCACCGCGCGCTCGCCGGCCTCGACCATGGCGGTGAGTTCTCTCAGGTGCTTCAGCGAGCGGGCGGCCACGCAGTCGGGGAACTCGGCGAGCGCGCCTGAGCGGCGCAGGTGGCAGTTCTTCACCTCCAGCCAGCAGGGCGCGCGGCCGGGGGCTTCCAGCAGGAAGTCCACGCGGGAATTCGTGCCGTACCTCACCTCACGGCGGTGGGTGGCGTAGCCGGTCAGCTCGGGGATGGCGTCGGCGGCCAGCGCCTCGGCGACCAGGCGGTTGGGATGCATGGTGTTGACGCCGACCAGGCCGCCGTCGGCCTCGACCAGCTCCAGGGTGTGAGCGAGTTTTCGTTTGGGGCCGTCGGAGCGGGAGACCCAGGCGCGGAGGCCGGGCGTGTTCAGGCCCAGCATGGCGCCGGGGTTCGGGCAATGGGCGGTGATCTGGGTCCCGTCGTCGAGCGCGATGTCGGCGAAGAAGCGCTTGTAGCGGGCGACCAGCACGCCGCGGGAGAGCGGCGAGATGAACTGCATCAGGGGCGCGTCTGGGCGCAGTCGGCGAAGGCCTTGCACGTCCAGTGCGTCGCGCAGACCGCGGCCGTGAACTTCGGCAGCAGGCGAAGCCGCTCGTAGGCCAGAAGCGAACCGGTGTTGGCGCAGCCGAGGCCGGCGATGGAATGGGCGCACTCGCGGCTGACCGAGCGCAGCACCGCCCGCCTCGAACGGCGCGGCAGGCCGTCATCGAAGCCTTCCATCACGCTGTTGAGATCGCCGAGCGACAGGTCCTGGAGGTCGCGTCCGGGGCACTGGCGATCAAGCGCGGCGAGGTAGGGCCCCATCGCGCGGTCATATGGCGTCTTCGGCGCACCTTGCACGGTGGGCGCGGCGAGGCAGAGGAGGGCGGTTGCGAGGAACAGTTGCGGAAGGCGCATGGGCGAGGCTAGTCCGGGACGATAGTCGAAATGTAGGCGAGGGGCCGGCGGATGGCGAGTGGCGAAGAGGGGCGGGTCACCGCCGCGGTCCTGATCATCGGCGACGAGATCCTGTCGGGCCGGACGCAGGACACCAACCTGCGCGACATCGCCAAGTACCTGGGTGTCCACGGCGTCGACCTGGCCGAGGCGCGGACCGTGCCCGACGTGCACGAGGAGATCATCGCCGCGCTCGATGCGCTGCGGGCGCGCTACGACTATGTGGTCACCACCGGCGGCATCGGGCCGACCCACGACGACATCACAGCCGACGCCGTGGCCGCGGCCTTCGGGGTCGAGCTCTACGAACACCCGGAGATCATCGCGCTGATCGAGGCGCGGATCCGGACCCGGCCCGGGGCGGTGATGAACGCCGCGACCCGGCGGATGGCCCGCGTGCCGGTGGGCGGCGAGCTGGTGCGCAATCCGGTCTCCGGACCGCCCGGCTTCACCATCGGCAATGTCTTCGTGCTGGCCGGCGTCCCTTCGATCATGCGCGGCATGCTGGAGGACGTCGGCCACCGGCTGCGCGGCGGGACGGTGACGGTGGCGCGCACGGTGCGGGTCGAGGGCTCCGGCGAGAGCATCATCGCCGCGCCGCTCGAAGCCGTGGCCAAGGCCCATCCGGCCATGTCGCTTGGCAGCTATCCGTTCTTCGATGGGACCCAGTATGGCTCCAACCTGGTGCTGCGCGGACGCGATCCGGAGGAGCTGTCGGCCACGGTCGGCGAGCTGATCGCCGCCCTGCACGGCGTGGGCGTGGAGAACGTTCGGGAAGTCGAGACGCCCTAGCCGCGACTTGGCGGGGCAGGGCTCGACCTGCCAGCGCCGATCCCGGTCGGCCCCCTCGTCGCGGCCGTTGTTCATCGCGCCTTAAAGGCGGATGGCGCAAATCTGCGCAATATCGACGCGGTCCGTAGTCAGGGGCGCGTACGGTTTGGCACGCAACCGATGATCGGTTATGCGTCCCAAAGAACGTGATTTCCGGAGCGTCTGAGTTCAATGATCAGTGCCATCCTCGCGGCCGCCATCCTCCTGGCCGACACCACCGCCGCGCTGCAACAGCCGGCGCCGGACGCCGCGGCGAAGTCCACGGCGACGGCCCAGACCGCCGCCCAGGCGACCGCCGCCGCCAAGAAGAACGACCCTCAGGCAATGGTCTGCCACAGCGAGCCGGTGCTGGGATCGCGCCTGCCGACCAAGCGCTGCCGTACGCAGGGCGACATCGCGACCGAAAAGCTCGAAAGCCGCCAGGCGCTCGAGCGCTCGCAGATCATCACCGACCCCGGCCACTAGGCCGTAGCGCGTCCCGCGATGTGTGGGGCGATCGCAGCGGGTAGGATGGAGTCCTTCAGGTAGGCCGTGACCCCATAGGTCACGTCGGCCAGCAGATAGAACACCAGCGTCGGCCAGACGATTGCCGGGCGGTAGCGGCGCCGCGCCTCGGACGTGCTCTGGGGCGGCCCCTTGCCCCCGGCGTAGCTACGCGATCTGCTGAGGGCTAGGCCCGGCCCGTAGGGTTTCGGCTATCGACGGAAAAGGCCTCGTCGGATAGGCCTTGGGCCGGCGGGGACCTGGCGGAACCGGTAGACGCAAGCGACTTAAAATCGCTCGGAGCAATCCGTCCGGGTTCGAGTCCCGGGGTCCCCACCAAGCAAGTCTAGGCCCGGACCAGGCGCACGCGGGTTCCGGCCAGCATCACGTCACCGCTGTCGGCCAGGCGGCCGCGGGCCTTCGCCGCGGCGCGGACGGCGGCGGGATCGCGCACGGCGACATCGAAGCGGCCGAGGCCGTCGCCGCGGCCGTCCGCGGCCTGGACGAAGCGGATCTCGCCGCCGTCGAGCCCGATGCGCCAGGCGCCGTTCGCCTGCTCAGCCGGACGTCCCAGCACCTCGGCCCAGCGCCTGGCCATGCCGCCTGGGTCGTCGCCCTGCAGCTCGGCGCCGACGATCCCCACCGAGGTGTCGGTGCGGGCGTTCTCGCGCCAGACGGGACCGCCCCATTCCCAGCGCGGCCAGGGGTCCATGTAGTCCAGCGACAGGATCGCGCCACCGATGTCCTTGGGGTGCACATGGCTCATGGCGACGGTCCCGCCGTGCAGGTCGGCCTGCTCGACCACCCGGGCCTTGGCCGCGGCGATGCGGGCGCGGGCCTCGGCGATGTCGGGAACCTGCAGGATGACCATGTAGCCGCCGTCGCCGCCGCGTTTCTCGATGAGCCGTCCGGCGGTGGTGCCGTCCTGCTTGGGTGAGACGACCTCCAGGAAGGTCTCGCCAACCGGGAAGACCGCGTTCTTCAGCCCGAACTTGCCGACGCCCGGATCGTCGTAGGCGTAGTCGAGGCCGAGCACCGCGCGGATGTCGGCCTCGGCGGCGGGGAGGTCCGCGCCCACCAGGGCGATCTGTCGAAGGCGCATGGATCCGGCTCCCGTGAGTTGGTCCGCGAGCTTACGGCCTCGCCGCTGCCGCAGGTCAAGCCGGGCTTCCGTTCCGCGCGCGTCAGGGCCTAGGGTCTTGGCCAACGGCGAGGCGCACGGAGGAACAAGACCATGAGTAAACGCGACACCGGGACCGAGGACCTGCTGGCGGACCTGAAAGGCGGCGTGCTGACGCTCACTATGAACCGGCCCCAGGCGCGCAACGCCATGAGCGACGCCATGAACCAGGCGCTCGCCCGCCAGCTTGCCGCCGCCGAGCTCGAGCCGGAGGTCAAGTGCGTGGTGCTGACCGGCGCCGGCCAGGGCTTCTGCGCCGGGGGCGACGTGAAGGGCATGAACGAGCGCAATACCGACGGGGGCCGCGGGGCGAGCCTCGACGAGACGATCCATGCCCAGCGGGTCAATCAGCGGGCGACGGCGGGCATGCTGTTCAAGATGCCGAAGCCGACGCTGGCGGCCCTTCCGGGCGCGGCGGCCGGGGCGGGGATGTCGCTGGCGCTCGCCTGCGACCTGCGGATCATGGCTAGGAGCGCCTTCATGACCACCGCCTTCGCCAAGGTAGGCCTGGCCGGCGACTATGGCGGGACCTATTTCCTGACCCAGCTGGTCGGGACGGCCAAGGCGCGCGAGCTCTATTACCTGTCCGAGCGGGTGAGCTCGGAGGAGGCCCTGCGCCTCGGCCTGACGAACTGGCTGGTCGAGGCCGACGAGCTCGCCGCCAAGACCGGAGAGATTGCGGCCCGCCTGGCGGCCGGCCCGCAGGTCTGCTTCCGCTACATGAAGGAGAATCTCAATCGCGCCCTGGGCGGCGAGGTCGACGAGTGCCTCGATATCGAGGCGACGCATCATGTGCACAGCGCGTCCACCGCCGACCACCGCGAGGCCGCCCAGGCCTTCGTGGAAAAGCGCCAACCGGTGTTCCAGGGCCGCTGAGCCGGGCGGCCTTCGAAACGAAAGCCTTAAGGGGCTCTGGCCGATGGATGGAGCCGAAGGCGCGAATCGGGGCGAGGGGGACTGCGCGTGTTGCGATCGAACCTGACCGTCCGCGGCCTCGCGCCGCCGATCGCCGGCCTGCTGGTCTTCCTCGCGGCCTTTTCGGCCAAGATCCTGAACGACGGGGACACCTGGTGGCAGGTGGCCGCGGGCCGGCTGATGATCGCCCGCCGCGCGGTGCTGCACGCCGATCCGTTCTCCTACACCGTGGCCGGCGCGCCCTGGCACGCCCACGAATGGCTGGCCCAGATCGCGCTGGGCGGCGCGTTCAACGCCGGCGGCTGGAGTGGCGTGGTGCTGCTGAGCGCCGCAGCCGCCGGGCTGACGGCCTGGCTGCTGGCGCGCGACCTCGGCCGCTGGATCGACGGCCTGCCGCTCTTCATCCTGCTGACCCTGGGACTGCTGGTCGGCAGCGGCAGCCTGTTGGCCCGGCCGCACCTGCTGGCGCTGCCGATCCTGGAGATCTGGACCGCGGAGCTGATCCGCGCCCGGGCGGAAGAGCGGGCGCCGCGCTGGATCGTGCTGCCGCTGATGGCGCTCTGGGCCAACCTGCACGGCAGCTTCATGTTCGGCCTGGCGCTGATCGGGCCGTTCGCGCTGGAGGCGCTGTTGGCCGCGGCGCCCGCCAGCCGGCGCGCGGTGGTGCTGCGCTGGGGCGGCTTCGGGATCGCCGCCGCCGTCATGGCGGTGCTGACGCCGGACGGGGTGCAGACGCTGCTCTTCCCGCTGCAGCTCCTGGGCATGAGCAGCCTGGCCGGCATCGGTGAATGGGCGCCGGAGAACTTCGCGGCCGTGGGGGTGCTGGAGATCGCCCTGCTGGTCGGACTCTTCGTGGCGCTGACGCGGCCGATCCGCATGCCGTGGATCCGGGCCGCCTTGCTGCTCCTGTTGCTGCACCTCAGCCTGCAGCACGGGCGCTACGAGCAGATGCTGGGGGTGATCGGAGCGCTGCTGCTGGCGAGGCCCCTGGCGCAGGCCTATGGGCAGGGCGAAGGCGTGCCGGCCGCCGGCGCCCTGCCGCGGACGTCGATGGCCGTGGGGCTGATCGCCGGCGCCCTGGCCGTCGCGCTCGGCGTGGGCCGGCTGGCGGTTCCGATGACCCGCGCCGATGACGCCAACACCCCGATCTCGGCCGTCGCGGCGACGCCGGCGGCCATCCGTGAGACCCATGTGCTCAACGACTACAGCTTCGGCGGCTATCTGATCGGCCAGGGCCTGAAGCCGTTCATCGACAGCCGCGCCGACCTCTATGGCGACGCCTATCTGCAGGCCTATTCGCGGATGATGCGGCCGGACCGCGCGGCGCTGGCCAAGGCGCTGGACGGGCGTCACGTCGGCTGGACGCTGTTCAAGGCGGGAAGCCCCGTGGTCGACGCGATGGACGATATGCCCGGCTGGCGGCGGCTCTACGCCGACCGTTGGGCCGTGGTGCACGTGCGGGCCGTGACGCCGCCCTAGCCACGCCGCCTTGCCTCGCCGCCGCGATGCCGCATGATGGCGCGAGATCAGTGGCGATCGCATGGGGCGGGATTGAACAGATGGCGGAATGGACCCGGAGGACGGCCCTGGGCTGGAGCCTCGCAGCGACGGCCTCGGCCTTGGCCGGCGCAACGGCGGCGCGGACGGTGAAGGAGCCGTTCTTTAAGGGGAACGGCCTGCCCATCGGCCTGCAGCTCTACACTCTGGGCGACGCCTTGAAGGCCGACCTCGACGGCCAGCTCGGCCAGGTCGCCAGGATCGGCTACCGGACCGTCGAGATGGCGGGCTACCTAGGGCGCACGCCCGTCGAGCTTCGGGCCGCCTTCGACAAGGCTGGGCTCGCCTGCACCAGCAGCCACGTGCAGGGCAAGTCCACGGGCCCGGACCCTAGTTTCGCGGACCTCGACCGGCTGATCGCCGACGCCCACGTGATCGGCATCAAGCACATCGTCATGCCGATGTTCTCGATCCCCGCCCATGTCGACATGGCGCCCAAGGCGGGTGAGGACCGGCGCGCGGTGCTGGCCCGGCTGGCGGCGCAGATCACCGCCGACGACTGGAAGGCCACCGCGGACTTCCTGAACACCAAGGGCCGCGCCCTGAAGGCGGCGGGCCTGACCACCGGCTACCACAACCACAATGTCGAGTTCGCGCCCTCCGGCGGCAGCACGGGCCTCGACATCCTGCTGGCGAACACCGATCCCGCGCTCGTGCAGTTCGAGATGGATGTGGGCTGGGTGGTGGCGGCCGGCGCCGATCCCTTGGCCCTGATGAAGGCGCATCCGGGCCGCTTCAAGATGATGCACGTGAAGGACGTCAAGGCGACGACCAAGTCCAACTTCGCCTTCCAGCAGGATCCGGCCGAAGTGGGCTCCGGGATCATCGACTGGAAGCGGCTGCTGGCGGCGAGCTATGCGGCGGGCGTGCGCGACTTCTTCGTCGAACAGGAACCGCCGTTCGCCAAGCCGCGGATGGAGTCGGTGAAGATAAACTTCGACTACCTGAACACCGTGGTCGCCTAGCTTCGACGGGCCTAGGCGAGATCCTGCAGCGCGCCGCGCAAGTGGCCCGTCGCCAGCCGGATCCGCGACTTCACCGTTCCGAGCGGCAGGCCGAGGCGTTCGGCGATCTGCGGATGGGTCTGTTCTTCGAAGAACGACAGCCGCAGCACCTGCGCCTGGTGCTCCGGCAGGCTGTCGAGCGCGGCGCGCAGGCGGGCCTCGTTCTCTGAGGAATTGAGTTGCTCCTCCGGCGTCGGTTCGCCCTCTGGCGGGGCTATGATCCGGCCGTCGTCGGGCCGCCGGTTGCGGCGCACGGCGTCGATCCACAGGTTGCGCGCGATCGTGTGGATCCAGGCCGAGGCGCCGGCCCGCTCAGGGTCGAACAGATGCGCCTTGCGCCAGATGACCACGAAGACGTCCTGGGTGAGCTCGTCGGCCATCGGCTCGTCGACGCCATGCCGCAGCAGGTAGGCTCTTACCCGAGGCGCGAAGCCGGTGAACAGCGCGACAAAGCACCCACGATGCCGCTCTCGGCCGATGGCGGCGATCCAGGCCGCCGGGTCGGCCAGATTCGTGGCGGCCGGCGCGCGCACCGGTCTGCCGTCGCGCCCTGCGACGCGACGTGAAGTTGTGATCGGAGACGTAGCTTGGACAGACATGGAAAGTTGGACAGCCCGTGTTTTGTGAACAAACACACGCGAATTCCTGCTGATGCAAGCTGAGCCATGGGCTTTCACGTGAGAATTAAGAATTGCCGGTTCTACTGCAGGATGTATTTCTCGCGCCGGCAGATATAATCAAAACACATACGGCAACCGGAAGACGACGCGGACGTCGGGCGCATCGGAGGTCACCCCGAATTCAAAGGAGTTGTTCAGCGTCAGCCGCTCGGTCAGGCGGAAGGACCAGCCCATCAGCAGGCTCCCCACCTGCAGCGGCTGGGTCGTCTGCTTGGTCGCGCCCAGTTCGCTGGTGGTCTTGAAGATGTAGCTGTGGCTGTAGCCGAGCGAGATCGAGAACCGCGGGTTCAAGGCCAGGCCGAAGCCCAGCGACGCGCCGATGGAATCGCCCGGTTCGACCTCGCCGACATGCACCGCCGCGTCGCCTGAGCCGATGGTCCGGTCGATGTTGCGACTGAAGTTGTGCAGGTAGGTGAGGCCCGCGAAGATGATCGCGGGATCGGTCGGGTAGAGCATGGTGACGCCGCCCTCCAGGCCCCAGAAACCCGAGCCGGTGGCGAGCGATGTGGCGACGCCGAATTCGTCGTAGTCGACATTGTAGGGGCCGACGCCGGTGGGCGGCTTCAAGCGGGAGGTGGCGACGAAGATCGGCCCGCCCCGGGTGCCGGAATTCAGCTGGTAGCGGGCGTCGAACTCGATATCGCCGATGTCCTGGCCGCGCAGTTCGCTGGAGCGGGAGATCGTCTCGTCGCGCTGGGCCAGGGTGGTGATCCGGTCGTCGCGCCATATGTAGGGGATCCGCGCCTCGACCTCGAGCCGATTGGTCAGGCCGTACCGAGCGGCCAGGGTGGCGACCCCGGTGTCGCGCGCCGCGTCGCTGGCCTCGATGACGCCCAGCTGGATGCCGGGCACGATCTCGACGCCGCGGAACACCAGCCGGTTGTTGCTCGAGCGCACGAACTCGACAGATGGGTCGATGACCAGCCTGCCCTTGGGGGTCAGGACGCCGAGCTCCGGCGGAATGGCGGCGATCTGGCGTGGCGCCTCCTCGGCCGGGCGCTCGCCGACCGGACTGGCGGGCGCGGCGATGACCGCCACGGCGGGAGCGGGCTCGGCCGGCGCCGCCTGCGGCACGCCGATCAAGGTCGCGCGGACCGCCTCGCCGGGCGACGTCGGAGCGCCCCGGCGTTCGGCGCGCAGGGCGTCGATTTCCGTCTGCTGCGCCTCGATCACCTTCGCCTGGCGGGCCAGCTCGGCCTGCACCTTGGCGAAATCGTCGGCGCTGACGCCCTGGGCGCACGCGCGGCCGGCGGCCATGGCCAGGACAAGCGCTGCGAACCACGCCGTGGGGGCCATGCGCAGGATGGGTTTCTTGGGCATGCGACGGTCTCCAGTCATCTGGGGCTGGCCGGCTATTGGATGAGCGGGGTGGCCGAGGCGTCCCGGCCGGCCTTGCGATCGTGCAGGCCGGTCAGGTCGGCCAACTGGGCGCGCCCGCGATGGACCCGGCCGCGCAGGACGCCAATGTCGCAGCCGCAGGCGTCCGCCGCTTCCTGGTAGGACATGCCCAATGCGCCGACGAGCAGCACGGCGTCGCGGTTGTCGTCCGGCAGCTGCGGCAGGGCGTCGAGCAGCTCGGCGAACTGGATCCGCCACTCCTGCTCCGGGCCGAAGGGGACCTGGCTGGAATATTGCCCGTCGATATCCTCGACCCAGGAACGCTGGCCGGTGCGCTGGGTGAGGAACAGGTTCTTCATGATGCGGAACATCCAGCCCGCGAGATTGGTCCCGAGGATGTAGCGGTCGCGAAACCGCCAGGCCCGCATCAGGGTGTCCTGGACCAGGTCGTCGGCCTCGACGGCCGAACCGGTCAGGGCGATCGCCGAAGCGCGCAGCCGGGGGATCACCGCCAGCATCAGATCACGAAAGTCGTCACTCATGGCCCACCCCAGATGAATCCTATGGCCCCGGTCTGCTTCGCAGCGCGGCCCCCACCGCGCTCTGCAGCGACGCTGCGATGCGGTCGCCCGCCACCTGCCGCTGCAGGTCGGCCAGCTGAGGCACGACGAGGGTGATGTCGGTGTCCTGCCGGATCGTCCGGTTGCTGGCCGTGTTCAGGACGACACTGGCGATCCGGTCCGCGGAGAGGTTCTGCAGGACCTGGGTCGCGCCGCCGGTCTGACCGGGCACGGTGACGGTGAACCCACCGGGCAGGGCTGTTGCGTCGCTGGCCCCGGCGACCCGCTGGGTCTGCACGCCCTGGTCCGTCCAGGTGAGCTTGGTTTCGAGGACCAGTTGGCCGTCGACGAAGGCCCTGACCGAGACGCCGAAGCCGATCTCCAGCCCCATAGGCGTCTGCAGGCCGCCGCGCTGCTCGGCGAGTTCGCCGTCGCTGAGGCGCGTCCCAGCGGCCATGGCGGCGATGGGCGACCCCAGCGACAGGACGGCGCCGGCCAGCACGGCGAGGGCGGCCAGCCTCCTCATGGCGCGGCCAGCCGGAAGGGGGTGATCTGATAGATCGGCGGCAGCTCGCGGGTGAGCGCTCCCAGGCTGTAGTCGTAGAGCCGCGCCCTGGGCGCATGGGGCAAGGCGGCCCATTCCTCCGCCCGGTTGAAGGCGACACGCTCGCCGCCCTCGATCTTGAAGATCACCCCGTTCCAGACCTTGGCGAAGTCGGCCGTGGCGTAGGCCCTGAGGCCCTGGGCCGGATCGCCCACCAGCACCCGCCCGTCGCGGACACCCTTCACGACGACGAAATGCCGGTAGCCGGCGATCTGGATGACGGCGATGCCCGGGGCGTCGGAGGCCTGCAGGTCGTCGAGGGTCTCGCGGTAGCCGTCGGCGGAGAGACCGATCGAGCCCAGGTAGGTCTTCATGTCGAGCAGGGAGAAGCCGACCTTGCGGATCTTCGGCTGGTCGCCGACCGCGTACATGGCCTTGAAGACCTGCGCCTCCCCGATGGGCCGGCCGTAGTGTTCGCGCAGCAGGGTGGCGAGCGCGGCCGAGCCGCAGCTGTAGTCGTACTGCTGGCGCACCACCGTGCGGAACGGCATGTCGCGCATCGTCGTCACGCGCAGGGCGAAGACGCTATCGCCGGTGTTGACCCTGCCCTGGCCGGCGACCTGGGATGGCAGAGCCGCCGACGTCAGGAACGCGGCGGCCAGGATCACTGCCGAGAGGTTGCGGGCGCGGATCATGGCGGAGGCGGCGTGGTCACCACGCTGACGCTGATCGCCCCCTGGAGCGTGTTGTTGGCCCCGGTGTTGAGGACGAAGTTGCCGATCCCGTTGAAGCCGCTCAGAGAGCCCGGCTCGAAGTTGATCTGGCCGGAGCTGAGCGCGCCCGCGTTGATGGTGTTGCCGGTGGTCATGCCGGTGAGCTGCTGACGGTTCAGCACCTCGACGCTCACCTCGGAGCCGCCGTTGATGCCGGCCATCTCCGCCGGGCTGAGGGCCTTGGGCGGGGTCGCCGCGACGGGCGGCCTGGCCGGCGCCGGCGCAACGGATTGCGCCATCGCAGGTGCGCACGTCAGCACGGCGCCGAGCAGGACGGTCGAGAGTGCGAAGCGAGGCATCTGAGCTCTCCGGCGGGAAGGAACGAGCGAAGAATCGCGCCGGGCGCCCAAGGAGCGCCCCGCGCCGCCCCGTTTAAGGAAGGGGGGGGGGGGGCGGAGCGGTGTTTTTGGGTTGGCCCCCGGGTGGTGGGCCCCCGGGTAAGGGGACCCAGT
>NZ_JBEPUO010000049.1:0-13892 GCF_041691455.1 Phenylobacterium sp. | reverse complement strand
GCCCGGACCACCCGGCCCGCCCGCGCTCGCCTGGCCGCCCGGTCCGCCCGGGCCCTTGCCGCCGCCGGTCGCCATCTTCAGCCCGCCGGCCACGACCATGACGATCAGGACCACCAGGGCTCCAACGAGAAAGAAATGGCGTCGCAACAAGGCAATAAGCTCCGTCGCCCAGGCGCAATCCGGGCGATTGAAAATCCGGTCAGGGCGCTCTTAAGAGGCTCGCATATACGCCGTCCAGTACAGAACAATGCCGAAGCGTTGCAGGCCTGAAACAGCGCACAGCGACAAACCGACGCCTTCGGACGAAGGCGCCGGGGCTTAAGTCGGCCAGAATTGTGACAGTTTGCGTCTTACGCGTCGTAACCGGGCAGCTCGCGGTCCAGCTTGCGCAGGCAGCCCGGCCAGGCGAGCGCCCCGCCGATGCCGCGGGCGACCTGGCTCCTCACCTCGGCCTGCGAGGCGTCCGGCGCGATCAAAATGCCCTCGGCGCCGCCCGACAACGCCTTGACCTGCATGGTGCAGGCGCGCTCCAGGTAATACATCCCGACCCAGCAGTTGGCCGCGCTGTCGCCGACCGCGAGCGTGCCGTGATTGCGCAGCAGCATCAGGGTCTTGTCGCCGATGTCCGCCACCAGGCGCTCGCGTTCGTCGTGGTTGAGGGCGATGCCCTCGTAGTCATGATAGGCCAGCCGGGGCAGCACGATCAGCGCGTGCTGCGAGATCGGCATCAACCCTTGCGACTGCGCCGCCACCGCCACCCCGTCGTCGGAGTGCAGGTGCATGACGAAGTGGGCGTCGTCGCGGTTGGCGTGGATCGCCGAGTGGATCGTGAAGCCCGCCGGATTGATGAAGTAGGGGGTCTCCTGGAGGATGTTGCCGTCCAGATCGATCTTCACCAGCGACGAGGCGGTGATCTCCTCGAACAGCATGCCGTAGGGATTGATCAGGAAATGATGCTCCGGTCCCGGGATCCGGGCCGAGATGTGGGTGTAGATCAGGTCGTCCCAGCCATAGAGCGCCACAAGCCGGTAGAGCGCCGCCAGGTCCACCCGCGCCTGCCACTCTTCCGCGCTGACCTTGCCCTTCAGCGAAACCACGCCCGCAACCGATCCGTCCGCCATGGGGCGTCTCCCGTTCTTGATCTTGTCGCCGCCAGAGTCCTCCTCCGGGGGAACCGCGTCAAGTTCAGGCGCGGACCCGCGCCACGGCGTCGAGCCACCGGGCGTAGGCCGCCTCGCGGTGATGGCTGTCCATGGCGGGCTTGAAGAGCTCGGTCTTCGGCCGCGCCGCGGCGGCCTCCTCCACGTCGCGATAAACCCCGGATCCGACGCCAGCGAAGAGGGCGGCGCCGAGCGCGGTAGTCTCCTGATAGGTCGCCCGGCCGACGCTGACGCCGGTCAGGTCGGCCAGCCGCTGGCTGAACCAGGCGCTGCGCGACATGCCGCCGTCGATCCGCAGCTCTAGCTTGGCGTGGAAGGCTTCGGGCGCATCGGCGCGCATGGCCTCGATCAGGTCCCGCGTCTGCAAGGCCGAGGCGTCGAAGGCCGCGCGGCTGATCTCCGCCAGGCCGGCGTCGCGCGTCAGACCGACGATGGCGCCGCGGGCGCCGGCGTCCCACCAGGGCGCGCCGAGCCCGGTGAAGGCCGGGACCAGCACCACGCCCAGGTCGTCGCTGGCCTCCATGGCCAGTTTCTCGACGCCCTGCGGTCCGCCGCCGACCTTGAGCCCCTCGTTCATCCACTGGATCGCCGCCCCGGCGATGAAGATCGCGCCTTCCAGGGCGTAGGTGGTCCGGCCCGCGATCCGCGCCGCCACGGTGGTCAACAGCCGCGCCTTGGAGACCGGCGCGGTCTCGCCGGTGTTCAGCAGCAGGAAGCAGCCGGTGCCGTAGGTGGCCTTCATTTCGCCCGGCGCGATGCAGCCCTGCCCCATCAGCGCCGCCTGCTGGTCGCCCGCCACGCCGCGGATCGGGATGGCGCGGCCGAGCAGGCCCGCATCCGTCTCCCCGAAGTCGCCGGCGCAGTCGCGCACGTCGGGCATCAGGCCGAGCGGCACGCCCAGCGTCTCGCTCATCTCCGCCGACCAGGCCTGTTTGCGGATGTCGAACAGCAGGGTCCGCGAGGCGTTGGTGGCGTCGGTGGCATGGACCGCGCCCGCGGTGAGCTTCCAGATCACCCAGGAATCGATCGTCCCGGCGAGCAGTTCGCCGGCCTCGGCGCGGGCCCGCGCGCCATCGACGTGGTCCAGCAGCCAGGCGATCTTGGTGCCGGAGAAATAGGGATCGAGCAGCAGGCCGGAGATCTCGGTCACCCGGCTCTCGAGCCCGGCCTTGCGCAGGCGCTCGCAGGCGTCGGCCGTGCGGCGGTCCTGCCAGACGATGGCCTTGTGGATCGGCGCGCCGCTCGCCTTGTCCCAGACCACCACCGTCTCGCGCTGGTTGGTGACGCCGATGGCGGCGACGTCCGACATCGATCGGGCAGCCTTCCTGACCGCCTCGGCCAGCACCTCGACGGAGGCCTGGAAGATGGCCTCGGCGTCGTGCTCCACCCAGCCGTCGGCGGGATAGAACTGCTCCAGCGGCCGGCCGGCTTCGGCGAGCGCGCGGCCCTTGGCGTCGAAGAGGATGGCCCGGGTGCTGGTGGTGCCCTGATCGAGCGCCAGGATCAGCGGATCGGCCATATTGTCCCTCCCGGACTCTCCCGTTGTGCGCAAAGGGACAGCGTTGCGCCCGGTTTAAACATGTTTTCATCCGCTTCGCGCAAGGTCGCCGCTCTAAGCCAAACCTACAGAACGGAGGGGCAGGCTTGAGCGTCGCGTTGAGCAGCGAAAGCCTGCTGGAACTCGCCAAGAGCCGCGCGCCCGCGGATCGCGAGCGCCTGCTGCTGGGTATTGTCGAACTTTGTGACGCGGACCAGGGCGCGGCGGCCATCGGCTCGCCGGAGATCCAGGGACTGCTGAACTCGATCTTCATGGGCCTTGTCGCCGGTGCGGAGCGGGATATCCGCAGGCGGCTGGCCAAGAAGCTCTCCACCGCCGAGTGGGCGCCGCCGGCGCTGGTCAATGTGCTGGCGCTCGACGAGATCGAGATCGCCCGGCCGGTGATCGCGTCGAGCCCGGTGCTGAAGGATCCCGACCTTATCCGCCTCTTGATCGAGGCGACCATCGAGCACCAGATCGAGGTGGCCCGCCGGCCGAACCTCGCCGCCCCGGTGGTGGCCGCGATCCTTGAGGCCGGCGAACCGGCGGTGATGACCGCGCTCGCCGGCAACCAGACCGCGGAGCTGGGGCCGGCCGACATGGCGCGGCTGGTGGAGGCGGCCCGCGAGGTCGCCGCCCTGCGCTCGCCGCTGTCGCGGCATCCCAAGCTCACCGGCGATCTGGCCCTGCAGCTCTACATCTGGGTGGGCCAGGCGTTGCGCCAGTCGCTGGCCGATCGCTTCCGGCTCGACCCCAGGCTCATCGAAACCGCCCTCGCCCAGTCGGTGCAGGAGGCCCATACCGCCACGCCCAACGGCAACGGCGTCGTGGTCATGGCCCGCGACGGCGAACGCGAGGCGATGGAGCAGCGGCTGATCGAGAAGCTGCACTCCGCCGGCCAGCTTCGCCCGGGCTATCTGGTGCGCGCCCTGCAGGAAGGCCGGCTGTCGCTGTTCTCCACCGCGCTCGCCATGCTGGGCCGCTTCGAAGCCGACCATGTGCAACGGGTGATCGATTCCGACCGTCCGGAGCTGCTGGGCCTGGCCTGCGCGGCCGTGGGCATCGACCGCAGCGTCTTCCCCAGCATCCTGCAGATGATCCGCACGCTGAACGGCGGACGTCCGGGCGGCGGCGCGGAAGCGGCGCGGCGCGCCATCGGCGCCTTCGCCCCGGTCAGCCCGCAGATCGCCGCCACCGCCTTCCGCCAGGCCGCGCTTTCGATCTGACGCCGGTTTGACAAGGCCGCGGGCTTGCCGCTTGTGAGCCGCGAGACGTCAACCGCAGAGTCCTTCGTGACGCGCATCGCCTTCACCGCCAGCGAACGCCCCGAGGCGCAGGAAGGCCGCGCCCGCCTGGTCGCCCGCTACGGCGAGGTCCCCATCGAAGAAGCCGAGGTGATCGTCGCCCTGGGCGGCGACGGCTTCATGCTGGAGTGCTTCCACGACCACATGGCCACCGGCCTGCCGGTCTACGGCATGAACCGCGGCTCGGTCGGCTTCCTGATGAACGACTACAGCGAGGACGGCCTCGAGGAACGCATCGCCGCCGCCGAGCGCGCGGTGATCCATCCCCTGCGAATGACCGCCCAGGACGCCCAGGGCGAGACCCACGTGGCGCTGGCGATCAACGAGGTCAGCCTGCTGCGCCAGACCCGCCAGACGGCCAAGCTGCGGATCTCGATCGACGGCAAGCTGCGGCTGAGCGAACTCTCCTGCGACGGCGCGCTGGTCTCCACCCCGGCCGGCTCGACGGCCTACAACCTCTCCGCCCACGGCCCGATCATCCCCCTGGACGCGCGGGTCCTGGCCCTGACCCCGATCAGCGCGTTCCGGCCTCGGCGCTGGCGCGGCGCGCTCCTGGCCCACACCGCCAAGGTGACCTTCGAGATCCTCGAAGCCGCCAAGCGCCCGGTCAGCGCCGTCGCCGACAATATCGAGGTGCGCGACGTGGTGTCCGTCCATGTCGTCGAACACCGCGAAGTCGCGCTGAACATGCTGTTCGATGAAGGCCGCAGCCTCGAGGAGCGCGTGCTGGCCGAGCAGTTCTCGGCCTGATTGCGCCGCCGCCCCTGCGACCAGGTGAAGCATGCGGGAAAGCCAGTCAAAACCGTGGCTTGATCTCATCGGTTATTAACGGGTTGGCTCTAGGGTTCCCGGATATTCAGCTAGGGACCATTCCCATGAGCCAACAAAATCCCGGTCAGATGATCACGCCCCCGAACGCGTTGCGCCTCAAGGTGGGCGGCGGCCGGCTGGGTACGATCGACCCGGCGGCGATCGCCAAGGCGGAGGCCGCGCTGAAGAGCCTGGCCAGCAATTTCACCCAGTGGCTGGCCGACGAGATCACCAAGCTCGACGCCGCCCGCCAGCAGGTGCGCGCCGAGGGCGTGACCGCCGACACCATGGAAAACCTCTACCTGCGGGCCCACGACCTGAAGGGCCTGGGCACGACCTACGGCTATCAGCTGATCACCCGCATCGCCGGCTCGCTCTGCCGGCTGATCGACGACAAGGACAAGCGCGCCTCGACGCCGCTCGAACTGGTCGACGCCCACATCGACGCGATCAAGGCCGCCGTGCGCGACGACATCAGGTCGGACGAGCATCCGGTCGGCCGCGTTCTGGTCGAAGAGCTCGAGCGCCGCGTCAAGACGATGGCGGGCTAAGAGTCACCGCCAACTCCTCGTTCTACATCACGTTTTCGATCGACTCCTCGACCACGCCGTAGCCGGCGTCGGGCGGCAGCACCAGCACGCGGCCGGCCGGCCGCTCCTGGATCTGCGGCAGCACGGTGACCAACGTCCTGGCCGCCGCGCGCGCCACCGCGTCCTGCGCGCCGCTCGCCTCGGCCAGCAGTTGCAGGTTCATCCGGGTCGGAAAGATCACCTTGCGCTCGCCCGCCGCGGCCAGCCTGAGCGCCTCGGCCGGCGCGATCCATTCGGCGTCCACCGTCTCGCGTCCGTCGCAGGCGGCCAGCTGCTCGGCCGGCGCGCTCACCGCATAGAACCAGGTGTCGAAGCGCTTGGGCGTCAGCGGCGGGGTGATCCAGCGGGCGAACACCGTCAGGGCCGAGAGGTCGAGCTGCGCCTCCAGGTCGCGCACCACGTCGATGAAGGCCGTGGTCCCGGCGTCCACCGCCAGGCGCACCTCCATCGGGCAGGCCTCGCCGCTCATGGGCTGGCCGTCGCGCCGCCTGGCGAGCAGGATGCCGGCCTCCTCGAACACCTCGCGCACGGCGGCGATGCGCAGGCCCCGCTGTTCGGCGTCATAGGCCTCCCAGCCCAGCACATGGTCGGCCCAGGCCGGGTCGTGGTCGCCCTGATGGCTCTTGCCGCCCGGAAACACCAGCGCGCCCGAGGCGAAGTCGATCTGGTGATGGCGCTTGACCATCAGCACCTCGAAAACCGGGTCATCCCGCAACAGCAGGATCGTCGCGGCGGGCTTGATCTCGGCGGGGGTCTTGGGGGACGTCGGGGCTTCGCTCATCCGCCAAGCTTGGGGCGCGCGGCGCCGCGGCGCAAGTTGACGCTAGGCGCGCTGAGCCACCCCGGCCTCGGCGCGAGCCTCGCGGGAGATCTCGTCCATCTTGTCGAGCAGGTAGTCGACGTCCTCGCGGGCGGCGGACTGCGGCTGGGTGAGGAAGCGCTGCAGCATGCGTTCCTGGAAGCGTTCCAGGTCGCGGGCGCCGCCGTCGAATTCCATGGAATGGAAGGTGTCCACCGCTGCTCGGAAGGCGGGGAACAGCCGGGCCGGCAGGCCGGCGCGCTCATAGATCGCCCGAAGGCCCAGGGGCCCGGCGTCGTGGATCATCAGCCAGGTGCGATGGTGCGGCACGCCGGCGAGCTCGGCCACGCCCCATTCGAAGAAGGTCATGTGCCCGTTGGCCAGCGCCCGCAGCAACAGCGATGCGCTGAGGCGCTGCGAGGACACCAGATGGCTCACGAAGCCGCGCACGTCGGCCGTGCGCCCCGCCTGGTCGACGAGGTCGACCGTCGCCCGCTCGGCGGCGCCGATCGCGACGGTGAGCGCGGTCTCCGCCGCCACGCCGTGATGGGCGATCAGGTGATCGCGCACCTGGTCGCCGACCAGGGCGACAAGCTTCTCGCTCACCGAGAGCGGCAGGACCTTGCGGTAGGCGACGGCCGTCAGGATCTTGTCGTGCTTGTCGAAGCGGACCAGCACCTCCTGCAGGGCGGCTTCGGCGAAGTCGGCGTTGTCGTTGGCGCAGGCCGCGGCCACGGCGCGCTCGCCGCCGTGCTCGGCGATGGCGCCGGTGACGGTGCGCGACAGCATCGGCCGGCGCGCGATCGCCAGCTGGCGGACCGGGCCGCCCAGCCGCACGATCTCGGCCAGATCGTCGTCGGTGAACACCGGCGAGCAGTTGAGCATCGGCAGCGCGATGCTCTCCACGTCCCGGGCGAGCTTCAGCGCCACGTCGCGCGGCACCAGGGGCGAGTCCTTCAGCGTCACCGCCAGCGCCTTGCGCACCAGCTCGGCGGCGTCGGCGGCCATGACCCGCAGGATCTCGGCGGCGGTTTCGCGGTCCTCGTCGGAGAGCGGGGCGGTGTCGATGGTGCGGCACAGCTTGTTCGCGGCGGCGGCGCGCTCGGTCGCGGTCGCGCCCTTCACCAGCGTACGGATATCCTCGTCCGTCAGCGCTGACCGCGTCGTCGACATCGACTTGAACAATCCCCGGGACCCGAACTCACCCCTGACTTCGGAATCCCACGAGTCTGACTGTCCGCTGCCACGCTTAACGGAGGGTTGCCGCCGAATCTGTGGATTAGGATTTTCGGCAGACCGCGCTGCTTTGCCGCCGCAGCGCCGCACAGAAAAGAGGAACTCCACGGTAGAGCTCGAACAATATTCGAACACATAGTCAAATATATTTTCGGCCTATTTCAAGTTGAATGGAAACAAATCGCCTCCTATCGGTTGTTATGTCGGGTGGGGAAATAAGTTATGTGTAATTCAGAAATTCTATTAATAGAAGATGACTTTATTCTCAACTGCGACACCCGTGAGGCATTGGAAGAAATCGGCTATTGCGTGCAATCCGTATATTGTGCCGAGGCCGCTTTCGAAGCCCTCAATCGTCATCGATACCTCGGCGCGCTTGTGACGGATATCGACCTGGGCCCCGGTCCGGACGGCTTCGACGTCGCCGAGCGGGCGCGCGTCGCCTATCCGCATCTGGCCGTCGTATTCGTGTCGGGCACCGCGGCCGGCAGCCACGCGGCGCGGGGCGTGCCGCGCTCGGAATTCCTGGCCAAGCCGTTCCGCCCCCACCAGCTCGCCGCGGCGCTCGCCCGGGTGATCCGTCTTGAGGCGGCCTAGCGTGGCGTTCTGGCGCATCGCGGTCCTGGCCGCGGGCGTGGCCAGCTACGGTTTGGCCGTGGTGATCGCCATGTTGGCGCAGGGCTAGAATAGCCCTTCCCCTCCCTGGGCTGCGATGCTCTAGCATGGGTGAAAAGCCGGGAGACGCTAAGTGTTGCTGAAGGGCCTGAAGGTCGTCGAATTCGCCTCCTACATCGCAGCCCCCGGCGCGGCCTGCATTCTCGGCGACTGGGGCGCGGACGTGATCAAGGTCGAGCGCCCGGGCGGCGATTCCATGCGCCACGTCTTCGCCGACCTCAAGACCGAGCTGGCCAGCAACCCGACCTTCGATCTCGACAACCGCGGCAAGCGCGCCGTGGTGCTTGACGTCGGCAAGCGCGAAGGGCGTGAGGCCCTGGCCCGCCTGGCCGCCACCGCCGACGTCTTCATCACCAACGTCCGCCCCGCGGCCTTGAAGCGCGCCGGCCTCGACGAGGCGACCATCCGCGAGGCCAATCCCCGGCTCGTCTATTGCCTGGTGACCGGCTACGGCCTGGAAGGCCCTGACGCCCACAAGCCGGGCTTCGACGTCACCGCCTTCTGGGCCCGCGCCGGCGTCGCCAACATGACCGCGCCCAAGGGGATGGACCCCTTCATGCTGCGCTCCGGCTTCGGCGACCACATCACCGCGCTGGCCACCGTCTCTGCGATCCTCGCCGCCCTCTACGAGCGCGAGCAGACCGGCAAGGGCCGGATGGTGCAGACCTCGCTGCTGGCCACCGGCGTCTACACCGTGGGTTCGGACCTGGCGGTGCAGCTGCGGTTCGGCCGCCTGGCGTCCAACCGACCTCGCAACCTGCCGCTCAACCCCCTCTCGACCTTCTACAAGAGCAGCGACGAGCGCTGGTTCGTGCACAACCCGCGGCGCGGCGCCCAGGACTGGCCGGATTTCGCCACCATCGCGGGCCGCGCGGACCTGATCGACGACGAGCGCTTCGCCACCGGCAAGGCGCGGCGGGAAAACAGTCCCATGCTGGTCGCCGAATTCGACAAGGCGTTCGCCGCCATGCCGTTCGACGAGATCGCCGCCAAGCTCGACGCCGCCGACATGGCCTGGGCGCCGGTGCAGACGCCGGCCCAGGTCGCCGCCGACCCGCAGGTCATGGCCTCCGGCGCGATCGTCCAGGTCGAGGATGGCGAGGGCGGGACCTTCCCCTCCCCGGCCGCGCCGGCCCGCTTCCCGGGCGCCGACGCCACGGTGCGGCCGCGCTCGCCGACCCTGGGGGAGCACACCCGCGAGGTGCTGGCCGAGATCGGCTATTCGCAGGACGAGATCGAGGCGATTTTCAAGGCCGAAGCCGCCGCCTGAGGGCCGTGCCGCCGCGCCAAGGCGTCGTGTCGGGTCCCAGACACCAAGGGAAGAATACACCCTCTGAGCGGTGTTTCGGCCCGATTTCGTGTCGCAATAGCACCCGGTAGCCGTGTTACTCCGGACACAGTGTGACACTTTGACGGGTAATTTATGATTTTGTTATGGCGAGATGCGGCTCTCGCTGCGACGAAGCCTCGACAACGAATTCCGGCGCGAAGGGCTCGGGATTCGCTTTGGAGAGGTACCTATGCGCACCAATACGACCAAAAAAGGCGCCCTGCTGAGCACGACGCTTCTCGCCGGCCTGGCGATGGCGGGCGGAGCCTGGGCTCAGGCGGTGCCGACGCCGGCCACCGTGGGCGAGCTGGTGGTGACCGGCTCGCGGATCCCGCGGCCGAACCTGGAGCAGGCGACCCCGGTCGCGGTGCTATCGACGCAGACCATCGAGAACGCCGGCCCGCAGAGCCTGGGTGACATCATCACCTCGCTGCCGGCCATGGGCTTCACCGGCACGGTCCGCGCCAATTCCAACAACTTCGCCAACGGCGCGGGCATCAGCTCGATCGACCTGCGGAACCTCGGCCTGTCTCGCACCCTGGTTCTGGTGGACGGTCAGCGCCACGTGGCGGGCGACCTCACGACCAACGCGGTCGACATCAACTCCATCCCGCCGGCCCTGGTCGACCGGGTGGAGGTTGTCACCGGCGGCGCCTCGGCCATCTACGGCTCCGACGCCGTCTCCGGCGTCGTGAACATCATCCTCAAGAAGAGGTTCGACGGCTTCCAGGCCGACGCCCAGTACGGCGACAACGAAGGCGGCTATGGCGCCAAGCGCAGCGCCTCGCTCACCGCCGGCAAGACCTTCCTGGACGACCGGCTGAACATCGCGGTCACCGGCTACTACAGCAAGGAAGACGCGGTCGAAGCCAATCAGCTCAAGGCCGCCCACAACTATGGGCGGATCACCAACCCCAACGACATCAATCCGGCGAGCTTCGATCCGGCCTTCTATTCCAGCGGGGCCTCGATCAAGAACGACGGCAAGCCGGACACGATCTACGTCCCGAACATCGGCAGCGACCTGGTCACTCCCAACGGCGTGCTCCTGAACGCCAACACCTTCGCGCCGCAGTTCTCCTTCGACAAGAACGGCCACCTCGTCCCGATCCCGGTGCGTACGGGCTTCAACAGCTTCGCCTTCGCCCAGCTGCCGGCCAACTGCCCGGACTGCTATTTCCCTGACGACTTTACCCAGCTGGCTTCGCCGATCGAATCCAAGGGCGGGTCGATCCGGGCCAACTTCGACGTGACCCCGCACTTCCGCGCTTTCGTCGATGCGAAGTTCGTGCAGACCGATGTCAGCAACGTCGTGCAGCCGTCCTTCTCGTTCGGCGACTTCCAGCTGGCGCCCGACAACGCCTTCATCAGCCCGGAACTCCGAGCAGGCCTGGCCGGCATCGATCCAGCCGACTACCCGTTCATCGGCAAGTTCCTGAACGCCGGCCGCGGCCAGGATGTCCGCCGCCGGACCTACCGCGTGGTCGCCGGCATCGGCGGCGACTTCGACGCCAAGTTCGCCACCATCAACTGGGACGCGGCGCTCAACTACGGCGAGACCGACACCCATCTGACCAATCAAAGCCTGGAGATCACCCAGAACTTCGATGCGGCGCTGGACTCGGTCATCGATCCGGCGACCGGCCGGCCCGCCTGCCGCATCAATGTGCCCTCGGCCCCGCAGACCGGGATCGGATCGGGCGCGATCAACCGCGCTGCCTGCGTGCCCTACAATCCGTTCGGTTCGCCGGCCCTGACCAACAGCGCCGCGGCGCTGGCCTATTCCTTCGGGGCCTTCTCGACCGACGACGCGCTCACCCAGCAGGTCGCCAGCCTGAACGGCAGGTTCGACACCAGCCGCTTCTTCAACCTGCAGGGCGGCCCGATCGGCGTGGCGGTCGGCGCGGAATACCGCAAGGAGCACACCAAGGAGACCAACGATCCCTTCGTGATCGCCGGCAACACCGAGAACCTGGCCAGCAACTCGGCGGGCGGCTACCACGTCTCCGAAGGCTACATCGAGGTGAACCTTCCGGTCCTGAAGGATTTCGCGCCCCTCCTGCAAGAACTGACCCTCGACGCGGCCTACCGCGGCGCGAACTATTCGACCGTCGGCAATGTCGGCGCCTACAAGTTCGAGGGCATCTACGCGCCGACCTCGTGGATCAAGCTGCGCACCACCTATTCGCGGGCCATCCGGGCGCCGAACATCACCGAGGCGTTCCTGCCGTCGAGCTCGGGCTTCTTCAACATCACCGACCCGTGCAGCACCGAGAACATCCAGAACAACGTCAACTACGCCAAGAACTGCGCGACGGCGGGGATCCCGGTGGGCTTCAACGCCAACACCAACGCCTCGATCACCGGCGTGTCCTCCGGCAACCCCAACCTGGAGCCGGAAAAGTCGATCAGCTACACCGGGGGCATCGTCTTCCAGCCGCCGATCATTCCGAACCTGGCGATCACGCTCGATTACTATTCGATCAAGATCAAGAACGCGATCAGCCTGGTGCAGGCGCAGGACGTCATCAACAACTGCTTCGGCTCAGCGGCCGGCCTCGATGCGAACTTCTGCAGTCTGCTGCGCCGCGGGAACGATCAGAACATCAACTTCGTCAGCACGACCTACGTGAACGCGTCGAAGCTGGAGACGGACGGCTACCAGCTGCAGGTCACCTACTCGACCGACGTCTCGCCGCTCACCAGCCGTTGGCGTATGACCCAGGCGCTGGACGGTCGCATGTCCTTCAACTTCACCGGCGATTTCGTCTCGCATCTTCGGAACTTCCCGTTCCAGAACGACCCGACGAACGTGCACATCCTCGAAGGCGTGGTGTCCAGCAACCTGGACGAAGGCACCCCGCACCTGAAGTTCCTGACCGACCTGACTTATCGCCAGGGGCCAGTCACTCTCACGTGGCAGACGCGCTATATCGGCAAGGGTGCGCTGTTCAATCGCGATCCCACGGCGGCGGACCACTCGGAATCGCGGAACATTCCGTTCGCCGAGGCGACCTTCTACCACAACCTGACGGCCCGCTATCGGCTCAGCGGCCGGCTGGATGGCACGGAGATCTTCGGCGGCGTGAACAACCTGTTCGGCGAAGAGCCGCCGTTCGTGACGATCGGCACCGGCCAGGACGTTTCCTACGACCTCGGCCGCTTCTTCTTCGCGGGCGTGAAGATCCGCCTCTAGGACGGACGACACGGAAATCGAGAAGGGCCGGTCCTCGCGGGCCGGCCCTTTTTGATTCCGTCGGGACCGGGCGCCGGGGCCTCTAGCCCTTGCGGCTGTCCGACAGCACTTTCAGCATCTCGGTGGTGAACATCGAGCCGGCGAGCCGGCTGCCTACGCCCATCTGGTCGCTGGGCTGGGTGCCGCGCAGGATGAGCGAGATCAGTTCCTCCTGCTGGCGCTGGTGGTCGGCGTTGCGCGCCGAGGCGTACTGGATGAAGCCGCCGTCCGGCGAGGGCGCAGGGGCCGGCGTGTCCATCGGCCGTGCGGAGCCCGCCACCTTGGTGAGGTTGGCGTAGACCTCGCCGACGGTGGCCGCGCGGCCGTCGCGGTAGAAGATCGCCTTGTTGGCATGGGCCGCATCGGGGAAGAGCTGGGCCGCCGTGGCGTCCGGCCGCGACTGGACGGCCTCGATCAGCTTCGCCGAGCCCTGCGGCCCCAGGAAGTGGGCGGCGTAGAGCTCGCCGGCGGTCGGCGCGCGGCCGGTGCGGCCCTTCAGATAGGCCGCCGAGTCCGAGGTGAGCTCGCCGGCCATCAGCGACGAGGCGTGCGGGTCGAGCCGCAGGTCCATCACGGCGCGGCGCGCCTCTTCACCCGACACATGATAGCGGCCGTCGGAGCCCTTGTTGATCAGTTCGGCATAGCGGGCGTAGCCATGCTTGGCGCCGTGCAGCTTGAGCGTCGACAGCCAGGTCTGCTCGACGAATTGGAAAAGGCCGGCGGCCGAGGAGGCTCCAGACTTGGCGCCCGGGTTCATGCCGCTTTCACGGCCCGCGGTTTTCATCAGGAACGAGAAGTCGACGCCCGTCGCCTGGGAGGCGCGCTGGATCGCCGCCTCCACTACGCCACGGATTCCCTCGATCGCCATATCGGAGTCCTGAACGGTCATGGTTAACGCAGCGCTAACCATCCCGACGATCGGGCGATGCAGGCGGCCAGCTACTTGTCCGGCTTGTCCTTATCCTTGCCCTTGTCCGGATGCTGGGCGGCGGCTTGGGCGTGTTGTGCGGCGGCCTGCTGAGCGTGCTGGGCCTGGGCGGCCGCCTGCTGGGCGTGCTGCGCCGCGGCCTCGGCCTGATGGGCCTGCGCCTGGGCCTGCTGAGCCTGCTGGGCCTGGGCGGTGCGGACGGCTTGCTGGGCCTGTTGGCGTCCGGCGTCCCGCTGGGCGCGCTGGGCCTCGGCCTGGACGCGCTGCTGGTCGCGGACCTGAGCCTGC
>NZ_JBEPUO010000048.1:0-14246 GCF_041691455.1 Phenylobacterium sp. | reverse complement strand
GCCAACGCCGCGGCGATCAAGGCCTTCGTGGTCAACCGGGTCGGCGACTTCGGCTTCGCGCTCGGGATCATGACCGTCTTCTGGTCGCTGGGGACCATCCAGTTCGCCCAGATCTTCCCGCAGGTCGCGGCCCACGCCGGCGCCACCTGGCAGTTCGCCGGCCACGGCTTCCGGCTGATGGACCTCGCCTGCGTGCTCCTGTTCATCGGCGCCATGGGCAAGTCGGCGCAGTTCTTCCTGCACACCTGGCTGCCGGACGCCATGGAGGGCCCGACCCCGGTCTCGGCCCTGATCCACGCCGCCACCATGGTCACCGCCGGCGTCTACATGGTCTGCCTGCTCTCGCCGATGTTCGAGTACGCACCCATGGCCAAGCACGTCGTGGTGGTGATCGGCGCGATGACGGCGCTCTTCGCCGCGACCGTCGGCCTGGTGCAGAACGACATCAAGCGGGTGATCGCCTATTCGACCTGCTCGCAGCTCGGCTACATGTTCATGGCCGCCGGCGTCGGGGCCTATCAGTCCTCAATGTTCCACCTCTTCACCCACGCCTTCTTCAAGGCGCTCCTGTTCCTGGGCGCGGGCTCGGTGATCCACGCCATGGCCCACGAGCAGGACATGCGGCGCTACGGCAATCTGATGAAGTACCTGCCGGTGACCTTCGCGGTCATGACCATCGGCACCATCGCCATCACCGGTCTCGGCATCCCGGGCGTCGAGCTTGGCTTCGCGGGCTTCTATTCCAAGGACTCGATCATCCACGCCTCCTGGGCGGCCGGCGCGGCGGGCGACCCGATGGGCTACTTCGCCTTCGTGATCGGGGTGTTCGTGGCGGGGCTGACGGCCTTCTATTCCTGGCGCCTGGCGTTCTTCACCTTCAACGGCCACGCCCGCTGGACCTCGGAAGACCTGCAGCAGCACTGGCACAACCGCGACCACGACCATGGGCACGACGACCACGCCAGCAACGCCCAGGCCGAGACCCACTCCGAGCCCGATCACGCTGACCACGGCGGCCACGGCCGCGGCCCGGCCCTGCCGCACGAGAGCCCCTGGACCATGCGCCTGCCGCTGGTCCTGCTCTCGATCGGCGCGATCGCCGCGGGCTATGTCTTCGTCGAGAAGTTCATCGGCGCCGAGCAGCATGAGTTCTGGCGCGGCGCGATCTTCACGGCGGCCAACAACCACGTCCTGGCCGAGGGCTCGCCGCCGGCCTGGACCGTCTGGGCGCCGCTGGTGGTCTCGGTCATCGGCCTGCTGGCCGCCTACTACGTCTACATCATGCGCGAAGGCCTCGGCGCGCGCCTCGCCGCCAACCGCGGGCCGGTCTACCTGTTCTTCTACAACAAGTGGTTCTTCGACGAGCTCTACCAGGCGACCTTCGTGCGCGCCGCCAAGTGGCTGGGCGACCTCTTCTGGAAGGGCGGCGACCAGCGGATCATCGACGGCCTCGGCCCCGATGGCCTCTCGGCGGTCTCCTATGAAGTGGGCAAGGGCGCGGGCCGCCTGCAGAGCGGCTTCCTCTACCACTACGCCTTCGTGATGCTGCTGGGCGTCGCGGTGATGCTCACCTTCGCGCTCGTCGCCTGGCAGGCTTAAGGGAGCGCCTGGACATGCCCATCCTCTCCCTGATCACCTACGCTCCGCTGCTGGGCGTCGCCGGCATCCTGGCGCTGCGCCTGTTCGGCAAGGCCGACGACCCGCGCTCGGTCGAGGCGGCCAAGTGGATCGCGCTCCTCACCACGCTGGCGACCCTGGCGCTCTCGGTGCTGCTGGTCGTGCAGTTCAACCCCAACGTCGCCGGCTTCCAGTTCATCGAGGAAGCGCCCTGGTTCGCCGGCCTCAACTACCGGATGGGCGTCGACGGCATCTCCGTCCTCTTCGTGCTCTTGACCGCCTTCCTTATGCCGATCTGCATCGTGGCGTCCTGGAAATCGATCACCACGCGGGTGCTCGAATATATGATCGCGTTCCTGATCCTGGAGGCGCTGGTCATCGGCGTCTTCTGCGCGCTCGACATCGTGCTGTTCTATATCTTCTTCGAGTTCAGCCTTGTGCCGATGTTCCTGATCATCGGCATCTGGGGCGGGGCGCGGCGGGTCTACGCGGCCTATAAGTTCTTCCTCTACACGCTGCTGGGCTCGGTCCTGATGCTGGCCGCCATCCTGGCGATGATCGGCATCAGCCACACGAGCTCGATCCCCGAGCTGATGACCTATCATTTCGCCCCCGGGATCCAGACCTGGCTGTGGCTGGCCTTCTTCGCCTCCTTTGCGGTCAAGATGCCGATGTGGCCGGTCCACACCTGGCTGCCCGACGCCCACGTCGAGGCGCCCACGGCGGGCTCGGTGATCCTGGCCGGCATCCTCCTGAAGCTCGGCGGCTACGGCTTCATGCGCTTCTCGATCCCGATGTTCCCGCAGGCCTCGCACCAGTTCACGCCGCTGATATTCGCCTTGAGCGTGATCGCCGTCGTCTACACCTCGCTGGTCGCCTTTCGGCAGACCGACATGAAGAAGCTGATCGCCTATTCGTCGGTGGCGCACATGGGCTTCGTGACCATGGGCATCTTCTCCGGCAACACGACCGGCGAGCAGGGGGCGCTCTTCCAGATGCTGAGCCACGGGGTGATCTCCGGCGCGCTCTTCCTCAGCGTCGGCGTGGTCTACGACCGCATGCACACCCGCGAGATCGCCTTCTACGGCGGGCTGGTGAACCGGATGCCCTGGTACGCGGCGGTGTTCATGCTCTTCACCATGGGCAACGTCGGCCTGCCGGGGACGAGCGGCTTCATCGGCGAGATCCTGACCATGACCGGGACCTACGGCGTCTCGACCTGGACGGCGATCGTGGCGGCGACCGGGGTGATCCTGTCGGCGGTCTATGCGCTCAACCTCTATCGCGCGGTGATCTTCGGAAACCTCGTCAACACCAAGCTGGCCGGCATCGCCGACCTCCACTGGCGCGAGGTGGCGATCTTCGCGCCGCTGATCGCCGCCACCCTGGTGCTCGGGGTCTATCCGGGCGCCGTGTTCAACCTGACCCAGGCCTCCGTGGACCATCTGGTCTCGGCCTATCAAGCGGCCATCGGGGGCTAGGACCGCATGAGTTTCTCCACCGATATCGGCCTGGCCTACCCTGAGCTGATCCTGGCGGGCGGCGCGCTCGTCCTGCTGGTCGCCGGCGCCTTCGCGCCCAAGGCCTCGAAGCTGGTGGGCTGGGCGGCCGTGCTCGTGCTGGCCGGCGCGGCCTTCGCCGCGGCCACCGGGCCCTTCGGGCGCGGCTTCGCCGGCGGGATGATCTCCGACGCGGCCTCGGCCTTCGCCCAGGTGGCGATCTTCGCCTCCAGCGCCATCGCCATCCCGCTCGGCCAGCGCTGGTTCGAGCGGCGCGGCGTCGACAATTTCGAGTTCCCGGTGCTGATCCTGCTCGCCGCGCTCGGCATGGGGATGATGGTCTCGGCCGGCGACCTGATCTCGCTCTATGTGGGCGTCGAGCTGCATTCGCTGGCGCTCTACATCCTGGCCGCCATGCACCGCGACAACGCCAAGGCCTCGGAGGCCGGCCTGAAGTACTTCGTGCTCGGCGCGCTCTCCTCGGGCTTGCTGCTCTATGGGGCGAGCCTGGTCTACGGCTTCGCCGGCTCGACGGTGTTCACCGACATCGCCGCGGCCGTGCACAGCGGGGCGAACACCGGCGTGCTCTTCGGCCTGGTCTTCCTGATCTGCGGCCTGGCCTTCAAGGTCTCCGCCGCGCCCTTCCACATGTGGACGCCGGATGTCTACGAGGGCGCGCCGACCCCGGTCGTGGCCTTCTTCGCCGCGGCCCCCAAGCTCGCCGCCATGGTGCTCTTCGCCCGCCTGCTGGCCGAGGCCTTCGGCGGCGCCATCGTCCAGTGGCAGCAGGTGCTGGTGGTCCTGGGCCTGA
Organism: Phenylobacterium sp.; assembly: GCF_041691455.1. Lineage (GTDB taxonomy): Bacteria > Pseudomonadota > Alphaproteobacteria > Caulobacterales > Caulobacteraceae > Phenylobacterium. The sequence goes on along the minus strand of NZ_JBEPUO010000048.1, from coordinate 10,319 downwards.
TCTCCGTCGCGGTCGGCGCCTTCGCCGGCCTGGTGCAGAAGAACCTCAAGCGGCTCTGGGCCTATTCCTCCATCGCCAACGTCGGCTACGCGATCATCGGGCTCTCGGCCGGCAACGCCGAGGGCGTGCAGTCGATGCTGGTGTTCATGGTGCTCTACATGATCGACGTGACCGGCTTCTTCGCCTGCCTCGCGGCGCTCTCGCGCCAGGGCAAGTCGATGGAGACCATGGACGACATGGCGGGGCTCTTCAAAGAGCAGCCGGGCATCGCGCTCGCCATGACCGCGTTTTCGCTCTCCGCCCTCGGCCTGCCGCCGTTCTCCGGCTTCTGGGCCAAGGTGTTCGTGTTCAAGGCGGCGCTGGGCGCGGGCCTGCCGGTTGCCGCCATCCTGGGCCTGGTGGGCTCCGTGGTCGCGGCCTTCTACTACCTGCGGCTGATCAAGGTGATGTGGTTCGATGCGCCGCTCGGCGCCACCGACGCTCCGCCGATCGAAGCTCGGGTCATCGCCGTGTCGCTGGCGCTGTTCTCCTTCCCGGTCGTGCTGGGCGCGCTGATCTGGATCTATCCGGCCGCCGGCCGCGCGGCGCACGCCTTCGGCCTGGCCTGACTTGGCCGATCATCCCCCGATCGAGGCCTACGAAGAGCTGGATTCCACCAACGCCGAAGCCCGCCGCCGCGCCGAGGCCGGGGAGGGCGGCCCCGTCTGGATCGCCGCCGGGCGGCAGACCGCCGGCCGCGGGCGCCGCGGGCGAACCTGGTCGACCGAGACCGGCAACCTCGCGGCGACCCTCCTGACCACCACCGACGCGCCGCCCGCCGAGGCGGCCCAGCTTTCCTTCGTGGCCGCGCTCGCCGCCGCCGACCTGGCCGACACCTGCCTGGGGCCTGCCGCCGCGCGGCTGAAGTGGCCCAACGACGTCCTGGTGTTCGGCAGGAAGGCGGTCGGCATCCTGGTGGAGTCCGGCGCGCGGGCCGACGGGCGGCTGTGGCTCGCCGTCGGGATCGGCGTCAACCTGGCGCACGCCCCGACCGACACCGAGCGGCCCGCGACTTCCTTCGCCGAGCACGTGGCCGGGCCGCCGCCGAAGCCGCTGGACGCTCTTGAGGTCCTGGCCGACCGCTTCGAAAGCTGGCGCAAGCTCTGGGCGACGCAAGGCTTCGCCCCCATCGCCCGGGGCTGGACCGGCCGCGCCCATGGGCTCGGCCAGCGCTGCGAGGCGCGGCTGCCCAACCGCACGCTGTCAGGCGTCGCCGAGGGGATGGATCCGGACGGCGCGCTGCGCCTGCGGCTGGACGACGGCGCGCTGGAGCGCATAACGGCGGGCGACGTCTTCTTCGGAGGGTCTTGAGGCATGCTGCTGGCCATCGAACAGGGCAACACCAACACGCTCTTCGCCGTGCACGACGGCGAGAAGTGGATCGCCCAGTGGCGCGCGGCCACCCACGCCAGCCGCACCGCCGACGAATATGCCGTCTGGCTGTCCCAGCTCCTGGGCATGGCGGGCCTGCAGCTCGGGGTGTTCACCGGCTGCATCGTCTCCAGCGTCGTGCCCCAGTCGATCTTCAATCTCCGGAACCTCGCCCGCCGCTACCTGCACGTCGAGCCGCTGGTGATCGGCGAGAACGTCGACCTCGGCATCGAGGTCCGCATCGAGAAGCCGTCCGAAGCCGGCGCCGACCGGCTGGTCAACGCGATCGGGGCGCACATCGTCTACCCCGGCGACCTGATCATCATCGACTCAGGCACCGCGACCACCTTCGACGTGATCGCCGGCGACGGGGGCATGGAGGGCTGCGCCATCGCGCCGGGGATCAACCTCTCCATGGAAGCGTTGCACCAGGCGGCGGCCAAGCTGCCGCGGGTGGCGATCCAGCGGCCGCGCGGCAACACCGCCATCGGCAAGGACACCGTGGCCGCCATGCAGTCCGGGGTCTATTGGGGCTATATCGCGCTGATCGAAGGGCTTTGCGCCCGCATCAAGGCCGAGTGGGGCAAGCCCATGACGGTCATCGGAACCGGCGGCGTCGCCTCGCTCTTCCACGGCGCGACCTCGGCCATCGATCACTTCGACCCGGACCTGACGATCCGGGGCATGCTCGAGATCTACCGCCGGAACACGGCGAAGGCATAGATGGCTAAATCCTCCAAAGACGACGAGCTCGTTTTCCTGCCGCTCGGCGGGTCGAACGAGATCGGCATGAACTTCAACCTCTACGGCTTCGGGCCGCCGCATGCGCGCAAGTGGGTGATCGTCGACGTCGGCATCACCTTCGGCGACCAGACCACGCCGGGCGTCGAGGTCATCCTGCCCGACCCCAGCTACATCGAGGCCTATGCCGACGACATCCTGGGCATCGTGGTCACCCACGCCCACGAGGACCATGTGGGCGCGGTGGCCTGGCTCTGGCCGCGCCTGCGGGCGCCGGTCTATGCGACCCCGTTCACCGCCTTCATCCTGCGCGAGAAGCTGCGGGAAAAGGACCTGCTGGACGAGGTGCCGATCACCATCGTGCCGCTGGGCGGGACCATCGAGCTCGGGCCGTTCAGCATGGAGCTGATCACGCTCACCCACTCGATCCCCGAGCCCAACGGTCTGGCCATCCGCACCCCGCTCGGCACCATCCTGCACACCGGCGACTGGAAGATCGATCCGGACCCGCTGCTGGGCGCCGTCACCGACCAGGACGCCATCAAACGCCTCGGCGACGAGGGCGTGCTGGCCATGGTCTGCGACTCCACCAACGTCTTCGTCGACGGCCATGCCGGTTCGGAGGCCGATGTGCGCGCCGCCTTGACCCCGCTGATCGCCGGGCTCAAGGGCCAGGTCGCGGTCGCCTGTTTCGCCTCCAACGTCGCGCGGATGGACAGCGTCTGCCGCGCCGCCGAGGCCGCGGGCCGCCGGGTCTGCCTGGCCGGCCGCTCGATGCACCGCATGTCTGCCGCGGCCAAGACGGTCGGGCTGATGGAAGGCCTGCAGCCGTTCCTCGACGACAGCGAGGCGAAGAAGTTCCCGCGCGACAAGGTGCTCTACCTCTGCACCGGCAGTCAGGGCGAGGGCAGGGCGGCGCTCTCGCGGATCGCCGACGGCACCCATCCTCACGTCAACCTGGGCGCGGGGGACGCCTGCGTCTTCTCCTCCCGCGTGATCCCCGGGAACGAGATCCCGATCCGCAACCTGCAGGACAAGCTCGCCGACCGCGGCGTGCGACTCTACACCGAGCGCGACCACCCGGGCATCCACGTTTCCGGCCACCCCTGCCGCGACGAGCTGGCCGAGATGTACCGCTGGGCCCGGCCGGAGATCGCGGTGCCGACCCACGGCGAGCGGCGCCACCTCTTGGAACACGCCGCCTTCGCCCGCGACCTGCAGGTCCCCCAGCAGGTGACCCCGCGCAACGGCGACATGGTCCGCCTCGCGCCGGGCCGCGCGGAGATCATCGACGAGGTCCCGGCCGGCCGCCTCTACGTCGATGGCGGCATGGTCACCACCGAGAACGGCGACGCATTGCGCGAGCGCCGGCATGCGGCCTCCAACGGCGTCGTGGCGGTCTCCGTCGTGCTCGACGGCAAGAACAAGATCGTCTCCGGCCCGCAGGTCCGCGCGCTCGGCCTGCCGTCGGAGCCCGACTATCCGCTGGAGGACATCCTCGACGACCTGGCCGACGAGGCGGAGCAGGCGCTGGGCCGGTTGAGAGGCGAGGACCGCGAGCTCGACGAGACGGTGGAGGCCGCCATGTCGCGGGCGGTGAAGAAGGCCAGCCAGCGCATCTGGGGCCGCCGGCCGGTCGTGGAAACCACGGTCCTGCGGCTCTAGGCCGTCCGCAGGCCGAGCGCGTCGATCTCCGCCATCTGCGCCGGCTCCAGGTCGCCCATGGCCTCGGCGGCGACGCATTGCGCGAGCTCGGCGCGGTTCTTCACGCCTAACACCACGGTGTCGATGTTCGGCATGCTGAGCGCGTAGCGGTGCGCCACCAGCGCCGGATCTTCGCCCCAGCGGGCGCAGAGGGCCCGGAAGGGCGCGGCTCGGTCGTAGTCGGTCCGGTCGGGGCTGTTGGGCGAGAGCTCGCGGTCGATGGCGGCGGTGAGCGCGCCGGCCTGCACCGCGCGGATGCCCATCACGCCCAGCCCATGGGCCTTGGCCGCAGCGGCGATCTCCCGCGGCCGGGCCGGCTCTGCGTAGCGCTTCAGGGCGCCGGGACTGTCCATCAGGTTGGCGATGGCCTGCACGGCGTCGGGACGGGGCGTATGCTCGATCGCCGCCAGCACCGCGGTCGGCACGCCGATGCCGGTGACGCCCCAGCCGCCGATCCGGCCCTGCGCCTTCAGCCGTTCGAAGGCCGGCGCGGCGGCCTCCATATAGGTCGACCAGGCGGTGGAGAACGCTGCCTTGTTGGCGTCGCCGTGCGCATAGGCGAAGCCGTCGGCGTGAAGGTTGGAGTGCAGGAAGAAGAGGTCGATCCGCTCGAGCCGCATGGCCGCGAGGCTGGCCTCGAGGGAGGCGGTGAGCCGCGCCGCGACTTCGCCCACCGGCGGCGTCCCCAGTTGGTGCTTGGTGGTGACCTTCACCCCGGCCGGCAGGCGGCCCGCGAAGGTCTCGCCGATAAAGGCCTCGCAGTTGCGGTACATCGGGGCTGCGTCCAGCACCGTGATCCCGGCGTCGAGGGCCGCGCGCAGCGTCGCCGTCGCCTCGTCGTGCGAGGTGTCGCCCCAGATCTGCCCGATCCCGCCGCCGCCCAGCGTCAGCCGGCTGACCTCGCCCAGACTTCCGAGGGTCGCGGTGCGCATGAAGGGTCCTCCCGTTTCGCCGAAGCTAGCACGCGGGAGGCCGCATTGAGATTATCGTTTGACAGAAACTAATTGATGCAAGACGCTGCGCCCACGCTCCAGTGAGATCCCCATGGCCTCCGTCATCGATCTGGCCCCGCCGCGCCCGGCCCCGACCCCGAGTTTCCGCAAGATCCGCGCCGCGAGCCGGGCGTTCGAATTGCTGTTCGCCGGCCTGTTCCTGGCCTTCATCGGGCTGGCGATCTTCAGCCTCTGGGTGCTGTTCTTCTACAAGGGGACGATGATCGCCATCGGACCACGCGGCGGCATCCTCACCACCGCCCCGCTGCCGCCGGACTTCGTACCGTTCTACACGTGGCGGTTTGATCAACGACTGGTCTATGCGGTGGACGTGATCCTCCGCGCCGCACCGACGATCTACCTCTTCTGGTGCCTGCGCTCGCTCTTCCGGCTCTACGGCCGAGGGGAGGTGTTCACCGGCCGCACGGCCCGCCTGATCCAGGCCATGGGCGTCTGCCTGGTGGTCGACGCGGCCTTGCCCTTCCTCTGCCACGTGGCGCTGAGCGCCACCGGCTACGAGATCGACAAGATGTGGGCCCACATGGCCGCGGTGCAGGAGCTGGTGCTGGGGGCCGTGGTCTTCGTCATCGCCCTGGTCATGCAGGCCGGCCGCGAGATCGAGGAAGACCGCGAGGGGTTCATCTGATGCCGATCGTGATCCGCCTCGACGTGATGATGGCCCGGCGCAAGGTGCGCTCCAATGTGCTGGCCCGCGCCATCGGCATCACCGAGGCCAACCTCAGCCTGCTCAAGTCCGGCAAGGTGAAGGGTCTGCGGTTCTCCACCCTGGGGGCCATCTGCCGCGTCCTCGACTGCCAGCCGGGCGACCTCCTGGAATTCATACCGGACGAGACCTCCGAAACGCTCGGCGTCGAGGCGCTGCGAAAAGCCGGCTGACGATCCACTCACCGTAACCCAACCAAGGAGACGACCGATGATCGGGCGAATGACGGCGCTTGCCTGCACCCTGGCGCTGATGGCCGGCGCGGCGCGAGCCGAGATGGTCGATGTCGATGGCGGCCAGATCTACTACGAGACCTGCGGCAAGGGCCCCCAGGCCGTGGTCCTGATCCACGACGGGGTGATCAACTCCGCGAGCTTCGACGACATGTGGCCGATCCTCTGCAAGGAGTTCCGCGTCGTCCGCTACGACCGCCGCGGCTACGGCAAGTCGCCCGCGGCCAAGGCGCCCTATTCGCCGCAGGATGACCTGGCTGCGGTGATGGCGGCGGCGAAGATGGACCACGCGAGCCTGGTGGGCTTTTCCTTCGGCGGTGGGCTGGCGGTGAGCTATGCGGTCCAGCATCCGGAGCAGGTCGACCGGCTGGTGCTTTCCGGCACGGTGCTGAACGGCTTCCAGCCGACCAGGAACTTCGGCGAGCATATCACCCGGATCATGATGCCGATGATCGTCGGCAATATGGATGGCGTCGTCGCCAACGCCGAGAAATCCGGCTGGGTGATGGCGCCGGGTCACCCGGCGGCGAAGGCCAGGGCGCTGGCGATCCTGAAAGCCAGTCCCCAGGACCTGCGGCATCAGATGCGGGACCCGATCAAGGGCTGGCCGTCCGACCTGCCGCGTCTTCCTGGCCTGCAAGTCCCCACCTTGATCCTGATCGGCGACCACGACATCGCCGACAATCAGGCGACCAGCGGCGCGGCCCAGGCGCTGATCCCGGGCTCCCGGCGCATCGTCATCGACGACGCCGGCCACCTGATGCAGCTCGAGCATCCGACGGAGGTCGCCGAGCTGATCGCCGACTTCGTGAAGAAGGGCCGGTAGTCACCGGCGCTTGCCGAACCCGGCGCGGGCGGCTTTCATGGACCGGAGGCGAGATGCGGGACAGCCGCGCCGCCGAGGTCAGGGGAGCCGCCAGTGTCCGCCTACCGGGGTGTGCGCATCGCCGACTTCAGCCAGGGCGTCTCCGGCCCGATGGCGGCGATGTTCCTCGGCGACTTCGAGGCCGAGGTGGTCAAGATCGAGCCGCCCGCCGGAGACCGGCTGAAGGATCATCCCGGCTACCAGGCCTGGAACCGCAACAAGCAGGTCCTGACCCTCGACCTGGAGACGCCGCAGGGCCTGGCCGCCGCGCGGGAGCTGATCGCCGGCGCCGACGTGGCCCTGTTCAGCGATCCGCCAGGGCGATTGGAGGACCTCGGCCTGGACGCCACGACGCTGATCGGCCTGCATCCCCAATTGATCCACGCCTGGATGCCGCCCTATGGCGTGCGGGGATCCTGGAGCCGGATCCCGCCGCACCACAGCCTGCTGAGCGCGCTCTGCGGCGTCGCCTTCCGCCAGGGTTGCTACGCCGACCAGCCGGTGCATCTGGTCCTGCCGGCGCTCTGGTACGGCCAGGGCGTGCTGGGGGCCTCGGCGATCGGCGCGGCGCTCCTGGAGCGCGGCCGCAGCGGCCAGGGCCAGGCAGTCGTGGTCAGCGGCCTGAACGGCCTCTCGGAGGTCTCGGGGCCGGTCCGCGTGTTGGGCGCGCCGCCGCTGCCGCGCGGCCAGCCGCTCGGCGCCTCTCCCAGCTATCGGCTCTATCAGTGCGGCGACGACCAGTGGTTCTTCCTGGGCGCGCTCTTCGCCAACTTCTACCTGAAGGTCTTCGAGGCCGTCGGCATCGCCGAGCGCTGGGAGGAGCTGGCGCTCGATCCGTTGCTGGCGCGCGACACCCTGGTCGCCATCTTCGCCACCCGGCCGCGCACCGAATGGCTGCAGGTCCTGCAGGACAACGGCGTGCCCTGCGCCCCGGTGGGCCCTCGCGAGGACTGGTTCGCCGGCGAGCCGGTCACCGAGGCGGGCCTCAGGCAGGTCTTCCAACATCCGAGCCTGGGCGAGGTGGCCATCCCCGCGCCGCCGGCCCGCCTGTGCGAGACCCCGGCCTCGATCCGCGGCCTCGCCCGGCCGATCGCCACGCCGCCCGTCTGGCCGCCGCGCCCGCCGCCGGCCGGAAGCGGGGAGGGCGAACGCTCCGCGCCTCTGGACGGCGTCAGGGTCCTCGACCTCGGCACGGTGATCGCCGGGGCCCATGCCGGCGGGGTCCTGGCCAACCTCGGCGCCGACGTGGTCAAGATCGAGCCGGTGGAGGGCGATCCGTTCCGCAGCGATGGCGGTGGCTTCTGCGCCTACAACCGCGGCAAGCGGGGCCTGGGGCTCGATCTCAAGCAGCCGGCGGCGAAGGAACTCTTCTACGACCTGGTCCGCCAGGCCGACGTGGTGCTCGACAACTATCGGCTGGGCGTCCGCAAGCGCCTGGCGATCGACTATGAAACGCTGAAGGCGATCAACCCGCGGATCATCTCCTGCTCGATCAACGCCTATGGCGACCAGGGCGCGCGGGCCGCGCTGCCGGGCTTCGATCCGCTGCTGCAGGCCGAGGGCGGCATGCAGGCAGCGCAAGGCGGCGATGACGAGCCGATCCTGCACACCATCCCGGTCAACGACGTGGCCACCTCGGCCGTCGTCTCCTGCGCGGTGATCGCCGCGCTGAACGCCCGGATGCGCACCGGCGAGGGCCAGGAGATCATCACCAGCCTGATGGCCCAGAGCCTCACCTTCCAGCTCGCCGAGGTGGTGGCCTACGAGGGCCGGCCGCCCAACGACCTCGGCGGCCGCGACTGCCTGGGACCCCGCGCCCTGCACCGGTTCTACGAATGCGCCGACGGCTGGCTGGCGCTGGTCTGCGAGCGGCCCGACGAGGCCGAGGCCTTGGGCCGGGTGCTGGGCGTTTCGATCGGCGCCGAGGCCCTGACCGCGCCCCGCGACGGCGCTCTGGCCGCCGCCATCGCCGGCGTGCTCGCGGCCCGCGGGCGCGACGAAGCGGTCGAGGCCCTGCTCGCGGAGGGGGTCCCGGCCGCGCCCGCCTTGCGCGCCGCCGAGGCCCTGGAAAGCGACTGGCTCTGGGAGAATCGCACGCTCGAGCGCTGGACCCATCCGCGGCTCGGCGACATCGTCAGCGTCCGCAGCTACGCCGACTTCTCGCGCACGCCCGCGGGCTTTTTGCATCCGACGCCCGACCTCGGCGAGCATTCCACGGCGCTGCTCACCGAACTGGGCGTCGCGCCCGGGCGCATCGCGGCCCTGCTCGCCTCCGGCGCCGTTTTCGAGCCGGCCCACGTCGCCCCGCATCTCGCCAAGTCGGCCCGCACCGGCAACGACAACGCCGCGCTGTCGGTGCAGTAAGGTCGCACGCTCTCGCGCCGCGCGGCGAGGCGGCGTATAGGCCTCGGATGATCGGCAAATTGAACCACGTGGGCGTCGCCACGCCCTCCATCGAAGCCTCGGTGAAGATGTACCGCGAGATGCTGGGGGCGACGGACTTCGTCGAGCGCTTCGCGCTTCCGGAGCAGGGCGTCTGGGTCTGTTTCGTCAACCTGCCGAACAGCCAGATCGAGCTGATCGAGCCCTACGGCGACAGCTCGCCGATCAGGGCCTTCCTCGAGAAGAACCCCAAGGGCGGCCAGCACCACGTCTGTTTCGAGGTCCCGGACATCCTGGCCGCGCGCGACGATATGCGGGCCAAGGGCGCGACCGTGCTCGGGACCGGCGAGCCGCGCATCGGCGCCCACGGCGTGCCGGTGATCTTCGTCCACCCCAAGGACATGGGCGGCGTCCTCGTCGAGCTCATGGAAACCCCCAAAGGAGCCCACTGATGGGCGGTCCCTTCACGCTCGCCGCGATCTACCTGACCATCTGGTGGACGGTGCTCTTCGCCATCCTGCCGCTGGGCACCCAGACCCGCGCGGAAGCCGGCCTGCCGAACGACGGCTCAGATCCCGGCGCGCCGGTCGATCCCAAGCTCAAGAAGAAGTTCATCACCACCACCTGGGTCTCGGCGATCGTCTTCGCGATCCTTTGGCTGGTGATCCATTTCAAGCTGGTCGACCTGTCCTACCTGCCCTGGAGCCGCTGAACGCGTTGCCAAGGCCGCCGGGCGAAGGCTATCAGAACCGTCCGCCCGCGGATTCCTAGGAAAGCTTCAAGACCATGCGCCTGTCGCGCTACTTCATGCCCACGTTGCGCGACGCGCCCGCCGACGCCCAGATCGTCTCCCACCAGCTCATGCTGCGCGCCGGCATGGTCCGCCAGGAGGCGGCCGGCATCTACGCCTGGCTGCCGCTCGGCCTGCGGGTGCTGAAGAAGATCGAGCAGGTGGTGCGCGAGGAGATGGATCGCGCCGGCGCCATCGAGGTCTTGCTGCCCACCCTGCAGCTCGCCGACCTGTGGCGCGAAAGCGGCCGCTACGACGACTACGGCGACGAGATGCTGCGCATCAAGGACCGCCACGACCGCGACCTGCTCTACGGGCCCACGGCGGAAGAGGTGATCACCGAAATCTTCCGCGCCTATGTGAAATCCTACAAGGACTTGCCGAAGAATCTTTACAACATCCAGTGGAAGTTCCGCGACGAGCGCCGGCCCCGGTTCGGGGTGATGCGCGGCCGCGAATTCCTGATGAAGGACGCCTA
>NZ_JBEPUO010000047.1:0-16952 GCF_041691455.1 Phenylobacterium sp. | reverse complement strand
GCCATGGCGATGGCCAGCCGGCTCTCGGTGACGGTGTCCATGGCGGCGGACACCAGCGGTATGTTCAGATTGATCTCTCGCGTGAACCTTGTCGCGACATCCACCTGGGTGGGCATCACATCGGACGGGCCGGGTTCTAGCAAAACATCGTCGAAGGTGAGCCCTTCGCGAATCTCCATGGAGACACCTCGTTTTGCGAGGGTCGTATCCCTGCAAAGGCCGACGGAGTCAACGCAGCTGGCGGGAAGATGAGGTGGTCACGGTCGACCGAGCCGCGCCACGCCGGGCCCGGCGCGCTTGCAACGCATCGCACCGGCGCTGAACGCCGGGCCCCAAACACGCCGCTGACGTCGCACCTCTAGTGTGTCCCCGACGGCGCATCTAAGAACCGCGAAGGTCGAGATGGTCGTTCTGCGGTCGGACAGGTCGATCGTCAGCCACGGGCGAGCGCCGGACCTGCTCCGCCCAGCGCCGATCGCCACAACACGGCCGCGGACCATCGTTGGCGGTCCGATCGGCGCCCAGATGATCGCTGCCAGCACGATAAGCAGGATCACGGCTCCGGCGAGCACCGGCAGGAACATGCGATCGGCCGGCGAGATGGTTTGGCTCATCTCGCGCTGAAGCCCTTGAAGCCGGTCGCCACCAGATAGAGCTCCGAACTGTCCGAGCGGCTGGCCTTGGGCTTCACCGTCTTCACGCTGGCGAAGTGGCGTTTCAGGGTGGCGATCACCTCGGCGGTCTCGCCGCCCTGGAAGGCCTTGGCGATGAAGGCGCCGCCCGGCTTCAGCACCTCGACGGCGAAGTCGGCGCCGGCCTCGATAAGGCCCACGATCCGCAGGTGATCGGTCTGGCGATGGCCGACGGTGTTGGGCGCGATATCCGACATGACGAAGTCTGGAGGGCCACCCAGCAGCCTGATCAGCTCCGGCCCGCAGGCCGGGTCGGTGAAGTCCATCTCGAGGATCGTGGCCGGCGGCAACGGATCCACCGGCAACAGGTCGACGCCCACGATGTGTGTCACGCCGCGTTCGAGCGCGACCTGAGTCCAGCCGCCGGGCGCCGCGCCAAGGTCCACGACCCGAGCGCCAGGCCTGAGCAGGCGCAGCTTGTCGTCGATCTCGGTCAGCTTGTAGGCGGCGCGGCTGCGGTAGCCGTGCGCGCGCGCCTTGGCCGCGAAGGGGTCGTTGATCTGGCGCGACAGCCAGGCCTGCTGCGAGGGCGTGCGTTTCCAGGCGGTCTTCAGGCGTTCGGGCACGACCCGCCCGGCCTCGGTGCCGCCGGTGGGCGGCCGGACCATGCGCTTGCGGGGAGGCGGATCGTCGCTCATTGGGCCGCCGTCTGGCGAAGGCCGCCGCCGCGTCGCCGCCGGCGCCGGCGGCCGCCACGGTCGGACATCAGGGACAGCAAGATGCCTTCCCGCAGGCCCCGGTCGGCGACCCTCACCCGGCTGCAGGGCCAGAGTTCCTGCACGGCCTGCAGGATCGCCGCGCCCGCCAGCACCAGGTCGGCGCGGTCGGGACCGATGCACGGCTGTTCGGCGCGGGCCTTGGCGCTCAGCGCCAGGAGGCGGTCGGCCGCGGCTTCGCAATCGGCGCGGGTCATCCAGAGGCCGTCCACGCGGCTTCGTTCATAGCGCGGCAGCTCCAGGTGCAGGCCCGCCAGGCTGGTGATCGCCCCGGAGGTGCCGATCAGGTGCGCCCGGTCGGCGTCGAACACCTCGCGCAGGCCGTCGGCCCGGCGGAAGACGCCGATCTCGGCCTTCACGGTCTCGACCATCTCGCGGAACCAGGCCTCGGTCGCCATTTCGCCCTCGGGGAACTGCTCCGCCAGGGTCACCACGCCGATCGGCACCGAGAGCCAGGCCCTGAGCGGCGGCATGCCGCTGGGCGGCGCGCCCTTCAGATCGACCCAGGAGAGTTCCGTCGAGCCGCCGCCGACGTCCACCACCAGCGCCGCGTCCGTCGTGCGGTCGATCAGGTTCAGGCAGCCGGCGACCGACAGCCGGGCCTCCTCCTGCGGCGGGATGATCTGCAGGCGAAGACCGGTCTCGGCGAACACCCGCTCGATGAAGGCCGGGCCGTTCTCGGCCATGCGGCAGGCCTGTGTGGCGATTGCGCGCAGGCGCAGCACCCGGCGGCGGCGAAGTTTCTCGGCGCTGACCTTCAGGGCGGCCAACGCCCGCTCCATGGCCGCCTCGGAGAGCTTGCCCGACTGAGTCAGCCCCTCGCCCAGCCGCACGATCCGCGAATAGGCCTCGACCACGCGGAAGCCGCCGGCCCCTTGCGGGGTGGCGATCAGCAGGCGGCAATTGTTGGTTCCGAGGTCGAGCGCGCCATAGCATGGGAGCTCGCCAGCAGACCTCTCCCGGCCACGAGTCGTGGCGCCGGGCGCACTCGGCGCCTCAGTCATGGACCGCTTCCGTCCTTCGCAGGCCCGCCGCACCAGCGCGCCTCATTTCAAGCGGGACCTTAGCAAGCCCGCTCGTTTCCCGGAAGGCATAGCCTTGAAACGAAGTTCCTGACCGCTACGTTCACCTTCCGGTCAGGAGAAGGGAGGTAGATTCGGCTCATGGACACGCAGAGCGCCAAATTCGCGATCGGCCAGGTTGTTCGTCACCGCGTCTATCCCTTCCGCGGCGTGATCTTCGACGTCGACCCGACCTTCTCGAACACCGAGGAATACTGGCTGTCGATTCCGGAGAACATCCGGCCTCACAAGGATCAGCCGTTCTACCACCTGCTCGCCGAGAACGACGAAAGCTCCTACGTGGCCTACGTCTCCGAGCAGAACCTGGTGCCGGACGACTCCGGGCAGCCGGTCGGCCATCCGCAGGCCTCGATGCTGTTCGAGTCCTTCCGCGAGGGCCAGTACAAGCTCCGGCCCCGGATCAGCCACTAGGCGTTCACGATCGGCCGCGGGCGGGCGCCAGTTTGCGCGCTTCGGTCTGGTCGGCGGCCGCGCCGGCCGCATCGCCCAGTTCACCCCTTACCTCGCCCCGCGCCTGCCATGCGGCCGCGTTCTTCGGATCGGTGGCGATCGCCGCGTCGTAGAAGTCCCGCGCCAGCAGAAGGTCGCCGAGCTGCCGGTAGGTGTCGGCCTTGGCGGCCAGCGTCGCCGGATCGCCGGGCGTCAGCCGCAACACCGAATTGAAATCCCGCAGCGCCTCGCTGTTGTGGCCCAGCTGTTTGTCGGCGACCCCGCGGTTGAAGAGGACGATGTCGTCCTTGGGGTTCACGGCCAGGGCATGGTCGAAATCGGCCATCGCCAGGTCAGCCTTGTCGATCGCCAGATAGAGGTTGCCGCGCGCGTTCAGGATGTCGCCGTTGTCCGGATCGATCGCCAGACCCTCGGCGAACTCGCGCAACGCCTTGTCCGCCTTGCGTTTGGTGACGAAGGCGCGGCCGCGCTCGTAGTGGTCTCCGACCTCCTTCGCGTGGGCTCCGGCGCGCTGCGGCCGCTGCACGGCGGGCGGCGTCGGCGTGGGGGGCGCCGCGGCCGGCTGCGAAACCGCGGCCAGCAGCTCGGCCTGCGGCAGCGGCGTGGGCGTGGTCCCGGCCACCAGCGGCCCCCACCCCGACCAGTCGCGCAGGAAGGCCGTGCGCACCGCGTCCGGACCCACATCGTCCATCAGGGTGTCGAGCGCCTTCAGGCCCGAGCGCGGGGTGAGCTGCGGCATGCCGTCGAGGGCCCGGTCGAGGATGTCGCCCGCCCGGTCGGCGGAGGGCCTGGCGGGCTTGCCGATCCCATTGCGGATCGAAGCCCTGATCTTCTCGACCGCGACGTCGACCTCGTCCTCCGTGGGCCCCTGCCCGCCGAACCCGCGGATCTCGCCCGCCACGGTGGCGATGGCCGCGGCCTCATGGCCCTTGATCGGGGTGACCGCGACGCAGGTCTTCAACGCGTCGGGCCGCAGTTCGTCGCTGATGCTGACCTCCTGGAAAGGCGCGTCGGCGCGGGACCGGAAGACGTCGAGGCGCTGCTGCAGCGCCGCCTGCCACAGGCCGCGCATCAGGAGGCTGCGCAGCCGGAATACCTCGTCGCCCTGCGGGTCCGGCGCGGCGATCCGGCAGATCCGCGCTACGGCGGCGATACGGGGATCGGTCTGCATCTGGACGTCGGGACCGCGCGGGGGCGGCGGGGTCCGGGGGGGGCGCACGCCGGCGCTCCCCTGGGGCGCCCAGTCTCCGAAGGTCGCGCGCACCTGCTGCTCCAGGGCCTCGACCGGCAGGTCGCCGACCAGCACCACGACCGCGTTCTCCGGCCGGTACCAGCGGTCGTAGAAGGCTTTCAGCTTTTGCGGCGTCAGGCCGGCGACGCCCTGCGGCGTGCCAAGCGGCAGGCGCGCGGCGGACCTGAGGCCGGTGTCCTCGAAGGCCTCGATGCGGTCGCGCAGCTGTCCGAAGCTGTTGGCGTGGGCGTTGCGCTCGGTCTGGATGACGGCGCGCTCGCGGTCGACCTCGGGCGCGGCGAACACCATGCCGTCGGCGACGTCGCGCAGCCACTTCATCGCCGTCTCGGCCTCGTGCGCGGTCATGGCGGCCAGGTCGAGCTGGTAGATGGTCTGGCCAAAGCCGGTGGTGGCGTTGCGGTCCCGCCCGAAGGCGACGCCCAGCGGTGCGAAGGTCAGCGCGATCTGGTTGTCGGGAAACGAGCGGGTGCCGCTGAAGGCCATGTGCTGCAGGAAGTGGGCGGCGCCGGCCTCGTCGTCGGCCTCTTCATAGCTGCCGACGTCGAACCCCAGGCGAAGCGACAGGGCGCCCTTCGGCGCGGCGCTCTGCTGCACGGCGTATCTCAGCCCGTTCGGCAGCCGCCCGTAGCGGACGGCGGGGTCGGGCGCGAGCAGGGCCGGATCGGGCCGGGCGCCGAGTGCTACGGGCGCAGACGCGGCCGGCGTCCCCTGAGCATCGGCCGGCCCGACCGCCACAAAGGCCGTCGCGAACCAGACGGCGCAGGTCAGAAGACGCATTCGAGTTCCTGCTCTTGGGGACCGCAAGGCTTTAGGCCGAATGGGTTAGGCGCGGCAATCGCGGCGGCGGTGCGACCGACCGGCCATAGTGTGGGTGATTTATGCGCTCGCCCGAGGGTTTGCGGACGATCCTCCCGCGGCGGAGGCTTTGGACAGCCAACTCAGGACGGAACTTCCCGCCAAACCGCGCCATTGTCGCGGCATGAGCGCGGACGGCTTTACGAACGGCCCGCCCCCCGGGGCCCGGGCCGACTGGACCATCGACCAGGGCTGGAACGGCTACAGCGACGCCGAACACCAGGTCTGGATCACCCTCTATGAGCGCCAGGCCGCCCTGCTGCCCGGCCGCGCGTGCGACCCGTTCCTGAAGGGCCTGGAGGCGCTCGACCTGCATCGGTCCGGCATCCCGGACTTCGCGCGCATCAACACCGAGCTCAACCGCCTGACCGGCTGGAGCGTGGTGGCCGTGCCGGGGCTGGTCCCTGACGAGGTGTTCTTCGACCACCTGGCCAATCGGCGCTTCCCCGCGGGGCAGTTCATCCGCAAGCCGGAGGAGCTCGATTACCTGCAGGAACCGGACATCTTCCACGACGTGTTCGGCCATGTGCCGATGCTCACCGACCCGGTGTTCGCCGACTACATGCAGGCCTATGGGCGCGGCGGCCAGCGGGCGCTGCAGCTGGGCCAGCTGCACAACCTGGCGCGGCTCTACTGGTACACGGTGGAGTTCGGCCTGCTGCAGACGCCGCAGGGCCCGCGGATCTACGGCGCCGGCATCGTCTCCAGCCGCGCGGAATCCCTCTTCGCGCTCGACGATCCTTCCCCCAACCGGCTGGGCTTCGACCTTGAGCGGGTGATGCGCACCCCCTATAGGATCGACGACTTCCAGCAGGTCTATTTCCTGGTCCCCTCGCTGCAGGCCCTGCTCGACGCCACGCTGCAGGACTTCGCCCCGATCTACGAGCGCCTGGCGCGGGCCAGCGACATCCCGATCGCCCAGATCGAGCCCTCGGACCAGGTCGTCACCCGCGGCACCCAGGCCTACGCGCTCAACCGGCCGGCCGCTCAGTAGTCGCGCCGCCAGCGGATCGCCAGGCGGCTGTCCCCCTGGCCGCCGATCCGCGAGACGATCGACAGGCTGCGCTTCACGCGCCACTCGACCTGGGCCGCCCCGCCGTCGCGGCCGCCGCCGGTGAGTTCGAGATAGACGTTGTCGGTGATGTACTTGCCGCCGGACACCGAGACGCCGCCCGAGGCCGCGTCGCCGCCGCCCAGCGCCAGCCGGTCGAGGCCGGCGAAGGTGCGCAGGTTGCCGACCACGTCGAACCCGCCGCCGCCGGCCAGGGCCGAGAGGGCCGAGGCGAGCTGCGCGGCCTCCAGCGGCGAAAGCTGCGAGGCCGTCCGCCCGAACAGCACCTGGGAAAGCACCTCGTCGTTGGGCAGGCTGGGCGTCGAGGTCAGCGTGATCTGCGGCCTGGCCGCGGTGCCGCGGATGCGCACGGCCGCGGTCAGCGAGGGATCGTCGCGAGTCGCCGTCAGGTCGAGACGCACCGCCTCGGCCCGCGTCGAGAGATAGACCACGCTGGTCGGATCGAACTCGAAGCGCTTGCCCGCGAAGTCGTAGTCGCCGCGCACGACGTGGGCCGAGCCGCTCAGGTCCGGGTGCGCGGTGGTGCCGCCGACATGGGCGTCCAGCGACAGCTCTACGTCGAGGCCATGCCCGCGCAGGAACACCCCGCGCGGCGCTTTCAGCGTCACATCCAGCGCCCAGCCGTCGCCGGTCAGGTTGGCCGGCGGCAGGGAGGCCGGCAGGTCCGCCGGTCGGTTCCGCTCCACGACATCCATGGCCACGACGCCGGACGGCGTCGGCACGCGGGCGGCGACGTCGGCCCGGTCGATGGTCAGCGCGCCGGACAGCCTGACCTTGCCATCGGCGGCGCGGTCGATGATCGCCTGGCCGGAGGCCGAGGCCGTGGCCTGGTCGTTGTCGATCAGCCGGAAGCCCTTGAGGTCCAGCTTCAGGTTGGACGCGCCCTCTCGCATCAGGCTGATCCGCCCTGACGCCGCCGCCGAGCCGCCGTGGCCGTCGACGCCGCTGGCCTGGGTGATGGTGACCGCGTTCTGGGCGAAATCGGCCTTCAGGACCACGTTGCGCAGCGAGAGCCCCGTCGCCCCGTCGTCGAAGCGGCCCCCGTCCACCGCGATCCGACCTGTGGCGCTGGGGTCGGCGAGCGTGCCGCCGATCACGCCTTGGGCCATCACCTTGCCGGCCAGGCTCCGTTCGCCGCCCACCAGCAGGTCCCAGAGCGGGCGGACCTCGCCCTGCGCGGCGAACTTGCCGCTCATCGGCCGTTGGCGGGCGATGGCGATGCGGAACGGCGCGGCGGACGACTCGGCCGGCAGCACGACGTTGCCACTGGCCGTGAGCCCCTGGGCGTTGGAGGCCGTCATGTCGAGGGACAGGGCGTTTCCAGAGAGCCGGCCGCGAACCACGCCGTCGATGCCCGACGCGGTCGGCGTTCCCCGGCCTCGCGCGGCGGCGAGCTTTGCCTCCAGCGTCCCATCGAGCCGGGCGCCGCGGCCCTGCAGTGTCAGGGTCGCATCGGTCCGCCCGGCCAGGTCCTCGTCGAGCAATCCCAGAGTCAGGCCTGTCACCTGCGCGCGGACATCCGTGCCGGCCTCGGAAAGCCGGCCGTCGAAGTCGATCCGGCCGCCGTCGGACGCCGCCAGTTTCAGGTGGGCGCTCCGCTCGGGGCCGCCGAACCGCACCTGCGCGGTCTCCAGGGTGCGCAGCTCCCGGCCCCCCAGCCGGCCCTGGCCGTCGAAGGTCGCCGCATAGCCGGGTTTGCCGTCGGCCAGCACCCCGCTGCCGTTAGCGCCCCAGCGGCCGCCGTCCGACTGACCCTCGGCCTGGGCCGTGTAGGGCAGTCGGTCGAGCGGCCCGTTGGCGGTCAGCTTCGCGGTCCGGACCGTGACGTTCGAACCGCCGAACCGGAGGTTCTCCGCGGTCAGGTTCAGCGCCGCGCGCACGCCGCCCGGCGCATCGGCGATCTTCACGGTCCCGGCCACGCGGCCCGCGTCGAGCAAGGCGCCCTTGGTCACGGTCACCTCGAGGTTCGCCGCCGAAGGCGTGCGGCTGCGCAGGGACAGCGAGCCCGACGCCTTCACCCCGCCGGCGTCCACCGACAAGCCCGTCAGGTCGATCCCGCCCTCCGGGAAGCCGAAGTCGGCGCGCGCGCGGGCGGGGCCAAAGGCGCTGGTCGCGGTCACGGCCGCCACGCCGCTCGATCCGTCGGCCTTGCGCAGGAAACTGAGCGTGATGTGGGCGTCCTTCAGCGGCAGGCGCGGGACGTCGATCTGCGCCACGTCGGCCAGGACGTCGGCGCGCGGCGCGGCGAGCGTACCGGTGATCGCCCCCGATCCCTTGGCCCCCCCGGCGATCTCCACCGGGCCGGCGCGGAACGGCCCCTGGGCGCTCCAGTCGAGCTTGAAGGTCAGGCCCCCGTCGGCCGCCAGCACGCCGGCCGTGCTGGCCTTGAGCGCCGCGCCAGCCAGGCTGGCCGAGCCGATCGCCAGACGCCGCCCCTGGAGGTTCGCCTGGGCTTTCAGCTCCGGCTTGGGGCCCAGCAGCCGATCGAGCTCCGGATAGCCCGTGGCCATCCGGTCGCCGCGGGCGTCGAGGCTGAAGGTCCAGGGTTGACCTGCCTTGGCCTGGGCCGCCGACCAGCTCGCCTGGGCCGATCCCGCCGCCCCGGCCCGCGCCGCCGCGAGGTTCGAGACCGCGGCCTTGCCCTTGAAGGTCAGCCCGCCCAACAGGCTGCGCCCGCCGTTCGCTTCGAGCTTCAGGCCGGAGCCGGTCACCTCAAGCTCGCGCAGCAGCAACCGCCCGTCGGCCAGCCGCGCGCCGTCGAAACTGGCCTTGGGCGCCCCGCCCAGGGCGGCGGCCAGAAAGCCTGCGCCGCGCCCGCCGGCCCCGGCGAGCCGGGTCTTGATGTCCCACTGCCCGGCCTTCTCGGCCACCTCCAGGGGCCCGGTGGCCTGGGCCAGGCTGTAGGCCCCGAGGCCCGCATGCCCCAAGGCCGCCGTGCCGGCGAACCGCCAGCCGGGCTGGGCCTGGGTGAGCCGTCCGGCGATGCGGTCCGGACCCATCTCCGGGCCGCCGGTGATCCGCGACAGCGCCTTGGTCTCCGCGGTCAGCTCGAGGCCGTTCGGACCGATGCTGCGCTGCCCGAGGTCACCCAGCCCCCAGGCCCTTAGGGCGAGGTTTTCCACACTAACCCGGCCATCCAGCGCGAACTGGTCCGGACCTGCGCGCCGGCCGGTCAGCACGAAGCTCGCCTCAGGCCCGAACCGCCGGGCGTAGGGCGCGGTGATCGTCGAGGCGGTCAGCGAGATGCGTCCGCGCGCATCGCCGCCGTCCTTGGTCCAGGAGCCGAGCGCCCGGAGCGGCTCGGCGGCCCCCGAGCCGGCGACGACCCCGAACTGGCCCTCGGAGACCTTGCCGCCGGCGATCCCCTTCAGGGTGAAGGCCTGGTTCGACGGGAGGCCGAGCGCGCCGGCGAGCGCGCCGCCGCGAGCCTCCTCGGCGTCGACGAGCACCTGCAACGGCCGGGTCCGCGCGACATCGTAGTCGACGTAGAGGTGGTCCCCCGGGTGCAGCACGCTGGCCGCGCGCACCTTGCCCCGCTGATCGCCGCTGCGTTCGATGTCGAGATCGAGATCGAGGTCGTAGACGCCCCGCACATAGCTGAACGCCGGCGCCAGCTCGACCCGCGCATGGGCCTCGTCGATGTGGAAGGAGAGCGGCAGGCCGGTGTCCTTGCCCTTTTTGGTCAGGGTCGGCCGCCGGAGCACCTTCAGGGTCTCGACGTCGATGCGGTCGGCATGGAAGTTTCGAGTCAGGAGTTCGACGTAACGCCATGTCATGTGGAGGTTATCCGCCTCCAGCCAGACGCCGCCCTCGTCGCGGACGGTCAGCTTGCGGACGCGGACGTCGCGCCAGATGTCGCCGCTCAGGCCCTCGATCTTCAAGCGGCCGAACCGCCCCACCTTCAGGCCGTCGGCCCGCGCCTCGATCAGCAGGCGCATCTGCGGCAGCAGCACTCCGTAGCGGGCGCCGACCAAGGCGGCCATGATCAGCACGAACACGCCCAGCGCCACGGCAACGATCTTCTCCGCCCGGCGGATCCGGCGCGGCGACGGCGGAATGTCTTCAGGCGCGCTCAAAAGCTCTGCCCGATGCTGACGTAGATCTGGAACGGCGCCTGGCCCCGCCGGCCGGTCACCGGGGTCGCCACGTCCACCCGGATCGGCCCGAAGCCCAGGTTGTAGCGCACGCCGAAGCCCGCCCCGATGCTGAGGTCGCGGAAGCTGGGGAACTGCGCGCCGCCTACGGTTCCGGCGTCGACGAAGGCCACGACGCCCCAGGGTCCGCGCAGCCGATGACGCAACTCCACCGAGGCCTCAGCCAGGGAAAGCCCGCCCTCCGGCGTATTGTCTGAAAGCCTCGGCCCCACCTCCTGGTAGCCGAAGCCGCGCACCGATCCGCCGCCGCCGGCGTAGAACCGTTGCGGCGCGGGGATGTCGGAGACGGCGGCGTTGACGATGCTGCCCAGATGCAGGCGGCCGGCCAGCACCGTGTTGCCCTGCAGGTCGAACGGGATGTAGCCCGAGACCTGACCCTGGAGCTTCAGATAGGGCAGCACGCCCTCCCCGGTCAGCAGCGTCGGCTCGATGCGCGTGCTGACCCGCCAGCCATGCCGCGGATCGAGCGGATCGTCGGAGCGGTCGAGCGCCATGTCGACCAGGCCGGCGAAGGTCGCGATGTCGCGGCCGAGCGACGTCAGGCTGCCGATACGGACCTCGCTGGTGCGGCTGAGGTCGATCGAGCCGCCCCAGGTGAAATAGGTCCCGGTCAGTCCAAACGTCGCGTTGCGGCCCCACCGATGGGTTACGTCGGCGCTGACCATCACCCCCTGCTGGTCGTAGGCAGGCGTGCTCGAGCGGTAGACCGCCGCACGCATGGCCAGCGTCTGCTGCGCGGTCTGCCAATGCGGCAGCGACAGGTCGGCCTCGATGCGGGTGTCGATGTTGGAGAGCCGGCCTAGCAGCGAGAAGGTGTCGGCGCGGCCCAGGACATTGTAGCGGGTCCATTTGGCGTCGAGCCCTAGCCCGTCGGTGGTGTCATAGCTGGCGCCGAGCTCGATTGTCCGCTTCAGGCGCTCGGCCACGCTGACCACCACCGGGCGCAGGCCGTCGGGCGTGGTCTTGTCGGCAGGGGCCAGGGCCACGGTGACCGACTCGTAGACGCCGGTGTCGAGCAGGCGGCGCTCGAGTTCCGCGACATCCTCCGGATCATAGGCCGCGCCACGCCGCCAGGGCGCGAGGTTCTGCAGCCACGCCGGGCTCGTGTGGCCATTGGTGGTCAGCTCGATCCCGTCCAGCCGGGCAATCTGGCCGGCGGAGATCCGGTAGTCGGGGCTCACCGTGCGGTCGGCGTGGTCGACGATCACCTGGCGCGGCTGGGCCTTGACGTCGGCATAGCCGCGCTTCTGGACCGCCGCCACGGCCCGGCCCTCGGCGCTGACCACGTCCGCGGCCCGTCCCGGCTGGCCAGGCGTCAGGGCGAGCGCGGCTTCGGCCGCCGCGGCCGCCGCGCGGTCGGGCGCCGCGCCGATCCAGTCGATGTGCGCCGGGCCGAGCACGAACCGCGGCCCGGGCGCGATCTTGACCAGCGCCTTCGGCGCATCGCCCTCGCCCACGTCGGGCTCGACGTCATAGGCGTAGAAGCCCTCCGAGCGCAGGACGGCGATGGCGTCCTCGGCCGCCTCGCGCGCGCGGCGGCGGGCCTCGAAGCGGTTTTCGATCGGTCGGTCGGCGACGCCCACGGCGCGCGCCACGGCGGCGCGCAGGTCCGGCGTCAGATCGCCTTCGATCGAGGCCTTGGGTTCGGCGGCGCGCGCGGGGGCGGAAAGCCCCTGGATGCTGAGGATCGCCCCGGCCGCGACGGCGTAGACAAGACGAGCCAAGCTCTCGAATCCTCGCACGCCCCTCACCGGGTGTAGCCGCGCCCAGCGGGACTGTCACCTTCGGCGCGGGCGCCTAAGGCTTGGGCAGTCGCCACCTTCGGCGCGCATCGCCGACGAAAGACCGCGCCTCTATCCCAACGACGCCCTAAGGCCGTAAGAACAGTGCGTGAGTGAAGGACGATCAAGGGTGAAGCTGGGGGCGGCCAAGGCGCTGCGCGTCGGCGAGGCGGCGGACGGCGCCGCCGGCGTCGCGCCCTACGACGAGATGTACGCGCCCGACGGGGACGTGCGTCCGCACTATGCCGCGCTGGCCGCTCGCATCGAGACGCTGAGCGCCGACGAACTGACCGAGCGGCAGAGAACGCTGGAGCGGTTCTTCCTGTTGCAGGGCATCACCTTCACCGTCTACGGCGCGGAAAGCTCCACCGAGCGGATCATTCCCACCGACCTCCTGCCCCGGATCATCTCGGCCGAGGAGTGGAAGACCATCGAGGCGGGCCTCACCCAGCGCCTGAAGGCGCTGAACATGTTCCTGGCCGACATCTATTCCGGCCAGCAGATCCTGATGGACGGCGTCGTCCCGCGCGACCTGGTGCTCAACGCGCCCTCCTATCAGCGGGAGATGCAGAACCTCTTCGTGCCGCACCAGGCCTACGCCAACGTCTGCGGCTCGGACCTGATCCGCCAGCCGGACGGCGCTTTCGCGGTGCTGGAGGACAATCTGCGCGTCCCCTCGGGCGTCTCCTACATGCTGGCCAACCGCGAGGCTTCCAAGCGGGTCTTCCCGGGCACCTTCCGCGGCGCGGGCGTCCGGTCCATCGACCGCTACCCCGATCTCCTGCTGAGCACCCTGAAGAGCATGGCGGCAGACTGGCGGCCGAATCCGCAGGTCGTCGTCCTGACCCCCGGCGTCTACAACTCCGCCTACTTCGAGCACGCCTATCTCGCCCGGCTGATGGGCGCGCCCCTGGTCGAAGGGCGCGACCTCGTGGTGCACGACAACATGGTCTACATGCGCACCACCACGGGCCTGCGGCGGATCGACGTCATCTACCGCCGGGTGGACGACGACTTCATCGATCCCCTGACCTTCCGCCGCGACTCCGGCCTGGGCTCCGCCGGGCTCTTCAACGCCTACCGCGCGGGCAATGTGGTGATCTGCAACGCGCCCGGCACCGGGGTCGCCGACGACAAGGCGGTCTACGCCTACGTCCCGGAGATCGTCCGCTACTACCTGGGCGAGGACGCCATCCTGCCCAACATCGAGACCTTCCTCTGCCGCGAGCCGGCCCAGCTCAGCCATGTGCTCGCCAACCTCGACAAGTTCGTGGTCAAGGCGGTGGGCGCCTCGGGCGGCTACGGCATGCTGGTCGGGCCGCACTCGACCAAGGCCCAGCAAGATGAATTCGCCGCCGCCCTCAGGGCCGACCCGGACAACTACATCGCCCAGCCGACCATCCAGCTCTCCACCGCCCCCTGCCTGATCGACCACGGCATCGAGCCGCGGCACGTGGACCTGCGTCCCTTCATCCTGTCCGGCGAGAAGATCGTGGTGACGCCGGGCGCCCTGACCCGCGTGGCCATGCGCAAGGGCTCGCTGGTGGTCAATTCCAGCCAGGGCGGCGGATCGAAGGACACCTGGGTGCTGACCGACCGCAAGGACCTGGAGCCATGATGCTCGCGAGGGTCGCCGACAGCCTCTACTGGATCGGCCGCTACGTGGAGCGGGCCGAGCACCTTTGCCGGCTCTCCGACGTCATGTTGACGGCGACGCTCGACCGCACGGAATCGGCCAGCCAGATCGCCCGCATCGCGCTGGCCGCCGTCGGAGACCCCGAGGACGCGGCCAAGGCGCTGAACCCCTACGAGGCCGCGCGCGCCCTGGTGTTGGACCGCGGGGACGAGGGCTCCGTGGCGAGCTCGCTGGCCCGCGCCCGGGAGAACGCCCGCCAGGTGCGCGACCAGATCACCACCGAGACCTGGGAGCGGCTGAACCTCATCCACCTGCGGATGACCGATCCCAAGGCCGCGCGCACCTTCGCCGACGGCAGCCAGGCCTTCCTGCACGAGACCATCGCCGACCTGCACCTCTTCAAGGGCGCGGCGGACGCCACGATGAGCCACGGCGAGGGCTGGCGCTTCCTGCTGCTGGGCGTCTACCTGGAGCGGGCACAGCTGATCGGCGCCCTGCTGGAAGTGTGCTTTGGCGACCGCCGCCGCCGCGCGATCAGCGACCATTCGGCGCTCACCGGCCTGCTGCGCATGAGCTGCGCGCTGGAGCCCTACCTGCGGGTCTATACCGCCGACATGCAGCCGCGCTTCATCCTGGAATTCCTGCTGCTCGACGAGGATTTTCCCCGCTCGGTCCGCTTCTGCACCGCGCGGATCGAGGAGCACCTGACCTCGCTCAGCCGCCACGCGGAGGCCACCGGCGCGGCCGGACCGGACCGCCTCGCCGGGCGGCTTCGCGCCCGGCTGCAGTACGCCGACATCGGTGAAGTGCAGGCCGGCGGGGCCAGCGCCTTCCTGGGCGCCGTGCTCGACGAGTGCCACGCGGTGCATCGCGCCGTCTATGAGACCTTCGTCGCCTACACTCTCGAACAGCGCCTGCCGGCCTAAGGACCAGACCGCCCGTGCTCCTCGCCGTCCGCCACTCGACCCGCTACCAGTACGATAAGCCCGTGCGCGAGAGCGTCATGGAGGTTTGGATGCAGCCCCAGAAGCGCACCGGCCAGCGGCTGATCAGCTTCGAGCTGGAGCTCGATCCGGCCGCCCAGCTCTTTTCCTACGCCGACACCTTCGGCAACGCGGTCTACCATTTCGACATCCCCCAGCCGCACGAACGCCTGACGATCATGGCCCGCTCGGCCGTGGAGACCGAGGCGCCGGCCGCCCTGCCCGACACGCTCGACCGTGGCGAATGGGATCGGCTGAAATCCGACTTCGTGCGCGGCGAGCACTTCGACTTCCTGCATCCGCACGGCTTCGCCCGGCCCAGCCCGGCGCTGGAGGGTTTCGTCGCCGAGAAGGACTTGGGCGCGCTGCGGGTCCACGATCCCCTGAGCGCGGTCCGCGACCTCAATCGCGCGGTCTATGAGGCCTTCGAATATGAGGCCGGGGTCACCCGCGCCGACAGCCCGATCGACGACGTCCTGAAGGCGCGCAAGGGCGTCTGCCAGGACTTCAGCCATGTGATGATCGCCATCTGCCGCGAGTGGGGCCTGCCGGCCCGCTACGTCTCCGGCTATCTCTTCACCGACCGCAAGGCCGGCGACCGCTCGGACCCCGACGCCACCCACGCCTGGGTCGAGGTGTTCCTGCCGAGCCTGCGCTGGGTGGGCTTCGATCCCACCAACAACATCCTGGCCGGCGAGCGCCATATCGCCTGCGCCGTGGGCCGCGACTACTCCGACGTGCCCCCGTCGCGCGGGGTCTACAAGGGCGAGGCGGACAGCGAGCTGGCGGTCGGCGTCACGGTCCGCAAGGCGCGCGCGGCGGTCAGCGAGCCGGAGTTCCTGCGTATTTCCCAGCCCGCGCCGCGCCCCGGCCAGCGCCGCAGCCAATATTCGGGCCTGGCCTACGACCAGCAACGCCAGCAGCAGCAATAGGCGGCACGCCGGCGGAAAAGGCGCTGCAGCGGGAAAGCGCGCTTGCGCCGACGCTTTGGCCCTGCGTCCGAAAGGGGCCGGAAATGGCGCGCCGAAGGGCCGTCGTAGCCCGCTGCAGCGCCGCCAATATAGCCGGTCTCGCCTCAGTGCGAAGGTCGGACGGTCTGAGCCCCGGGCTCCGCGCCAACCTTGTCGACCTTTGGCGGCGGTGCGAAGACGTCGACAATGGCCAGGACCGCCAGCGCCAGCACACTCCAGGGACTTGCGGGCAGCAGGAGCGCGCCGGCGTAGGGCAAGCCCCACCAGCGCCTCGCCAGGGCCGCGGAAAGCACGAACGGCGCGAAGATCGCCTCGTCGTAGTCCATGGCGTGCAGGGAGCCCAGGAGCGCGGCCGCGATGGCGATGAACACCCCGAGTTCGACCCGGCCGCGTCGTCCGGCCCACCAGGCCGCCGCGGCGCCGGCCGCCAGCGCCACGATCTTCCAGGCGCCCGGCAGCGACAGGTACCGCCGGGTCCAGGCGGCGTCATTGACCTGCAGGAACCCCGGCAGCGACGCCAGCCAGTCGGTCCAGGCTCCGACGCCGTAGACCAGGGTCGCGGCAAGGCACAGCACGAGGCCCGTGACCATCGCGCTCGCCAGGACGCGCCATTGCCCGGCCGCCAGGAACACCAGGGGGGCCAGGACGACCACCTGCGGCTTGATGCAGGCGGCCAGGCCCAGCAGCGCCCCGGCCAGGATCGGGCGGCGCTCCAGCGTCGCCGCGGCGAACAGGCAGGCGCCCATGATCAGCGAGGTCTGGCCGTTCACTTCCGAGAGCAGGACGATGGGGAAGACCATCACCGCCGGCGCCAGCAGCCTGCGCAGGCTCGCCACGATGGCCGCCGCCGACAGGCCGCACCAGGCGACATAACCCACCGAGACCGAGACCCACGCCAAGGGCATCGTGAGCATCAGGAAGGTCGGCGGATAGGGAAAATAGGCGTGCGTCACATGCAGGAAGCGCGAGAGCGCCGCCGTGTCGTAGGCCGAGGCCACGTGGTGCGCGGCCCAGAAGCTTCCAAAGTCCGCGCGGAGCGGCGAAATGAAATGCAGGACGCCGGCGGCGACCCCGACGGTGACCGCGAGCGCCAACTGGATGGCCAGGACCTGCGGGCCGAACACGACCGCGGTCTTCTCGGCCGGGGCTCGAACTCGTTTCGTCACCACGCCCTCTGGCAAATGACCGACCGCGGACCTTGGCCCTTACGCCGAGTCGAGGCTTGCGCGGTTGGTAGGCCGGGTGAGGTTCGAACTCACGACCATTCGATTAAAAGTCGAATGCTCTACCACTGAGCTACCGGCCCAC
>NZ_JBEPUO010000046.1:0-18261 GCF_041691455.1 Phenylobacterium sp. | reverse complement strand
TGGAGCGGGTAGCGGGAATCGAACCCGCATATTCAGCTTGGAAGGCTGCTGCACTACCATTGTGCTATACCCGCCCTGAACCGGACGAGTCCGGTTCAGTTTCAAGATAAGGTTTGAGCCGTTCCCGCGAGAACGGCCTGGGAAATTCTCTCTCGCTATCGGGCCGCCGAGCGTGGTGGGGGAAGTAGGACTCGAACCTACGAAGGCGTACGCCAGGGGATTTACAGTCCCCCCCCTTTGCCGCTCGGGACATTCCCCCTCGCGCTCGGAGCCACGTCGAGGCTTTGAACAAAAGGCTTCCGCTCAAGGGTGCGAGAGGCATAACAGCGCCGAACGCAGGGTCCTTTAGGCGGCAACCCGTCCGGGGCCCCAATTTGGAGCGCGTCTTATAGTGGCCTCGAACCCCGAACGCAACGACGCCCGCCGGGGCCGAAATCGCCATGCCCACGGAGGGTTTCGCAGGCGGCCGGACGCCGTGGCCGACGACTGGATCTGGGGCTGGCATGCGGTGGAGGCGGCGCTGGGCAATCCCTTGCGCGGACCCGCCGAACTGATCCTGGCCACGCCTGAGCGGATCAAGCAGATCGAGGCGAAGTTCGGCCGCGTGGCCACGCTGCAGCAAGCCGACAACCAGCAGATCGCCCAGCGCCTGCCGCAGGGCTCCGCGCACCAGGGCGTGGCGGTGAAGGGCGCCGTGCTCGAGCCGGCCGACCTCACCGACTTCGAAGCCCGGCCGGGCGCTGTGCTCCTGATGCTCGACCAGGTCACCGACCCGCAGAACGTCGGCGCCATGCTGCGTTCGGCCGCGGCCTTCGGCGCGGTGGGCGTGGTCCTGCAGGACCGTCACGCGCCACGGTTCACCGGGGCGCTCGCCAAGGCCGCGGCCGGCGCCGTCGACAAGGTGCCGGTGGCCCGCGTGGTCAATCTCTCGCGGGCGCTGGACGAACTCACCGGCGCCGGCTGGCGGGCCGTCGGCCTGGCGGGCGAAGGGGAACGGACCCTGGGCGAGGTGCTGGACGGGACCCCGACCGTGCTGGTGATGGGCTCCGAAGGCGAAGGCCTGCGCCGGCTGGTGGCCGACCATTGCGATGAACTGGCGCGCATCCCCATGCCCGGCGGCTTCGAGAGCCTGAACGTCTCGGCCGCGGCCGCCGTCGCGCTCTATGAGGCGTCGCGGCCGCGAAGCTAGGGCGGCTCTCTCTTGCGGACCGGCTTTCGCTGCCCCATTGAGTGAAGCAATGCCGTTTGAAGACCTGTTCACCGCTGGAGCCTTCGCGGCCTTCATCCAAGTGGTGTTGATCGACCTGGCTCTGGCCGGCGACAACGCCGTGGCGGTCGGCATGGCCGCCGCCGGTCTGCCCCATCATCAGCGGAAGAAGGCGATCGTGCTCGGCCTCGCCGGGGCGGTGGTGATGCTGGTCAGCTTCGCGCTGGTCACCACCCAGCTGCTGCGGGTCGTGGGCTTGCTGGTGGCCGGCGGGTTCCTGCTGCTCTGGGTCTGCTGGAAGATGTGGCGCGACCTGCGCGCCCAGGGCCGTGAGAACAGCGCCGAGGGCGAAGTGGCCCTGCAGGACGCCACGGGCGTGACGATCGGCGGCGTCGCCAAGAGCGAGCCGAAGGCCAAGACCCTGCGCCAGGCCCTGATCCAGATCCTGATCGCCGACCTCGCCATGTCGCTGGACAATGTCCTGGCCGTGGCCGGCGCGGCGCGCCAGCATCCGTGGGTCCTGGTCGGCGGCTTGCTGCTCTCCATCACCCTGACGGGGCTCGCGGCCAGCTGGATCGCCAAGCTGCTGCACCGCTTCCGCTGGATCGGCTTCATCGGCCTGGCGATCGTGCTCTATGTGGCGGCCCACATGATCTGGGAGGGCACGCGCACGGTGTTCATCGACCTGGGCAAGACCCACACCTACAACCGCGCGATGCCGGGCCCGCTCGACATCAAGCCCGGCGAAATCGCCAAGCACCGCGACCGCTAGGCGGCCGCAGGCGCCCCCGCGGCGCGCAACATTTTACTCAACCTAACCTTGCGGAAGGATGTGGCGGAACTCCCCGCCCGAGGGCTCTCGATTCGTGAGAACGACGCCCGGAAACAGGCTGCGGGCTCAGCAGAGGGATCAGAACCAGGAGCCCAGACATGCCTAAGTTTTCGCCTTTGTGGATCGCCCTGGCCCTAGCGGCCAGCCTCACCGTTCCCGCCCACGCCACCACCTTCCAGGACGCCCTCGGCGACCAGCTCGGCGGCGGCGCGGCCTTCGATATCGACACCTTCTCCGTCTCGTTCGACGGATCGGACTTCGTGTTCAGCGCCAAGATGGCCGACACCATCAACAAGGCTGGCACGGAGCGCTTCGTGTTCGGCGTCGACACCGGGACCGCCGCCCAGAACCAGGCCTTCCCCACCGGGTTCGTCTTCACCAAGGCCTTCGCCAGCCTGGGCGCCAACGGAACCCTCGCCAACGGTGGCGTGGGAACCTTCCAGATCGACAATGACACCGTCACTGGACGGGTGGCCGCCTCGCTGCTGCCCGCCGCCACCAACGGCTTCAAGCCGGAAGACTTCGGGTTCACCCTGTGGACCCAGCTGCCCGGCGTCGCAGGCGTGAGCGCCACGGTCAACGAGGACTTCGCGCCGAACAACGGGACGATCACCGCCGTCCCGGAGCCCGCGAGCTGGGCCCTGATGCTCCTGGGCTTCGGCGGCCTGGGCGCGGCCCTGCGCGGCGCGCGCCGACGCGGTCCGGCCGTAGCCTAGGCGTCCGCCTCGGGGCCGCCGAAGCGTTCGCGCCACTCGGCGGTCTGGGCGTCCTCGACCTTGCGGAAGAGGACGTCCGGCGCCTTCACCGCGCGGCCGGACTGCAGGATGTCCAAGGTCCCCTGCCCGTCCAGATGCGGCCACTGGCCCGGGAAGGCCTCCCCGACCGAGAGCGCGATGGTCTCGGCGGCGAACGGGATGAAGGGCTCGGAGACCTTGGCGAACAGGGCCACCAGATTCAGGCCCGTGCGCACCGCCACGGCGGCGCGGTCGGGATCGGTCTTCAGCGCGGTCCAGGGCGCGGCCTCGGTGAGGTAGCCGTTGCCCAGCACCCAGAGCTGGCGCAGGGCGGCTGAGGCCTTGCGGAACTCGCGGCCCTCAAGATGCTCGGTGAGCTCGCGGAGCTTGGCCAGCACGTCCTTATGGAGCTTGAACTCCAGCGGGCCGTCGCCGCCGCCCGCCGGGACCACGCCCTCGAAGCGCGTCTCGGTGAACTTCAGGATACGGTTCACGAAATTGCCCAGGACGTCGGCTAGGTCGGCGTTCACCTGCGCCTGGAACTGCTCCCAGACGAAGCTGGCGTCGGAGGTCTCCGGCGTGTTGGCGGTGATCCACCAGCGCCAGTAGTCGGGCGGCAGCAGCTCCAGCGCCTGGTCCATGAAGACGCCGCGGTTCTGCGAGGTCGAGAAGCGGCCGCCGTAGTAGTCGAGCCAGTTGAAGCCCTTCAGTTCGTCGACCAGCTTCCAGGGCGCATTGTTGGTCGGCGACCACTTGCCGTCCGCCGACAGCTTCTCGTTCAGCCCGATCAGGGTGCAGGGGAAGCCCACGGTGTGGAAGGGCACGTTGTCCTTGCCCATGAACTCCACATAGGTGACGTCGGCCGCGGCGGGCTCACGCCACCAGCGTTCCCACTCCGCCTCGTCGGCCGGCCCGCGCCCGGCCTCGGCGGCCCGCGCGTCGGCCCATTCCCAGGTGGCGGCGATATATTCGATGGGCGCGTCGAACCAGACGTAGAACACCTTGCCGGCCAGGCCCTCGATGTCGGGGACGGCGCCGTCGGGGTTCGGGCCCCACTCGAACGCATTGACCGGCACGCCCCATTCCAGGTCGCGGGTGATGCCGCGGTCCTGCAGGCCCTCGTCCAGCCATTTGAGCGCGATGGAGGTGACCAGCAGCGGCCAGCGGTCGCGCTTTTCCTCGATCCAGGCGCGCAGCTTCTGGGAGAACAGGCTCTGGCGCAGGAAGAGGTGCTTGGAGCCACGCACCTCGATGTCGGTGGAGCCGGAGATCGCCGAGCGCGGATGCAGCAGGTCGGCGGGATCGAGCACCCGCGTGCAGTTCTCGCACTGGTCGCCGCGGGCGGCCTCATAGCCGCAGTGCGGGCAGGTGCCGATCACATAGCGGTCGGGCAGGAAGCGCTTGTCGGCGTTGGAATAGACCTGCTGGGTCACCCGCTCCTCGATGAAGCCGGCCTCCCACAAGCTCTGGGCGAACCGCTGGGTGAGCTTGTGGTTCTGCGGCGAGGACGAGCGTCCGAAGTGGTCCCAGGAGAGGCCGAAGGCGCGGCCGAGGTCGTGCTGCACCTGATGCTGCTCGGCGCAGAAGCTCGCCGGATCCTGGCCGGCCTCGGCGGCGGCCAGCTCGGTCGGCGTGCCATGCTCATCGGTGGCGCAGATGTAGAGCGTCTCGCGGCCCCGCGAACGCTGGAAGCGCGCATAGACGTCGGCCGGCAGCATCGAACCCGCCAGCGTCCCCAGATGCTTGATCCCATTGATGTAGGGCAGCGCGGACGTGATCAGGATGCGGGACATGACGGCTCTCGAAATGGGGAGAAGGCGCGGCTTATAGGCGAGAAATCAGTGGAAGGGACCCTTGAACACGAAGAAGGCGCCGAGCGCGATGAGGGCGAAGCCGACGCCGTGGTTGGTGGTGAAGGGCTCCTTCAGCCAGAAGATCGAGAAGACCGCGAAGACCGCCAGCGTGATCACCTCCTGCATGGCCTTCAGTTCCGAGGGCGCATAGGCGATTCGCCCGATGCGGTTGGCCGGCACCGCCAGGCAATATTCGAAGAAGGCGATGCCCCAGCTGATCAGCACGATCAGCCACATCGCCCGGTGCTCGACCTTGAGCTGGCCGTACCAGGCGAAGGTCATGAACACATTCGAGGCGATCAGCATCAGGATCGGGGCGAGCGCGGTCCAGTTCATCGTCATCAAAGGCTCCGGAGGCTTTGGCGTTGAGCGGAACATCTCCCGCCTTTAAACGTCGCGCCAGCGAAGGGGAGCGTAGGCATGCGGACTTTGATGAAAACCCTGGCGGCCGTGGCGATTCTGGCGCTGGCCGCCTGCACGCCGGCGGCCAAGAAGCCCGCGGCGACAGCGGCGGCGTCGGGCACGCTCAGCATCGACAACTGGTCCGACTACATCGACCCCGCCCTGCTCGCCCAGTTCAGCAAGGAGACCGGGATCAAGGTCCGCTACGACACCTTCGATTCCAACGAGGTGCTGGAGACCAAGGTCCTGCAGGGCCACACCGGCTATGACCTGGTGGTCCCCTCCAACCACAATGTGCCGCGCTACATCGCCGCCAAGGCGATCCAGCCGCTGGACAAGGCCAAGCTCACCGGCCTCGACAAGCTCGCGCCCGACGTCATGGCCCACATGGAGCCCTTCGATCCGGGCGCGAAGTACGCCGTGCCCTACATGCAGGGCACCATCGGCATCGGCTACAACATCGACGCCGTCGCCAAGCGCCTGCCGGGCGTGAAGATCGACAGCTGGGCGGTGGTGTTCGATCCGAAGAACATGGCCAAGCTGAAGGACTGCGGGGTCTATTTCCTGGACGCCTCGGAGGACATGTTCGCGGTCGCGCTGAACTACCTCGGCAAGGACCCCAACTCGCACGACCCGAAGGACTATGCGGCCGCCACCGACCTGCTGCTGAAGGTCCGGCCCTATGTGCGGAAGTTCCACTCGTCCGAGTACATCGACGCGCTCGCCAACGGCGATATCTGCGTGGCCATCGGCTATTCCGGCGACGTGCTGCAGGCCAAGAGCCGGGCCGAGGAGGCCAAGAACAAGGTCAAGCTCGCCTATTCGGTCCCGAAGGAAGGCAGCCAGGTCTGGTTCGACGTCTTCACGATCCCGGTGGACGCTCCGAACGCCGCGGCGGCCTACAGCTTCCTCAATTTCATGCTGAAGCCCGACATCATCGCCAGGGCGTCGAATTACACCAAGTACGCCAACGCCAATTCGGCGGCGACGGCCCTGGTGGATCCCTCGGTAAAGAACGACCCGGCCGCCTATCCGCCGCCGGAGCTCGCCAAGCGGCTGTTCGTCACCACCACCAAGGACCAGGCCCTGCTGCGCGACGTGAACCGCCAGTGGACCAAAGTCACCACAGGCCAGTGAGCGCCGGCCCGACGCCCCTGGTCCGCTTCGAGGGCGTCAGCAAGCGCTTCGGCGATGTCGCCGCCGTCGACGGCGTGAGCCTGGACATCGCCGAGGGAGAGTTCTTCGCCCTCCTGGGTCCCTCCGGCTGCGGCAAGACCACGCTGATGCGGATGCTGGCCGGGTTCGCCGCGCCGGACGCCGGACGCATCCTGCTGAACGGCCAGGACATCGCCGACCTGCCGCCGCATCGGCGGCCGTCGAGCATGATGTTCCAGACCTACGCCCTTTTCCCGCACCTCAACGTCGAGAAGAACATCGGCTTCGGGCTGAAGCAGCAGGGCTGGGACAAGGACCGGGCCGCCGCGCGGGTCGAGGAGATGCTGAGCCTGGTTCGCCTGGAGGGCCTCAACCGCCGGCGGCCCGACCAGCTTTCCGGCGGCCAGGCCCAGCGGGTGGCGCTGGCCCGCGCGCTGGCCCCCGGCCCCAAGATCCTGCTGCTGGATGAGCCCCTGGCCGCCCTCGACCGCAAGCTGCGCGAGGAGACCCAGCTGGAGCTTAGGGCGCTGCAGCGCCGGCTCGGCGTCACCTTCATGATCGTCACCCACGATCAGGACGAGGCCATGGTGGTGGCCGACCGGATCGCGGTGATGCGGGCGGGCGCCATCGCCCAGGTCGGACCGCCGCGCGAGGTCTACGAACGGCCCGCCAGCCGCTACGTCGCCGAGTTCCTCGGCGAGGCCAACCTCTTCCCCGAGGGCGCGGGCTTTCGGCTGGTGCGCCCGGAGAAGATGACGCTCGCCGCGGCCCCGGCGGACGGCGCCCTGACCGGCGAGGTGGCCGAGATCGCCTATTTCGGCGACCGCACGCGCTATGTGGTGCGGCGCGCCGAGGGGCGTCCGCTCTTGGTCAGCCGCGCGAGCCACGGCCCGCCCTCGCCGCTCAGGGTCGGCGATGCGGCCTGGGTGTCGTTCGACCCCGCCGACGCGGTGGTCCTGCCGTCATGAGGCGGCCGTGGCTTGCCGCCCTGGCCCCCTACGCCTGGCTGCTGGTGTTCTTCGCCTTCCCGTTCCTGCTGGTGGCGAAGCTGTCGCTGTCGCACACGGTGCTGGCCATGCCGCCCTATGCGCCGCAGCTCGACCTGTCGCAGGGCCACGCCGGGCTGAGGCATTTCGTCCACCAGCTGAGCTTCGAAACCTACGCCCGCCTGACTGCCGACCGGCTCTATCTGTCGGCCTATCTGTCGAGCCTGCGGTTCGCCGGCCTCGCCACCGCCATCCTGCTCGCGATCGGCTACCCCATCGCCTACGGCATGAGCCGGTTTGCCCCCACTCAGCGGCGCGTGCTGCTGATGGCGGTGATCCTGCCGTTCTGGACCAGCTTCCTGATCCGCATCTACGCCTGGATCGCGATCCTGAAGCCCGCGGGCCTCCTGAACCAGGCGCTGGCGGTGCTGCACATCGCCCCGCTGAGCCTGCTCAACACCGATGCGGCGGTGATCATCGGCCTGGTCTACGCCTACCTGCCGTTCATGGTGCTGCCGCTCTATGCGGTGCTCGAAAAGCACGACGAGAGCCTGATCGAGGCCGCCCAGGACCTCGGCTGCACGCCGACGGGCGCGTTCTGGCGGGTGACCTTCCCGCTGTCGCTGCCGGGCGTGGCGGCGGGCGCGCTCCTCTGCTTCATCCCGATGGTGGGCGAGTTCGTGATCCCCGACCTCCTGGGCGGCTCCGGCACGCTGATGCTCGGACGGACCATCTGGACGGAGTTCTTCGCCACCCGGGACTGGCCGGCCGCCTCGGCCGTGGCCATCGCGCTGCTCGCGACGCTGGCCCTGCCCATCGCCCTTTTCCAGCGCCAGCAGGCCAAGGTGCTGTCGTGACCCGCGGCCCCAGCCTCTTCAACCGGGCGAGCGTGACGCTGGGCCTGGCCTTCCTCTACGGGCCGATCGCGCTGCTGGTGCTCTATTCCTTCAACGCCAGCCGCCTGGTCACGGTCTGGGGTGGCTTTTCGACCCGCTGGTATGCGGCGCTGGCCCAGGACGACCAGATGCTGGACGCGGTCTGGGTGACGCTCAGGGTCGGCCTGATCTCGGCCAGCCTGGCCACGGTCCTGGGCGTCCTGGCGGCCTTCGCGCTGGTCCGCTCGGGACGCTTCCGCGGCCGGGCGCTGTTTTCCGGCATGATCTACGCGCCCCTGGTGATGCCGGAGGTGATCCTGGGCCTGTCGCTGCTCCTGCTGTTCGTGGCGCTGGGCCTGCCGCGCGGCTTCTGGACGGTGACCGTGAGCCACGCGACCGTCACCCTCTGCTACGCGACGGTGGTGGTCCAGGCCAGGCTGGCCAGTTTCGACCGCCGGCTCGAGGACGCGGCGCAGGATCTGGGCTGCACGCCGTTCGGCGCCTTTTTGCAGGTGACCTTGCCGGGCATAGCCCCGGCCGTCGCGGCCGCCTGGATGCTGGCCTTCACGCTGTCGCTGGACGACCTGGTGATCGCGAGCTTCACGTCCGGGCCGGGCGCCACGACGCTGCCCATGCGGCTCTACAGCCAGGTGCGCCTGGGCGTGAATCCGGAGATCAACGCGGTCTCGACCCTGCTGATCGCCGTCGTGACGCTGGGGGTGGTCGCCGCCGGGCTGATCCAGCGCCGGCGGGACCTGAAGACCTAGGCCAGGATCTGGCCGGCCTTGCGACGCTGGACGCGCAGGGCCGAGCCGAGAGCGCCGAAGCCGAGGATCAGCATCATCCACACCGCCGGTTCCGGCACCGCGGAGCCCAGCTCGTTGCCGTGCGGGCCGCCGTCACCCGGGCCGCCGGGAGGATCGTTGTGGGGCCAGCCGTCGCCCGGGCCATCGCCGGGATGGCCGCAGTTCACGAAGCAGCCGTCGCCGGGGCCGCCAGGGCCATTGCCCGGACCGCCACCGCCGCCGCCGCCACCGCCGCCACCGTTACCGCCATTGCCGCCGTTACCGCCGTCGCCCCCGTTGCCGCCAAAGCCGCCGCCACCGGAGCCGGAGCCGGAAGGACCGTCAGGATTGCCGTCCGGACCGGGCTTGCCGCCGTGATCGGGCCGGTCGTCCCAGCCGTGCGGCGTCCCCTGGTTCGGATTGTTGCCGCCGTCATGGCCGTGCACGAAGTCGGCGAGGGTCATCAGACCGTCCTCGCCGTTCGGCATATAGCCACCCCAGTCGGAATGTTCGTCGCCCTCGCCCGGTCCGTAGGCCGCGTGCTGGCCGTCAGTCGTCCCGCTTTGGGACAAGACGCCGCCGCCGCCCGCGCCGAGCTTGGCGCGCCAGTGGTGACCGAAGGCTCCGCCTCCGCCGCTGCCGGTATGCCCGCCGCCCAGCGCCATCTCGACGCGGGGGCTGCCCGGGTTCACATGCCGATAACCCCCGTGCCCCACCGAGAAGGCGATGGCCAGGGCCGCGACGCTCAGCAGGAGTCCCGCTGTCCGCCGCCTACGATGTTTCGAAGTGGAACGGTTCTGGGTCATGAGGGCCACGATGCAAAGATCGTGCGCACCTGGGCCGACTTGCCGTTCCCGCCTCGGATTTGGCCCGGCTCGCGGGCCCGCGGCCTACAAGGGCGCGAGCCTGTCGAACCAGGGCCTCGCCTGCTCCAGCTGGCCGGCCAGGCGGAAGAGCGTCGCCTCGGCGCCCATCCTGGCTACAAATTGCAGGCCGATCGGCAGGCCGCCGCGGCTCCAGGCCAGGGGCACGGTCATCGCCGGCTGGCCGGTGTTGTTGAACGCCTGGGTGTTGGGCATGAAGGCGAACAGCCGTTCGCCGACCAGCTTAGGGTCCTCCAGGATGTGGCCGATCGCGATCGGCGGGCTGCCCAGCGTCGACAGCAGCAGGACGTCATAGGTCTCGAAGAGCTGCGCCACGGCCCGCCCGTAGGCGTGCAGGGCCGCGAGACCCCGGACATAGGCCGCCGCCGGCACCGTGGCGCCCCGCCGGTAGGTCGCCATGGTGGGCGCCTCGATCTCGCCCGCCTCGATCGGCCGGCCGCGCCGTTCGGCTTCCGCGTCAAGGTTGGCTGCGATGCTGGCCGAGATCACCGCGCCGGCCGCCGCCTGCATGGCCGCCGTGTCGCCGGGGATCGCCGCCTCCTCCACTGCGTGGCCGAGCTCCTCGCAGAGCCGCGCGGTTTCGCGAACCGCGGCCTCGCACTCGGGATCGAGGCCGGGGGCCTGCATGGCGCCGGCCATGAAGGCGATCCGCAGCCGCCCGGGCTCACGCGACGCCTCCTCGGCGAAGGGCCGCTCCGGAGGCGAGAGGAAATAGGGATCGCCGGGCTGCGGCCGGCAGGCGACGTCGAGCAGGGCCGCGGAATCGCGGACCGAGCGGGTGACCGCATGCTGGATCGAGGCCCCGGCCCAGCCCTCGCCCGCCGGCGCGAAGGACACCCTTCCCCGCGACGGCTTCATGCCGAAGAGGCCGCAGCAGGCTGCGGGCGTGCGGATCGAACCGCCGCCGTCGCTGGCGTGGGCCGCCGGGACAATGCCCGCCGCCACCGCCGCGGCCGCCCCGCCGGAGGACCCGCCCGGCGTCCGCGACAGGTCCCAGGGATTGCGGCAGATCCCGAGGAAGTCCGACTCGGTGAAGGGCCAAAGGCCGAACTCAGGCGTGTTGGTCTTGCCGAAGATCGACAGGCCCGCGCCCTTGTAGGCGGCAGTCAGCGCGCTGTCGGCGGCGGCCAGGTTGTCCGCAAACAGGCGCGAACCCATGGTGGTGGGCGTGCCCTTGAGCGTCGCGCCGAGGTCCTTCAGCAGGAACGGCACGCCGCTGAACGGGCCCGGGCCCGCCGGCTCCGATCGCGCGCGCGCGGTAAGGTCCTGGGTCACGGCGTTGATCTTCGGATTGACCTCCACCATCCGCGCTGCGGCGGCGTCCAGAAGCTCGCCCGCGCTCACGTCGCGGCGCGCCACCAGCTCGGCCAGGCCGACCGCGTCATGGCGGCGATAGTCTTCGAAGCGCATCGGCGGCTCTCCCGTTCCTGGTCAGGAACAGGCAAAGCACAGGCGCTCGATCCTTCCAACCGCGGACTCGCCGCCGTGATTGTCTAGGCCGCGTAGACCGCCGCGCGGCGACGGCGCAGGGCCGCGCCGGTCAAGGCGAAGCCGCCGATCATCAGCGCCCAGGAGGCCGGCTCCGGGACGCCCGCCGTGGGAAGGTTCGCGTCGATGGTGATGTCGTCGAAGGCCGTGGACTGCACGACGCCGACGAACTTCAGCGAATGGGCGACACCGGCGAAGTCGGAACGCGCCGATCGGAAGGGACAGAGAATAGCCTGCCGCTCGCATCCGGGCTGGCCGGAGCCATTCGGCTCAGCCAGCAGGCCGATCGTCGCCAGCAGATCGCCGCCGCCGTCGAGACCGCTCCAGATCTCCACCGAGGCCGCCAGTTCCGAGGCGTAGGACAGGGAGAGGTCGGCGAACCCGCCGGCCACGTTCATGATCGCCGGCCCGCCGATGTTGAAGCCCATGACGTTCGGCCCGGACGGCGAGCCCGAGGCCAGGAAGTCGCCCCGGCTGCACGGCTGTCCGAGCTCACAGCCGGCGATCGCGTTGGGGGTGAAGGTCACGCCGAAGTTCGGACCGGGCGCGGTGCGGTCTCCGCTGAAGCCGCCGGCGTAGAAATTCAGGATTTGGACGGCGTCGCTGGGGCCGCTGGTGTTGATCCCGTCGAAGTCCAGGGTGACCACCGTGGCGTGCGCGCTCGAAGCGAACGCCAGAACGGCCGCCGCGGCCAGAACCTTCAGCATCGATTTCATCCGTGGGATCTCCAATTCGAAGGAGTGATCCCTGGAGGCCGAACCTCCGCCATGCCCCGGCCGACGAACGGCCGGCCGCGCGCGGCCTTGCCTCGGCGGGCGGCTTCATCCCATAAGCGGACATCGGCCGCCGGATTAGCTCAGCTGGTAGAGCAGCGGTTTTGTAAACCGAAGGTCGCGGGTTCGAGTCCTGCATCCGGCACCGCCCCCCTGAAGAGACCGCCATGCGCATCTTCATCGACGCCGACGCCTGTCCGGTGAAGGACGAGGTCTACAAGGTCGCCGCCCGCTATGGGCTGGTGACCACCGTGGTCTCCAACAGCTTCATCGCCATCCCGCCGTCGAAACTGATCGAGCGGATGATCGTCGACGCCGGGCCCGACGTCGCCGACGACTGGATCGCCGAGCGGACCGAGCCCGGCGACATCGTGGTCACCAACGACATCCCGCTGGCCGACCGGGTGCTCAAGGCCGACGGGACGGCGATCGCGCCCAACGGGCGGCTGTTCACGCCGGACTCCATCGGCTCGGCGCTCGCCTCGCGCTCGATCGCCGAGCATATCCGCTCGATGGGTGAAATGACCGGCGGGCCGAAGCCCTTCGCGCCCGCCGACCGCTCGCGCTTCCTGCAGGCGCTGGACGAGGCGGTGAACCGCGAGAAGCGCCGGCGCCGCTAGCTGTCGGGCGGCAACTGGAAGAGCGCCTCGACAGTGAGGTCGAAGGCGCGGGCGAGCTTAAGGGCCAGCACGGTCGAGGGCGTGAAGACGCCATTCTCCACGGTGTTGATGGTCTTCCGCGTCACGCCTACCCGCTCGGCCAGGTCGGCCTGGGTCCAGCCGCGATCGGCGCGCGCCTGACGCAGGCGGTTGCGCAGCCGCTCAGTCATTCGCCTGGGCGCGCCGTTCCAGCACGGCGAAGGTGAGCAGCGCGCTTCCTACGCCGACGGTCAGGACGGCGTGGATCGCCTCGGTGGTCGTCACGGCGCCGAACAAGGTGATGGCGTAGCAGCCGAGCGGTCGTGGGCGCGCATGCCGAATAAGGTGGTCTGCCAGAGCAGGAAGACGATCGCCTGGAAGAACAGCAGGCGGGTGCGGCGGCGCTGGAGCCGTTCGATGAGCTCACCCGAGGGCGGTTTGCGGTCCGGCGCCATCATGATCGATTCCCCGGTCTCAGAAGTAACCCACAGGTGACATGTAACCTATAGGTTTCATCACGCTCAAGCCGGCTTGCGCGGAGGCGCCCCGCGCAGGTATGGGCGTGCCTTCACCGCCGTTTCGTGCCTGGAGACCTCCCGCATGCGCCAACTGCCCCTGATGCTCGCCGCCGCGGCGCTCGCCGTGACCCTCTCCGGATGCGGCAAGACGGGCGGCGGGTCGCAGTCCGCCGGCGCCCAGGCGCCTGCGGCCGCGCCGCTCAGCGACGCGGAAAAGGCGGCGTTGCAGGCCAAGCTGCCGGCCCCCTACAACACCGCCGACCTCTCGAACGGCGAGGCGAAGTTCGCGCTCTGCTCGACCTGCCACACCCTGCCCGAGGGCGGCCCCAACCTGACCGGGCCGAACCTGCACGGCGTGTTCGGGCGCAAGGCCGCCAGCCTCCCCGGCTACAGCTATTCGGACGCGCTGAAGGCCGTCGGCTGGACTTGGGACGCCGCGCACATCGACACCTGGATCACCGACCCGAAGGTCACCGCGCCCGGGACAAAGATGACCTTCGCCGGGCTCAAGGACCCCAAGGACCGCACCGACGTGATCGCCTATCTGATGATCAACACCGGCTTCAAGCCCTAGGGGTTCGCCCGAAACGGGTGTTGGGCCGGATTCCTCAACCTTGACGAGTGGGTTGGGGACGCGCATCGTCGGTGCGTCGCCTCGGCGAGATCCCCGCTGGAGCGATACAACCCACCGGCGACTTCCCCCAAGCCGCCGGGTGGCGCCCAGGCTCGGCGTCCCCACGTCCGCCGCCGGCGCTGTTCTGTGGCCTTCCCCGGCAACGGGGAAGGCCATTTTACGTTTGGGAGGCCACGGAGCTATTCGGCGGCGTTGGCGACGCGGGCCTTCTCGGCCTCTTCGAAGGTTTCGATCCGCCGGGCGGTGGCCTGCGGCGACTTCGTGAACCGCGCGAGCAGGTTGTAGAACACCGGCACCACGAACAGCGTGACCATGGTGGCGAAGATCGCCCCGAAGAAGATGGTCACCCCGATGGTCTTGCGGCTCTCGCCGCCCGCCCCGCCCCAGACGATCAGCGGGATGGCGCCGGCGGCCGCCGAGATCGAGGTCATGATGATCGGGCGCAGCCTGAGCGAGGCGCTCTCGATCACCGCCTCGCGGATCGACAGCCCGTCGTCGCGCAACTGGTTGGCGAACTCGACGATCAGGATGCCGTTCTTCGCGGCGATGCCCACCAGGATGATCAGCCCGATCTGGCTGTAGGTGTTCATCGTCGAGCCGGCGATCAGCAGGCCGAAGAGGCCGCCGACCGCGGCGATCGGCACGGTCAGCATGATCACCGCCGGGTGGATCCAGCTCTCGAACTGCGCCGCGAGCACCAGGAACACCAGCAGCAGCGCCAGGCCGAAGGCGAGCCCGATCGAGCCGCCGGCCTCCAGATAGTCGCGCGCGGTGCCGCCCCATTTGTAGGCCAGGCCGGCGTGCTCGCGGGCGATCTCGTCCTGCAGGAACCGGACAGCCTGACCGACCGTGTAGCCGGGGTTCAGCTGGACCGAGAGGGTGATGGCCCGCAGACGGTCCACGCGGGCCCGGTTGGGGGTGTCGCCGCTGACCCGGCTGGTGGTCACCGCCGAGAGCGGCACCGTGGCGCCTGAGCTGGTGCGCACATAGACGTTGGCCAGGTCCTGCTCGCTCTCACGCTGCGGCCGGTCAGTCTGCAGGATGACGTCATATTCCTGGCCGGACTTGATGTAGGTGGTGACCTTCTGCGACCCGAAGAGGGCCTGCAGCGCCGTGCCCACCGACTCCGCCGAGACCCCGAGCGAGGCCGCCTTCTGCTGGTCGATGTTGACCAGCAGCCGGGGGCTGGTGGGCTCATAGTCCA
The DNA here is from genome assembly GCF_041691455.1 of Phenylobacterium sp. Lineage (GTDB taxonomy): Bacteria > Pseudomonadota > Alphaproteobacteria > Caulobacterales > Caulobacteraceae > Phenylobacterium. Next base: position 3,293 of record NZ_JBEPUO010000046.1, on the reverse strand, counting down.
GGCGGGCGCGGGCCATGCCGGGGTTCTTCTGGGCCGCGATCAGCAGCGGCTGAACCACGGCGCTGATCTGCGGATATTCGTCGCCGAGCAGGATCAGGTCGACGTTGCTGCCGCCGCCTCCGCCGCCCCGCTGGATGCTGGGCCGCACGGCGGCGATCACCCGCGCCCCGGTGATCGATGAGAGCTCGCGGTTCAGCTGCGCGGCCATGTCCTGCGAGCTGACCTTCACCGCCCCGTTGTCGGGCAGCACGACATTGACGTTGCCGGAGTTGTACTGATTGCCGCCAAACCCCGGCAGCGACATCGTGTAGCGCTCGATGGTCTTGTCGTTGAGCAGCCGGGTCATCTTCGCCTCGACCTGCTTGCCGGCGCGCAGGGTGTAGTCGAAGCCGGCGCCCTCGGGGCTCTGGATCGCCACGTCGACCCGCCGGCGGTCCTCGTTCGGCACTAGTTCCCGGGGCAGGGTCGTGAAGAGCAGCAGCGCCGCCAGGCCCAGCAGAACCACCAGGCCGCCTGCGGCGATGCTCGCCGATCGCCGGCCCAGCAGGGCGTCCAGCGAGGCGTGATAGGAGGCGCGCAGCTTGTTCATGCCGGAATTGACGCGGCGGGCGATGAACCCCTCGCCCTGCGCCGGGCGCAGCAGCTTGGAGGCCAGCATCGGCGAGAGGCTGAGCGCCAGGATCGCCGAGAAGCCCACCGCCGCGGCCACCGCCACCGCCAGCTCCACGAAGAGGCGGCCGATGTAGCCCGGCATGAACATCAGGGGCGCGAAGACCGAGATCAGCACGATGGTGGTGGCCACCACCGCGAAGAACACCTGCCGCGCCCCACGCTGCGCCGCGACGATCGGCGGCTCGCCCTCATCCACGCGCCTCTGGATGTTCTCGACGACCACGATGGCGTCGTCGACCACCAGCCCGATCGCCAGCACCAGGGCGAGCAGCGTTAGGAGGTTGATCGAAAAGCCCAGCGGGGCCAACACGATGAAGGTCGACAGGATACAGATCGGGGCCACGATCGCCGGGATCAGCGCCGCCCGCCACGTCCCCAGGAACAGGAAATTCACCAGCGCCACCAGGGCCAGCGAGATGGACATGGTGATCCAGACCTCCTGGATCGCGTGGCGGGTGAAGACCGTGTAGTCGATCGCCACCTCCATCCGGGTGCCCTTGGGGAGCGACTTGTTGATGTCGTCCACGGTCTTGCGCACGTTGTCGGAGATCTGCAGGTCGTTGGCCTGCGACTGGCGGATGATCGCCATGCCGACCCGGTCCTCGCCATTCGATCGGAACAGGCGCCGCCGTTCGTCCGGCCCTTCCTCGATCCGCGCGATGTCGCCCAGGCGGGTGACATAGGCGCCGGAGGTGGCGCCGCTGGACATGGTGCTGGTCGCGCCCTGCGCGGCGCCGGCCGTGGCCGAGGTCCCGCCGACCGCCGCCGTGGCCCCGGCGGCGGGGCGGTTGGCCGCGCCCAGCGGAAGGACCGGCATCTTGGCGAACTGGGCCGGCGTCGAATAGGCGCGCGCCACCCGGATGGTGAAGTCCTTGGATTGCGACTCCAGCGCCCCGGCCGGCAACTCGAGGTTCTGGCTGTTGAGCGCGGCGGCCACGTCATCGACGGTGAGCCCGCGCGCCGCCATGGCGCTGGGGTCGAGCCATACGCGCATGGAATAGAGCTGCTGGCCGGCCAGGCCCACCTGCGCCACGCCGGGCACCGTCGCCAGGCGCTGGACCAGGTAGCGGTTGGCGTAGTCGGAGAGCTGGACGCGGTTCAGGGTCGAGGACGTAAGCCCGATCAGGATGATCGGCTGGCTGTCGGCGTTGGCCTTGGCGATCTGCGGCGGATCGGCCTGTTCGGGCAGGATCGCCGTCACCCGGCTCACCGCGTCGCGGACGTCGTTGGCCGCCTCGTCGAGGTTGCGGTCCAGTGTGAAGGAAATGTTGATCCGCGACTGGCCGTCGCGCGAGGAGGACTGCACCCGGTCGATGCCCTGGATGCCGGCCACCTGGCCTTCGATCACCTGGGTGATCCGCTCCTCGACCACCTCGGCCGAGGCGCCGCGATAGAAGGTGGAGACCGAGACCACCGGCGGATCGACGCTCGGCAGCTCGCGCACCGGCAGCGCCGTGAAGGCCGCCAGCCCCACCACGCACAGGATGATCGCCGCCACCGCGGCGAAGACCGGCCGGCGGACGGAAAGGTCGGAGAGCGTCATGGCGCCGGCCGCCGAGGGGCGCCGCCCGGAGCGCCCAGGCCGCCGGACCCGCCGGGGCCGGCGATCCGCACCGGCTGGCCCGGCTGGATCTTGTTGAGCCCGTCGGCGACGATCCGCTCACCGGCCACCGCGCCTTCGGTCAGTTCGACGAAATTGTCTTGCCTGAGGCCGGTGATCACCGGGCGCTGCTCGGTGACCGTGCGCGGCCCCTGCGGGCGCAGCACATAGATGAACGCGGAATCGCCCTGCACCGCGACCGCCGTCTCAGGCGCGCCGAGCCCCTGGCGGCGGCCATGGCTGATCGCCACCCGGATCATCATGCCGGGCTTCAGCTTGTGGCCGGGATTGGGGAACTCCGCCCGCGCGGTGATCGCCCGGGTGCGCTCGTCGACCCGGGTGTCGAGCTTGGCGATGCGCCCGGCGAAGGACTCGCCCGGATAGGCGTCGACCCGCGCGGTGATCGCCTGGCCTTCGTGCAGCTGGGCAAGGAAGCGCTCGGGCACCGGGAAATCGACGCGCATGGCCGAGATGTCGTCGAGGGTCACGATCGGCGAGCCGGGACTGACGAGCGCGCCGGGCGCCACGTCGGAAAGGCCGACGACGCCGGAGAACGGCGCGCGGATCATCCGGTCGCCCTGCCGGGCCTTGGCGGCCGCGACGTCGGCCTCGGCGGAGAGATAGGCCGCGCGGTACTGGTCGACCGAAGTCTGGGCCGCGAAGCCCTTCTGGCTCAGCGTGATCCAGCGGTCGTATTCCTGCCTGGCCTGGGTGAGCCTGGCCTCGCTCTGCGCCAGGCCAGCGTCCTGCTCGGTGTTCTTGAGTTCGATCAGCACGGCGCCGCGCGACACGGCCTGGCCGTCGGTGAAGCGCACGCGCTCCACGAGCTGGCTGGTGGCCGCCGTCAGGGTCACCGACTGCCGGCCCTTGGCCACGCCCAGGACCTCGATCTCGTCCTGGAAGATGTGCGGCTGCACGCTGGCCACCGAGATCTGGGTCGGGCCGCCGCCGAAGCCGCCCCGCCCGCCCGGCGCGCCGCCGCGGGCGCCCCCCCGCCCACCCGGCCCTGTCTCTTATACAC
>NZ_JBEPUO010000045.1:0-18798 GCF_041691455.1 Phenylobacterium sp. | reverse complement strand
GCCAACGAAGGCATCATCCTGATCGCCGCCACCAACCGGCCCGACGTGCTGGACCCGGCCCTGCTGCGGCCCGGCCGCTTCGACCGCCAGGTGGTGGTGCCGAACCCCGACGTGAACGGCCGCGAGCGCATCCTGCGCGTCCACATGAAGAACGTGCCCCTGGCCGCCGACGTGGAGACCAAGGTCATCGCTCGCGGCACCCCGGGCTTCTCGGGCGCCGATCTCTCCAACCTGGTCAATGAGGCCGCCCTGATGGCCGCGCGGAAGAACCGCCGCATGGTCACCATGCATGACTTCGAAGAGGCCAAGGACAAGGTCATGATGGGCGCCGAGCGCCGGTCCATGGTCATGACCGAGGACGAGAAGAAGAACACCGCCTACCACGAGGGCGGTCACGCCTTGGTGGCGCTGACGGTCCCCTCGTCGGACCCGGTGCACAAGGCGACCATCATCCCGCGCGGCCGCGCCCTCGGCATGGTCATGCAGCTGCCGGAAGGCGACCGCTACTCGATGAACTTCGAGCAGATGACTTCGCGCCTGGCGATCATGATGGGCGGCCGGGTCGCCGAAGAGCTGATCTTCGGCAAGGACAAGATCACCTCCGGCGCCTCCAGCGACATCCAGGCGGCGACCAGCCTGGCCCGCAACATGGTCACGCGCTGGGGCTACTCGGACAAGCTTGGCCTCGTCTCATATGGCGACAACCAGGAAGAGGTGTTCCTCGGCCACTCGGTGTCGCGCACCCAGAACGTCTCGGAAGAGACCGCCAACACCATCGACGCCGAAGTGAAGCGCCTGGTCCAGGGCGGCTACGAGGAAGCCAAGCGGATCCTGACCGAGAAGCTCGACGACCTGCACACCCTGGCCAAGGCGCTGCTCGAGTACGAGACCCTGAGCGGCGACGAGATCATCGGCGCCCTGAAGGGCGTGGCGCCGAACCGTGAGGACGTCGACGCCAAGCGCCCCACCGGACCGGCCGTGGCCGTGCCGATTTCGCCGAAGCCCGAACCGGCCTGAGGCCTCAAGCTTCGACAATCCGACGAAGGGCGGCCGCCGGCGACGGGGCCGCCCTTTTTCGTTATCAAGGCCGGCGATGACCGCCTTGCTCGCCGCCCGACCCGTGCGCGTTCCCCTCGTGAAGGTCATGGGCGTGATCAACGTCACGCCGGACAGCTTTTCCGACGGCGGGCGGTTCGGCGATCCGGCCGCGGCCCTCGCCCAGGCGCGCCGGCTGATCGCGGATGGGGCGGACATCCTCGACGTCGGCGGCGAGTCCACCCGGCCAGGCGCCGCGCCCGTGGCGGCGGCCCAGGAGATCGACCGCGTCGTCCCGCTCATCCAGGCGATCCGCGCCGAGAGCCCGATCCCGCTCTCGATCGACACCATGAAGCCGCAGGTAGCCCGCGCGGCGGTGGTGGCGGGGGCCACGATCTGGAACGACGTCACCGCCCTGCGCCACGACCCCGAGAGCCTGGCCACGGCCGCCGAGCTTGGGTGCGAGGTGGTCCTGATGCACATGCAGGGCGAGCCCGGCACGATGCAGGCCGAGCCGCGCTACGACGATGTCGTGGCCGAGGTCGCGGCCTTCCTGGCGGCGCGCGCGGAGGCCGCGATGGCCGCCGGCGTGGCGCGGGCGCGGATCTGGCTCGATCCCGGCGTCGGCTTCGGCAAGCACATGCTGGATCACAACCTGCCGCTGCTGGCCGGCCTGGAGCGGATCGTCGCGCTGGGCTTCCCGGTGCTGCTGGGCGTCAGCCGCAAGAGCTTCATCAGCGCGGTGGATGACGGTGGGCGCCCGGCCGGCCAGCGGCTCGGCGGCTCCATCGCCGGCGCCCTGGCCGGGGCGGAGGCGGGCGTTGCGGCCGTGCGCGTTCACGACGTCCGGGAGACGGTGCAGGCGCTCCGGGTCTGGCGCGCCATCGCCGGGGCGCGAAACCCTTAGGTCGCGGGCCGGCGGCGAAGCGCCTTCAAGCCGATCGACTGGCCGGACTGCAGGAGGGTGGCGCGGAAGAGCCGGCCCAGCAGGACGAACTCCACGCCGATGAACACCGCGAGCAACGCGCCCGACCCCGCCACCTCCCAGGGGGAAACGCCGCTGCCCAGGCGCGCCATCATCGCAAAGGGTGCGTAGATCGGGATCCACGACATCACCCGCGGCAGGAGGCCGTCGGGGTTCTGCAGCACCGCGCTGGCGATGGCGATGAAGGGGATCGTCAGCACCATGATCAACGGCGTCAGGTAGCCCTGGGCGTCGCGCATGCTGTCGCTGACGGCGCCCACCGCCAGGAACATCATCGAGACCGCGAGATAGCCGGCCAGGAAGTAGTAGGCGAGCGCCACGACGATCCAGGGCGAGCTGATCGAGCCCAGCGCCGGGCGGACGAAGTCGGCCACCGCGCCCTGGACCGAGAAGGCCGCGCCGACCGCGAACACCATCCAGGCGCTGATCATCAGCAGACCCACCGCCACCACGCCGATCAGCTTGCCGTAGAGCAGATCGTCGGGGGTGATGCAGGCGAGCACGGACTCCAGGAGCTTGTTCGACCGCTCCTCGATCAGCCCCTGCAGCATCCAGGACCCGGACATCATCAGCGACAGGAGCAGGAGGTAGGCGAGCGCCAGGGGCAGGGCGGATCGCAACATCATCTGGCCACGTCCCGAACCGGCCGGCGGCGCGGCGAGCGTCACCGGGGCGCTGATCGCCGAGATGCGGGCCAGGGCCGCGGTATCGACGCCGGAGGTCTGCAAGGCCTGGGCGCGCAGCGCCCCGGTCAGCTCCTGGCGCACGGTCTCAACCAGGCCCGGATTGGGCCGGCCGTTGGTCCACATGCGCGCCGCGGCGCCGGCCGCGCCGAAGTCCGCGGGGATGTAGACGCCGAGCGACAGCTGCCGGGGCCCGTTCGGCGTCGCCACGTCCTTCTTCATCTTCGGGATGAGCGACGCCCCGAACGCTTCGGGCCCCCGATCGGTGACGACCCCGGCCGGCGGGGCGATCGGGATGAAGAACGGCGGCGGCGGGCGGAAGGCGGGCGCGGCGGCCGGCTTCAGCCGCGTGATCGCAGCGCTCGCCTGCGGCAGGCCGCCCGCGGCTTCGAAGGCGGCGACCTCGCCCGGGCTGAACAGGCGCGGCCCCTGGCCCCAGACCGCGCCCGGCGGCGGGGTGATCTTCCACTTCAGCGCATAGGCGCCGAGGTCGCTCAGCACCTGCCGGTCGTGATCGAGGGTGATCCGCTGCTGGATCTGCGGGGCGTAGCGGCCGCTCTGGTCGACGATCACCACCGCGACGCCCGGCGGCGGCTGCAGCAGGCGCACCGAGAGCTGGCTGAGTACGATCGCCACCGGCAGCAACAGCAGGGTCACCCAGAAGCTGCGGGTCGTGGTGATCTGACGGAACTCGCGGGCGGCCACCAGCCACATGGCGTTCATGGGCGCGCTCCTTGCTCGTGGCCCGGCCGTTCACCGCCTGCCAGGTGCAGGAAGACCTCGTGCAGGCTGGCGCGATGGGTCTCGAAACGCCGGAGCGCGAAGCCGCCGCCGGTGCAGGCCTCCAGCAGGGAGGCGGAGCTCGCGCCGGGCGCGAGCGTGATGTCCCAGTCGGTCCAGCCGTCTTCCGCCGCGCCAGCGGCCAGGGCGCGCTCGACGCCGGGCAACCGGGCCGGGTCCTGGCGCGCGGCCAGCGACAGGCGGGCCGGCAGCTGCGCGCGGGCCTCGTCCTGGCTGCCTTGGAAGACCTTGCGACCGCGGGCGATCAGCAGAAGGCGGTCGCAGAGCCGCTCGGCGTGCTGCATCACATGGGTGGAGAAGACCACCGTCGAACCGGCCCGGGCGAGCTCCAGCACCACCTCCTCGAGCACCGCCTGGTTGACCGGGTCGAGGCCCGCGAACGGCTCGTCAAGGATCAGCAGGCGCGGGGCCGTGACCAGGGCCGCGGCCAGCTGGACCTTCTGGGCCATGCCCTTGGAGAGCTGCTCGACCTTGCGCCGGGCGAACTGGGCGAGGTCGAAGCGTTCGAGCAGGGTCTCCGCAGCCCGCCGGGCCGCGCCGGTCTCCATGCCCTTCAGCCGCCCGAAATAGACCACCGTCTCCAGCGCGGTCATCTGGCGGTAGAGGCCGCGTTCCTCCGGCAGGAAGCCGATCTCGCCGCCGCCGCGGCGGCCGGGCGGCTGGCCCAGCACGGCGATCTCGCCGGTGGTCGGGCGCAGGATGTCGAGCACCATGCGGAGCGTCGTGGTCTTGCCGGCCCCATTGGCGCCCAGGAAGCCGAAGATCCCGCCCTCCGGGACCTCGAAGCTCAGGTTGTCGACGGCTGTGAAGTCGTCGAAGCGCTTGGTGACGCCATCCAGGACAAGAACTGACAGTTTTACCCCTCCCGCGACGGGCCGCTCTCACCGGCGGCCTTGTGGCGGGCACTCAACCCCAATTCAGGACGCTGGCCAAGACATGGCTCAGGCGGGCAGAAATTCCCTGTAGCGCGCCGTCAGCTCCCGTTCGCGCTCGGCCCGGTAGGTCGTCGATCATGACCTTAGTCCGGGAGCTTGGGGTAGGCGCCGGCGAGCGCCGCTTCGCGGGCTTCCTTGACGGCGAGCGGCGTCGCGCGGCCCTCCATCGCGTCCGGAATGGCCTCCAGGTGCGCGTGCCAGCCGGCGCGCACGCCGCTGCCGCGGCCGTCCTTCGGGCTCAGGCCGGAATGGGTGAGGGTCAGCCAGCAGCCGTCTCCTTCCGCCCTCAGGTCGAAGCGGACCACGGTCTCGCGGTCGTCGAGGCTCCAGGTCCAGGCGAAGCTATGGGGCGGGTCGCAGACCAGGACGCGGCCTTCCATCCTGTATGCGCCCTTCCGCCAGTTGAAGCGGATCGCCCCGCCGACCTTCATCTCGATCTCGGCCTCGGCCAGCCAGTCGGCCAGGCGTTCGGGCGTGGTGATCGCCGCCCAGACCTTCTCGATCGGCTTGGCGTAGCGGCGGTGGAAAACCACCTGCAGGGCGTCGGCGGTGGCGGTGACCTCGCCGAGCGGGGCGTCGCTCAGGACGTCGCGGGCGGTGGCGGTGATGCTCATTGTTCTTTCTCCAGATGGTCTTCCAGGGCGTCGAGGCGGTCGGCCCAGAACGCGCGGAAGGGCTTCAGCCAGGCGTCGAGCTCGGCCAGTTCGTCGGGTTCAAGTCGGTAGAGCCGGCGCTGGCCGTCGGGCCGCACGCTGACCAGGCCCGCCTCGCGCAGCAGTTTCAGGTGCTTCGACACGCCGGGCTGGCTGAGGCCGGTGGCCTCCACCAGGTCGCCGGCGGGCCGCTCCCCCGACCGCAGCACATCCAGGATGCGGCGGCGGTTGGGTTCGGCGACGGCTTCGAACGGGCTCATGCCTTTATATGCATATAGGGAAATATAACCGTCAAGGCATTTCATTCGCCGATGCAAATCGCCGCCGGCCACGCTATCGCGGAGCCATGACGTCGCTTGGCCGAGTCCTGATCATCGCCGGATCCGATTCCGGCGGCGGCGCGGGGATCCAGGCGGACATCAAGACGGTCACCGCGCTCGGCGGCTATGCGGCGACCGCCGTCACCGCTGTGACGGTGCAGAACACGCTCGGCGTCAGCGGCGTTCACCCGATCCCCGTCGGGATCGTCGAGGCCCAGGCCCGCGCCGTGCTCGACGACATTGGCGCCGACGCCATCAAGACCGGCATGCTCGGCGACCGCGGCATGGTCGAGGCCGTGGCCCGTATCCTGGACTCGGTCGAGGGCGTTCCTTCGGTCATCGATCCGGTGATGGTCGCCAAGGGCGGAGCGTCCTTGCTGGCGAGGGACGCCATCGAGGCCGTTGCGGCGCTGCTGATCCCGCGCGCGGCCCTGCTCACCCCCAACGCCCCGGAGGCCGCGGCCCTGACCGGGCTCGGCGTGGCCACCACCGAGGATCTGCGGCGCGCCGGCGAGGCGCTGCTCAGCGCCGGGGCGCGAGCCGTCCTGATGAAGGGCGGTCACATTCCGGGCGACCGGGTCGTCGACCTGCTGATGACGCCGGCCGGCGAGACGGCGTTCGAGACCGAACGGATCGAGACCCGCCACACACACGGCACCGGCTGCACGCTGGCCTCGGCCTGCGCGGTGGGCCTGGCGCAGGGCCTGCCCCTGACCGAGGCCGTGGCCCGGGCCTGGGCCTATGCGCAGGAAGCCATCGCGCGCGCGCCTGGCCTTGGCCGCGGCCATGGGCCCCTCGATCACGGCTGGCCATTGCGGGGGAAGGGATGAGCGTAGAGCTGGAAGGCCGGCTGGAAGAGATCGTCCGCCGGTCGGCGCGCCTGATGCACGTCCTGGAAACCGCCCGAGCGCTGGATCTGCCGGACTGGCTGATCTTCTCCGGGGCCATCTACCAGCGGGTGCTGAACCACCTGACCGGCCGCGACCTGGACTACGGGATCAAGGACTACGACCTCGGCTACTTCGACCCCTCCGACACCTCCTACGAGGCCGAGGATGTCGTCATCCGGCGGGTCGCCCAGGCCTTCGAGCCGCCGTTGCGGGATCTGGTGGAGGTGCGCAACCAGGCCCGCGTGCACCTGTGGTTCGAGGGCAAGTTCGGCGAACCCTACGCGCCGCTGACCCGCACCGCCGAAGCCCTGGACCGCTTCACCAGCGCGACCTTTTCGGTCGGGGTGCGGCTGGAGGCCGACGATCGCCTGACCGTCATCGCCCCGTTCGGCCTTGAGGACCTCTTCGCCTTGCGCCTCGCCCCCAACCCGCGGCGCCAGACCCACGGCTTTGCGCGCACGGCCGCCTCGGCCACGGCGCGCTGGCCGGAGCTGACTGTGATCAATTAGCCACTTGCCTAAGTCCTCGCCGACGCTATCTGCAAGCTTCGCATTCGAGGAGACCTGCCATGCGCCAGTGGACCGTTGACGCTTTCGCCGCCGAGGCCTTCCGGGGCAACCAGGCCTGCGTGACCGAGCCCGTGGACGCCTGGCGCGATGCGGCCTGGATGCAGGCGCTGGCCGCGGAGAACAACCAGGCGGAGACCGCCTTCCTGCTGAAGACCGACGATCCCGCCCGTTTCGGCCTGCGCTGGTTCACCCCGGCGCTTGAGGTGCCGCTCTGTGGACACGCCACCCTGGCCTCGGGGCATGTGCTGTTCTCCGAGCTTGGCCTCGGCGCGGACCGGCTGACCTTCGACACCAAGTCGGGGGCCCTGACCGTCCGCCGCGCCGGCGAAGGCTACGAGATGGATTTTCCGGCTCAGCCGCCGACGCAGGTCGATACCCCGGCCGGCCTCGCTGAAGCCCTGGGCGTCGAGCCGCTGGAGGTCTGGGCGTCGGCCTATCTCGTCGCCGTCCTGAAGGACGAAGCCCAGGTCCGCGCCGCCAAGCCCGACCTCGTCGCCCTGGAGGCGGTGTCGAGCGCCGCCACCGGCGGACGCGGCAACGTGGGCGTCGCCGCCCTGGCCGACGCCGGCAAACCCTATGACGTGGTCGACCGTTTCTTCGCGCCCGGCTCCGGCATCCCGGAGGACCCGGCCACCGGCTCCCTGCACTGCATCCTCAGCCCACTGTTCGCCGAGAAGCTCGGCCGCCCGCGCGTGCTCTTCCACCAGGCCTATCCGGGCCGCGGCGCCGATCTCGACTGCGAGTTGAAGGGCGATCGGGTGCTGTTGCGCGGTCGCGCGGTGACCATGCTGGATGGAACCCTGCGCATCGCGGGCTGACCCGCCGCGAAGATTTGAGGGTCAGGCGACTTCGGCGGTCGCGGCGGGCGTCCGGCCCGAGGCGCCCGTAGCCACGGCGGTCAGCGCGGCGCTGATCGCTTCGTAGAGCTTGGCGATCTCGATCGGCTTGGCCACGTGGCCGTCCATGCCGGCCGCCATGTACTCCTCGACCTGGTGGGTCAGGGCGTTGGCGGTGAGCGCCACGATCGGCGTGCGCTTGCGTTGCTCGGTGATTTCGATGTCGCGGATGGCGCGGGAGGCGTCGATGCCGTCCATCACCGGCATCTGGATATCCATCAGCACCAGGTCGTAGCCGCCGTGCTTCCAGGCCTCGACCGCCTGCTTGCCGTCGGAGACGATGTCGATGTCGATGCCGAGCGACTCCATCACCGCGGCCAGGACCTGCTGGTTGGTCGGGTTGTCCTCGGCGGCCAGCAGACGGATGTTGCGCTCGCCGTTGTCGGCGGCCGTCGCGGCTTCGAGCCCGTCCACCGCCTCGCCGCGGGTCAGCGGCAGTTCGACGGTGAAGGTCGAGCCGTGGCCTTCGCGGCTTTCGACATCGATGGAGCCGCCCATCATCTGGGTGAGCTCGCGGCAGATGGCGAGGCCGAGGCCGGTGCCGCCGAAGCGGCGGGTGGCGGAGTTGTCGGCCTGGGTGAACTTCTCGAACAGCGCCGGCAGTTTTTCGGGCGCGATGCCGACGCCGCTGTCGCGGACCACGAGGCGAAGGGCGCCGGTCTCGGCGTTGATGTCGACCGCCGCCTCAACCGACCCGTGCGGAGTGAACTTGACGGCGTTGGACAGGAGGTTGCCGGCGATCTGACGCAGGCGGTCGGCGTCGCCGCGCCACCAGCCTCCGGCCGCCTCGCTGATCTCGAAACCGAAGTTGAGGCCCTTGCCCCGCGCCAGGACCTGAAAGGTCTCGGCGGTCGGCGACAGGGTGGGGCCGAGATCGAAGTCCTCGCGCACCAGGCTGAGCTTGCCGGCCTCGATCTTGGAGAGGTCGAGCACGTCGTTGAGCACCGCCAGCAATAGGCTGCCGGACTGGCGGATGATGCCCAGGCGTTCGCGCTGGACATCGGCCAGCTCGCCCATCGACATCACCTCGGCCATGGCCAGGACGCCGTTCAGCGGGGTGCGGATCTCGTGGCTCATGTTGGCCAGGAACTGGGTCTTCAGCACGTTGGCCGCGTTGGCGGCGTCGCGGGCGCTCTCCAGGTCGCGCATCGCCCGCTTCAGGTCGTCCTCACGCTCACCGAGCTTGCCGAGCAGGTGGTTGAAGCTGGCCGTCAGACTACGGAACAGCTGGTCCTGCGCCTTGATCTCTATGGGCTCGAAGCTGCCGCCCTCGGCGACTTCGTGCATGGCGTCCGACAGGCGCTGGACCGGCGCGATGACCCGGTGGGCCATGCCGCGGGCCAGGAACAGGGCCACGCCGATGCCGCCGAACAGCAGGGCGGCGGTCAGCGCGACGAACTGGGGCAGGAGTGCGGTCAATGTCGGCCGCCGGACCGTCAGCGCCAGGACGCCGACCTTGCGCCCCTCGGAGACCACGTCGGCCCGGATGATCTCGGTCGGTATGCCGACCGTCTCCTTGCCCCGGCGCTCGTAGTCGGCGAGCACGCGACCGTCCAGACCGGTCAGGCGGGCGGCGGCGACATTGCGGCTGGCGGCCAGCGCCGCCACGGGCGCTTCGATCAGCACCTTGTTGCCGAGGGTGATGGCCGGCGCGGCGGTCGTCGCCGTCATCTCGGCGAGGCCCGTATACATCTGGTGCGACTGGGTGCGGGCCACCGCCCACTGCTGCAGCATGAAGGTCAGGCAGGCCGCGATCAGCACAACCAGCGTCGTGACCAGGCCGACACTCGCCACGCGAGCATGGAAAGTCGCGGTGGAGGCCGAACCGGGTGTGGCGTTCGATGAGGTCATAGCGTTCGCAAGGGCCGCACGGGACTCTCGCTGTAGCTGAACAATCCTAACGCTTCGCTTCCCCGCCTGCGGGCGAGGGGGAAGGTCACGTTACGTAAAGCGGACGAAACTGTGCCTCAGGCGCCACAGGTACAACCCGTGGGAGAGGAAATTATGGTTAACAACTCATGAATCAGTTGCGCGAACCTTAATATTCTATTTACCGTAAATTGTGGTTGTTTACCTACCTAGGGGATCATGATGGAAAAGGCGTTTGTGGCTCAGCGCGTGGCTAAAAAGCTGTTCGTGACGGAAGCCGCTGTTGACGGTGCGCTGGCGGAAGCCTCCGAACTGATGAGCGAGATGCTCAAGGCCCGTAAGGACGTGAACGCCTCGATGGTGTTTGCCGACGACGCGGCCGTGAAGATGGTCGAAGCGATCAAGGCGCTCAGCGAAGCGCGCACCGCCATGGTCGGCGTGCACAACGAGCTGAACGAAGCCAAGCTGCGCCTCGGCATCCGGGCGAAGATGTCCGGCGTCGAGAACAAGCCGCCGCAGATGGCCGCGGCCGCCGAGACCCTGCTCCGCGACGTGGGCTAAGCCTCCCACTCGGATTGCAAGACATTAACTGGTGAGGCGCCTCTATTGTGTAGTAGGGGCGCTTCATCATGCCTGCTTCACTGCTGCCTCAGATTATTTCGCTCTTCGGCCTGCTGGGGTGCCTCTTCTCCTTGTGGAAGGGTGGGCCGCCCGAGCGGATTGGCGGCGCTGTCGTTCTGGCGACCCTTCTCCTCACCATTCTCGCGACGACCTTTCTGCCTGTCGGCGTCCAGCCGATTGCTGAACTGGTCATCGACGGCCTGGCCGCGCTCGGCCTGCTGGGCGTGGTGCTGATCTATGGCAGCCTGTGGCTGGGCGGAGCGATGCTGCTCTACGCCACGCAGTTCAGTCTTTACGCCTACTATTTCGTCGCCGAACGGCCGAACGATCGCTTCCATGCCATCGTCAACAACCTCGACTTCATGGGCATCACCCTTTGCCTGATCATCGGGACGGCGGTGGCCTGGCGGCGTCGCGTGCGGGCCGCGCGCACCTAGGGCGCGATAGCGGCGCTTAAGGCCGCACTTAGAAACTTTATCTTGCACCGCAGCGCGAAGCCGGGCTTCTGGCGCGCGGGCCACGCCCTCCCAACGGGGCGCAGTCCATCTGTAAGGATGGGAGACATTGCTATGACGACCCCCGCGAAGCCGGCTATGCGCCCGGCGCGACCCGAGTTTTCATCCGGACCTTGCGCAAAGCGTCCTGGGTGGGCCCCCGAAAATCTTCAGAACGCAGTCCTTGGGCGGTCGCACCGCTCCAAGCTCGGCAAGGCGCGCCTGAAGGAAGCGATCGACCGCACCCGCGAGGTGCTGGAGGTCCCCGACGAGTTCCTGATCGGCATCGTTCCCGGTTCCGACACCGGCGCGGTGGAGATGGCCATGTGGTCGATGCTGGGGCCGCGCCCCGTGCAGCTGCTGGCCTTCGAGAGCTTCGGCAAGGACTGGGTGACCGATGTCACCAAGCAGCTGAAGATCGAGGCCGAGGTGCTGGACGCGCCCTATGGCGAGCTGCCCGACCTGACCAAGGTCCGCAAGGACGCCGACCTGGTGTTCACCTGGAACGGCACGACCTCCGGCGTGCGGGTGCCCAACGCCGATTTCATCGCCGCCGACCGCGAAGGCGTCACCATCTGCGACGCCACCTCGGCCGCCTTCGCCCAGGATCTCGACTGGGCCAAGCTCGATGTCGTCACCTTCTCCTGGCAGAAGGCGCTCGGCGGCGAGGCGGCGCATGGCGTCCTGATCCTGTCGCCGCGCGCGGTGGCCAGGCTCGAGAGCTACGTCCCGCCCTGGCCCATGCCGAAGCTGTTCCGCATGACCAAAGGCGGCAAGGTCACCCTCGACCTCTTCGAAGGCGCGACGATCAACACGCCCTCGATGCTGGCCGTCGAGGATGCGGTCGATGCGCTGAAGTGGGCGGCCTCCATCGGCGGCCTGCCGGAAATGCAGCGTCGCGCGAACGCCAATCTCGGCGTGCTGGAAGGCTGGGCGCAGAAGACCGGCTGGGTGTCCTTCCTCGCGGAAGACCCGGCGATCCGCTCGAACACCTCGGTCTGCCTGAAGGTGATCGATCCGCGCGTCACCTCGCTCTCCGATGACGCCCAGGCCGACTTCGCCAAGACGTTGGCCGGCGCGCTCGAGAAGGAAGGCGTGGCGCTCGACGTCGGCGGCTATCGCGACGCCCCGCCCGGCCTGCGGATCTGGTGCGGCGCGACCGTCGACACCTCCGACCTCGACGCGCTGACGCCCTGGCTCGACTGGGCCTTCGCCGCGGCGATCTCCGAACTTCAGCCCGCCTGAACCGGCGCCCGCGCGCGCCTTTCGAAACATCCCCTCCCCGCGCAGCCGGGGAGGGCGCTCCTTCAAGGACTCCTCACATGCCCCGCGTCCTCATCGCAGATTCCCTGAGCCCCGCCGCCATCGATATCTTCAAGCAACGTGGCGTCGACGTCGATGTAAAGACCGGCCTCAGCAAAGAAGACCTGATCAAGGTCATCGGCGACTATGAGGGCCTGGTCGTCCGCTCCGACACCAAGCCCAACAAGGATGTTATCGCCGCGGCCAAGAACCTGAAGGTCATCGGTCGCGCCGGGATCGGCGTCGACAACATCGACATCCCCGCCGCCACCGCCGCCGGGATCGTGGTGATGAACACCCCGTTCGGCAACTCGATCACCACCGCCGAGCACGCCATCGCCATGATGTTCGCGCTCGCCCGCCAGATGCCCGCCGCCGATGCCTCCACCCAGGCCGGCAAGTGGGAAAAGAGCCGTTTCATGGGCGTCGAGCTCTACGCCAAGACGCTCGGCCTGATCGGCGCCGGCAACATCGGCGGCATCGTCGCCGACCGGGCGCTGGGCCTGAAGATGAAGGTCGTGGCCTACGATCCTTTCCTGTCGCCGGAGCGCGCCGTTGAGCTGGGCGTCGAGAAGGTCGAGCTCGAAGAGCTCCTGGCCCGCGCCGACATCATCACCCTGCACACCCCGCTCACCGAAAAGACCAAGAACATCCTGTCAGCCGAGAATCTGGCCAAGACCAGGAAGGGCGTGATGATCGTCAACTGCGCCCGCGGCGGGCTGGTGGACGAGGCTGCGCTCCGGGCCGGCCTCGACTCCGGCCACATCGGCGGCGCGGGCTTCGACGTCTTCGTGACCGAGCCGGCCAAGGAAAACGTCCTGTTCGGCGCGCCCAACTTCGTCGCCACGCCGCACCTGGGGGCCTCCACCAACGAGGCGCAGGAGAACGTCGCCCTGCAGGTGGCCGAACAGATCAGCGACTACCTGCTGACCGGGGCGGTGACCAATGCGCTGAACAGCCCGTCGGTGACGGCCGAAGAGGCCCCGCGCCTGAAGCCCTTCATCGCGCTCGCCGAAAAGCTCGGGCTGATGGCCGGCCAGATGGTCGACTTCGGCATCAAGGCCATCGACATCGCCTACGAGGGCGAGGTGGGCAAGCTGAACGCCAAGCCCCTCACCGCCGCGGCCCTGGCCGGTGTCATGCGCCCGATGCTGGCCGAGGTGAACATGGTCTCCGCGCCTGCGGTCGCCAAGGAACGTGGCATCACCGTCTCGGAGACCCGCCAGGAGGACTCGCCGATCTACGAGAGCCTGATCCGGATCACCGTCACCACCGACAAGGGCAAGCGCTCCTTCGCGGGCTCGGTGCTGGCCGGCACGCCGCGGGTGGTGGAGGTCAAGGGCATGGACCTCGACGCCCCGTTCATGCCGACCATGCTCTACGTCAACAACCTCGATAAGCCAGGCTTCATCGGCAACCTGGGCGCCCTCCTGGGCGAGGCGGGCGTCAATATCGCCACCTTCAACCTCGGCCGCGTCTCGGCCGGCGACGACGCCATCGCCCTCGTCGGCGTCGACCAGGCGCCCACCGAGGCCCTGCTCACCAAGATCCAGGGCCTGCCGCACGTCAAGGAAGCGCGGGCGCTGCGGTTTTAGGGGTCGGCGTCCGGGTTTTCGACTGAGCTCTGGAGTCCACGCTTTCGGCGCCAGTCGATCATACGCAGGACAACCGCGAGGCCGACGATGAGGATCACGATCGCCAGCGCGCTGTATTCGTTCCGCGCCTTGGCGCCGTGGATCGCGTTCTCGACCAAAGCCAACACCACCACCGCCAGGGCGCACCACGCTCCGATTATGACTGGCGCCAAGCGTCCGCCAGCCGCTTTCGGTCGCGGTTTGACGGCGCGCAACTCCGCGCAGAGCAAGATCGCGATCTAGCCCCCGCTCAAGGCCCCGAAGATCAGCAGTTCGTCGCCGGCCTTGAGTTGGGTGGCGATCCTGCGGGTCTCCTCCCGGCCGATGAAGATCCGCATGTGCTTGCGCACCCGGTCCTGCTCGTCGACCACCCGGAACTTCAGGCCGGGATAGCGGCGGTCGAGGTCGTCGAGCACGCCGCCCACCGTTGCGCCGGCCGCCTCCACCCGCGTGACGCCGCCGGTGTAAGAGGTCAGCTGCGAGGGGATCAGGACCTGGGTCACGAGAGGGGGGTCACGAGAGCGGGGTCACGAAAGCGGGGCGGCGCTGACGGAATAGATTTCCGGCAGGTGGGCGGCGATCTGCCGCCAGCTCTCGCCCTCGTCGCCGCTCATCCAGATCTCGCCGTTGGTGGCGCCCAGATAGAGCCCCATGGGCTCGGCCCGGTCGGCGCAGAAGGCCTGCCGCTTGACCGTGAACCAGCCCTGCTCGGTCGGGAATCCCTTGTCCTGCCGCTCCCAGGTCGCGCCGCCGTCGCGCGTGCGGTAGGCCGCAGGCCTGCCCCCGGGACTGACCCGTGGCCAGACGTCGGTGCCATCCATCGGCCAGACCCAGGCGGTGTCGGCGTCCCGGACGTGGGGCACGACGGTGAAGCCGATGTCACCGACCTCCGCCGGCATGGCCTTGCCAATCCGCTCCCACCGCGTGCCCGGCCGGTCGAGGCGGTAGACGCCGCAATGGTTCTGTTGCCAGAGCCGGTCGGGGTTGGCGGGCGCAAGGGCGATGTAGTGCGCGTCCTGGCCGAACTCAGGATAGGGGTCGGGGAAGAAGTTCGCCTCGACGTTCTCGTTCAGCGGCCGCCAGGTCTCGGCCCGGTCGTGGCTCTCGAAGACCCCGCCGCTGGAGGTGGCGATGTACATGTGGCGGGCGTCGCGCGGGTCGATCACCACCTGGTTCAGCAGGGACCCGTCCGGCGTGCCGGCGTCCGGCGGGCACCAGTCCCAATAGTTCGGATGGTCGTTGAAGCCGGCGACGCTTTCCCAGGTCTCGCCGCCATCGGCGCTGCGGAAAAGGCCCGGCGGCGAGACGCCCGCCCACCAGACGCCAGGCTCGCTGGCGTGCCCCGGCTCCAACCAGAAGCTGTGGTCGACCGACCGCGCGCGCGGATCGTCCGACTTCGGAAACGCTGGGGGTTTCGCGGCTTCCGTCCAGGTCTCGCCGTCGTCGGTGGAGCGGAAGATCGTCGGTCCCAGGTGCCCGCTGGAGGCCGCCATCAGAAGCGTCCGTCCATCGCGCGGATCGAGGACCAGGTGATTGACGATCGAGCCCAGGAAGATCGGTCCCTGGACCCGCCAGGACACGCGGCTGGCGTCGCTGCGGTAGATCCAGGCGCCCTTCCGGGTGCCCACCAGAAGTTGAATCGCGTCGGTCATGGAGGCCTCCTGACCCCAAGGACGCGCCATTTCACGTCAAACCGACACCGTCCGGCAAGAGACTTCGCATCAGGCCTTCCGCGGATCCGGCGTGCCGGGGACCGCGTCGGCGATCATCCGGACGAAGTCGCCGCGATAGTCGTCGGCCACCTTCATCTCGGTGTCGAAGATCATGGTCGCACGGCGCCTGGCGTCATAGGCGGGCCAGTGGGGGATCAGGCTGTTGTTCGGATCGCCCGTGCTCGCGAACGCCACCCAGGTGGCCGACAGCCGGTCGCTCATCAGCCGCCCGCCCTTCGTGCCGGCGCCGCCGATGGCGTTGCGCGACAGGTGGAAGCTGGCCTCCACGTCGTGGCCGTGCACCGCGCCGAACTTGCCGTCGAAGGCCGGGGTTTCCCAGTCCCAGACGTACATATAGGTCGCGGCCCTGCCGAGCGCGGCCTTGCGCAGCGCCTGGATCTGCGAATTGCCGCGCGTGGCGTCGGTGAAGGCCTCGGCCTGGGTCAGGTAGGGCGTCTGCCGCGAGTTCTCCCGGCGATAGGCGGCCAGGATGTCGCTGCTCTTGGCCCCGAATCTTTGCCGGAGAAGCGCCGCCAGCCCCGCCTCGTCGAGGTCGAAGTTGGAGAGCCTGAGGGCGGCGTCGTGCAGGGTCGTGGAGATGATCACCGGCACGTCTGCCGACTCCTGCGGGGCGGCCGGATCGAAGGGATGGTGCGGCAGGGTCTTGTCCCCGATCACCGGCCGGAAATTGCCGCCCGAGGCCACCTGCGCCTCCAGCAGCTTCTGCCAGGGGACTTTCTGGATCGCCGCGACATCGCCCTTGGCGAGGCCGAGCGTCTTGAGCAGCTTCGTCGCCTCGGCGCCGGCCTCCTCGGGCGTCGCCTGTTTGAGCGTCGAGCCGGACTGCACGGCGGCTCGGTGGAACAGGCCCTTGGCCGACGGTACGGCCAGCAAGGTCGAGGTCTTCGACCCGCCGCCCGACTGGCCGAAGATCATCACCCGGCCGGCGTCGCCGCCGAACCGCTCGATGTTGTCGCGCACCCATCGGAGCGACGCGACCATGTCCATCACCCCGCAGTTGCCGGCGTTGGCGAACTCCGCCGGCGCGCCCAGCCCCGCCAGATGCAGGTAGCCGTAGGCGGCCAGCCGATGGTTCACGGTCACCACCACCACGTCGCCCAGCCGCGCCATCTGCGCGCCGTCATACATCGGCCCGTTGCCGGAGCCGGTGGCCCAGCCGCCGCCGTGGAACGACACCAGGACCGGGCGCCTGGCGTGGTCGTTCACGCTGGGCGTCCAGACGTTGAGGTTGAGGCAATCCTCGCCCATTCCGCCCGGTCCCACATGGCGGTCCCAGGCGATCATCATCGAATAGTCGCTCTCCAGCGACGCCGGGGTCTGGGGCGAGATCGGGCCGTAGCCGATGCAGTTGCGGACACCCGCCCAGGGCGTCGGCGTCTTCGGCGCCATGTAGCGGTTTTTGCCGCCGGTCGAGGCGCCATAGGGGATGCCCTTGAATTCCTTCACCCGGCCGTTGGCGATGCCCTGCACCTTGCCCGAGGTGGTCTCCACGGTGTGGAAGATGCCGCCGGTCGGCGCGGCGTTGCCGAGGATGCGCTCCGAAGGCGCCGCCGGGGGCTGGCCGAGCGCCGGCTGGGCCGAGGCTGAGGACGCGCCCGCGGCGACCGTCGCGGCGACGGAGGCGACCTGGATCAGGTCGCGGCGGCTGAGGCCCGGATTGGACTTGCTCATGAGGCGTTCCCCTAGCCGCGCGGCCCGGCGGCGGGCGGATTGGCGTCCCACCAGGCCCGGATCTCGGCGCGCGGACCCACCTCCTGGCGGGTGTCGTTGTCGAACAGCATGACGTTGCGCTGGGCGTCGCTGTAGGGCTTCCACGGCGGGATGTGGCCGTTGTTCGGATCGCCGGTCTTGGCGAAGGCGGCGAAGGTCGAGGCCAGCCGGTCGGCCATTTTCTTGCCCGCCGTCGAGCCGGCGAAGAAGCCGTCGCGGTAGGAGTGGAACGAGGCCGAGACGTCGATGCCGTGCACGGCGCCGAACTGGCCGTCGTAGGCCGGGGTGCGCCAGTTCCACTGGTAGACATAGGCCGGCGCCGCGCCGAGCGCCGCCTTGCGCGCGGCCTGGGTATAGGCCGCCCGGCGGCCGCCCGCGTCGGTGAAGGCCTGGGCCTGGATCAGGAACGGCGTGGCGATCGGGTCGTAGCGGCGATAGAGCGCCACCAGCTCCTTGCCCTTGCCGGGCCAGCGCTGGTCGAAGAGCACGCGCAGCCCGTCCTCGGTCAGGGTGAAGTTGGTCAGGCCGAGCGCGGCGTCCTCCAGGGTTGTCGAGACGATCACCGGCACGTCGGCCGACACCGCCGGCGCCGACGGATCGAACGGGTGGTTCGGCAGGGCGTCGGTCCCGATCACCGGTGAGAAGTTGCCGCCGGCCGCGGTCTGCGCCTCGAGGATCTGCTGCCAGGAGACCTTCTGCAGGTCGCCCATATTGGCCTTGGAGATCCCCAGCTGCTTGAGGAACTTCTCGGCGGTCGCCGCGCCGGCTTCCGGGGTCACCAGCCGAAGCGCCGAGCCTGACTGCACCGCGGCGCGATGGAACAGGCCCTTGGCCGGCGGCATGGCCAGCACGGTGGAGGTCTTCGCCCCGCCGCCCGACTGGCCGAAGATCATCACCCGGCTGGGGTCGCCGCCGAAGTTCTCGATATTGTCCTTCACCCATTGCAGCGAGGCGACCAGGTCCATCACCCCGGTCACCCCGGCGTACTTGAAGGCCTCAGGCGCGCCCGCGCCGGCGAGGTTCGTGTAGCCGAAGCTCGCCAGCCGGTGGTTGACGCTCACCACCACCACGTCGCCGTAGTAGGCGAGGTTCTTGCCGTCGAAGCCGGGCGCGTTGCCCGAGCCGGTGGCGAAGCCGCCGCCGTGGAACGAGACCAGCACCGCCTTCCTGGCCGACCGGTCGGTGCTCGTCGTCCAGACATTGAGCGACAGGCAGTCCTCGCCCATGCCGCCCACCTGGCGGTCCCACATGATCAGCTGGCCGTATTCGCCGCGGATGTCGGCCTGGGTCTGCGGGCAGACCGAGGTGTAGGCGAAGCATTCCCGCACGCCGGTCCAGGAGGCCGGCTTCTTCGGCGGCATGAAGCGGTTCTTGCCGCCGGTCGGGGCCCCGTAGGGGATGCCCTTGAACTCCCAGGTCGGGCCATTGGCGATGCCCTGCACCTTGCCGCTGGCGGTGCTGGTCACCTGGAAGATCTTGCTGGAGGCGCCGCCGACGCCCAGCCCGGCCGGCGCGGCCGCGGGCGGCGAGGGCGCCTGGGCGCCGGCCCGGCCGGCCACCGCGGCGCTGGCGGGCCGGGATCTGCCCGGCGCCGGCCCCGGCCGGGGGGGGGGTTGCATCCGGGGGTTGGGGTTTGTGGTGGCCCCCCGCCCAGGCCGGTTGTTTTTT
>NZ_JBEPUO010000044.1:0-19009 GCF_041691455.1 Phenylobacterium sp. | reverse complement strand
CACCGACGTGGACGACAAGATCAACGCCAAGGCCGCCGAGGAAGGCGTGCCGATCTCGGCGATCACCGACCGCTATCTGGCCGCCTACAACGCCGACGCCGCGGCCCTGGGAGCGCTGATGCCCACCGTCCAGCCGCGGGCCACCGAGACCATGGACGCGATCGTCGCGATGATCGGGCGGCTGGTGGACAACAACTCGGCCTACGCCGCGGAGGGCCACGTGCTCTTCGACACCCAGGCCTTCACCGGCTACGGCAAGCTCTCCGGCCGGCCGCTGGACGAGATGATCGCCGGCGCCCGGGTCGAGATCGCGCCCTACAAGCGCCACCCCGCAGACTTCGTGCTCTGGAAGCCGTCGAAGCCCGGCGAGCCGGTGTGGGAGAGCCCCTGGGGGCCGGGGCGCCCAGGCTGGCACATCGAATGCTCGGCGATGATCGAGCAGGAGCTCGGCCTGCCGATCGACATCCACGGCGGCGGCATCGACCTGGTTTTCCCGCACCATGAGAACGAGCTCGCCCAGGGGGTCTGCGACGGCCACCACCACAAGGGCTACGCCAACTACTGGCTGCACAACGGCTTCCTGAACATGGGCGACGAGAAGATGTCCAAGAGCCTGGGCAATGTCGCCCTGGCCCACGACCTCCTCGAACAGCAGCCCGGCGAGGTGATCCGCTGGGCGCTCCTGGGCGCGCACTATCGCCAGCCGCTGGCCTGGACCGAGGACGCGCTCGGCCAGGCGCGCAATTCGCTGGACCACCTCTATGGCGTGCTGGGCCGCGCGCGACACGTCGAGGCCGGCGGCAGCGCCTCGCTTGCCGACGACCAGCTCGCGCCGCTGCTGGACGACCTCAACACGCCCGCGGCCATGGCGGAGCTGAAGCGGCTCGCGACCGATCTCGACGCGGCCGTGCGCAAGGCCGCGCCCAACGCCTCGGCGATCAAGCAGGACCTGATGGCGCTGGCCGAGGTGATGGGCTTCCTGCAGGCCGAGCCCCAGGTCTGGTTCCAGGGCGGGGCCGACGAGGGGCTGAAGGCGCAGATCGACGAACTGATCGCCGCCCGCGACGCCGCCCGCGTCGCCAAGGACTGGAGCGAGGCCGACCGCATCCGCGCCGAGCTTACCGCGTTGAACGTCGAGGTCATGGATGGACCCGCCGGCGCGACCTGGCGGATTAAGGAGCAGGCCTGATGCCCATCGCCCCCTCTCCACAGCTGAAGGCCGGGTTGTTCGCCCGCGGCGGCGGCGCTCCGAAAGGCCCCAAGACCACCCCGACCGGCGCCCCGGCGCCGAAGCCGCCGCCAGGCGTGAGGATCGAGCACCGGATCGGCATCCAGGCGCCGGCCGAGGTGATCTGGGAGGCGATCTCCGACCTGGACTCCTGGGCGCAGTGGAATCCGCTTTATCCTAAGGCGGCGGGCCAGATCCGCATCGGCGGGACCCTGGAGCTGACCCTGGCGCTGCCGGGCCAGCCGCCGCAGGAGATCAGGCCCACCGTCCTGGAGTGGGTGCCGAACGAGCAGCTGCACTGGCGCCTGATCATGCTCGGGGGCCTGGTGAAGACCACACGATTCCTCGAGATCGAGAGCCTGGCGGAGGCGAGCTGCATCGTCTCCAACGGCGAACTCTTCGCGGGCCTCATGGGCCCCTCGATCGCCAAGCGCCTGGGCCGCAGCGTCTACCGCGCCTTCGTCGAGATGGACGAGGCGCTGAAAGCCCGCGCCGAGGCCCTGTGGGCGGCCCGCCAGGACTGAGGCGCCGCGGCCGGCGGGCGCGTTGCCTCCGCGCCGCCTGCGTGTAGTGTCGCCTCCTGTCATGGAGGGTGTCCTTTGAGCTTCAAGAAATGGGTCCTGGCGAGCGCGGCTGTTGTGGCGATCGCGGGCGTGTCGCAACAGGCGCTGGCGGCGAGCGCCGGCAAGGCGAAGTTCGGGACCTGGGGCTATGACGCCACGTCCATGGACACCTCCGTGAAGCCGGGCGACGACTTCTTCAAATACGTCAACGGCGGCTGGAACAAGCGCACCGAGATCGCGCCCGACCGCACCAGCGCCGGCGTCGATGTGGTGCTGGTCGACGAGGCCGAGCGCGACGTCCACAGAATCGTCGACGACCTGGCGAAGGACCCGACCAAAGCCGGCCCCGGCGGCCGCCGCGTCGGCGACTTCTACGCCGCCTGGATGGACGAGAACGGCCTTGAGGCCCGCGGCGCGGCGCCGCTCCAGCCCTACCTGGCGAAGATCGCCGCAGCGAAGACCAAGGCCGAGGTCGCCAAGCTGTTCGCCGAGACCGGCTACACCTCGCCCGTCGACATCGATATCGGCCCGGCGCTCGACGACCCGATGCACTATCAGGCGCAGCTCGGCCAGGCGGGCCTGGGCATGCCCAACCGCGACTATTACCTGCGCGAAGGGGCCAAGTACGACGCCTTCCGCAAGGCCTACCGCGACTACGTGATCAAGATCCAGACGCTGGCCGGCATCCCCAACGCGGCGGCCAAGGCCGACGCGATCATCGCGCTGGAGACCAAGATCGCCAAGGCGCACTGGGCGCCGGAGCGGACCCGCGACATCGAGCAGATCAACAACCCGATGAGCGTGGCCAAGCTGACGGCGCTGGCCCCGCAATTCCCCTGGACCGCGATGCTGGCGCATGCGGGCCTGGGCGCGCCCAAGATCGTGCTGGTGACCGAGCCCTCGGAGGTGAAGGACGCCGGGGCCCTCTTCGCCGCGACGCCGCTTTCGGTGTGGAAGGATTATCTGGCCTACCACTTCGTCCGCACCCACGCGACCTTCCTGCCGCACGCCTTCGACCAGGCGAATTTCGACTTCTTCTCCCACACCCTGCGCGACGTGCCGCAGCAGCGGGAGCGTTGGAAGCGCGGCGTCCAGCTGGTCAACCGCTACCTCGGGGAGGAGGTCGGGCGGATCTATGTGGCCGAGCACTTCCCGCCGGAGGCCGAGCGCCAGACCGCCGAGCTGATTTCCAACCTGACCGCCGCCTACGCCGAACGGTTCGCCAAGGCCGAGTGGATGGACGCGGCGACCCGCAAGGCCGCGCTGGTCAAGCTCGGCACCTTCGATCCCAGGCTCGGGCATCCCAAGACGTACATCGACTATTCGACCCTGAAGATCGACCGCACCGACCTGCTGGGCGACGCGGTCAGGGCCGAGCAGTTCCAGTGGAAGCTGCAGCTCTCGCGCTATCCGCACCCGGTGGACCGGGGCCTCTGGGAGATGGTCCCGCAGGAGGTCAACGCCTACTACAACCCACAGGCCAACCAGATCACCTTCCCGGCCGCCATCCTGCAGCCGCCCTATTTCGATCCCGACGCCGACCCGGCAGCCAACTACGGCGGCGAGGGCGCGGTGATCGGCCACGAGATGGGCCATGGCTTCGACGACGAGGGCCGACACTTCGACGAAACCGGCAAGGTGCGCGACTGGTGGACGGCGGACGCAGCCAAGGCGTTCGGTGCGCGGACCGGGGCGCTGGGCGCGCAGTACGACACCTATGAGCCGGTGCCCGGCGTGCACATCAACGGCAAGCTGACCATGGGCGAGAACCTCGGCGACCTGGGCGGCATCGAGGCCGCCTACGCCGCCTGGCGGCGCTATGTGGCCAAGCATGGGGAGCCGGCGGTGATCGACGGCCTGACCGGCGACCAGCGGTTCTTCATCGCCTACGCCCAGTCCTGGCAGGACAAGGTGCGCGAAGGCGCGCTGCGCCAGCAGCTGCTGACCAACCCGCACAGCCCGGCCGAGTACCGGGTGAACGGCGTCGTCCGCAACGTCGACGCCTGGTATGCGGCCTTCGACGTCAAGCCCGGCGACAAGCTCTACCTGCCGCCGGAAAAGCGCGTTCACGTCTGGTGAGGACTTCCGCCTAGGCTTGGCGGCCCAGCAACGGGTCGCTGAGGCTAGGCTTGCCGTCCTCGCCGTGGCCGGCGAAGCGGCGCTGGAAGCTGGGCGCCTCGGCGCAGGTGACGACGAAGTCGTACCAGTTGTGGCTACCGCTGAGATTCCAATCGTCCATCGCAGCCGCGCCTGGCGCCACGCGATGCAGGCGCGATGCTGTCTTGATGTAGGCGTTTGGCGTCACCTTGAACGTCAAGGGCTTGGAACCCTCGTTGTGAAGTGCGATCCGCAACTTGCCTTCTCTCGGCAGAAACCAGCCGTTGGCTTCGGGCCGCATTTCGGCTCCGAGTTCGCCCCCGAACCCTCGAAGGAAGCCGTTGGGCCCGTGTAAAATGAAGGCGTATGGCCCGGCGTCGAGCGGGATGATGTCGGAGAGGTAGCCGTCGTTCGCTATCGTATAGAACCGCGGCTCTCCGCCCTTGGCGCTATAGAGCCCCAGGGCGACGCCTGCTCCGCCTGGATTGGCGACAGTTAGTTCTAGCCCTCCATCGCGCGGGTGGGTTGTCAGTTGGAAGTCATAGGGCAGGGCCCGAGCAGGTCGCTGGCCGGGCTCCTGTCGCGGCAGGCGCTCGGCGACTTCGGGCGGCTTGGGGAAGGGCATGGCCTTGGCCTTCGCGGCCTTCGCCGGCAGAGCCGAGGCGTCGGGCAGGCGCGCAATGGCGCGGTTGGGCGTCTGGAAGTCGAAGATGCTGGTCAGGTCGCCGCAGACCGCGCGGCGCCAGGCGCTGATGTGCGGCTCCATGACCCCGAAGCGGGCCTCCAGGAAGCGGATCACCGAGGTGTGGTCGAAGACCTCAGAGTTCACCCAGCCGCCCTTCGTCCAGGGCGAGACGACGATCATCGGCACGCGCGGCCCCAGGCCGACCGGCTCGCCATGATAGTCCTCGTGGGTCGTGGCGACCGTGCTCTTTCCGGCCGCCGCGCCGACCGCCGGGATCGGCGGCGGCATGTGATCGAAGAAGCCGTCGTTCTCGTCGTAGTTCAGGATGAAGACGGTCTTGGCCCAGACCTTGGGGTTGGACGCGAGCGCCGCGATCAGCCGGGCGGTCAGATAGGCGCCGTCCGACGGGCTGGCCTGCGGGTGCTCGGACAGCTTGTAGTTGCTGACGATCCAGGAGACCTGCGGCAGGCGGTCGGCGGCCACGTCGGCGGCGAACTGGGCCACCAGGTGGTCGCCGTCGGAGTCCTTGCCGTTGGCGGCGGTAGAGCCCGGCGACCAGGCGCGGGCGCGCTTGTAGAGCTCGGAGTCCGGGCCGATGCCGCGGAAGTTCACGAAGTAGGAAAGGCCGTTGTCGCCGTAGTTCTCGTACTCCTGGTAGACGCGCCAGGAGACGCCGGCGGCCTGCAGGCGCTCGGCGTAGGTGGGCCAGGTCAGGCCCTTGAACTCCGGCGAGTCCTTCAGCGGGTCGGCGGTCTCGTTCTTCTCCTCCGGCGGGTTGGCGACGACGATCTTGCTGTCGTCGCCGGCCGAGAGCCCGCTGGTGCCGCTGAACAGGAACAGCCGGTTCGGATTGGTCTGGGCGAAGATCGAGCAGTGGTAGGCGTCGCAGACCGTGAAGGCGTCGGCGAGCGCGTAGTAGAACGGGATGTCGGCGCGGGTGAAGTAGCCCATGGTCAGCGGGCCCTTGGCCGGAATCCAGGCGTCGTAGTGCTTCCACTTGGCGTGGCTGCCCTTCCAGCTGTGGTCGAGGCTGAACATGGTCTCGGCGCGGGTGGCCTTGGTGTCGAGGTGGAAGGGGCTGACCGTCCCGGTTCCGCCCTTGGCTGGTTGGTTCCAGACCGGCTCGCCGCTCGGCAGGGTGAGGGGCCGCGGGTCGCCGTAGCCGCGCACGCCGCGCAGGGTCCCGAAATAGTGGTCGAAACCGCGGTTCTCCTGCATCAGGATCACCACATGCTCGACGTCCTTGATTGTGCCGGTGACCCGGTTGGCGGGCAACGCGAGCGCCTTGGCGACGCCCGGCGGCAGGGCCGCAGCGCCGATCGCGGCGCCCGCCGCCATTTGCAGGAACGCCCTGCGGTCGCCCGGCCTCTTGGTCATCGTCCGCCCCCAGTCCTGTTGTTCGCGCCAGCATAACCGATCCGCAGATCGCCGCAGCCCCGCTCGATATTCCCGCCCGCCGAAGCTCTGGCGCAGCGTTGTGCAGTTGCGCTACATAACGAGCCGCTCGCGTCAGACGGGTGACGAACGGGATGGGGAAGATGCGTAAAGGTCCGCTCACGGTGCTTCTGGCGACAGCGGCGCT
The DNA here is from genome assembly GCF_041691455.1 of Phenylobacterium sp. GTDB lineage: Bacteria > Pseudomonadota > Alphaproteobacteria > Caulobacterales > Caulobacteraceae > Phenylobacterium. The sequence continues at coordinate 12,854 of NZ_JBEPUO010000044.1, read as the reverse complement.
CAGCCTCGTATGGACCGCCGCCGAGGCCAGGCCGCGGCACGTCAAGTCGGCCCCCGATCCGCGCGACGCCGAGATCCAGGCGCTGAAGGAGCAGGTCCAGGCGCTGTCGGCCAAGGTCGACAGCCTGGCGGCGCGCGCCGAGGCGCCGCCGCCCGCACCCCCGCCGCCTGCGCCGCCGCCACCGCCCGCTCCGGCTGCCGTCGCGGTCATCCAGACCCCGGCGCCGGCCTCGTTCCCGACGGCGGGCGGCGCGACGATCGTCGCCGGCAAGCCCTCGATCCAGAGCGCCGACGGCCGGTTCACCGCCAACCTGCACGGGGTGATGCAGTTCGACGCCGCCGACTACAAACAGGCGACGCCCGGGCCGATCACCGCCGACTTCCGGCGCGGCGCGGCGGCTACCGACACGGCCCATGCCCGCGACCTCAACTCCGGCACCAACTTCCGCCGCGCGCGGATCGGCGTCGAGGGCAAGGCCTTCGGCGACTGGGAATACAATCTGCTCTTCGAATTCGGCGGCGCCGGCGAGGAGGACGCCGGCCACATCCAGGAGCTCTGGGCGCAGTACTCCGGCCTGAAGCCGTTCCACTTCCGCATCGGCGCCTTCCCGCCGTCCATCGGCCTGGAGGACCAGGGGTCGACCAACGGGGCGCTGTTCCTCGAGCGGCCGGCGGTGGCCGACATGGCGCGCAGCCTGGCCGGCGGCGATTTCCGCGAGGCGGCTGAGGTCTGGGGGAACGGGTCCTTCTGGTACGCCAACGCCGCAGTCAGCGGCCGGGTGGTGGGGGTGGTCAACTCCCAGGCCACCGGCGTCGCCCAGCCGTTCGACACCCAGCTCGGGCTGATCGGGCGGCTGGTCTTCATCCCGATCAACAACGAGAACGGTATGCTGCAGGTGGGCGTGCACGGCAGCTATGTCTCGCGGCCGTCCGACACCGGCGGGCCCGATACCGCCGCGGGCGCGGCGCGCTATCCGATCACCATCCAGGAGCGGCCTGAGCTGCGGGTCGACGGCACGCGCCTGGTCTCGACCGGCGGGATCAACGCCCGCCACGCCTCGACCCAGGGCTTCGAGGCGGCCGGCGAGCTCGGCAGCCTGTTCCTGCAGGGCGAGTACGAGCGGTTCAAGATCGAGCGGCTCAACGCGGCGGCCGGCGTCTCCGACCCCGACTTCAGCGGTTACTACGTCGAGGGCGGCTACATGCTGACCGGCGAGCGGCGGAAGTACAACGCCGGCACCGCGGCCTTCGACGCGCCCTCGATCGACCACCCGTTCAGCCTGGCCGACGGGACCTGGGGCGCCTGGGAAGTCACCGGACGCTACTCCGACATCGACCTGAACTACCACGAGGGCGCGGCGCTCGCCGCCCCCAGCGCCGACGCCGTGCGCGGCGGCGACCAGCGGATCGTCACCGGCGGTCTCAACTGGTACCCGAACAGCGTCTTCCGCTTCATCCTGGCCTATCAGGACGTGAAGATCGACCGGCTGTCGCCCTCGGTGCTGACCTTCTCGACGCCGGCCGGCGCGCAGGTGGGCCAGCACTACCACGTCATCATGCTGCGCTCGCAGTTCGCCTTCTAGCCGGGCCGGACCCTTGGAGATCCCCATGATCACGCGTCGTCTTCAGATGGTCGGACTGGCGCTCGCTGCGGCCCTGGCGCTCGCGCCGGCGGCGGCGCTGGCGGCCGAGACCCAGGTGGCTGTGGCGGCCAACTTCACCGAGCCCGCCAAGGAGATCGCGACGGCCTTCAAGGCGGCGACCGGCCACACCGCGAGCCTGAGCTTCGGCTCGTCCGGCCAGTTCTACGGCCAGATGGCGCATGGCGCGCCCTATGAGGTCTTCCTCTCCGCCGACGCCGACCGGCCGACCAAGGCCGAGCAGGATGGCCTGGGCGTCACCGGCACCCGCTTCACCTACGCCATCGGCCGGCTGGTGCTCTATTCGAAGACGCCCGGCCTGGTGGACGGGGCCGGCGCGGTGCTTTCGAGCGGCAAGTTCAACAAGCTCTCCATCGCCGACCCGACCGCCGCCCCCTATGGCGTGGCCGCGGTTCAGACCATGACCAAACTCGGCGTCTATGCCGCGGTGAAGCCGAAGATCGTCATGGGCAGCTCGATCACCCAGGCCTACCAGTTCGTCGACACCGGCGCGGCGGAGCTGGGGTTCGTGGCCTATTCCCAGGTGATCAATGTGGCGGGCGGCTCGCGCTGGCTGGCGCCCGAGGCCGACCACGCGCCGATCAACCAGCAGGCGATCCTGCTCTACCCCGGCCAGAACAACCCGGCGGCCAAGGCCTTCCTGACCTTCCTGAAGGGCCCCCAGGCGGTCGCGATCATCAAGAAATACGGCTACGAGGTCCGCTGAACCAAAGGGGCTAAGGTGTGGGCGAGGTCGTCTGGACGACGCTGAAGCTGGCGGGCCTGACGACGGTGCTCCTGCTGATCCTGGCGACGCCCATCGCCTGGTGGCTGGCCCGGCGCAGGACCTGGTGGAAGGAGATCGTGGCGGCGGTCACGACCCTGCCGATCATCCTGCCGCCGTCGGTGCTGGGCTTCTACCTGCTGATCGCCATCGCGCCGCAGAGTCCGCTGATGAGCCTGCTGCATCCCTTCGGCATCCGCACGCTGGCCTTCACCTTCCAGGGCCTGGTGATCGGTTCGATGGTCTATTCCCTGCCGTTCGCCGTGCAGCCGATCCGCGGCGCCTTCGAGGCCATGGGGCCGAGGCCCATGGAGGTCGCGGCGACCCTGCGCGCCTCGCCGTTCGACGCCTTCGCGACCGTCGCCCTGCCGCTGGCCCGGCGCGGCTTCCTGACCGCCGCGATCCTGGTCTTCGCCCACACCATCGGCGAGTTCGGGGTGGTGCTGATGATCGGCGGCTCGATCCCCGGCAAGACCGAGGTGCTGTCGGTGCGCATCTACCAGCTGGTCGAGGCCCTGCAGTATGGCGAGGCGCACCGCCTGGCGGCCGGGGTGGTGGTCTTCTCCTTCGCCGCCCTGCTGGCCATGCTGCTGATCGACCGGCGCTGGGATCGGGGGCTGCCGTGAGCCGGGGCGTCGAGGGCCGGTTCGCGGGCCAGGTCGGCGGCTTCCGGCTGGACGCAAGCTTCGCCTTCCCCGCGGAAGGGATCACCGCCCTCAGCGGGCCCTCCGGGTCCGGCAAGACCACGCTGCTGCGCTGCATCGCGGGCCTTGAGCGGCTGGCAGGAAACCTCAGCGTCGGCGGCGAGGTCTGGCAGGACGCGCGGACCTTCCTGCCGCCGCACCGCCGGCCGGTGGGCGTGGTGTTCCAGGAGGCGAGCCTGCTGTCGCACCTGTCGGTGCGCGGCAACCTGCTCTACGGCGCCAAGCGCACCTCGGCGAAGGCCGACGTCGGGCTCGACGATACGGTCGATCTCCTGGGCCTCGGGCCGCTGCTCGCGCGCTCCACGGCGAACCTTTCGGGCGGCGAGCGGCAGCGGGTGGCGCTGGGCCGCGCGCTGCTCTCGCAACCCCGGCTGCTGCTGATGGACGAGCCGGTCTCCAGCCTGGACGCGGGCTCCAAGGCCGAGATCCTGCCCTATCTCGAACGCCTGCACCGAGCGCTGGCGATCCCGGCGCTCTACATCAGCCACGACGCCGGCGAGATCGCGCGGCTGGCCGACCGGGTGCTGATCATGCAGGGCGGACGGATCCTGCCGGAGGCCGCCGAGCCGTCGCGCGACGCGCTCGCGGGCCTCTCGGCCGGCGACCGCGACGCCCTGGCGCGGGCGGCCCTGCGCGCCGGCCTAACTCCCGACGCCTAGACGGTCGCCGTCGCGACGTCCCGCGGCCCTGCGGTGACGAACGCGCCTGAAAAGCGCGCGCCGATGGTCAGCAGGATGACGCCGCCCAGCGCCACGACGGCGGCGTGCAGCGCCCAGAACTGGCTGGCGCTCAGGATCTCATAGAGCGCGCCCATCCGGCCGCTGATCGTGCTGCCGAGGAAGACCGACAGGGAGTAGACGCCGATCATGGTGGCGTTCACCGAGGCCGGCGCGGCGCGGGAGAAGAGCGCGACCATGGTCGGGGTGAAATAGAGCCAGCCGAGGTTCGAGGCGAAATGGAAGGCGACCGCCCACAGGATCGGCGTGCGGCCGTGGGCGTCGGTCAGCAACGGCGCGCCGGAGAGCCACAGCGTCGAGGCCGCGAAGATGAAGCAGCCGATGGCGGCCTTGGTGAATTCGCCGGGCTCCTGGCCGCGCGCGGCCTGCCAGCGCCAGAACAGCAGCATCGGCGGCAGGCAGACGAAGGGCGCTAGGCCGTCCAGCGCCTGCAGCCAGGGGATCGGCACGGCGAAGCCGCCCACCTGCAGCTCGATGTGGTCGCGGACCCACAGGTTGTAGGTGTTCCAGACTTGGCTCTGGGCGACCCAGAAGCAGGCCGCCACGGGCACCAGGCCCAGCAGCAGCAGCACCCGGCGGCGCTCAGGCGGCGTCAGCCGGGCGCGGGGCGCGGCGGCCGCGCGCCGGACGGTCTGCGGCAGGTCGCGCTGGCCGGTGAGGTAGACGATCAACCCCACCAGCATGCCCACGCCCGCGAAGGCGAAGGCCGCGTGCCAGCCGAACGCCTGGCCGAGCGCGCCGGTCAGGATCGGGGCGATGAAGGCGCCCAGGTTGATCATCGAGGCATAGAGCTGGAAGGCCACCACGCGGCGGCGGTCGTCGGGGGCGTAGAGCTCGCCCACCTGGGGCTGCAGATTGCCGCGCAGGCAGCCGGCCCCGAGGATCAGGAACAGCATCGCCAGCAGGAAGGACTGGTCGAAGGCCATGCAGAAGTGGCCGGCGGTCATCAGGATCGCGCCCAGCGCCACGGTCCGCCGCCGGCCCAGCACCCGATCGCCCAGCGCGCCGCCGAACGAGGGGGTGAAATAGACGAGGCCGACGTAGACCCCGAAGATCTGGGTCGCCAACGCCTGGGTCGAGAGCGGCCCGGTGATGTGCTCGATGAAGGCGCGGAAGCCCGCAAAGCCGACGATCTTCTCCATATGGCCCGGCGTGAAGAGCTGGCCCACCATGTAGAGGGTGAGCAGGGCCTGCATGCCGTGGAAGGAGATGCGGTCCCAGAGCTCCGTGCCCGCCAGTACGACGAGGCCGCGCGGATGGCCGAAGACCTCGCGCTTCGGCGGCGTCGCCTCGTCGGCAGTCGTCATGGTCATTCGGCCCCCCGATGAGACCCCAAGCCTAGGCAGGCTCCCGCGGCGGTGGCAACGCGGAACGCGTCAAACCTCCAGCCGATCGTCCGGCCGCGCGACAAGGGCGTAGAGCGCCGGCATCAGGAAGACGCTGATAAGCAGCCGGGTGAAGAGGCCGCTGACGATGACCAGGGCGAACGGCCGCTGGGAGTCCGTGCCCACCCCGGTCGCCAGCGCGGCCGGGAGCAGGCCCACCGCCGCCACCAGGGCGGTCATCATGATCGGGCGTAGCCGGAGGATCGCGCCCTCGCGGACGGCCTCGGCCAGCGGGACGCCATCGCGGCGCAACTCGTTGACGTAGGAAATGTAGACGACCGCGGTCTGCACCGAGACCCCGAACAGGGCCAGGAACCCGATGCCCGAGGATACCGAGAACGGCGTGCCGGTGAGCCAGAGCGCCAGGATGCCGCCCACCGGGGCCGAGAGGATCACGCCAGCCAGGGTGATGAACGGGAACTTGAAGTTTGCGTAGAGCGTGAAGAGCAGCATGAAGATCAGGAAGAGCGTCAGCGGCAGGATCAGCTTCAGCTGGTCGCGGGAGGCCGTGTACTCGGTGTAGTCGCCGCCCCAGTCGGCGCGATAGCCGCGCGGCAGGGCGACCCCTTGAGCGACCTGGTGCATGGCGTCTTCCACCGCGGCCGCCAGGCTGCGGCCCTCCACGGAGAACTGCACGCCGATATAGCGGGAGTTATTCTCGCGGTAGATGAACGCCGCGCCGCTGGTCACGCCGATGTCGGCGAATTCCTTCAAGGGGATCTGCTGGCCGCCAGGCGTTGCGACCAGGATGGCGCCGATCTTCTCGGGGTTGTCGCGGTACTGCTCCTCCAGGCGCACCACCAGGTCGAACTGCTTCTCCCTCTGCACCACCTGAGTGGCCACGTCGCCGCCGATGGCGGTCTGCACCAGGGCGTTGATGTCGGCGACGTTGACGCCGTAGCGGGCGATCTTGGCGCGATCGATCTTGATGGTGAGGCTGGGCTGGCCGAGTTCCTGAACCAGGGTGACGTCGCGGATGCCGCGCACATGTTGCAGGACCTGTTTGATCGCCTTGCCCTTGGTCTCCAGCGTCTTGAGATCGGGGCCGAAGACCTTCACCGCCAGCGCGCTTTTCAGCCCGGTCTCGGCCTCGTCCACGGCGTCCTGCGCCGGCTGGGTGTAGTTGAAGGTGATGCCCGGGAAGGCCTCCAGCTTCCGATTGATGGCCGCGATGAGCTGGGCCTTGTCGCGGTAGGCGCCGGTCCACTGCGAATAGGGCTTCAGGCCCACGAAGAACTCGACGTTGAAGAAGCCGGTGGGATCGGTGCCGTCGTCGGGCCGGCCGAGCTCGGAGGAGACCGTCGTCACCTGCGGGAAGGTCTTCAGGATCGCGCGCACCTTGGGCGCCACCTTGGCGCTTTCGTCGAAGGAGATCGTGTAGGGCATGGTCGCCCGGACCCAGAGCGCGCCCTCGTCGAGCTGCGGCATGAACTCCGCGCCCACCAGTGGCGTGATGGCCAGCGTCGCGGCCAGCACGGCCGCCGCCGCCCAGACGGTCCCCCAACTATGCTTCAGGCAGAAGTCGAGGCCGCGAGCGTAGCGGTCCTTCAGCCATTCGAAGGGCCGGTTGGTGCGCTCGCGCACATTGTTGCGCATCAGCCAGGCGCAGAGCACGGGGAGCAGCAGCAAGGTCACCAGCAGGGCCCCGATCAGGCCGAAGATCATGGTGTCGGCCATCGGCCGGAAGAGGGCGCCCGACGGACCGGACAGGACGTAGATCGGCAGGAAGCTGACCACGATCACCGCCACCGCATAGACCAGCGGGCGGTCCACCTCGGCCGCGGCGTCGCGGATGATCTCGTGGACGGTCGCCGGCGTGCCTTTGCGCAGCGCGATCTGGCGGAAGATGTTCTCGACCATGAAGATGGCGCCATCGACCAGGATGCCGAAGTCGATCGCCCCGATGGAGAGCAGGTTGGCCGACGCCTTCTGGATGTTGAGACAGGTGAAGGCGAAGAGCAGCGAGAGCGGGATCGTCACCGCCACGATCAGCCCGGCGCGGAAATCGTAGAGGAAGAAGATCAGCATCACGACCACCAGGATCATGCCGCGCACCAGGTTGGCCTCGACCACGCCGGTGGTGAACTTGATGAGGTCGGTGCGGTCGTAGAACGGGACGACCTTCACGTCCTTGGGCAGGATGTGCTGATTGAGGTCTTGGACCTTTGCCCGGACGCCCGTCAGGACGTCCTGGGTCTTTTCGCCGGTGCGCAGCAGGATCACGCCCTCGACGGCGTCGTCCTGAGTCTCGAAACCGAATTCGCCCAGGCGCGGCGCGATGCCGATCACCGCCTGGCCAACATCCTTGATCAGCACGGGCGCGCCATTGTGGACCGCCAGGACGACGTTTCCGATGTCCTCCAGGGTCTCCAGGCGTCCGACGCCGCGGACGTAGTAGAACTGTCCGCCCTGCGAATAGAAGCCGCCGCCGGCGTCGGCGTTGTTGGCGGCGAGGGCGGTCTCCACCTGGCTTACGGTGAGGCCCACGCCGGCCAGCTTGTTCGGGTCGAACAGCACCTGGTACTGCATCTCGCCGCCGCCAAAACCGCTGTCATCGGCGACTCCGGGCACGGACTTGAGGGCCGGCTCGACGACCCAGTCCTCCAGGGTCTTCAGCTCCATGGGCGAGCGGTCGGTGCTCTGAAGGACGTAGCGGTAGATCAGCCCGGAGGGCGAGGTCAGCGGTGAGACGGAAGGCTTCACTCCGTCGGGCAAGGTCAGGTCGCCGAGACGGTTGAATACCTCCTGGCGCGCGGCGTTACGGTCGGTCCCATCCTTGTAGGTGACCACCAGGTCGGAAAGGCCGTAGAGCGAGATCGACCGCGTCACTCCGGCGCCCGGCAGGCCGTTCATCTCGATCTCGGAGGGCACGGTGATCTGCCGCTCCACCTCTTCCGATGTGTGGCCCGGCCACTGGGTGATCAGCTCCACCATCGGCGGCGACAGGTCGGGATAGGCGTCCACCGGCAGCCGTTGCAGCGACCAGACGCCAATCCCGATCAGGATCAGGGTCAGGAGCGCGACCAGCCACGGCTGGCGCAGACCTGTGGCCACCACCCGGTTGATCACCGAGGGCGCGCGTAGGGCCGGTGGCGCGGCTTCGCTCACTGGCTCTGCATGAACTGGACAAAGATGCCGCCGTCGCCGACGACGCGGTCGCCGGCCTGCAGGCCGGCGGAGATCTCGTACTGGTCACCGGTGCGGTAGCCCAGCGTCACGCGCCGGCGGGCGAAGGCGCCGCGCGCTTCGGCGACATAGACGAAGGGCAGGTTCTCATCGTCGCGCAGGATCGACGACACCGGCGCCAACAGGCCGCTCGAGTCCTGCCGCGAGCGGAGGTGGACCCGCACGTACATCTGCTTCTTCAGAAGGCCGCCGGGATTGGCGACGACCACGCGGGCCGCCACCGCGCGGGTGTCCGGGTTCACCAGGGCCGCCACGTTGTCGACCACGCCGGTCAGGGCGACGGACCCGACGCCGGTCTCGATCTCCGCCGAATCGCCGACCTTGACCGAGGGAAGGTCGGACGTGGAGACCTGGGCCATCACCCAGACTTTCGACAGGTTGGCGACGGTGAAGGCCGGGGTGGTCCCGGCCTGGAGGAGCTGTCCCGGCGTGATCAGCTTTTCGACCACCGTGCCGGCGATGGGCGCGCGAATGGCGCCTTCGATATGGCTGATCGGCCGGCCGGCCTGGATGTCCCTGATCGCCTTGGGGTCGAGCTTCAGCGCCTGCACGGCCTGGAGCGCGGCGTCACGGTCGGCCGCGGCGTTGAGGGCGTCGGTTTCGGCCTGCTGGGCCTCGCGGGCCGAGACGCCGTTATGCTGCGCGAGGTCCTTGTCGGCGTCGGCGAGCTGACGCGTCGTGCGCGCGGTGGCGACGGCCTTGGCATAGGCGCTGGTGGCCGCGGCGAAGTCCGAGGAATCCACCATGGCCAGGGCCTGGCCGGCGGCCACCTGCTGGCCCGGCGCGACCAGCAGGCGCGTCACCAGGCCCGAGATGGGCGAGGCCACGGCGGTGGACTGGTCGTTGTCGAAGTCGACGACGCCGGCCGCCTCGATGGTCCTGTGGAAGTCGGCCCGCGCCACAGTCACCAACTGAATGTGCTGCAGCTGCGCCGCGGTGAGGGTCACGTTCTGCGGCGTGGCGTCGGCCTGGGCCGCGGCGTCGGGCTTGGCGCCGCAGGCGGCCAGCGTCATCGCCGCCAGGGCGCAAGCCGCCAAGGCGCGGGTCGGCGATCTAGTTTGCATTGGCGTCCTTGGCGATGTCGGCCCCGGAAAGCTCGGGGCGGCGCCACCATCCGCCGCCCAGCGCCTGATAGAGGGCCACGGTGTCAGCGAAGCGGGCGGCCTGGGCCTGCACGAGGCCGATGCGAGCCTGCTGGTAGGCCTGTTCGGCGCTCAGCAGCGACAGGTAGCTGGCGTAGCCCGCGCGGTACTGCCGCTGCGACAGGTCCAGCGTGGTCTTCGCGGCGTCGGCCGCGGCGGACGTGGCCTTGAGGCCCTCGGCGTCCTGCTCGATGGCCGCGAGCGTGTCGGCGACGTTCTGGACGGCGGTGAGCACCGTGCCGCGATATTGCTCCGCCGACTGCTGATAGGCGGCCTTGGCGGCGCGCTCCTGGTGCAGCAGGGCGCCGCCCTGGAAGATCGGTGTGGTCACCGCGGCGCCCAGATCCCAGAAGCCCGTGCCCGAGTGGAACACGCGTCCGATCGTCAGGGCGGAGGATCCCGCGTCGCCGGTGAGCTGGAAATTCGGCAGGCGGTTGGCCGCGGCGACGCCGATGGCGGCGCTGGCGGCGTGCAGATTGGCCTGCGCCTGACGCACGTCCGGGCGCTGCGTCACCAGGGTCGACGGCAGGCTGAGCGGCAGGTCGGCCGGCAGGGTCAGGCTCTCCAGCGTGAACCGGCTCTCGGGCGTCTCGACCGGAAAACGGCCGGTCAGGACGGCGATCAGGTCCTGCTGTTGCGCCGACTGCTTGAGGAGCGGCGGAAGCGCGGCCCTGGCCTGGGCGAGCTGGCTTTCCTGGGCAGCGAGGTCGAGGCCGCCGGCATAGCCCTTCGACACCTGCAGCCGCAGGATTTCGATCATCTTTGAGTTGATCTCGATGAGCTGACGCGTAGCGTCGATCTGGGCGTTGATCGACGCGTCCTGGATGGCCGCATTGGCGACGTTGGTGGTGAGCGTCAGGTCGGCGGCCAGCATCTGGAAGCGGCTCGCCTCTTCCTGAGCCCTGGCGCCTTCGACGGTCCGCCGGGTCAGGCCGAAGACGTCAGGGGCGTAGGAGACGCTGACCTGCGGCGTGAAGAGGCTGTACTGCAGCGCGTTGGTGGCCGGCGTCGGCGCGAGGTCGCCGGACTGCCGAAACCGGTTGGCCGTGAAACCCGCCGTAACCGCGGGGAAGAAGGCGCCGCGCTGCGCGAGCGTGGTCTCGTGGGCCTGGCGCAGCGCCGCCTGGGCCGCCTTCAGATCAGGATTGGCTTTCAGCGCCTGGGCGATCAGGTCGTTCAGCGGCTGGGAATGGAACAGCGTCCACCAGTCGCCGGGCAGGTCCGTCTCGCCGGCGATCCGCTGCGCCGCGCCTCCGGCGATCGCCGGGACTGCCGCCGTGGCCGGGAGCCGGCGAGCGACATAGGCGCTGACCGAAGGCGGCGCGGGCGTCTTGAAGTCCGGTCCAGCCGCGCATGCGCCGACCAGGAGAAGGGCCACGACAGCGGCCCCCGGAGATGCGCGCGAGGCCGACCAAACGCGCGACGCGCTCAGCCCTTCGGCCTCGGGCGTGTGCGTTGCGCCACGGCCTGACTTTGTCCGAGAAGGGGAATTGTCGCTGACGAACACCTAGGCTGGCGGCGCCAGGTCGGCGACGGCTTTCGTCATGATCTCACCCGCCGAGTTGAATGCGTGTTGTTATATTATAGCAGCTAAAGCTCAAATGCCTTTCGCCCGGCGCCGTGGCCATAAAGAGGTCGCAGGGTTTCATTCGGGCAACAGTCCGGCCGACAGAGGCGCGCGCGCCGGATTTGACTCGGCGGGCCGGCCCCCCGATCTAGAGGCCATGATCGACGACCTCTACTCGGCGAAACTGCTGGCGCTGGCGGCCAATATGCCGCGCGTCGGACGGCTCGCCGCGCCCGACGCGAGCGTCGAGAAGATCGCCAAGCTGTGCGGCAGCCGCGTGCTGGTCGATGTGGTCGTCGACGGCGACCGGGTCGCCGACTTCGCCCAGGAGGTGAAGGCCTGCGCGCTCGGCCAGGCGGCGGCCTCGGTGCTCGGATCGCAGGTGATCGGGGCCAGCCTGCCGGAGCTGGAGGTGGCCGTTAAGCAGTTCCGTGCTATGTTGAAGGACGGCGCACCCGCGCCCGATGGACGCTTTTCGGAACTGGCCATGCTCGCCCCGGTGAAGGACTACCCGGCCCGCCACGCCTCGACGTTGCTCGCGTTTGAGGCCGTGACCGAGGCTGTGCGCACGGCGAGCGCGAAGACCACCGGACGAACTACCCCCGCCGGCGCGGCTTGATCCACCGCTGGGCGCAGCGTAATCGCTGGGCGCTCTCTCGAGATCTCCGTAGCCGGCATGACTGTCTATGAACGCTGCGTCAGGGGCGCGCTCCGCGCCTACAAGCTGACGCTTTCGCCGCTGATCGGGCGGCAATGCCGGTTCTTTCCGACCTGCTCGGAATACGCCGCAGACGCCCTGATCAGCCACGGCCCGTGGCGTGGCGCCTGGCTCGCCGGTCGCAGGCTGTGTCGTTGTCATCCCTGGGGCGGCGGTTCGGGCTTCGACCCGGTCCCGCCCCCGCGCAAGCGGCCCCCGAAGGACGGTGGGACCGGTGCGCGCAAGTGGACCTGTGAAACATGATCGACCTGATTTTCCCCGATGGCTCGAAGCGCCCGTACGACGACGGCGTGACGGGCAAGGACGTCGCCCAGTCCATCGCCATCTCCCTGGCGAAGCGCGCGGTGCTGGTGAAGCTCGACGGCGAGCTGCTGGACCTCGACCGGCCGCTGCCGCACGGCGGCAAGTTCGAGATCCTGACGCGCGAGAGCCCCGAGGCGCTGGAGACCCTGCGCCACGACGCCAGCCACGTGATGGCCGAGGCCGTGCAGGAGCTGTTCCCCGGCACGCAGGTGACCATCGGCCCCTCGATCGAGGACGGCTTCTACTACGACTTCGCCCGCGACGAGCCGTTCAGCCTGGACGACCTGGCGAAGATCGAAGCCCGCATGAAGGAGATCGTCGACCGCGACGAGAAGATCGAGCGCGAGGTCTGGACGCGCGACGACGCCATCGCCCACTTCAAGGAGATCGGTGAGCTCTACAAGGCCGAGATCATCGAGAGCATCCCGGTCGGCGAAGAGGTCAGCGTCTACCGCCAGGGGAACTGGAAGGACCTCTGCCGCGGGCCGCACCTGCCGTCGACGAAGGCGGTCGGCAAGGCGTTCAAGCTGACGAAGCTGGCCGGCGCCTATTGGCGGGGCGACCACCGCAACGCCCAGCTGCAGCGGATCTACGGCACGGCCTGGGCCTCGGAAGCGGATCTCGAAGCCTACCTCCACCGCCTGGAGGAGGCCGAGAAGCGCGACCACCGCAAGATCGGCCGGGCCATG
>NZ_JBEPUO010000043.1:0-19659 GCF_041691455.1 Phenylobacterium sp. | reverse complement strand
CCCACACCCCACGCCGTCGCTGTCGGGTGTTTGTTTTTATATGAATCACCGCCCGCCGCGGCGGCGGCCCCGGCGGCCCCGCCCCCGCCGCCGCCCGCGCCGGCCGCGAAGGTTGAACCGCCGGCGCCGAAGGCTGCGCCCGCGCCCAAGGTGGCCGCCACGCCGCCGGCTCCGGCCAAGCCCGCGCCGGTCAAGGCCGCGCCCGCCACGCCCGAGGCCAAGACCCCGGCTCCGGCGGCCAAGGCCGCGGGCGTCGCCGCCGTGCAGATCGGCGCCTTCTCGTCTCAGGCGCTCGCCGACAAGGGCTGGAGCGACGCCGCGGCCATCGCCCCCGGCCCCGCCGCCGGCAAGGGCAAGAGCGTGGAGAAGGTGGAAAAGGACGGCCACACCCTCTTCCGCACCCAGGTGACCGGCTTCGGCAGCCGCGCCGACGCGACCGCCTTCTGCGCCAAGCTCAAGGCCGCCGGGAAGGCCTGCTTCGTCAAGTGACCGTGACGGCCGCCATCCTCGGCTGTTCCGGCCCCAAGCTGACGGCCGAGGAGAAGATCTTCTTCCGGCGGGTGAACCCCTGGGGCTTCATCCTCTTCGGCCGCAACGTGCAGACCCCCGACCAGGTGCGCACGCTCACCAATGCGCTGCGCGAGAGCGTCGGACGCGCCGACGCGCCGGTGCTGATCGACCAGGAGGGCGGGCGGGTCCAGCGGTTGGGGCCGCCGAACTGGGGCCGCTATCCGCCGGGCCGCGCCTACGGCGACCTGGCCGGCAATGACCCGCTGTTCCGGCGCGAGATCACCCGGCTCGGCGCGCGGCTCATGGCCCACGACCTGACGGCGCTGGGCATCAACGTCGATTGCCTGCCGGTGCTCGACGTGCCGGACCCCACGGGCCACGAGATCATCGGCGACCGAGCCTATGGCGGCACGCCGGACGAAGTCGCGTTGATGGGCCGGGCCGCCGCCGAGGGCCTGATCGCCGGCGGCGTCCTGCCGGTCATCAAGCACATCCCCGGACACGGTCGCGCGATGGCCGACAGCCACCTGGAGTTGCCGGTTGTGGACGCGAGCTTCGCGGACCTGGAGGCGCGCGACTTCGCGCCGTTCCGCGTGCTCTCCGACATGCCGATGGCGATGACCGCCCATGTGATCTATTCGGCGATCGACCGGAAGCGGCCGGCCACCACCTCGAAGAAGGTGATGCGCAAGGCGGTGCGCGGCGCGATCGGCTTCGACGGGCTGGTGATGAGCGACGACCTTTCCATGAAGGCGCTGAGCGGCGACTTCACCGAACGCGCCCGCGCTAGCCGCGCGGCCGGCTGCGACATGGTCCTGCACTGCAATGGCGGCCTGGCGGAGATGAAGGCCGTGGTGGCCGGCGCCGGGTCCTTGAAAGGCCGCGCCGCCGGACGGGCCAGGGCGGCGCTGGCGCGGATCGCCCGGACGCCGGAGCCGTTCGATGCGGCCGAGGCCCGGGCCCGCTTCGACGCCGCGTTCGAGGGTCGGTTCGCGGCATGACCATGACCTTCCAGCCCAATCTCGACTTCGCCGCCGCGGCCACCGCCGCCGAGGACGGGGAGGCGCTGATCGTCGACATCGACGGCTATGAAGGCCCGTTGCACGTGCTGCTGGCGCTCGCCCGCAGCCAGAAGGTCGACCTTCTGCAGCTCTCGATCCTGAAGCTCGCCGAGCAGTACCTGGCCTTTGTGCAGCAGGCGCGCCGCCAGCAGTTCTCGCTAGCCGCCGACTATCTGGTGATGGCCTCGTGGCTCGCCTACCTGAAGTCCCGCCTCCTGCTCCCCAAGCCCGAACAACCGAAGGCCGACGAGGCGCCGGCCGAGGAGATCGCCGCCCGGCTCGCCTTCCGCCTGGCTAAGCTCGACGCCATGCGCAGCGCCGCCGAGGCGCTCCGCACCCGACCGCAGATGGGCCGCGACGTCTTCGGCCGCGGCGACCCGGAGGCCATACGGGTGATCCCCTCAGGCCGCGTCGAGGGCGATCTCTACGGGCTGATGAGCGCCTACATCGCCCAGCGCACCAAGGAATCCAGCCGCCGCTACACGCCCGCCCTGCCGACCGCCTATCCGCTGGAGGAGGCGCGCGACCGCCTGCGCCGGCTGCTGCCGGAGCTCGCCCGCTGGACGCCGCTCGCCGGCGTCGCGCCGATGGAGTCGGGCGGGCAGGGGCCGAGCCGGGCCTCCTATGTCGCCTCGACGCTGTCGGCCGGCCTGGAGCTGGTGAAGGAAGGCGCGCTGGAGGCCCGCCAGCTTGAGGCCTTCGCCGACATCTACCTGCGCAGCCGGCGGGAGAAGGCCGCATGAGCGACGTCGTCCACACCGAGCGCGAGGTCGAGGCCCTGCTGTTCGCCGCCGCCGGGCCGCTCAGCGACGCCGAGATCGCCAAGCGGCTGCCGGAGGGGGCGGACGTAGCCGGCGCGATCGTGGCGCTGCAAGCCCGCTACCAGGGCCGCGGCGTGGAGCTGGTCGCGGTCGCCGGACGCTGGCGCTTCCAGACGGCCGCCGATCTCGCCTGGCTGATGACCGATGAGCGCGAGGAGCCGCGCCGGCTCTCCCGCGCCGCCCAGGAGACCCTGGCGATCATCGCCTACCACCAGCCGGTGACCCGCGCGGAGATCGAGGCGGTGCGCGGCGTGCAGGCGAGCAAGGGCACGCTCGACGTCCTCCTCGAGCTCGGCATGGTGCGCATGCGCGGCCGCCGGCGCACGCCGGGCCGGCCGATCACCTACGGCACCACCGACGCCTTCCTGGAGCATTTCGGCCTGGCCAGCGTCGGCGACCTGCCGGGCGCCGCCGAGATGCGCGCGGCGGGCCTGCTCTCGCTCGACCTGCCGGCCGACTTCGCCGTCCCCGATCCCAATGGGCTCGCCGCCGACGAGGACCCGCTCGACGAGGGCGACGCGCCAGAGTTCCACACCGACTTCCTCGGCGAGGAAACCGCCTCCTAGCGCAGGATTGTCGCGTGGCGCGCGGGCTGGAGACGGACTATATAGCGGCTTGGACGATGTCGCCGGGGCGCGACGGGATTGGAGTTTTCGACGCCATGGGCGGTCTTTCGATCTGGCATCTGATTTTCGCGGGCGTGGTCATCCTCCTGCTGTTCGGCGGCCGGGGTAAGATTTCCGGCATCATGGGCGACACCGCCAAGGGCATCAAAGCCTTCCGCGAGGGCCTGAAGGGCGAAGACGAGGCCCACGAGGAAGAGGCGCCGCCGGCCAAGCCGCTGCCGAAGACGGCCGCGAAGACCGCGCCCAAGGCGCGCGCCAGGACCAAGGCCTGAGCTCGATCCCCGGCCCCAGCGGTCCTAGGTTTCCACTGCGCCTGAAACCGCGCTAAGGCACGGCCATGTTTCCCGAAGGACGCGCTCTAGAACTCCTGATCGCCGCGGTGGTGGCGCTGATCGTAGTGGGTCCGAAGGACCTGCCGGTGCTGCTGCGCAAGCTGGGGCAGTTCATGGCCAAGGTGCGCTCGATGGCCGCCGAATTCCGCGCCAGCTTCGACGAAATGGCCCGCCAGTCGGAGCTCGACGAACTGCGCCAGGAGGTCGAGGCCATGCGCAAGGGCCAGCTCCTGGACGTCGAGACCCACGCGCCGGAGGTGAACCAGGCCTTCAACGAGATCAGCCAGGGCCTCTCCGACGTGGGCGTCGAGCTGAACCAGCCTGTGATGAAGCCCTACGCCTACGTCCAGAGCGAGCCCATCGAGGTCGGGGCCGCGCCGAGGGCCCGAGCCCGCAAAGCCGCCGCGAAGGCTGGGGCGAAGAAGAAACCCCCGGCCAAGGCGATGGCGGCCAAGCCGGCGTCCAAGGCCAAGCCGGCGCCCGCCGCGAAGGCCAAGCCGGTCGTGAAATCTGCGGCGAAGCGGGCGCCTGCCAAGGCGGCTGCGCCCAAGCCGCGAGCCCGTAAGGCGTCCGCCCCGTGAGCGACCTGCCCGAGGACGAAATCGAGGCCTCCCGCGCGCCCCTGATGGACCATCTGGTCGAGCTGCGCGCGCGGCTGATCCGCTGCGTGATCGCGCTGTTCGTGGCCTTCATCATCTGCTTCGCGTTTTCGACCCAGGCCTTCACCCTGCTGGTTCACCCCTTCTACGTCGCCGCGGGCCTGCTCGCGGTCCGGGTGCAGGAGGCCAAGGGCGGCGGCGCGACCGGGGATTTTCTCCACCAGGCTCAGAGCATGCTGACCAGCACCAAGAATATGTTCCTGGTGCTGGCGGGGCTGAAAGAGCTGCCGCCGGTTCCGGGCCAGGTGACGAGCCTGATCTTCACCGCGCCGCTGGAATTCTTTTTCACCAAGGTAAAGCTGTCGGTGCTGGGCGCTGTGGCCTTGAGCTTCCCGATCTGGGCGCAGCAGGTCTACGCCTTCGTCGCGCCGGGGCTCTACAAGCGCGAGCGCCGCGCCTTCCTGCCGTTCCTGGTCGCCTCGCCCCTGCTGTTCCTGGCCGGTGCGGCGATGGTCTACTACATGATCATGCCCTTCCTGCTGTGGTTCGCGCTCTCCCAGCAGATCGTGGCCACGGCGGGGATTTCGGTGCAGTTGCTGCCGAAGGTCTCGGAGTATCTCGACCAGGTGCTGGCGCTGCTGCTGGCCTTCGGCCTGGGGTTCCAGCTGCCGGTGATCCTGGCGCTGCTGGGCATGGCCGGCATCGTGAACTCGAAGATGCTGATGGCCGGCTGGCGCTACGCGGTGGTGGGCATCGTCATCGCTGCGGCGATCATCACGCCGCCTGACCCGATCAGCCAGATCCTGCTGTCGCTGCCGCTCATCGGCCTCTACTTCGCCTCGGTGGGGTGTGTCTGGGTGATCGAGCTCCGGCGAAAGAAGGAAGACGACGCCGCGGCCTAGCCCCTTGGGGTTGGCCCCCGCGCCAACGCGCTCTAGAGAAGCCGCTTCCCTCCCACCTTGCGGCCGCCATGCACGACATCCGAGCCATTCGCGAAACGCCTGAGCCCTACGTTAAAGGCTGGGACGCGAAGGGCCTGTCCGGCGCGGACCTGGTGGCCCAGATCACCGCGCTGGATGCGACGCTGCGGACCGCCCAGACCGGCTGGCAGACCGCCCAGGCCGAGCGCAACGACGCCTCCAAGAAGATCGGCGCCGCCAAGGCCGCCAAGGACGAGGCCGAAGCCGCGCGGCTGATGGCGCAGGTGGATGCGCTGAAGGCCAAGCTGGAATCCGACAGCGAAGCCGAGAAAGCCGCAGGCCAGGCGCTGAACGCCCTGCTGGCCGGCCTGCCGAACATCCCCGCGGCCGACGTGCCGCTGGGCGAGGACGAGCACGCCAACGTCGAGGTGCGCCGCTGGGGCGAGCCGTTCGCCATCGCCAATCCCAAGGATCACTCCACCCTTGGCGAAGGCCTGGGCCTGCTGGACTTCGAGGCCGCCGCCCGGATGAGCGGGGCGCGCTTCGCGGTGCTGAAGGGCGAGCTCGCCCGGCTGGAACGCGCGCTCGGCCAGTTCATGCTCGATTTCCAGACGACCGAGCACGGCTACACCGAGGTCTCGCCGCCGCTGCTGGTCAACGATGCGGCGGCCTATGGAACGGACAAGCTCCCGAAGTTCGCCGACGACCTCTTCCAGACCACCGACGGCCGCTGGCTGATCCCCACCGCCGAGGTGCCGCTGACCAGCCTGGTGATGGGCCAGATCGTTGCGCAAGAGGAGCTGCCGCTGCGCTACACGGCGCTGACGCCTTGCTTCCGTTCGGAGGCCGGCGCCTCCGGCAAGGACACCCGCGGAATGATCCGCCAGCACCAGTTCTACAAGGTCGAGCTGGTCTCCATCGTTGAGCCAGACAAGTCCGACGAGGAACACGAGCGGATGGTCGGCTGCGCCGAGGCGATCCTGAAGCGGCTGGAGCTGCCGTTCCGCACCATGCTGCTCTGCACCGGGGACATGGGTTTCGGAGCGAAGAAGACCTACGACCTCGAGGTCTGGCTGCCGTCCGAGGACCGCTACCGCGAGATCAGCTCCTGCTCCAACTGCGGCGACTTCCAGGCCCGCCGCATGGACGCCCGCACCAAGGCGGCCGGCGAAAAGGGCACGCGGTTCGTGCACACGCTGAACGGCTCGGGCCTGGCCGTCGGCCGTACGCTGGTGGCGCTGATGGAGAACTACCAGGACGAGGATGGCCGCATCGCCATTCCCCAGGCGCTGCATCCCTACTTGAAGGGCCTGACCCACATCGGGGGCAAGGCCGCTTGAGGATCCTGCTCACCAACGATGACGGGATCCATGCCGAGGGGCTGACCGCGCTGGAAAAGATCGCAGCAAAGCTGTCCGACGACGTCTGGATCTGTGCGCCGGACGCCGAGCGGTCTGGGGCCAGCCGGGCGCTCACGCTCTCCGATCCGATTCGGGTTCGCGAGCTGGACCCACGGCGCTTCTCCACGACCGGCACGCCCACCGACTGCGTGATGCTGGGCATCCACGAGCTGGTGACCGGCAAGAAGCCCGACCTCGTGCTCTCCGGCGTCAACCGCGGCGCCAATCTCGCTGAGGACGTCACCATGTCGGGCACGGTGGCCGGCGCCATCGAGGCCATGGCGCTGGGCGTGCCGGGCATCGCGCTCTCGCAGATGGGCTTCTACGAGGGCAACCGAAGCTATGAGCCCGCCGAGGTCTTCGCGCCGGGCATCATCCGCCGGCTCATGGAGGTGGGCTGGGCGAACGACGTGGTCATGAACATCAACTTCCCCTACCGGCCGGTCGCCGAGATCACCGAGGTGGAGGTCACCCGCCAGGGCTTCCGCGACGCCCATATCCGCATCGCGGAAAAGCGTACCGACCTGCGCGGCCGGGACTACTACTGGATGGGATTCAGGCAGGAGCGCTCGAAACCGGCCGACGGCACCGACCTGCGCGCGATCTATGACGGCAAGATCTCGGTGACGCCGCTGCATATCGACCTCACGCACGCCGAGTCAGTGCACAAACTGCGGGGCGTTCTGGGTGGCCCGCCGCCCCATGCGTGATTTGGCCAAGGCCTAGGATGGCGAAGAAAGACGACGACACGGCCGAGACGCGGCTTGCCCGCCTGATCCTCGCCCTGCGCTCGCAAGGGGTGAGCGAGCCTGCCGTGCTGAATGCCATCGAGACGACACCGCGCGAAGCCTTCACGCCGGATCTTTTCAAGGAACGCGCGTTCGAGGATTCCGCCCTGCCGATCGCTTGCGGCCAGACCATCAGCCAGCCCTACATCGTCGGGCTGATGACCCAGGCGCTGAAGCTCGACCGGCGCGACCGGGTATTGGAGATCGGCACCGGCAGCGGCTACCAGACCACCATCCTCTCCAAGCTCTCGCGGCTGGTCTACACGGTGGAGCGCTACCGCACCCTGATGCGGGAGGCCGAGGCCCGCTTCAAGGCGCTGGGCCTGACCAATGTCATCACCCGGTTCGGCGACGGCGGGGAGGGCTGGCCCGAGCAGGCGCCTTTCGACCGCATTATGGTCACAGCCGCCGCGTCTGATGAGCCGAAGGCCTTGCTGAGCCAGCTGAAGCCGAACGGGGTCCTGGTGGCGCCGATCGGCAAGGGGCCGGTGCAGAGCCTTCGTCGCTATACGGGCGACGGCAAGGGGGGCTTCGAGGTCGAGGCGCTGACCGACGTGCGGTTCGTGCCCCTGCTCGACGGGGTGGCGAAGGAACTTTGACGAAGACGTGTGGCGTGTACGGCGTTTGCGGGTTGGCGCGGATGGGCGGCTTAACCCATCATCAACCCTGGCGCCCCGACTCATGGCCATGTTCAATACCGGAGCGGCGATGACGCATTTCCTCCAGCGATCGGCCCTGATCCTCCTGGCGAGCACCGCGCTTTGCGCGGCCCCCGCCTTCGCGCGCCCGCACCACAACGCCAACAAGGCGGTGGAAGCCCCCAAGGCCGCCAACGGCAAGATCATCACGCTGAAGAGCGAGAGCGCGGCCTATGTGGTCAAGAAGGGCGACACCCTCGAGAAGATCGCCGACAAGCTCGACACCACGATCGCCGAGCTGACCAGCGCCAACAAGCTCAAGAAGACCAGCGTGCTGCAGCCGGGCGACGTGCTGAAGGGGCCGGCGGTCGCCAGGAAGGCCTATGTGGTCGCCAACGGCGACACCGTCTTCTCCATCGCCAAGCGCTTCCACGTCACGGTTGAGGAACTGCGCGACGAGAACGACCTCTCGGCCCGGACCCAGATCCGCCCCGGACAGAAGATTCGCCTGCCCGCCGACTTCGTGATCCCGGCCGTCCTGGCGGCCGAGGACAACGCCGACAGCGGCGACGCCGCCCCGGCCAAGGGCGCGAAGGCGCGGCGCGGCAAGACCCCGGCCGCCGACACCGTGGACGACACGCCGTCGGGCGGCGACCGCATGGTGGCCGGCAAGGTCGTGACCAGCCAGGGCCGGCGCGAGACCTACCGGGTGAAGAAGGGCGACACCCTCGACAAGATCGCCGCCAAGCTCGACACCGACGTCAGCCAGCTCAAGGCCGACAACCACCTGAAGGGCAACAATCTCCAGCTGGGCCAGGCCCTCAAGGGGCCGTCCTTCACCGAGCACGCCTATGTCGCCCAGCCCGGCGACACCCTTGCCCAGATCGCCCAGCGCTTCAGCATCAGCGTCGATCGCCTGCGCCTCGAGAACGACATGTCCCGCCGTCGCGCCACCGTGCGCCCCGGGCAGAAGATCTACCTGCCGGACGGCTACCGCGACCGCGGCGCCTTGCGCGGATCGGAGCCTCCGGAGGCTCCGCGCAGCTATCCGCGCCCGGTCGAGCCGTCGGCGCAACTACCGTCCCGACCGCAGCCCTATCAGCCGTCGGGCGCAGCCCCCAGGCCGTCATCCGGCACGCCGGGCGCGGCCCCGGCCGCGGCGCCCAGCTCCGCGCCCGCACCGAGCGACGCCCAGGTCTCGCAGATGGGCCGGGGCCGGTTCGTGTGGCCGCTGAAGGGCGAGATACTGTCCGACTTCGGGCCCTTGGCCGGCGGCCAGCACAACGACGGCATCAACATCCAGGCCCAGGCGGGCGCGGCGGTCCGCTCCGCCGCCGACGGCGACGTGGTCTACGCCGGCGACCAGGTGCCGGGCTTCGGCAATCTGGTGCTGATCAAGCACGCCGACGGCTGGGTCACCGCCTACGGGTTCCTCAGCCACATCGACGTGCGGAACCAGCAGAAGGTCACCCAAGGCCAGCAGATCGGCCAGGCCGGCAATTCCGGCGGCGTGCCCGAGCCGCAGCTGCACTTCGAGGTGCGCTATGCGCCCAACCCGCTCGACGCGCGGGCGCGGCCCGTCGACCCGAAGCTGGTGCTTCCGAAGTAGCTAGAGCGGCAGGCTCTTCCCCAGCTCTCCCGCCAGATCGCGGATGAACTGCCAGGCGACCCGGCCGGAGCGGGCTCCGCGCAGCTGCGCCCACTGCAGGGCGCGGCGATCGAGGTCCGGCGCCTTGAGGCCATAGCGCTTCGCATAGCCCTGGACGGCCGCCAGATAGGTCGCCTGGTCCATGGGCGCGAAGCCGATCCACAGGCCGAAGCGGTCGGAGACGCTGACCTCCTCCTCGGCGTCCTCGGCGGTGGCGATCAGGCCGCGGTCCTCGCCATGGCCGCCCCTTTCGCCATGAGATCTGGGCATCAGGTGCCGGCGGTTCGAGGTCGCGGCGAACAGCACATTGGCGGGCGGGCCGGAGACGCCGCCTTCGAGCGCCGACTTCAGCGCCTTGGCCGCCGCCGCGCCCTCTTCGAAGGAGAGGTCGTCGCAAAGCACCAGGAAGCGTTCGGGCCGCGCCCGCAGGATGTCGAACAGGCCCGGCAGCGCCGTCACCTGGTCGCGATCGACCTCCACGAGCTTCAAGTCCGGCGCCCCGGCCGCGACATGCATGAAGGCGGCCTTGGCGAGCGAGCTCTTCCCCGCGCCGCGCACACCCCAGAGCAGGGCGTGGTTGCAGGGTAGGCCGCCCGCGAACCGCTGCAGGTTCTCGACGAAGCGGTCCTTCTGGCGGTCGACGCCGACCAGCGCGTCCAGCGGCAGGGGATAGTCGGGCGCCGGATGGAAGGCGCCGGCCGCCGGCTCGTGGCGGAAGAGGCGCGCCGCTCCGAAATCGGGCTCGGCGGCGCGCGGCGGCGCGAGGCGCTCGAGGGCCTCGGCGATCCGCGCCAGGACGGGTTCCAGCTCATGCGTCATCACGCCGAGGCTTAGCCTGCCGAGCTTCCATTGCAAAACGGGGTCGCAGCGCATAGCTTCCGCCGACTTCGCGCGGGGGCCTTCGAAAGGCCGCCGTCGCACTGCATTTCGGAGAGGCCATGCCCGCTAGCCCAGACCTTACACAGAACCTGATGCAGTTCCTGCCGCTCGTCGGTCTGGTCGTCCTGTTCTATTTCTTGATGATCCGTCCGCAGCAGCGCCGCATGAAAGCCCACCAGACGACCCTCGCCGGCCTCAAGCGCGGCGACATGGTGGTCCTGTCCTCCGGCGTGCACGGCAAGGTCGTCCGTGTCGAAGAGGCCGACGTGGGCGTCGAGATCGCCACCGGCGTCACCGTCAAGGTGCGCAAGGGCATGATCACCGAGGTGCAGGCCCGCGGCGCGCCGGCCCCGGCGAACGACTCCAAGACCTAGAAGCGCGTCCGCACCCGCCATGATGAATCTTGCCCGCTGGAAGGTGATCCTCGTCCTCCTGGCGACGATCTTCGGCCTGCTGTTCACCCTGCCGAACGTGTTGCCGGCCAAGGTCCGCGACAGCCTGCCGGCGTTCATGCCGAAGAGCACCCTGCACCTGGGCCTCGACCTGCAGGGCGGCTCGGACCTGCTCTATTCGGTCGACACGGTGGCGCTGCGCAACGAGCGGCTGACCAACATGGCCGAGGACGTCCGCACGACCTTCCGCGACAAGGAGATCGCCTTTACCGACCTTGCCGTCACCAACGGCGAGATCGGACTGCGGGTCACCGACCCGTCGCAGTACTCGACGGCCCTGAACGTGCTGCGCCAATCGATCGGCGCGGCGATCCCCGGCGCTCCGGGCGGGCGCGAGGTCAGCGTCAGCTCCGGCGACAACCAGCGGATCCGTATCGCCTTCGTGCCCGAGGCCTTCGACGCCGACGTCTCCAAGGCCGTCGACCAGAACATCGAGGTCATCCGCCGCCGGATCGACCAGATGGGCACCAAGGAGCCGGACATCTCGCGGCGCGGCAAGGACCGCATCGACATCCAGGCCGCCGGCGAAAGCGACCCGGAGCGCCTGAAGACCGTCATCGGCCAGACCGCCAAGCTGAGCTTCCAGTTGCTCGACGAGACCGTCTCCCAGCAGGACCTCGCCTCCGGACGCGTGCCGCCGGGCGACGAGCTTCTGCAATCGACGGATGGCTCGGCGGCCAGCTACCTGGTCAAAAAGCGTCAGATCGTCACCGGCGAGATGCTGACCAACGCCCAGTCGACCTTCGATTCCCAGACCAACCAGCCAGTGGTCTCCCTCCGCTTCAATGGTATCGGCGGACGCAAGTTCGGCGACATGACGCGCCAGAACATCGGCAAGCGCTTCGCCATCGTCCTCGACAAGAAGGTCATCTCGGCGCCGGTGATTGAAAGCGCGATCGCCGGCGGCAGCGGCCAGATCCACGGCCACTTCACGGTCGAGACCGCCAACGACCTGGCGGTGCTGCTGCGGGCCGGCGCGCTTCCGGCGCCGATGAAGGTCGAGGAACAGCGGACCGTGGGCGCCGAGCTGGGCGCGGACGCCGTCAAGTCGGGCACGCTGTCGGCCGTGGTGGGCCTGGCGCTCACTATGGTGTTCATGCTCGCCATCTACGGCGTGCTGTTCGGCGGCATCTCGCTGATCGCGCTGGCGGTCAACGCGGTGATGATCATCGGTATCATGAGCTTCACCCAGGCGACGCTGACACTCCCGGGCATCGCCGGCCTGATCCTGACGCTGGCCGTGGCGGTCGACGCCAACGTCTTGATCTACGAACGGATGCGCGACGAACTGCGCGCCGGGCGCAACCTGATCGGCTCCATGGAGGCGGGCTTCTCGCGCGCCATGGGGACCATCCTCGACGCCAACATGACCCACCTGCTCTCGGCGGCCATCATGTTCTCGTTCGGGTCCGGCCCTGTGAAGGGTTTCGCCTGGACCCTGGCCATCGGCGTGCTCACGACCGTGTTCTCGGCCGTCCTCGTCACCCAAGTGCTTCTCGCCTGGTGGTTCCGCACCGCCCGGCCGAAGACGCTGCCGATCGCGTAAGGGAGCCCAAGCTTTGAAATTCTGGCCCCTCATCAAGGTCCTGCCGGTCCGGACGCACTTCCGGTTCGTGCGGCTGTCGAAGGTGTTCTCGAGCCTCTCCGTGCTCGCGATCGCCGCCTCGATCTTCTTCTCGCTCTATCCGTTCAAGCCGCCCTGCGGCGGGCTGGCCTGCGGCATCGATTTCGCCGGCGGCACGGTGCTGGAACTGTCCACGGCGCCCAACGCCGTCGACACCGCCAAGGTCCGCAGCGCGCTCGATCCGATGCATCTGGGCGACCTGGTGGTGCAGGGCGGCGGCGCGCCGTCGGCGGCCATCATCCGCTTCCAGGCCCCGGCGGGCGCCGACATCTCCAAGACCGTCGCCACCGCCCAGACCCACCTGACCCAGGCGCTGGGGACCGTGAAGTTCACCCGCACAGATGTGGTGGGCCCGAAGGTCTCCGGCGAGCTCCTGACCTCGGGGCTCCTGGGCCTCGGCCTCGCGATCCTCCTGATGCTGCTCTACATCTGGTTCCGGTTCGAACTGCAGTTCGGCCTGGGCGCCGTGGCGGCGCTGTTCCACGACGTCTTCCTGACCTTCGGGATGATGGCGCTGCTGAAGAACTACATCGAGTTCGACCTGCGCGCGGTCGCCGCGATCCTGACCATCATCGGCTATTCGATGAACGACACCGTCGTGGTGTTCGACCGGTTCCGCGAGAACCTGCGCAAATACAAGCGCATGCCGCTGGACGAGGTGATCGACATGTCCATCAACGAGATGCTGACGCGGACCATCATCACCAGCATGACCGCGGTCCTGGCCCTGGTGGCCCTGGCGGTGTTCGGCGGTCCCTCGCTCTTTGGCCTGTCGGTGATCCTGTTGTTCGGCATCGCCATCGGCACCTATTCGTCGATCTATATCGCGGCCCCGGTGATCCTGCTCTGGGGCGTCAAGCGGGCCGATGAAGAGGCCGAGCCGCTGAAGCCCGCCACCGTCCGCTAGGGGAGGGGCGGCCCGTGGCCCGCGACGCGCCCTCCATCGACGCCTATGGCGACGGCGGCTTCCGCCTGTCGGGAGACTGGCATGCCGGCTCGCTGCTGATCGTCGCCGACCAGGCGCAGCCGTGGCCGGTCGCCGCCCTCGCCGAGCTGACCACCGAGAGCCTCGCGCCGGTTCTGGCCGCCGGACGCGCTGAGGTCGAGTTCCTGCTGCTGGGCGTCGGCGCCCGCAACGCCCAGCCGCCACGCGCCATCCGCGAGGTGCTGTCCGCCGCGGGCATCGGCCTCGAGTTCATGGACACGCCCGCCGCGGCGCGCATCTACAATGTGCTGACCTCGGAAGGCCGCCGCCTGGCCGCGGCCCTGATCGCCGTCTGAGCCGTTTCCGCCTGCGTCAAAACGACCTATACGTGACGCTCAGGGTAGGAATCACGAGGGCGCACACATGGCCGGACTACTTTCCAATTTCCGCAACACCGTCATCGTCGGTCTGATCCTCGCCGGGGTGATGATCTGGGCCTATTCCCAGGGCCCGCAGGGCACGGGCGAGATCTTCTTCGTCGCGGTGTTCCGCTGGATGCACGTCTTCTTCGGCATCCTCTGGATCGGCCTGCTCTACTACTTCAACTTCGTGCAGATCCGCGTCATGCCGTCGGTGCCCGCCGAGCTGAAGCCGGGCGTCTCGAAGTACATCGCCCCGGAAGCGCTGTTCTGGTTCCGCTGGTCGGCGTTGGCCACGGTGATCATGGGCCTCGCGATCGCCGGCAGCCGCCACTACCTTGTCCAGACGCTGTCGTTCGGCCTGGCGGGTGCGTCCGATCCGGCCAGCCACAAGCAGTATGCCCTCCTGGGCCTCGGCATGTGGTTGGGCATCGTCATGATGCTCAATGTCTGGGGCATCATCTGGCCGAACCAGAAGCGCGCCTTGGGTCTCGTCGAGGCCGATGCGGATACCAAGGCCAAGGCTGCGAAGGTCGCGACGATGGGCTCTCGCGTCAACCTGATGCTGTCGCTGCCGATGCTGGTGGCCATGACCATGTCTCAGACGATCTTCGGCTGAGTTCGGGCGCAATCGCAGGACGGGAAGGCCCGCCTTAACCGGCGGGCCTTTTCATAGGCGCCATGAGCGAACCCGACACCGAAACCCTTCCGGGCGGCGATCTCGACGCCCTGCTGCGGCGCGTGGATCCCGACCGCTGGCTTTCCAGCCGCTTCATCGGCCAGGCGGCCCAGCGCGCCGACGTCATCGCGCTCTATGCCTTCGACCATGAGCTGGCGCGGGCGCCCAGGGTCGCGTCGAACGCCCTGCTGGGCGAGATGCGCCTGACCTGGTGGCGCGAGGCGCTGGAGGAGATCTACGAGAGCCGCCCCGTGCGCCACCACCCCGCGGCCCAGGCCCTCGCCGAGGCGGTCGCGCGCCGCGGTCTCGATCGCGCGGCCTTGGAGACCATGATCGACGCCCGCTACCGCGAGCTCGATCCTGCGCCAATGAGCGAGGGCGAGGTGCTGGACTGGGCTCGCGACACCGGCGGGCTCGCCGCCCAGCTGGCGGCCCAGGTGCTCGATCCGGCGACGGAGGCGAAGATGGCGCTGGCCGGCGGCTCGGCCTGGTCGCTGGGCAAGCGCCTGGCTGACAACCCGGACCTGCGACCGACCTTCCTGAAGGTGATCCACGCCGCGCGCAGCGCCTCGCGCAACCTCAGCGTCGCGGCCTTTCCCGCCGTGGCGCACGCCGCGCTCGCCGGTCGCCCCGCCCAGAACGACTTCGCCCGGCGCCTGCGCCTGACCGTCGCCGTGGCCCGGGGCCGGATTTAGCGGCCTATTCCGCTGCGAGCGCCGGCTCGCCCGCGGCCCAGGCGTCGAGGTCGGCCAGAGCGCGCTCGCCCATCAGCCGCTTCTTCGCCCGGCCGCGCTCCTTGTGCGGCAGGCGTTTGCCGTCGGCGCCGTGTTTCGGGCCTTCCAGCGGCGGCAGCAGGCCGTAGTTGATGTTCATCGGCTGGAACGAACCCTTCCCGGCGTCGAGGTGCCCGCCGGTGATGTGGCCGATCAGGGCGCCGAGCGCGGTCGTGGCCGGTGGCGCCTGCGCGTCGCGGCCCAGGCGCTCAGCGGCGGCGAAACGTCCGGCCATCAGGCCCACCGCGGCGCTCTCGACATAGCCCTCGACACCGGTCACCTGGCCGGCGAAACGCAGGCGCGGATCGGCCTTCAGGCGGAGCGAGCCGTCGAGCAGGCGGGGGCTGTTCAGGAAGGTGTTGCGGTGCAGGCCGCCGAGCCTCGCGAACACCGCCTTCTCCAGGCCCGGGATGGCGCGGAAGATGTCGCTCTGAGCGCCATGCTTCAGCTTGGTCTGGAAGCCCACCATGTTCCACAGGGTGCCCAGCGCATTGTCCTGGCGCAGCTGGACGACCGCCCAGGCCTTGGTCTGAGGATCGTGCTCGTTGGTCAGGCCCACCGGCTTCATCGGCCCGTGGCGCAAGGTCTCGCGCCCGCGCTCGGCCATGACCTCGATCGGCAGGCAGCCGTCGAAGTAGGGCACGTGCTCCCAGTCCTTGAACTCCGACTTCGGGCCGGCCAGCAGGGCGTCGACGAAGGCGTCGTACTGGGCCTTGTCCATCGGGCAGTTGATGTAGGCGGCCGCGTCGCCGCCGGGACCTTCCTTGTCGTATCGCGACTGGCGCCAGGCGACGCCCATGTCGATCGACTCCAGGTGCACAATGGGCGCGATGGCGTCGAAGAACGACAGCTCGCCCTCGCCGGTCAGCTGGAGGATCGCGTCCGACAGGGCGGGCGAGGTGAGGGGGCCGGTGGCGACGATGACGCTGTCCCAGTCGGCGGGCGGCAGGCCGGCGATCTCTTCGCGGGCGATGCTGACCAGCGGATGGGCTTCAAGCCGTTCGGTGACCGCTTGGGCGAAGCCGTCGCGGTCGACGGCCAGAGCGCCGCCGGCCGGGACCTGGTGGGCGTCGCCGCAGGCCAGGACGATCGAGCCCAGCCTGCGCATCTCGGCGTGCAACAGGCCGACCGCATTGCCGGTCCAGTCGTCGGCGCGGAAGGAGTTGGAGCAGACGAGCTCGGCCAGCCGGTCGGTCTGGTGGGCGTCGGTGCCGCGCACCGGGCGCATCTCGTGCAGCACGACAGGCACGCCGGCCTCGGCCAGCTGCCAGGCCGCCTCGGAACCGGCCAGGCCGCCCCCGACCACATGCACCGGCCGAAGGGAGGAAGAGGGGGTTTTCATGCGTGGCTAACTAGCAACGATCCGATGAGATCGCGAGCGGGGCCTTGCACGCGAAGGGGGCGAGCCCCAACCTTGCATCCAAAGGGGAGGCCGACTCGTTTCCTATGTAGTGGGGTCGGGCCTAGGGACGAGGATGTCGGGGTTTTCAGCCTCTGAGGCTGCGCTAGAAGGATTTCGGATCACGCGGGAGAACCCCCGGGCGTTCGGCGCCTGGGTGGGTGCGACCCTGCTTGTGAGCGTGCTGGGCCCGGTGATCAGCGCGCTCATGCCGGCCAACGTCCGCCACGGGCTGGAGACCATCACCGCCGACCAGACGCCGACGGCGGGTCAGTTGCTCGACGCCCTGATCCTGGTGGCGCCGATCCTGATCCTTGGCCTGGCCGTCCAATGCGTCATGGCCGCGGCCGTCTATCGCCTGATCTTCCGCCATGACGACACGCGCTTCGGCTATCTGCGGCTGGGCGTGGACGAGCTGCGCCTGATGGGCCTGACGCTGATCTGCTTCGGCCTGGCGATGGTGCTGGTGGTGGCCCTGACCATGGCCTCGGCGATCGTCGTGGCCCTGGCCTCCATCGGCGGCCCGGCGATGGAAGGCTTCGTCG
This sequence comes from Phenylobacterium sp., assembly GCF_041691455.1. GTDB lineage: Bacteria > Pseudomonadota > Alphaproteobacteria > Caulobacterales > Caulobacteraceae > Phenylobacterium. The sequence goes on along the minus strand of NZ_JBEPUO010000043.1, from coordinate 2,621 downwards.
GCGGCGTCGCCTGGCTGTTCTCGGTCGGCATCCTGGTGTTCGTGCTCGTGCGCCTGTCGCTCGCCCCGGTGGCGACCTTCGCAGAGCGGCGTCTGGCGATCTTCGAATCCTGGACGCTGACCCGCGGCCAGTTCTGGCGGCTGCTCGGTGCCTACACCCTCGCGCTCGCCTGCATCGTGGTGATCGGCCTTTTGATCATCGTGGTCTTCTTCGGGATCGCCGGCGTCATCGTGCTGATGAGCGGCGGACAGGTTGCCGACATCAGCTCCTTCATCAGCACCGACGGCAGCTCGCTGCGCGGCTACCTGAGCATCGGGGTGATCGCCTATATGGTCGTCAGCAGCGTGTTCAGCGCGCTCTACAATGCGGTGATCGCCGCGCCCGGCGCGGTCGCCTACCAGCAGTTGCTCGGACACCCGCCCGGCCAGCCGCTGGCCGCCCAGCCGGAGGCCGGCTGAAGCCGTCTCGGCGATGACCCGCTTCTCCGCCAGCGATGCGGCTCTGGAGGGCTTCCAGGTGCTGCGCGGCCATTGGCGCGTGGTGATCGGCTGGTGCCTGTTCACGGTGCTGGGCTTCGTGGGCCTGCTCGTCCTGGCTGTCATCGCGATCACCCTCACCATCGCCATCGCATTGGCCGCCAAGGCCGCGGATCAGAACGAGATGGCCGGGACCGCGGTCGGCGGCCTGGTGCTGGGTCTTGGGGGCGCGGCGATCCAGTGGGTCGTCCTGGCAGCGCTCTATCGCCTGACGCTTCGGCCCGGCGCGCCGCCGGGGACCTACTACCTGCGGATCGGACGTGACGAGATCCGGCTGTTCGGCCTGTGGCTGGTGATCCTGATCCTCTCCGCCTGTCTGATCACGGTGGGCTACCTGGCGGTCCAGGGGCTGACGCGCCTCAGCGGCGCGGCGGGCGGCATCGGCACGCTGCTGTTCATTCTGCTCATGCTGTGGCTGGCGATCCGGACCAGCCTGGCTGGGCCGGCCAACTTCGCCACCGGCCGGTTCGGCCTCGTGGAGTCCTGGCGGCTGACCCGAGGCCATGTCTGGTCGCTGCTCGGGATGACCCTGCTGGCCGGTTGCCTCATGGCCCTGATCGCCATCGTGCTCTTCGTTCTGGTCGCCGTGCTAGAGGCCGCGATCGGCGGTTTCCATACGCTCGCGCCGATCAGCCTCTCGGACCGCCAGGCGCTTACCGATCGGCCCGGAGCCTATGTGTTCGGCCTGATCGCCGAGCTGGTCTGCGGGCCGCTCTATCTGGTGATCGGCCAGACGCCCTTCGTGGCCGCCTACAGGGCGCTCTCGGCGGAGAAGGCTTAGGCCTCCGCGCTTGGCCGGGCCGAGGCGCGGTCGTGCCAGGCCTTGAGGTTGGCGTACTCATCCTCCAGCGGCAGGCCGATCCAGCCCGCGAAGTCGACGGTGGTCAGCAGGCAGATGTCGGCCATGGAGTAGCTTCCGCCCGCCAGCCAGGTTTTGCCCTCCAGCTCGCGGTTCAGGTAGCGCTGGGCGCCCTTGTAGGTCTCCTTGTTGGACTCCCCGAAGTCCTTGTACTGGGTCAGCAGCGCCGCCGTGCGCGGGTGGGCGTGACGCCAGAAATTGCCGACCGGCATCATCACCGTGAACTCGGTGCGGCGCACCCACATGTCGACCATGGCCTTCTCGACGGGGGTCGTCCCGAACATCGGCGGCTCCGGGTGGGTCTCATCGAAATAGCGGCAGATGGCGACGGTTTCGGCGATGCAGGTTCCGTCGTTGAGCTCCAGCGCCGGAAGCTGGCCCATTGAGTTCTTGGCGCGGAACTCCGGCGACTTGTGCTCGCGCTTCATCATGTCGACCCGCGTCTCGGGCAGCGCGATGCCCTTCTCCGCCAGGAAGATGCGCACGCGGCGCGGATTGGGGGCGGGGTTCGGCGCGCCGTAGAGGATCATCGCAGCTCCAATCTCTCAAAAGAATGGAGCGAGGCTACACACCCGCCCGCGCGATGGGGAGAGGCTAGGCGCTGACCCGCTTCTTGCTCTGCGACCCGGCGCGCTGGCGGTGGCGTTCCAGGAGCTCGGCGAGGTAGCGGCCGGTCCAGCTCTTGGGATTGGCCGCGACCTGCTCCGGCGTGCCGGTCGCCACGATCTCGCCGCCGCCGTCGCCGCCTTCGGGGCCGAAGTCGACGACCCAGTCGGCGGTCTTCACGACGTCGAGGTTGTGCTCGATGACGACGACCGTATTGCCCTGGTCGACCAGCTCATGGAGCACTTCCAGGAGCTTCTTGGTGTCCTCGAAATGCAGGCCCGTGGTCGGCTCGTCGAGGATGTAGAGGGTCTTGCCGGTGGCCCGGCGCGACAGCTCCTTGGAGAGCTTCACCCGCTGCGCCTCGCCGCCCGAGAGCGTGGTCGAGGACTGGCCGACCTTCACATAGCCCAGGCCGACGCGCTTCAGCGTCGCCATCTTCTCGCGCAGCACCGGCACGGCCTTGAAGAACTCCGCGGCCTCATCGACCGTCATGTCGAGCACGTCGGAGATGCTCTTGCCCTTGAACAGGACTTCCAGCGTCTCGCGGTTGTAGCGGTGGCCGTGGCAGACGTCGCAGGTGACGTAGACGTCGGGCAGGAAGTGCATCTCGATCTTGATCA
>NZ_JBEPUO010000042.1:0-19708 GCF_041691455.1 Phenylobacterium sp. | reverse complement strand
CTTTTTGGGCCCCGCCCCCTCACCCCCGTTTGTTTGGCCGTTAAAAACCCTCTAAACAACCCATTTTTTGCCCCCCGCCCCCCCCCCCCCGCGGGGGGGGGGGGCCGGGGGCCTCAGGATCCTCAGGGGTCGGCTGAGCCACGTTGGAACGTTAAAGGCGACGGTCGCAATTGACCTGAGGCCGCGGCGCTGAGGCGGCGCGATGGGCGTTGCCTTGCCCTCAGGCTGCCGCTGGGCCGCTTCCCCCTGCGCAGTTTCGTGAACTCGCTCCGTTACTCGGAATGGCGCGTGATCAAGCCTTCGAGTTGCGTGACCAATTCCTCCGCATCGCAGGGCTTGCTGCAGACGACTATAGGCGGGACACGAGGCGGAAACCCGGTTGGAAGCCCTACGCCGGTCTGGACGATCAGCGGTGTTCCCAGCCCGACCAGGATGTTCAGAACCGGAGTGATTTCGCCGTCGGCCAGGTTGACGTCGAGAATGGCGGCCGACACCGGCGTCGATTGCAGCAAGGTCAACGCTTCCTTGACGCTCCCGGCCGGCCCCACGACGACACCGCCGGCATCCTCGATCGCCAACGCCAAAGTCAACGCGATGAACGGCTCATCTTCGCAGACGAGGACGTAAGCCTGATTCAGCATCAAAGTCGACCCTCGCACGTAGCCCAGAGTCTCGTCGAACCTATTGAGCGCCGAGACGTTCCGTCGCGGCTGACAGGCTCACAACGAGGCCGCCGGGGTCCCAATCGTAAACGAGCTGGCCGCCAAGCTGACCATGGACACTTCTACGCGCCAACAGGCTGCCAAATCCCTCACGCTCGGGGGCAGCCTTGACGGTCGGGCCGCCCCGCTCGCGCCAGACGATCTGCAGCTCACCTTCACCGATCGACCAGGTGATCGCCACCTGGCCTCCCGCCGCCGAGAACGCGCCGTACTTGGCGGCGTTGGTGGCCAACTCGTGGAAGACGAGCGCGAAGCTGGTGATGGCGTCGCCGCCGATCGCCATCTGCGGCCCCTCGATCACGAACCTAGCCGCATCGCCAATGGGAGATGAGGCGACATATGGAGCCAGGACCGTCCGGACCAGATCTTCCAAGTCGGTCTCGCGTTGGTCGGGCGTCGAGCCGACTTGCCGCACCCGGACCAACTGGTGGGCGCTCGCGAGCGCGCCCAAGCGGCCCTGGATAGACTCTGCCAATTCCCTCGGCGTGGTCGCCGTTCGCGCACTCAAGGCTACAATCCCGCCCACGATGGAGAACAGATTCTTGACCCGATGATCCATTTCGTTGAGCAGCAGACCCTGCTTTTCCTCAGCGCGGCGTAGCTCGTCTTCCGCCTGCTTCCGCTCGGTGATGTCGCGCGCGATTTTGGAGGCCCCGCAGATTTTGCCGTCTCCATCGAACACCGGCGAGACGGTGACCGACACTTCGACCGGCTGGCCACCCTTGCGTACCCGAGTGGTTTCGAAGGCCTGAACGATCTCACCGGCTGAAATCTGGGCCAGAATGTAATGCTCCTCCTGATGGCGATCGGCCGCTATCAAGCGCAGGATCGATTGGCCGACCATCTCCTCGGCCGTGTATCCAAACAGGCGCTCGGCCGCTTTGTTCCAACTCGTGATCGTCCCCTCGAGCGTCTTGCTCACAATTGCGTCCGACGACGAGGTGACAATTGCGGCGAGTTCGCGCGCGCCAGCGTTCGCAAACCGGAGCTCCTCCTCGATCCGCAGCCGTACGGCCTCAGCGCGGGTTCTCTCAACGGCTGACCACGTGCGTTCGGCGAGATCGCGCAGAAGCGCAACGTCGTTGTCCGTCCACCGCCTCGGCACGCAATCAACGACGAAAAGATAGGCAACAAGTCGGCCTGCCTTGAAGAGTGGCACGTCAAGGAATGAGCGAATTTGAAGTCCAGCAAAACTCGCCATGGCCTCGGGAGCAGATGTGCGTGGATCCTGCTCCACGTCCGCTACTGCGACGACGACATCGAGCCGTAGGTCAGCGATCAGCTCTGGACCGAAATCGTCCAGCCTGTGCAACCCAGAGAGACTTATGACGCGACCGTTGTCCCAGGCGCCTTCGATGAGCACGTGATCATTGTCGTCCTGCACCTCAGCGTAGGCGGCCTGCGCAACGCCAAGGTGATGTCCGATCAAATCGCTGACCATAGCCTTGACGGCGCGGGGATCTGAAAGGTCGCGCAACTGCCCTTCAAGGTCGAGTAGCAGGGCTGAGCGCCGCTCAGCGAACACGCGATCCGTCGTTTCGATAACAGGACAAAATACCCCGGCGATCCGACCGCTCTCGTCGCGGATCGGACTGTAGGAGAAGCTGAAATAGCACTCTTCCGGATAGCCCTTACGATGCAGGTCCAACCGAAGATCGTTGGCCGGGAAAGCTTCTCCTGCCTCCATGACCCGGCTAAGCATCGGCCCGATTGTATCCCAGATTTCCGGCCAAACGTCGCGCCCGGGGCTCCCAAGCGCCCAGGGATGTTTCTCCGCGATGATTTCCGCGTAAGCGTCATTGTAAATCTTGACGAGGTCTTGGCCCCACCAGACTAGAATTGGAAAGCTGCAATTGAGACAGGTGCTTACTGACGTTCGTAGGCTCTGGGGCCAGGTTTCAGGTGAACCAAGCGGGGTGGCCGACCAGTTCTTTGCACGGATTAGCGCTCCCAGCTCGCCGCCCCCGGAGAGAAATGCAGGGGCAATAACACGACTGGTCTGAGTGCTGAGTTCGTCGGCAGCGCCGGTCATTGGGGCATTCAATGGGAGAGCCCGATTGGGAGTGCCGCACTCAAGCGTAACCTGCTGCGAACATCAAGAGGGCTTTGTCAGAGCAAAATTCACGAGCCGCTAGGGGGCGGCGTCTAGACCGGCCGGATGGCCAGGGTCAATGTTCAAAGAGCGACGAATACAGTTGCTGTAGGTGGCCATGATCCAGATTTCAAAGGCACAAAGGCGATCATTGGCTTCGGCGCGCAGAACCCAACTATAGCAATTGCTCTAGTGGTCAGAATCTGACGCTTGGTTCGGGCCAACAAGCGGACCTTCCCAAGGTCTCACATGGGTGGGGAGCGGACATTTGACCGTCCAGCGGAACCGTCACAGTCGAGGGCGAGTGGGTCGAATGCCCCAGCGTTTCGAGAAAGAGCGCGGCGAACTAGCTGAGCTGGATCGAGTTGAGAAAGAAGAGCAACGCCGCCAGCGCCATTGCGATGCCGATCACATGGACCCAGTAGGCGCGGAAGAAGATGAGCGGCACGGCGATGCCCAGGGCGACGAAATCCCCCACTAGCCAGCGTAAATTATGAAACCAGATATCGGTCGGACCCGAGCGGGCCAAGCTTATGAAGTTGAGCAGGATGTTGTAGGCGAAGTAGGCGGCGACCAGCCCCCAGTAGTGCTTTCGATTGTGAAAATAGAAGACCTTAAGGTCGACGCCCTCTGCCCCGACCTCGTCGGGCAGTGTCGCCGCCGCGCTCAGGAACATGAAGAATAGCGAGATGCCGAAGGGCAGGAACTGAAAGAAACTAAAATTCCCCGTCCATTGGTCGCGGTCGCCCCACAGGATCCAGAACTGAGCGAGCGTCACCAGGCTGGCATTGACGGCGGTCGCCGGCGCCATCCAATGCCAACGCACCCGCTTTCCGGCCGCGATTAGCCTGTGCAAGCTGGCCAAGACGGTCTCGATCGCCATGGCGACGACGATCCCATAGAATATAGCGACGTATTCAAACCTGGTCATGACGCCCCGCCGGTTCGCGCGCTGTGTTGTCTCGTTGCCCAGCATGGTTCGCAGCCGCCCTAGCGAGATCATAGATTTGTCCAGGACAGTTTCAATTGCCGACAAGCAGACCTCGCCAATGGCGCTTAGGGGGTGGCTAGCGGTCTTTGGCACCCGCAGCTTTTTCAGTGCTGGCGCGGCATGTCTGGCCAGACGGCGTCTTGCGCCGCGCCCGCCGTATCGAAGCGACGTATGGGGGAGTCGCTGGCCCCACCCGGCGTCGCTCAGACCTGCTGAAGTGTGTCCAAATATCCGCGGATCGGCGAGACTGGCTCGTGAACCTTGCGCACGCGCAAGTCGGCCTCCGGCGCGCCGGCCCGCAATCGCGCCAGCCATTCCTCCGGATCGAACTCGACACCGACTGGATTGAGCTCCATCCCATCGCCACGAATGAAGGCGTTGCAAGCGTCGCCCGAAAAGGCGTCGACCTGGAACTCCATCTGGTTTTCGTCCGGGTCGGAGTAGTACATTGAGGCCGTGAGCCCGTGGTGCACGCACCAATAGGGGCTAATGCCTTTCGCCTTCAGCTCGGCGTAGTTCTCAAGTAGGTCGCGGGTCGAGGCGTAGGAGTAGGCGACGTGGTCAACACCGACCGCGCCGCGCCGGTCGGTTTCGGCCGTCCCGAGCGGATGGATCGCCGCCAAGTTGGCGAAAGCGAACCGGTGGTGCTCGTCGTCGTAGGTCAGGAACGCGAGGACGGGATTCTCATACTGTACCGTGGCGCCGAAGACGGTCTCATACCAGGCGATCATCTCCTCGAAGCGGCGGGTACGATAGACGACGTGGGCGAACTTGATCGGCTTCCTCAGCATGGCGGATTCCTCCCCTGCGGAGCTTAGACGCAACGGGCCCTCAATCGCAATGACACGGGGTTCCCCCGACACGAGGCTTCGAGATCAAGGGGGCAGAGCGCGTGGAGCAGCCATTGCCACACGGACGACGGCAAGCGGACCTCGGCAAGGTCCCGTGAGGGTGGTTTGCGGAAGTTCGTTGGGGAACTGACCAACGGTGCCAGCGACTCTTCGGGTGGCGCTGGTTAGCTCGCAGCATCGAGCGCCGTGAGGTGATCCCTCACGGACTTCAGAAACGCGTCTGACCGCGCGGGATCGGTGATCACTCTGGAGAGCGCGAGCGCGCCAACCATGGCGCTGACAGCGACAAGCGCGCGGTCCTGGTCTCCGCCCAGCGCATCGGACACGGATGCCACGAAACGCTCGATGTGTTCGGTCATCACTTCGCGGGACGACGTGTCCGCCCGGCCGACGTCTGAAACCAGCGCCGTCATCGCGCAGCCACTCTCCCGGGCGTCGCGGTGAGTTCGGCTAAGATAGCTGCGCGCGATGGCGGACAAGCTCTGTGGCCCGGCCGCCCCCTGTGCGCTTGCGTTCGACTCCTCCCCGTCCAGGAGTGCACGTTTCAGGGCTTCGGCGAGCAGCGCGGACCGGCTCTCGAAGTGTCCGTAGAACCCGCCGTGGGTCAGACCGACGCTCTTCATCAGCGTGCCGACACTCACTGATTCCAGTCCGTCGCGGCGCACCTGGCGCGACGCCTCGGCGAGTATCCGTTCGCGGTTTTGCACCTTCTCAGCCTGGGAATGTCCCATGGGCGAGTCTCCTCGGTTGACGAACAGCATTATAAACATCATTGTCCTGAATGACGAATATAATTCAGATTGCCGGACTGAAGGCATCGGCTTGGGAGGAAACAATGAGCGAAGGCGCCGTCTTAGAAGGTCGCGTTCGAAGTGAGCGGCACGATCACATCCTGAAGATTGTGATCGACAATCCGGCCAAGAAAAACGCGTTCGTGCCCGAGATGATGGCACAACTCGCTGCGTCCATGACCGAGCTTGACCGGGACCCCGACCTTTGGGTCGGGGTACTGTGCGCTGAGGGCGACAATTTCACTGCCGGCCTGGACATGCCCAAGTTCTTCGGGCCTGGCGCGACGCCCACGCCGATCCCGGAAGATCACATCGACCCGTTCGGCATGCGCAACCATTGTCGTAAGCCCGTGGTCACCGCAGTGCAGGGCATCTGCTTTACGGTCGGAATCGAGATGGCGCTGGCGGGCGACATTGTCGTAGCGGCCGAGGGCAGCCGTTTTTGCCAGATGGAGGGTAAGCGCGGGATCGCGCCGCTGGGCGGCGCCCACTTCCGTTACATCACGCGCGCCGGCTGGGGGAACGCCATGTACCACCTGATGCTGTGTGATGAGTTCGAGGCCGAGGAGGCCTACCGCATCGGGCTGGTGCAGGAAGTCGTCCCGGCCGGACGACAGGTCGAGCGCGCCATGGAAATCGCCCGGATCATCGCTTCGAACGCCCCCCTCGGGATCCAGGTGACCAAGGAAGCCGGCCACAAGTTCATTGAGGCCGGCGAGCGCGCGGCCATCGATGCCGTCCCCGTCATCCGGCAGCGCGTCATGGGCACGGCCGACGCCGCGGAGGGCATCCGTTCCTTCGTCGAGCGACGCGCCGCGGTCTTCCAGGGCCGATAGGCCGCCTCAAAAAAAAGGAGCTCGGCCATGGCCGCTCTCGACTTCTACTTCGACTACCGCAGTCCCTACGCCTATCTCGCGCAAACGCAGGTCAGAAACCTGGGCGTCGAGGTCGCTTGGCTGCCGTTCGAAATCCTTCAGCTGATGGATCAGGTCGGCAATGTGCCGACCAGCATCACCTGCAAGCCCAAGGGCAAGTACCTGGGCATGGATCTGCAGCGCTGGGTGGCGATGTACGGCGTGCCGTTCCAACGGAACCCCCAAGGGGCGGACATAGACGCCCGCCGGCTGCTGCGGGCCACGCTGGCGGCCGACGAACTCGGACAAGCCGACGCTGCGGTCAGCGCGATCTTCGGGTCCTATTGGGGTGGATCCGGCGCGCCGCTGGTGACACCGGCCGATCTCGTTGCGGTCCTGAACGGCGCCGGCGTAAGCGGGCCCAACCTGCTCTCGCGGATCGAAGCTCCCGCCCTCGACGCGGCGCTTGATGCCGCAACCACCGCGGCGGCGGCCCGCGGCGTCTTCGGTGCGCCGACCATGTACGTCGGCGACGAGATGTTTTTCGGCAACGACCGGTTCGATTTCATCCGCGCTAGCTTGGGAGTCGCAGCATGAAGTCGCTTGCGATCGTCACCGGCGTTGGGCCCGGAACCGGCGCCTCCATAGTCCGGCGCTTCCATGAGGGCGGCTATCAGGTGGCGATGCTCGCCCGCAGCGCCGAACGGCTAGACGCGCTCGCGAAGGAACTGCCCGACGCCTTCGCCGTGCCGTGCGACGTCTCAGACCCGCCCGCCCTCCACGCTGCGCTGGATCAGATCGAGGCCCGTGCTGGCGCGCCCAAGGTGGCGGTCCACAACGCCGTCGGCGGCGCCTTTGCCAACTTCTTGGACGTCGATCCTGCGGTGCTTGAGCGGAACTTTCAGGTGAACGTCATGGCGCTGATGCACTTGGGCCGATGGGCGGCGCCGCGCATGGAAAAGGCTGGCGGCGGGGCGCTGATCGTCACCGGCAACACTTCAGCGGAGCGCGGCCGAGCAAATTTTGCGGGCTTCGCGCCGACCAAGGCAGCGCAGCGCATCCTTGCCGAATCCATGGCCCGCACGATGGGGCCACGCGGCGTCCACGTCGCCTATCTGGTCATCGACGCGGCGATCGACTTGGAGTGGCAGCGGAAGAACAACCCGGAGAAGCCGGACGACTATTTTTGCCGCCCAGTCGACATCGCTGAGGAGGTTTGGCACATCGCCCACCAAGCCAAGTCTGCATGGTCGTTCCGTTCGGAAATTCGGCCGTTCGCGGAGGTCTGGTGAAGGCATGGCGGATGAGCTTGAAAACGCGCCCGATGGATTCCAGCAACTGCGAGCCATGCTCGCGGGCGAGCTGAAGGCGCCGATGGGCGTGACGCTGGGCTTTCGACTGGTTGAGGTCGAACGAGGCCAGGTGGTGTTCGAAGGCACGCCCGACCGCGGCGTCTACAATCCGGTCGGATCGGTTCACGGCGGCTATGCGGCGACATTGCTCGACAGCGCCTGCGGCATCGCCGTGCACTCGCAACTCGAAGCTAACAAGGGACACACAACGCTTGAGCTGAAGGTGTCGTACCTGCGCGGGCTCAGCGACCGGAGCGGCGCCGTTCGCGCAACAGGCCGTGTTGTTTCGGCCGGCCGCCGCGCGGCGTTCGCGGAAGCGACTCTGCACGACGGCGATGGACGACTGTGCGCGACGGCGACGTCGACCCTGCTCGTGTTCGATGTCGAACCCCGCCCGGGCGGCTTCCTGCGTGGATGACACCGTCCGAAGGCCCGCGAAGGGCGCGGACTCGACTTCCGCAGCGGACGCTGTCGCGACATTGACGGCTGGCCGCCTTGTCCTGCTGGCGAGCCTGGGCGCGCTCGGGGCGCTTGCCACCAACATCATGCTCCCTGCCTTTGCGGCGATGGCGCGCGACTTGGCCGTGGCCCCGCGTGACCTCGCTTGGACGCTCAGCAGCTTCTTCATCGTTTTTGCAGTCGGCCAACTGTTCGTCGGGCCGCTCGCGGACACTTTGGGACGGGCGCCCTTTGTCATCGGCGGATTGGTCGTATTCGCTGCAGGCGGTGTCATCTGTGCGGTAGCGCCATCATTGACGGTCCTGATCGCGGGCCGCGTGATCCAGGCTCTGGGCGCCTGCGCGACTTCGGTGCTCGCCCGGGCGATCGCACGGGACTGCTTTCAAGGGCCGGAACTGACGCGCACGCTGGCGCTGGTGATGATCGCCATGGCCGCAGCCCCCGGCTTCTCGCCGGCGCTTGGAACGGCCATGACGCTGCTGTTCGGTTGGCGCAGCATTTTTGTACTCGTCGCGGTCGCGGCCGTGCTGGTCGCGTTTCACTACCGATTGAGCCTGGGAGAAACTCTGCCACCAGACCGGCGGCGCTCCGCCCGGCCAAGCGCGATCGCCCGCACCTATGGCGAGTTGGCCCTCGACCCCCGCTTCATCTTTCCCGCGCTCACCGTCAGCCTGGTTATTGGCTGCCTCTACGGATTCTTCGGTGCGGCGCCTGCGATCCTCATGAACGGGATGGGCATCAGTTCGACTGGCCTCAGCATCTTCTTCGCCGCCACGGTGCTGGTTGTTTTCGGCAGCGGCCTCATGGCGGGTCGGCTGGCCCGGCGTTGGGGCGCGCCCCGGGTCGGCATGGCCGGCGTCCTTATAGCGATGGCCGGGGGCTTGTGGCTCTTCCTCCAGGCTGGCGCTCCAACGCCGGCGCCATTCATGGCGGCAGTCACGCTGTTCCTGGGCGGCATGGGACTGATCAATCCGATCGGGACCGCGATCGCGCTTGAACCGTTCGGCGATCGGGCGGGCGGGGCCTCCGCCTTGTTGGGTTTCATGCAGATGACGTTCGCCGCCTTGGGCACGGGAATGATCGGGGCGCTGCCGATTGGGCCGGCGACCGCCTATGCTTGGATGGTGCTCGGCGGGACCATGATTGCGGCCGCCGCGTTCGTTCCGGTGTTGCTACAACGCGTTGGTAAGGTGGCATAGGACGCTGATCGGCTTTGGCCATCCTGGGCGTCTTGCAGTCGGCGTGGACGGCGGATCGCCGGAAGCGGACACCCCGAACGTCGTCTTAGGGTCGCTTCTTGTCATTGCCTCCCGTTCGGAAAGCCGACGTTCAGTTGCGCCGCCGACGAACGGGCGTTCCGAAGGTCCGAGCGGTGGGTTTATGACATTCACTCGGCGGGCCTCAAGCCGTCAGCACCGACTCGACGCCCCTAGCCGTCGTGATGGGATCCGCGTGCCGGTGCACCAGGCTCCACCCGCCGTCGCGCCGCTCGTAGATGGTAGTAACGCGGGCGCGCCCCTCGCCGAACTCGCCGCCGGGACCGATCCTGGCTCGGACGTGCTCGACCTCCACGAAGCAGGCAATGTCGCCGCTGGCGTAGGTCGCCAGTCGCTCTACGTCCAACACCTCGCCGTCCCGATACTTCGACGCCGCGTTCGCCAGGTTCCGGCCCACCGCCTCACGCCCGCAGCCGAAGGGCCCGAAAGGGTTGCCGAGGGAGATTTCCTCGCGCTGGGCGAACAGACCTAGATAAACCGAGGGGTCTCCATTCGCGATGGCGACCAGGGCGAGATGGGCCTCCGCCAGCGCCTCGTCCAGGGTTTCGAAGGGTCCGGCCATTCGCTACTCTCGTTCGGTTGCGGGGACCATGGCGGCAAAGTCGCGATGTCCGCAATGAGTTGGCAGCCGTCGGCCTAGCATCGGAATGCCGACCTTGCTGCAAATCTCAATGTCCGGATCTTGGACCGAAGCCAGAGTCCGCTTGTGGCGCATTGCTGACTATAGCCCGTGAGGCGTCAGCTTTTCAGCTGGGGCTGTCAATCGCAACCGATCGAGGTAGTCACCCCACCAAGCCGCCATCCTGACGCGCTCGTCCCAATATTCTCCTCGGGCATACGCCCGCCGCACCGTGTTGGTGTCCAGGTGGGCGAGGGCCCGTTCAATTGCGTCGGGGCTCCACTCACCTGACTCGTTGAGAAGTGTGCTCGCGATGGTGCGAAAGCCGTGCGAGGTCATTTCGTCTACGCCATACCCTAGACGTCGCAAGGCGGCGTTGAGTGTGTTTTCGCTCAAGGGGCGGGAGGTGGACCGGACGCCTGGGAAGACAAGTCGGCCTCGGCCACTGATGACCTGAAGGTACCGAAATGTCGCGACAGCTTGCGGCGCGAGCGCGATGGAGTGCGGCCGGCGCATCTTCGTTCGATGCTCGGGTACAGACCATATCGCCTTGTCGAGGTCGATCTCGGGCCATTCCGCGTGGCGCAGCTCTCCAGGCCGCGGGAAGCACAGGGCCATGATTTGCAGCGCCGCCCTTACGACGCGGCTGCCATCGATTCCATCGATGGCCCTCAGGAGCTGCCCGACCGCGGTAGGATCGGTGATCGCGGGATGGTGCTGAACCCGATGGACGACCAGCGCGCCGGCGAGGGCGGCTGTCGGGTCGTTCGTGGCGCGTCCGGTCGCGATGCCGAACCGAAAGACCCGCCCCATTGTACTGCGCAGCCTCTGTGCCGACTCATGCGTCCCCTTCGCCTCGACGCGGCGAAGAACCTCCAAGACCTCTGGCGGCGTGATCTGGGCGATTGGTCGGTTACTCAAAGGGGACGCCAAGTCCTCCAGCAACCAACGATTTTTGGCCATTGTCCCGGTTGCCCGGGACTCCAATTTCTGTTGCTCGAGGTATTCCCGGGCAACAATGCCGAAGGTCTGGGCCGCCGCCAGCTTCGCCTCGCGCTTACCCGTCTTCTTAGCCTCTGACGGATCGATATCGCCGATTAGAAGCTTCTTAGCCTTATCCCGAAGGTCGCGCGCTTCGGCTAGCGAAACAATCGGATAGGCGCCGAGGCTGAGCAGCTTTTCGGTCCCCAGGAACCGATACTTCAGCCGCCAATGCTTCCCGCCGGCGGTCGTTACCTGCAGGTAGAGACCGCCGCCGTCAGCCAGCTTGTAGGGACGTTCACGAGCCCGCGCATTGCGGAGGGATATGTCGGTGATGGGCAATTGGGGGTATCGCGAATCCGACGCTGAAGATTGTCCCCCAAAAATACCCCCAATTTCGTCGGATGCAATAGGACGATGGTGGACGTCACTGGATGCCAGTGAGGTATTCCATCAGCTCAATTTCCAAAACTATCCTATTAATTAAATGGCAGAATATGGACATTTGTGGATGTAGGCGGATCACCTTGGTTGGTCAACGAGATTAGCAGGGTTGGCGCCGGATGCCGGAATCGAACCAGCGACCTTCTGATTACAAATCAGCTGCTCTACCGACTGAGCTAATCCGGCGTCTGGCGGTTTATGCCCGATCCGCCTTAACCTGGGGAGAGTCTTTGCGGCCTTGCCGCGAGCGGGGGCGGGGCACGTGTCGGCAGGCGGTGAGGACAACAACGCCGCGCCGCCGTTTCGGCGCAGCATGCATCGGCTGGGGACGCTGCTGATCACTCTGTCGGGCATCACGCCGGCGGCTTCGGTCTTCATCATGGGCTCCGACGTGATCCGCCAGGCCGGGACCGGGGCGGTGATCTGCTTCGCCGCCGCCGCCGTGCTCGGCCTGACCACGGCCTATGTCTATGCCGAGCTGTCCTCGGCCTTTCCGCTCACCGGTGGCGAATATTCCATGATCGGCCACACGCTGGGGCCGTCGTTCGGCTTCATGGCGCTGGGGCTGAACATCTTCGGCGGCGCACTGGGTCAGGCGGTGACGGCGCTGGGGCTGGCCGAATATCTGGGGGTCGCGGCGCCCAACCTGCCGGCCCTGCCGGTGGCGCTCGTCGCCACGGCCATCGTCACGGTGATCTCGATCCTGAACGTGCGGGTCAATGCGGTGATCACTGGCGCCTTCCTGCTGGTCGAGCTGGTGGCGCTGGCGGTGCTGGTGGCGCTGGGCGTGCTGCATCCCGAGCGCGGACTGGACGTGGTCGTCCTGCACCCGGTCATGCTGGCCGGGCTGCATCTGGCGCCGACCTCATTGGTCAGCATCGGCCTGGCCTGCGCCGCGGCCATCTATGCCTATAACGGCTATGGCGGCGCGGTCTTCTTCGGCGAGGAGATGTTCGAGGCGCGCACGCGGCTGCACTGGGTGGTGTTCTGGTCGCTAGGCATCGCGGTGGTCGCCGAGTTCGCGCCGATCGCCGCGGCCATGGTCGGCGCCGGCGACCTGAAGGCGGTGCTTGGCGCGGAGACGCCGCTGGCCGCCTTCATCGCCGCGGCCGGTGGGCCGTGGCTGGCCAAGGCAGTCAGCCTCGGCGTCGCCTTCGCCATCATCAACGCCATGATCGCCATCGCCCTGATCAATGCGCGCCAGCTCTACGCCAGCGGCCGCGACCGGGTCTGGCCGGGCGCCATCAACCGGGCGGTGACCGCGCTGCACCCGCGCTTCAACTCGCCCTGGATCGCCAGCCTGGTCATGGGCGCGGCGACGGCCGCTGCCTGCCTGCTCAATCTCGACATGCTGGTCATGCTGACCGGCACGGGCGTGGTGGTAGTCTATGCCGGGGTGTCGGCGGCGGCGATCGCCGGGCGGCTGAACGGATCGACCGACCACGGCGCCTATCGCATGCCGCTGTTCCCGCTGGCGCCGGTGATTTCGCTGGCGGCGCTGGCGGCGGTGGTCGCGGCCGACCTGTTCGACGCCGACATTGGGCGTCCGAGTCTCATAGCCAACCTGGCGGTGATGGCGCTCTCGGCCGGCTACTACGGCCTGGTCCTGCGTCGGCGTGGCGACTGGGCGCTGCGCGGCGAGGGCGGGGCGCTTTTGGCGGCCAAGGCGGGCGAGCGCGACTAGGCGTCCGGCTTGGGTTTCAGCACGCCCAGGATCACGCCGGCCATCAGATAGGCGACGAACTGGTAGCCCATGTTGATGCCGACCACGGTCAGCGACTGCGACTCATAGAGATAGTCGATGGCCATGGTGGTGAAGTCGAAGAAGAACCAGGCCGTCAGCGCCCCTGCCACCGCCGCCGTCAACGCCGACACTCCCAGCCGGCGCAGCAGCCAGGCCAGGCCGATCACCAGGATCAGCGTGTTCACCACCCCAGCGCCATGGCCAGGGTCTGATGGCCATTGGCGGCGGCGGCCGGCCCCATGGCGGCGGCCCACGGCTTGCCGAACAGCGGCCCGTACCAAAGATAGCCCAGCACCTCGAGCAACACCGCCGACACCAGGACGGCGGTCCAATTCAGTCCCTTCAACATGCAAACCCCCTTGATCGGTGGGCCAGACTGTCACTGGTCAAGGGCGCCCACCTCGCCCTGCCTAAATCTTAATCGCTTCGGCGCGCGCAGCGAAGGCCCCGCGGCGCTTTCGCTTTCGGGCCACGGCGCCTTATATGCGCGCCTCCCGTCCCTTCGAGCGTTGCATGGCCCGCATCCTGATCACCTCCGCCCTTCCCGGCGTCAACGGCGTCAAGCATCTGGGCAATGTCGTGGGCTCGCTGCTGCCGGCCGACGTCTATGCGCGCTTCGAGCGCGCGCGCGGCAATGAGGTGCTGTCGCTGTGCGGCACCGACGACCACGGCACGCCGGCGGAACTGGCCGCCACCGAGGCCGGCCTCGACGTCTTCACCTATTGCCAGCAGCAGCACCGCATCCAGTACGACATGGGCATCGGCTTCGGCCTGTCCTGGGACTTCTGGGGCCGCACCTCGGCGCCGCAGACCGGCGAGCTGGTGCACCACTTCGCCGCCGTGCTGGAGCAGAACGGCCTGATCGAGGAGCGTCTCGACCAGATGATCTATTCGCTGACCGACAAGCGCTTCCTGCCCGACCGCTATGTCGAGGGAACCTGTCCGGTCTGCGGCTTTCGCCCGGCGCGCGGCGACCAGTGCGACAACTGCGGCTCGCTGCTCGATCCGGTCGAGCTGATCGACCCCTATTCGGTGATTTCCGGCTCGACCGATCTGGAGATGCGCGAAACCCGCCACCTCTATCAGCTGCACTCGAAGATGCAGGACCGCATCCGCGCCTGGACCGACAAGGAGGCCGCCGAGTGGCCGCCGCTGGCTCGCGCCATCGCCTACAAGCACCTGGACGAAGGGCTGATCGACCGCGGCATCACCCGCGACCTGGCCTGGGGCTTTCCGGTGCTGAAGGACGGCCTGCCGAGGCCCGGCTTCGAGGACAAGGTCTATTACGTCTGGTTCGACGACGTCATCGGCTACATCGGCATCACTCGCGAATGGGCCGATGCGGAAGGCGCCGACTGGGAGCGCTGGTGGCGGCTGGACAAGGGCGCGGCGGATGTCCGCTACGTGCAGTTCATGGGCAAGGACAACGTGCCCTTCCACTCGGCCTATTTCCCCTCGACCATCCTGGGCTCGGGCGAGCCGTGGAAGATGGTCGACCTCTTGAAGGCCTTCAACTGGCTGAACTGGTACGGCGGCAAGTTCTCGACCTCGCAAAAGCGCGGCGTGTTCATGGACCAGGCGCTCGACCTCGCGCCGGCCGACGCCTGGCGCTGGTACCTGACAGCCAACAGCCCGGAAGGCTCGGACACCAGCTTCACCTGGGAGCAGTTCCAGTCGGCGGTGAACCGCGACCTGGCCGACGTGCTCGGCAACTTCGTCAATCGCATCCTCAAGTTCTGCGAGACCCGGTTCGACAGCCAGGTCCCGGCCGGCGGCGAGGCGGGTCCGATCGAACAGCGCCTCTATGCCGAGGTGTCGGCCAGGCTGGGCGAGCTGACCGAACAGATGCAGGCGGTCGAGCTGCGCAAATCGACCCAGGCGCTGCGGGCGCTCTGGGTGCTCGGCAACGAGTATCTGCAGGAAGCCGCGCCGTGGACGGCGATCAAGACCGACCCCGAGCGCGCCGCCGTCGTCGTGCGCACGGCGCTGAACCTGGTCGACCTGTTCGCCCGCGTCTCGGCGCCGGTCATCCCGTTCGCGGCGGAGAAGATCGCCGAGGCGCTCGGCCAGGCCTATCCGCCGACCTGGCCCTCGACTGATGCGGTGCTGGAACTCGCGCGCCTTGAGCCCGGCCGGCCGGTGCGCACGCCCGAGGTGCTGTTCAAGAAAATCGAGGACGAACAGATCGCCGAGTGGACCGTGCGTTTCGGCGGCGCGCCGGAGACGGCCGCCTGAGCGGCGAAATTGGGGACACGTACGCATCCCACAGCGCTGCGAGTCACACCTGCGGGGTAGGCGATGCTACGTGTCCCCAATTTCCCAAAGCTTGCTCAGCTTCGGTTGCCTCCGTGGCGTCTCACCTCCGCGGCATGGATGTCCAACCAGTTGGGCATGGCGGCGTTGTAGGGGCCGATCTGGTGCAGGTCGATGACCACGCCGCGATAGCCGTCCCACATCATGTGCAGGGCGACGAACAGCACGATCACCACCCCGACATAGCCGATCCAGCGCAGGCGGTTGAGCGCGCGCGCGATCATGTCCGCCGCCACGCCCATCAGCGCGATCGACAGCAGCAGGCCGAAGACCAGCACCAGCCAATGGCCGTGCGCCGCGCCGGCCACCGCCAACACATTGTCGAGCGACATGGAGAGGTCGGCGATCAGGATCTGCACGAAGGCCTGGCGGAAGCTTTTGGCGGGCCGAACCGCGCCCGGGGCCTGAGGGCGGCTCTGGGCGCGTAGGTCGCCCCACATCTTCAAGGCGACCCAGAGCAGCAGAATGCCGCCGGCGAACAGCAGGCCGATAAGGGCGAGCAGGCGCAGCGCCACCAGCGCCAGCCCGATCCGCATCACCACCGCGCAGCCAAGGCCCAGCACGATGACGCGGCGGCGGTTCCTGTCCTCCATGCCGGCCGCCGCCAGGCCGACGGCGACGGCGTTGTCGCCGGCCAGCACCAGGTCGATCAGCACCACCTGCAGCAGGCCGAAGAGAGCCGCCGCCCAGGGCTGCCCGGTCAGGCTGGCGAATATCCCCATGCGCCAGCCATGCTGCAGCCCCCGCCGCTTGGCAAGCGGAGCGGGGCTTCAGAGCGTCAGGGCTTGTCGCCGTTCTTCGGCGTGTCGGTCACCGAGGGCGTGCTGTCGCCGATCACCGTGGCCTGCCGGCGACGCCGCGGCCGGCCGCCCATCGAACTGCGCGCCGCGGCGACCACCACGATGATGGCGATCAGCAACACGGCCAGCGCGGCCAGGGTCTTGCCCTCAGGCTTGGCCAGCCAGTCGGGCAGGCCGCCGTCATTGCCCGGCGCATTGCTCGAGGCGGCGGCCGAGGCGCTCGACTCAGCGTTCGACTGAGCGCTGGAGGCCGGCGCGGCGGAAGCGGCTGCGGCACGCCTGTGGTGGCGTCGGGCCTTGGCCGCGGCGGCTGCCGCAGCCGCGGCGGCCTTGTCGGCCGAAGCCTTGGCCGCGGCGGCGGTGGCTTTGGCCTGGCGGGCGGCGGCCTTGGCGGCCTGGGCCTGAGCGGCGGCGCTGTTTGCCGAGGCCTGCGCCGGTCCGCGGGCGGCTGGCGCGGCGCGATGCGCGGCGGGCGCCGCCCGCGGACCGGCGGCCTGTGCAGCGGCGTGATGGTGATGGTGACGGCCATGGCGATGCGCCCAGCTGCTATAGTGATGGTGATGGCGACCATGAAGATGGTGGCGATGATAAGCCGCCGGCGGGCCCTCGGGTGCGGCGGGCGGGGCCGCGGCCGGGCCGTACTCCTCGTCCATATAGTCGTAGCGGTGGCCATAGAAATGGTCCCGCTCGGCCGGGGTCATGTCTTCCGGATTGGGGATCGGGGCCATGGTGGTGGTCGCCTCGGCGTCTTCATCGACGCTGGGCTGCTCGGGCGGCGCGACGGCGCTTTCGCGGTCGGGGCCGCCAAGCAGGTCGGGCGCCTCGGCCGGGGCCGGGGCGCTGGCCATCGGCGGCGGCGGGGCCTGCTCAGGGCCGGGACCGCCGCAGGCAGCCAGGCCCAGAAGGCTCAGCGCCGCCAGGCCCATGGCCGCGTTCCGCAAATATGTCTTCGACATGACTTCCCCACCAGGCGACCGGCCGAGCGCACGCTTCCGAGTCAGCAAAGCACTCTTGTGAAGGGAATCAATAACCTTAACGCCGCAGCGGGAACCGCTTTCTCTCTCCGGGCGAGTGGACGCGCTTTACAAGTCGCCCGCGCCGGTGCGGTTTCGCGTCGCCTCATAGAGGGCGATGGCCGCCGCCGCGGAGACGTTCAGGCTCTCGAAATCGCCGGGCATCGGGATGCGCCCGAGCGCGTCGCAATGCTCGGCCACCAGCCGGCGCAGGCCTTCGCCCTCCGAGCCCATAACCAGCACGACGGGCCGGGCGTCGAGCACGGCGGCCAGCGGTTCGCTCGCGCCGGCGTCCAGCCCGACCGCGCGCCAGCCGAGGTCGGCCAGCTGCTCCAGCGCCCGGGACAGGTTGGTCACCCGCGCGTGCGGCAGCCGCTCGATCGCGCCGGCGGCGGCCTTGGCCAGGGCCCCGGAGAGGGCAGGGGCACGACGGTCCTGCAGCACCACGCCGCGCGCCCCGAAGGCGGCGGCCGAGCGAAACAGCGCCCCGACATTCTGCGGATCGGTCAAATGGTCGAGCATCAGGATGACGCCGCCCGCTGGATCGCCCATCGCCTCCAGCGTGACGGGCTCCAGCGGCATGGCCTTCAGCGCCACGCCCTGGTGAGCGGCGAAGGGTGGCAGTTCGCGGGCGATCTGCGCCGTCGGCAGGACTTCCAGGGTCGCCGCGCCCAGCCGCCGGCCTTGCAACTCGCGCGCCCGCTCCGGCGTGGCCAGCAGCCGGATGGGCGGCTCGCGGGCGGGATTCTCCAGCGCCGCAACGACCGCATGCCAGCCCCAGATCCACACCGCGCCGTCCTTGTCCGCCCGCGCCCTCGCGGGCCCGCGAGGGCCGTTCAGCGCGGGGGAAAAACCACGCCCACGCCTCAGTTTGCGGTCGTTGCGTTCGGGGGAAGACGACACTATAAGACGCGCTCCGTTTTCGGGCCTGAGCTTCTCAAAGGCGCGCGCGGGGGAATGTCCCGAGCGGCAAAGGGGGCGGACTGTAAATCCGCTGGCGTACGCCTTCGCAGGTTCGAGTCCTGCTTCCCCCACCACGCGCGAGCGAGCCAGGCGACCCGAAAGCTGAGCGAAGGAGATCAACCGGCCGCCCGCCGTTGTTGGCGGGTATAGCACAATGGTAGTGCAGCAGCCTTCCAAGCTGAGGATGCGGGTTCGATTCCCGCTACCCGCTCCATCCCTGTAGAAGCCCCTACGAAAGACGCCGTTTAAGGAAAGACCATGGCCAAGGAAAAATTCCAACGCAACAAGCCGCACTGCAACATCGGCACGATTGGTCACGTCGACCATGGCAAGACGACGTTGACGGCCGCGATCACCATGGTGCTGGCCAAGACCGGTGGGGCGACGGCGAAGAGCTACGCCGACATCGACGCGGCGCCGGAAGAGAAGGCGCGCGGGATCACCATCAATACGGCGCACGTGGAGTATGAGACGAAGAACCGTCACTACGCCCACGTCGACTGCCCGGGCCACGCCGACTATGTGAAGAACATGATCACCGGCGCGGCGCAGATGGACGGCGCGATCCTGGTGGTGAGCGCCGCCGACGGCCCGATGCCGCAGACCCGCGAGCACATCCTCTTGGCCCGCCAGGTCGGCGTGCCGGCGCTGGTGGTCTATCTGAACAAGGTCGACCAGGTCGACGACCCGGAACTGCTGGAACTGGTCGAGATGGAGGTGCGCGAGCTGCTCTCATCCTACGAGTTCCCCGGCGACGACATTCCGATCGTCAAGGGCTCGGCCCTGGCGGCGGTGGAAGACCGCGACGCGCCGATGGGCGCGGACTCGATCACCGAGCTGATGACCCAGGTCGACGCCTATATCCCGCAGCCGGACCGTCCGATCGACCAGCCGTTCATGATGGCGGTGGAAGACGTCTTCTCGATCTCGGGTCGCGGCACGGTGGTCACCGGCCGCATCGACCGCGGCATCGTCAAGGTCGGCGAGGAGGTCGAGATCGTCGGCATCCGCCCGACCCAGAAGACCGTCTGCACCGGCGTCGAGATGTTCCGCAAGCTCCTGGACCAAGGCCAGGCCGGCGACAACGTCGGGGTGCTGCTGCGCGGCACCAAGCGCGAAGAGGTCGAGCGCGGCCAGGTTCTCTGCAAGCCCGGCACCATCACTCCGCATACCAAGTTCGTGGCCGAGGCCTATATCCTGACCAAGGAAGAGGGCGGCCGTCACACGCCGTTCTTCACCAACTACCGGCCGCAGTTCTATTTCCGCACCACGGACGTCACCGGGATCATCAAGCTGAAGGAAGGCGTCGAGATGATCATGCCCGGCGACAACGCCGAGCTTGACGTCGAACTGATCACCCCCATCGCCATGGAAGAAAAGCTCCGCTTCGCCATCCGCGAAGGCGGCCGCACCGTCGGCGCCGGCGTCGTCGCCAAGATCCT
>NZ_JBEPUO010000041.1:0-20671 GCF_041691455.1 Phenylobacterium sp. | reverse complement strand
GCAGCACCATCCAGCCCATCCGCCAGCCGGTCATCCGCCAGGCCTTGGAGAAGGTATTGGTGGAGATCACCCGCTCGTCGTCCCCGGCCAGCGGCAGAAAGGACGGCGCCGAGTTGCCCGGCCCGAAGATCAGCCGCTCATAGGGGTCGTCGGTGATCAGCCAGATGCCGTATTTGCGGCACCGCTCCAGGATCGCCGCTCGGTCCTCTGCCGGCAGGGTCCAGCCGGTGGGGTTGTTCGGCGAGTTCAGGAACAGCGCCCGGGTGTCCGGCGTGAGCGCCGCCATCAGCTTGTCGAGGTCGAGCCGCCAGCGCCCCTGCGCAGGATCGAGCGCCACCGTCTGCAGTTTCGCCGACAGGATGCGCGGGATCTCCACGATGTTGGGCCAGGCGGGCGTGGTGACCGCCACCTTGTCGCCGGGCGAAACCACCGCCTGGGCGACCAGCATCAGGGCGTTGACGCCGGCGCTGGTGATCCCCAGCCGCTCGAAGGCGATCGGCTGGCCGTGCAGGCGCGCCAGATAGCCGCCCAGCGCCTCGCGCAGGTCCTCGCGCCCCAGATTGTGGGTGTAGAAGGTCTCGCCGGCCATCAGCGCCTTGGCCGTGGCCTCGCGGATGAAGGCTGGCGTCGGCTGGTCGCTCTCGCCCACCCAGAACTTCAGGATGTCCTTGCGGGCCATGCCCACATTGGCCACCTCGCGGATCTGCGAGGTGCGCAGGCTGAGGACTTCCGGGCGGGCGATGGGGAGGGCCATGACCTCCTCCTAGAGCAGCCGCGCGGCGGGCGAAACGGCCTTCCGCGGGACGCGAGGAATACCGCCTGCAACCCCTCCGATCCTGTGTCCGGAAAGATACGCCGGGGAATCGACTCGCCTTTCAGGAGAAATTCGACTCGCCTCTCAGGCGTATTAAGGCTAAGGAATAGTTAATCGCGATGTTGGGATCGCGGCGGTGATGTTGGGATCACAAGCTATGATTGGCTTCCGTAGTAAGCTACGCGAGTTCGTAGCCAACTGGGTCACAGTTGCTGAAGCCGCTCCGGCGGCAGGGGCATCGGCCCTTACCTTCATCTTCAATGCGGACGACAGCCCCCGGCTCTGGGCCGAGGACGCGGCGGCCTTCTGGCCGCCCGTTTCGGGCGCCGGTCCGCAAAAAGAGTTCCCGCGGTTCGCTAATATCGCCACCCACCAAGGCGAACGGCTGGCTGCCTGAGGGCGGCGCGGGGGGGCCTTCACCCAGCCTCCCCGCGGACCCTTCCCACCCCTACTTCCTGTCCGGCGCGATGATCGGGCGCGCGTCTTTCCATCTGTAGGGCAGGGTGTCGGGGATCACCGAGACCTCGGTGGTGAACTTGTAGGGATATTGGCTGCCGCTCGGGTAGGTCAGCTCGACGAAATAGGCGGTCCAGCCGGCCGGCGGCTTCGCCACCTTGCCGACCCAGGTTCCGTCCTTGCCGCGCGTCAGCGGCGTCGAGGTGAAGGCCTTGCCGATCGTGTCGACGCGGAAGTCGCGCGCCTTCGGATCGGTGCCCTGCCAGAGCAGCACCTCCGACGGCTTCTCCTTAGAGCGCACTACGATCGCCCCGTCCTTGCGCACGGTCCACGAATAGCTGGGCAGGGTCCGGTGGTTCAGCACCGCGTCGTAGAAGGATGTCATGCTCTCGTTGATGTCGGTCCCGGCCGTCGAGTGCTTGGAATTGGGGATCATCCGCAGCCGCTTCACCTCCGGCAGCAGGTGGTAGGAGAACTTGGTGTTGTCCGGCGGGAAGTACTCGTCGCCCACGGCGTTGATCACATACTTCGGCATCTTCATCGCCGGTCGGTCGCGATAGTTCAGCGGGTCCTCGATCCGGTTGACCTCGGTGAGGCCCGGCTTGCCGATCATGTCGGGAATCAGGTGGTTCTCGACGTAGTCCTTCAGGGCCGGCGAGAAATAGCCCATCGCCTCCCAGTGGTGCTTGGCCGTGGCGTCGACGTCGAGCACGTTGATGACGATCGGGATGATCGCCACCACCCGCTTGTCAATGGCGCCGACCAGCCAGGTCACCCAGGCGCGCTTGGAGCCGCCGGAGACCACGAAGCCGTCGATCTTCAGCTTCCCGCCCGCCTCGCTCGCCAGGTACTGCTGGACCGCGGTCATGGCCTGGGTCCCGCTCTTGACCATCGGCAGGCGCACCAGGTCGAGCGGATTGCGGTCTTTGGCGAACTTCGCCTGCTGGTAGGCGATGATCTCGTCCTCGACCCGCGGCTTGGGATCCTCGGCGAAGCGCAGCGGCTGGTTCGGCACGTCGTCGAGCTCGGTGACCACCGAGTGGGTCTCCACCGCCATCTTGGCGAAGCGCTCGGTAGCCTTGGTGGGCGCCGGGTCGTCGTTCTTGCCGCCGGTGATGAACAGGAACGCCTTGTTGTAGCTGACCTTCTCTGGGACGATCACCGTCAGCCAGTGCTTCCAGAGCGGCTTGTCGACCTCCTTGGCGGTCAGCCAGCTCTGCGAGGTCAGCTCCAGCACCGCGCCGTGGTAGCCGGGGCCCGAGACCTGCCCCACGACCTTCCAGGCGAAGGCCGGATCGGGCTTGGCGACATAGGCGTCGAGCGCGTTCTTCGGATTGGCCAGCGCCGGCGACCCGGCGAGCGCAACCGCGGCCAGCACGCCGCCCAACAGCCTCATCAAACGCATCGCACATCCTCCCGCGCGAGCCGTCCGCGCGGCCCTTGCCGTCACCATGCCGCACGTCGTTTACACGGCCAAGCTCCCAGCAGAGGCCGTCGATGCGCTGGACCGCCTGCCGCAATGGCGCAGCGGCCGGTCTGAGGGCCTGCGACCGGACGCCGCGCGTCAGGCCGCCACCTGTCGACTCGTCGACACATGCAGCAAGTAGAGGTTGTCCTGTGGACCCAACCACACCCAGGACAGAGACGGGGCCGCTTCGTGCGTAACTTCGGGGCGGCCCCCTCCCCTCAACAGCCCCAAAGCCTAGGCGTCGCGCTTCAGCGGCCCATGCGCCGCTGCGCCAGCGCCGCGCAGGCCGCAGAGCCGATCGGGCCGTCCTCGTCGTAGAGGAAGCATTCGCCGATCCCCACCCCGTCGGTGGCCCCGTGGTTGACCACCT
The DNA here is from genome assembly GCF_041691455.1 of Phenylobacterium sp. Classification (GTDB taxonomy): domain Bacteria; phylum Pseudomonadota; class Alphaproteobacteria; order Caulobacterales; family Caulobacteraceae; genus Phenylobacterium. Next base: position 17,563 of record NZ_JBEPUO010000041.1, on the reverse strand, counting down.
CGTAGCCGATCCATTCGGTGCGCGGCTCACGGTGCAGATAGACCGTGACGTCGGAGTTGATGAACTCCAGCCCCGCATCGCCGGCGTTGGCGAAGGGGCTGGCGAAATCCGCCGAGACCGCCACCCGCACGAACGGCGTCAGCGCGCGCCCGGCCACCAGCTCGCGCACCTCGCTCATCCAAATCTTCTTCTGGCCGACCGTTCCGAAGTCGCCCTCGATCCGGCGTGTCGCCCACATGCCGCCCATGCCCGAACGCCCGTCGGTGGGCGGGGCGATGTCGGCGGGCGCGGGGACCGTCCAGGACGGCGGCTTCCAGACGTTGCCCGGCGGGTTCTCGGTCCGCCGCAGCAGCTGGCAGGTCGCGCGGCCCGCGCTGACCCCGCCGGAGATGAACTCCGCGTCGATCACCCTGATGCGGTTGCCCTCGCGGACGATGCGGGTGACCACCTCCACCGGCGACAGGTCCGGCAGACGGTACATGTCGACCGTCAGCCGCGCGGGCATGAACTCCGGACTGCCGTGCAGCCGCTCGATCTCTGCGCCCAGCAGGCCCGCGATGACCCGCCCGTGCAGGGAGTTCGGATTCCACGGCCCGCGGCTGGCGGGCGTCGGGACGTAATGCGTCCCCTCGACGGTGAAGAAAGGTTCGTTGGCCATGGCGAAGCTGGGTAGGGCCCGAGGACCCGGCGATCAAGCCTTGGCCAGCTCTGCGGGGTCCGGCGCGGAGGTCTCGCCCCGCCCGAGCACCGCGGTGATCGCCATGTCGCCGGTGACGTTGCCGATGGTCCGGAAGATGTCCGGGATCACCTCCACGGCGATCAGGATGGGCAAAAGGTCGATGGGCAGGCCGAGCGTCAGGCAGATCGGCGCGATGCTGGCGAAGAATGACACCTGGCCGGGCAGGCTGACCGAGGCCAGGCTGGTGGCCACCGAGACAAAGACCGCGCCGACGTACTGACCGACGCTCGGATGGACGCCGTAGACCTGCAGCAGGAAGAGGGCGACGCCCAGGTTGGCGGCCGGTCCGGTCATCCGGAAGAGCGCCACCGAGAGCGGCAGGACGAGCCCGGTCACCCGGTCGGCGATGCCGAGATCGTCGCGCGAGCGTTCGATCATCGCCGGCAGGCAGGCCAGCGACGACTGGGTGGCGAAGGCCGCCACCTGCACCGGCGCGACGGCGCGCGCCCAGCGGCCGAACGGCACGCGCCCGACCGCCAGCGCCAGGACATAGGCCAGCAGCGTCAGGCCGATGTTGGTGAGCGAGATGGCCGCCATGTAGTGGCCGATCTCGCCGGCCGCCCCGACGCCGGCGCGCAGGCCCACGCCGAGCCCCAGCGCGAACACCCCGATCGGCGCGGCCCACAGCACCCAGCGCACGATGGTCACCATCGCCTCGCCGACGCTGTCGAAGAACTCGGTGATCGAGCGCCGCCGCGCGTCCGGCAGGCGGGTCACCGCGAAGCCGAAGAAGCTCGCGAACACCACCAGCGGCAGGATCGCGTCCTCGGACGCGGCCTTGATGGCGTTCTGCGGCGCGAGGCCCTTGACGAAGTCGATGAGGTTGGGCGCGGCCTTGGCCAGGTCCGGCGAGGCGCTGGCCCCGGCCTTCAGCGCCGCCCCGCCCGTCCCGCCGACCGGCCAGATGGCGTAGAACAGCTCGGCGAACCCGACGCTGAAGCAGGCGCTGAAGGTCAGGATGACCACGATCAGCACCAGGGTCCGGACCGCCAGACGGCCGGTCGCCGCCGCATCCGCCACCCCGGCGATGCCGGTCACCAGCACCGCGAAGATCAGCGGCACGACGGTCATCCGCAGGCTGTTGAGCCACAGGCCGCCCACCGACTCCACGACCTCGATGACCCGCTTGACCTCGACCCCGCCGTAGGCCGCCGCGGCGGCCCCCAGCGCCAGGCCCGCCACCAGCGCGATCAGCACCCGCACGCTCAACGATCGCAGCATCCAGTCTCTCCGGGCCAAGCCGGCGCAACCTTGGCCGCCCGGCTTCCCAGGCGCAAGGAACCTCCCTACGCTTAGGGCCTGCGGAGGATCACCCCATGGCCGGCCTGAAAGACAAGCGCGGCTTCATCGACCGCGAACGCCTGGACCTCTCCGAGCGCAAGGCCGTGGAATACTGGATGAAGCGCTGGGGTGTGACCAAGGACCAGCTCACCGCCGCGCACCGCAAGGTCGGCCGGCTCACCAAGGACATCGCCGCCGAGCTCGGCAAGAAGCGCTAGCTCTCCGCGGGCGACCCCAGGCCGGCGTCCGCCGCGGCCGCCGCATCCCGCAGGTCCAGCTCCGCGCGGATGGCCGAATGGCGCGCGGCGTTGAGCTTCCAGCCGATCAGGCAGGCCCCGCCCAGCATCACGAAGACGATCGGCCCCAAGGCGAAGGTCAGCCCCAGGCCCTGGATCGCCGCCGCCGAATTGTGCGTCCCGGCCTTCGGCGAATAGCCGATGTACTGCAGCAGCGGAAAGGTGATGGCCACAGCCGCGGCCGTGGCGATCTTGGTGGTCAGCGTGTTGAGCGCGAAAATCAGCGACAGCCGCTCGCGTCCCTGTTCCAGGCGCACCTGGTCGGCGACGTCGGCCAGCATGGCCCGAATGATCAGCTCGAACCCAACCCCCATGAAGCCGCACCAGATCATCGTGGGCATGGCGCCGAGCAGCGACCCGTAGGGCGTGAAGAGCACGGTGCAGAGCCCGAGCGAATAGCCGGTGGTGGCCGCCATCAGGGCGCCGTGCTTGCCGATCCGGGTGGCGAGCCCGGCCATCAGGGGCGCGCCGGCCAGGCCCGCCACCGTATAGACCAGCAGCAGGATCGAGGCCTGGGAGGCGTTGAGCCCGTTGTAGCCCTCCATGAAGAACAGATAGAGCGAGCTCATCCAACCCGGCCCCAGCGTCAGGGCCGTCGCCGCCAGGTAGAGCCGCATCAGGTCGGGCTTGATCAAGAGCTGCAGGTAGTCCGAGAGCCCCGCCCGTTCGCTGGCCAGGTTCGGATTGAGGCGCTCGCCCGTCCGCCAGACCGCCAGGCCGATGGTGAGCGGCGCGGACAACAGAACGAACCAGCCCATCAGCACGATGTTGCGGGCGTCGCCGCCGCTGAGCGCGGCGTTGATCACCGGCAGGCTCAGCACGACCAGCGACGTCGCCACGGTCACCGCCGCCAGCACCCCGAACAGTCGCGCGCGCTCGTTGTAGGTCCTGGCGAGCGTCGAGGCCCAGGCCGGGTGCGCCATGTGCAGGATCGAACGCCCCAGATAGAGCGCCAGGAGCCAGCCGATCAGATAGGCCGCGCCGATCCCGGGCTTGGCGAAGAACAGCATCCAGGTGGCGGCCATCAGGATCGGCGCGCCCAGCACCATCCACAGCCGGTAGCGGCCGAAGCGGCTGCGGGTGGCGTCGATGGCGACGCCCAGCAAGGGGTCGACGATGATGTCCAGCAGCCGCACGACCGCCCAGCAGATCCCGACCACCGTCAGCGGCACGCCCAGGTGGCCGCTCAGGTGCGGCGGCAGGTAGATCAGCAGCGCTATGTCGACCGCGGTCACCGGCACGCCGGCGATCGAGAAGGCGACCGAGCGGCCGAGGCCCATCTGCTCCGGAACCCTGCCGGCGGTTGGCTCGCTCAAACCCGCTTCTCCTGGCCTTCTTTTGGCGATCAGGCGCCCTTCGACGGGCGGGGGCAAGGGCGCCCCGGCGTCAATCGGTCCGGGGCGTCTCGGCCACGCCGAGGGATCGAACCTTGGCCTTACGCGTTATGTGAAGACGTCGCTCAAGGAGATTCGATGGCTCGTCTGCGTAAACAGCTTCCGGCACATCTCGGCGCCGGAGAGCTCCATTGTCGCGGATTCACCGGGCCGGTGGACTATGAGATCCAGGGGGACCCCGCGACGTTGCGGCTGGGACCCCTGCGCCTGCGCGGCTCGATCACCGCCACGCCGGAGGTGGCCGCCGAGGTCTTCCGCGCCGGCGAAGCCGAGCTGAAACTCGAGAACGGCGCCGCCTTCCGCCTTACGCTGCTGGGCCACTCGGCGGGCTCCGACATCGCCTATTTCGAGATGCGCGTCTGAGGGGCGCTCGCGTCTAGCTTGTGGCGGTTTCGTCGGGCGGCGGACGGCTTTCAGCCGCGCCGCCGGCCAGCGCCCGCGGCAGGCTGAACACCAGCCGCTCGCCTTCCCAGACCTCGGCCCGGACGGCGCCGTCATGTTGCGAAAGCATCTGCTGCGCGCGCGCCATGGCGCCGCTTTGCGAGGTTTCCGCAAGCACCTCGAAATAGGGCGCGCCCCCAGATTCGCGATGGATGTAGCAGAAGTAGACCATCAGCTTAAGCATGCACCGAGGCTGGCGCGCGCCAAAGCAGATTTCAGGGACTCGCGAGTAAAAAATCCCATATGTCAGGCGCCCGAAAGATACCGGCAGCCACACTTGGAGGCTGCCAACAGGTGAAGGCGTGGCCTCAGCCGCGGGCCTGGTAGCGCATGGCCAGCGAATAGCTGGAGTCGGCGGCATGGTCGTCGCGCAGCCGATCGGCGACGTCGCCCAGCGCCTCGAGCTGCTCGCCGTAGCGCGCCACTTCGACACCGTCGCGGCGCACGATCCATTCGCCGCCCGTTTCAACCACTTCGAACTTCATCGTATCCCATCCGCCTGAATCGCAGCGGTAGGACGTCAACGTTAATGCACCAAGAGCAGGCGGTCCTTGGCCCCTGCGCCCTGTTGTCGCACGTCAAGGTTGTCGAACGGCGATAGGCACGTCGCAGATGCTGAACTCATGCCCAAGCTTGGCCATGAGCCGCACGGTCTTGGCCCGGAACGCCGGGCTTCGCGGGTCCTCAATTTCCAGCTTCGGCCGCTCGGCCGGCGGCAGGTCGACGGCCAGCCGGACGCGGATCATGCGGTCGGGATCGGCCGGCGGCTCGCCCACCTTGATCGCGCGCACCACGTCCAGGCCCTGCACCACCCGGCCCCAGACCGCGTAGTCGTGATCCAGCCGCCGGGCCGGCGCGCGCATGAAGAAGATCTCGCTGTTGGCGGTGTCGATTCCCGCCTGGCGGCCCATCCCGGCCACGCCCTCGCAATAGGCGCCCCAGACCCGGGGGCGGTGGTCGCCGCCCAGCGCCTGCTCGGCCTCCGAGACCCCGGCGATCGGCGTCGCGCCCAGGAACCCTTCCACCGCGTCGCTGCGCTTCAGCACGATCTGCGCCGCGCCCTGCGGCAGCCGCGCGCTGAACTCCGCCGGCAGGTCCGGATAGGCCGAGGTTCCGCCGTCGTGGTTGTTCGGATTGCCGGTCTGGTCGACGAAGCCCTCGATCACCCGGTGGAACAGCAGGCCGTCGTAGACGCCCTCATGGGCCAGCCGCTTCACCCGCTCCACCGCCTTGGGCGCGAGGAGCGGGGCCATCTCCACCACGATCCGCCCCTTCGACGTCTCGATCACCAGGGTCTCCTGCGGATCGAGCGGTCGCCACTCCACCTGCGCTTTGGCCGCGCCCATCAACCCCACCGCGGCGACAGCCGCGATCAACTTCGCCCAGCGCATTGCACCCGCTCCCCAAGTCCTCAGGATTTGAACCGTGGCTATCTTTCTTCCCGATCCGGAAACAATCTTATGCCAATTGACCGCTTTCCCACGCGATCTGGAAGCTTATCTTGACCCTCGAAACGGCGCCCCCTCACCTGAGGCCCGCGGCGCCAGGAGGACCATCATGATCGAGAAACGCCCCTTCGCGGGCCTCGGCGGCGCCGACCACGGCTGGCTGAAGGCCAAGCACCACTTCTCCTTCGCCAACTACTATGACCCCAAGCGCATGGGCTGGGGCGCGCTTCGCGTCTGGAACGACGACGAGATCGCCGCCAACTCCGGCTTCCCGCCGCACCCCCACGCCGACATGGAGATCATCACCTATGTCCGCGAGGGCGCGATCACCCACAAGGACAGCCTCGGCAACGAAGGCCGCACCGAAGCCGGCGACGTCCAGGTGATGAGCGCCGGCTCCGGCATCCGCCATGCCGAATACAATCTCGAGAGCGACACCACCCGCATCTTCCAGATCTGGATCGAGCCCGACCGCGCCGGCGGCCCGCCCGCCTGGGGCGCCAAGCCCTTCCCCAAGGGCGACCGCGCCGGCAAGTTCGTGACGCTCGCCTCCGGCCTGCCCGGCGACGACGAGGCCCTGCCGATCCGCACGCCTGCCCGCGTGGCCGGCGCCACCATCAAGGCCGGCGAGACCACCGAATACGCCCTCGACCCCGGCCGCCACGCCTATCTGGTGGCCGCCACGGGCGCGCTGGAGGTCAATGGCGTCCGGCTCGACGCCCGCGACGGCGCGGCGATCACTGGCGAGACCGGCCTGCGCGTCACCGCGCTCGAGGACTCCGAAGTGGTCCTGGTCGACGCGGCCTAGGCTCGAACGGCGGGGAGTCTCCGGCCCGGTTCAGCGTTTCTGATACGGGTGGAAGATGTAGTCCTTGGCTTTCACGGCGACGTGGCAGGTGTGTCCGCAGTCCGCGAGGCTTCCCGCATCGGGCGTGAACTTGTCGGACTTGGCGTCGTAGTTGAACACCGCGTAGCCCCAGCCGCCGGTCTTCGGAAACCGCTTGCTGTCCTTTTCCATGAGGAAGGCCTGGGCGAAGACGTCCGGCACGTCCACGACGAACGGCGCTTCCGTGCTCTTCTTCGGCTTCCACTGCAGCTTGGCGATCTTGGCGCCTTCCGGGAAAGGCTTGCCGTTTCCCGGGGCGCCGGCCTTGTAGGCCGCGATCATGGCCGGGTTGGCGACGATCACCTTGAGCACTTCGTCGGTCCGCGCGGACGAGACCACCGACCAGTCCTCGTATCCCTTGAAGTCGGCGAACGCGATTCCGCTTGGAGATTTCAGCGCGTATTTGTCCTGCGCGTGGGTGGCCGCGCCGCCCGTGACCGCGAACACTGCCGTGGCTATCGCAATGGTATGCGTACGCATGCGTGATCCGCTCCTGAGTCTCGTGGTTGAACCTATGTCCCCGGTTATTCGAACGTGACGACCTGTCGGACTCGCGACGATCTGTCGGACTAAAGACCGACCGTCGGATCCTCGCCACCGCTGATTGTGTGAACCGAAAAACTATCGTCAACAAGGTCCGCGATGACGGCGTTTGCCGAGCCGACGAAACGGCCGGGCTTGAAGCGCTACGGTTAATCCCATAGCCAAATCCGACGGTGGCTTTGAGGGTATGCGGACATGTCGGCCTTGATCATGGCGTTGGCGCTGGCAGGGGCGCCGTCGCCGCCTGCGCTGGTCCACGGCTACCACGACGTGGTGATCTCGCCGAAGGGCGACCTGATCGCCGCCGTCGAGGCCGACGAGCTCGCCCAGTCCGAGGCCGAGCCGCATCCGGTCGTGGTCGTCCGCAACCGCGCCGACGGCAAGGTGCTGGCCACCTACGACCCCTGCCCGATCTGCTTCTATTCGGGCGCCGCCTGGTCGCCGGACGGCCAGGCGCTGGCCTTCGTCTCCAGCGACCGCAAGGCCAGGAGCGCCACCCTGCAGGTGGTCCGCGCCGGCAAGGCCGAGGTGGCGCTGGCCTTCGCAGGCCTGCTGGAGACCCCACGCTGGTCGCCGGACGGCGCGACCCTGGCTGTCCTCGCCACCGACCGGCCTCGAAAGATGACCGGCGCCACCCAGGCCGGCGCGCCCATCGTCGGCGAGATCGGCGGCGCCACCGACGAACAGCGTGTCGCGATCCTGCCCGCCGCCGGTGCTGGCGAGAAGGGCGGCGCGCTGAAGTTCCTCTCGCCGGCCGACACCTTCGTCTACGAGTACGACTGGACCCCCGACGGCAAGGGCTTCGTGGTCACCGAGGCCAAGGGCGACGGCGACAACAACTGGTGGGTGGCCAGGCTCGCCGCGGTCGGCCTCGACGGCGGCTTCCGCGAGATCGCCGCCCCGCCCGTGCAGATCAAGTTTCCCCGCGTCTCGCCGGACGGCAGGACCGTGGCCTTCATCGGCGGCCTGCACTCCGACTTCGGCCCAGTGGGCGGCGACCTCTGGACCGTGCCCTTCGCGGGCGGAACCGCCGTCGACAAGACCCCCAGCTACAAGGGCAGCCTCTCCTCGCTGATCTGGCGGGAGAAGGCGCTCTTCGCCACCGCCATCGTCGGCGACAACAACGCCGTCCTGACCGTCGACCCGGCGACCGGCGCGACCAGGACCCTGCTCTCAGGCCCGGTCACCTTCCAGGCCGGCGACGGCCGCGTCTCGATCAGCAAGGACGGCAAGCTCCTGGCCGGCGTCGCCGAGGACTTCACCACCGCGCCGCACATCGGCGCCGGGCCGATCGAAAAGCCGCGCCAGATCACCCACGAGAACGACGCCCTGACCCCGCAGGTCACCGCCCGGTCGATCACCTGGAAGCACGACGGCTTCGACGTGCAGGGCTGGCTGCTCGCCCCGCTCATCACCGAGCCCGGCAAGACCTATCCGATGATTGTCGAGGTCCACGGCGGCCCGAGTTCGGCGACCCAGCCCACCTACGCCTGGAAGGGCACGGGCTACGACTTCGTGGCCCACGGCTTCTATCTCTTCCTGCCCAATCCGCGCGGCTCCTTCGGCCAGGGCGAGGCCTTCACCAAGGCCAACGTCAAGGACTTCGGCGGCGGCGACCTGGGCGACATCCTGGCCGGCGTCGATGCGGTGGAGAAGGTCGCCCCCGTCGACGACAAGCGCCTGGGCGTCTACGGCCACTCCTACGGCGGCTTCATGACCATGTGGACCGTCACCCACTCCCAGCGGTTCAAGGCCGCGGTGGCCGGGGCCGGCATCGCCAACTGGGTCAGCTACTACGGCCAGAACGGCATCGACCAGTGGATGGTCCCGTTCTTCGGCTCGACCGTCTACGACGACCCGAGCGTCTACGACCGCCTCTCGCCGATCCGCTACATCAAGGCGGCCAAGACCCCGACCTTCATCTATGTCGGCGAGCGAGACGTCGAATGCCCGCCGGCCCAGAGCCTGGAGTTCCACCACGGCCTCGACGCCATGGGCGTGCCCAACAGCCTGGTGATCTACGCCGGCGAGGGCCACGGCATCCGCGAGGCCGAGCACAAGGCCGACCTGAAGAAGCGCATCCTCGGCTGGTTCGACCACTACCTCGGCCAGCCCTAGGCCGCACGGAGGCGCCGCCATGCCCCGCGACATCGTCTTCACGCCCAACGCCGCCGCCCCGCCGGCCACCTACAGCCAGGCGGTGAAGGCCGCGGGCCTGGTCTTCGTCTCCGGGACCGCCCCCGCCGACCCCGTCACCGGCAAGATCGTCGAGGGCACGATCCAGGAGCAGGTCGCCCAGTGCCTGCGCAACATCTCCGCCATCCTCGAGGCCGCCGGCTCCAGCCTCGACAAGGCGGTCAGCGCGACGGTGGTGGTGGCCGACGAGGCCGACTTTCCGGGCCTCAACGAGGAGTGGCTGCGGTGGTTTCCCACCGACCCGCCGGCCCGTCAGGGCGCGAAGCTGCCGGTCCGCATCCCCGGCCTGAAGGTCTCGATCGCGATGATCGCCGAGGCCTAGGCCGGCTGCGGCGCGAACTCCAGGATCTGGCGGATTTCGCAGGTCCCGTCGCCGGCGACCTTCAGGAAGGTCTTGCAGTGCTCGATGGCCTCTTCCTTCGAGCCGGCGTTCAGGAAGGCGAAGCCGCCCGCCCGCACCGTCTCCTCGGTGACCGTGAACGCGCCGTCCGCCAGCCGCAGGCGTGCGCCCTGGTCGCGCGGGGTCAGCGGCTCGGTCGAGATCAGGACGCCCTTGGCCGTCCATTCCTCGATCAGCCGGCCCATCGCGGCCATGTGCTCGGGGCTGGGCATGCCGCCCTCGACGCCGCTCTCGGGCCGATAGATCGTCAGAAATCGCATGGGTCGTCTCCCTTGAGGTTTCCCCAAGGACGCTCTGCGCCAGACCCAGCCGACAGCGCGTTGCGAAAAATCAGCTCTTATGGATCGGATCGATCCAGGCGACGCCCTCCGGCTTCTCCACCGGCTCGATCTCTAGGTTCACCACCACCGCGTCGCTGTCGCTGCGCACCAGGACGCACGACAGGGTCTCCTCGGACGATGCGTTGATCTCCTGGTGCGGCACGAAGGGCGGCACATAGATGAAGTCGCCCGGCCCGGCCTCGGCGGTGAACTCCAGCTTCTCGCCCCAGCGCATCCGCGCGCGCCCGCTAACTACATAGATCACGCTTTCCAGCGGCCCGTGGTGGTGCGCGCCGGTCTTGGCGTTGGCGTGGATATGCACGGTGCCGGCCCAGAGCTTCTGGGCGCCCATCCGGGCCCGGTCGATGGCCACGGCGCGGTCCATCCCCGGCGTCGTGGCCGTAACCACGCCGAGCTGGTCGCCGGTCGCCACGCGCACGCCGGTGTGCTTCCAGCCATCGGGTGGGGTCGGGACGCTGTCGCTCATCGCCGGAGCAAACGCCGCGCGCCGCGGCTTGGCAAGCTACTCCCGCGCCAGCACGTAGCGCAGGCCGCGGGTCCCGAAGGTGAGCACGATGGCGGTCGCCAGCAGGCGGATGCTCAGGTGGGTCGCCCAGCCCTCGACGGCGAACTCCGCCGCCAGCAAGGCGCAGAGCCCCGCCACGACGACGCCCAGCCAATGGATGGCGCGTCCCAGCGCGCCCGCGGCGCCGACGTCGCGCCGTCGCAGGTTCGGCCAGATGAAATTGGGCAAGGGGTCCTCCCGCGGGAAGCGCTGGCCGGGTGCGGCTCAAGCCTTCCTCCCGCAGGATCGTGGCCTGGGTCGGGCCGGTCGGTTTCAGCTCGGGGGCGGGCCGCAACGAAGCGCGGCCATAAGTGTCCCGCCTAGTGCATTTGAGGGGGTTCTACGACCGTCTCGTCCCATTCGCCGACGTCGTCCTGGATCAGGACGTGGCGGGGTTCGCGGTCGAGCACCGCGAAATCGCCCGCGGCCTTCAGCGCCTCATCGCGGGTTGCGAAGTCGCCCAGCTCGCCCTCGCGTTCGTCGACGAGGATCCACCGGCCGTCGAACGCCACAACACTGAGATCAAACATTACGCTCTCCTGCCGCAGGATCGCCTTATTTCACCGGACGACGCGGCTTTCGCCATGTCCGATAGACGCAGCTACGCACGGCGCCCCTCACTTAAAGATTAAGAGCCGCATTTTCGCCCAAGGTCCTAAGGCGCGCGCCGGCGGCCGGCTTCCTCGCGCCGCAATCGCGCGACCTTGCGCGAAAACGCCTCGCCGTAGAGCCGGTAGCAGCTCATCACCACCTCCAGCCCCACCGGGAACGAGCGCGCCAGCGCCTCCATGCCGGGGACCACGTCGGTACGCCATATCAGCCGGCCCTCCTCGGCGGGGCAGGCCACGGGCCGGGCCATCGCGGCCTTCAGGTGCGGACATTGCCGCTGCGCCCGCCGCGCGCACGCCTCGTGCACCGGGGGCACATTGCCGCCGTACCGCTCGCTCCCATCGGCCATCGTCACCATGCCGCCCGAGGCCACCGGGAAGATCCAGCGGTCGCGCGGCGGCGTCGGCTGACCGCAGACGTGGCACAGGTGCTCGGCCAGGCCGCGCCGCGCCCGGTCTACATGCACCGCGGCGAACAGCGGGATTCCGACGCCGGGCCGTTCGGCCTGGGTCAATTCGATCATGCCGGGGAACAGCACCGACTTGCGGAGCTGGAAGTCCTGCTCGCCGCTCCAGGCCACCGACCAGGGCACGCTCTCGCCGACCCGCCAGACGGGTTCGGGCGCGTCGCCCATCCGCCTTTAGCCCTGGTCGCGGAAGTAGGGCTCCACGGGACCATTGAGCTTGATGGTCAGCTGCTTGCCGCGGCGGTCCTTGCCGTTGCCCACCGCCAGCTTCACCCAGCCCTCGGAGACGCAATATTCGTCGACGTTGGTCTTGTCCTCGCCCTTGAAGCGCACGCCGATGTTCCGCGCCAGGATCTCGGCGTCATAGAACGGGCTGTCGGGGTCGGTGGCCAGCCTGTCGGGAAGCGGGCGGTCGGGAGGCGTATCGGTCATGGCCTCGCCGTCGCACAGGCGCGCCCGCGGTTCAAGCGTCGCCGGAGCCTTCGGGGCGCGGGGCGCCGTCGCGTTGGGTTGGGTTGGGAAATCCGGTATCCTGGACTCAATCAGAAGACAGGCGAATTGGGAGACGCCGAGATGAAACTCAGAGACATTTCCGCCATCGCAGCCCTGGGCGCATTGGCGCTCGCCCCCGCCGCCTTCGCGCAAGCCCCCGCGAAGGCCTCCATCGCCAAGACCACGGCCCGCGCCGCCTCGACCTACAAGGCGCCGCGCAACGCCTTCGGCCAGCCCGACCTGCAGGGGAACTGGACCAACGCGACCATCACCCCCTTCGAGCGGGAGGCCAAATACGGCGACCGCCTGGCGCTCTCCGACAAGGAGGTCAAGGATCTCGAAAACGGCAACGCCCAGCTGGTCGCCGAGGGCAATAAGCCCACCGACCCGAACGCCAAGGTCACCGACCTGCCGACCAACTGCGGCCGCGGCTTCACCGGGGTCGACTGCGGCTACAACTCCGCCTGGGTCGATCCGGGCACCAGGATCATCGACATGGGCGGGATCAAGCGGGACTCGATCCTCGTCTCGCCCGCCAACGGCCGGCTGCCGGCCATGACCCCCGACGCCGCCGCCAAGCTGCGCGCCCGGTTCGCCTCGGCGCGCGGCGGCCGCGGGTCGTTCGACAACCCCGAGAACCGCTCGCTCGGCGAGCGCTGCATCCTGAGCTTCGGCTCCAGCGCCGGCCCGCCGATGCTGCCCCTGCTCTACAACAACAACTACCAGATCGTGCAGACCCGGGACGAGGTCGCCATCGAGGTCGAAATGGTCCACGACCTGCGCCACATCCGCCTCACCGGCTCGCATCCGCCGGCCGATGTGAAGCTCTGGATGGGAGACTCGATCGGCCACTGGGACGGCGACACCCTGGTCGTCGAGACCACCAACATGCGGCCTGAACAGAACTTCCGCGGCGCCTCTGTGGGCTCGAAGATCGTCGAGCGCTTCACCCGCGTCGGCCCCAACCAGATCAAGTACAGCTTCACCATCGACGACCCGGGCATCTACACCGCGCCCTACACCGGCGAGGTGGCGCTGAACGCCACCAAGGGCCCGCTCTACGAATACGCCTGCCATGAGGGCAACTATGCGCTCCCCGGCATCCTCGCCGGCGCCCGCACCGAGGAGAAGGAGGCGCTGGCCTCGGCCAAGGCCGCCGCGGCCGGCGGTGGCGGGGGTGCGAGGTAGGCGACGAAAATTTCGCTTGAGGCGGGCGCCCTGTTGACACCGACCATTGCGGCCTGAAACGATCACGCTTCAGTACGGTGGGAGTATCAGTCATGCGTCGGTGGGTTTGCGCTGCGTTGGGTGCAGCGAGCGTGTTGGCGTTCGCGGCTCCGGCGGATGCGTACGTGATGATCGCGACCGTGACCGGGACTGTCGGCACGATGAGTCAGAGCAGCGGCGCGGCATTTGCGCCGTTCGGGACCAGTCTCACAGGCGATCAATTCACGGCGGTCTTCGCATTCGATTCAAACACGCCACTGAGCAACGATACAGCGACAGGCATTGAAGCCGTCGGCGGCATCTGCTGCCTGACGCCATACCCATTCAGCAGCGCATTGCTGACGATCAACGGTGTGACGAAGGACCTGGCGCGCGATCCATTCAGTGGTGTTCCGTTCGAAGCCGACATCAAATACGACGCGGCGGCGGGGACTGTTCTTTTTCTGGGTGGCCGCAATGACCTGGTCGACTCCACGCTCTCGATCAAGATGAGCGGCTCCAATATTCCTCTGTCGCTCGATACGCCGTTTTCGTTGACGCAAGACGCCGGAAGCCTCTTCCGCTGGCAGGACTTCACTCTGACTAACCCTTCAGTCCCATTCGGCGGCACGGACCAGGCGAAGCTGATCCCGACCTCGCTCACCGTCGTCCGCACGGTGCCCGAGCCCGCCACCTGGGCGATGATGATCGGCGGCTTCTTTGGCCTCGGCGCGGCGCTGCGGTGGCGCCGGGCGATGGATCCCGCCACCGCCTAGCGGCAGGCGTCGACCTGCTTTTCCAGCTCCGTCAGCCGGCGGTCGCGTAAGAGCCGTCCGGCGGCCATCAGCTGGTAGCGGTCGGCCGCGCCGCCGGCGTCGCGCAGCGCCGCATCGTTGTCGGGGTACTTTGGCGCGCGCGGGAAAGCCTTCGGCACGCAGGCCTCCTTCACCGGCACCGGCACCTTGACGATCACTTCCTTCGGCGGCGGCGGCGCGGCGGGGGGCTTGGCGGGCGCAGCGGGCGCCGGCGCGTCGAGGTGCGGCGTGGTCACCTTAGGGTGCAGGCTCGCGCAGGCGGACAACGCTAGGCTGCAAGCCACGGCGGCCGTCATGGATTTCCGGGTCTTCGAGATCATTTCAGGCTTTCGAGCACCGCACGGTCAGCGCTTTCCATGCGCGCGCAGACATCGAAGCCTACCGGCTCACGTCCCGTCAAGCGCTGGGCGCGTTGCTCGGGGGTGGCGTTGGCGTTGGTCAGGCGTGTGCGGGCGACGTCCGCGGGCCCGCCCTCGCAGGCCGCCAGCCGGGCGTGCAGCACCATGCCGTTCCTCGCATTTTCCGCCGTCAGCACCGCGATTCTGCCCTTCAGGACCGCTTCGTTCTGCTGCGCCACGAGCGTGGTGACGATCAACAGGGCGCACATCGAGAGCGCCAGCACGAAGCCCACCGGGCCGGCGACGGGGCTCATGAAAGCCTGCATCAGGGTTCGGATCATGGCGACGGCCTTTCCGATCGGCCGAAACATGGCCGCAAGGTTCGTGAAACACACAAGCGATCGGCAAGCTCCGCCATAACTAAGGCAGGGACATGACGGAGCGGTCGTCGCCCCGACATACCCCCGTCGCCTTGTGGGCCTAGGACAGTCATGGGGCCTGAAGGAGCCAGACCATGGCCGTCTACCGCATCTACCTGGTCCACGACGACGGGCGCCTGCAGCCCGATGAGAGCTTCTACTGCAAAACCGACGAAGAAGCGCTGCGCAAGCTTCGTCCGCCGCCGCGGCTCGACGTGCGCGCCGAGCTCTGGCAGGGCGGCCGGTTCATCGCCATCGCCGGCAGCGTTCAGCGCCTGCCCGGCGATCGTCCGCACGCCGCGGGCTGACGCCGCAGCCTTCAGTGCATGGTCCCGGCGACGATCTCCAGCTTGTTGCCGTCCGGATCGAAGAGGATCGCGCCGTAGTAGTCCGCGGCGATATCGGGGTGCAGGCCGGCCGGCCGTACGCTGGTCGCGCCGCCCTCGAGCGCCGCGGCGTAGGCCGCGTCCACCGCGGCCCGGTCGTCGGCCGAAAAGGCGATGTGGGTCCCGAGCCCCACCACCTGCTCGCCGCTCACCGGGTAGAGGTAGAACAGCGCGGCCGTCCCGCCCGGCCCGTAGGCGAGCTCCGCCGCGCTGACCGAATTCGCCGCGTGGCCGAGGGGCGCGAGGAAGGCGTCGTAGAAGATGCGCGCAGCGGAAAGATCGCGGACGCCGACGGACAGGTGATCGAACATGGAACCTCGCGGGGCTGAAGCTTCGCTTGGCAGGTGTGGTCGGCGGACGGCCTGCGCAAGGCGGGCGCGCCTCGCGCCGGACTAGCGCGTCAAATTTGCCGCTGCGCCGCGCGTCCTGGCGGCCTGCAGCATCGCCTCGAACCGCGGATCGTCGCGGACGGTGTCGAGGTCGCGGTCGAGTTCGGCGCAGCGCACATAGCTGACCGTGGAGCTCGTCAGCACCTCGTCCAGGAGCGCCAGCGCCAGGTCCGCGTCCTTCAGGTGGAGGCTGGCGGTGCAGGCGAAGTTGTAGCGCATGTTCCAGTCGTCGGCCGCGATCAGCCGGGCGTGGCCGATCCAGTCGCGCGCCCGTTCGCCGTCGCCGAGCGCCGCCAGGGCGAAAGCCCCGTAGGACAGGGCCGCCCCATTGCTGGGGTTATATTCAAGCACCTTCTCCGAGCGGCTCAGCGTCATCTGCGCGGCGCCGCGCATGGCCTCCGCGTCGCCGACCTCCCCGTAGCAGGAGATCAGCATGGCCCCGTCGTAGTTGGCGGTCTCCATCAGCGTCACGGCCTTTTCGAAGTAGCCGATGGCGTCCCGCGGCCGTCCCAGCAGGTAGTTCAGCCGTCCGGCCTCGGAATTGGCCTCCCAGGACTGCGGATCGAGCGCCAACGCCGCTTCGATCTCCCGGCGGGCCTCCGTCTCGCGTCCGCGCTGCCACAGGTGGCGGCCCTTCACGGCGTGCGCCGCGGCGAGGTTCGCGTCCAGCGACAGCGCCCGCTCGGCGGTCGCCAGCCCGTCCTCGTCCAGGCAGCCATGGTAGAAGTAGAGCGCGGTCTGCGCCGCGGCCAGCAGCGCCCAGGCGTTCGCATAGCCGGGATCGATCTCGACCGCCCGCCGGCAGAGCCGTTCGATGGCCTTCAGGCCGCGCAGGTCGCCGTCATGGTCCTTGATGTATCGGCGCCGCGCCATGAGCAGCAGGGTGTAGGCCTCGGCGTCGGTGGTGCCGCGCCGCTCGATGGTCTCCTTCTCCTCCGGCAGGAGCTGCAGCTTGAGGGCCGCGACGATGGCCTGCGAAATCTCGTCCTGCAGGGCGAATATGTCCTTCAGGTCGCGATCGTAGCGCTCGGCCCAGACGTGGCCGCCGGTGGCGCCGTCGATCAGCTGGGCGGTGATGCGCACCCGGCCCGCCGCCTTGCGGACGCTGCCTTCCAGCACATGGCCGACGTTCAGCTGGCGGGCGATGGACGGCACGTCGATCGCCTGGCCGCGCAGGGCAAACGCGGTCGTCCGCGCCGTCACGAACAGCGCCGAAACCTTGCTGAGGTCGGTGATCACGTCCTCGGTGATGCCGTCGCTGAAGTATTCCTGCTGGGGATCGTCGCTCATGTTGGCGAACGGCAGGACACAGATCGACGGGCCTGCGGGGGCCGGCGCTTCGCTTGGCTGGGGTCCGATCTCGAACCCCGGGCCGGTCGCGACCAGCCGGTAGCCGACCTTGGTGATGGTTTCGAGCTTGAAGACGCCCGCGCCGAGGCCTTCGGCGAGCCGGCGCACGCGTCCGATGACCCGGTCGACGGCGTCCTCGCCGACCACCACCCCGTGCCAGCAGGACATCATCAGGTCGCTGCGCGACAGGATCTGGCCGCCGGCCTGGATCAGGGCGACCAGCACCTGCATGACCCGCGGCTCGGCGATCTCCTCGCGGCCGTCTTCGTGGAGGATGCGGCGCAGGGCCGGCTCGACGCGGAGCGGGCCGAGCCGCAGGGACTGCGCCTGGGCCAGGACGATCCGGCCGGTGTCCACGCCCGACGCAGGCGGCCCGTCCGGCGCGAACGTCGGGCGTTCGTCCGTCCCGAGGTCGGAATCCCCTCCGGAGGAAGGTGGTTTGGACATCGGTTCCACGGAGAGGGCCCACGGCTCGAATTGGCGCCACGCCCCGCGTCGCAGGGAGGGTCGCGAGTGCGAACCTCCATATGGGCGCGGGGGGGGGGGGGGGGGCGGGGGGGGGGGGGGGGGGGGGGGGGGGGGGG
>NZ_JBEPUO010000040.1:0-21894 GCF_041691455.1 Phenylobacterium sp. | reverse complement strand
AGGTCGCGCTCCCAGTAGCCGTCGTAGCGGCCGGCCGCGACCCAGGCGAGGTCGAGAGCCGCGGCGCCGAACCGGCGGACGCCCGCCACCCGCTGGCTGACCTGGTGCAGCTCCTTCAGGAAGGTCGCGTGCTGGCCGTGGCCGAGGAACGGGATGCCGGTCGCCAGCACCGCCTCGTCCATCCGAGTGCGGGCGGCGACGCGAAGGCGCTTGTCGTTGACGAAGGCGCCCTTGCCCTTCTCGGCCCAGAAGAGGTCGTTGGAGACGGGGTTGTAGGTCACCGCGGCGACCACGGCGCCCTCGCGCTGCAGGGCGATGTTGATCGCGAAGTGCGGGATGGCGTGCAGGAAGTTGGTGGTGCCGTCGAGCGGGTCGACGATCCAGGTGTGGGTCTTGTCGGTGCCCTCGATCATCCCGCGCTCCTCGCCCAGGAAGCCGTAGCCGGGGCGCGCCTTGGAGAGCGCCTCGAAGATCGCCTGCTCGGCCTTCAGGTCGGCGGCGGAGACGAAGTCGGCCGGCGCCTTCTTGGCCACCTGCAGCTCGGCCAGTTCGCCGAAGTCGCGGTTGAGGCCGCGCGCGGCCTTGCGGGCGGCGTCGGACATGACCTTCAGGAGGGCGGACTGGGTGCTCACGGTGTGAAAGATCTCGGACGGGCTGGAGGGCGCGGAACCTAGTGGCCGCGCCCGTGAGAAGCAAGGCGAGGCCCGTCAGGCTTCGTACAACCAGACTTGCAGCAGGCCCAGGCTCTCGCCGTCGACGCCTTCCGTCACGTCCTGCCAGCTTACGAGGGGAAGGCCTTCGGCGAGCGATCGGCCGTGACGGACGACGGCCCGCTCCAGTTCGGGACGGCTCGCGAAGACGTTCGACAGGCCCGCCGTCTCGCAGGCCAGATTCACGATGCCGCCGGCCACCAATCGGTCCTGGGCGTAGCCGCCGAAGACCACGATCGAGGTGTCCCCCAGAACGCCGGGCCGGAAGGTGCGGTGGTGGCCGCGGTGTCCTTCGCCGCCCCATGCGCTTTCCCACAGCGCCAGCGCCGGCGTGGTCTCGACCTTGCGCCATTCAAGACCGCCGTCGTCTTCGGAGGGATTGTTATGATGAACCCAGCGTCCCTGGATCGCCGCGCGGAATCCCAGGGGCAGCAGATTCAGCGTGCGGTAGCTGTCCTTGACCCCCCAGCCCTCGCACAGGTGGCTCAATTCCGCGACCGCCTCCATTTGGGCGACGATGCAGTCGGGGCGCAGGGTGACGACGTTCGGGTAGTAGCGCGGGGCCGGATGACGATTCTGCCAGGCCGCGTAGCGGAATTGACCGCCCGATCCATGCAGGGCGGAAATTCGCGAGCACCATTTCGGCGTTGTTGCGGACGGCCTTGTCCAGCAGCTCGCTCACCGTGGCCGTTCCCCGACCCCCGCAGCCATCTCGGCGTTGAAGGCGGCGACCGCGGCGGCCGGGCCCTCGCCATAGGTCCAGACGCCGGCCGAGACCGCCAGGAAGTCCGCGCCGGCGGCGGCCAGTTCGCGGGCAGTCGGCACGGTGATGCCGCCGATGGCGACGCAGGGGATCAGCATGTCCTGCTGCCAGCCGGTCAGGAGCTCCAGCTCGGCGCGGGTGGGCGCGTCCTTGGTGGTGGTGGGGAAGAAAGCCCCGAAGGCCACATAGTCGGCGCCGCCCTCTGCGGCTTCCATGCCCAGGTGCAGGCTGTCGTGGCAGGTGACGCCGACCATGCGGTCCGGCCCCACGATGCGCCGCGCCTCGGCGAGCGGGGCGTCGTCCTGGCCCACATGCACGCCGTCGCAGCCTAGGCTGGCGGCCAGGTCGGGCCGGTCGTTGAGGATCACCGCCACCCCGCGGCCCGCCGCGATCGGCATGAGCGCGTCGACGGCGGCGGCGATCACCGCGTCGGGGGCATCCTTCAGCCGGATCTGCAGGGCCGCCACGTCGCCGGCGTCGAGCGCGTGGGCGAGGACGTGACCGAAGGCCGCCAGGTCGTCGAGGCGGGGCGGGGTGATCAGGTAGAGGCGGCAGAGGGGCGGGGCCATGTGGGCGGTGTTAGGTCACCGCAGCAGCGCCCTCAAGGCGTAAGCCACCGCCGCGGTCGCCAGCATGGCGCCCAGCGCCAGGCCGAAGAACCAGCCGAGCCGTTTCCAGAGCGGGCCGGACGGCGCGCCGGGCTCCGGCGGCGGCTCAATGATAGCCCGCATCGGCGCCCACCTTGCCGCGGAAGATCCAGTAGACCCATAGGCTGTAGCCGATGATCGCCGGCAGCAGGATCACCACGCCCACCAGCATCAGGCCGAGCGCATTGTCGGCGTTGGCGGCCTGCCGGAAATCCATGTCGTAGGGCACGATATTGGGGAAGAAGCCGGCGGCGAGGCCCAGGTAGCCTGAGAGGAACATCAGGATCGCTCCAGCGAACGGCCAGCCGTGCGCGCGGCGCAGCAGCCCGAGCGCGGCCAGGCCGAAGCCCACCGCGCCGAGGAGCGGGATCGGCGACAGCTTGGTCAGCCGGCCGAGGTCGAAATGGCCATGCGCCCAGCCCCAGCGGAGCGCGACGCGCGGCTCGACCAGCAGGGTCGCGACGCTGACCGCCGCCAGCAGGGCCGCCACGGCGACCAGCGAGATCCAGGCCCAGCGCCGGGCGCGGCCGTGCAGCTCGTCCTCGGTGCGCCAGATCAGCCAGCAGGCGCCGATCAGGGCGTAGCCCGCGACCAGGCCCACGGCGACCAGCAGGGTGTAGGGCGTCAGCCAGTCGAACACCCCGCCGGCGAAACGCCCGTCCTTCAGGGTCACGCCCTGGATGAAGCCGCCCAGCACCAGCCCCTGCGCCAGGGTGGCGGTGAGCGAGCCCGTGGTGAAGGCCACGGTCCAGAACCGCTTGCCGCGCGTCCTCGCCCGCAGGCGGAACTCGAAGGCGACGCCGCGCAGGATCAGGGCCAGCAGCATCAGCAGGATCGGCACATAGAGCGCCGGCATCAGGGCGGCGTAGGCGAAGGGGAAGGCCGCGAACAGCCCGCCGCCGCCCAGCACCAGCCAGGTCTCGTTGCCGTCCCAGACGGGCGCCACGGTCGCCATCATCAGGTCGCGCTCGGCCGGCGACCTGGCGAAGGGAAAGAGGATGCCGATGCCCAGGTCGAAGCCGTCGAGCATCACATAGAGCAGGACCGCGACGGCGATGATCGCGGCCCAGATCAGCGGCAGGTCGAGGCTCATGGGGCGTCTCCCGGCTCACCGGGCGCGGCGCCGAGGGCGTAGCCCGGCGGCCGCACCGAGGCCGGCTCGCCCGACGCCGGGGCCAGCGGGCCGCCGTCGATCAGCCGCAGGATGTAGAGCGCGCCCACGCTGAACACGAGGGCGTAGATCGCCATGAAGGCCACGAGCGACACCGAGACCTCGCCCCTGGTGACCGGCGAGACGGCCTCGGCGGTGCGCAGCACGCCGTAGATCACATAGGGCTGGCGTCCGACCTCGGCGACCACCCAGCCGGCCACCACCGCCACGAACCCCGCCGGCCCCATGGCCACGCAGGCGCGCAGGAACCAGCGCGCATGGGCGAGGTGGCCGCGCCAGACCAGGTAGCCGCCCCAGAGCCCCAAGCCGATCATCGCCAACCCCAGCCCGACCATCACCCGGAAGGCCCAGAAGACGAGGGCGACCGGCGGCCGGTCCTCAGGCGCGAAGGCCTTCAGGCCCTTGACCTCCGCGTTGACGTCGCCGGCGGTGATCAGGCTGCCCAGCTTGGGGATCGAGAGCTCCCAGCGGTTGGCCTGCGCCGTTCGGTCGGGCCAGGCGACGATATGGAAGGCCTGGCCGGGCTTGGTGTCCCAGAAGGCCTCGATGGCGGCGAGCTTGGCCGGCTGATAGCGCAGCGCCTGCTTGCCCGACATGTCGCCGGCCAGGAGCTGCAACGGGGCCACGATCGCAAACATGCCGATGGCCATCTTCAGCGCAATGCAGCTTTCGTCCTCGTCGCGGTCCTTCAGGACCCGCCAGGCCGAGGCGGCGCCCACCACCAGCGCGGTCGTCAGGTAGGCCGCCAGCACCATGTGCAGCAGCCGCACCGGAAAGGTCGGCGAGAAGATCACCTGGACCCAGTCGGTGGCCCGCAGCGTTCCGTTGGCCAGCTGCACATAGCCCGTCGGGTGCTGCATCCAGCTGTTGGCCGAGATGATCCAGAAGGCCGAGGTGAGCGTGCCGACCGCCACCAGCACCGTGGCCGCGAAGTGCAGCCGCGGCCCGACCTTCTTCCAGCCGAACAGCATGACGCCCAGGAAGCTCGCCTCGAGGAAGAAGGCCGCCAGCACCTCGAAGGCCAGCAGCGGCCCGATCACCGGCGCCGCGATCGCCGAATAGACGCTCCAGTTGGTGCCGATCTCGTAGGACATCACCACGCCGGAGACGACGCCCATGCCGAAGGAGAGCGCGAAAATCTTGATCCAGAAAAGGTAGAGGGTCTTGAAGATCTCGTTGCGGGTGGCCAGCCAGAGCCCCTCCAGCACCGCCAGAAAGCTCGCCAGCCCGATCGTGAAGCTCGGGAAGATGATGTGAAATGCAATCGTGAAGGCGAACTGCAGTCGCGACAGCAAAAGTGCGTCGAAATGCATGGCCTGATCCCGAACATGCCCCGCGAAATGCGAAAGCACAGCTCCCGTGTCCAACAACGCCTCAGCCAAGCTTTGGGCTATGCGACAGACGGTCGCGGCCTTGTGAGGTGAATTCTTCCCCAATTCGGAGAACTCACAGGACGGCCTTCCCACATGCGAATGACTTGCAAACGCGTTCGCAACTGGCTATATAGGGGCTCAGGAAGTCGGGAGCCGCCGCGCGCGCCATGTACGTCTGCAACTGCAACGGCCTCAGGGAACGCGACGTTCGCGCCGCGATCGCCGCCGGCGCCAGCCGCCCCGCCCAGATCTTCAAGGCCTGCGACAGCGCCGCCCAATGCGCCCGCTGCGTCTGCGACATGCGCAAGATGCTGGACGAGGACCGCGAGGCTCTGCGCTACGCCGCCGAGTAGGCCGTCCGCGCCCGCCGCGAGCGAAAATCACTTGCAAACATAGGCTTTGACTTCACGCCGCACCGACGTGACGGTCGCGCCGTTGCGACAACAGGAGGCCGGCATGAAGGGCGACAAGGCGATCATCCGGCTCCTCAACCAGGTGCTCACCAACGAGCTGACGGCGGTCAACCAGTACTTCCTGCACGCCCGGATGTACGACAACTGGGGCCTGAAGCAGCTCGGCAAGGTCACCTACGACGAGTCGATCGGCGAGATGAAACATGCCGACAAGCTCATCAAGCGCATCCTGTTCCTCGATGGCCTGCCGAACCTGCAGGACCTGCACAAGCTGAAGATCGGCGAGGGCGTCGGCGAGGGGCTTGAGGCCGACCTGGCCGTCGAGACCGGCGGGCGCGCGACCCTGGTCGACGGGGTGAAGCAGTGCGAGCAGGCCGCCGACTACGTCTCCCGCGAGATCCTCACCGAGATCCTGGTGGACACCGAGGAGCACATCGACTTCCTGGAGACCCAGATCGCCCTCTTGAAGAGCCTGGGCGAGCAGAACTATCTGCAGAGCGCCATGGGGGAGCTCGGCGAAAGCTGAGCCGGAACCGCGCGCGGCGCCTGCGGATTTCGTAGAGTCGTGCGAGAGCGTTGGGAGCCCGATCCATGCCGAAGAACCCCGTCCGCGGGGCTGTCGACAGCCTCGCCAACAGCCGTGGCCGCTCGACCCAGCACATCCTGATCGGCCTGGGCCTGACGGTGGGCGCGGTCGCGGTCTCGGCGCTGATCGCGCGGATGAACGCGCCGACCGAGGACAATTTCGAGATCTATTCCGACTACGAGGAGCTGGATCAGCCGGCCATCAAGCCGCCGTCCAAGGTGTTCGCCCTGGTCTGGCCGCCACTGTTCATGGCCCTGACCCTGTCGGGCCTGCGGATCTGGAACGCGCCGAAGAGCGCCGCGCGCACTCAGGCCCTGACGCTTTGGGGCATGGCGCAGGCGTTGAACGCGGTCTGGATGGCGCTGGGCCCCAAGCGCCTGGGCGGCCAGCTTGCCGCGGCCGTCGCCTCGTTCGGCACCGCGCTCGCCTATGTCTGGCGGGCCCGCCAGGTCGACCCGCCCGCGGCCAACCTGGTCGCCCCTTACGTCGGCTGGATCGGCTTCGCCAATGTGCTCACCGAGGAGCTCTGGCGGAAGAATCCCGGGCAGCGGACCATGCACTAGGCGAGCGCCGGGCTTCGCCCTAGGCTCGCGCCCAAGAACAAGGGCGGGAGCGGAACGATGGTGGCGACGGCAGCGGGCGCCGAGGCGCCGGTGCGTGGGTCGAACCGGCTGGTGATCGCCGGGGCGTCGGCCGGCACGGTCTTCGAGTGGTACGACTTCTACCTCTACGGCTCGCTCGCCACCTTCATCACCGAGCACTTCTTCTCCGGCGTCAACGCCACCACCGGCTACATCTTCGCGCTCCTGGCCTTCGCGGCGGGCTTCGCGGTCCGGCCGTTCGGGGCCATCGTCTTCGGCCGGCTGGGCGACCTCTGGGGCCGCAAGAACACCTTCCTCGTGACCATGACCTTGATGGGCATCTCGACCTTCGTCGTCGGCCTGCTGCCCGGCTACGACCAGATCGGCGTGGCCGCGCCGGTGGGCCTGATCGTCATGCGGCTGATCCAGGGCCTGGCGCTGGGTGGGGAGTACGGCGGGGCCGCCACCTACGTCGCCGAGCACGCGCCGCCCGGCAAGCGCGGCCTCTACACGAGCTGGATCCAGACCACGGCGACCTTCGGCCTGTTCCTCAGCCTGATCGTCATTATCGTCGTCCGCACGAAGCTGGGCGAGGACGTCTTCAAGGCCTGGGGCTGGCGCATCCCGTTCCTGGCCTCGGCGCTGCTGCTGATCGTCTCCCTGTGGATCCGGCTGCGGCTCAACGAGAGCCCGGTGTTCCAGAAGATGGTCGCCGAGGGGACCACTTCGAAGGCGCCGCTCACCGAGAGCTTCGCCCGCTGGCCGAACCTGAAGCTGGTGCTGCTGGCGCTGGCCGGCCTCACCGCCGGCCAGGCGGTGGTCTGGTACACCGGCCAGTTCTACAGCCTGTTCTTCCTGGAAAAGATGCTGAAGGTCGACGGCATCCTGACCAACGAACTGGTCGCCGTGGCCCTGCTGCTCGGCACGCCGTTCTTCGTGGTCTTCGGCTGGCTCTCCGACAAGATCGGGCGAAAGCCGATCGTCCTGGCGGGCTGCCTGCTGGCGGTGCTGACCTATTTCCCGATCTTCAAGGCCATCACCGTCGCGGCCAATCCGCAGCTGGCCGCGGCCAGTGCGTCTGCGCCGGTCACCGTGGTCGCCGACCCGGCCGACTGCGCCTTCCAGTTCGACCCGGTCGGCAAGAAGACCTTCGCCTCGTCCTGCGACCTGGCGAAGTCGGCGTTGGCGAACGCCGGCGTCAGCTACGCCAACCAGGCCGCGCCGGCGGGTTCGGTGGCGGTGGTCCGCATCGGCGCGGTCTCGATCCCCAGCTTCAAGGGCGGGGCCCTGGCCGCGGCCGAGCTCAAGACCCAGAAGGCCGCCTGGACCAAGACGCTCGGCGCGGCGCTGAAGACCGCCGGCTATCCGGCCAAGGCCGACCCCGCCAAGATGAACAAGCCCCTGGTCGTGGGCCTGCTCTGGCTGCTGGTCCTCTACGTGACCATGGTCTACGGCCCGATCGCCGCGGCGCTGGTCGAGATGTTCCCGGCGCGGATCCGCTACACCTCGATGTCGCTGCCCTACCACGTCGGCAACGGCTGGTTCGGCGGCTTCCTGCCGACCACGGCCTTCGCCATGGTCGCGGCCACCGGCAACATCTACTACGGCCTCTGGTACCCCGTCGTCGTGGCCGCCGTGACCGTCGTGGTCGGCTTCTTCTTCATCAAGGAGATGCGCGGCGCGCCGATCGAGGGTTAGGTCCCGGACGGGCGCGCCCCGCCGCCTCAGGCCGTCTCGACCGCGCGGACGTCCAGCTCGCGGGCGATCCGTTCGCGCAGCTCGTACTTCAGCACCTTGCCCGAAACGGTCATTGGGAAGGCCTCGATGAAGCGCACATAGCGCGGGATCTTGAAGTGGGCGATCTGGCCGCGGCAGAAGTCGCGGATCTCCTCGGCCTCGGCCGTCTCGCCCGGCCGCAGGATCACGAAGGCGCCGACCTCCTCGCCGTACTTGGCGTCCGGCACGCCCACGACCTGCACGTCCTGGATCTTGGGGTGCTGGTAGAGGAACTCCTCGATTTCGCGCGGGAAGATGTTCTCGCCGCCGCGGATCACCATGTCCTTGGCCCGCCCGACGATCTTGCAGTAGCCCGCCTCGTCGAGGGTCGCGAGGTCGCCGGTGTGCATCCAGCCGGCCGCGTCGATGGCCTCGCGGGTGCGGGCCTTGTCGCCCCAGTAGCCGAGCATCACCGAATAGCCGCGGGTCAGGAGCTCGCCCTTCCGGCCACGGGGCAGGATGTGGCCGTTCTCGTCGACGATCTTCACCTCCAGGTGCGGCTGGATCCGGCCGACGGTGGAGACCTGGCGTTCGAGCGGATCGGCCTGGCCGGACTGGAAGCTGATCGGCGAGGTCTCGGTCATGCCGTAGCCGATGGTCACCTCGGCCATGTGCATCTCGTCCACCACCCGCTTCATCACCTCGATCGGGCAGGGAGCGCCGGCCATCATGCCGGTCCTGAGGCTGCGGAGGTCGAAGCTCGCGAACTTCGGATTCTCCAGCAGCGAGATGAACATGGTCGGCACGCCGTGCAGCGCGGTGCACATCTCGTCCTCGATGGTTTCCAGCACGCAGGTCGCCTCGAAGGCCTCGCCCGGGAAGATCATGGTTCCGCCGTGGGTCACGGTGGCCAGGTTGCCGATCACCATGCCGAAGCAGTGGTAGAGCGGCACCGGGATGCACACCCGGTCCTGCTCGGTCAGCCCCATGGCCTCGCCGACGAAGAAGCCGTTGTTGAGGATGTTCTGGTGGGTGAGCGTCGCGCCCTTGGGCGAGCCGGTGGTGCCCGAGGTGAACTGGATGTTGATCGGGTCGTCGAACTGCAGGGTCGCGCCGAGCTCGGCCAGCGCGGCGAGCTCCGCCTCGCTAGCCGGCGTCAGCAGCTCGTCGAAATTGAGCATGCCCGGCGTGCCGGCTCGTCCCAGCCGCACCACCAGGCGAAGTTCGGGCAGGGCGGCCGCCTTCAGCTGTCCCGGCGAGGCGGCCCAGAGCTCAGGCGCGAGCTCCGCCAGCATGGCCAGGTAGTCGCTGGACTTAAAGCGCGGCGCCAGGATCAGGGCGACGCAGCCGACCTTGTTCAGGGCGTATTCCAGCTCCGAGCAGCGGTAGGCGGGGTTGATGTTGACCAGGATCAGGCCGGCCTTGGCGGTGGCGAACTGGGTCAGCACCCATTCGGCGCAATTCTGCGACCAGATGCCGATGCGCTCGCCGGGCTTCAGGCCCGCGCGGATGAACGAACAGGCCAGGTCGTCGACCCGCCGCTTCAGGTCGGCGTAGCTCCAGCGGATGTTCTGGTGGCGGACCACCAGGGCCTCGCGGGCCGGCAGCTCGCCGGCCACCTGGTCGAAATAGGCGCCGATGGTCGCGCCGATCAGCGGCGCCTCCGAGGCGCCGTGCACGTAGCTCAGTAGGGTCTGCATTGGGATCTCTTCAGGCATGGGGGATCGCTCACCCCCGCCGCCCATCGGCGAAGGCGTTTTCGCAACCCCGTTTCAGGTTGATACGCCTCCGTATCGCAGTTCGGAGAACCTTGCAATACGGTACCGTATCGAAACTGCGAAAAACTGGACATGAAGGCTCCCGCCCTTCGTCGGCGGGAGGTTCAGCGGCCGTCAGGATCGATGGGGTCGTCGTAGCCGTGGTTGGCGGAATAGAAGGCGAGCCACATGAACAGCGCCGCGAAGGCCGCGGTGACCGCCCCGCCGCCGGCCAGATAGGGCCAGATCACGCCCAGGGTCCTGAGGCCGTCGCTGACGCCGGAATTGGAGAAGAACGCCCAGCCGGCCACGAGGGAGAACCCGGCGAGCGCCAGGAAGGTCAGGCCAAGGACGATCATATGCCTGCGCATGCCCCACCAAGCGGTGGAGAGGCGCAGAAGTTCCCTATTCGGCGGCGTGGCGGGTGATGCCGATCTTCGGCGCCAGCTCGCCCGCGGCGTAGCGCTTGGCCATGACGGTCATCGGCAGCGGGGTGATCTTGCTGGCCCAGCCGGCCGTGCCGAACTCCTCGAAGCGCTGGCGCACCACCGCGCGCATGGCGTCCATGGCGGGCTTCAGATACTTGCGCGGGTCGAATTCGCCGGGGTTCTCGGCGAACACCTTCCGGATGGCGCCGGTCATGGCCATGCGGTTGTCGGTGTCGATGTTGATCTTGCGCACGCCGTGCTTGATGCCGCGCTGGATCTCTTCCACCGGCACGCCCCAGGTCTGGGGCATCTCGCCGCCGTACTGGTTGATGATGTCCTGCAGGTCCTGCGGCACCGACGACGAGCCGTGCATGACGAGGTGGGTATTGGGCAGGCGGCGGTGGATCTCCTCGATCACGTTCATCGCCAGGACGTCGCCGTCCGGCTGCCGCGTGAACTTGTAGGCCCCGTGGCTGGTGCCCATGGCGATGGCCAGCGCGTCGACCTGGGTGGTCTTCACGAACTCCACGGCCTGGTCCGGGTCGGTCAGCAGCTGATCGTGCTCAAGCTTGCCCTCGAAGCCGTGGCCATCTTCCTTTTCGCCCATGCCGGTCTCGAGGCTGCCCAACACGCCGAGCTCGCCCTCGACGCTGGCGCCCACCCAGTGGGCCATGTCGACCACCGCCTTGGTGACGCCGACGTTGTAGTCATAGTCGGCTGGCGTCTTGCCGTCGGCCTTCAGCGAGCCGTCCATCATCACCGAGGTGAAGCCGAACTGGATCGCGGTGGCGCAGGTCGCCTCGTTGTTCCCGTGGTCCTGGTGCATGCAGATCGGGATGTGCGGATACATCTCCGCCAGCGCGTCGATCAGGTGCTTCAGCACGATGTCGTTGGCGTAGGACCGGGCGCCACGGCTGGCCTGGATGATGACGGGCGCGTCCACCGCGTCGGCCGCCTCCAGGATCGCCAGACCCTGTTCCATGTTGTTGATATTGAAGGCCGGCACGCCATAGCTGTGCTCGGCGGCGTGATCGAGAAGTTGTCTCAGGGTGATCCGGGCCATCGTCTCTTCGTCTCTACCGTTCTTTATCGGGACAAAGCCGCCACGCCGGGCAGCGTTTTGCCCTCCATCCATTCAAGAAACGCGCCGCCCGCCGTCGAGACGAAGGTGAAGTCGTCGACCACGCCGGCCGCGTTCAGGGCCGCAACCGTATCACCGCCGCCCGCGACCGCCACCAGCTTCCCCGCTTTCACGAGGTCGGCCGCACAACGCGCGGCCTCCATGGTGCCCTTGTCGAAGGGCGGCATCTCGAAAACGCCCAGGGGGCCGTTCCAGATCAGGGTCTTGGAATTGGCCATGGCGCGGCACAGGCGCTCGACCGTCTCCGGCCCCGCGTCGAGGATGCGTTCCTCGTCGTCGATCGAGCCCACGTCGCGCACCCGGGCCGGGGCGCCGGGCGCCAGCTTCTCGGCCACCACGATGTCCAGCGGCAGGAAGAGCTTGCAGTTGTTCTGGCCGGCCAGGCGGATCACCTCGCGGGCGGTCTCGGCCAGGTCCTTCTCGCAGTAGGAGGCGCCGACGTCGTGCCCCTGGGCGTAGAGGAAGGTGTTGGCCATGCCGCCGCCGATCGCCAGCTTGTCGAGCTTGGTCACTAGGTGGCGCAGCAGGTCGAGCTTGGTGGAAACCTTCGAGCCTCCGACGATGCCCAGCACCGGCCGCTCCGGATGGCCGAGCGCGCGGTCGAGCGCGTCGAGCTCCAGCCGCATCTGCTCACCCGCATAGGCCGGCAGGCGGTGGGCCAGCGCCTCTGTCGAGGCGTGCGCGCGGTGGGCGGCGGAAAAGGCGTCGTTGACGTAGAGGTCGCCGTTGGCGGCCAGGGCGTCGGCGAACTTGCGGTCGTTGGCCTCCTCGCCCGGATGGAAGCGGACGTTTTCCAGCAGCAGGACGTCGCCCGGCTGCATGGCGCTCACCGCCTCGCGCGCCTTGGGCCCGATGCAGTCGGGCGCGAAGGCCACGGGGACGCCCAGCACCTTGGCGAGCGGCGCCACGATGGGCCTCAGGCTCATGGATGGCACGGCCTTGCCCTTCGGCCGGTCGAAGTGGGCCAGCAGGATCACCTTGGCCCCGCCCGCCCGGAGCTTGTCGATGGTCGGCTTTGCGGCGCGCAGGCGGGTGTCGTCGGTGACCTTGCCGTCTTCCATCGGGACGTTGAAGTCCACGCGGACCAGGGCCCGCTTGCCCTGGAGATCGGCCTTGTCGAGCGTCTGGAAAGCCATCAGGTCCGGGTCAGATCAGCTTGCCCATGGCGACGGCGACGTCGCTCATGCGGGTCGAGAAGCCCCACTCGTTGTCGTACCAGGAGAGCACCCGGCCAAGCCCGCCGTCGACCATCTGGGTCTGCGGCAGGGCGACGGTCGAAGAAGCGTCGTGGTGATTGAAGTCGATGGAGACCAGCGGGTCCTTGGTCACCGCCAATATGCCCTTCAGCGGGCCCTTCTCGGCGGCGGCCTGCATGGCGGCGTTGATCTCCTCCACGGTGACCTTCTTGCCGGGCACGAAGGTCAGGTCGACCACCGAGACGTTGGGGGTCGGCACGCGGATCGAGGAGCCGTCGAGCTTGCCGGCCAGGGCCGGGATCACCAGCCCCAGCGCCTTGGCCGCGCCGGTCGAGGTCGGGATCATCGACATGGCCGCGGCGCGGCCGCGGTAGAGGTCCTTGTGCAGGGTGTCGAGCGTCGGCTGGTCGCCGGTGTAGGAGTGGATCGTGGTCATGTAGCCGCGCTCGATGCCGCAGAGCCCCTGCAGCACGTGGGCGACCGGCGCCAGGCAGTTGGTGGTGCACGACGCGTTGGAGACGATCAGGTCGGCGGCGGTCAGGCTGTCGTGGTTGACGCCGTAGACGATGGTCTTGTCGGAATTTTCGCCGGGGGCCGAGATCAGCACCCGCTTGGCGCCGGCCTCCAGGTGCAGGGCGGCCTTTTCGCGGGCGGTGAACAGGCCCGTGCACTCCAGGGCGATGTCGACGTTCAGCGCCTTGTGCGGCAGCTCCTTGGGATCGCGGATCGCCGTGACCTTCATCTTGCCGAGCCCGGCGTCGATCCAGTCCTCGCCGGTGGTTACCGTCCCGGGGAAGCGGCCGTGCACGCTGTCGTAGCGCAGCAGGTGGGCGTTGGTCTCCACCGGCCCGAGGTCGTTGATCGCCACCACCTCGATGTCGGTGCGCCCATGTTCGACGATCGAGCGCAGGACCAGCCTGCCGATGCGGCCGAAACCGTTGATGGCGACGCGGACGGTCATGGGTGGGATCTCCTGGGCGGCCTGGCTGAAGTGCGGGCGTTTTTT
Source organism: Phenylobacterium sp. (assembly GCF_041691455.1). Taxonomy (GTDB): domain Bacteria; phylum Pseudomonadota; class Alphaproteobacteria; order Caulobacterales; family Caulobacteraceae; genus Phenylobacterium. Next base: position 8,406 of record NZ_JBEPUO010000040.1, on the reverse strand, counting down.
CGGTCGGGGCCGGCCAAGTCAACCCCTGGCCCGGTCAAGTTCTGGTTCAGCCTGTAACCGGACGGACCTTACCAGCGGCTTGCACCGCGCGGGCTCGCGCCTCGTCGACATCGGCGCCGCGGGCCAGCGCCACGCCCATCCGGCGGCGCAGGAAGCTCTCCGGCTTGCCGAACAGGCGCAGGTCCGCGCCGGGGACCGCCAGGGCCTCGGCCACCCCCTCGAAGGCGATGCCCCGGGCCTCCAGGCCGCCGTAGATCACCGCGCTCGCGCCGGGTTCGCGCAAGGCCACGTCCACCGGCAGGCTCAGGATGGCGCGGGCGTGGATGGCGAATTCGCTCTGGTATTGGCTGACCAGGGTCACGAGGCCGGTGTCGTGCGGGCGCGGGCTGACTTCGGAGAACCAGACCGCGTCGCCCTTCACGAACAGCTCGACGCCGAAGAGGCCCTGGCCGCCCAGGGCGTCGGTCACGGCGCGGGCGATCTCGCGGGTGGCCTTGAGCGCGGCGGGGCTCATCGCCTGCGGCTGCCAGCTCTCCACATAGTCGCCCTTCACCTGGCGGTGGCCGATGGGCTCGCAGAAGCTGGTGACGACCGCGCCATCCTGAACGCTGCGGACGGTGAGCTGGGTGATCTCGAAGTCGAAGTCCACGCGGCCCTCGACGATGACGCGCGGCTGCTCGACCCGGCCGCCTTCCAGGGCATAGCGCCAGGCCTCGGCGATCCGGTCGGAGCTCTCGACATAGGACTGGCCCTTGCCGGACGAGCTCATCACCGGCTTGACGAAGCAGGGGAAGCCGACCGCCTCGGCGCCCGCCGCCAGCTCGTCCTCGGTCGACGCGAAGGCGTAGGCGCTGGTCGGCAGGCCAAGCTCCTCCGCGGCCAGCCGGCGGATGCCTTCGCGGTTCATGGTCAGCTGGGCGGCGCGCGCGGTCGGGATCACGGTCGCCAGGCCGTCGGCCTCGATGCGCGCCAACTCGTCGGTGGCGATGGCCTCGATCTCCGGCACGATCAGGTGCGGCCGCTCGGCCTCGACCAGGGCGCGCAGGGCCGAAGCGTCGGTCATGGCGATCACGTGGGAGCGGTGGGCGACCTGCATGGCCGGGGCGTCGGCGTAGCGGTCGACCGCGATCACCTCGCAGCCCAGCCGCTGCAGCTCGATGGCGACTTCCTTGCCGAGCTCGCCGGAGCCCAGCAGCATCACCTTGATGGCGGTCGGCGAGAGCGGCGTGCCGAGGCGCATGGCGATCCCCCTAGAGCTTCGCCTTCGCCGCGGCGGCGACGGCCTCGGCGGTGATGCCGAAGTGCTTGTAGAGCACCTCGAACGGCGCGCTGGCCCCAAAGCCGGTCATGCCGACGAACACCCCGTCCGCGCCGATGAACTTCTCCCAGCCCATCCGCACGCCGGCCTCGACGGCGACGCGGACGTCGGTCTCGCCGATGACCTGGGCCTGGTAGTCGAGGGGCTGGGCGTCGAAAAGCTCCCAGCAAGGGGTCGAGACCACGCGGGCGCCGACGCCTTGAGCTTCCAGCAGTTCGCGGGCGGCCATGGCGACGCCGACCTCGGACCCGGAGGCGAAGATCGTCACCTGGGCCGGATGGCCCGCGCCGGCCAGCTGATAGGCTCCGCGCGCCGACAGGTTCTCGCCGGCGACGATGGTGCGGACCGGCGGGACCTTCTGGCGGGAGAGCGCCATCAGCGAGGGCGTGCGCCTGGCTTCCAGCGCCAGCTTCCAGCACTCCGCTGTCTCCACCGCGTCGGCCGGGCGGAAGACGTTGAGGTTCGGCATGGCGCGCAGGGAGGCCAGATGCTCCACCGGCTGGTGGGTCGGGCCGTCTTCGCCGAGGCCGATGGAATCGTGGGTCATCACATGGATCACGCGGGCGCCCATCAGCGCCCCCAGCCGGATCGCCGGGCGGCTGTAGTCGGAGAACACCAGGAAGGTCCCCGAATAGGGGATCACCCCGCCATGCAGGGCCATGCCGTTCATGGCCGCGGCCATGCCGAACTCGCGCACGCCATAGTGCACGTAGCGGCCGGCGTAGTCGGGGGCGTCGAAGGTCCCCATGCCCTTGACGATGGTGTTGTTGGAGCCGGTCAAGTCGGCCGAGCCGCCGACCATCTCCGGGATCGCCGGGACCAGTTTTTCGAGCGCCGCGCCGGAGTGCTGGCGGGTGGCGGCGGCGGGCTTCTCGGCCTCGGCCTTGGCGATGTGGGCGTCCAGCGCCTCGAAGGCGCCCGCCGGCAGGTCGCCGGCCATGGCGCGCTCGAACTCCGACCGTAGGTTCGACCCGGCCAGCGCCGCTTCCCAGCTCTTGCGGAGCCGGGCGCCCTTGCGGCCCGCCGCGCGCCAGGGCTTCAGCACTTCGTCGGGCACGGTGAAGGGTTCGTGGCTCCAGCCCATGGCCGCGCGCGAGGCGGCGATCTCGGGGTCGAACAGGGTGTAGCCGTGGCTGTGCGGGTCGCCCTCCTTGGGGCCCGCGCCCTTGGAGATCTTGGTCTTGCAGGCGATCAGGGTGGGGCGGTCCTGCCGGGTCGCCCAGCGCATCGCCGCGGCGATCTTTGCGAAGTCGTGGCCGTCGACGGCCTTCACCGCCCAGCCGGCCGCCTTGAAGCGGGCGAGCTGGTCGCCGGTCTCCGCGATCGTCGCCTCGCCGTCGATGGTGGTGTTGTTGTCGTCGAAGAGCACGGTCAGCTTGGCGAGCCTGAAGCGGCCGGCCAGGCTGATCGCCTCGTGGCTGACGCCCTCCATCAGGCAGCCATCGCCGGCCACCACCCAGGTGCGGTGGTCGACCAGCGCGTCGCCGAAACGGGCGTTCACATGCCGCTCGGCCATGGCCATGCCGACGGCGGCGGCCAGGCCCTGGCCCAGCGGCCCGGTGGTGGTCTCGACGCCCGGCGTGTGGCCGTACTCCGGGTGGCCGGGGGTATTGGAGCCGAGCTGCCGGAAGGCCTTGATCTGCTCCATGGTCACCGCCTTCACCCCGGTCAGGTGCAGGAGGCTGTAGAGCAGCATCGAGCCGTGGCCGGCGGAGAGCACGAAGCGGTCGCGGTCGTGCCAGTCGGGGCGGGCGGCGTCGTATTTCAGGAACTTGGTGAACAGCACCGTGGCCACGTCGGCCATGCCCATCGGCATGCCCTGGTGGCCCGATTTCGCCCGATGGACCGCGTCCATGGAGAGCACGCGGATGGCGTCGGCCATGGTCTGGAGAGGCGCGGGCATCGAGGTCCTGGAATCGAGGGGCTGGGGCTCTCCGGGCGGGGTCGCACGCGGGCGGGCAGGGGTCAAGAAAAGGGCGCGCTTCCGAACGACACCGACGCAGGTCTATAGATGGACAGGCCAGGACCTTGCGGGAGGACGGCGAATGAGCGGCGGCGAAAGCGCCATGGACCTTGCGGCGAAGCGGTTGGAGCAGGCGGTGCACCTGCTGGAGCAGCGCTTGGCCCAGCGCCTGAAGACGGCCGGGGCCGAGGCCGGCGGCCTGTTCGACCAGGACCGCGCCAATCTCGCCGCCGAGCTGGACGAGGCCCGCGCCCGCGAGCGCGAGCTCGAGGCGGCCGGCGCCGAGGCGTCCGTGGCGCTAGGCCGTGCTATCCTGGAAATTCGCGCCGCGCTGAACGGCGCGGGTAGTTCCCCCTCTTCTTCCTCATTGGGGGAGCACTGATCCGATGGCCCAGATCAACGTCGAGGTGAACGGCCGGCCCTACGCCGTGGGCTGCGAGGACGGCCAGGAGAGCCACCTGCTCGAACTCGCCAAGATGTTCGACCACCAGGTGCGCCAGGTCAGCCAGGACATGGGCCAGCTCGGCGACACACGCCTCTTCCTGATGGGCGCCCTGCTGCTGGCCGACGAACTCGCCGATGCGCGCATCCGGCTCAACGCCCTGCAATCCGAGCTCGGCCGCCTGCAGAACGATCGCGGCCGCCTGGAGAACCGCGCCGTCGCCGCCCTGGAAACCGCCGCCAAGCGCATCGAGAAGCTGGCCGGCGAAGACGCCTGACGGTTGTGCTATGTTCCGCCCTCAGGACGGAGCGGGATCATGGCTTCTCTGGATAGCGCACGGCAGGACGGCTTCTTCTCGGGCGACACCTGGGGCTGGTGGCAGGCGCGGCGGCTTCGCTACAATCTCGTGCTCGGGGCCGGTGGCTGGATCGCCTACGCCGCCGCGGTCGGCCTGAACTACGCCTTTGGTCATCCCGTCTGGCGCGACTGGCGCGGCGGGCTGGGCATGACGATCTTCCTGGGCACGGTCTTCGCCGTTGTCATGGGCTTCGCCAATGTCTGCTACCTGCTCGGGCCGGCCGTTGAGGGCTGGATCAAGCCCGTCGACGTCGAACGCTATCGGAAAAATGCCTATGCCATGGGCCTATGGGGTTCGCTGGCCGTCCCCGCGGTCTTCCCGCTGGTGCAGCTCGCGATGCTGATCGCGCACAGCTGAGGCGCCCCAACGGCGAAGGGGTGCGGCAATCCGTCCACGCCGGTTAAGGCCATCTTGTACCCGGCCGGTGCAAGGTCATCGCCGTCGGGTGGAGCCGGGGAACGTTTGTGGCGATCGGCTTGGCATCGGACGATCCAATCGTCCTTCGCACCTATATCGAGCGCTACCGCGTCGTCTTCCGCACGCGGCTGATCTCGGTCGTCGCCCTGGTGGCCGCGGTCGCGGCCAGCCTCTCGCCGGTCACTGCGCTCCAGTTCGGCGTCGTCCACTTCCTGCTCTTCGGGCTCTTCATCTGGGCAGTGGAGCACGCCGCGCGGCGGCTGGACGACCCGCGCACGGCCGAGCGGCTGACGCTCCAGTCGCTGGTCCTGAGCTTCGTGATCGCCTGCCACGGCTCCTGGCTCGCCTTCCATGTGAACGGGGTCGCCCCCAGCCTGCACGTGGAATGCCTGCTGCTGGTCATCACCCTCATCATGCTCGCGGGATTGCAGGTGCATCTCTCGGCGACAGGGTTCCTGCTGTCGGTGGCGCCGCACGCCGTGACCCTTTTCCTGATCACCCGGCCGGAGCGGACCGGCGACCTGACGCCGCACATCTGGGGCGGCGGGATGTTTGTCGGCGCCATCCTGGCGGCCTCCTGGCGCCAGCAGAGCAGCGACCGGCTCTCGGCGCTCGCCGCCGCCGACCTGGCGCACCGCAACACCGAGCTGCAGGCCGCCGTCGCCGTCGCCGAGGCGGCGAGCCGGGCAAAGACCGACTTCCTGGCCGTGACCAGCCACGAGGTCCGCACGCCGCTCAATGCGGTGCTGGTCATGGCCGCCGTCCTGGCGCGCGAGGTGAAGAGCCGCCGCCATGCCGAGCTCGCGCGCGGCATCGAAACAGCCGGCGGCATGCTGCTGCATCTGCTCAACGCCATCCTGGAATTCACCCGCGCGGAGGCCGGCAAGGCCACGCTCCACCTGGATTCCGTCCACCTGCCCACCCTGGTGGCGCGGGTCGAGGGCGTTTGGCGGATGCGCTGCGAGGAGGGCGGCCTGGCCTTCCGAAGCGAGATCGCCGGCCCCGCCGAGGCCCTGACCGTGGCGGCGGACGCCGGACGCCTCGAGCAGACGCTGGTCAACCTGATCTCCAACGCCGTGAAGTTCAGCCCGCCCGGCGCCGAGGTGGTGGCGCGCTGCGAAGCGGTCCTCGCGCCGGGCGGCCGCTCGCGCCTGCGCTTCGAAGTGCTCGACGCCGGACCGGGCGTCGCGCCCGAGGATCACGCGCGCATCTTCGAGGCCTATGAGCAGACCGACCTCGGACGGGAGGTAGGGGGATCGGGCCTCGGCCTCGCCATCTGCCGCAGCAACGTCGCCCTGATGGACGGGACCTTCGGGCGCGACGACCGGCCCGAGGGCGGCTCGGCCTTCTGGTTCGAATTCGAGGCCGCGCTCGCCGACCCGGCGGACCGGGCTGAGAGCGGCGCATCGTCCGGCGTCCGGATGCCGGCGGGCTTGCGCATCCTGGCCGCGGAGGACCATCCGACCAACCGCCAGATCCTGAAGCTGATCCTCGACCCCCTGGGGGTCGACCTGACCCTGGTCGACAACGGCGCCGAAGCGGCCGAGGCGGCCTATGCCGGCTACGACATCATCCTGATGGACGCCAAGATGCCGGTGATGGACGGCACGGCGGCGACCAGGCAGATCCGCGCCGACGAAGCCCGGACCGGCCGACACACGCCGATCATCATGGTCACCGCCAACGTCTTCCCGGCCGATATCGAACGCTACCTGGCGGCCGGCGCCGACCGTGTGCTGGCCAAGCCGATCGACGTCCGCCAACTGCTCGACGCCATGGCCGAGGCGGCCGGCGACGACCGGAAGGCGGACGACGCGCCGAAGGCCGCCGCCACGAAGGCCGGCTGACGGTGTCGCGCCCTGAATCGCGACAGATCGGCGACTTGCTTGAGAACGGGACCCGAACGCACTACCTTATCCAGCGGCGGGTCTGCTGCGGCCCTCGTCGAAGGCGACATATTCCAGCGACCTTAATTCACTCATAGGGAGCTGTCCCTGGCCGGGATCGTGGTCCCGGGCATACGGCGCCCACCTGGTCTACCAGGTCGAGGGAATGAAACAGTCCTTCACGGTTCTCACGGCGCCGCCACCCGTTTCCCCACAAGCCTTTGCTTCCGCGCAACTCTTTGGCTGTAAGGTCGGCGCGTGACCGAGCCTATCGACAAGACGGCGCTTCGGGTGCGCATGCGCAGCCTGCGCCGCCGGCTGGCCGAGGCGACGCCCGACGCCGGCGAGCGCGCGGCGCGCCGCCTGCCGCTCTCGCGATTCAGCCGCTTCCGGGTGGTCAGCGCCTACCTGCCGCGCGGCTCGGAGTTCGATCCCCAGCCCCTGTTGCGGGCCATCCTCGGCCTCGACCCCGAGCACGTGACGGCGGCGCTGCCGGTCGCCGTCGGCAAGGACTCGCCGCTGATCTTCCGGGCCTGGCGGGCCAGCGACAAACTGGTTCCCGACACCTTCGGCATCCCCGCGCCGCCCGCCTCCGCGCCCGAGGTCACGCCCAATCTGGTGATCACCCCGCTGCTCGCCTTCGACCGCCACGGCGGGCGGCTCGGCCAGGGCGCGGGCCACTATGACCGGACGCTCGCGAGGCTGCGCAAGCTCAGGCCGGTCTTCGTGCTGGGCGTGGCCTTCTCGGGCCAGGAGATCGACGCCGCGCCCATGGATCGCCACGATCAGCGGCTCGACGCCATCCTGACGGAGACGGAGTTCATCGAAGTCGATAGAGAAGGCCGATGAGGTTCGCCTTCTTTGGAGATGTGGTCGGCCGCGCGGGCCGCGACGGCCTGGCCGATCACCTGCCGGGGCTGCGCAAGCGCCTGGGCCTGGAGTTCGTGATCGTCAACGCCGAGAACGCCGCGGCGGGCTTCGGGATCACCGAGTCCACGGCGCGCGAGCTGTTCGACGCCGGGGCCGATGCGCTGACGCTGGGCAACCACTCCTGGGACCAGAAGGAAGCGCTCACCTACATCGTGCGCGAGCCCCGGCTGATCCGGCCCCTGAACTATTCCGCCTTCTCCGACGCCCCGGGTCGCGGCGCGCAGCTCTTCGAGACCCAGGGCGGCCGCCAAATCCTGGTGATCAACCTGCTGGGCCGGGTGCACATGGACTCGCTCGACGACCCCTTCGCGGCGGTCGACAAGGAGCTGGAGGCCTGCCCGCTCGGGGCCGTGGCCGACGCCATCGTGGTCGACATGCACGCCGAGGCGACCTCCGAGAAGATGGCCATGGGTCATTTCTGCGACGGGCGCGCCAGCCTGGTGGTGGGCACCCACACCCACGTGCCGACCGCCGACTGCCAGATCCTGAACGGCGGCACCGCCTACCAGACCGACGCCGGCGCCTGCGCCGACTACGACAGCGTGATCGGCAACCAGAAGGAAGAGCCGCTCAGGCGCTTCACCACCCGCATCTCAGGCGGCCGCTACAAGCCCGCCGAAGGCCCCGCCACGGTCTGCGGGGTCTATGTGGAGACCGACAACGCCACGGGCCTCGCCCGCCGCGTCGAGCCGATCCGCATCGGCGGCCGGCTGAGCGAGACGGTGCCCGCGGTCGAGGCGGTCAGCGCTTAAGGCCGGCGTCTCCGTCCCTCTAAGGCTTGGCCGCCGCGTCCTTCGGCTTCGGCGGCGGATGCAGCAGGCTGTCGCGGGTCAGCCTGCCGGTCTTCGCACGGTCCAGCTTGGCGAAGCGGCGGTCGGTGATCGCCATCCATTCGGCCTGGGTCACCTTGCCGTCGAGGTCGGCGTCGGCCGCGGAGATCGGTTCCGGCTCGTTGATCAGCGAATAGCGCGCCGCGCCCTCCAGGCCGGCGCCCGGGACCCGCGTCTGCTGGGCCGGAGGACTGGCGTCCGATCCGGAACCGCCGCCTCCGCCACCGCCACCGCCCATGCCGCCGCCGCCGCGGCCCATGCC
>NZ_JBEPUO010000039.1:0-22198 GCF_041691455.1 Phenylobacterium sp. | reverse complement strand
AACGACATCGCCATCGACCTCGGCACCGCCAACACCCTCATCTACATGAAGGGCAAGGGCATCGTGCTGAATGAACCCTCGGTTGTGGCGCTCCGCAACGTCGGCGGCCGCAAGGTCGTCCACGCCGTGGGCATAGAGGCCAAGCAGATGCTCGGCCGCACGCCCGGCCACATGGAAGCCATCCGCCCGATGCGCGACGGAGTCATCGCCGACTTCGAAGTCGCCGAGGAGATGATCAAGTACTTCATCCGCAAGGTTCACAACCGCAAGGGCTTCGTGAACCCCAAGGTCATCGTCTGCGTGCCGTCGGGCGCCACCGCCGTCGAACGCCGGGCGATCAACGACAGCTGCCTGAACGCCGGTGGCCGCCGCGTGGGCCTGATCGACGAACCGATGGCGGCCGCGATCGGCGCCGGCCTGCCGATCCACGAGCCCACCGGCTCGATGGTCGTCGACATCGGCGGCGGCACCACCGAGGTCGCCGTGCTCTCGCTCTCCGGCATCGTTTATTCGCGCTCGGTGCGCGTCGGCGGCGACAAGATGGACGAGGCGATCATCTCCTACATGCGCCGCAACCATAACCTGCTGATCGGCGAGACCACCGCCGAGCGGATCAAGAAGGAGATCGGCACCGCCCGGGCTCCGGCCGACGGCGAAGGCCTCTCCATCGAGGTCAAGGGCCGCGACCTGATGCAGGGCGTGCCGCGCGAAGTCCGCATCAGCGAAAAGCAGGCCTCCGATGCGCTCTCCGAGCCGGTCGGCCAGATCGTCGACGCGGTGAAGATGGCGCTGGAAGCCACGCCGCCGGAGCTCGCCTCCGACATCGCCGACAAGGGAATCATGCTGACCGGCGGCGGCGCTCTGCTGCGCGGCCTGGACGCCGAGATCCGCGACCACACCGGCCTGCCGGTCACGGTCGCCGACGACCCGCTCTCCTGCGTGGCGCTGGGTTGCGGCAAGGTGCTCGAACATCCGAAATGGATGAAGGGCGTTCTCGAATCGACGTTAGCCTAGCCTTCAGCGAATCGCTGCTAGGCCGGGGGTGGCGGGGGCTGTCGCAACACCGCTGGAACGAGGCGTCTTAAGTGTCCTTAAGGGACAATCCGCTCGGTGAACTGAAGGTCCCCCTGACCTGGGCGGCCGCGATCGCTCTTGTCGTGGCCGTGGTGGCCGCCGGTGCGATCCTGATCTCCGACCGGCGCGAAACCTTCAAGGCCGAGGCCTATGGCGCCACGCGGCGGGCAAGCGACACGGTGCTGGCTCCGGTGGGCGATGTGCTGGCCGCGCCCGGACGCTGGACCGGCGCCGGCGTCGACACGGTCCGCGACTATTTCGGCGCGGCCTCCGAAAACCGCCAGCTGAAGGCCGAGCTGCGCGAGATGCGGCAGTGGCGCGACGTCGCCATCGCACTCAAGAACGAGAACGACCGCTACCGCACGGTCCTGGGCCTGAAGACCGACCCGCCGATCCCGATGGTCGCCGCGCGCATCGTCACCGACAGCCGCGGCCCCTTCGCCGACACCCGCCTGGCCAACGCCGGCAGCGAGCATGGGGTGAAGGCCGGCAATCCGGTGATGAGTGAGAACGGCCTGGTCGGCCGGGTGATCGGGGTGACCGACGGCGCGAGCCGCGTGCTGCTGCTCACCGACATCGCCTCGCGCACCCCGGTGATGATCGACCGGACCAACGCCCGCGCGATCCTGACCGGCGACGGCGGACCGAACCCGCGCCTCGACTATCTGCGCGGCCGCGACCCGTTGCGCGAAGGCGACCGGGTGCTCACCTCAGGTGACGGCGGGGTCCTGCCGCGCGGCCTGCCGGTCGGCACCGCCGTCAAGGGCCTCGACGGCCGCTGGCGGGTGGTGCTGGCGTCGGATCGCGCCGCCATCGATTTCGTGCGCATCCTGCTCTTCCAGGACTTCACCCAGGTGGTGAACCTGAAGCAGCTGAACCAGATGTCGACGCCGCCGCCGACGCCCGGGCCCGGCATGCCGGCCAACCCGTCGCCGAGCGCCGCGCCGCCCAAGCCCGCGTCGCCGGATGCCGCCGCCGGGACGCCTGCGCCGAAGATCGACGCTTCCAAGGCCGACCCGTCCACCGCCGCCAAGCTGGCGACCGCGAAGCCGAAGCCCGCCGATGGCGCGACGCCCAATCCGCCGACGTCCAAGCCGGCGTCGCCGAAGCCGGCTGCGCCCAAGGCCCCCGCCGCCGACGCGGCCACGGACGCCAAGCCGACGGCGAAAACCGATCCCGCCAAGCCGACCGCCTCCAAGCCCGCCCCGCCGAAGCCTGCCCCGACGAAGCCTGCCCCGACGAAGCCTGGCGCGGCGCCGGCGAAGCCCAAGCCAGCCGCGCCGGCCGACGGGGCCGCCCCTTGAGCGCCGCACGGCCCCTCGAACCCTGGCGTTGGCTGGGCGTCCCGATGCTGCAGGTCGTGGCCGCCACCATCCTGTTCGGCATTCCGCTGCGCGCCTTCGGCCTGCAACTGCCGGAACCGGTCTTTCCGATGGCGCTCGCCTTCGCCTGGGCGGTGATCCGCCCGTCGATCCTGGCGCCGTTCGGGGTGTTGGCCCTGGGACTCTTCCTCGACATCTTCTGGGGCGGGCCGCTGGGCCTGTGGGCGGTCTGCCTGCTGCTCGCCTACGGCGGCGCGCTCACCGGCCGCAGCATGATGGCCGGGCAGAGCCGGCTGATCCTGTGGGTCTGGTATGGGCTGACGACGGCGACCGCGATGGTCGCCGGCTACCTCTTCGTCATGCTGGATTCCAAGTCGACGCCGGGCCTCATTCCGATGGCGTGGCAATTCCTCGCCACAATCGTGCTTTATCCCTATGCGCAACGGCTGATCGACCTCTTCGAGGACGCAGACGTGAGGTTCCGTTAGGGCGGGCATGGCTGAGCCGTCCATCTTCTTCGCGGAGGTCAACGAGCGGCAGGGGGTCTTCCACCGCCGAGCCTTCCTGCTGGGCGGTTTCGCGGGCGTCGGCCTGCTGGCGCTGGGCGGGCGGCTCGCCCACCTGCAGCTCATCGAGACCCAGCGCTACGAGAAGCTGTCGGCCTCCAACCAGTTCAACTTCAAGCTGACCCCGCCGCCGCGCGGTCTGATCGTCGACCGCAACGGCGTGGTGCTGGCCTCCAACCGTCCGAACTTCCGGCTGATGGTGGCGAAGGACAAGGGGATGGACGTCCCGGCGACGGTCAAGACGCTGGCGGAGTTCGTGCCGCTGGACGACGCGCGCCAGGCCCGCCTGCTCAAGGACATTTCCAACGCGCCCCGCCGCTCCCCCGTGCAGGTCATGGAGGACATGAGCTGGGAGCAGTTCAGCGCCATCAACATCCGCGCGCCGGAGCTGCCGGGCGTGACCGCCGACATGGGCGAGGTGCGGGTCTATCCCTACGGGGGCGCCTTCGCCCACGTGATCGGCTACGTGGCCAAGGTCAACAAGGTCGACCTGACGCCGACCGGGCCCAACTCCGAGCCGATCCTCCTGAACCCCGGCTTTCGTATCGGCCGCCAGGGCGTCGAACAGGCCTTCGACCTGGACCTGCGTGGCAAGCCCGGCGCCCAGAAGGTCGAGGTCGACGCCAACGGCCACGAGGTCTCCACCGATCCGGCCGGCGACATCAAGGCGATCCCCGGCAAGGAGATCGTCCTCACCCTCGACGCCGACATCCAGAACCGCGCCATGGAGGTGTTCGGCGATCAGTCGGGCGCGGCGGTGATGATGGACTGCCGCAACGGCGACATCCTTTGCCTGTTCTCGGGCCCGAGCTTCGACGCCAACCGCTTTGTGCGCGGGCTGACCGGGGCGGAGTACCGGGCGCTGGCGCAATACGAGCGCAAGCCGCTGTTCAACAAGGCGTTGACCGCCACCTATCCGCCCGGCTCGACCTTCAAGACCATGGTCGCCCTGGCGGCGCTGGAAAACGGCTACGATCCCAAGACCGTCCACGTCTGCAACAAGGCCTGGCCGTGGGGCGGCCGTGTCTGGCACTGCGACGAGGCGCACGGCGCCCTCGACCTCAAGGCGGCGATCGCCAAGTCCTGCGACATCTATTTCTACCAGTGCGCACTGACGCTCGGGCCCGACAAGATCGCCGCGGTCGCCCGCAAGTTCGGCCTGGGAGAGGTCTTCGACATCGGTATCCCCGGCCAGAAGGCGGGCCTGGTGCCGGACACCGCCTACAAGCGCCGCGCCTTCAAGAAGGACCCGGTCTGGCATCCCGGCGAGACCCCCAGCATGGGCATCGGCCAGGGCTACACCCACCTCAATCCGCTGCAGCTCTGCGTTCAGGCCGCCCGCATCGCCAATGGCGCCAAGGCGCTGCATCCGCGGCTGATCCGCTCGATCGGTGGCGTCGAGCAGCCCCGCGGGTCCGACTTCGGCGAGCTGCCGGTCGACAAGGAACACCTGCAGTTCGTCCGCGAGGCGATGACCGCAGTGACGACGACCGGCACGGCCGCGGCCTATGGCGACATGGGGCTCGGAGACATCCGGATGGCCGGCAAGACCGGCACCGCCCAGGCCATGAACTACGCGAGCGGCCACGGGGCGCACGGCGCGGTCGGCGAGTGGAAGTACCGGGACCACGCCTGGTTCATCGCCTTCGCCCCGACCGACGAGCCGCGCTACGCCATGAGCGTCCTGGTCGAACACGGCGGCTTCGGCGCCGCCGCCGCCGCGCCCCGCGCGCGGGAGATCATGCGGGTGGCCCTGCTCAAGGATCCGGAGATCCGCGCGAAGGTCGAACGGCCTCTGCCGATGCCCGCCGCGCCCACCGGCCCGGACAGCGGCGATGCGGTGCCCGAGCCGCCGACCGTTATCGATCCCGCCGTCGCGGCCGCCACCGGAACACCCACCCCATGACCGTCTCGGCCCTGACCCGTCCCGGCGAGCGCGACCGGCTGATCGTCAAGATCGGCGAGATCGACTGGATCTTCTGCCTGACGCTCTGCCTGATCGCGGGCGCCGGCGCGGTGATGCTGTTCTCGATCGCCGGCTCTTCCTGGACGCCCTGGGCGGCGGCGCACCTGGCGCGGTTCGCGCTGTTCTTCGTGATCATGATCGTGCTGGCGCTGATCGACCTTCGGGTCTGGTTCGCGCTGGCCTATCCGATCTACGGGATCGGCTTCCTGCTGCTGATCGCCGTCGACCTCGTCGGCCACCACGCGCTGGGCGCCCAGCGCTGGCTGCAGGCCGGGCCGATCACCATCCAGCCGTCCGAGATCATGAAGATCGGTCTCGTCCTGGCGCTGGGCCGTTTCTACCACGGCCTGTCCGGCAAGAGCGCCCAGCTCTCCTGGTGGCTGCTCGTCCCGGCGGTGCTGATCCTCGCGCCCGTGGCCCTGGTGGCCAAGGAGCCTGACCTCGGCACGGCGCTGTTGATGCTGATGACCGGAGCGATCGTGGTGATCCTGGCGGGCCTGTCCTGGCGGCTGATCGCCGGCGGGATCCTGTCGGTCGTCCTGCTGGTGCCGCCGGCCATCATGTTCGGCATGCACGACTATCAGAGGAAGCGCCTGACCACTTTCCTCGACCCGGAGAACGACCCCTCGGGCTCCGGCTATCACATCCTGCAGTCGAAGATCGCGCTCGGCTCCGGCGGCCTGCTCGGCAAGGGCTACGGCCTGGGCTCGCAGAGCCAGCTCAACTTCCTGCCGGAGAAGCAGACCGACTTCATCTTCTCGACGCTGGCCGAGGAGTTCGGGTTCGTGGGCTGCGTCTCGATCCTGGTGCTCTACGCCGCGGTGATCTTCATGGCGTTGCGGACGGCCTACCTCTCGCACAGCCACTTCGGCCGGCTGGCCGCGGCAGGTATCACGGCCACCTTCGCGCTCTATGTGCTGATCAACGGCTCGATGGTGATGGGCCTCGCCCCGGTAGTGGGCGTGCCCATGCCGCTGCTGTCCTACGGCGGCACCGTGATGCTGACGGTCATGGTCGGCTTCGGCCTGGTGCTGGCCGTGCGCGTCCACCGCTACGCGGAAATCACCAGCGGCAAGGGCTCGCTGCTCTAGGCCGCGAGCCCCGCCGAAGGTTCTACTTCATCGCCGTGACGGTCCCGCGGATCTCGCCGCCGGGGTTCGCCGCGGTGTGGAGGTTGAAATACCACTTGCCGGCGTTGAGGTCGGCGATCTGGGTGTCGTTGAGCGTCGCCGTGCCCTTGATCGGGCTCGGGCTGACGGTCGCGCCCAGGGCCGGCGGCCCGTTGGCGCCCGGCGCCGCGGTGTGGAAGTGCGCGGCGACCGCGGGGCCGGTCAGGTCCTTGTAGGTCGCCGAATAGGTGAAGGTCTTGCCGTCCAGCATGGCCGTGACCTCGCCCGAGCCTTTGACGCCGGCGGCGCCGGCGAGCTTGGCGCTGTAGTGGACCATCTGGGCGGACGCCGCGCTGGCGACCATAAGGCCCACGGCCGCGACCGCGGCGAACAGGGTATGACGCATCGGTAGTTCTCCATCGCTTCCGGGCAGCGTCCCGGATTGGGCGGCACGTTGCGCGCCTCCGCGGGTCCGCGCAACCGATGGCTTAGAGCGAAAGCGCCTGGTCGGTGGCGCGCACCAGGGCGTCGACGATGCCCGGCTCGGTCGAGGCGTGGCCGGCGTCCCAGACAACTTCGAAGCGGGCCTCGGGCCAGGCGGCCTTGAGCTTCCAGGCGGCCTCCATCGGGGTCACCACGTCGAAGCGGCCCTGGACGATCCAGCCGGGGATGGTCTTCAGCTTGGCGGCGTTCTTCAGGATCCAGCCTTCTTCCGGGAAGAAGCCGAGGTTGGCGAAGAAGTGGCATTCGATGCGGGCGAACGCGATGGCGAAGTCGACCTCGTTGAATTTCGAGGGCCGGGCTTCCGGTCCGCGGATCGAGATCGTGTCGCCTTCCCACTGGCTCCAGGCCTGGGCGGCCTCGGCCTGCACGCGCCGTTCGGGGTGGGTCAGGCGCTTGTGATAGGCGCCGATCATGTCGCCGCGCTCAGCCTGCGGGATCGGGGCGCAGAACCTCGCCCATGCGTCCGGGAACAGCATGCAGGCGCCGTCCTGGTAGAACCAGGCGAGCTCGCGCTCGGTCAGCAGGAAGACGCCGCGCAAGACCAGGCTCTCGACGCGTTCGGGGTGCTTGATCGCGTAGGCGAGCGCCAGGGTCGAACCCCAGGAGCCGCCGAACACGCACCACTTCTCGACGCCGAGGTGCTCGCGCAGCCGCTCGATGTCCTCGATCAAGGTCCAGGTGGTGTTGTCCTCGAGGCTGGCGTTGGGCCGGCTCTTGCCGCAGCCGCGCTGATCGAACAGCGCCATGCGCCACTTCGCCGGGTCGAAGAACCGCCGCATGGTCGGGTTGATCGCTCCGCCCGGTCCGCCGTGCAGGATCACGCAGGGCTTGCCGTCCGGCGCGCCGCACTCCTCGTAATAGATCTCGTGCGCCCCGTCGGGGGGCAGCCAGCCCGAGGCGAACGGCTCGTTGTCCGCGAACAGGCCGCGCCGGTTGGCGGCGGCCGAGACGGCGGGCGGGGGCGTGCTGCGTTCCATGGCCGCCTTTCTACTTCGGGAAGCGCCTATCCAGCCAGTGCAGGATGAGGCGGTTCACCTCTTCCGGCTTTTCCTGCTGCGTCCAGTGCCCCGATCCGGCCACCATGTGCATTTCCAGGTCGCCGATCATCCCGGGCATGCCCTCGGCCATGGCGGGCGACAGCACGGCGTCCTTCTCGGCCGTGATCATCAGGCAGGGCAGGTTGTCGATCCGCGCCGGCAGGCCCTCCGACCGTTCCCAGTTGCGGGTGAAGTTGCGGTACCAGTTGATCCCGCCGGTGAAGCCGGTGCGCTGGAAGCTTTCCACGAAAGCCGCGAGTTCGTCGTGCGTCAGGAGCTGATTGCCGGTGTCGCTGGCGTCCCACTGCTGCAGGAGGGCCTTGAAGGCGAAGGTCGACCCGCCCTCCGGCGGCGGCTCGGCGGTGGACTGCAGGGCGGCGGGCTTGCGCATGAAGAACCGCATGGTCTTCTCGACGTCGGCCGAGAGCACCGCGTCGGCGTCGCCCGGGGTCTGGAACCAGACGATGTACATCTCCGGCCCGAAGCGCATCCGCATGAGCCCGATGGGGTCCAGGGGGCTGCGCGGCATGAAGGGCGTGTTGAGGCCGATGACGCCCGCCACCCGGGCGGGGTGCAGCAAGGGCAGCTGCCAGACGACGATGCCGCCCCAGTCGTGGCCGCAGAAGATCGCCTTCTCGACGCCCAGGTGATCCAGCAGGCCCACGAGGTCGCCGGTCAGGTGCTCCATGTCGTAGTCGGTCACCGCCTCGGGCCGCGAGGTGAGCCCGTAGCCGCGCTGGTCGGGGGCGATCACCCAGCGGCCGGCCGCCGCGAAGGCCTTGAGCTGATGCCGCCAGGAGAAGGCGAGTTCGGGAAAGCCGTGACAGAGGATCACCGGCGCGCCCTCGCGCGGGCCGGCCTCATAATAGGCCATCTCGATGCCGTTGACCTGGGCCCGCTGCACGGGCGGCATCTGGCTTTCGAGCGCGGACATGATGGAGCTCCCCTGGTCGCCGGCCACCTTTGCAGCAAAAGGCGGTCGGCTGGAACGGGGAAGACAGAGCCGGCGAACCCGCTAAGAAGGCACGATGAGCGCCACGGCCCAGCCTGAAAGAACCCCCTGGGGCCTGGTCATCCTGCTGGGCTCCCTGACCGCCATGGGACCGGTGGCGATCGACATGTACCTGCCGAGCCTGCCGGCGATCGGCGCGGGTTTGCACGCCACCCCCGGCGAGACCCAGGCCACGGTCTCGGCCTTCCTGGCCGGCATGGCGGTGGGGCAGCTCTTCTACGGGCCGGCGTCGGACCGGCTCGGCCGCCGCGCGCCGATCCTCTTCGGGACCGTGGTCTATGTGATCGCCTCGATCGCCTGTGGGTTCGCCGCCTCCCCAGCCATGCTGATCGGCGGGCGGTTCGTGCAGGCGCTGGGGGCCTGCGCGGGGGGCGTGGTTTCCCGCGCGGTGGTCCGCGACCGGTTCGGCCACACCGAGACCGCCCGCATGCTCAGCCTGCTGATGCTGATCATGGGCCTCGCGCCGATCCTCGCGCCCCTGCTCGGCGGCGCGCTGCTGGGCGTCGGCGGCTGGCGGCTGAATTTCTGGTTCATGGCCAGCTTCGGGGTCGCCGTGGGCCTCGCCGCGCTCTTCCGCATGAAGGAAAGCCGCTCGGAGGAAACGACGGCGCATGCCGCCACGGAGACCCCCATGCAGGCCTATCTGGCGCTGATGAAGGAACCCCGGCTAGTGGGCTATGCCCTGGCCGGCGCCCTGAACGGCGCCACGCTCTTCACCTACATCGCCTCTTCGCCCGACCTGCTGATCCGGACCTACGGCATCTCGCCGGCCGCCTTCGGCTGGGTGTTCGGCCTGAACGCGGTTGGGATCATCGGCTCGAACCAGGTGAACCGCTTCCTGCTGAGGCGCCGTACGCCCGACCAGGTGTTGGCCCGCGCCAGCCTGGTCGCCGTGGGCTTTTCGATCCTGCTGGTGATCGCCGCCGTGACCGGGATCGGCGAGCGGTGGAGCGTGCTGCCGCTGCTCCTGATGCTGCTGTCGAGCTACGGCTTCCTGCAGGGCAACACCATGGCCGGGGCCCTGAACGTCGACCCGCGGCGGGCCGGCGCGATCTCGGCCCTGATGGGCGCGGTCTCGTTCGGGACCGGCGCGCTCGCCTCAGCCGCGGCCGGCGTGCTGCACGACGGGACGCCGCGCCCCATGGCGCTGGTGATGACGGTCGCCTTGGTGGGCTCGGCCGCCTGCCTGCATCTTCTGGCTCTGCCGAAGAAGGCCGCCGCCTAGGCCCGATCGACGTCCCGCGCGGCCCAGGCGAGCACCGCCCAGCCGACCATGAAGCAGAGGCCCCCGATCGGCGTCACGACGCCCAGAAGGTGCGGCCCACCCAGCGCCATGCCGTAGAGCGAGCCGGAAAACAGCAGGACGCCCGCAAGGAAAAAGCCCGGGGCGAAGCGCGCCCGGGCGCCGCCCATCTGCATCACGCCCGCGCTGGCGAAGGTCGCCAGGCAATGGACGAAGCCGTAGAGCGCCCCGGTCCGCAGCAGCTCCTGCGCCCGAGGCTCGGCCACGCCGTGGGCGGCGAAGGCGCCGAACCCCACCGAAGCCAGGCCGCCCAGCGCTGCGAGGCTCAGCCAGTTGCGGCGGCTCCAGAGCGCCATCAGCCCCAGACCTGGGGCCGGCGGTCCTTCCAGGGCGCTTCCTTCTCCAGCTGAGCCGCCAGGCGGAAGAGCGTCGCCTCGTCGGCGTAGCGCCCCGAGAACATCATGCCGATCGGCAGGCCGGCCGCGTCCATCTCCAAAGGCAGCGACAACGACGGCTGGCCGGAGAAGTTGAACGGCGGGGTGAAGGGGAAGGTGCGGCCCTGGCGGCGGTTCACTTCCTTGGGCTCCAGGTTCACCGGGTCGATGAAGCCGATCTCCGGCACCGGCGTCCCCAGCACCGGCGTCAGGTAGACGTCGATGTCCTCGAAGAAGGCGAGCGTGTTGCGGTTCAGCATGCGGGTTTCCTGCAGCGAACGCATGACGTCCGGCCCGGTCTGACGGCGCCCGGCCTTCAGCGAGGCCCAGGTCAGCGGCTCAAGCTCGTCGGGCTCGGGCTCGCGGCCCACGACGTCGATCAACCGCGCCATGCCGGCGGCGAAGTTGGCTGCCGCGGCCGGGCCGCGCGAGGCGAAGAGCGCGCGGTAGTCGATGCCCATGCCCTTCTCGATCACCTCGTGGCCCAGGCCCTTCAAGAGGGCCGCCGTGCGTTCCAGGGCGGCCTGGATCTCCGGATCGATGGGCCGGCCGGACGGCGTCTCCGACGACCAGGCGATGCGCAGCTTGCCGGGGCTGCGGGCGATCTCCTCGAGGTAGGGTCGATCCTTGGGCGGGGCCGGATAGGGCGAATGGGCCTCCGCATAGCCGGTCGCGTCCAGCATGGCGGCGCTGTCGCGCACGGTGCGGCTCACCACATGGTCGACCACATTGCCGAAGGCGTAGTCGTAGCCGTCCGGCAGGTTCGGGACCCGGTCACGGGTGACCTTCAGGCCGACGAGCCCACAGCAGGCGGCCGGGATGCGGATCGAGCCCAGGCCGTCGGAGGCATGAGCCAGGGGCACGATGCCCGCCGCCACCGCCGAGGCCGCCCCGCCGGAGGAGCCGCCGGCGATGTGGTGGGGGTTGAAGGGGTTGCGGCAGGGGCCGAGCGCGGCGCTCTCCGTCGTGCCGGTGATGCCGTATTCCGGGGTGTTGGTCTTGCCGACCAGGACCACGCCGGATTGGCGATAGCGCCGGGTCAGGCCGCAGTCTTCGGCGTCGACCAGGCCGCGGGCGAACTTGCTGCCCATGCTGCGTGGCCAGCCGGCGACCGGCAGGGGCAGGTCCTTGATCAGGAACGGCACGCCCTTGAACGGTCCCTCCGGCAGGTCGCCGGCCGCCCATTTTCGGGCGTCGTCGTAGCCCTTGTAGACCACCGCGTTGAGGATCGGATTGTGCCGCTCGATCCGCTCGATGGCCGCCTCGGCGAGCTCCAGCGGGGTCACCTGTTTCTTGGCGACCAACTCGGCCAGGCCCAGGCCGTCGTAGTCGGAATAGTCCGCGATGCTCATGGGCTACCTCGTGCCGCCGGTGGTCAGGAACGCCAGTTTGGGGACCGGCTGCAGGGTGGGAGATTGATGCTTCAGCGCGCCCAACGCGCCCTCGGCCGCCTCGAGGAAGGCCTCGATGTCGGCGTCGGTCATGGCCGCGCAGAGGAACATGTTGTGCCAGGGATGCACATAGACCCCGCGGTCCAGCATCTCGCTGGAGAAGCAGAAGCCTTTCCGGAGGTCCGGGTCCTCGTCGAACAGGAAGAGCGGCATGGTGACCGGGCCGGTCTGGCGCAGCGAGAAGCCGGCGGCCGAAACACGCTCGCCCAGGCCCGCGCGCAGCCGATCGCCCAGCGCGGTGATCCGCTCCAGGTAGTCGGTGTCGCGGACCAAGCCGAGGGTTTCCAGCGCCGCGGCCATGGGGGCGGCCTGGTACCAGAAGGAGCCGGTGACATAGATCGAGGCCGCCGCCTTGCGCGCCTTGTCATTGCCGAGCAGGGCGGAGAGCCCGTGGCCGTTGGCGATGCATTTGCCCCAGGTGGAGAGGTCCGGCTGCACCCCGATCTTCGACCAGGAGCAGTCGCGGGCGAGCCGCAGGCCCGCGCGCACGTCGTCGACCACCAGCAAGGCCCCGGTCTGGTCGCAGAGTTCGCGAGCACGGCGTGCATAGGCCGGGTTCGGCTCGGCCTGGTCGATGAAGGCGTCGTGCTTGAAGGGCGCGGCGAACACGCAGGCGAGGTCGTCGCCGGCCTGGGCCACGGCGGCCTCCAGGCTCGCGATGTCGTTGTAGTCGCAGAAGATCTGGTGGGCGCGGTCGCTGTCGATGGTGCCGGTGGGCCGCGGCACGCACCAGGGCGCCGCGCCATGGTAGGCGCCCTTGGCCCGCACCACGGTCTTCCGCTTCGTGTGGGCGCGCGCGGTGGTCAGCGCCATGGTGGTGGCGTCCGTGCCGTTCTTGCAGAACATCGCCCAGTCCGCGTGGCTGACCATGCCCACGAAGGCCTCGGCCAGTTCGACCATCAGGGCGGTCGGGCCGGTGAGCGTGTCGCCCAGGCCCAGCTGGCGGACGAAGGCCGCGTCGATCTGCGGATTGGCGTAGCCGAAGAGGTTCGGCCCGTAGGCGCACATCATGTCGAGGTAGCGCCGCCCGTCGACGTCCCAGATATGGGCGCCTTCGCCGTGCTCGAAGAACTGCGGATAGTCGTCGGGCAAGAGGCCCGTCGACTGGTGGCCATACATGCCGCCGGGGATCACCGCCTCGGCGCGGGCCCGAAGCTCCCGGTCTCGGCTGTTCGTGTGGGCCATGGCGGACGTCTCCCTTATCGCTGATCAGACATTACGCGGCGCGGCGGCGTCGGCAACCGCGACTCCGCTTGGGTCCCGGCTTTCGCCGGGATGAGCGGATTTTGGGATGGGGTCGCGACGCTTGACGCGCAAGCTCACCCCGAACCGCGCCAGGTCAGCTGGGCCGGATCGGGCTCGGGGTCGGGGTCGTCGTCCGGGTCGGTGAAGGCCTCGTCGGGCGGATCGGGGAAGTCGCGCCAGCTCCGGGCGATGACCTCGTCGAGGGCCAGGCTCCGGCAAAACGCCAGGATGTGGTCGTCGAGCGGCTCCAGGCCGAAGCGGTTGTCGCGGGCGGCGATCTCCAGCCGCTGCTCCAGGAGGTCGAAGTAGTAGGCGCTGAGGTCGTCATCGCCGCCCAGGTCGGCGGGATCGGCCGGTTCGTGCTCGGCCCAGATCACCCGCTGGACGGGGCCGCGCAGCTCGTCGACCCGGGCGCGGATGCGCGCCTCGTCGCGGGGGATCGGCGGCGGCGGCGGGGGCGGCGGCGTCTCGCGCGCCACGCGGACCATCTCGCGCTGCAGCCTGACCTTCAGCGCCAGGCTCTGGCGGTAGGAGCGCGCCATGCGCTGGTAGCTGCGCGCCAGGTCGTTGGCGGTCTCCGGGTCCTCGGCGGCCTGGGCGCGGGCGGCGAAGTCGCGCGCCATGGCCAGGTCCAGCGCCGCGAGCTCCGAAAGCCCCGCGGCCTCCGCCTCGGTGATGGTGAGCGCGTCCAACATGCGGGGGGCAGTGGATCACGGGGGTGCGTCAGATGCGGACGTGGGGGCCGCGGCAGGTTGTGGCCACGAAGCCAGCGTCCGCTTTCGACCGAGGCTGTGTAAAAACTCGGAGCGCGGAATTTCTAGCGCAACATTTTGCCTCCGAGTGCCTGCGTAAGTTCGGGTGGCGAAAGACGTCACCATTAGGCTCTGCGCCGCCGGTCGAAAGTTGCGCCGGATTTTCGCCGAGGCGGGTTTTTACACGGCCTGGACCCCTAGCTGACCTTGGGCCGGTCGGGTCGTCGGCGGCTAGGCGGAAAACCGGGCTTCGGGTCTGACGCAACGGACCCCAAAGCGTAGCAATCAGTGTCGTCCCCCCTATATCGACGGGAGCTGAGGCTGCGGGCGTGGGCGATTGTTCTGGTTCTCCATTGGCCTGCTGGCTATCGTCGCTCTCTGTCCGGTTGCCGTATCGGCAATTCGCTTCGCCAAGCGTCAGAGAGGTGGGGCGGTCGTCCTGACCAGCCTGATGCTCATGTTCGGAATGAACACACAGATCACGCCACCGCCGCCGCCCCAGATTGAAATGGTGCAGCGACAAGCACCTGACGATGAACCTAACGTTTAGGACCGCGGCATCCGGTTTCCACCCTTCTGAGCCGTTGGGGCCTGCCGCTTTGTGGCAGTCCCCCTCAACGTCGGCTTTCGGACCTGATGCCGGCCGCTGTTTTCGACCCGTTGCGGACGTTCGGTTACCCACTAAGCTCCACGACGAACGCGAGAGACCTTGCCATCGCGCGGCCAGGCGTTCGGGTGAGGAGCGGCGGCATGGAACAAGGTCCAAGCACCAGGACGCTCGTTACGTACTTCGGTGTAGTCACAGTATTGCTGTTAGTATTTCTTTGGATGCTACTTTCCAGGTTATCCCTTTCGACACCGATTGACAGACAGTTCGTTATGGCGACTTTTGTGGCGTTAGTGGGAAACGGGTACTATTTTAGAACAACTTACCGCGCATACTTTGTCACAGCGCTACGCTTGAGAGTGTACACCTTGGTCGTCGTTGGGGTAGCTGTGGTCGACTTCTTGCTCACTTTCAGGACATGACCCGGATCGTCGGGTCCCCTGTCCACCCATAGCAGACCTGGCTCACGGCCCGGTGTAAGCTACGTAGCCCGACGCCCATACAACGCTGTCAGCGGGATCGACCTTCCAAGTGACTACGGAGAAGGCCGGGTAAGGACCGACGAAGCCGCCACCACTTTGCGAGAATTCGGCATGGCGTATTGTCGGGTCGCTCGCGCACGGGGGCTCGATTTTGAAACCCTGTCGGCTTAGCGACCGTGCGACTTCGCTTTGCGGCGTTCCTACGGGAAATGCCCGCTCGACCCGATCCTCGATGCTTCCCGGATTTTGGAGGTCAAAGTCGTCCCAGGGTGGGCAACCTGAATGGTGCACCCGGGTCGCCATGCTGCCTCCTTTTGCTAGGATGGGCGGGGTCGGCGGCGTCAGCTTCTCGGCAGAGAAGATCGTCAACAGATATGGGTTGAGCGCGACGTACGCGGCCGCAACTACGGCAAGCGCTGCTGCTACGATCGAGAGCCATCCCCAGTTCAAGCGCATGGTCAAGTCATGACTTGGCTGTTTGACCGCGGCAAGGTCCGCCTTCGGCCGATTTCCACCTTAGTTGCCCTCGGGCAGGTCGGCATGTGGGCGGCTAGGCCGAAGGTCCGCTGTCGGACGTGACGCCAGAGACCGCCTTCGACCCTGGGCGGACGTTCGCGCCGGCTTACCTCATGACTGGGTCGACCCTCTTCCCCAGCATTGCGAAGGCCATGGCGACAAAGCACCGAAGATACTTGTCGTAGCCGCGCAAACGCTGGCCAAGCCCGAAGCGGCCCGTCATCAGAAGCAGCGCCAAACTCCGAGTCGACCAGACGTGGCCGAGTGACGCGCCGCGTTCAAAGAACGCACGCGCCGCGCCAGCGTCGGGCGCTCCGCCGCCGTCGCCGTCGCCATGCAGATGCAAACGTCCGAGCACCCACATCGCAGCGCCGCAACCTCTCTCGCCGGCGGATCGCCACGCCTCGATGGCATTCTGTAGGTCGCGCCTCGCGAGGTGCACGAGCCCCAAACCATACATGGCGCGACCAGAGCCGAGAGAAGCAGCGCGTTTGTACCATCTCTCGGACTTCTCGAGGTCGATCCGGTAGCGATCGCCCCTTCTGATCGCATCAGCCAGAAACAGCATGCTCATGACCGAACCCTGGAGCGCTAGGGACTCGAAGACCTGAAACGCGTCCGCTGGGCTCCGCTCGAGGGTCTTGCCAGCCGCTAGATATTCTCGGAGGTGGGGATCTTGAACCCCGGGTTCCGCCCCGGGGAACATGCCGAGATACTGCAAAGGTCCTCCCAAAGAGCTTCGTGCGTGCGCGACGCCATCTTCAATCTCGCGGAGCCAGCCGGTCACCTGGGTCATGTCTGACAAGCTGCACCAGGGGACGACCGCTTTCCACCCTTTGCTGTTCTTCGGGGAGTCAGCTCCGCGGCGCCCTGGCGGGCCGGACGTCGATGGGTCGACGGAGAGCGCGAGCGCCGGATTCAGACAGAAGGCCTGCGGAGCTTAGGGACTCCCTGTATCGCCTAAGCCATGCCGCTCACCGTGCGCCTTGGCCTGTTCTATGGCGCGATCTTCATCGGCACGGGCGTGAGCTCGCCCTACCTGCCGGTGTGGTTCGCCGAGCACGGCCTTTCGGGGAGCCGGATCGGCCTGATCCTGTCGCTGCCGATGCTGGCCCGCGCGGTCACCGCGCCCTTGCTCGCCGTCTGGGCGGACAGCTTCCGGCTGCGGCGCACGGCGCTGCTGATCCTCGCGCTGGCGGTGACGGCCGCCTACGCCCTGATGGCGCTGCCGGGCGGTTTCGCCTGGTGGACGGTGGTCTGGTTCGCGGCGTCGTCGATGTACGCGACGCTGTCGCCGCTCGCCGACGTGATCGTGCTGGCCCGCGCCCGGCGCGACGGGTTCAACTTCGGCTGGCCGAGAGGCATCGGCTCGGCCGCCTTCATCGTCGGCAATGTCGGCATGGGCGCGATCCTGACCCGCGGCTCGTCCGACCTGGTGCTGGTCTGGATGGTGGCCGCCGTGGCGCTGACGGCGCTCGGCGCGCGGGTCCTGCTGCCGCCGGATCCGGTCCATGAGGAAGGCTCCGCCCTGGCCCTGTCCGACCGGATGGCAGGCCTGAACGGCCTGCTGCGCGACCCGATGTTCATGACCGCGGTCGTCTCGGCAGGGCTGATCCAGTCGGCGCACGCCTTCTACTACGGTTTCTCGACCCTGGCCTGGAAGCGGCAGGGCATACCGGAGGACCTGACGGGACTGCTCTGGGGCGCCGGCGTGGCGGCGGAGATCGTCTTCATGTGGTTCCTCGAGCCGTGGCGCCGGCGGGTCGGGCCGCGCAACCTGCTGATGCTGGGCGGGGCGGCGGCCGTTGTCCGGTGGAGCGCGCTCGCCTTCGCGCCGCCGCTCTGGGCGCTGTTCCCGCTGCAACTGCTCCACGCCTTGAGCTACGCCGCGACCTTCCTAGCCTCCCTGCTGCTGGTGGAGCGCCTGTCGACGCCCCGCAATGCCTCCGCCGCCCAGGCGCTGAATTCGGCGCTGTCAGGCGGGGTGCTCTCAGGCCTGGCGACCATGGCGTCTGGCCCCCTGTTCGACCATTTCGGCGTGCGGGGTTATCTGTTGATGTCGGTGATGTGCGTCATCGGCCTGGCCGGCGCCTTGCGGCTTTATGGCGTGCGCCGGCTCGATCCGGTCTGAGCGGAGGAAACCCATGCGACTGTTCGGATGCGTTTGCGGCCAGTTCCACAGCTCCGCCGCGGGCATGGGGATGGCTGGCGGAGAGCAGCGCGTCGCGGTCCCTGTGCCCTTTTACGTGATCGAGCATCCGGATGGCGTGACCCTGTTCGACTGCGGCCTGCCGACATCGCTTGCCGAACCGGAGGACCGCCTCCTGTCGGCGCTGCGGAGCCAGGGGTTAGATGTCACCTTCGCGCCGGACGAGACGGTCGCCAGCCATCTGGAGCGCCTGGACATCGATCCCGCCCGGGTCCGCCAGGTGGTGGTGTCGCACCTGCATTTCGATCACGTCGGCGGCCTGCACCAGGTGCCGAACGCCACCGTGGTGGTGCAGCGCGCCGAGTGGGAGGCAGGCTTCGATGAAGACCTGGCCGCGCGCTATTTCCTGCGCAAGAGACTGTTCGACCTGGGCCATGAGGTGCAGCTCATCGACGGCGAACACGACCTGTTCGGCGACGGCCGCGTGGTCTGCATTCCGACGCCGGGACACACACCCGGCCATCAGTCCGTACGGATCCGCAGCGCGTCGGGAGACCATATCCTGGTGGGCGACGCCTGCTACAACGGCGAGGCGGCGGAGACGCGGCAGTTCCCGGAGTTCTCCGACCACGCCGCCATGAACCGCTCGCTCGACGCCCTGCTGGCGCTGCGCGCGCCCGATACTGTCATGGTCTTCGGCCATGATGCGGATCAATGGGGCGCCGCCCCGGTGCTGCCAAACGCGCGCGCCTGACGTCGGGACAGCCTTGCCTCCGCCGCCGCGGCGCTGATGATGCCGCCGAACCGGAGGCCGTCCATGCGCGCGTTGAAGGTCGAAGCCCCCTGGGGCGTCGACGCCATTGAAGTCGTCGAGGCGCCCGATCCCAGGCCCGGGCCCGGCGAGGTGCTGGTGCGGATGCGCGCCGTCTCGCTCAACTACCGCGACATGCTGATGGTCGCGGGCATGTACGGCCGGATGCCGGCGGGCGCCAACGTGATCACCCCCTTCTCGGACGGCTGCGGGATCATCGAGGCGGTGGGCGAGGGCGTCACCCGCGTGCAGCCCGGCGACCGGGTGGCGACCCTGTTCTTCCAGCGCTGGATTTCCGGCCCGCCGACCCTTGAGAAGCTCTCTTCGTCCCTGGGCTCACCGATCCCCGGCGCCGGCCGCGAGCTGGCGGTCTTCAGCCAGGACGGGGTCTCCAAGGTCCCCGACTTCCTCACCGACCAGCAGGTGTCGACCCTGCCGTGCGCGGCGCTCACCGCCTGGCGGGCGCTGTTCGTGGACGGCCATCTCGAGCCCGGGGACTCGGTGGTCCTGCAGGGCACCGGCGGCGTCTCGGTCTTCGGCCTGCAGTTCGCCCACGCGGCCGGCTATCGCACCCTCATCACCTCTTCGTCGGACGAGAAGCTGGCCCGCGCCAAGGCGCTGGGCGCTGACCATCTCGTCAACTACCGCCAGACGCCGGAATGGTCTGGGCCGGTGCGCGAGGCGACCGGCGGCGTCGGCGCTGACCTGATCATCGAGGTCGGCGGCGGCGGGACCATGGAGCAGAGCATCAGAGCCATCCGCATCGGCGGACACATCGCCATCGTGGGCGTGGTCGCCGGGCTTGGGTCGGGCTTCAACCCGGCGATCCTGATCAGCAATTCGGCGAAGCTGCAGGGCCTTTCGGTCGGTTCGCGCGACATGTTCGAGGCCATGTGCCGGGCCATCGAGCTGCACCGCATCCAGCCGGTGGTCGACAAGGTTTTCCCGTGGACCGAGGTGAAGGCCGCTTTCGCCGCCATGCAGGGCGGCGAGCATTTCGGGAAGATCGTGCTGGAATTCTGATCCGGGCGTAGGCTCGGGCGCAAAGGGAGAACGCCCAATGGAGGCCGCAATGAAGACCAAGGGGATCAATCACCTGGCCCTCGTGTGCCGCGATATGGCCGAGACGGTGAAGTTCTACACCGAAGCGCTGGGCATGCCGCTGGTGAAGACCGTGGCCCTGCCGGACGGCGGCCAGCACTTCTTCTTCGACTGCGGCGGCGACACACTGCTCGCCTTCTTCTGGTGGCCTGACTCCCCGCCGGCCGCGCCGGGCATCGCCTCGGTCAGGGACTTCCCGGCGGACGGCAAGTCGGCCGTGGGTTCGATGAACCACGTGGCGTTCGACATGGATGAATCCGAGCTCGAAGCCTCCATCGGCCGGCTGCAGGCCGCCGGCGTCCACGTCTCGGTTCCGGTGGTGGTGAACCATGACGACAGCCCGATGGGCGTGAGCCGCGAGATGAACGACGGGGTCTGGGTGCGCTCGGTCTACTTCCGCGACCCCAACGGGATCATGCTGGAGTTCGCCGCCCTTACCCGCGCCTTCCGTTCCGACGACATCGCCCACGCCCCGGCCCGCGCGGTCGAACCGGCGGGCGCCTGAAATGCGGCGCCTGAGGCAGGTTCCGCGCGCCGAGGCGACCTCGGAGGTGGTGACCAAGACCTACGACCTGCTGTTCGGCGACCGCGACCCGGTGGCCGAGCCCGGCACCTCGACCGGCACCTCCGGTGACTGGTGGACGGTCTTCGCCCTCGTCCCCGACATCCTGGAGCACTGCAACCGCGGGTTCGGCCTCTATCGCAATCCCGCCCGCAAGCTCGACCCGGTGCTGCGCGAACTGGCCCAGACCCGCGTCGGCTGGGCCAAGGCCAGCCAGTTCGTGTTCTCCCAGCACTGCAAGTCCCTGCGCGGCCTGAAGGTCTCGGAAGAGCGGATCGCCGCGGTGCCCCACTGGCAGGTGGCCGATTGCTATGACGAGCGTGAGCGCGCGGTTCTCGCCTATGCGGACTGCCTGGCTCTGCAGGCCGGCCGCACGCCGGACGCCGTCTTCGACGCCCTGAAGGCCTTCCTCTCCGACGAGGAGATCCTGGAGCTGACCTACATCGCCTGCCTCTACGACATGCATGCGGTGATGACCAAGGCGCTGCGCCTGGAATGGGACGACCGTGACGACCCGATCGTCGAGGTCGCCGCGCCCAAGGACTTCAGCGGCCAGGACTTCCTGGATATCGGCCGGCGGACCTAGATCACCGGGTCGAAGGCGCCGCCTTCCAGCCAGGCGAAGATGTGCTCGGCGGCCTGCTCGGCGGTGAGCCGGGTGGTGTCGATGCGGATCTCGGGGTCTTCGGGCGGCTCATAGGGGCTGTCGACGCCGGTGAAGTTCTTCAATTCGCCCGCGCGGGCCTTCTTGTAGAGGCCCTTGACGTCGCGCTTCTCGGCCTCGGAGAGCGAGGTGTCGATAAACACCTCGACGAACTCGCGCTCGCCCAGCAGCTCGCGGGCCATCTGCCGCTCGGCGCGGAACGGCGAGATGAACGAGACCAGCACGATCAGGCCGGCGTCGACCATCAGCTTGGCGACCTCGGCCACGCGGCGGATGTTCTCCACCCGGTCGGCCTCGGTGAAGCCGAGGTCCTTGTTGAGACCGTGGCGGACGTTGTCGCCGTCCAGCAGGTAGGTGTGGCGCCCCTCCACGGCGAGCCGCTTTTCCACCAGGTTGGCGATGGTCGACTTGCCGGCTCCGGAAAGCCCCGTCAGCCAGACGACGCGGGCTTTCTGGCCCTTGCCGGCGGCGCGGGCGGCCTTGTCGACGTCCATCGCCTGCCAATGGATGTTCTGGCTGCGGCGCAGCGCGAAGTGCAGCAGGCCGGCGGCCACAGTGCGGTTGGTGATCCGGTCGATCAGGATGAAGCCGCCGAGGTCGTGGTTCTCCGCGTAGGGATCGAAAGCGATCGGCGCGTCGAGCAAGAGGTTGCAGACGCCGATCTCGTTCAGCTCCAGCCGGCGCGCGGCGAGCTGTTCCAGGGTGTTGACGTTGACCTTGTACTTGGGCTCGGCGACCTGGGCGGCGACCGTGCGGGTCCCGAGCTTCATCAGGTAGGGACGGCCGGGCAGCATGGCCTCCTCGTCGAACCAGACGATCGTGGCTTCGAACTGGTCGGCGACGGTGGGCGGGCTGGCGGCCGCGGCGATGACGTCTCCACGGCTCACGTCGATCTCGTCGGCGAGGGTCAGGGTCACCGACTGGCCGGCCACCGCTTCAGGCAGGTCGCCGTCGAAGGTGACGATGCGCTCGACGGTGCTCTCGCGGCCCGAGGGCAGGGCCTTGATCTTGTCGCCCGGCCGGACGACGCCCGACGCGATCTGGCCGGCGAAGCCGCGGAAGTCGAGGTTCGGCCGGTTGACCCACTGGACCGGCATGCGGAACGGCTTTTCGCGCAGATCGTCCTCGACCGGCGCGTCCTCCAGCCAACGCATCAGCGGCGGCCCGGAATACCAGGGGGCCTTGGGGCTGGGCTCGGTGATGTTGTCGCCGCGCAGCGCCGACATCGGGATGGCGGTGAAGGCCTTGATGCCGATCTTCTCGGCGAAGGCGGAATAGGCGCCGACGATCTCGTCGAACCGTTCCTGGCTCCAGTCCACCAGGTCCATCTTGTTGATCGCCAGCACCACGTGGCGGATGCCGAGCAGGCTGACGAGATAGCTGTGCCGCCGGGTCTGGGTCAGGACCCCTTTGCGCGCATCGATCAGGATCACCGCGGCGTCGGCGGTCGAGGCGCCGGTGACCATGTTGCGGGTGTACTGCTCGTGGCCCGGGGTGTCGGCGACGATGAACTTGCGCTTGTCGGTCGAGAAGAAGCGGTAGGCGACGTCGATGGTGATGCCCTGTTCGCGCTCGGCGGCCAGGCCGTCGA
>NZ_JBEPUO010000038.1:0-25732 GCF_041691455.1 Phenylobacterium sp. | reverse complement strand
ACCTCGATCAACCACCTGTCGTTCAACGAGATCGACATCGGCGACTACCGCACCTTCTGCAAGGTCGACCCGCCGCTGCGCAGCGAGGACGACCGCCAGGCGGTGATCGAGGCCGTGGCGTCAGGCCTGATCCAGATCGTGGTCTCGGCCCACGCGCCCGCCCCCGCCGAGGACAAGCGCCTGCCCTATGACGAGGCCGCGCCCGGCGCCGTGGGCCTGCAGACCCTGCTGCCGGCGCTGCTCACCTTCCATCACGAGGGCCGCATCCCGCTGATCGACCTGATCCGGACCGTGACCAGCGCGCCGGCCGACCTGCTGGGCCTGGAGGGCGGACGCCTCGCCAAGGGCGCGCCCGCCGACCTGGTGCTCTGCGACCTCAATGGGCCGCTGATCATCGACGCCGACAAGCTGATCTCGAAGTCCAAGAACTCGCCCTTCGACGGCCGCCGCCTGCAGGGCAAGGTGCTGCGCACCGTCGTCGACGGGCGGACGGTGTTCGGAGGCTAGCGCCGCAGCCGAAAAAAGCGGATTGACGATATGTAAGTGTTTGCTTACGGTAAGTTATTGCTTACCTGAGGGAGGACGCTCGGATGTCCGGTCGATTCTGGCTTCGCTTCGCGGCCGTCGTCAGCCTGCTGCTGGCGCTCGCTCACACCGTCGGTTTCACCAAGACCAAGGCCGGGGCCCAACTCACCATCCGGCGCGCCATGGAAGCCGCCCCATTCGATCTCGCCGGATCGACGCGCACCTATTGGGACCTCTATGTAGGCTTCGGCCTCATCATCTCGGCGCTGATGCTGGCGCAGGCCGCCGTACTCTGGTGGCTGGCAGGCCAAGAGAGCCGCCATCCCGGCGAGAGCCGCGGCCTCGTCGCGGTCCTGTTCCTGGCCAATCTGGCGGTGCTGGGTCTCGACTGGCGCTACCTCTTCGGTGCGCCGCTGGTCTCGACGGCGGTGATCACGCTGGCGATCGGCGCCGGGCTCGTCACCCTCGGCGGACGGGCCGCGCGGCCGAGTACGGTGGCGGTCTAGCCGCGCGACTAGTCCCCGGTCGGGACGACGCCGGCCTTCTCGACCATCAGGATGACGGTGCGCACCGGCGCGCGGGTGCGGTGCGTGACGCCTTTCGGCACGGTGAAGCCCTGGTCGGGCTCGAGGCCGACCGTGCGGTCCTCCAGATCGACGTCGAGGTGGCCGGAGACGACGTAGAAGAACTCGTCCTCCTCATCGTGCTTGTGCCAGTGGAACTCGCCCTCGATCACCGCCAGCCGGACGACCGCGTCATTCACGGCGCACAGCGTGCGGTTCCACCACGGCGTCTGGGCCGCGGCGAGCGCGCCCACATCCATGTGCTGCAGCGGCTGGTAGAGCGCCCGGGTCTCGATGTCGTAGCGGTCGTCTGTGCCCTCGGGCAGCTTGTCCATGCGCGCGGCTCCCTCTATTCAGGACTGAAAGTATCGTGACTTAGCCATTTGGCAATATGCCCATCGTCGATGCCCTGAAGGCGCTCGGAAACGACCGCCGCCTGATGATCCTGCACTGGCTGAAGAGCCCGCGCGCCCATTTCCGCGAACAGGTGGACGGCGACCTGGTGGAGGACGGCGTCTGCGGCCTCTTGATCGCCGAGAAGCTGGCGGTCAGCCAGCCGACGCTCAGCGAGCACATGCGCATCCTGGTCCAGGCCGAGCTGGTGATCCCCAAGCGGATCAAGCAGTGGACCTTCTATCGCCGCAACGAGCCCAGGATCGCGGCGCTGAAGGACGCCTTCGCCACCGACGTCTAGGGGCGGTGACGGCGCGGGAAAGCCGAGCTAGGACTCGGCCCCAAGGGGAGTGTCCATGGTCGAAGGCTTGAGCACCATCCAGATCGCTGCGGCTTTGGCCGGCGGCTACCTCCTGGGATCGATCCCGTTCGGGGTCATCGTCATGAAGGCCGCCGGCGCCGGCGATCCCAGGGCCATCGGCTCGGGAAACATCGGGGCGACCAATGTGCTGCGCTCGGGCCGCAAGGGACTGGCCGCGCTCACCCTGCTGGGGGACGGCGGCAAGGGTGCGATCGCCGTGCTGATCGCCTGGTTGGCGACCCGGGGCTCCAGCGACATGGCCCAGGCCGTGCTGACCAGCCTGGCCGGCGGCGCGGCCTTCTTCGGGCACCTCTTCCCGGTCTGGCTGGGGTTCAAGGGCGGCAAGGGCGTGGCGACCTTCTTCGGGACCCTGCTGGCGGCGGCCTGGCCGGTCGGCCTGCTGGCCGGGGCCACCTGGCTCCTGATGGCCGCGGTGTTCCGGATGTCGTCGCTGGCGGCCCTGACCGCCGCCCTGCTGGCGCCGGCCTTCGTGTTCCTGGTCCATCGGCCCAGCCCGATCGCCGTCCTGGCGGCGGTCATGGCGGTGCTGATCTATCTCCGCCACGCGCCCAACATCCGGCGCCTGCTGAAGGGTGAGGAGCCGAAGATCGGCGGCAAGAAGGCCCCGGCCGCGTGAGCCAGGCGCTTTCGGACGCCGAGCGGCGCGACTGGCTGAGGCTGGCCCGCACCGAGAATGTCGGCCCCGTCACCTTCGACCAGCTCCTGCAGCGGTTCGGGACCGCCGGGAAGGCGCTCGCCGCCCTCCCCGACCTCGCCCGGCGGGGCGGGCGCGGGGGCCTGAAGCTGGCCGGCGAGGCCCAGGTCGACAAGGAGCTGGCCGACGGTGCGGCCCTGGGCGCGCGGCTGATCGCGGCCTGCGAGCCGGCCTTCCCGCAGGCCCTGGCGGCCCTCGACCCGCCGCCGCCGCTGATCTGGGCGCGGGGCCGGGTGGAGCTGCTCGACCAGCCGTCGGTCGCCATCGTCGGCGCGCGGGTGGCCTCGGCCGCCGGCCAGCGGTTCGCCCGCGGCATCGCCGCCGAGCTCGGCCAGAGCGGCCATGTGATCGTCTCGGGCCTGGCGCGCGGCATAGACGCCGCCGCCCACGAGG
Source organism: Phenylobacterium sp. (assembly GCF_041691455.1). Lineage (GTDB taxonomy): Bacteria > Pseudomonadota > Alphaproteobacteria > Caulobacterales > Caulobacteraceae > Phenylobacterium. The sequence goes on along the minus strand of NZ_JBEPUO010000038.1, from coordinate 22,782 downwards.
GCGGCCTGCCCACCGGCACGGTGGCGGTGCTCGGCGGCGGGGTGGACGACATCTATCCGCCGCAGAACGCCGGGCTCTACGCCCGCATCGCCGAGACCGGCTGCGTGGTCTCGGAGAGCGAGCCGGGCCGCGCGGCGGTCGCCCGCGACTTCCCGCGCCGTAACCGGATCATCTCCGGCCTCTCGCGCGCCGTGGTGGTGGTGGAGGCCGAATTCAGGTCGGGATCGCTGATCACCGCGCGCCTCGCCGCCGAGCAGGGCCGCGAGGTGCTGGCGGTGCCGGGCTCGCCGCTCGATCCGCGCGCCAAGGGGACCAACGACCTGATCCGCCAGGGCGCGGCGCTGTGCGAGGGGGCCGAGGACGTCTTGCGGGCGCTGGAAGGCCTGCGCGGCTTCCGCGAGGCGGACCGCACCTATGGGGCCAGGCCCACCTCGGATCCGGACGACGCGCTGCGCGAGGCGGTGTGCGCCCTGCTGTCGCCCACCCCGGTCTCGCGCGACGAACTGGTCCGGGCGACCGGCGCGCCGGCCTCGGCGGTGTTCGCCGCCCTGGTGGAGCTGTCGCTCGCCGGTCGTGCAGACCTGCAATCCGGCGGCATGGTGGCTGCAACATAGGCGCCGCAATCTGACCGCAGCCCGCCGGGACAATGCCGCCAAGGGACTGGCCCGACATACAGGGCCAATCAAGTCGGAGACATTCTCGAATGAAGCTGCAAATCGCGATCACCCTCGCCGCTCTGGCCATCGGCGGCTCGGCGTTCGCCCAGGAGCCGGCCGGCGGCGGCGGTCGACCGCCCCAAACGCCGGAGATGCAGGCCGCCCGCCAAGCCATGCGCCAGGCCTGCGCGGCCGACATGAAAACCCTCTGCGACGGCAAGCAGGGCCGCGAAGAGATGATGTGCATGCGCGACAACGCCGAGAAGGTGAGCTCGCCCTGCAAGGACGCCATGATGAAGATGCGCGCCGCACGCCAGGCCCCGCCGGCCGGCTGATCGGCGCCACGGAGATAAGGACGGCTTGGCCGGCGCTTCTCAGGGGGCGCCGGCCTTTCCGCGCCGAGCTCATAAAAAAAGAGCCCCTTTAGGGGGCTCGCGGATTGGGCCCTTCAAGGCCCGTTGACAGGCGCCGGGCGCCGCCCCCACTTTCCGCGTCCTTTGAGCACCCCGGCCGACCCGGGCGCTTCGTCATGGACCCACAGACCATTCCCGCATGAACATCGTCGTCGTCGAAAGCCCGGGCAAAGCCAAGCCCATCAACAAGTACCTGGGCTCCGACTATAAGGTGCTGGCCTCCTACGGCCACGTGCGCGACCTGCCGGCAAAGGACGGCTCGGTCCGGCCCGACGAAGACTTCGAGATGAGCTGGGAGGTGGACGCCAAGTCCGCCAAACGCCTCAACGAAATCGCCGACGCGGCCAAGGGCTGCGACACCCTGATCCTGGCCACCGACCCCGACCGCGAGGGCGAGGCCATCTCCTGGCATGTGCTCGAGGTCCTCAAGCGCAAGAAGGCGCTGGCCGGGGTGAAGGTCCAGCGGGTGACCTTCAACGCCATCACCAAGGCCGCCGTCACCGAGGCGATGAAGCATCCGCGCGACATCGATATGGAGCTGGTGGACGCCTACCTGGCGCGCCGGGCGCTCGACTATCTGGTGGGCTTCACCCTCTCGCCGGTGCTGTGGCGCAAGCTGCCCGGCTCGCGCTCGGCCGGCCGCGTGCAGTCGGTGGCTCTGCGGCTCGTGGTCGACCGCGAGATCGAGATCGAGAAGTTCCGCACCCAGGAATACTGGACCGTCGAGGCCGATGTTTCGGCCGGCAGCGAGCCGTTCCTGGCGCGGCTGACCAAGCATGAGGGCAGGAAGCTCACCAAGTTCGACCTAGCCAACGAGACCTCGGCCTTCGCGGCCCGCGACGCCGTCAAGGCGGCCACCTTCACCATCGCCGCGGTGGAGAAGAAGCCCGCCCGACGTTCCCCGCCGCCGCCCTTCACCACCTCGACCCTGCAGCAAGAGGCCTCGCGCAAGCTGGGCTTCAACGCCCAGCGGACCATGCAGGCGGCCCAGCGGCTCTATGAGGGCATCGACATCGGCGGCGAGACCGTCGGCCTGATCACCTACATGCGGACCGACGGCGTGCAGACCGCGCCGGAAGCGCTGGACGAAGCTCGCGACGTGATCGGCGGGCTCTATGGCCGCGAGTATGTGCCGGAGAAGGCGCGGATCTATTCCACCAAGGCCAAGAACGCCCAGGAGGCCCACGAGGCGATCCGGCCGACCAGCCTGGCCCGCAACCCGGGCAAGCTCAGGCTCGATCCCGATCTCGGCCGCCTATACGAGCTGATCTGGAAGCGGATGATCGCCTCGCAGATGGAAAGCGCCCGCATCGAGCGGACAACCATCGACCTGGAGTCCAGCGACGGAAAGACGGCGCTTCGGGCCTCCGGCGACGTGACCCTCTTCGATGGCTACCTGGCGGTCTATGAGGAAGGCCGCGACGACGACGACGACGAAGCCGTCTCCAAGCTGCCGCCGGTGACTCAAGGGGCGGCCGCCCGGACCATCGCCGCCCGCGCCGACCAGCACTTCACCGAGCCGCCGCCGCGCTATTCGGAAGCCAGCCTGGTCAAGAAGATGGAGGAGCTCGGCATCGGCCGGCCCTCGACCTACGCCTCGGTGCTGACCGTGCTGCGCGACCGCGAATACGTGCGGATGGAAAAGAACCGCTTCATCCCCGAGGACAAGGGCCGCCTGGTCACGATCTTCCTGGAGGAATTCTTCCTCCGCTACGTCGAATACGACTTCACCGCCGACCTGGAAGAAAAGCTCGACAAGGTCTCGGCCGGCGACCTCGACTGGAAGGTGCTGTTGCGGGAATTCTGGAAGGAGTTCCATCCGAAGACCGAGGAGATCCTCGGCCTGACGACGCGATCGGTGCTGGACACCCTGGACGAGGCGCTGGCGCCCTTCCTCTATCCGCCCAAGGCCGACGGCTCGGATGTGCGGGTCTGCCCGACCTGCGGGACCGGGCGGCTCAGCATGAAGACCAGCCGCTTCGGACCCTTCGTCGGCTGTTCGAACTATCCGGAGTGCCGCTATACGCGCCCGATCGGCCAGGCCGAGGAAGGCGACACGCCCTCCGGCGACCGCGAGCTGGGCGTCGATTCGGAAACCGGCATGACCGTCTTCCTGAAGTCCGGCCGCTTCGGCGCCTATGTCCAGCTGGGCGATGGCGACAAGCCCAAGCGCTCCAGCCTGCCCAAGGGCTGGTCGGCGCCGGACATGGACCTGGAAAAGGGCCTCAGGCTCCTGCGCCTGCCGCGCGAGGTGGGGCTGCATCCGGAGGACAACCAGCCGATCCTGGCCGGCATCGGCCGCTTTGGGCCCTTCGTGCAGCATGCCGGCACCTACGCCAACCTCTCGGGCGCCGACGAGGTGTTCGAGGTCGGCCTGAACCGAGCCGTCACCCTCTTGGCCGAGAAGCGCGCCGGCGGGGCGGGCCGCCGGGGCGAGGCCACGGCGCTGAAGGACCTGGGCGCCCACCCGGCGGACGGCGCGCCCGTCCGCGTGCTTTCCGGCCGCTACGGCCCCTACATCAAGCACGGCGCGACCAACGCCAATGTGCCGCGCGGGACCGATCCGGCCGCGGTGACCATGGAGCAGGCCGTGGCGCTGCTGGCTGAGCGGGCGGCGAAGGGCGGCGGCGGCAAGCGCAAGCCGGCCCGTGCGGCCAAGGCGGCGCCCAAGGCCGCGGCCGCCAAGGCGCCGGCGAAAAAGAAGGCCGCCGCCAAGAAGAAGCCGGCGGCAAAGAAGGCGGCGGCGAGCGCCTAGCCCCTTTTCAGAGGTCTTGATGCCCATCGCGAACGTCAACGGCCTCGACCTCTACTACGAGCGCGTGGGCTCCGGCCCGCCCCTGCTCTTCATCTCCGGCACCGGCGGGGACCTGCGCAACAAGCCCAATGTCTTCGACGGGCCGCTGGCGAAGAGCTTCGACCTGCTCGCCTACGACCAGCGGGGGCTCGGCCAGTCCGAGAAGCCTGACGTCGCCTATTCCATGGCCGACTACGCCGATGACGCCGCGGCGCTGATGGCCGCACAGGGCTGGGGCCAGGCCCTGGTCATCGGGGTCTCGTTCGGCGGCATGGTCGCCCAGGAGTTGGCGATCCGGCATCCGGAGCGGGTCAAGCGCCTGGTGCTGGCCTGCACCTCGCCGGGCGGCGCGGGCGGCGCCTCCTTCCCGTTCCACGAGATCGAGCACCTGAAGGGCGAGGCCCGCGCCCGCCACCTGATCCCGATCAGCGACATCCGCCGCAACGAGGCGTGGGCCGAGGCCAATCCCGACCAATACCGCCTCTTCGTGGCCATGGGCGCGGCCGACCCCTTCGCCGACGAGCCCGGCCACGCCATGGGCGCGCGCCGCCAGCTCCAGGCCCGCGCGGCGCACGACACCTGGGACCGGTTGCCGGGGATCGCCTGCCCGACCCTGATCGCCGCGGGCCGCTACGACGGCATCGCGCTCCCGGCCACCCAGGAGAAGATGGCCACGCGCATCCCGGGCGCGAAGCTGCAATTCTTCGAGGGCGGCCACCTGTTCATGATCCAGGACCGCACGGCGGCTCCGGCCATGGCCGCCTTCCTCACCGCCGCCTAACTCGCAGCGATCTCCAGGATCTCGACGATGTCCTGCGGCCCGCCGATCGGCCGCGCGCCCGTACGGACCCCGCCGTCGTGCATCGTGTGGTCGGCGATGGCCTGGAAGGCGTCGCGCCCGATGCCGACACTGGCCAGGTCGGTGGGCAGGCCAAGCCCCGCCGCAAGCCGCTTCACCGCCTCGGAAGCCGGGAGGCCCTTCGCGCCCATCAGGTCGCTCACCAGGGCCTGGCGGTCCCGGGCCGCCGTCTCCGACCACTTCAGCACCGCCGGCAGGGCGATGCCGGAGGTGATGCCATGCGGCACCCCATAGCTGCCGCCAAGCGTGTGGCCGATGGCGTGGCTGGGGCCCATGCCGCGCCCGGAGCCGACGCCGCTCATCGCCAGCCACATGCCGAACTGGCAGTCGAGGCGCGCGTCCAGGTCGCTCGGATCGGCCTTGGTCGCCGCCAGGCCGCGAGTCAGGCGCCGCAAGCCATCTTCGGCGAGCGCATCGGCGTAGGGCGCGCGCGTCGGATTGCAGAGCTGCTCGACGGCATGGTCCACCGCCTTCAGGCCGGTCGAGAACCACAGCATCGGGGGCGTGGAGAGGGTCATGGCCGGATCGAGGATCACCGCTCGGGGCGCCAGCAGCGGGTGGCCGTAGCCCTCCTTCACGTGCCGGGCGGCGTCGGTGACCCCGGCGAAGGGCGTGAACTCGGCGGCCGAAAGCGTGGTGGGGACGGCGACCATCCGGACGCCGGCCGGGATGTCGGCGACCTTCACCCGGTTGGGCCCGCGGCCGGCGCGGTAGGGATCGAGATGCTCCGGCCTGGTCAGGCCCGCCCAGAGGCAGAGCTGCATGACCTTGGCCGCGTCGATCGCCGAGCCGCCGCCCAGCGCCACCAGGAGATCGGCCTGCAGCCGCCGGGCCTCGTTGGCGCCGGCGATGACGCCCTCGCGCGGCGAGTGGGCGCTGGTCCCCGAAAAGACCCCCACGCAGAGATCGCCGAGGGCTGCGCCGGTCCGCGCCGCCAATCCGTCGGCGAGCGAGGCGGTGGTGACGATCATCAGGCGATGCGCACCGAAGGAGGCCGCGAGCTCCTTCAGCACCTCGGCGGCGGGCCGGCCATAGGTCACCTGGTCCTGGCGGGGGAAGCGATGGGTTCCGCTGAGCATGGCGCAGGTCCTCCTCGGCTTGAGCTTAGTGGCAATCTTAACCCGAAGCGCCTATATGGCTCTTGCGCATCGCCGCCGAACAGGCCGCGAAGAGGCCGCAGTTCCTTAAAATCTCCATTCGGAAATTCGGAACGCCGCTGGGTTTCGCGCGCCCTCACCCGACACTCAAGAACACCTATGAAAGGTGCTAAGCACCCCTATGCCAAAGACCCGCGCCCCCAAGGGCTCCCGATTCCAGAATAACCCCGCCGGCCAGCCTCCCCACGGCAAGCCCGCCGGCGACAAGCCGGCTCCCAAGGCCGCGCCCCGCCAGACCAAAGGCGTCCCCGATAGAGAGACCCTCCTGAAATACATCCGCGACAGCGGCGAGACCGACAAGGCCGCCATCGCCAAGGCCTTCGCGCTGAAGGGCGAGGAGCGCCGGGCGCTCCGCCAGATGCTGCAGGCCATGGAAGCCGAAGGCGCGCTCGGCCGCAGAGGCCGCCGCGGCTTCGCCGAGGCCGGCGCCCTGCCCGAGGTCGGCGTCGTCGACGTCATCGAGCGCGATCCGGACGGCGAACTGCTGGTCCGCCTGACCAAGGGCGATGACGCTCCGCTGGTCACCCTCGCCCCGGCCCGCAGCGGCGACACCGGTCCCGCGCCGGGGATCGGCGACCGCCTGCTGGTCCGTTTCGCCAAGCTGGAGAACGGCCAGACCGAGGCCCGCCTGATCAAGGCCCTGGGCGCCGGCGGCCAGCGCGTGCTGGGCGTCATCCGCAAGGCCCGCCGCGAAGTCCGCGTGGAGCCGGTGGACCGCCGCTCCAAGGACAGCCTGCTGCTCACCGACCCCCGGGCCCAGGAGCTGCGCGACGGCGACCTGGTGCTGGCCCAGGCGACCACGGCCGAGACCCGCTTCGGCCCCAAGCGGGGCAAGCTGCTGGAGGTGATCGGCCGCGAGGACGAGCCCCGCGCCGCCTCGCTGATCGCCATCCACGCCCACGGCATCCCGACCGGCTTCTCGCCGGCCGCCGAGGCCGAGGCCGCCCAGGCCCAGCCCCCGACGCTGGCCGGCCGCGAGGACCTGCGCGACGTCCCCTTCATCACCATCGACCCGGCCGACGCCCGCGACCACGACGACGCGGTCTATGCGCAAGCCGACGACGACCCGCAGAACCCCGGCGGCTGGATCGTCTGGGTGGCCATCGCCGACGTCGCCGCCTACGTCCGCCCGAATTCGGCGCTGGACGAGACGGCGCGCGAGAAGGCCAACAGCGTCTATTTCCCCGACCGGGTGGAGCCGATGCTGCCGGAGGTGCTCTCCAACGGCCTCTGCAGCCTGCGTGAGGGCGAGAACCGCGCCTGCCTGGCCGTGCGCATGGTCTTCGGCGCCGATGGCCGCAAGCGGTCGCACAGGTTCGTCCGCGGCCTGATGCGCTCGGCCGCCAAGCTCTCCTACGAGCAGGCCCAGGCCGCCGCCGACGGGACGCCGGACGACAAGACCGGCCCGATCGCCAAGAGCATCATCCAGCCGCTCTACGCGGCCTATGCGGTGCTCAAGAAGGGCCGCAACGCCCGCTCGCCCCTGGCCATCGAAAGCGCCGAGCGCCGCATCGTCATCAACCGCGAAGGCGAGGTCGCCTCGATCACGCCGCGCGCGGCCCTCGAAGCCCACAAGCTGATCGAGGAGATGATGATCCAGGCCAACGTCTCGGCCGCCGAGACGTTGGAGGCCAAGAAGATCCCGCTGATCTACCGAATCCACGACACCCCGAGCCAGGAGAAGGTCCAGGCGCTGGTCGACTTCCTGCAGACCCTCGACATCGCCTGGTCGAAGGGCGAGGCGCCGCGCACCGACCGCTTCAACAAGCTCCTGGAGGAGACGCGCGAGGGCCCCAACGCCGACATCGTCAACGAGGTGGTGCTGCGCACCCAGATGCAGGCGATCTATTCGACGGAGAACATCGGCCACTTCGGCCTGAACCTGGCGAAGTACGCCCACTTCACCTCGCCGATCCGCCGCTACGCCGACCTGATCGTCCACCGCGGCCTGATCACCGCTCTGGGCCTGGGCGCCGACGGCCTCTCCGAGCGCGACATCCAGAAGATGAAGGACACCGCCGAGAGCATCACCTTCGCCGAGCGCCGGGCCATGGCCGCCGAGCGCGACGCCACCGACCGCTATGTGGCCGCCTTCCTCTCCGATCGGGTCGGCGCCGAGTTCGACGGACGGATCACCGGGGTCACCCGCTTCGGCCTCTTCGTGCGGCTGAACGAGACGGGCGCCGACGGCCTCGTGCCGGTCTCGAAGCTGGGCGGCGAATATTTCGTCCATGACGACCGGGCCCACGCCCTGGTCGGCGACCGCACCGGCGCGCGCTGGCCGCTCGGCATGCCGGTGACGGTGAAGCTGGTCGAAGCCACGCCGATCACCGGCGGCCTGCTGTTCGAGATGGTCAGCGAGCCGGCGGCGGCCGACCCCAATGCGCCCAAGCCCAGACTTGGCATGCGCGACCGCAACGACCGCCGGCCGGGCGGCGGCGGCGGTTTCCGGGGTCCGCAGCGCGGACCGCAGGGCCGGCCCAAGAACATCCGCAACGGCAAGAAGGGCGGCCCGCGGCGCTGAGGCGCGGCCGCCTTCCGCAAAGGCGCCCTTCCCTCGGGCCCGCGCGCAGTCATACAGTTGTTTGATGAGCGAAGCAGACGCCCCGACCGAATCGCAATTCCGCAAGCCCGAAGGACCGCCGCGCGTGCCCGGCGCCCGCGCCGTGCGGCCGAAGAACGCCGCCACGGTGATGATCATCCGACGCGACGCCAGGAAGCCCCGCGTGCTGATGGGCAAGCGCCACGGCGGCCACAGCTTCATGCCCGACCGCTGGGTGTTTCCGGGCGGCCGCATCGACCGGGCGGACTACCGCGCGCCCGCCGCCACCGACATGAAGCCGGAGGTGGCGGCGCTGTTCGACCGCTATCTGCCGGCCGGCCGGGGCCGCGCGCTCGCCGCCGCGGCGGTCCGCGAGACCTGGGAGGAGACGGGGCTGTTGCTGGCGCGTTCCGCCCCCGTGCGACCCGCCGTGGGCCCCTGGCGGGACTTCGTGGCCCAGGGCGCGCTGGCCGACCTGGAAGCGCTGGACATCATCGCCCGCGCCATCACCCCGCCCAGCGTCGGCAAGCGCTTCGACACCTGGTTCCTGCTGGCCGACGCGGAGCGGCTGATGAGCCTCGACCGCCAGGCCGATTGCGGCGAACTGGAGGAGATCGCCTGGGTGGACTTCGACGAGGCCCAGACCCTGCCGCTGCCCAGCGTCACGCGGATGATGCTGAAGGAGGCCGTGTTGCGGATGGACGACGCCGAGCGGCCCAAGCCGTTCATACGTTTCCGCCAGAGGACCACGCGGCCCGATCACCTCTAGGCCATTGCTGCCAGACAGCCGCCGGCAGCGCTGCGGTTGCGCGGCCTTCAGCGAGTCCCCAGACTTCTCGACCGGCACGGCCGATTTCGCCAGAACCTCCGGCAAGGCGTAATGCATTGACTTTGGCTCGCGGATTCGTATTTTCCGCGGCTCTTCGAACATCCGCCGTCGGCTCGTCCGTCCGGCCCCGCGCTTAAGGACCCGCCATGGCGAAGCCCGCCTCCATCAAGATCCGCCTGAACTCCTCGGCGGACACCGGCTTCTTCTACGTCACCAAGAAGAACGCCCGCACCAAGACCGACAAGCTGGTCATGAAGAAGTACGACCCGGTCGTGCGCAAGCACGTGGAATTCCGCGAAGGCAAGATCAAGTAGCCGACGCAACTTCCCGTATTTGTGTTGAAAACGCCCGGATCAGTCCGGGCGTTTTTCGTTTCAGCACAGGTATTCGATGACGAAGGTTCGCGAAGTCCTCACCCCCGCTCTGCTCGACGAATATCGCCGCGAGGGCGCGGTGCGGTTGGTGGGCGCGGTTCCGGCGCGCGACGCCGAGGCCATGGCCGCCACCCTGCGGCGCAAGATCGAGGCGCGCCCCAAGCGCGCGGCCCGGCCGGCGCAGCTCTCGTCGCGAACTGGCGAGTTCGCCGCCATGGCCAGCCCGAGCGTCCGGGCCGTGTTGAACGAAATCCTCGGCGACTGGGAAGAGCCGGCCCACTGGGGCCTGCCGCTGGTCAGTTTCCACACCGGCGAGGCCGCCTGGGACGTGCCTCACGAGCACTGGCATGTCGACCTGGGCGCGCGGCCGCAAGACCCCCGCCTGGCGCGGTTGTTCGCCGTGCTGGCGCCATCGCGGCCGGGCGGAGGCGGCACGGGCTACATCGCGGGATCGCACGTTCTGATCCGGGCCCTGGCGGACGCGGCCGGGCGCGCCCTGCCCTCGGCCCAGGCGCGCAAGGCCCTGGCGGCGCGCTCGCCCTGGTTCGCCGCCCTGACCTCGCCCCCGACGGGCGAGGATCGCGTGCGGTGCTTCATGCGTGAGGGGTCTGAGTTGGACGGCACAGCGGTCCGGGTCTGCGAGATGTTGGGCGACCCGGGCGACGTCATCCTGATGCATCCGCTGCTGATGCACGCGCCGACGCCAAACGTGCTCGCGACGCCGCGGATGATGCTGGCCCAGTTCGTCTACGGCCGCGCTTAGGCGGCCTTGGCGATGACCCGGTTGCGGCCGCGGGCCTTGGCTTCGTACATCGCCTCGTCGGCGCGGCGGATCAGCTTCGAAGGGGTGTCCTCGGCCCGCAGGCTGGCGGCGACGCCGATGGAGATGGTCACCGTCAGCAGCTCCTCGCCGCCCATCACCCGGAACGGCGAGCCGGCGACGTGCAGCCGGATGCGTTCGGCGATGCGGTGGGCGTGCTCCAGTTCGGTCTCGGGCATCACCACCACGAACTCCTCGCCCCCGAAACGGACCGGCAGGTCGATGGCGCGGACGTTGGAGGCCAACCGCACGGCGAATTCGCGCAGCACCTCGTCGCCGACCGCATGGCCGAAGCCGTCGTTGACCTTCTTGAAGTGGTCGATGTCGATGACCAGCAGGGCCACCGGGTCGCCGCCGCCCACCACCGCGCGGCGGACCAGGGCGTCGAGCTGGCTTTCCATGTAGCGGCGGTTGTGCAGGCCGGTGAGCTGGTCGGTGACCGCCAGCTCCAGCGACTGGTCGAGGTTTTCGCGCAGGTAGTCGGTGTAGCGCTTGCGGCGGATCTGGGTCTTGACCCGCGCGGCCATCTCCTGCGGGTCGATCGGGCGCGGCAGGACGTCGTTGACCCCGATCTCCAGCGCCTTCACCAGCCGGGCCCGCTCGTCGAAATCGACGATGGCCAGGATCGGCAGGCTGCGGGTCGCCTCGTCGGAGCGGATCTGGGCGGCGAAGCGCAGGCCATCGAAGCTCTTGGCGGCGGTGTTGACGATGATCAGGTCCACCGGGCCGCGGGCGGCCAGCAGCGCGTTCTCGGGCGTCGTCTCCGACACCGGTCGGTGTTCGATCGAAAGCTCGGCGCAGACCCGCTGGGCCTGGCGCACATTGTCGTCGACCACCAGGATGCGGCCCCCGACGCCACCCAGGCGCGAGGCGACGCCGGCGATCACACCCATGCGGCGGCCTGAGGCCTCGCGGTCGCGCAGCTCGTCGATCACCGACTTCAGGCGGGTCAGGCTGCGCACACGGGCGAACAGCATGAGGTCGTCGATGGGCTTGGTCAGGAAGTCGTCGGCCCCGGCCTCCAGGCCGGCCACCCGGTCGGCCCGGCCGTCGAGCGCGGTCAGCAGCACCACCGGGATGTGGCGGGTCTCGGCGTCTTCCTTCAGCCGGCGGCAGACAGCGAAGCCGTCCATGCCGGGCATCATCACGTCGAGCAGTATGATGTCGGGTTTTTCGGCCGCCGCGACCTCCAGGGCCGTCGGGCCGTCGGACGCGGTCAGGACGTCATAGTATTCAGCTTCGAGCTTGGCCTGCAGCAGGCGGACATTGGCCTCGACGTCGTCCACCACCAGGATACGCGCGGACATCGCTCAGCCCATCAGGCGTTTGATGGTTTCAAGGAAGTGGGAGACGGAGATCGGCTTGGAGATATAGGCCTCGCAGCCCCCCTCGCGGATCCGCTCCTCGTCGCCCTTCATGGCGAAGGCGGTGACGGCGACCACCGGGATCGAAGCGAGCTCGGCGTCTTCCTTCAGCCACTTGGTGACTTCGAGGCCCGAGATCTCGGGCAGCTGGATGTCCATCAAGATCAGGTCGGGGCGGTGCTCACGGGCCAGCGCCAACGCCTGGAGCCCCTCGCGGGTCTGCAGCGTCTCGTAGCCCTGGGCATCGAGGAGATCATGAAAGAGCTTCATGTTCAGCTCGTTATCCTCGACGATGAGGACCTTCTTGGCCATTTAGGACCGGCTCTCGTGTCTCGTGGTCACCGCGTGACAGCGGCCTTCCCCACCTTGCGTTGTTCATCCCATGGATATCCTTAAACTTCGTTAGCCGAAGGAGACTTCGTGGCTGAGCCCGGCCCCGCAGCACGACCGCCCGCCCCGTCTCTGGAGGGCCTTGGCCTCGCCACGGACCGGCCTTTGGTGATCGTCGACGTGGACGAGGTGCTGGGCCTGTTCATGCGCGGCTTCGGCCTGTTCATCGCCGAGCGGGGCTATGAGCTGCGGTTCGAGCGATTCGCGCTCTTCCAGAACATCTACCGGCCGGGGGCCGCCGATCACCTGGACCTCGTGGAGGGCCGCAAGCTGTTCGACGAGTTCTTCCGCACGAGCTGCGGCGAGATCGAGCCCGCGCCGGGCGCGGTCGAGGCCCTGCGGCGCCTGCGGCCCAAGGCCGAAATCCTGATCCTTTCCAATGCCCCGGCGGAGGCCGAGCGCCTGCGCGCCGACTGGCTGCAGCGCCACGGCTTGCCCGGCGCGCTGATCCTGTCGAGCGGGCCGAAGGGGCCGATCACCGCCAGCCTGGTGGCCCAGACCTCGGGCCGCACGGCCTTCGTCGACGACCTGATCCCCAACCTCGATTCGGTGGCCGACCACTGCCCGGCGACAGCGACCTTCCAGCATGTGGCCGACCTGCGCCTGCGGCCGCTGGCGCCCCGATCCGCCCGGCACCCGCGGATCGACGACTGGGCGGAGCTCGGCGCGGCGATCGAAGCCGCGATCAGCTGAGCGCCTGCTCCAGGTCGGCGATCAGGTCGTCGACGTTCTCGACGCCGACGGAAAGTCGGATCAGCGAATCGGAGATGCCGAGCTCGGTGCGCGAATCCTCAGGGATCGAGGCGTGGGTCATGATCGCCGGATGCTCGATCAAGCTTTCCACCCCGCCCAGGCTCTCCGCCAGGGTGAAGAGCTCGGTGCGTTCGAGCACGCGCAGGGTCCCTTTCAGGTCGCGGTCGAGGACCACGCTGATCATCCCGCCAAAGCCATGCATCTGGCGCCTGGCCAGCTCGTGCTGCGGGTGGCTGGCCAGCCCCGGATAGATCACCTGCTTGACCGCCGGATGGGATTCCAGCCGCGTGGCGATGGCCATGGCGTTGGAACAGTGCCGCTCCATGCGAAGGGCCAGCGTCTTGACGCCGCGCAGCGCCAGGAAGCTGTCGAAGGGCCCGGCGACCGAGCCGATGGCGTTCTGCAGGAAACCCATCCGATCGGCCACGTCGCCCTCGACGCCGGCCACCACCACGCCGCCGACGACGTCGGAGTGGCCGTTCAGATATTTGGTCGTCGAGTGCATCACGAGGTCGAAGCCGTGCTCCAGCGGCCGCTGGCAATAGGGGCTGGCGAAGGTGTTGTCGGCGGCGATCAGGATGCCGCGCGCCTTGGCGAGCGCGGCCAGCGCTTCCAGGTCAGCGAGGCGCAGCATGGGGTTGGTGGGGGTCTCCACCCAGATCAGCCGGGTCTCGGGCCCGATCGCCGCCTCGACGGCCACGACGTCCGATAGGTCGACGAAGCTGAAGGTCAGGCCCGCCGAGCGCCGCCGCACCTTGTCGAAGAGCCGGAACGAGCCGCCATAGAGGTCGGACGAGGCGATCACATGCGCGCCGGCGTCGAGGAGCTCGAGGATCGTCGAGATCGCCGCCAGGCCGCTGGAGAAGGCGTAGCCGCGCACGCCGCTCTCCAGGTCGGCCACGGCGCGTTCGAAGGCGAAACGCGTGGGGTTCTGGCTGCGGGAATATTCGAAGCCCTTGTGCACGCCCGGGCTCTCCTGGGCGTAGGTCGAGGTGGCGTAGATCGGCACCATCACCGCCCCCGTGGTCGGGTCCGGGTGCTGGCCGCCGTGGATCGCCCGCGTCTCGAACGCCAGGCGATTGGAACCGTCCGTCATGGGATCTCCGGGTGGCGGCAGCGCTCAGGAGCGGCGCAGGTGATTGATCAGGTCGACGCGGGTGATCAGGCCCAGGAATTCGCGGCCGTCGAGGACGATGGCCACCTCGTTGCGCTCGAATATGGGGATCAGCGCGTCCAGCGGCTCGTGGGCCTGCAGGGTATTGAGCTTGGCGACCATGGCGGTGGCGACGCGGTCGCCGAACCGCTGCTGTCCGCCTTCCACCGCGGCCAGCAGGTCGCTTTCGTCCAGCAGGCCGATCAGCCGGCCGTCGTCCAGCACCGGCAGCTGGCTGACGTCGGCGGTGCGCATGCGCTTGTAGGCGGTGTCGAGCGTGTCGTCGGGCCCGACGGTCTCGGCCCCGCCCAGCTGGGCGTTGCGCGCCACCAGGTCGCGCAGGGCGCCGGTGATCGCCCGCTCGGTCAGGCCCTGGTCGGCGAGCCAGTGGTCGTTGAAGACCTTGGAGAGGTACTTGTTGCCGCTGTCGCAGACGAAGGTGGCCACCCGCTTGGGCTCAGTCTGGGCCTGGCAGTAGCGCAGCGCCGCAGCCAGCAGAGTGCCCGACGAGGAGCCGCCGAGCACGCCGGCCTTGGAGAGCAGGTCGCGCGCGGCCTGGACGCTCTCGCGGTCCGTGACGGCGTAGGCGTTGCCCTTCTTTACCAGGGGGAGTTCGCAGTTGTCGGGCACGAAGTCCTCGCCGATGCCCTCGACGATCCAGGAGCCCGGCTCGACCCTTTCGTTGCGGTTGACCAGCGGTTCGAGGATCGAGCCGGTCGGGTCGGCCAGCACCATCTCGGTCTTTGGGCTGACCTTCTTGAAGAAACGGCCGAGCCCGGTGAGCGTGCCCCCGGAGCCGACGCCGACCACAACCGCGTCGATGTCGCGGTCCAGCTGCTCGAAAAGCTCGGGGCCCGTGGTCGTCTCATGGGCCAGCGGATTGGACGGGTTGGAGAACTGGTTCATGTAGACCGCGCCCGGCATGTCGTCGGCCAGGCGCTGGGCGATGTCCTGGTAGTAGTCCGGGTGGCCCTTGCCGACATCGCTGCGGGTGATCCGCACGTCGACGCCCAGGCCTCGCAGATGCTGGATCTTCTCGCGGGCCATCTTGTCGGGCACCACCAGCACGAGGCTGTAGCCCTTCAATATGCCGACCTGCGCCAGGCCGAGGCCGGTGTTGCCCGCGGTGGCTTCGATGATCACGCCGCCGGGCTTCAGCCGGCCGTCGGCTTCGGCGGCCTCGATCATGGTGCGGGCGATGCGGTCCTTGATGGAGCCGCCCGGATTGGCGCTCTCCAGCTTGGTGAAGAGCCGGCAGGGCCCGCAATCGAACATCGAGGTCAGCTCAAGCACCGGCGTGTTGCCGATCAGGTCCAGGGCCGAGGTGACGGGCGCGGGCGCGGCCGAGACGGGCGGCGCTTTTTGGGCGGCGATCATGGCTCAGGCGACTCCGTGGACGGGCTCGTATCAGTACCCCACCTCGGCGTAACGCAACATCCATGCTCGCAGATGCGTCGTGCTTGAGCTTGTCTGGCGCGAAGCCTACGGCGCCAGGGCACGGTCATGTCCCACATGATCCGTCTTTGGGTCGAAAGCTCCCGCCCGAGCTAGGCCGGTGCGTCGAGCGGCCGCGCCCGCGAGATCTGCAGCGGATGGTCGATCAGCGGCTCGACGCGGGCCAGGAACGCCGCAGTGTGCGGCAGGCCCGCATGGACCTCGAACGCCGCCTCGTCGACCCAGCGCGAGTGGATATGGAAGAGGTCCGGGTCCTGGGTCGAGCGATAGGCCTCGATGAACACACAGCCGGGCTCGGCGCGCGACGGGGGCACGACGTCGCGCAGCGCCGCGGCGACGGCCCCAGCCTGGCCCGGGCGGGCGTGGAAACGGCCGAAGATGCTCAGCGCCATGAGCGCCATCTCAGGTCAGCGGGTGAATTTGGCAATCCAGTTGGGCTCCCAGGTCTTGCCGCCGTCGTCGGAGAACGCCTGCTCAAGCTGGAACGAACGGGCCGTGATATCGGAGAAGACGAAGCGGACGAAGATCGCCCGGTCGTTCAGGGTGTCGGCGGCGTAGAACTCCCCTCGCCCTTCCTTGAAGCCGCCGAACATCGGCAGGCCGACCGCGCCGGCGGCGCTGTTGGCGTAGCTGATGCCCCATTGGCGGGTCTGGGGATTGTAGACCCGCAGGCTCAGGCCTTCGAGATGGCCGGTCGAACCGTCGAGCTCCAGCTCGCCCAGATTGGCCTTGCCGCCCCAGACCGGGCGCAGCACCGAGGTCCCGTCGTATTCCACCCAGGTGTTGGAGCCGGTAAGCGGCTTCAGGCGCCGCGAGAGGTGACATTTCCACGAGCCCAGCTCGAAGTCGAAGTCACGCGCCCCGCTCCGCTCGGCCGCCGGCGGCGAGGCCTGCGCCAAGGCGGCGGGCGCCGCGGCGGCGAGGGCAAGGGCGCAGAGCAGCGCGCGAAACGCTTTGGGCACGGTCGTCATGGCATCCTCCGGACTGGTAGGATGGCCTAGCTAGCCGAGCGTCCGCCGTTTCACGAGAAGGCACGTCCAGGTACCCATGGCCCAGGCCCGCAGGCGAAATCCGCTCAGCGACTGCCCCTTGACCGCGGCCTTGGCCGCGATCGGCGGCAAGTGGAAGCTGATTATCATCTACTGGCTGGCGGGTTCGCCGATGCATCTGGCGGCCCTGCGCCGCGAGATGCCGTCGATCTCGCAGAAGGTGCTGACCGAGCAACTGCGCGAACTGATCGACGACGGCATCGTCCGCCGCGACAAGACCGGCGAGGTCCCGGCCCCGGTGATCTATTCGCTCACCGACTATGGCCACTCCATCCTGCCGATCGCCGAGACAGTGCGGACCTGGGGCCGCGGCCATATCGAACGGTTCGCCGACTAAGGTTGGCGCCGCGCGGGCGGACGGTGCTACCAGCCGCGCCATGGCTGACATCTTCCGCATCTGGCTCGAAATCGACCACCATCTCGCCTTCCGCAGCGGCGGCTGGGCCTATATCCGGGCGGAGGGCAGCGCGCTCTTGGGAGCGGCCGGCGGCGAGCGGACCGCCTCGCCCGAGCGGATCGCGCTTGTCGGCCTGGTGGAGGCGCTGAACGGCTTGCCGGGGGGGAGCAAGGTCGACGTGCATAGCGCGAGCCGTCCGGTGCTCGCGCTCCCGCGCCGCCTCGGCCGCGCCGCCGACGACCCGCCCACCGAAGACGTGGAACTCTGGGCCCAGCTCGGCGCCGCCTTGAAGGGGCGGCCCACGCGTTTCATCCCAGCGGCGGCCGCGCCGCGCACGCCCATCGCCTTCGCCGCGGCCTGGGCGGAGCTGGCGCGCGACAAGGCCAAGACCAGCCCCTTCCGCGCCGCGATCCCCAAGATCAACCTGGCGAAGGCCGGGGTGCCGGCCTAGGCGGTCACCAGATCCGCACGCGCTCGGCCGGCGGCAGGGCGAGTTTCTCGCTCGGCTTCACATCGAACGCCGCGTACCAGGCGTCCATGTTGCGGACCGTGTCGGCGCGGAACTCGGCCGGCGCGTGGCCGTCGGTGATCGCGCGCTGGCGGGCGGTCGCCTCGCGGGTCTTGGTCCGCCAGCTCTGCGAGAAGGCGATGAAGAACTGCTGGTCCCCGGTCACGCCCTGCTGGCTGGGCCCTTCCTTGCCGCCGTTGGCCAGGCGGTAGGCGTCGTAGGCGGCGTTCAGGCCGGCGATGTCGGCGATGTTCTCGCTGAGCATCTGCTCGCCGTTGAGCGTGATGTCGGGGAACGGATGGTACTGGCTGAACTGCACGGCCAGCGCATGGCCCGAGGCCTGGAAATGCGCCAGGTCGGCCGGCGTCCACCAGTTGCGCAGCCGCCCGTCGGCGTCGAACTGGGCGCCCTGGTCGTCGAAGCTGTGGCTGATCTCATGGCCGATGGTGGCCCCGGTGGCGCCCAGGTTCATGGCGATCGGATTGGCCGGGTTGAAGTCGGGCGCCTGCAGGATGGCGGCCGGGAAGTTCAGCGCGTTGCGCACCGGCAGGTTCACGGCGTTGACGGTCTGCGGCGTCATCGCCCATTCGCCGCGATCCACCGGATGGCCGAACTTGGCGAGGTTGCGGCGGTATTCGAAGAGCTCGGCGCGCTGGGCGTTGCCGAGCGCGTCGCCCGGCACGACACGCAGGCTCGAATAGTCGATCCAGTGGTCGGGGTAGCCGACGCCAACCTTCAGGGTGGCGAGCTTGCGCTTGGCCTCGGCCTTGGTGGCCGGCGCCATCCAGTCGAGCTTGTCGATCCGCACCTTGAAGGCGGCGATCAGCTCCTCGACCATATGTTGCACCTTGGCCTTGGATTCCGCCGGGAAGTACTTGGCGACGTAGAGCTTTCCCACCGCCTCGCCGAGCGCGCCGTTGGTCGCGTTGACCGCCCGCTTCCACCGCGCCAGCTGCTGCGGCGTGCCCGAGAGCGTCGTGCCGTAGAAGGCGAACCGCTCGTCGGCGAAGGGCTTGGGCAGGACGTTCGAGTAGTCGTCGAGCTGGTGGAAGGCTAGGTACTCCTTCCAGACCGCCAGGGGCTCGCTGGCCACCAGGGCCGCCTCGCCCGCCGTCGCCTTCGGATGCCAGACGACGAACTGCGGGCGCTTCTGAAGGCCCGCGGCGGTAAAATAGGCGGTCCAGTCGAGACCCGGCGCCTTCTTGGCGAAGTCCGTCATGGCCCAGGGATTGTTGGCCTTCAGCACGTCCTCGGACTCGGCGCGCGGCGCCTGGACCTGGGCGATCTTGGTCTCGAGGTCGAAGATCCGCTGGGCCTTGCCTTGCGGGTCCTTGTCGCCGGCCAGGGTCAGGATCCTGGCGATGTGCGCCTTATAGGCCGTGCGGTCGGCGACCATGTGCGGGTTGGACGAGAGGTAGTAGTCGCGGTCCGGCATGCCGAGCCCGCCCTGCAGCAGGTAGGGGGCGTAGCGCTTGGGATCGTTCAGGTCCTGCTCGATCCACAGGCCGAACAGGTGGTCGGTCTCGAAGTTGGTGGAATTGAGCGCATCGACGTCGGCGCGCAGCTCGTGGCCGAATTCCACGGCGAGCGCCTTCTTGTCCTTGATCGCCGCGATGCGGGCGAGCGTCGGCTGCAGCGGCTTGAGCCCCAGGGCGCTGATCTTCGCCTCGTCGAGATAGCTCGAATAGTAGTCGCCGATCTTGCGCGCCTCGGTCCCGGCGGGCGCCGCGGCGGCCGTCTTGATCAGGTCCTGGACGCGGGCCGTGGTCAGCTCGACGAGCTCGCCGCCGGTCCCCCAGCTCGAGCGGTCCGGCGGGATCTCCGTGGCTTTCATCCAGCCGCCGTTGGCGTAGGCGAAGAAATCGTCGCCAGGCTTCACGGCCTTGTCCATGCCGGCGAAGTCGAGGCCGGCAGGGTGATCGTTGACCAGCGAAGGGGCGGGCTGGGCGGCGGCGGGACCCGCGAGGGCCAGGGCCGCGGCGAAGGCGGCCAGAGTCTGGGTGTGCTTCATGCCGCGCAACCTAGCGTTTGGACGCGCCGTGTCCATGGCGGGACAGCGCCCGCAAGACGCTGTCTTCAGGCAAATCCCGACCCCGAAACGCGTGACGCCGGCGGGCGACCCGGGGCCTGACGCGCGGCGGGACAAATCCGCTATACCGACTCGCATGATCCGGATCGGCGTGGACTTCGGCGGGACCAAGATCGAGGCGGCGGCGCTGGACGCCGAGGGCCGGTTCCAGGCGCGCGTGCGGGCCCGCTCGCCCGGCGACTACGCGGCCAGCCTGGAGATCGTAGGCGATCTGGTGGCGCGGGCCGAGCGCGAGGCCGGGGTCACGGGGGCGAGCATCGGCGTCGGCATTCCAGGCTCTCCCTCGCCCGCCACCGGCCTGATCCGCAACGCCAACACCACCCACCTGAACGACAAGCCGCTGCAGGCGGACCTGGAGCGGACCCTGGGCCGGCCGGTGCGGCTCGCCAACGACGCCAACTGCTTCGCGCTTTCGGAAGCCACCGACGGCGCCGGCGCGGACTTCGAGGTGGTCTTTGCGGTGATCGTCGGCACCGGCTGCGGGGCGGGCCTGACCGTGAACCGCCGTGTGCTCGAAGGGCGCAACGGCATCGCCGGCGAATGGGGCCACACGCCCCTGCCCTGGCCGCGGCCGGGAGAGCTGCCGGGACCGGGCTGCTTCTGCGGCCGGCGCAACTGCCTGGAGCAGTGGATCTCCGGGCCCGGCTTCGCGTCCGACCACGGGACCGGCGAAGACGCGCTTGCGATCGCCGCCGCGGCCCTGACCGGCGACGGCCGGGCCAAGGCCTCCCTCGCCCGCTACAAGGACCGGCTGGCGCGCGGCCTGGCGGCGGTGAGCGATATCATCGACCCCGACGTGATCGTGCTGGGCGGCGGCATGTCCAACGTCGCGGCGCTCTATGACGGCCTGACCGAGGCCATCGGCGCCTACGTCTTCTCCGACGTCTACACGACCCCGGTGCGCAAGGCGGCGCATGGCGATTCCTCCGGCGTGCGCGGGGCGGCGTGGCTTTGGCCGCTGGACGCCCAGAAACTGGAGAGGGGGCCGTGAAGGCCTTCTGCCGCGACTGCTTCTGGCAGGGCGAGCAGGCGGTGCGCCGCTGTCCCATCTGCGCCTCGCCGCGCGTCGTGGCCCACGAGGACCTCGCCAGCCTCGCCATCGCCCACATGGACTGCGACGCCTTCTACGCCTCGGTGGAGAAGCGCGACCGGCCGGAGTTGCGCGACCAGGCGGTGATCGTCGGCGGCGGCAAACGCGGGGTGGTGACCACCTGCTGCTACATCGCCCGCATCAAGGGCGTGCGCTCGGCCATGCCGATGTTCAAGGCGCTGAAGCTCTGCCCCGAGGCCGTGGTCATCAAGCCGGACTTCTCCAAGTACCGGGCGGAAAGCAAACGCATCCTCGGCATGGCCGGCGATCTCACGCCGCTGATCCAGAATCTGTCGCTGGACGAGGCCTGGCTGGACCTTGCGGGCACCGAGCGGCTGCACAAGGCGCCGCCGGCCGTCACCCTGGCGAAGCTGCAGGCACGAATCGAGGCTGAAACCGGGCTGACTGTCTCCATCGGACTGTCGGCCAACAAGTTCCTGGCGAAGATTGCCTCCGATCTGGACAAACCGCGCGGCTTCTCGGTGATCGGCGGCGCGGAGGCCCAGGCCTTCCTGGCGCCCAGGCCGGTGGGCATCCTGCCGGGCGTCGGCCCGGCCATGGTGGCGAGCCTGGAGCGGGCCGGCTACCGCACGGTCGGCGACCTGGCGCGGGCCGACATCAAGGCGCTCGCCGAACGCTTCGGCTCACATGGCCTGCGGCTCTCGCGCCTGTCGCACGGCGAGGACCATCGGCCGGTCAATCCGCGCGAGGAGCGCAAGGGGATCAGCGCCGAGACCACCTTCAACGAGGATCTCTCAGACCTCTCCGACCTGGAGGACGTGCTGGCGGAGCTGTCGGAGAAGGTCGCACGCCACGCCCGCGCCGACGGCCTGGCCGGCCGGGTGGTGACGCTGAAGCTGCGCACCACCGACTTCCGCATCCTGACACGGCGCCGCACGATCCCGGTGCCGACCCAGACCGCCAAGACGCTGTTCGCGGTCGGGCGCGAGCTGCTGGCGGCGGAGGCCACCGGCCGTCCCTACCGCCTGATCGGCATCGGCATGGCCGAACTCGCCCCGGCCGGCGCGGTCGAGGATGACTTCTTCGCGGGCGACGAACGCCGCGCCTTAGCGGGCGAGAAGACCCTGGACGCCATCCGCGCCCGGTTCGGCGCCGGGGCTGTGACCTCCGGTCGCATCTTCCGGAAAAACGCCCGTAACGACACCGATTGAGAACAAATTGCGGCGCACGCTCGCGGTCGAATTGCAGACAGTTAACAGTTTACGGGTCGTGCGTGGCAATTCGACCCTTCCAAATGAGCTTGGTTTGCATATCTAATCCCATGGCGGCGTTACGGCAGCGCCGTCAGGAGATTGTTTCGATGGCCGAACGTAAAATGGGTGATGAGGACACCGGCATCCGGTCGGCGGTTGTCACCCAGACTAAGCCCAAGACGCAGAAGCCCTCGATGTATCGGGTGCTGATCTTGAACGACGACTACACGCCAATGGAATTCGTCGTTTATGTGCTTGAGCAATTCTTCAATAAGTCGCGCGAAGATGCGACTCGCATAATGCTTCATGTCCATCAACACGGCGTCGGAGTGTGTGGGGTGTTCACCTACGAGGTGGCGGAAACAAAAGTGGCCCAGGTCGTTGATACGGCGCGGCGGCATCAGCACCCGCTGCAGTGCACTATGGAAAAGGATTGAGGCGCTTTGCCTTCATTTTCGCGACCCCTCGAAGAATCCCTTCATCGCGCAGTGGCCTACGCCAACCAGCGTAAGCACGAATACGCGACCTTGGAGCATCTGCTCCTGTCCCTCGTCGACGACGAGGACGCCGCCGGGGTGATGCGCGCCTGCGACGTCGATCTCGGCGCGCTTCGGACCACGCTCACCAACTATGTCGACACCGAGCTGCGATCGCTGGTGGTCGACGATGGCGAGGACGCCAAGCCCACCGCCGGCTTCCAGCGGGTGATCCAGCGCGCGGTGATCCACGTACAGTCCTCCGGCCGCGAGGAAGTGACCGGCGCCAATGTGCTGGTCGCGATCTTCTCCGAGCGCGAGAGCCACGCCGCCTACTTCCTGCAAGAGCAGGACATGACCCGCTACGACGCGGTGAACTACATCGCCCACGGCATCGCCA
>NZ_JBEPUO010000037.1:0-26457 GCF_041691455.1 Phenylobacterium sp. | reverse complement strand
CGGCCCGACGGCTTGTGGAACCACTTCATGTAGGCGTAGCCGGCGGCCAGCGGCAGAGGCAGGCGCGCGGAGACATATTCCGGAAAGCGGGTGTGATAGCTCGTCGTGAACGGCAGCTTCCATTCCACGCAGATACGCCGGGCGGCGAGGCCGATCGGCCCTTCGGTGGCGATGTGGATCGCTTCCGGCTCGAAGGCCTTGAAGCGCTCCTGCACCGGCTCGTAGACGCCGATGGCGACCTTGATCTCGGCGTAGGTGGGCAAGGGGAAGGTCTTGAACTGGTCGGGGCTGATCACCTCGACGGAATGGCCCATGGACTTCAGCTCGGCGACCACGCGGGTGAGGGTGCGCACCACGCCGTTGACTTGCGGCTCCCAGGCGTCGGTGACCAAGAGGATGCGCATCGGCCGGCCGGCGTCATGCGGCGCGGTGATCGCCTCGCGGATGCGCGGCAGGGACCGGGGTGGTTTGCGCGCCTCCGGCTGGGCCACGGCCTGGGTCTGCAGCCAGGCCCAGAAGGCGCCGAGCAGGGATTCCTTGGTCGGGAAGTAGCGATAGACCGTCCGTTCGCCGACCTTGGCGTCCTTGGCGATCTCCGAGAAGCTGAGGTCCTCGAGCGGGCCGGCCTCGAGCTGGCGGCCGACGGCGCGGAGGATCTGCTCGCGGGTCTCCTCGCGTTGCCGGTCGCGCAGATTCGGTGTGGAGGCCGGCGGCTTCATGACAGCCACACTGTCACGAGTTCGCCCTGTGCTGTCAATCGGCGAAGGTTCAGGCGGCGAGCGGCCGTTCGAGGTCGGGCTCCGCGGCGGTCCTGCGCGCGCCGAGCAGCTTCGGCCACTCCAGGATCTCCAGCCGGCCGTCCGGGTGCTCGACCAGCGCCGTGCAGCTTTCCACCCAGTCGCCGTCGTTGATATAGGCGACGCCGTCGATCATCCGGCTCTCGGCCTTGTGGATGTGGCCGCAGATGACCCCGTCGACGCCGCGCCTGCGGGCCTCCTCGGCGACCGCCAGTTCGAAGTTCTCGATGAACTGCAGCGCCTTCTTCACGCGGGTCTTGGCGAAGGCCGAGAAGCTCCAGTAGCCGAACCCCAGCCCGCGCCGCACGCGGTTGATCAAGGTATTGGAGGCGAGGAGGGCGCGGTAGGCCCAGTCGCCCAGCAGCGCCAGCCACCTGGCGTTCTGCACCACGGCGTCGAACTCGTCGCCGTGCATCACCAGGAAGCGGCGGCCGTCGGCGGTCTCGTGGATCGCGTCACGCGCCACCACCACGCCGCCGAAGTGAACGCCGCAGAAGTCGCGGACCACCTCGTCGTGATTGCCGGGCACATAGATCACCGAGACGCCCTTGCGGGCGAGGCGCAGGATCTTCTGCACCACGTCGTTGTGCGACTGCGGCCAGTACCAGCCGGTGCGCAGCTTCCAGCCGTCGACGATGTCGCCCACCAGGTAGAGGGTCTCGCATTCCATGTGGCGGATGAAGTCGAGCAGAAGCTCCGCCTGGCAGCCGCGGGTCCCCAGGTGCACGTCGGAGATGAACACGCTGCGGTAGCGGCGGATTCCGGCTTCGGTCACTTGAGCCCCCACCTCGCCCAGTTTCAAGGCAGGAGGTGGCCTGATTTGATGTCGGTTTTGCGAAGGTCGCCCCTTCCCCTGGCGGGGCGGCGATCTCACCTGCTAGGAAACAGCCAGAGCAGACCCTCCCCAGGTCGCCCGAAATTGAGTTCGATGGACGCAAGTTCCTACCCGGCGAGAGCGACGCCGAAGTCGCTGCGAACCCGCGCGCGCATCCTGGAGGCGGCCATGCGGCTGTTCGCCGAGATCGGCTACCACGCGGCCGGCAACGCGGTGATCGCCGAGGCCGCCAAGCTGACGCGCGGGGCGATGCTCTATCACTTCGCCACCCGCGAGGAGCTGGTCGAGGCGGCCATCCAGCACATCGAGATCGCCCGCGCGCGTCTGTTCGAAGAAGCGGCCGCGGCTTCGGCCGCCCCGGGGCAGGACGCCTCGGAGGCGGCGATCGACGCCTATTGGGCCCTGCTGCACGAGATCCCTTTCGTGGCCTTCGCCGAGCTCGAGGCCGCGGCCCGCACCGAGCCGATGCTGCGCGCGCGCCTCGCCGCGGCCCAGGCCGCCTTCGACCACGCCCAGGTCGGCGACCGGTTCGGGGCGCTCGCGCAGGCCGGCGCCGATCCGCGGTTCCAGACCAGCCGCGACCTCGGGCGCTTCCTGCTGGAGGGCCTGGCCAGGGGCGCGATGACCTACGACGAGGCGGTCCGGCGCAAACGGCTGCTGGCGGTCGTCAAGCGGGCGGTGCGGATGCTGAACCGCAAGGGCGACATCCAGGACCTCTGGCCCGAATAGCCGCCGAACCGGCCGCCAAAGAAAGAGGCCCGGCGCTGCGGGAGCGCCGGGCCTCTCTCAGCTCAGTCCGAACCGTCGGCCTTACTTGCCGCCGGTCGTCGCGGTTCCGGCGGCGGGCGCCGGCGCCGCGGGCTTGGCCGGCGCGGCCTCGGCGCGGCGGCGTTGGCCCATCATCTTCTGCATGGCGGCGAGCTCATCCTTGTCGAGCGCGCCGTCGTGGTTCTTGTCGAGCACGTCAAAGTACTTGCCGATCATGTCGCCCATCTGGCCCTTGAGCTCGGCCTTCTCGATCTTCCCGTCGATGTTCTGGTCGAGCATGCCGAGCATGCGGTCCTTATCCAGATCCTTGTCGAAATCGTTCATCTTGTCCGACGTCTCGCCGATCCAGCGATAGCGGAGCGCGGTGTAGAACATCTCTTCCCAGGACTGGTCGCCCCAGACCACGGTCTTGTTCGGATCAGGGTTGTTCGGGTTGCGCTTGGAGTTGTCGTAGATGAAGTGCGCGATCAGCTTCGAGCCCGCGGGCACCTTCACCGGGTCGGCGAAGGTGTAGGCGCGCTGCCAGCTGAAGTCGTAGCGCGGCAGGGAGAGCAGGAGCTTTTCCTTGCCGTCCGGCGTGCGCAGCCAAAGGTCCGCCGACGCCCCGCGATAGTGGGCGTGGGGGAAGGCCGAATAGAGCAGCATCTCGTGCGGGATCTCGAGGTAGGTGGTTTCCAGGTGGTGCCCGTCATTCGGCGGCAGGACGATCGAGTTGTTCACGATCACCGAGTTGTGCATCACCAGGCCCGGCTTCTCATTGTCCTTGTAGAAGTAGAGCGCGACCTGGCTGTGGTCGGTCACTTCCTTGCCGAACGGGGTGTAGTGGGTCTGGAAGCCGATGGCGCCGCCCGGGGGCAGATAGGCGCCCACGTTCTTGGGTGCGATCTCGGATTCGGCGCCGACCGCGTAGCCGCCCACCGAGACGCCCCACTTGTTCTCGAACGCCTGCTGGCCGGCTTTCGGAACCTCGGTCATGTAGCCGGTGAGGATGTGGTGCACGCCCTGGCGGCTCTCGACCTTGATGGTCGAGGCGCGGAGCCACTTGCCCTCGGTCAGCGGATTGACCGCGTAGGGGTGCTGGTAGTCGACCACGCCCGAGGCCGGGATGGTGTAGGCGGGCACGTTCAGCACCAGGTCCGGCTTGCCCAGCGGCCATTCGGGGGCCACGTGCTTGACCGCGCCCAACGGGTCCACGCCCTGGCCGCGCGGCGCGCCGGCGTCGATCCAGTGGACCAGGGTTTTGATCTCGGTCGGCGAGAGGTTCTTGTCGTCCGAGAACTTACCCACGTGCGGGTCGGCGTTGTAGGGCGGCATCCGGTCGGTGCGGATCACCTCGCGGATCATCGGCGAGAAGCCCTTGACCATCTGGTAGTTGGTCATGGCGAACGGGCCGATGCCGCCTTCCTCGTGGCAGGCCACGCACTTGGCCTCCAGGATCGGGGCGACGTCCTTCACGTAGGAGATCTTGGCGTGCTGGGCGGCCTTGGCGCGCTCGGGGAAGTCCACGAGGCAGCCCTTGGAGGCCTGGGTGGCGGCCATCACCGGCTTGCCGGCCAGCACGGCGCTCACCGCGTCGGCCGCGAACTGGTGGGTCGCGGCCTTCTGTACGCCGTAGTCCGCGGCGTCGCTGATCGGGCCGTGGTACATCACGGCCCAGGTCTTCGGGTTGATCACGAACACTTCGGCGGTGCGGGTGACGCCCAGCGCCTCGCCGACCAGCTGGTTGGAGTCCATCAGGATCGGCACGTCGATGCCATATTCCTTGGCCTCCGCGGCGATCGCGTCGCGGCTGTCCTGCAGGTTGGAATCGACCAGCATCACCTCCACGCCCTGGGCGGCGAACTTGTCGCGCAGCGCCTTGATCGCAGGCGTCATGCCGCGGGCGATCGGGCAACCGACGCCGGTGGAGATCAGCACGATCGCCTTGGCGTCGCTCAGCCGATAAAGCTCGTGAGCCTCCATCTTCTGGGCGTCCACGAGCATGAAGTTGTCGACGGTCGCCGGCTTGGCCGACGCCATGGTCTCGGTCGTCGAGGCGCTCTGACCGGTGGCCAGCGCGTTCACCGCCTCCGTCGAGGAGCAGCCATAGACCAGGAGTGCGCTTACCGCCGCACCCAGCACGCCAATCCGCGCAGACATCATTCTCAATTCCCTCCAGGTGGGCGCTTTTGCCCTCGCGGCGAAAAATACGCGCTGAGAGCTATCGTCCCCTTAACTTAACACTGTTTAGGCGGCTGAATCCACAGGCGGTTGATGTCAAAATTGTCATGTTCGCCCAACTCGGGATGCGGGTCCTGACCCGGCGCGACCGCGGCCCGCGGCGCGAGTCGCTTGGCGCGGGCCGGCGACACGGGCCATGGTGTCGCCTCGTCCCGGGGGAGAGTTCATGAGCTTTGTCACACGCAGGAAGGCCGTCGCGTTCGTGCGGCCGGTGGAGAGCGGCCACAGCCTGAAGCGCACCCTCGGCTGGCCGCATCTGGTGGCGCTGGGCGTGGGCGCGATCATCGGCACCGGCATCTACACCCTGACCGGCGTCGCGGCGGGCCTGGCCGGGCCGGCGGTGATCCTGTCCTTCGCGGTGGCCGGCGTGGTCTGCGCCTGCGCCGCCCTCTGCTACGCCGAGATGGCCAGTGTCAGCCCGCAGGCCGGCAGCGCCTACGCCTATTCCTACATGACGCTGGGCGAGCTGGTCGCCTGGGTAGTCGGTTGGAGCCTGATCCTCGAATACACCCTGGTCTGCAGCGCGGTCTCGGTCGGCTGGGCCGGCTACGCCGCGGGCCTGATCCACGGGGCGCACATCCCCATTCCCGACAGCCTGCTGGCCGGCCCGGAGGCCGGCGGCCTGGTGAACCTTCCGGCAACCTTCATCGCTCTGGCGGTCACCGGCATGCTGCTGATCGGCACGCGCGAGAGCGCCACGGTCAACTTCGTCCTGGTCTGCGTGAAGCTGGTGGCGTTGGCGGGTTTCGTGGCGCTGACCCTGCCGCACTTCGACGCCAGCCACTTCCACCCCTTCGCGCCGTTCGGCTACGCGGCGCACGAGATCGACGGCAAGAAGTACGGCGTGATGGGGGCCGCGGCGATCATCTTCTTCGCCTTCTATGGCTTCGACGCCATCTCCACGGCGGCCGAGGAGGCCAAGAACCCCAGCCGCGACCTGACCATCGGCATCGTCGGCTCGATGGTGCTCTGCACGATCATCTACATGGTGGTCGCCGCCTGCGCGCTGGGCGCCTCGCCCTATGACGTCTTCTCCAAGAGCGGCGAGCCGCTGGCCTTCGTGCTGCGCCAGCTCGGCCAGCCGGCGGCGGCCTCGCTGATCGCCGGCGCCGCGGTGGTCGCCCTGCCGACCGTGATCATGGTCTTCATGTTCGGCCAGAGCCGGGTGTTCTTCGCCATGGCCCGCGACGGCCTGCTGCCCCGCGGCCTGGCCGCGGTCAGCCGCCGCGGCGTGCCCTCGACCGTCACCGTCCTGACCGGCCTGATCGCCGCGGTGATCGCCGGCGTCATGCCGCTGTCGGAGATCGCCTCCCTGGCCAACGCCGGCACGCTGGCGGCCTTTATCGCCACCGCGATGGCGGTGATGGTGCTGCGGCGTCGGGCGCCGCAGCTCGCGCGGCCGTTCGCGACGCCGCTGGTCTGGCTGATCGGGCCGGGCGCTGTGCTGGGCTGCATCTACCTCTTCACCAGCCTGTCAGCGAAGACGATGATCTTCTTCGCCTTCTGGAACGCGGTGGGGGTGGTGGTCTATCTGCTCTACGGCCGCACCCGGAGCACGCTCGCCTCGGCCTGATCCCGCTCGGTGCGGATTTTTCGTTGGGGTGTGCAAAAGCGCCGCTTTGCCTAACCGCCGGTTGAGGGCTATCCCCGGACAAACAACCGTTTGAGATGGGTGGCGCGGGGGAACCCGCTTTGGGGGACTGACGCGCCGTGACGGCCAGCAGCGACACTGTCGGCGGGAAGCCCGGCCCAGGCGGCCCATCTGGCGGCCCGCCCGGCGGCTTGCAGGGGCGCCGTGGCGGTCCGGACCTCACGGTCGGGCCGATCGGCAAGACCCTGATCGCCTTCGCCCTGCCGGTGCTGGGCTCCAACATCCTGCAGTCGCTGAACGGCTCGGCCAACGCCATCTGGGTGAGCCATGTGCTGGGCGAGGCGGCGCTGACGGCGACCTCCAACGCCAACCAGATCCTGTTCCTGATGCTCGGCGCGGTCTTCGGCGTCTCCATGGCCGCCAACATCATGGTCGGCCAGGCGATCGGGGCCAACGACCGGGCCCTGGCCAAGAAGGTGGTCGGCACCTCCACGGCCTTCTTCATCCTCCTGTCGCTGTCGGTCGGGGTGGCCGGCTTCACGCTGACGCCCAGCATCCTGAGCGCCATGGGCACGCCGCCCGACGCGCGCCTGGACGCCATCGCCTACCTGCGGGTGATCTTCGCGGCCATGCCGTTCATGTATTTCTTCTCCTTCGTGATGATGGCCCAGCGGGGCGCCGGGGACTCGCGCACACCGTTCTATTTCTCGCTGCTGGCCGTCGCCCTCGACGTCACCCTCAACCCGCTGCTGATCATGGGCATCGGGCCGTTCCCGAAGCTTGGGATCGCGGGCTCGGCGACCTCCACCCTGGTCTCCCAGACCTTCACCCTGGCGGTGATGCTCACCTACCTCTACCGGTCGAATTCGATCCTGGTGATCCGCCCGCGCGAATGGCGCCTGCTGATCCCCGACTTCGGCATCATCCGCTCGCTGGTCACCAAGGGCCTGCCAATGGGCTTCCAGATGATCGTCATCAGCCTGGCGGCGGTGACCATGCTGAGCTTCGTCAATGGCTACGGGGTCCACACCTCGGCGGCCTATGGCGCGGCGACCCAGCTCTGGACCTACGTCCAGATGCCGGCCATGGCGCTGGGCGCGGCGGTCTCGTCCATGGCCGCCCAGAACGTCGGCGCGGGCAAGATGGACCGGGTCGAGCGGGTCGGGATGATCGGGGCGCTCTACGCCATCCTCTTCACCGGCCTGCCGATCCTGGTGATCTATCTGGCCGACCCCTGGGTGCTGCGGGCCTTCCTGCCGGGGACCAGCCCGTCGCTGCCGATCGCCGTGCACATCAATTCCATCGTGCTCTGGGGCTTCATCCCGTTCGGCGTGGCCTTCATCTTCTCAGGGATCGTGCGGGCGACCGGCGCCGTCTGGCCGCCGCTGCTGGCGATGATCATCTCGCTCTGGGGCGTGCGCGTGCCGCTGGCCAACTTCCTCGAGCCGCACCTGCACGCCGACGCCATCTGGCTGAGCTTCCCGGCCGGCAGCACGACGACCTTGGTGCTGGCCGGCGCCTACTACCGCTGGGGCGGCTGGCGGAAGGCGCGGATGCTTTCGGTGCGGCCCAGCGCCGACGCCCCCGACACCGGCCTGGGCCAGGCGATGATGGACGAGAGCGAGGCGGTCACCGACGAGGAGATCCGCGAGATCAGCCGGTCTCGGTCAGGGCCGAATAGACCAAGGTCCGAAGCTCCCGCCGAATAGGATAGGTCGAGGACGGCAGGAGCTGGGTCATGAAGACCGCCGTCACCTTCTCCACCGGATCGACCCAGAAGGCCGTCGACGCCGCCCCGCCCCAGTAAAACTCGCCCATCGAGCAGGGCACCAGGGTCTTGGGCGGATCGAACACCACCGCGAAGCCCAGGCCGAAGCCGACGCCGGCGTTGGTGCTCTCCGAGAACAGCGAGCGCGACAGCTCGGTCAGGTCCTTGCCGCCGGGCAGGTGGTTGGAGGCCATCAGCCGCACGCTCATCGGCGACAGGATCCGCGCGCCGTCGAGCTCGCCGCCGTTCACCAGCATGTTGGCGAAGCGCATGTAGTCGGCGGCCGTCGAGACCAGCCCGCCGCCGCCGGATTCCAGGGCGGGCGGCTGCAGATAGGGGCTCGTCTCGGGATCGTCCTGCAGCTTCAGTCCGCCCTGAGGGGTGGCGTTGTAGCAGGCGCCGAAGCGGCCCCGCTGGTCCTCGCGGACGAAGAAGCCGGTGTCGGTCATCTTCAGCGGCTGGAAGATCCGCTCGGCCAGCACCTGGCTGAGCGGCTTGCCGCAGAGCTTCTGCACCAGGTAGCCGACCACGTCGGTGGAGACCGAATAGTTCCAGGCCTCGCCCGGCGAGAACTCCAGCGGCAGCTTGGCCAGCATGGCGATGAAGGCCTCCAGGTCGTGGTCGCCGTGCATCTCCTCGACCTTGAGCTTGCGGTAGGCGGCGTCGACATTGGTGCGGCTCTGGAAACCGTAGGTCAGGCCGGAGGTGTGGCGCAGGAGGTCGACCACCTGCATCGGCCGCGCGGCCGGCGTGGTCATGAACGGGTCGACGCCGGCGGCGAAGACGGCCAGATCCTTCCACGCCGGGATGTGCTTGGCCACCGGGTCGTCCAGCGCGATCAGGCCTTCCTCGACCAGCGTCATCAGCGCCACGCAGGTCACCGGCTTGGTCATGGAATAGATGCGGAAGACGGTGTCGGCGGTCAGCGCCACGCCGCGTTCCACGTCGCGGTTCCCGATCACCGTCTCGTGCACCGTCTCCCCGTTGCGGGCGAGCAGGAACTGGGCGCAGGGCATGCGGCCGCTCCCGACGTATTTCTCGGCCAGGAAGCGGTCGATGCGCGTCAGGCGCTCGGGGGAGAACCCCGAGGATTTGATCCGGCTGATCTGGTTCATCGGCGGTCTCCCTGGCGCGGCGGCGGCTCATTAGCCCTTGCCTTCCGCCCGGTCGCAAGCGTGACGATGCGGGCCACGGAGGCGTTTCCATGGACACTGTCAGCACCGAGATCCGCGGGCGCACGCTCGTCGTCACCATCGAGCGGCCGCAGGCCCGCAACGCCGTGGACGGCCCGACGGCGCAACGGCTCTACGACGCCTTCAAGGCCTTCGACGCCGACGCGGCGCTGGATGTGGCCGTCCTGCAGGGCCGGGGCGGGGCGTTCTGCGCCGGCGCCGACCTGAAGGGCGTGGCCGAGGGGCGCGGCAATCCGGTGCATCGCGAGGGCGACCTCGGGCCGATGGGCGTGACCCGGCTGGCCCTCGGCAAGCCGGTGATCGCCGCGGTCGAGGGTCATGCGGTGGCGGGCGGGCTGGAGGTGGCCTGCTGGGCCGACCTGCGGGTCGCTGCGGAGGGCGCGGTGTTTGGGGTGTTCTGCCGGCGCTTCGGGGTGCCGCTGATCGATCTCGGCACCATCCGGCTGCCCCGGCTGATCGGGGCCTCGCGGGCCATGGACCTGATCCTCACCGGCCGGCCGGTGGAGGCCAGGGAGGCCTATGACATCGGCCTCGCCAATCGCCTCGCGCCCAAGGGCGGGGCGCTGGACGCCGCGCTGGATCTCGCCGCCCAGCTCTCGGCCTTCCCGCAGCTTTGCCTGCGCAACGACCGGCTCTCGGCGATCGGCCAATGGTCGCTGGACTGGGACCAGGCCACGGCCGCCGAGATCGCGCTCGGCATGGAGACCCTGCGCTCGGGCCAGAGCCAGGAGGGCGCCGCGCGCTTCGCGGCCGGCGAGGGGCGCGGCGGCAAGTTCTAGCGTTTCGCTAGCTCGGTGAAGGTCACCGTGCCGATGCCGTAGGACGCCCAGTCCTTGTAGTCGAAGTGCCACCACTCCTGCGGATAGACGGTGAAGCCCTGGGCCTCCATCGCAGTGCGGAGGATCTGGCGCAGCGCCCGCTGGCGGCTCGTACCGCCCGGGAAGTCGGCGTAGGAGCGGGTCGACATCTCGTCGTAGCGCCCGGTCATCTCCACGGGCTTGCCGCTCTTCAGGTCGTAGAGCGTCAGGTCCACCGCGCAGCCGCGGTTGTGCTTCGAACCCTCCGCCGGATCGGCCACGAAGACGTGGTCCTCGGGCGGGGTCGCGTCCCAGAACATCTTGGTCACGAACCAGGGTCGGTAGGCGTCGTGGATCAAGAGACCGTAGCCCTGCGCCGCCAGCGCCTGCTGCGCGCGGCCCAAGGCCTCGGCCGCGGGGCGCTGCATGTAGGCGCCGACCCGTTCGTAGAGCGGGAAGCCCATGAAATTGTTGTCGGTGGCGTAGCGGACATCAAGCCTGATCCCGGGGTCGATGGTGGTCAGAGCCACCAGGTCCGAAGGCCGTTTGCCTTTCTCCGCCGGCGGCGCGGCGGCCAGGGCCTGGGCGCGCAGCTTGGCCGGATCGGCCCTCACCTTGGACTGGATCGCGGCCACCACCTCGGCGCCGAAGTCGTGGCGCGGCAGGCGTTGGTCCCCGAGGATCACGGCGGTCGTCTTGCCGCCATGGACCTTGAAGACGATGGGCGACGCCGGGCCCGCGTCCGAGGCGACCGTGTAGACCGAGCCGGTGCCCTCGAGCGCCGCGCGATGCACGCCCGGCCCGTCCGCGTAGAGGCGGCTATGGTCCTCGTAGACGGTCAGGATGGCGTCGGGCCGCCCGTATTGGCCCAGCAACCGCTCGATCGCCGGCCCGGGGGGATGCGGAAGCCTGGCCGCGGCGGCGGCGGGCGCCCAGGCGAGCACCAGCATCAGCAGCGCCAGGAGTCGGTGAGGTCCGCGAGTCGGCATCCCGCATTGGTGCGGCCAGCCGCCGGCGATCACAAGCGACGTTGCGTAACTCGAACAAGCGTTTGATAATGATCCAGGGCTGAAAACATACCGAGAATTCTAAAAAAGCTGATGGGAGACGGACATGGCCTGGGATTTTGAGACCGACCCCGAGTTCCAGAAGAAGCTCGATTGGATCGAGGAGTTCATGGCCGAGGAGGTCGAGCCGCTTTCCCACCTCGGGATGGCCGTCCATGGCCCGCTCGGCCGCGAGAAGTTCATCAAGCCGCTGCAGCAGAAGGTCCGCGACCAGAAGCTCTGGGCCTGCCACCTGGGCCCCGAGCTGGGCGGCCAGGGATACGGCCAGCTGAAGCTCGGCCTGATGAACGAGAAGCTGGGCCGCAATGGTCTCGCCCCCACCGTCTTCGGCTGCCAGGCGCCTGACTCAGGCAACGCCGAGATCATCGCCCACTACGGCACCGACGCCCAGAAGGAGCGCTACCTCTGGCCGCTGCTGAACGGTGAGATCCGCTCGGCCTTCTCGATGAGCGAGCCCACCGGCGGCTCCGACCCGCTGACCTTCAAGACCCGCGCGGTGCTCGACGGCGACGAATGGGTGATCAACGGCGAGAAGTGGTTCTCCACCAACGCCCGGTTCTCCAAGGTGCTGGTGCTCTATGCGGTCACCGACCCGGACGCCAAGGACCCCTACCGCCGGACCTCGATCTTCCTGGTGCCCACCGACAGCCCCGGCGTGGAGATTGTCCGCAACGTCGCGGTCGGTGGCGGCGGCGAGATCGGCGGCGGGACCGAAGGCTATGTCCGCTACACCGATGTGCGCCTGCCCTATGACGCCCTGCTGGGCGAGCGTGGCGCGGCCTTCGTCATCGCCCAGGTGCGCCTGGGCGGCGGGCGCGTGCACCACGCCATGCGCACGGTCGGGGCCTGCAAGAACGCGCTCGACCTGATGTGCAAGCGCGCGGTCAGCCGCACGACGCGCGACGGCAAGCTCGCCGACCTGCAGATGGTCCAGGCCGACATCGCCGACAGCTGGATCCAGCTGGAAAGCTTCCGCCTGATGGTGCTGCGCACCGCCTGGCTGATCGACAAGCACCAGGACTACCAGCTGGTCCGCAAGGACATCGCGGCCATCAAGGTGATGATGCCGAAGGTCTATAACGACATCGCCACCAAGGCCGCCCACCTGCACGGCGCGCTCGGCGTCTCCAACGAGATGCCGTTCATGCACATGGTGACGAGTTCGCTGGTGATGGGCATCGCCGATGGGCCGACCGAGGTCCACAAGGTGACGCTGGCCCGGCAGGTCCTGAAGGACTACCGCCCCGACAACGACCTCTTCCCGGCCTACCACATCCCCAAGCTGCGCGAGGCGGCGCAGGAGAAGTATTCCAAGGAACTGGGCGAACTGAAGGCCGCCTACGCCAGCCGCGAGAAGGCGCCGGCCTGACCCCCCTTCAATCGTCATGGCCGGGCCTGTCCCGGCCATCCATAGGCGCAGGTCGCTGAACGAGAGGCGGAGAGGGCGGCTTCGAAAATGCCGGACTCTGTGATTATGGATGGCCGGGACGAGCCCGGCCATGACGACCAGTGCGAGAGCGGTCGGGCAGATTTGAGGTGTTGAGCGTGTCTGAGACCTGGCCCGTGATGTCCGTCGCCGAAGCCCATGCCCGACTGACCGGGCCGGGCGAACGGTTCGAGATCGAGGAAATGCCGATCCGCGGGATCATGACCCGGGTCTGGAAGAACGCGCCGCCGACGCTCCGCGATGTGTTTCTGAATGCGCGCGGGTTCCCGGACCGCGAGTTCCTGGTCTACGAGGGCGACCGCGCCACCTATGAGGCCTTTGCCCGCGCGACGCTGACGCTGGCCCGCCAGCTGCAGGCCGACGGGGTCCGGAAAGGCGATCGGGTCGCGGTGATCATGCGCAACCTGCCGGAGTGGCCGGTGGCCTTCTTCGCCGGCATCCTGGCCGGCGCCATCGTCACGCCCCTGAACGCCTGGTGGACGGGGCCGGAGCTGGAATACGGCCTGGCCGATTCCGGGACCAAGATCGCCATCGTCGACGACGAGCGGCTGGGCCGGGTGACGGAGTTCCTGGGCGGCCTGAAGGACCTCACGAAGGTCTATGTCTCGCGGCTCACCGACGCCGAGCCGCATCCGAAGGTGCATCGCCTGGAGGACGTGATCGGCCCGGTGAACGGCTGGGGCGAGCTTGCCGACCTGCCGCTGCCCGACGTCGAGATGGGCCCGGAGGACGACGCCACCATCCTCTACACCTCCGGCACCACGGGGAAGCCCAAGGGCGCGCTCGGCACCCACCGCAACATGACCTCCAACATCGGGGCCGGGGGCATTTCGGCGACGCGGAACTTCCTGCGCGCCGGCGACCCCCTGCCGGAGAGCGATCCGCACAAGATCCCGCAGCGGGTGACCCTGCTGGTGGTGCCGTTCTTCCACGCCACGGGCCTCTCGGCGACGCTCGGTCCGACGATGAATGCCGGCGGCAAGATCGTGCTGATGCGCCGCTGGGACGCCGAGCCCGCCATGCGGCTGATCGAACGGGAAAAGGTGAGTTCGACCGGCGGCGTCCCGACCATCGCCTGGCAGCTCATCGAGCATCCGGCGCGGTCGAAATACGACCTCTCCTCGCTGGTCGCGGTGACCTACGGCGGCGCGCCCTCGGCGCCGGAGCTGGTGCGCAAGATCGGCGAGACCTTTCCGGGCTCGGCCCCGGGCAACGGCTGGGGCATGACCGAGAC
The DNA here is from genome assembly GCF_041691455.1 of Phenylobacterium sp. Classification (GTDB taxonomy): domain Bacteria; phylum Pseudomonadota; class Alphaproteobacteria; order Caulobacterales; family Caulobacteraceae; genus Phenylobacterium. The sequence continues at coordinate 12,740 of NZ_JBEPUO010000037.1, read as the reverse complement.
CACGGCCACCTTCACCTCGCACCTGGGCAAGGACTATGAGAACCGCCCCGACAGCGCCGGCCCCGCCGCGCCGGTGGGCGAGATGCAGGTCCGCGATCCGGCTGACGGCAAGACCCTGCTCGCGCCCGGCGCGGTGGGCGAGCTCTGGGTCAAGGGTCCGCAGGTGGTGAAGGGCTACTGGAACAAGCCGGAGGCGACGGCGGAGACCTTCGTCGACGGCTGGTTGCGCACCGGCGACCTGGCGCGGGTGGACGAGGAGGGCTTCCTCTTCATAATCGACCGGGCCAAGGACATGCTGATCCGGGGCGGCGAGAACATCTACTGCGTGGAGGTGGAGAACGTGCTGTACGACCACCCTGCGGTGATGGACGCCGCCCTCGTCGGCATCCCCCATAAGACCCTGGGCGAGGAGCCTGGCGCGGTGGTGCATTTGAAGCCCGGCGGCGAGGCGACCGAGGGCGAGCTGCGCGCCTTCGTCCGCGCGCGGCTGGCGGCTTTCAAGGTCCCGGTGAAGGTGGTCTTCTGGCCGGAGATGCTGCCCCGCAACGCCAACGGCAAGATCGTCAAGACCGAGCTCAAGAAGGTGTTCGCAACCGAAACCCAAACAGCGACCGAGAGCGCATGAGCAACCCGCTGATCGTCGGCATCGGCGGCACGCCCCGCGCCGGCTCCTCCACCGAGCGGGCGCTGGCGCTGGCGTTGCGGCAGGCGGAGGCCGGCGGGGCCAAGATCAAGCTGTTCGGCGGCGAGTTCCTCGAGCGCCTGCCGCACTTCAATCCGGGCCCGGCAGGCCCCAGCCCCGAGCAGGCCGAGCTGGCCGCGGCGATCCGCGACGCCGACGGCATCATCCTGGCGACGCCCGGCTATCACGGCTCGCTCTCGGGCGTGGTGAAGAACGCGCTCGACACCCTGGAGCTGACCCGCCACCACGAGCGGCCCTATTTCGAGGGCAAGCCCGTGGGGATCATCATCACCGCCGACGGGGCGCAGGCGGGCGGCACGACCTTGATGGCGGTGCGCGGGATCATACATGCCATGCGTGGCTGGCCGACGCCCTATGGCGCCGCGCTGAACGCCGCCAACCTGTTCGACGCCGGCGGCGAATGCCGCGAGGCCAAGGACGCCTGGCAGATCACCACGGTGGCCGACCAGGTCATGGAGTTCGCCCAGATGCGTCGCGCGCAGTTGCAGAAGGCCGGCTCATGAAACGCCCCTATCTCGTACCTCCCGGCGGTTCGCCGCCCGACGCCGACGCCTACAGCTCGGCGATCTCGCCGATCGAGGAGATCATCGAGGACGCGCGCAATGGCCGGCCCTACATCCTGGTCGACGCCGAGGATCGGGAGAACGAAGGCGACGTGATCATCCCGGCGCAGTTCGCGACGCCGGAACAGATCAACTTCATGGCCAAGCACGCCCGCGGACTGATCTGCCTCTCCATCACCGCCGAGCGCGCGCGGCAGCTACGCCTGCCGCCCATGGCCAGCGACAACCAGTCCGGCCACGGCACCGCCTTCACGGTGTCCATCGAGGCCCGCGAGGGCGTCACCACCGGCATCTCCGCCCACGACCGGGCCCACACCATCGCCGTCGCCGTCGACCCGACCAAGGGTCCCGACGACATCGTCTCGCCCGGCCACGTCTTCCCGCTGGTCGCCAAGGACGGCGGCGTGCTGGTCCGCGCCGGCCACACCGAGGCCGCGGTGGACATCAGCCGCATGGCGGGCCTCAATCCCGCGGGCGTGATCTGCGAGGTGATGAAGGACGACGGGTCGATGGCTCGCCTCCCCGATCTCGTGGCTTTCGCCCAGCTACACGGCCTGAAGATCGGGGCCATCGCCGACCTGATCGCCTACCGCCGCCGCACCGAGCGCCAGGTGGAGCGGGTGCTGGAGACGCCGTTCGACAGCACCTACGGCGGCCGCTTCCGGATGGTGATCTATCGCAACATCATCGACGGCACCGAGCACGTGGTCCTGACCAAGGGCAAGATCGATCCCGACAAACCCACCCTCGTGCGCATGCACCGGGTGGACATGGCCGCCGACATGCTGGGCCACACCGAGGTCCGGCGGGACTATGTGCCCCGGGCGCTCGCGGCCATCGCCGCCTATGACGGCGCCGGCGCGGCGGTGTTCATCCGCGACTCCAACCCCGCCTGGCTTTCCGAGCGCTATGGCCAACCGGACGCGAGCCAGACCGAAAACGTGCTGCGCGACTACGGCGTCGGCGCCCAGATCCTGATCGACCTCGGCGTGCGCGACATGAAGCTGCTCACCTCGTCCAAGACCGTCCTGCCGGGCTCCGGCGGATACGGCCTGAGGATCCTGGGGCGGGTTCCGCTGTAGAGTTGCCGACCGCCGGGCCGCGCGATAAGGATGTCTGGATGATCCGTTCCGCCAGCCAATTTGCCTCTTGGTATTTTAGCTATCCGACGCCCCTGGCGCCGGCGGAGGATCGTTTGGCCTGAGATCGGATCAGCCGAACGTCTCCACCAGCCGCCAGGGTCCTGGCGGCTTTTTTCATGGCCGCCGCCCCATTCTCCGGAGCCCGCCATGCCTTCCACCGACGACCTTCGCATCCAGCGCCTCGAGACGCTCAGTCCGCCGTCCCAGGTGATCGGCGAGGCGCCGGCCACCTCGCGGATCGCCGAGACGGTCGGCGACGCCCGCCGCGCCGCGCACCGCATCCTGCACGGCCAGGACGACCGGCTGCTGGTGGTGATCGGCCCCTGTTCGATCCACGACCCGAAGGCGGCCATCGACTACGCCCGACGCCTGGCCGCCGAGCGCGAGCGCCACGCGGCCGACCTGGAGGTGGCCATGCGGGTCTATTTCGAGAAGCCGCGCACCACGGTGGGCTGGAAGGGGCTGATCAACGACCCCGACCTCGACGGCGGTTTCCGCATCAACGAGGGGCTGAGGCTCGCCCGCCGCGTGCTGCTGGACATCTGCGCGCTGGGCCTGCCGGCGGCTTGCGAGTTCCTGGACGTCACCACGCCGCAGTACATCGCCGACCTCGTCGCCTGGGGCGCCATCGGCGCGCGGACCACCGAGAGCCAGATCCACCGCGAAATGGCCTCGGGCCTCTCGTGCCCTGTCGGGTTCAAGAACGGCACCAACGGCGATGTCAGGATCGCGGTGGATGCGGTGCTGGCCGCCTCGCAGCCGCACCATTTCCTGGCGGTGACCAAGGAGGGCCGCGCGGCGATCGCCACCACCACCGGCAACGGCGACGCCCACATCGTCCTGCGCGGCGGCAAGACGCCCAACTATGACGCCGCCAGCATCGCCGCCGCGGCGACGGCGCTGGCGGCCGCGGGCCTGCCGCCCCGGCTGATGGTCGACGCCAGCCACGCCAACAGCGGCAAGAACCACGAGAACCAGCCCGCCGTCGTCGCCGACCTCTGCGCGCAGCTCGCCGACGGCCAGCCGCGGATCATGGGGGTGATGATCGAAAGCCACCTGGTCGCCGGCCGCCAGGATCTGGTGGCCGGCCGCCCGCTCACCTACGGCCAATCGGTCACCGACGCCTGCGTCGACTGGGAGGCCTCGGTCGGGCTGCTGGACGCCCTGGCCGGCGCGGTTCGCGCCCGGCGCAGAGCAGGGGCGTCGCAGGGCGCGGGGGCGGCGTGCGAGGCGGGCGCCGCCTGAACCGGCCGGCGCCCGGGTCGGCCTTACAAAGTAAGAATTCCTGTCCGAGTGCGGCCGCGCCCGTCCGCGACATGCGCCGTTGCGACGCAAGTCGCGGAGGTTGTGGACCATCTGGCATTCCTGTAACGATTTGAAAGGGATGGGTCTGGTAGGGATGCCCATATGCCGACCGAGTCCTTTTCCGCGTTCACCGCCGATCCCGCAAACGCCCTTGGGGCGTCGCTTGCACTCAACCACGCTGTGATCGATCCCTATCCGATCCAGGCCGACACCTCCCTCATCGGCGGTGACCCCGGCCCGCAGTTCTTCCTCAACGCCGACGCGCGGGCCGGCGCGACCGTCAACGGCAAGCCCAGCGACACCATCGACCAGGCGGCCAGCCAGATCATCCGTGGCGAGCCGGGCTGGTCATCGGCCCTCGGGGTCGGCTCCACGGTGACCTACGCCTATAGGGCCGACGCCCCGACCAACATGCCCGACGACTCCGGCGGCTTTCAGCGGTTTTCGACGGCCCAGATCACCCAGGCCGAGCTGGCGCTCAAGGGCTGGTCGGACGTCGCCAACATCCATTTCGTGCGCGTCGGGTCAGGCACGTCGGGCGAAGGCGCCTATTCCGACAACGCCACCATCCTGTTCGGCGACTACACCACCGGGGTCAGTGGCGCGGCGGCCTTCGGGGAATTCCCCGGCAGCACCAGCTTCACCTCCGCGGCGGGCGACGTCTGGATCAATTCGACGCTCAGCTACAACAGCTCGCCGACCGTCGGGAACTACGGCGGCCAGGTGTTGGTGCACGAGCTCGGCCACGCCATCGGGCTCGACCACCCGAGCGACTACAACGCCGGCGAGAACGTCACCATCACCTACGCGACGGACGCCAGCTACTACGAGGACAGCCGCCAGTACACGGTGATGAGCTACTTCAGCGAGGCCAACACCGGCGGCAACGATGGCGGCGTCTATTCCGCCGCGCCGCTGCTGGACGACATCGCCGCGGCCCAGCTCGAGTATGGGGCCAATATGAGCACCCGGACCGGCGACACGGTCTACGGCTTCCACTCCACGGCCGACGAGCCTTGGTATTCGCTCACGTCCAGCGCTTCCAGGGCGGTGTTCGCGGTGTGGGACGCGGGCGGCAACGACACCCTGGACTTCTCGGGCTACGGCCAGACCCAGACGATCGACCTGCGGCCCGGGTTCTTCTCCAGCGTCGGCGGCCTGACCGGCGACGTGGTCATCGCCCAGGGCGCGAACATCGAGAACGCCGTCGGCGGCTCCGGCGCCGATTCCATCACCGGCAATGCGCTGAACAACAACATCCTGGGCGGGGCCGGAACCGACACGGTCATGGCCGGCGCGGGGAATGACAGCATCGATGGCGGCGCCGGCGTCAGCTACCTGCGCGGCGAAGACGGCAACGACACCATCGCGGGCGGTTCGTCGTTCGACGACATCAACGGCAACATGGGCAACGACGTCGCCCACGGGAACGCCGGCGACGACTGGGTGGTGGGCGGCAAGGACGACGACGTGCTGTTCGGCGACGCCGGCAACGACGTGGTCTGGGGCAATCTCGGCAACGACACCCTGGACGGCGGCGACGGGGCCGACCAGGTGCGCGGCGGCCAGGGAGACGACACGCTCACCGGCGGCAACGGCGACGACTTCGTCTCCGGCGACCGGGGCAACGACACCGAGAGCGGCGGGGCCGGGGCGGACCTCTTCCACACCTCCCAGGACGCCGGCATCGACAAGGTGCTCGACTTCAACCTCGCCGAAGGCGACCGGGTGATGCTCGACCCCGGCACGACCTACACGGCCAGTCAGGTAGGCGCCGACACGGTCATCGACTTCGGTGGCGGCAACCAGATGATCCTGGTCGGCGTGCAGTACTCGACGCTGACGCCGGGGTGGATTTTCGGGAACTGACGGGGCGGCCCAGTCGGCTGCGGCGTACAATCCCGTTTCCACCCGCGCGGAACCGGCCTATAGATCGCCCCTCACCGCCCGGCCGAAAGGCCGGGCGCCTTCATTTCCGACGCACGGAAAACCGACATGACCACTGACATCCTGATGCCGAAGGCGACCGCCGTCTGGCTGGTCGACAACACCTCGCTGACCTTCGAACAGATCGCCGAGTTCTGCGGCCTGCACCCGCTCGAGGTGAAGGGCATCGCCGACGGCGAGGTGGCGCGCGACATCCGCGGCGCCGACCCGATCGCCAACGGCCAGCTCAGCCGCGAGGAGCTGGACGCGGCCGAGAAGAACGCCAAGCACAAGCTGGTCGCGCTCAAGAGCCGCCACGCCGAATATCTGAAGCCGCAGAAGAAGGCGCCGCGCTACACGCCCGTGTCGCGCCGCCAGGACCGCCCGGACGCCATCGCCTGGTTCCTGCGCAACCACCCCGAGGTGGCGGACGCCCAGCTGGCGCGCATCCTCGGCACCACCAAGGCCACTATCGACCAGGTCCGCAACCGCACGCACTGGAACTCGGCCAACATCAAGCCGGTCGACCCGGTGACGCTGGGTCTCTCCACCCAGCTCGAACTCGACGCGGTGGTGAAGAAGGCTGCCGACAAGAAGGCCAAGGACGACAAGCGCCGCGGCATCGTCGAGCCGGAAGGCCCGACGCTGATGCCCGCCTCCGAAACCGGCGTGATCGAGGACGAACGGCCCATCGAAGACCATACGGCGGAGACGGTGTTCGAGGACGAACACGACGAGGACTAGGGGCCCAGGCTCCGGTCAGCGAAGCGGGTGGGAGAACTCTTGCGATAAGGGTTCTCCCACCCTCGCCGGCAGGCAGCCGGCTTCAGCTCTCCCGGTCAGGGGAGGGATCTGGTCGAATCCTAGTGCAGTTGCCCGCGCAGGGATTCCATTTCTTCCTTCAGCTTCAGCTTCTGTCGCTTGAGTTCCTTGAGCCTGATGTCGTCGGCGGCGGGCCTGCGCAGTTCGTCCTGAATGGCTTCTTCGAGGGACTGGTGGCGAGATCCGAGTTCCCGGATCCGGGCTTCCAACGCCATAACGAGTGGCCTCCTTGCTGTTGGAGACGACAGTGAACACCCGCTATGCGTCGCTGTCAGATCACATATGTTTGCGACCGGCGAAGCTGCGACAAAGCTCGCCCTTTATGCGTTAGGGACCCCTCGCATGCCTAAGAGCGAGCAACCAAGGCTGGTGGTGGGCATCTCCGGCGCCTCGGGAATCGTCTACGGACTGCGCGCGCTCGACGCCGGCCGTGAGCTGGGCGTCGAAACCCACCTGGTGATGAGCAGGGCCGCGGCGCTGACGCTCTCGCAGGAAACCGGCCTGTCGGCGGCCGACGTCAACGCCAAGGCCGACGTCGTCCACAAGGTCGCCGACATCGGGGCGGCCATCGCCTCGGGCTCGTTCCGGACCCTGGGCATGATCGTGGCGCCCTGTTCGGTCAGGACCATGAGCGAGATCGCCACCGGGGTGACCTCGTCCCTGCTGACACGCGCCGCCGATGTGACGCTCAAGGAGCGCCGGCCGCTGGTGCTGATGGTGCGCGAGACGCCGTTGCACCTGGGCCACCTGCGCACCCTGGTGAAGCTGGCCGAGATGGGCGCGGTGATCGCACCGCCGCTGCCGGCCTTCTATGCCAGGCCCGCCACCATCGAGGCCATGGTCGACCAGTCGGTGGGCCGCGCGCTCGACCTCTTCGGACTGTCATGGACGCCGGTTAAGCGCTGGGGCCAAGACGTGGGTCCGCTGAAGACGGAGGCCTGACGGCCATGGCGCTCTGGGACTGGACCCTCGAGGCCTATGCGCAGCCCGGCGTGCCGGAGGCGACCCTGACCCTGCAGGATCAGCACGGCCAGAACACTTCGCTGCTGCTCTGGGCGGTGTGGGCGGAAACCGCCGATCCCGAGTTGCTGGCCCGGGCCGCCGATGTCGCCCGCCGCTGGGAAGGCTTGGCGCTGGCGCCGGTCCGCGCCGTGCGCCGGGCGCTGAAGCCGACGTTCGACGGCGTGGACGACGGCGACCGCGAGCGCCTGCGCGAAGACGTGAAGGCAGTCGAGCTTCGCGCCGAGCGCGTCCTGATGGAGGCTCTGGAGGCGATGACAGGCTCGCAGGGCGGGGCGCATGCCCTGGCCGCGCTGGAGGCGGCGTCGAAGGCCTGGGGAAAGTCCGCGCCGGCCGACGCTCTGGCTGCGCTCGCCGCAGCTCTGGGATAGGATCAGGGCCGCGCATGAACGACGACCAGTCCGAAGAACTGCTGCAGGCGAAGCTCGCGGAGCTTCGTCAGGATCACGCCGACCTCGACGCGGCGGTCCAGGCGATCGCCCTGTCGCCGTTGCCCGACATGCTGCTCATCGCGCGGCTGAAGCGGAAGAAGCTCGCCCTCAAGGACGAGATGACCCGCATCGAGGACCAGCTGACCCCCGATATCATCGCCTAGGCGCTGCGCCGCTCGCGCTTGCGGGCGTACATGGCCGCGTCGGCCTGGGCGACCAGGGTCTCGGGGTCGGCGTCCTGGGTGATCTCGCGCACCCCCCAGGAGACGTGCAGCGGCGCCGACCAGTCGCCGAACCTCAAGGGCTCGGCCTCGATGGCGCGGGCCAACGAGGCGGCCTTGGCCTCGGCGGTGGCGTGGTCGGCCTGGACCAGGATGACTGCGAACTCGTCGCCCCCCATGCGGCCCACGATGTCGCTCTCGCGCACATGGGCCAGCAGGCGTTCGGCCACCGCGCCCAGGGCGGCGTCGCCGGCGGCGTGGCCGAGGCGGTCGTTGACCCCCTTGAGGTCGTCGAGGTCGAAATAGACCAGGCTGGCCGGCGAGCCATAGCGCTGGGCGAACGTGCGGATGCGGCCGAGCTCGCGCAGCAGGGCGCGGCGATTGAGCAGCGGCGTGAGCGCGTCGCGGTCGGCGAGGTCTTCGATCTCCACGAGCCGCGCCTTCAGCCGGCCCACCTCGCCGCGCAGGTCGTCGATCTCGGTGAGCAGGTTCTGCACCGCGCCGCGCACGGCCGGCGTCATTTCGGTCTCGGTGATGCCCAGGAACTCGGCGGTGTCCACCGGCGCGGGGCCGCGCACCTGCGCGCCCGCCTGGGCGAGCGCCCGTCGCCGCATGGCCGAGAAGGGTTCGTTGCGGGCGCCGGACACCTTCATAGGGACGAGATCTTCATGGATGTATCCCGAGAGGGAGAAGGGGCAGAATCAACGACGCGACGACGACTTCACTGAATCTATCCATCCTTGGTTGCCCCTGCAAAGTCGCCGCCTATACTCCGCGCCCTTCGAGCAGGGGGTCCATAAGGACATGAGCGCCGCTTCAGCGCCCGTCGCTATTATCATGGGCAGCCGCTCGGATTGGCCAGTGCTACGCCATGCCGCAGAGATGCTGGAGAGCCTGGGCGTGGCCTATGAGGCCAAGGTGGTCTCGGCCCACCGTACGCCGGAGCGCATGTACGCCTTCGCCAAGGGCGCCAAGCAGGCGGGCTTCAAGGTGATCATCGCCGCGGCCGGCGGCGCCGCCCACCTGCCCGGCATGACCGCCTCGCTGACCGAACTGCCGGTGCTGGGCGTACCGATCGAATCCAAGGCGCTGAAGGGCATGGATAGCCTGCTCTCCATCGTCCAGATGCCGGCCGGCATTCCGGTGGGGACGCTGGCGATCGGCGAGGCGGGCGCCAAGAACGCCGGCCTGATGGCCGCCAAGATCCTGGCGCTCTCGGACGAAGGCGTCGCCGCTCGGCTGGCGGCCTTCACGGCCAAACAGACCGCCAGCATCCCCGAGACCGTCGAGGACGCGTGAGCGCGTCCCTGCCGCTCGCGCCGGGCTCGACCATCGGCATCCTCGGCGGTGGCCAGCTCGGCCGCATGCTGGCGCTGGCCGCCGCGCGCCTGGGCTTCGACGTCGTGGTCCTGGAACGCGAGGCCGACAGCCCGGCCGGCCGCACCGCGTCGCAGCTGATCGTGGCGGACTACGGCGACCAGGCGGCGCTGGGCCAGCTCGCCAGCGTCACGGGCCTGGTCACCTATGAATTCGAGAACGTGCCGGCGGCCTCGGTCGCCTGGCTCGCCGCGCACGGCGTCGAGGTGGCCCCCGGCTCCCGGGCGCTCGCCGTCGCCCAGGACCGCTTCGAGGAAAAGACCTTCCTCAACGCCAACGGCGCCCCCACCGTCGCCTTCGCGCCGGCCGACACGCCGGATCAGGCTGTCGCCGCCGTGGCCCGTATCGGCGCGCCGGCCCTGATGAAGACCCGCCGCGAGGGCTACGACGGCAAGGGGCAGTGCTGGATCGAGCACGCCCCCGACGCCGCCGCGGCGTTCGAGGCGCTGGGCGGCGTGCCGGTTATCGTCGAGGCGGCCGCCAACTTCGTGCGCGAACTGTCGGTGATCGCCGCCCGCGGCCGCGACGGCTCGACCGCGGTCTATCCGCTGGCTGAGAACCATCACGAGCACGGCATCCTGCGCCGCAGCCTCGCGCCGGCCCGCGCGACCCCGGCGCTCGCCGACCAGGCCGAGCGGATCGCCGCGCGGGTGCTGGCCGGCCTCGACTATGTGGGCGTGATCGGCATCGAGCTCTTCGAGATGGCCGACGGCCGCCTGCTGGTGAACGAGATCGCGCCCCGGGTGCACAACACCGGCCACTGGACCCAGGACGGCTGCGAGGTCGACCAGTTCGAACAGCACATCCGCGCCGTCGCCGGCTGGCCGCTCGGCCCCACGCGGGCGATCGCCCAGGTGGAGATGCTGAACCTGCTGGGCGAGGAGGCCGACGCCTGGGCGAAATACGCCGCCGAGCCCGAGACCCGCCTGCACCTCTACGGCAAGCGCGGCGCCAAGCCCGGCCGCAAGATGGGCCACATCAACCGGGTGAAGCCGCTCTAGCGGCCGTAGCGCATCCGGCCGAGCGCGGCGGCGGCCGCGTCCATGAACTGCGAAGGCCTGAACTTCGTCGTCCGCTTCCAGGTCTCGAAGGCCATGACGTTGGCGATGCGGCGGTCGGTGAAGGCGAGCGCGGCCTCGCGGCCGGAGGACAGGCGGATGGCCAGGGCGCCGGTGAGGATTCCGGCCAGCAGGACGCGCTTCGAATAGTGGTTCTCGTCGGTGGCGGTGTCGCCGGCCCAGCGCCAGAGGACATCGGCGCTCTCCCAGGCGAGCCGCGCGCCCAGCGCCATGTGCGGCGGCAGCGCCAGGAAGCCCGTCCAGCGGCGCACGGCCGCCTCGTCGGCGATCGCCGCGGTCAGGCGGGCCTCGACGGCGCGGGCGATACGTTCGCGGATCTTCAGCGCCCCGGGATCGACGGCCGACAGGGCTTCCAGCGTCCGGGCGTCGTGGCGGCGCGAGAGCAAGGCGGCGAGGTCGGCCGGCCCCTGGGGCAGCAAAAGCTCCGTCTCGCCGGGGGAGAGCCCGCAGGCCTTGCCGGCCATCGTCGCCAGGCGCGTGGTCCAGCCTTCCCGTGGCGCGATCGTCAGCGCGGCGTCCAGCACCTGCTGTTCGGTGGTGTCGGCCCAGTCGCGCGGGGGCGGCTTGGGAGGGTTCTGGGACGCGGCTTTGGCCATGTCTCTCCTTTACGCCACCTCGCGCCGAAGGAGAAAACCCTCGCGTGTGGCGTGGACATCGGCGGTCCGTTCTGATATCCCGCCGCGCTCAAACCCGAAGGCCCCTAAAGCCTCCGGGCGATATTTTCTTTTTGTTCGCTCGCCGCCGCCCCTGATCAAAGGGACCCCCAATCTCGGGGCTTTAGGGGGGCCGGGCGGGAAGCGACCAATAGGAGAGAGAACCCTGGTTCAGATTTTCGTCCGCGACAACAACGTCGACCAAGCCCTCAAGGCGCTGAAGAAGAAGATGCAGCGCGAAGGCTCGTTCCGCGAAATGAAGCGGCACGTGCACTACGAAAAGCCCTCGGAGAAGCGCGCCCGCCAGAAGGCGGAAGCCGTGCGCCGGGCGCGCAAGCTGGCCCGCAAACGCGCTCAGCGCGAAGGCCTGATCCCCGCGCCGAAAAAGCCGGTCACCCGGTAGCGCTTAATTCAGTAAATTCATGCCTATGTAGGGGCCGCGTTCTTCCGGGCGCGGCCCTTTCGTTTTGGGGTCAAGGCGCGGTCTTCGGTCGCGCCCAAGTCCGGGCAACTGGTGAAACGGCGTTGGGAGCCTTATCTTTGGTTCCTGATGCCAAGCCCTTTTCGAGGCGGTCCTAACCGATGAACCTGCGCAATCTCGCCATCTGGGGCGTCATCGTCGTCGTCCTGATCGGCCTCTATTCGATGGTCACCGGCGGCGGCAAGGCCGCGAGCGCCGGCGAGATCACCTATTCGCAACTGCTCGGCAAGGTGAACGCCGGCCAGGTGAAGAGCGCGGAATTCCGCGGCCCGTCCGTGACCGTCACCGACCAGGCCGGCAAGCCCTTTACCGCCGTGACCCCCAACGACCAGCAGGACCTGACCAAGCGCCTCGAGGCGCAGGGCGCGAACATCTCGTTCAAGTCCGCCGCCGGCTCCCCGGTGCTGAACTTCGTCCTGAGCAGCCTGCCCGTCCTGCTGCTGATCGGCGTCTGGATCTTCTTCATGCGCCAGATGCAGGGCGGCACGCGCGGGGCCATGGGCTTCGGCAAGTCGAAGGCCCGTCTGCTGACCGAGAACAAGAACCGCGTCACCTTCGACGACGTGGCCGGGGTCGAGGAGGCCAAGGAAGAGGTCGTCGAGATCGTCGACTTCCTCAAGGATCCGCAGAAATTCCAGCGCCTGGGCGGCAAGATCCCCAAGGGCGCGCTGCTGATCGGCCCTCCGGGCACCGGCAAGACGCTGCTCGCCCGCGCCATCGCGGGGGAAGCCGGCGTGCCGTTCTTCACCATTTCCGGCTCCGACTTCGTGGAGATGTTCGTGGGCGTCGGCGCGAGCCGCGTGCGCGACATGTTCGAACAGGCCAAGAAGAACGCCCCCTGCATCATCTTCATCGACGAAATCGACGCCGTGGGCCGCCATCGTGGCGCGGGCCTGGGCGGCGGCAACGACGAGCGCGAGCAGACCCTGAACCAGCTGCTGGTCGAGATGGACGGCTTCGAAGCCAACGAAGGCATCATCCTGATCGCCGCCACCAACCGGCCCGACGTGCTGGACC
>NZ_JBEPUO010000036.1:0-27100 GCF_041691455.1 Phenylobacterium sp. | reverse complement strand
GGCGGCGAGGGCGCCTGGGCGCCGGCCCGGCCGGCCACCGCGGCGCTGGCGGCCAGGGCCGCCCCGGCGATCAGCACCGTCCTGCGGTCGGATTCCATCCGTCGATTGTCTTTGGTCATGCCCCGCCTCCCAGCCAGTTTCTTTTTTGTGGGTGCGCGGTCTGGCTCCGACGCCCCGCCCGCGCGGAGTTTAGGCCCTAGCGCGGTTTGTGGTCAATCTTGCCTACAGACTTGGGGCCGCCGTTTTTCAGTTCGTCCACCAGCCGTTGGCGCAGGTCCTTCAGGAGCGCGATCACCTTGGGCTCGTCCGGCGAGGTGCGGCCGATGAAGACCGAATCCATGGCCAGGCCGTTGAGCGCCACGCGGGTCAGGTGCGCCACGGCCTCGATCTCCTCCAGCCGCTCGGGCACGCCGAGGTTTTCGGCCATGCGGATGCGGGCGCGGTGCAGGCTCGCCTCGAGGTCGCCGGCGAACTGCGGATAGCGTTCGGCGAGCTCGGGGTCGCTGCGCGCGGCGATGGTCACCTCCATCAGGGCGATGGCCGCGGGTTCGCGCAGGGACGCCCAGACGGCGTCCACGCCATGCAGGAAGCGGTCGGGTCCTTCTGGATAGGGTGTCAGGTGTTCGCGCACCTTCGCGCCTCGGGCGGCCGATGCGTATTCCGCCACGCCGATGATCAGGTCGACCTTGGTGGGGAACTGGTGGAGGAGCGAGCCGCGGCTCACCTTGGCCAGCCGCGCCACCAAGGGCGTCGAGGTCGCCGCATAGCCGAAGTCGGCCAGGCAGCGGACCGCCGCCTGCATGATCTTCTCCCGCGTCGCGGCGCGCCGCTCGGCGTTGGGGCCTCGCGGGACCTTGGGCTTTGGTGCTTTCGCCATGGCTTGAGCATGGCGCGCGGGAACCGTCCCGCCAAGCTTAATGGAAGTCGCGGCTGCGGACGAGGCGGCTGGAGACCCTGGCGTGGGGTGGCGGCGGGGCGGCGCCTGGGGCCGCCTCGTGGTCGCGCATTTCGCCCAGCTTCGCGGACAGGTCGGTGAAGCGCTCGGCGACCAGGTGGATGACGTTGTTGGCAACCTGCAGCTGGCCGTGGACCACCAGGAAGGACGCGCTCATCACCAGGCGGCGGTTGGCGTCGAAGGCGTCCTTCCAGCAGACGATGTTGGCGATGCCGGTCTCGTCTTCCAGGGTCAGGAACACCACGCCCTTGGCCGTGCCCGGCCTCTGGCGGACGAGGACCAGCCCGCCCACGGAGACGCGGCGGCGGTCGCGCAGGGTCTTCAACGCCGCGCACGGAACGACCCGCATCCGCGCCAGGTCGTCGCGGAAGAAATGAACCGGGTGGCGTTTCAGCGAGAGGCTGGTCGTCCGGTAGTCCTCGGCGACCTCCTTCGGCAGGCTCATGAAGGGGAGCTGCACCTGAGCTTCCTTCAGGCTCTGGCGGGTGAGCAGCGGCGCGTCGCGCTCGGCGTGGATTTCGCCGGCCATGCCCTTCACCGCCCAGAGCGCCTGGCGGCGGTCGAGGCCCAGCGCGCGGAAAGCGTCGGCCTCGGCCAGAAGCTCCAGCCCCCGCCGCGACAGGCCGGACCGCAGGACGAAATCCTCGAGGGTGGCGAGACCCAGCGCCCGCGCCTTCATGAAGGCTTCGGCCTCTTCCTGCCTGAAGCCCTTGATCTGGCGAAGGCCGAGGCGCAGCGCGCGGTGCGGCGAGCGCGGATCGTCCGGCGGCTCCAGCGTGCAGTCCCAGTCGCTGGCGACGATGTCCGGGGGGCGCACCTCCACACCATGCTCCTTCGCGTCGCGGACCAGTTGCGCCGGCTGGTAGAAGCCCATCGGCTGGCTGTTCAGGAGGCTCGCGCAGAACACCTCCGGGTGATGCCACTTCACCCAGGCCGAGGCGTAGACCAGGAGCGCGAAACTGATCGCGTGGCTCTCCGGGAAACCGTAGGAGCCGAAGCCCTCGATCTGCTTGAAGCAGCGCGCGGCGAACTCCGGATCATAGCCGCGATCGGACATGCCGCGGATGAACATCTCCTTGTATTCCCAGAGCTTCCCATTGGAGCGGAAGGTGGCCATGGAACGGCGCAAACCGTCGGCGTCGTCGGCGGAGAACTTGGCCGCCTCGATGGCCAGCCGCATCGCCTGCTCCTGGAACAGCGGCACGCCGCAGGTCTTTTTCAGGACCTGCTCCAACTCCTTCGCGTCGCCGTGCTCAGGCGAAGGCGACGGAAACTCCACGGGCTCGGCCCCCTCGCGCCGCCGCAGGTAGGGATGCACCATGTCGCCCTGGATCGGCCCGGGACGGACGATCGCCACCTCGATGACCAGGTCGTAAAACTTGCGGGGCCTGAGCCTCGGCAGCATCGACATCTGGGCCCGGCTCTCGACCTGGAAGACGCCTATGGAATCGGCCTCGCAGAGCATGTCGTAGACGGCCGGATCCTCCTGCGGGATGTCGGCGATGTCGTCGATCCCCAGGATGTCGAAGCTCTTTTTCAGGGCGGTCAGCATCCCCAGCGCCAGCACGTCGACCTTCATCAGCTTGAGCGCGTCTATGTCGTCCTTGTCCCACTCGATGAAGGTGCGGTCCTTCATCGCCGCGTTGCCGATCGGCACGGTCTCGTCCAGCCGGCGCTGGGTCAGGACATAGCCGCCCACGTGCTGGGACAGGTGCCGCGGAAACCCCAGCAGCTCTTCGGCGAGGCTGACGGCCCGCCGGATTTCCGGATTCGCCGGATCGAGGCCGGCCTGGCGGATGTGCTCGTCCGGCACGCTGTCGCCCCAGCTGCCCCAGACGGTGTTGGCGAGCGCCGCGGTGATGTCCTCGGTGAGGCCCAGCGCCTTGCCCACCTGCCGGATCGCCATGCGGGGCCGGTAGTGGATGACGGTGGCCACGATCGCCGCCCGGTCGCGGCCGTAGCGGTCGTAGACATACTGCATCACCTCCTCGCGCCGCTCGTGCTCGAAGTCGACGTCGATATCCGGCGGTTCGCCCCGGTTCTCGGAGATGAAGCGGGAGAACAGGAGGTCCTGGTCCTCCTTGGTGGGGTCCACAGCCGTGACGCCCAGGCAGAAGCAGACACAGGAATTGGCCGCCGAACCCCGCCCCTGGCAGAGGATTCCGTGGTCGCGCGCCCATTGGACGATGTCGTGAACTGTGAGGAAATAGTTCGGGTAGTCGAGCTTCTCGATGAGATCGAGCTCGCCCTGGATGGTCGCCCGTTCCTTTTCGCCCATGCCGGTTGAGAACCGCCACTGGGCGCCGGCCCAGGTCAGGTCGCGCAGATGCTGGATGGCGGTCTTGCCCGGCGGCACCGGCTCGTCGGGGTATTCGTAGGAGAGGTTCGAGAGGTCGAACTCCATCCGCTCGGCGACCTCGAGGCTGCGTTCCACGGCGCCGGGGAAGCGGGCGAACAGGCGCGCCATCTCCTCCGGCGATTTCAGGTGGCGCTCGGCGTTGGCCTCGAGGCGCAGGCCCGCGTCCTGGATCGTGCAGGTCTCGCGGATGCAGGTGAGCACGTCCTGCAGGGCCCGGCGTTCAGGACCGTGATAGAGAACGTCGTTGGTGGCCACCATGGGGACCCGGGAGTCCTGGGCGAGCGCCGCCAGCCGGGACAGCCGTTGCAGATCGCGAGGGCCGTAGCGCCGGGACGCCGCCAGCCAGACGCTGCCGGAGAGTTCGCGGCCGATGCGGACGAGCGCCTGCTCGAACCTTTCGTCCAGACGATCCGGCGGGACCACCAGCGCCAGCTGGCCCTCGGCGTGCGCGAGGAAATCGCGCCAGTGGAGTTCGCAGCCACCCTTCTTCTCGCGCCGCTGGCCCACCGTCAGCAGGCGGGTCAGGCGGCCGTAAGCCTCGCGGTCGGACGGATAGACCAGAAGGCTCGGCGTCCCGTCGGCGAAATCCAGGCGGCAGCCGGTCAGGTCGCGGATCTTCGAGCCCGACTCCCGCAGCTCCTTCTTCGCCGACCAGGCGCGCACCACCCCGGCCAGGGAGTTGCGGTCGCAGATCCCAATGGCCTCGATCCCCAGCGCATCGGCGCCGGCGACCAGCTCCCCGGGATGCGAGGCGCCGCGCAGGAAGGAGAAATTGGTCGCGGCCTGCAGTTCGGCGTAGCGGGTCACGTGAGGTCCGTGAACGGATTGAAGGCGACCTCCCAGAGGTTGCCCTCGGGGTCGGCGAAATAGCCGGAATAGCCGCCCCAGAAGACGTCTTCCGGTCGCTTGACGGCCGTCGCCCCGGCGGCCAGGGCTTCCGCGAAGACCGCATCGACGCCTTCCTTGCTGGGCTCGTTGTGGGCGATGGCGACGCCGCTGAAGCCGGAGCCCTCGACCGACACCGTGGCGTCCTTGGCGAGCTCGTCGCGCGGAAAGAGGCCGAGCCAGCTCCCCTCCAGCCGGAACATGACCATGTCGTCGCCGGGGTTGTAGTTGTGCGGCGGCAGGCCCAGGCCGTCCCGGTAGAAGACGATCATCCGTTCCAGGTCGCGGACGCCGAAGGTGATCAGGCTGATCTTGGGTTTCATGAGAGGTCCTATCCAAAAAGGCCGTGCATCCACCATTTCGGCGGGATGGCGGGGTCGCCGTAGAGGCCGGCGCGGAACAGCCAGAAGCGGGCGCCGGCCTCGTCCTCGACCCGGTAGTAGTCGCGGATGTGGCCGATACGGACGTCCTCGATCGCGCCCTTCCACCACTCCTCGCCGATCCGTTCGGGGCCCTCGGCGCGGCGCACGCGGTGCAGCTGGCCGCGCCAGCGGAACTGGGTCGGCGGATCGTCGGGGGTCAGGGCCAGCACCGCCTCCACCGGCTCCGGGCGGCGGAAGAGGCGGGTGGGACGTGGGGTTTCCCTGTCCCATGCCCGGGCCTGCGGCGGGGCGGCCAGCGGCCTCGCGCGGCCCACGGCCAGCTCGGGGACATGGCTTTCCACCGGCACGGCGCGCCAGACGCGCTCTTCGCCCAGGCGGTTGATCAGGCGGTCGACGAGCGGGGCCAGGCCTTCCTCGACGGTGGCCTCGCGGCCGGAATCGAGCCGGGCCTGGCGCCCGGAGATCGGCTCCACGTCGTGGGCCACAAGCGTCACCACCTCGATCCCGAAGCCCGGGTCGACGGTCTCCAGCTTCGGCGCGAAGAGCTTGGCGATCCGCTTGGCGTCGCGGCCGGGGAGCGAAAGGCCGATGGCGAGCGGCAGGGCCCGGCCGTCCACCCGGTGGAAGGCGATCTCGAAGCGCCGCGCGCCGCGGCCCTCGGTCTCCAGCCGCGCGCAGAGCTTGGCGGCGACGTCGAAGGTGACGCGCGCCATGTCTTCCGGGACGCTGATCGGCTCGGCGAAGGCCAGGCGGGCGAACCACGGGTTCGGCGGGCGGCGGAAGGTCAGCGCCTCCTTCTCGCGGCCCAGCGCCTGGTCGAGGCGGGCGAGCGCCGCGCGGCCGAAGCGCCGGGCGAAGGGCGCGCGGGGGATCGACAGCAGCTGGCCGACCTGGCGCAGGCCCAGCCGCTCGATCTGCGCCCAGGTCTCGGTGGAAAGCCGCATGGCCGCCGGCGGCAGGGGCGCGAGCAGGGCCGCCTGGCCGCCGGCTGAGGCGATGGCGCCGTCCTCACCGAAATGCGCCAGCGCCCAGGCCGCGCCCGGGGTGTCGGCGATGGCGCAGCGGAACGGCAGTCCGTTGGCCGCGAGCCGGCCGCGGAAGTCGTCCAGCATCCGGTCCTCGCCGTCCCACAGGTGGTCGACCCCGGTGACGTCCAGGAAGAGGCCGTCCGCTCCGTCGGCCGCCACCGCCGGCGAGAAGCGCACGCACCAGTCGGCGAGCGCGGTCAGGGCCGCGGCGTCGGCCTCCGGCTCGGCCTCGGCCGTGACCAGCTCCGGGACCAGGGCCATGGCGTCGGTCGCCTTCTGGCCGGGATGCAGCCCGAGGCTTGCGGCCTCCCAGCTCACCGCCGAGAGCCGACGGACGGCCCGGACGGTCTCCAGGAGGGCGAAGGGCTCAGCCGGCGAGTCTGAGGGGTAGCGCCGGCGCCAGTTGGCGATCGCCCAGCTCGGCGACCAGGCGCAAAGGATGCGCGACATCCGTCATCTCCCAGCAATAGGCGTCCGTGGCCTCCATCAGCCACGCCCCGGTCCGCCCGCCGCGGCAGCGTTCCAGCTCGACCCGGAAGCGGGGGCTCCCCAGGCCGAATTCGCCGGCCGGCGGCTCCGAGGGTGCCGAACAAACCCGCCAGCGGGTGGCGGCCGCCGATCCGGTCGCCTCGCGCCGGGCCGGGCCGCCATAGGGGCGCCTGAGGATCAGGAAGCCGGTGGCCGAGCGTTTCTCGCAGGCGAGCTGCAGCCGGCGGCCGGCGGTCAGGTCGGCCGCCTCGACCTCGCCGACCACGGCGGCGACGCCCACCGTCGAAAGCGCGTCCTCCATCACCGACAGCGCCTCGGCCTCGTCGCGGGCGCAGACCTGGATCAGCCGGTCGGGCGGAAACCCCAGGCCCAGCAGTCCCGGCGCGCAGAGGTCGTCGCGGCGCAGCACCCAGACCACCTCGCCCCGCCTCGCGAGCGGCGCGGCCATGAGCGCGGTGAAGGCGGCCGGGGCCGCGGCGGTCTCCGTCTCCATCCCCGTCCCGCCGATCTCGTGCCACCGGCCGAGCGGCAGGCCGCCGCCCGGCAGGCGTCCGTCGATCCGTCCGTCCCCGAACGGCAGGGATTCAGAGTCCGCCCGTCCGCCCGCCTCGATGGCGGCGATCTTCGCCCTGAGGGCGCCCAGCCCCCCCTCTCGCGGAGTCTGGCCGCGAAAATCGGACATGGCTTTGCGGACTCCTTTCGTTCCACTTTTGTTCTAGTCCTCGCAACAGGGGAGTCAAGCCGCCGGTTCCAGCCGCTTGACCGCATCCGCAGGCCGCCGGATGGTCGCGTTCGAGACCGGCGGCTGGCCGGCGGGGAGGCCTTCATGATCCGGATTTCCACCCTCGCGACCGTCGCGGTGCTGTTGGCGGGCGCCGCCCACGCCCAGGCGGTCACCGTCAAGATCGACTCCGGCCCCGTGACCGGCGTGACCGAGGACAAGGCCAACGTCTTCAAGAACATTCCCTTCGCCGCCGCGCCGGTGGGCGAGCTGCGCTGGGCGCCGCCGCAAGCCGTGAAGCCCTGGACGACGCCCAGGCCCGCCAGCGCGCAGGGCCCGTCCTGTCCGCAGACCATGAACCCCGACGGCTCGCCCAACTTCGGCGGCGCCAACGGGCCGACGTCCGAGGACTGCCTGCAGCTCAACGTCTACGCCCCGCCCCACGCCGCCAAGACGGCGAAGGGCGGCGCGCCGGTGATGGTCTGGATCCACGGCGGAGCGCACCGCTGGGGCGCGGGCTGGGTCTACGACGGCCAGAACTTCGCCCGCGACGGCGTGGTGGTGGTGACCATCAACTACCGCATGGGCGTCCTGGGCTACTTCGCCCACCCGGCGCTGACCAAGGCCGCCAAGCCGGACGAGCCGGTGGGCAACTACGGGCTGATGGACCAGATCGCCGCGCTCAAATGGGTGCAGCGGAACATCGCGGCCTTCGGCGGCGACCCGAAGAACGTCACCGTCTTCGGCGAGAGCGCCGGCGGCATGAGCACGCTGGCGCTGCTGGCCACCCCCTCGGCCAAGGGCCTCTACCAGAAGGCCATCGTCGAATCCGGCCTCGGCTGGTTCGCGCCCACGCCGCTGGCCAAGAAGGAGGCCGAGGGCCTGAAGCTCATGGCCAAGATCGGGGTTCCGGAGACCGCCACCGCGGCGGACCTGCGGGCCATCCCGGCCGACAAGTTCAACGCCCTCGACGCCGACTACCAGCCCTTCACCGACGGCAAGCTGATGACCGAGACCGCGTCCCAGGCGCTCGCCGACGGCCACTTCGCCGACGTGCCGTTGATCATCGGCTCCAACTCCGGCGAAGACTCGCTGATGGGGCCCGCGCCGGTCAACCCGGCTCAGGCCGCGATGATCCCGCAGATCGCGCGCGCCATCTACAAGGAGGAGACCGCCGCCGGCGACGACATCCTGGCCCGCGCCATCTTCACCGACCGGGTGATGGGCGGCCCGGCCCGCTGGGTGGCGGCCGAGGCGTCGAGCGGCGCGCCGTCGTGGCTCTACTACTTCTCCTATGTCGGCTCGCGCTTCC
Organism: Phenylobacterium sp.; assembly: GCF_041691455.1. Classification (GTDB taxonomy): domain Bacteria; phylum Pseudomonadota; class Alphaproteobacteria; order Caulobacterales; family Caulobacteraceae; genus Phenylobacterium. The sequence continues at coordinate 18,968 of NZ_JBEPUO010000036.1, read as the reverse complement.
GGCCGGCGGTGACCCGCTCGGCCCACGCCTCGGAGATCCAGTACGTCTGGGAATACTGGGGCCGCCGCACGCCGCTGAGCACGGTCTCGGACGAGGACAAGGCGATGGCCACGCTGATGCATGCCTGCTGGGTGAGCTTCGCCAGGACCGGCGCGCCGAAGTGCGGCTCGCAGGCCTGGCCCGCCTACACCCCCGCCGCCGACCAGCTGATGGAGTTCGGCGCCCCCAGCGGCGTGCGCACCAACTTCCGCAAGGCGAAGCTCGACGCCCAGGCGTTCGTGTCGCTGCCGACCCTGAAGCTGGCGAAGTAGGGCGCCCGAACTGAATCCGCCCCGCCGCGTTTCGTGAGTCGCATCAAGGGGATCGCTGAAACCATGGCCACCCGTCCGACCTGGCAGGGCTATCTGCGGCTCTCGCTCGTGAGCTGCCCGGTGGCGCTCTACACAGCGACCTCGCGCTCCGGCGAGGTGCACTTCAACATGCTGTCGAAGAAGACCAACAACCGGATCCGGATGATCCCCACCGATCCCGAAGACGGGCCGATCGACCGCGCCGACATCGTCAAGGGCTACGAGATCGAGAAGGGCCACTACGTCGTCATCACCGACGAGGAGATCAAGAACGTCCGGCTGGAGACCACGCGGACCCTCGATATCGAGCGCTTCGTCGATGACGCCGACATCGACCGGCTTTACTGGAACGACCCCTATTTCCTGGCGCCGGACGGCGACATGGCGGTGGAAGCCTTCACGGTCATCCGCGAGGCCATGAAGAAGGCCGGCAAGGTGGCGCTGGGCCGCCTCGTCATGCACCAGCGCGAACGGCTGATGGCGCTGGAGCCGCGCGACAAGGGCATCCTCGCCTACACGATCCGCAACAAGCGCGAGGTGCGGCAGGCCGACGAGATCTTCGAGCACATCAAGTCAGCCAAGCCGCCGGCCCAGATGGTCGATATCGCCGCCAAGATCATCGACCAGCTGGAAGGCCCCTTCGACCCCAGCCAGTTCAACGACCGCTACGAGGACGCGCTCCGGGCCCTGATCAAGGAGAAGGAAAAGGGCCACACCATCAAGGCGCCCGAGGAGCCCAAGGAAGCCGAGGTCATCGACCTCATGGAGGCGCTCAAGCGCAGCCTCGGCCAGTCCGGTGGCGAGCGGCGCAAGACCGCCTCGGCCCGGGCCGGCGCCAAGAAGCCCGCCGCCAAGCGGACGCCGGCCAAGAAGCGCGCCTAGGCGTCCGGCCCGGCGCTGGCTAGGCTCCGTCCCTTGTGGCGGAGGAAGCGCGCATGGCGGCCTATGTGGTCAATGAAATCTGGGTGAAGGACGCCGAGCGCTTCCAGACCTATTCCGTCCAGGTGCCGCCCACGCTGGCGCCGTTCGGCGGCCGCTATGTGGTCCGCAGCGGCGCGACCGAAGTCATCGAGGGCGAGGCGCCCGGCCGCATCGTGATCCTCGAATTCCCCGACCGCGCGGCGGCGCTCGCCTGGCGTTCGTCGCCCGCCTACCAGGCCATCCTGCCGACCCGCGACGCTACCTCGACGTCCCGGGTCTATATGGTCGAGGGCTACCAGCCCTAAGACGGCGTCCTACTTCGGCGCCGTCGGAGAGGCGCCGCCGCCGGCCTTCACCGCCGCTTCCTGCCAGTCGAGCTGGGCCTTCAGGAAGTGCTCGTGCGGCGCGGGGCCGTCGGCGCTGAACTCCATGTAGGTCTCGTTGGGCGCGAACTTCGGCCAGGCCGGGCCCCCCGCGCTGTCGGGATTTCCCGACTTGATGAAGGCCGCCCAGTAGGCGTTGACCGCCTTGGCGAGCGCCAGGTCCTCGGGCGCGAACTTCTGCTTGGGGCCTGCGAAGGCGTATTTGATCTCCGCGGTGTGCGGCGCGCCGAACGGCAGCTGCGCCTTCGCGCCCGGCGACACGTAGGAGAAGTAGTAGGCATAGACGGGCTGGCCGGTCTTGGCCTGCGCGCGGCTGATCGCCCGGTCGGGCTCGGTGATGTACTGGCGCGTCGCCATGTCGTTGGCCATCTGGGCCTTGTTGCCGGTTCCCTTCGGGTCGAAGGCGGCGATAGCGGCGGCCTTGCGCTCGGCTGGGATGGCGTCGACGGCCTCGGCCTTCGGGCGGAAGAGGCTCGCCTCATTGGAGTTGCCGCCGATCAGCAGCGGGACCTTGGCCTGCTTGCCGGCGGCGAAGCCTTCATAGATGCCGCTCTGGACGTACCGCCCGTCGAGGATCGGGCCCGCCCGGCTGGTGAACGGCCCGGTGTAGGGCATGGCCGACAGCGCGACCTTGCGCAGCGCCGCGGCCGCCGCGGCGTCCTCGCCGCTGACCCCGGCAGTGGCGGCGGCCGTCAGGCCCGCGGCCTGGGCGTCGGCCATGGCGGTCGGCTCCAGCCGGCCGAAGCTCGACTCGCCGATCGCCTTCTGGAAGAAGCCGCGCGCGTCGGGCGCCAGCATCAGCTCCAGGACCGAGATGCCGCCCGCGCTCTCGCCGGCGATGGTGACGTTCTTCGGGTCGCCGCCGAAGGCCGCGACGTTGGCCTGCACCCACTTCAGCGCCGCGATCTGGTCCATCAGGCCGTAGTTGCCGCAGGGACCCTCCTTGCAGAGCGCCGGGTGGGCGAACCAGCCGGCGCGGCCCAGGCGATAGCTGACCGAGACGGTGATCACCCCGTCCTTGGCGAACTGGATGCCGTCGGTTTCCGCCCCGAAGGCGCCGGTCGCCGAGCCGATGGTGAAGCCGCCCCCATGGATCCACACCAGGACCGGCAGCTTCGCGCCGGGCTTGGCGCCGGCAGGGCGCGTGACATTGGCGAACAGGCAGTCTTCGACCTGGGTCCCGTCGCGCGCCGGCTGGCAGGAGGCCCCGGCCTTGGTCGCGTCGCGCTCGCCCTTCCAGCTCGGCCCGGCGGCGGGCGGGCGCCAGCGCAGGTCGCCGACGGGCGGGGCGGCGTAGGGGATGCCCCAGAATTCCTCGACGCCTTCCACGACCGCGCCGTGCAGCGCGCCCTGCCTGATCGTGACGGTCGGCGCGCCTTGCGCGAAACTCGCGCAGGGCAGGGCCAGAACGCCCAGCGCGAGCGTTGCGGCGGCGAAGTTGCGGCGAACGATCATCCGTAGTCCCCCCAAAGGATTTCGCCGGTCTCTAGAGCGCGGCTGTTGCGCGATTGTGTCTCGCACGGGCGGCTTGGGCCAGCGCCTTGACCGCCCACGCCCGCGATGGTGACCTCGCGCCAATCCAAACCGTGAGGCGCATCCCCGTGTCGAAATCCGCAACGGCCCTGGCCGTGATCCTGGCCCTGGCCGCCGGTCCTGTCCTGAGCGCGGAGCCCGCGCCGCTGAAGTACGGGACCTGGGGCTTCGATCTCACCGGCCGGGACCTGGCGACCAAGCCGGGCGACGACTTCTTCCGCCACGCCAACGGCGCCTGGCTCGACCGCACGCCGATCCCCGCCGACAAGCCCGGCGTGAGCCTTCGGCTGCTGGAGAGCGACCTGGCCGAGGCCCGGCTGCACACGATCATGGAGGACTCCGCGGCCAAGGCCGGCCATGAGCCCGCGACCGTCGAGGGCAAGGTCGGCGCCTTCTACAAGGCCTTCATGGACGAGGGCCGCATCGAAGCCCTCGGCGCCAAGCCCATCGCTCCGCAGCTCGAGGCGATCCGCGCGGCCACGACCCGCGAGCGGCTGGGCGCCCTGATGGGCCGCCACGTGAAGGACTTCGAGAGCTCGGCCTTCGGGATCGGCCTCGACGTCGATTCCAAGGATGTCGCCCACTACGCGGTCTACCTCGGCCAGGCGGGCCTCGGCCTGCCCGACCGCGACTACTACCTGCAGGCTTCGTTCGCCGAGAAGAAGGCCGCCTACCAGGCCTATGTCGAGAAACTGCTGACCCTCGAAGGCTGGCCGGACGCGGCCGGCAAGGCCGCCGCCATCGTCGCCCTGGAAACCAGGATCGCCGAGGCGAGCTGGACCAAGGCGCAGGAGCGCAACCCCGACGCCACCTACAATCCCTACACGCTGGCGGAGCTGGAGAAGGCCGCGCCGGGCTTCCCGTGGCGCGGCTTCCTGGCCGAGGCCGGCCTGGGCGCGCCGGCCAAGGTGGTGGTGGTCGAGAAGACCGCCTTCCCGAAGATCGCCGCCGTCTATGCTTCGACACCGGTCGAAGTGTTGCAGGCCTGGCTGGCGTTCAGCGTCGCCGACAACGCCGCGCCCTACCTCTCCAAGCCCTTCGCCGACGCCTATTTCGAGATGCGCCAGAAGACGCTGTCCGGCCAGGCCGAGCAGCAGGTCCGCTGGAAGCGCGGCGTCCATGCGGTGAGCGGCGGCGACTACCTGGCCGGCGACCGCTTCGACCGGTTCGGCAATCTCGGCTGGGCGGTGGGCCAGCTCTACACCGCCCGCTACTTCGGCCCGGCCGCCAAGGCCAAGGTGCAGGCCCTGGTCGCCGACCTGAAGACCGCCTACCGCGCCCGCATCCAGAAGCTCGACTGGATGAGCCCGGCCACCAAGACCGAGGCCCTGAAGAAGCTCGCCGCCTACAACGTCAAGGTCGGCTACCCCGACAAGGCGAGGGACTACGCCAAGGTCTCGATCCGCGACGATGACCTGATAGGCGACGTCCGCCGCGCCGCCGAGGCCGACTGGGCCTTCTATGTCGCCCGCCAGACCGGACCGGTGGACCGTGGCGACTGGGGCATGACCCCCCAGACCAACGACGCTTATAACGGCGGGCTGATCGACATCGTCTTCCCGGCGGTGATCCTGCAGCCGCCGATTTTCGATCCCGACGCCGATCCGGCGATCAACTACGGCGCCGTGGGCGGGGTGATCGGCCACGAGCTCACCCACGGCTTCGACGACCAGGGCCGCAAGTACGACTCCAAAGGGACGTTGCGCGACTGGTGGGCGGCGGCCGACGCCCGGACCTTCGAGGCCCGCGCCAAGGTGTTCGGCGCCCAGTACTCGGCCTATGAGCCCCTGCCCGGAGCCCACGTGAACGGCGAGCTTACCATGGGCGAGAACATCGCGGACCTGGGCGGCCTGACGCTGGGCCTCGACGCCTACCACGCCAGCCTGAAAGGCAAGCCCGCGCCGGTGGTCGACGGCCTGACCGGCGACCAGCGGGTGTTCCTGGGCTGGGCCCAGGCCTGGCGCGGCAAGGTGCGCGACGACGCGGTGCGCCGGCAGGTGGTCAGCGACCCCCACTCGCCGCGCCAGTACCGGGTGAACGGCCCGGTGCGGAACATCGACGCCTGGTACGCGGCCTTCGGCGTCAAGCCCGGCGACAAGCTCTACATCCCGCCCGAGACCCGGGTGCGGATCTGGTGACCGACCCGCCGGAAGACAAAAGCCGGCTCGTCGCCCGACTGGCGGCCGACTACCTGCTGCGCTCCCTGACGATGATCGGCGAGCTGTCCCATGGCGAACTGCTGACCGGGCTGGTGAACCTGGCCCTGGTGCAGGCCAACGTCGCGCACCTCGATCGGGTGTCGAGCGGCTTCGATGCGATCGACAAGCCGCCGCCGGATGAGGTGCGACGTCCCGTCAGCGTCCTGTCGCTCTCGGCGAGCCTGGGCCTGCCCTACGAGACGACCCGCCGGCATGTGGCCAGGATGCTGGCCACCGGCCAGTGCGTGCGCGTCAAGGGCGGCATTGTCGTGCCCACAGCCATTGTCGAAGACGCGCGGCGAAGCAAGATGCTGGAGGCCAATCTGGTAAACCTGCGCCGGCTGGTCAGGGCGCTGCGCAGCGCGGGCGTCGACATGGACTGAGCCGCCGCCGGGCGGTCAGGCATCGATGATCCAGGGCTCAGGGCCCTTGGGGCGGTTCTCGTCCTGCGATGATGCGCGGTTGGCGAACCCCTCCTTCACGCACCGGACCAGCGCCGAGACACTGTAGGGCTTGCTGAGGAAGCTGTTGGCGCCGCTGACGCCGGCTTCCATCACCCGCTCGGCGGTCGGTTGCGCCGACACCATCACCACCACGACGCCCGCGATGGCGGCGTCAGGCGACCCCCGCACCTTCCGGATGAAGTCGAGGCCGTCCTGCGTCGACGCCTTGATGTCGGCGAAGACAATTCCGACGCCGCCGGCGCGGAGGAACCCCATGGCCGCCTCGCCGCTCGCGGCCTTGTCGATCTTCGCGGCGCCCAGACCCCGAAGCACCTCGCTGAGCAGTTCCCGACTTTTGGGGGTGTCATCGACGACCAGGGCGCTGATCCGCGAGAAGTCGATGTCGCCGTCGGCAGAGGTTCGGTTCGGCGGTGCGGGCTTCATATCGCGACTCAAGACCGGAGGCTCAGATGGTCTTCAAACGAATACAGCCGACGCTAGGTCCGAATGGTGAAGCGAAGCCACGGGGTTACCCAAAATGGGGAATTTTCGCGACACGGCGGCGGACACCTACCGGGCCTTCAGCTTCTTGATCGCAGGGCCCAGGGGCTGCTCGGCGTCGCAATAGTCGGCCCAGGCCTTGGTCTTCTTCAGCAGGGCGGGCGCGGTGCGGATCGTATAGGCCTTGGGGTCGAGGCCCGGCTTCACCTGGTCCCACGTCAGCGGGAAGGAGACCGTCGCGCCCGGCCGCGCGCGGGGCGAGAGCGGGGCCACCGCCGTCGAGAGCCGGTCGTTGCGCAGGTAGTCGAGGAAGATGCGGCCGACCCGCTTGGCCTTGGCCATGTTGACCACGTAGCGGTCGGGCTGGTCGGCGGCCATGGCCAGGCAGACGTCCTGGGCGAAGGTCTTGGCCATGGGCCAGTCGATCTTGCCCTTCCCGCCCTTCAGCGGGGTGACCACGTGCAGGCCCTTGCCGCCGGTGGTCTTGCAGAAGGCGACCAGGCCCAGGGCCTCCAGCCGCTTCTTCACCTCCAGCGCCGCTTCGATCACCCGGTCGAAGGGGATGTCCTCGTCGGGGTCGAGGTCGAAGACCAGGCGGCCGGGGACCTCCGGCTGGCCGGGCTGGCAGTTCCAAGGGTGGTATTCCGTGGCGCCCTGCTGGGCGAGCGCGGCCAGGGCCTCGATGCGGTCGATCTGCAGATAGGGCTTGTGGTCGCCGATCACCTTGACCTCGGAGATCAGGGCCGAGGAACCCTTGCCCACGTGGCGCTGGAAGAACTTCTGGTCGCCGTCGATCCCGTCCGGCGTGCGGATGATCGAGCAGGGCCGGCCCTTGATGTGGGTCATCATCCAGGGGCCGACAGCTTCCAGATATTCGGCGAGATCGCGCTTGGTGACGGGATGGCCGTCACCGCCGTCGGGCCACAGGGCCTTGTCCGGATTGGAGAGGGTGACGCCCATGACGATCGGTGGTCCGGCCTTCTTCGCCGGCGCAGCCTTGGCCTTCGGCGCAGGCTTCGCAAGCTCCGCGTCCTCGACGGACGTGGGCGTTTCGGCGACGACCTGGTCGGCGGGCTTGTCTTCGCGCAGCGCCTTGAACGCCCCCTGGCGGACCATGCCCGAGCCGGTGAAGCCCGCGAACTCGATCTCGGCGACCAGGTCGGGCCGGGCCCAATGGACGTTGGCTTCCTTGCGCGGCGCGCCCACGCCGGAGAACGGGCTGTTGCCGGCCTCGAGCTTCGCCAGGCGCGGCAGCACACGCGCCACCTTGTCGCGCCCGAAGCCGGTGCCCACCCGGCCGACATAGATCAGCTTCTCGCCCCTATGGACGCCCACCAGCAGGGACCGGAGTTGTCCCACCTCGCCGGTCCAGCCGCCGATCACCACCTCATGGCCGGCGCGGCACTTGGACTTCAGCCAGCTCTCGCCGCGGTCCGAACGATAGGGCGCGTCGAGCCGCTTGGAGACGATCCCCTCGAGCGACATGCGGCAGGCCGACTGCAGCACCGCATCGCCCGCGATCTCGAAATGGTCGACATAGCGGATCCGCTTCGCGGTCTTGGGCGTGGCGGCCAGCAGGGTCTTGAGCCGGTCCTTGCGATCGCGAAGCGGTAGGTTCCTGAGGTCCGCGCCTTCGGCGAACAGCAGGTCGAAGGCGAAGAAGATCAGATCGCCGGTCCTGCCGTCCGACAGCGCCGCCTGCAGGGCCGGGAAGTCGGGCGAACCGTTGTGATCCAGCGCGCAGGCCTCGCCGTCGATCAGGCAGTCGGGCAGGCCTTCGGCGTCCTTGCCGATGTCCTTGAACTTCGCGGTCCAGTCGAGGCCCGAGCGGGTTTTCAGCGTCGCGCGGCCGTTCTCGACGCGCAGCTGCAACCGGTAGCCGTCGAACTTGATCTCATGGGCCCAGCCCGCGCCCTGCGGCGGCCGGTCGACCAGCTTGGCGAGCTGCGGCGCCACGAAGCCAGGCAGGGCGGCGGCCTTGAGTTTCGGCGGCGCCTTCAAGGTCGGCGGCATGGCGGCGCGCAGCAGCGCCGCGGTCTCAGCTTCTCCACCCTTGGACTGCCAGACGCGCTTGGCGCCGGCCCGCGCCTTGCCGGTCATGAAGCGCGTGGGCCCCTCGCCCTTGCCGGTGGCGATCTGCTCCATCGTCCGGCCCGACGCCACCGAGGTCTTGGTGTCCTCCGCCAGGGCCATGCCGTCGCTCTCCACGGCGTAGCCGTCGTGGTGCTTGATCAAGAGCCAGTTGTCGTGGCGCTCCTTCGGGCGCCGCTTCATCCGCACCAGGACGAAGCCGCCCTTCAGCCGATCGCCGTCCATGACGATCTTCAGGTCGCCCTTCTTCAGGCCCTCATGCGGATCGGTCCCCGGCTCCGGCTCCCAATAGCCGCGGTCCCACAGCATCACCGTGCCGCCACCGTATTGGCCGGCCGGGATCGTGCCTTCGAAGTCGCCATAGTCCAGCGGATGGTCCTCGACCTCGACGGCGAGCCTCCGGTCATGCGGGTCCATCGAGGGTCCCTTGGTCACCGCCCAGGACTTGAAGGTCCCGTCGAGCTCCAGCCGGAAGTCGAAATGCAGTCGCGTGGCGTCATGCTTCTGGATCACGAAGCGCCGGCGGTTGGACGGTTGAACCGCTTCCTTCCCGCTCGGCTCGGCGGTCTTGGAGAAGTCCCGCATCGACTGGTAGCGGGCGAGGTTCTTGTCGGCGCTCGTCGTCTTCGCCATGCGGTACCCCCCTTCAGCTGGCCAGCGCGGTCCGGCGTTCGTTGGTCCCGGCCAGCGCGCTGACGAAGGCGTCGCGCCAGGCGGTGACGTCCTCGCGCTGGACGTTGTCGAACAGAGCGCGCCAACGGCGGATTCGCTCCGGCAGTTCCATGGTGATCGCGCGCTTGAGCGCGTCGGCGATCTCCTCCGGGCTGTTCGGGTTGACCAGCAGGGCCTCGCGCATCTGGCGCGCGGCGCCGGCGAAGCGCGAGAGGATCAGCACGCCGGGATCCTCGGGGTTCTGGGCGGCGACGAATTCCTTGGCGACCAGGTTCATGCCGTCGCGCAGCGGCGTGACCAGGCCCACCCGCGCCGCGCCATAGATGCCGGCCAGCTCGTCGCGGCGGTAGTTCTTGTTCACATAGCGGAACGGGTTCCAGTCGACGTCGGCGAACTCGCCGTTGATCCGGCCCGACAGCGCGTCGAGCCGCCCGCGGATCTCCTGATAGGCCTCGACGCTCTCGCGGCTGACCGGGGCGATCTGCAGCATCAGCACCTCGCGGCGCATGTCCGGATTGTCGGCCAGGTAGCGCTCGAAGCCCATGAACCGCTCTTCGAGCCCCTTGGAATAGTCGAGGCGGTCGACGCCCACGACCAGGTGGCGGAAGACGGTGGTGGCGGTCATCAGGTCGCGCATCCGGCGCGCCTTGGCACTCTTCAGCATGCGGGCGAATTCCGGAGCGTCGATGCCGATCGGGAAGGCGCCGACCTTCACCGTCCGGCCGAAGGCCTTCAGCCGGCCGGGCTCCGGCTGCGAGCCTCGCGCCTCGGTCAGCACATATTCCTCGAAGGCCTGCTGGTATTCGGCTGTCTGGAAGCCGACCAGGTCGTAATCGAACATCGCCTGGGCCAGCAGGGCGTGGCCGGGCAGGGTGGTGAACACCTGGTGCGCCGGCCAGGGCACGTGCAGGAAGAAGCCGATCCGGTTCTTGATCCCCAGCGCCCGCAGCTCGCGGGCGAGCGGGATCAGGTGGTAGTCGTGCACCCAGACCAGGTCGTCCGGCTGGATCAGCGGCGCCAGGGTCTCGGCGAAGCGCTTGTTCACCCGGCTGTAGCCCTCGCCATAGACCCGGTCGTAGGCGGCCAGGTCCGTGCGGTAGTGGAACAGCGGCCACAGCGTCTTGTTGGCGTAGCCGTTGTAGTATTCGTCGAGGTCGACCTCCTCCAGGTCGACGACCGCGGTGGTCACGCCGCCGATGTCCTGGATGTCCATGGCGCCGGTGAATTTCGGCACGGTCTTGCCGCTCCAGCCGAACCACAGGCCGGAATATTCCTTGAGCGCCGCGGCCAGCGCCATGGCCAGGCCCCCGACGGTTTCCTCGCCGACCGCGCCCGGCGGATTCACCCGGTTGGAGACGACGATCAGGCGGCTCATCCTGACGCCTCCAGCCACGCGAGCGCGGCCTCGACGCCGGCCAGTTGGAAGCGCGCGGCCGTGGTCTTCGCGGCGCCGACCCGCACGCCCACCCCGCCCAGCGCCTGGGCGGCTTCGAAGCCGTCCTCGTCGGTGGCGTCGTCGCCGACGAACACCGGCGTGGCGCCGGCGAAGGGCGGCTTGGCCATGAAGGCGCGGACGCTGTCGCCCTTGCGGGCGCCAGGCGTGCGCAGCTCCTCGACCATCGCGCCCTCCTGCAGGACGAGCCCGGTCTGCGTGGCGAGCGCCCGGGCGCAGGCGCGCGCGGCCTCGGCATGCCAGTTCGCCTGGCGGAAGTGGAGCGCGACGGAGAGACCGCCCTTCTCCTCGACGATCAGGCCGGGGTCGCGGGCGGCGAAGACGCGGAAGCCTTCGGTGGCGACAGCGAGGTCGGGGTGCGGCGCGGTGGCGTGGACTGCGCCGTCGGGGTCGCGCAGCACCAGGCCGTGGACGGCCGCGACCGCGGTCACGCAGCTCTCCAGGATGCGGTCGATGTCGGCCAGGGTCCGCCCGCTGACCACCGCCAGGCGCCCGTCGAGCTTCAGCGCCAGGCGTTCGAGCAGGCTGGTGCGTCGGGGATCGGGGGCCACGTCCTGCGGCCGCGCCGCAATGGGGGCGAGCGTCCCGTCGAGATCGAGGAACAGCGCCGTCTCCCCCAGCCGGAGCGGCTTGGGCGCGGGCAGTCCGGCCGTGATCTCTTGGATGGACATAGCGGGCGCTCTCCGGGCGTATCGGGAACGCGCCAGGAGGGTCTTCGATCCCGCGGCGCGGCGCAACGCCAAGTCTTGCGAAAAGCGGTCCCGCCCTTGACGTCCGCCCGGCAATCCGCGCATGCGACGGTTCCGGTTGACCATGAGACAGGTGAGGCCCGATGGCCCAAACGCCGCTGGCTGACGCGCCGCTGGCCGATGCGATCGTTCTGTTCGGCGCGACCGGCGACCTGTCGCGGCGCATGCTGCTTCCGTCGCTCTATTTCCTCGACGCCGACGGCCTGCTGCCGCTGGGCTTCAAGGTCCTGGCGACCGCCCGGGCGCAGCTCAGCCGCGACGCCTTCGTGGACCAGGTGCGCAAGATTCTCGACGCGCGGCCCGAGGCGATCGACGACGGGGTCTGGGCGCGGTTCGCCAAGCGGCTGGACTACGTCGCCTGCGACGCCACCGCCCCCGAGGGCGCGGCGGCGCTGAAGCCCCATCTCGACGGCAGCACCCGGCCGATGTTCTTCCTGGCCATCTCGCCCAGCCTCTACGGCCGGGTCTGCGCGGCGCTCGCCGCCTCCGGCCTCGCCACGGCCGAGAGCCGTATCGTGCTGGAAAAGCCGATCGGCCGGGACCTGGCGAGCTCGCGGGAGGTCAATGAGGCGGTGGGGGCGGTCTTCAACGAGGATCGAATCTTCCGGATCGACCACTACCTGGGCAAGGAGACGGTGCAGAACCTGATCGCGCTGCGGTTCGCCAACACCCTCTTCGAGCCGCTCTGGAACAACCTCACCATCGACCACGTGCAGATCACCGTGGCCGAGACCGAAGGGGTGGGCGAGCGCTGGCCCTACTACGATGAGTACGGCGCGCTGCGCGACATGCTGCAGAACCACATGCTGCAGCTCCTCTGTTTCGTGGCCATGGAGCCGCCGGCCGACATGGACCCGCGCTCGGTGCGCAATGAGAAGGTCAAGGTGCTGCGCAGCCTGCGCCGCTTCACCCGCGCCGACGCCCAGAACGCCTCGATCCGCGGCCAGTACACCAAGGGCGTCGTGGCCGGGAAGGAGGCCGCCGGCTACGAGACCGAGCGCGGCCAGCCCACCGGCACCGAGACCTTCGCCGCACTCCGCGTCGACATCGACAACTGGCGCTGGGCGGGCGTCCCCTTCTTCCTGCGCACCGGCAAGCGCCTGCCCGAGCGGCGGACCCAGATCGTCATCCAGTTCAAGCCGGTGCCGCACTCGATCTTCGGCAATGCGGCCAAGGACGATCTCGTCGCCAACCGCCTGGTCATCGACCTGCAGCCGGACGAGGACATAGAGCTGCTCCTGATGAACAAGGCGCCGGGCATCAGCCGCGGCGGCATGCGGCTGCAGTCCCTGCCGCTTTCGCTCAGCCTGCTGCGCGCCTACGAGGGCCCGGGATCCCGCCGGCGGATCGCCTACGAGCGGCTGCTGCTGGACGTGATCCACGGCAACTCCACGCTCTTCGTGCGCCGCGACGAGGTGGAGGAGGCCTGGCGCTGGGTCGACGGGGTCGCTGAGGCCTGGGCCGAGGCCGGCATGGCGCCCAAGCCCTACGCCGCCGGCAGCTGGGGCCCCCCAGGGGCTTTCGCGCTGATCGAGCGGTCGGAACGGGCCTGGCTGGACTAACGCACGCTCGACCACGGCCGCGACAGCAGGGTCGCGCAGTTGATCAGGCCGACCAGCGAATAGGTCTGCGGATAGTTTCCCCAGAGTTCCTTGCCGTCGAAGGTGATGTCTTCCGAGAGCAGGCCCGCCCGGGTCCGCCGGGTGAGCATCTCCTCGAACATCGCGCGCGCCTCTTCCGTGCGTCCGGAGAGGTGTAGCGCCTCGATCAGCCAGAAGGTGCAGAAGTTGAACGCCGTCTTCGGCTCGCCGAAGTCGTCGGGCAGGGCGTAGCGCAGCATGAAGGCCCCGCGGCGCAGGCCCTCTTCCACCGCCTGCATGGTGGCCAGCATCCGCGGATCGGTGGGCGGGCAGAAGCGCACGTCGACCAGTTGTAGAAGGCTCGCGTCGAGCTGGTCGCCGCCGAAGGTCGAGGCGTAGCGGCCGAGCTTCTCGTTCCAGGCCTCGCGCTCGATCGTGGCGCGGATCTGGGCCGCGCGGCCGTTCCAGTGTTCGGCGCGCTTCGTCAGCCCCAGCTTCTGGGCGGCGTTGCCCAGCCGGTCGCAGGCCGCCCAGCACATCACCGAGGAATAGGTGTGCACCGCCTCGCGGCCGCGGAATTCCCAGAGGCTGGCGTCGGGCTTGTCGTGCAGCTCAAAGGCCCGGTCGCCCACCGGCTCCAGGGCCCGGAAGTCCTCGACCGTCGCCGGCCTGATCAACCGCTCGTCGAAGAAGGCCTGGACGGTTGAGAGCACGATCTGGCCGAAGACGTCGTACTGCATGTGCTCGTGGGCCTGGTTGCCCACCCGCACCGGCCCCATGCCGCGATAGCCCGCCAGATGCGGCTCGATCCGCTCGGTCAGCACGGGCTCCAGCCCGACACCATAGACCGGCTGCACATGGCCGCTCTCCCCCACCTGGCCGACCAGGTTGCGCAGGTAGGTGAGGTAGTTCTCCAGCATGTCGGCCGCGCCCAGCCGGTTCAGCGCCTGGACCACGTAATAGGCGTCGCGCAGCCAGCAGAAGCGGTAGTCCCAATTGCGGGCGGTCTCCCCCGGCTCGACCGCGTGCTCGGGGATCGAGGTGGTCAGGGCCGCCACGATCGCCCCGGTGTCCTCGTGGGCGCAGAGCTTGAGGGTGATCGCCGAACGGATCACCGCGGCCTGCCACTCGAGCGGCACTGACAGCGTCCTCACCCAATGGCGCCAATAGTCGGTGGTCTCGCGCAGCATCCGCCGCGTCGTGGAGGTGAGGTCGGCGTCGAACCCTTCGTCGGGGCCCAGGAAGAGGGTGATCGTCTCCTCCAGCCGGAAGGTCCGCTCGTCGATCACATGGCTCACCGCGCCGTCGGTGGTCAGCCGAAGCGTGGTCTCGCCGCCCACGTAGCGGACATGGTTCGAGCCCGTGGTGGTCCCGGCGGGCGCCGCGCCATAGTCGACGGTCGGGCGAAGCTTGATGCGAATCCGCGGGGCGCCCTCCAGCGGCCGGATCAGCCGAACGAAGGCCAGCGGCCGGTAGGTGCGGCCGAACTGCCGGTAGCGCGGGCAGAAGTCGATGATCTCCAGCCGCGCCCCGGACGTGTCGGTGATCTCGGTCCTGAGGATCGGGGTGTTGCGCAGATATTCCTGATGGGTCTTGGCGCGGTCCACGACCTCGACGGCCCACAGGCCCTGGGCGTCCTCGGTCTCAAGATCGCCGCCCCTCAGCAGCGCCGAGAAGAACGGGTCGCCGTCCACCCGGGGCGCGCACGCCCAGACGTAGCGGCCCTGATCGTCGATGAGGGCGCTCGCCGCGCAATTGCCGATCGGGAAGAGCTCCAGGCTTTGGCTCAAGGGCGCGGTTCCAGGATCTGCAGCCTCTTCATTCCAATGCTTCCGCCTGTTTCGGCCCGCCGCGCATCTAACGTGCCTTGATATGCTTGGCTCCGGAAGCCTAAGCCTCCTGCATGATCCGAGCGCGCAGAGCCCGAATCGTCGCCACCCTCGGTCCGGCCAGCCGCGGCGTCGAGAAGATCCGCGAACTGGCGATGGCCGGCGCGGACGTCTTCCGGGTCAATTTCAGCCACGGCTCGCACGCCGACCACGCCCGCACCATCCAGGCGGTGCGCGAGGTCGAGGGCCTGGTGGGCCGCCCGATCGCCGTCCTGGCCGACCTGCAGGGCCCGAAACTCAGGTTGGGCGAGTTCGCCGACGGGGTCGTGCGGCTGAAGGCCGGCCATCATCTGCGCCTCGACTTGAAGTCCGCGCCGGGCGACGCCGCGCGCATCGGCGTGCCGCATCCGGAGATCTTCGCGGCCCTGCGCACCGGCGCGCTCGTGCTGCTGGACGACGGCAAGGTGCGGCTGCGGGTGGTCAAGCACGGTCCCGACTTCGCAGACACGGTGGTCGAGGCCGGCGACCAGCTTTCCGACCACAAGGGCCTGAACCTGCCGGGGCTGGCCATTCCGATCCCGGCGCTCACCGACAAGGACCGCGCCGACCTCACCTTCGCGCTCAACGAAGGCGTCGACTGGGTGGCGCTGTCCTTCGTGCAGCGTGCGTCGGACATGGCCGAGCTTCGCAGCCTGGTGCGCGGTCGCGCCAATGTGCTCGCCAAGATCGAGAAGCCCTCGGCGCTCGAGGCGCTGGACGAGATCCTCGACCTCTCCCAGGCGATCATGGTGGCCCGCGGCGACCTCGGCGTGGAACTGGCGCCCGAAGAGGTGCCGGTGGTCCAGAAGCTGTTGGTCCGCGCCGCGCGCCTGCGGGGCATCCCGGTTGTCGTGGCCACCCAGATGCTGGAGTCCATGACCCATTCGCCGACCCCGACCCGGGCCGAGGCCTCGGACGTGGCCGGCGCCGTCTACGAGGGCGCCGATGCGCTCATGCTCTCGGCCGAAAGCGCGGCCGGCGACTATCCGGTCGAGGCGGTCTCGATGATGGACCGGATCATCACCCGGGTGGAGCGCGACCCGCGCTGGCCCGAACTGATGCGCGCGGAATATCCGGTCGAGGACGCCGACGCCGACGCCCTGGTGGCCGCCGCCCGCCGCGCCGCCGAGGCCGCCTCCACCGCCTGCCTGGCGGCGTTCACGACCACCGGCCAGACGGCCCTGCGCCTCGCCCGCGAACGGCCCCTGCAGCCGACGCTGGCGCTGACCCCCAGCCTGTCCACGGCGCGCAAGCTGGCGCTGCTCTGGGGCGCGGAGCCGCGCGTGGTGCCCGAGCTGTTCGATCCGGAGGAGCTCGCCCGCGTCGCCGTCGAGCAGGCGGTGGCCGCCGGCCTGGCCGGTCCCGGCCAGCGGGTTCTGATCCTCGCGGGCCTGCCCATGGGCTCCCCCGGCGCGGCCAATATCCTGCGCATTGCGCATGCGCCCCTGCGGTAGGCGGCGAGGGTGGAGATCGATCAGGCGACCGCCGCGGCGCTGGGCTTCCCCAAGCTCAAATACGCCTGGGTCGAGCGCGAGCGGCGCTGGCTGTGTCGGGAGATCCCCACGGACCGCATCCGGGAAACCGTGACGATCACCGACCTCTATGTAACCGGCTCCCGCCTGCGGCTGCGCGAGGCCATCTCCCTGGATGGCGGCCCGCCGATGCGTCGACTGACCCGTAAGGCGGACGTCGACGCGGCCACGCGCCTGCTGACCTCGATCTACCTCCCAGACGCCGAGTTCGCCCTGCTTTCCGGCCTGCCGGGACGGGTGCTGAAGAAGACCCGCCACCGGCTCGAGGCTCCCGCGGGCGTGACGATGTCGATCGACAGGTTCGAAGGCCCGCTGCAGGGCCTGATCCTCGCCGAGGCCGAATTCGAGACCGCCGAGGCCCTGGCCGCCTTCCCCATGCCGGCCTTCGCCGTGCGCGAGGTCACCGACGATCCGCGCTATCGCGGCGGGACGCTGGTCGTCGAGGGTCTGCCGAGCGAAGCCTGAGATGATCGAGACCTTCGCCTCGGCTGACGATCTCGCCGCCGCCGCCGCGGCGGCCGTGGAGCAGCAGCTCACCGAAGGCCTGGCCGACCGCGGCCGCGCCAGCCTGGTCGCCACCGGCGGGCGCTCGCCGGGGCCGGTCTACGACCGCCTGAGCCGGGCCGAGCTGGATTGGGCGCATGTGGCCGTCACCCTCTCGGACGAACGCCAGGTGGACGCCAACTCGCCCAATTCCAACGCCCGGCTGCTGCGCGAGCGGCTGTTTGTCGGTCCGGCCGCCAAGGCGCAGTTCCTGCCGCTCACCGACTATGCCGAAGGGGTGCTGCGCAAGCTGATGCCGTTCGACGCGGTCATGCTGGGGATGGGCGAGGACGGGCACATCGCCTCGCTGATCCCGGGCAGCCCGGTGATGGCCCACGCCATGGATCCGGACGGCGCGGCGCTGACGGCGGAGTCGCCGCAGGGTTTCGGTTCGCCGCCGGTGGCGCGGATCACCCTGACGGTCGCGGCGTTGTTGCAGAGCCGCGCCATCTTCCTCTTGATCGCCGGGGAGGCTAAGCGGCAGGTGATCGCCGAGGCGGAGGCCGGAGCCGAGCTGCCGGTGCGCGCAATCCTTAATCAGGATCGTGTTCCGGTCCGCATCCTCTGGACGCCGAACTACTAGGGATAACGAGCCATGCATCCGGTCACGGCGGAAGTCACCGAACGGATTGTCGAACGCAGCCGCGAAACCCGCGCCGACTACCTGCAGCGGATGGAGCACGCGCGCTCGGCCGGAACCGGCCGGGCCAAGCTCTCCTGCGCCAACTGGGCCCACGCCTTCGCCGCCGAGAGCGACGCCGACAAGGCGACCATGCGCAACCCGACCGCGCCCAACGTCGCCATCGTCTCGGCCTACAACGACATGCTCTCGGCCCATCAGCCGCTGGAGCGCTTCCCGGCGATCATCAAGGCCGCCGCCCGCGAGGTCGGCGCCACGGCACAGTACGCCGGCGGGGTGCCCGCCATGTGCGATGGGGTGACGCAAGGCCGGCCGGGCATGGAGCTGTCGCTGTTTTCCCGCGACGTGATCGCCATGGCGACCGCCGTGGCCCTGACCCACGACGCCTTCGACGCGGCCCTGATGCTGGGCATATGCGACAAGATCGTGCCGGGCCTGACCATGGGGGCGCTCAGCTTCGGCCATCTGCCGGTGATCTTCGTGCCGGGCGGGCCGATGACCTCGGGCGTCTCCAACGCCCAGAAGGCCAAGGTCAGGGCGCTCTACGCCCAGGGCGAGGCCACCCGCGAGCAATTGCTGGATAGCGAGATGGCCTCCTACCACGGACCCGGCACCTGCACCTTCTATGGCACCGCCAACTCCAACCAGATGATGATGGAGATGACCGGCCTGCACCTGCCGGGCTCGGCCTTTGTCCACCCCAATACGCCGCTGCGCGACGCCCTGGTGGCCGCGGCGCCGAAGCGGGCGGTGGAGATCCGCGACGGCTCAAACGACTACACCCCGATGGCCCAGGTGGTTGACGCCAAGAGCCTGGTGAATGCGCTCGCGGGCCTTCTCGCCACCGGCGGCTCGACCAACCACACCCTGCACCTGATCGCCATGGGCCGCGCCGCCGGCATACAGATCAGATGGGAAGATTTCGACGACCTCTCCCGCATCACGCCCTTGATCGCGCGGGTCTATCCGAACGGCAGCGAGGACGTGAACGCCTTCCATGCGGCAGGCGGCATGGCCTTTGTGGTGCGTCAGCTCCTGGACGCCGGCCTCGCCCACGACGACGTCATGACCGTGGCGGGGCCCGGCCTGCGCCGCTTCCAGACCGAACCCTTCCTCGACGGCGGCAAGCTGGTCTGGCGCGAGGGGACAGCAACGTCGCTCAACCCCGACATCCTGCGGCCGGTGGACGATCCCTTCCACGCCGAGGGCGGGCTCCGGCTGCTGAACGGGCCTCTGGGCCGGGCGGTGATCAAGACCTCCGCGGTGAAGCCCGAGCACCTGGTCATCGAAGCCCCCGCGGTGGTGTTCGAGGACCAGGAGGCGCTGCAGGCCGCCTATCAGAGGGGCGAGCTCAACAGGGATTTCATCGCCGTCGTCCGTTTCCAGGGTCCGAAGGCCAACGGCATGCCGGAACTGCACAACCTCACCCCGCCGCTCGGCGTCCTGCTCGACAAGGGCTTCAAGGTGGCCCTGGTCACCGACGGGCGGATGTCGGGCGCCTCGGGCAAGGT
>NZ_JBEPUO010000035.1:0-28909 GCF_041691455.1 Phenylobacterium sp. | reverse complement strand
TGGGAGAAGACCTATTTCGAGTGGATGCGGAACATCCAGCCCTGGTGCATCTCGCGCCAGCTCTGGTGGGGCCACCGCATCCCGGCCTGGTTCGGGCCTGGCGGGAAGATCTTCGTCGCCGAGACCGAGGCCGAAGCGAAGAAGCAAGCCTACGAGCACTATGGCCGCGAGGAGGATCTGCGCCAGGATGAGGATGTCCTCGACACCTGGTTCTCGTCCGCGCTCTGGCCGTTCTCGACGCTGGGCTGGCCGGAGAAGACCGAGGACCTGGCGCGGTTCTACCCGACCCACACCCTGATCACCGGCTTCGACATCATCTTCTTCTGGGTCGCCCGGATGATGATGCAGGGCATCCATTTCATGGACGGCCAGCCGCCGTTCAAACGCATCTTCATCAACGCCCTGGTCCGCGACGCGGAGGGCAAGAAGATGTCGAAGTCCAAGGGCAACGTCATGGACCCCCTGGAGCTGGTGGACGACTACGGCGCCGATGCGCTGCGCTTCACGCTGACGGCCATGTCCGGGCAGGCTCGGGACATCAAGCTCTCGCGCGAGCGCATCGAAGGCTACCGCAACTTCGGCACCAAGCTCTGGAACGCCACCCGCTTCACCCAGATGAACGGGGCGGCGAGGGCGGAGGGCTTCGATCCGGCGAAGGTCAAGCTGCCGCTCAACCGCTGGATCGTCGGCGAGACCACGCGGACCGCCAAGGCGGTGACGGCAGCGCTCGACACCTGCGGCTTCGATGCGGCCGCCGATGGCCTCTACCGCTTCGTCTGGCGCCAGTACTGCGACTGGTACGTAGAGCTCTCCAAGCCGGTGCTCGGCAAGCCTGACGAACCCTCGGCCGACGAGGCGGCCCGCGACGAGACCCGCGCCACCGCGGCCTGGGTGCTGGACGTGATCCTGAAGCTCTTGCACCCCGTCATGCCGTTCCTCACCGAGGAGCTCTGGGGCCAGACCCAGGCGCTGGGCGCGCCCCGGGCCCACAAGGGCTTCCTGATGACCGCGCCCTGGCCGCAGCTCCCGGACAGCCTGATCGATCCCAGGGCCGACGCCGAGATCGGCCTGATCGTCGAGACCATCGCCGAGGGCCGCTCGGTCCGCGCCGAGCTGAACGTCCCCAATTCGGCCCGCCCGGCCTTGCTGGTCGTCGATGCCACGGCGGCCCAGCGCGGCGTGCTGCAGGACGCCGCCCCGCTGATCATGCAGATGCTGCGGGTCGCCGAGGTCCGCGTCGTCGACGCCCCGCCGCCGGGCGCGATCCCCTACGTCGTCGAAGGCGCGACGCTGGCGCTGCCGGTGGCCGACTTCATCGACGTGGCCGCGGAACGCGCGCGGCTCGGCAAGGAGGTGAACACGCTCGCCTCCGATATCGAGCGCACCGCCAAGAAGCTGGCCAACGCCGATTTTGTCGCCCGCGCGCCGGAGGAGGTGGTCGAGGAGAACCGCGAACGACTGGCCGAGGCCGAGGCCGCCCGCGGCAAGCTGGAGGCCGCCCTGGCGCGCCTGCAGGCCGTCGCCTGACGGGGCGCCTCAGGCCGAAGAGCCGGCGATGTAGTCGGGCAGGGCGCCGTAGAACTCGCCCACCCCGGCGGTGAGCGCCGTGACCAGCTCGCGCTCGGCGGGCGTCACATGCGGGTTCCAGGTGTCGAGGATCATGACGGCGCGAGGTTCGTCGCTGTCGTTCCAGGCCTCGTGCTCGATGGTGTCGTCAAAGACGAATGCCTTGCCGGGCTCCCAGCTCCGTTGCTCCGAGCCCACCCGGAAGCCGCAGCCGGGCGGCACGACCAGGGGCAGGTGGACGATCAGCCGGGCATTGTTGACGCCCACATGCGGCGGGATCCGCGTCCTGGCCTCGAGGATCGAGAACACCGCCGTGGGGCCGGTCCGCAGGAGGTCGCACTTCGGCCAGGCCTCGAGCGCCGCGGCGGTCTTCGGGCAGCGCGCGAGGTTCTCCGCGTTCGGCGTCCCGGCGCGCCACAGGTAGAAGACGCCCCACCGGCGGGAGTTGTTCAGCTCCTGCCAGCGCGTCTGCGGGACCTTCTCGGCCATATAGGGTTCGAGCACTTCCGGCCCGTCGGCCAGCACCTCGATCAGTTCGGCGCGGATGTCGTCCGCCGCGGCATCGAGCGCGTCCAGCCACGGAAAGTCCGCGCGGTCGTAGAACTCGACGGGCGGCAGTTCGGGGAAGTACAGGAACGATGGCGAGGGCCGGTAGACGCGGCGCTTGCGCAGCAGGGTGTCCACGCATTTGTCGAACCGGTCGAGCCGCGCGTTTCCATGACGGGCGCGAACCGCGGCCAGGCTTTCCTGGAGGAAGGTTTCGAGCGCCCGGTCGTTGGCGTCGACCGCGCCCTTGGCGTGTTCAAGCACGGCCCGCGTGCTGGGCGGCAGGAATTGCGGGATGGCCTGCAGGGCCGTGCGGTAGACGGCCGCCGCGGTCCGCGACTCGCCATCGCTCTCGAACCGCCATCCCGCCTCCAGCAGGTTGCGGAACCCGCTGGGCGGAAGCGCCTCGATGAGCTGGCCGAGATCTGGATCGTCGCCGTACGCCATACCCTGCCGGACCTGCTGAAACGGCATGGTCCTTCCGGTGAGCCGGACATGGCGGCCATTGGTTTCCGACGACTGGACGAAAATCCGCGACGAACGATGTTCAGTGCATGCTCAATCGACTACGTACATATCTTAATGCAACAGATGCCAGCATCGCCATAGCATCAAGCGACTGAAGGCGCCGATGACACCGAGGTTTCCGATCCACCCCCGCACGCCGGTGAAATCTATCGCTGGTTTAACTTGCGGACGCCCCGGTCTTGTCCATCTTGACGCGGTCGATGGGGGAATCTGCGCATGCGTAGGCTGATGATCGTCGCCGCGGCGGCCGTGGCGCTGTCGTTCGGGTTGTCTGGGGCGACGGGGGCCTGGGCCGCCGACGACGCGCCCGCCAAGTCCGACGCCAAGGACAAGCCCGGCGACAAGGACAAGATCGACCTGCCGCCGTTCCCGGCCGACGCCTCCGTCAAGCAGGTGACCCACGTCGCCGGCAAGACGCTCAACTACACCGCCACCGTCGGCTCGCTGCCGGTGCGCGACGAGAAGGGCAAGAAGATCGCCGAGGTGGTGTTCACCGCCTACGTCCTCGACGGCCCGAGGGATCCCGACCGGCCGGTGACCTTCGCCTTCAACGGCGGGCCAGGCGCGGCCTCGGTCTATCTGAACCTCGGCGCGATCGGGCCCAAGCGCGTGCAGTTCGGCGCCCAGGGCGACAGCCCCTCGGATTCCGCCAAACTGGTCGACAATCCCGGCACCTGGCTCGATGTCACCGACATGGTGTTCATCGATCCGGTCGGCACCGGCTTCTCGCGTTCGCTGGTCGACAAGGACGAGACCAAGAAGCGGTTCTATTCGATCAAGCCGGATATCGAGTACCTGTCGCGCACGGTCTACGACTGGCTGCTCAGGAACGGCCGCATGGCCTCGCCGAAGTATATCACCGGCGAGAGCTACGGCGGCTATCGCGTCCCGCGCATCACCTACTTCCTGCAGACCCAGCTCGGTGTCGGCATCAAGGGCATGGTGATGGTCTCGCCCTACCTCGAACCGCCGATGGACCAGGCGCCCAACTTCTCGCCGATGACCTGGGTCACCACGCTGCCGTCGATGACCGCCGCCAACTACGAGCGCCAGGGCAAGACCCTATCGCCGGAGCAGATGCGGGAAGTCGAGGACTATGCCCGCGGCGAGTTCGTCACCGACCTGATGAAGGGCCGCCGCGACCCCGCCGCGGTCAGCCGCCTGGTCGGGAAGGTGACCGGCTATACGGGCCTGCCCGCGGACTTCGTGAAGCGGTCCGGCGGACGCATCGAGATCGGCGCTTTCCTGCGCGAGCTCTACCGCGACACCGGGAAGATCGGCAGCGTCTACGACTCCAACGTGACCCAGGACGATCCCTTCCCCTGGTCGGCCACCGGCCAGCGCGGCGATCCCATTCTCGACGCCATCATCGCGCCGACCACCAGCGCCATGGTCGACTTCGACACCCGTGTGGTCGGTTGGAAGGCCGAGGGCCGGTTCAACGCGCTGAGCTATGACGTGGGCGAGAACTGGGAAAAGGGCGTCGAGCTCACCGAAGCCACGACGGACCTGCGCCAGGCCATCGCCGCCGACCCGAAGATGAAGGTGCTGATCGTCCACGGCTACGACGACCTGTCGTGCCCCTATTTCGTCTCGCGCCTGGTCATCGACCAGATGCCGATCACCGGCGATCCGGGGCGGGTGAAGCTGTCGATCTATCCAGGCGGCCACATGTTCTACAGCCGCCCCGCCAGCCAGGCGTCTTTCCGCAGCGACGTCCTGCAGGTTTTCGGCGCTCGCTGACCTAGCGCTCCGCCCTGGGTTATGTTTGTTCACCTATAGGCCGCACCGGCGGAAGACTCGCGTGAAAGCTTAGGAGAGGACCTATGTCAGAGGCCGTTTTGCCGCCCGGCTGGCCCGCCATGTCGATTGCGCAGGCGAACGCCCTGATCACCCAGCCCGGATCGGTGCTGGAGGTCGAAGAGCGCGATATCCGCGGCGTGCGGACCAAGGTCTGGAAGAACCTGCCGCCGTCGCTGCGCGCGGTGGTCGAGGCGGGACGCGCCCACGGCGAGCGGATCTTCCTGGTCTACGAAGACGAGCGGGTGAGCTTCGAGGCCTTCTATCGCGCCGTCGCGGCGCTCGCCGCGGAACTGGCCGCGCAGGGCGTCGGCAAGGGCGACCGCGTCGCGGTGATCATGCGCAACCTGCCGGAGTGGGTGGTCGCCTTCTACGCGGCGGCCTCGCTGGGCGCGGTGGTGACGCCGCTGAACGCCTGGTGGACCGGGCCGGAGTTGGAATACGGCCTGACCGATTCCGGAACCAAGATCGCGCTGATGGACGCCGAGCGCTACGAGCGGATGACCGAGCATCTGCCGAACTGCCCGGAGCTCGCCCGCGTCTATGTGAGCCGGGCGCGCGAGGAGATCGCCCACCCGCTGGTCACCAAGCTCGAGGACGTGATTGGGACGCCCGACGTCTGGCGGGCCCTGCCGACCCGTGACCTGCCGGCCGTGGAGATCGGTCCCGAGGACGACGCCACGATCTTCTACACCTCCGGCACCACGGGTAAGCCGAAGGGCGCGCTGGCCACGCAGCGCGGCGTCAACACCAACATCTTCACCGCAGCGGCCGCCGGCGCGCGCAGCTTCCTGCGCAAGGGCGAGGCGCCGCCCGCGCCCGACCCGGAAGGCCCGCAGCGTTCGTCGCTGATCTCGGTGCCGTTCTTCCACGTCACCGGCTGCATGGCGGTCCTGAACCCCAGCCTGTTCGGCGGGGCCAAGCTGGTGATGATGCACAAGTGGGATGTGATCCGCGCCTTCGAGCTGATCGAGCGCGAGAAGATCCAGTCGGCCGGTGGGGTGCCCACCATCGCCTGGCAGCTGATCGAACATCCCGCCCGCGCCAACTACGACCTGTCGTCGCTCGAGTCGGTGGCCTACGGCGGCGCGCCCTCGGCGCCGGAGCTGGTCAAACGCCTGCGCGAGGCCTTCCCGAAATCGCAGTCCGGCCAGGGCTGGGGCATGACCGAGACCTGCGCCACCGTCACCTCCAACGGCGCCGAGGACTATTCCAACCGGCCGGACAGCTGCGGCGTGCCGGCGGCCGTGGCGGCGCTCGAGATCCGCGATGCGGCCGACGGTGTCACCGTGCTGCCGGCCGGCGAGGTCGGCGAGCTGTGGTCCTTTGGCCCGATGAACGTGAAGGGCTACTGGAACAAGCCGGAGGCCTCGGCCCAGACCTTCGTCGACGGCTGGGTGCGCACCGGCGACCTGGCGAAGCTCGACGACGAGGGCTTCTGCTTCATCATCGACCGGGCCAAGGACATGCTGATCCGCGGCGGCGAGAACATCTACTGCGTGGAGGTGGAGAACGCGCTCTACGACCATCCGGCCGTGATGGACGCCGCGGTGGTCGGCATTCCGCACCGGATCCTGGGCGAGGAGCCTGGCGCCGTGGTGACCCTGAAGCCCGGCATGCATGCGACCGAGGAAGAGCTGCGCGCCCACGTGGCCGAGCGGCTGGCGGCCTTCAAGGTGCCGGTGAAGATCAAGTTCTGGCACGAGGTTCTGCCGCGCAACGCCAACGGCAAGATCCTCAAGAACGAGCTGAAGAAGCTGTTCGAAGACGAGCAGGCGAGCGCCTGAGGAGCCGGGCCGATCGCCTCCTGGTCGCGCGCGGCCTGTTCGAAAGCCGCGCCAAGGCCCGCGCCGCCATCGAGGCCGGCGGCGTGACGGCCGATGGACGGCCGGTTCTGAAACCTTCCGAGCTGCTGGCCGACGACGCGGTTCTCGCCGCGACCCCGGCCCATCCCTGGGTGGGGCGCGGCGCGCTCAAGCTGGAACATGCATTCATCACCTGGCCGATCGTCGTCGAGGGCCGGGCGGTGCTCGACATCGGCGCCTCGACCGGCGGCTTCACCGAGGTCTGCCTGGCGGCCGGCGCGCGGCGGGTCTACGCGGTCGACGTCGGCCGCGGACAGCTGCATGCCAGCCTGACCGACGATCCGCGGGTGGTGGCGCTCGAAGGTCTCGACGCGCGCAGCCTGACGCCGGCGGAGATCCCTGAAACACCGCAGCTCGTGGTCTGCGACGTGAGCTTCATCGGGCTCGCCAAGGCGCTGCCGGCGGCGCTGGCCCTGGCCGGCGACGGCGCGGCGCTGGTCGCCCTGGTCAAGCCGCAGTTCGAGGTCGGACCGGAGCGGGTGGGGAAGGGCGGCCTCGTCAAGGCGCCGGCTGCGCGCGCCGAAGCCCTGGAGGCGGTGAAGGGGTTCCTGGCGGACGCGGGGTGGACGGTCCGCGAGACGATCGACAGCCCCATCGAGGGGGGCGACGGCAATCGCGAATATCTGCTCTGGGCGCAAAAGAATGGCCGCCCGCGGTGAGGCGGACGGCCAGACTTAAGCTTGGCGGCTAGGCGGTCAGTCGACGACGCGATAGCGGCCGCGATAGTCGGGGCAGACCCGCACGAATCGCTGATCCACGCGGCCGTCGGGCATGTAGACCGGGCTTTCGGCGACCGTGCAGCCATCGGGGCCGGCGCGGTCTTCGATCACCCGCAGGCGCATGCCGTGACGGCCATAGGCCCAGACGGTCTCGCGCTCGGCGTAGCGCGGCGGCGGCGCATAGTAGGCGTCATCGTAGGCCGGCGGCGGCGGGGGCTCGTTGTAGGCGACCGGCGGCGGCGGGGCTTCCCGATAGGGCGGGGGCGCGTCGGCGTAGCGCGGGGGCGCGGTGTTGCAGGCCGCCGTCGAATGGCCGATAGCCGCGCCCGCGATGGCGCCCACGATGCCGCCGAGCAGCGATCCGTCGCTGCGGT
The DNA here is from genome assembly GCF_041691455.1 of Phenylobacterium sp. Lineage (GTDB taxonomy): Bacteria > Pseudomonadota > Alphaproteobacteria > Caulobacterales > Caulobacteraceae > Phenylobacterium. The sequence continues at coordinate 21,511 of NZ_JBEPUO010000035.1, read as the reverse complement.
GGCCGTTGGCGGCGAACTGCGAGCCGAGAACCGCGCCGCCGGCGCCGCCCACCAGAGCTCCGGTCACGCCGCGGCCGTTGGCCTCGCGCTGGCAGGGGTCGTAGTTGCTGTAGCCGGGGCCGCCGTAGGGCTGGGCGGAGGCCGTAGCCGCCGCGCCCAGGGCCATCAGGCCGGCCGCTGCGGCCAGGGCGCCCTTGGCGAAGGTCGAAGACTTGGTCATGGGTATCCCTCTCGAATCCTCTAAGCGGCCCTTCGGCGGCTTCGGGGATCGTTATGACCCCGCCAAGCTGAACGGAATTTGAGTGGTCCGTTCATCTTCGTTCATCTTGCCCACGCTCGCGCGAGGACCCGCTTATGAAGCCCGGCGCGAGACGCCAGCGTCCGCCCAGCCGCCCCAGCCGCCCCGCGGGTCCGCCGGCAGAGCTGCTCATCGAAAGCCTCGGCGGCGAGGGCGACGGCATGGCGGCCGGCCCGGCCTTCGTGCCCTTCACCCTGCCGGGCGAGCGCGTAAGCGCCGCGGGCTCCGGCGAGCGGCGGGAGCTGGTCGAGGTCCTGGAACCGAGCCCGCAACGGATCGCGCCGGTCTGTCCCCACTTCGGGACCTGCGGCGGCTGCGCCCTGCAGCATTGGGCGCACGAGCCCTATCTGGCGTGGAAGGTGGAGCGGCTCGCCGGGACCCTGGCGCGCCAGCAGATCGAGACCGAAATCCTGGCGCCCTTCGCGGCCGGCCCCGGGACGCGGCGGCGGGTGGCGCTGCACGCCCGGCGCGGCAGCCGCGAGGCGGCGCGCCTGGGCTACAAGGCGCGCAAATCCTGGGACCTGGTCGACATCGCCGTCTGCCCGATCTCCGACCCGGCCATCCAGGCCGCCATCCCGGCGTTGAAGCGCCTGGCCGCGCCGCTCTTCGAGCATCCGAAGTCCGCGCCCACCCTGCACGTGACCCTGACCCCCGCCGGCCTCGACGTGGACATCTCCGGGGTGGAGCGGAAGTCGGGCGGCCTCTCCGCCGACGCCCGCGTCCAGCTCGCCGAGCGCGCCGCGGCGGCCGATTTCGCCCGGGTGACCCTTGATGGCGAGGTGGCCTACCAGGCGCGCCTGCCGCAGGTGCGTCTGGGCCAGGGTGTGGTCGCCCTGCCGCCCGGCGCGTTCCTGCAGGCCACGCCGCAGGCCGAAGCCGCCCTGAGCGCCTTCGTCGCCGAGGCGGCGGCCGGGGCCACGCGGATCGCCGACCTGTTCTGCGGCGTGGGCACCTTCACCTTCCGTCTCGCCGAGATCGCCCAGGTCTATGCGGCGGACGTCGCGCCGACGTCCATCCGCGCGCTCAGCGGGGCCTTGGCCGCCGCGCCCGGCCTGCACGGGGTCACGGCCGAGGCCCGCGACCTGGTCCGCCGCCCGGTGCTGGCCGCGGAGCTGAAGAAGACCGACGTCGCCGTCTTCGACCCGCCCCGCGCCGGCGCGGTCGAACAGACCGCAGAGCTGGCGCGCTCATCGGTCGCCCGCATCATCGGCGTCTCCTGCAATCCCGCCACCTTCGCCCGCGACGCCCGCACCCTCCTCGATGCGGGTTTCGCCCTGGACCGCGTCCTGCCCGTCGACCAGTTCCTCTGGTCGCCCCACATCGAATTGGTCGGCGTGTTCTCAAGATAGTCGCCGCAAAACCTTTCCCGCGGGCGGGGGGCGATCATCTTTTCTCGTCACGATCCAAACAGGTCGATCTGGTCGCCGACCCTGGGCGGGATGCGGAACTGGGCGACGTCCAGGGGCGGCAGCTTCACGCTCAGGCCGTAGCGGACCTTGGCGGTGGCGAAGCGGCGGGACATCAGCGCGGCGATCGGGCCTTCGCCCTTCATCCGCTTTCCCCACTGGCTGTCGTAGTCCTTGCCGCCGCGCATCTGGCGGACCAGCGACATGACGCGGCTCGCGCGGTCGGGATGGTCGGTGGCCAGCCACTCCTTGAAGAGGTCGGCGATCTCCATCGGCAGGCGCAGCGCCACATAGCCTGCGCCGCGAGCGCCCGCGGCGGCCGCGCGTTCCAGGACGGCTTCCATCTCGTGATCGTTGAGGCCGGGGATACAGGGCGCGAACATCACCACCGTCGGCACGCCGGCCTCGGCCAGGCGACGGACCGCGTCGAGCCGCTTCTCCGGCGTGGCCGCGCGGGGCTCCATCGAGCGGGCGAGCTTGCGGTCGAGCGTAGTGATCGAGATGGCCACCCGCACCAAGTTCCGCTCGGCCATCGGCGCGAGCAGGTCGAGGTCGCGCAGGATCAGTCCCGATTTGGAGATCACCGAGAACGGGTGGTTGAAGCGCGAAAGCACCTCGATGATCTGGCGGGTCACCCGCAGGCGCCGCTCCTGCGGCTGATAGGGGTCGGTGTTGCCCCCGATGTGGATCACTTCGGGAATGTAGCTGGCCTTCGACAGCTCGCGCTCCAGGAGCCGGGCGGCCTCCGGCTTGAAGAACAGCTTGGATTCGAAGTCGAGGCCGGGGGAGAGGCCCATGTAGGCGTGGGCCGGGCGCGCATAACAGTAGATGCAGCCGTGCTCGCAGCCGCGGTAGGGATTGATCGAGGCGGAGAAGCCGACGTCGGGGCTGTCGTTGCGGGTGATGATCACCTTGGCCTTCTCCGGCGAAACCGTCGTGGCGAGCTGCGCCGGTTCGACGTCGTCGGGGGTCCAGCCGTCGTCGAAGGCCTCGCGCGCCTGGACCTCGTAGCGGCCGGTGGCGTTGGTGCGGGCGCCGCGGCCCCTGACCGTGGGGGGTATCTGTTGGCTGAAGGTGGTCACCGCCGGACGCTAGAGCGGAGATGAGAACAAAACAAGAACTCATTGACCTCCGGCGCGCCGGACCGCCTTGTTCACCCATGCTTACGGTGATTGTGGAGACGGCCGACGCCGGAGACCGGCTGCCGGCGCTGCTGGCGGCCCTGACCTCGGCGGCGGTGGAAGGCCTGGTGCGCGAGGTGCTGATCTCCGGCGGCGGCCCGCCGGAGCTGCTGGCCGTGCTCCGCGAGGAGACCGGAGCGGAACTGGCCGACGATCTTCCGAGCGCCTTGCAAGCGGCGCGGTCGGAACGGCTCCTGGTGCTTCCGGCCACGATCCGCCTGCGCCCGGGCTGGCTCGCGGCCCTGGCGCAGCACTTGCAGCGCGGCGGTCAGGACGCGCTGATCCTGGGGGAGGGCGGCCTCTTGGCCGGACAAACCTACGGCGTGCTGATCGCGCGAGCGACAGCGGCCGGTTTGACGCGTCCCGATCTGAGACGTCTGCGTGGCGCGTTGGCGCGCGGGGCTTCTCGATTGAAGTAGGTCATGTCGCTCGGCATCGCGGCGTGGCCTCACTTGACGCTCAAAGATTGGCGAACCAAAGCCAAGCTTGAGGGTTTAGAGTTGCAGGTGTCCCGGGGCGTACGCATTGCGGAATCTGACAGTTATCGGAGCCAGACCAAAGGCCATCAAGACAGCGTCAGTCCTAACTGCCCCTCACGAACGACCTAGAGTTGAATCTACCGCATGCATGAGCGGCCGGCATCCGGAGATGCTGGGTCAGATACTACCAGAACTTGAATGTGGCGTTCAGATTGACCTTGAGGCGGGCCTGCGTGGCGTCCCCGTCATCCCTGGGTCGGTGAGCTGACCGGTGTCCATTGAAGCCCTCCAGATCCTGGCGCTCGGGATCGCGATTCTCATCGCGATGTCGTCGATCGACGACCTGGCCGTCGATGCCTGGTTCTGGGTCCGTGAGATCTATCGCGCGATCGCCATCCGCCCACGCCATCCGCCCCTGCCGCACTCGGCGCTGCTCGAAAAGCCGGAACAGCGGCTGGCGATCGTCATCCCCGCCTGGCGGGAGCAGGACGTGATCGCCGCGATGATCGAGAACACGATCAGCACGGCCAACTACAACGACTATCTGATCTTCGTCGGGACCTATCCGAACGACGCCGCGACCATCGCCGAGGTCGAGCGCGCGCGGCGGCGGCACCGGCGGGTGGTGCGGGTCGAGACGCCGCATCCCGGCCCGACCAACAAGGCCGACTGCCTGAACGCGATCCTGGAGGCGGTCTTCGCCGAGGAAGCGGCGAGCGGGCGGCCGTTCGCGGGCGTGGCGCTGCACGATCCGGAGGATGTGGTCCACCCGCTGGAATTGAAGTTCTTCAACTACCTCCTGCCGCGCAAGGACCTCATCCAACTGCCGGTCGTCTCGATGGGACGCCGGCTCCGCGATCTGGTGGCCGGCGCCTATATGGACGAGTTCGCCGAGTGGCACGCCAAGGAGCTGGTGGTGCGGGAATCCTTCGCCCACGCGGTCCCCTCGGCGGGCGTCGGCGTCTGCTTCTCGCGGGCGGCCATCGAGACGTTGAGGACCGACGGCGACGTCTTCAACACGCGGACCCTGACCGAGGACTACGACATCGCCGCGCGGCTCGCGAAGGCCGGCAAGGTCTCGATCATCGCCCGCTATCCGGTGGAATTCCGCATCCGCCGGCCGGCCTTCTTCGGCCTGGGACGCGCCGGCGCCGCAACGTTGCGGATGCCGCTGTGCGTGCGGGAATATTTCCCCAACACCTTCCGGGCCGCCTATCGGCAGAAGGCCCGCTGGACCATCGGCGTGGCGCTGCAGGGCTGGGCGCAGCTCGGCTGGTCGAGGTCGATGCGGGTCAACTATTTCCTGCTGCGCGACCGCAAGGCGCTGATCACGCCCGTGCTGGTGATGCTGGCCTACCTCGTCGTGCTGACCTTCCTGGCGCTCGCCCTGATCTACGGCCCCGGGCGTATCGCGTTCCCGGAGACCTGGCGCACCCTGGCCGCCTGGGTGGTCGGCTTCGACCTCGTGGCGCTGGGCCTGCGGGTCGTTCAGCGCATGTACTTCGTGAACCGGCTCTACGGCTGGGCGCACGCGATCGCCTCGGCGCCGCGCATGGTGGTGGCGAGCGTCTTGAACTTCGCGGCGACGGCGCGGGCGCTCAGGATTTTCGGCGCCTACCTGATCACCCGCAAGCCCATCGCCTGGGGCAAGGCCAGCCATGCCTTCCCGACCAGCGACACGCTCACCCTGGACCGCCGCCGCCTCGGCGAGATCCTGATGAGCTGGGAGGCCGTCAGCGAGGCGCACCTGAAGGACGCGCTGAGGGAACAGCGGCAGTCGCAGCGTCCGCTCGGCCGGATCCTGCTCTCGCACGGGTGGCTCGACGAAGAGACCCTGGCCGAGGCGGTCGCCATCCAGGCGGAACTGCCGCGCGCCGCCGTCGCGCCCGAGGTTGTCGCCCAGCACCGGGGCGTCCTGCCGGGCGGCCTGTGCGTGCGCATCGCCGCGGCGCCGATCGGGCGCACCGCAAGCGGCGCGCCGATCCTGGCGGTCGCCCGTCCGCTGTCGAACGAGCACCGTGCGGAGGTCATTCGGGCGACCGGCTACAGACCGGTGGAGCGCATCGTCCGCGAGAGCGAGATCGCCGTGGGCCTACGGACCGTCAGCCGCGCCGGCTGGCCGGAAGGTCAGGAATCGCCTCCGTTGCTGGGCGATATCCTCATTGAGAGCGGCGGGGTCAGCCAGACCGACTTCGACGCGGCGCTCGCCGAATATGAGCCCGAGCGCGACGGCCGCATCGGCGAGCACCTGCTGCGCTCCGGGGTGGTCACCGATGTGGCGCTAGCCGCCGCCATCTTCGCGCAAAGCCGCTGGGGCCGGGGCAGCGGTCTGCGCCCCTGACGAGGCCTAGCGCATCCCGATTTGCAGCGGCTGGGCGGCGAGCCGCGGCGCATTGCCGGCCGGCTGGCCGAGGTCCAGCCGCTCGTCGACGATCCGGTCGCCGGAGGCCAGAGCGTCGAGGCTGGGCGAAGCCTCGCCCCACATCCGGCGATAGGTCCAGTAGCCGGCCAGCACCCGCTGCACGTATGTCCGGGTCTCCTGAGCGGGCAGGCACTCCATGAGCAGCAGGCTGTCGGCGTCGTCGCCCAGCATCTGCGCCGCCTTGGCCACTGTCGCCGGCCCGCCGTTATAGGCCGCCACCGCGCGCACCAGGTCGTGGCCGACGCCCTTTTCCAGGAGCCAGGTGAAATAGTCCTGGCCGACCCGCAGATTGAAGGCCGGATCGAACAGCGGGGTCATGTCGGTCTTCAGCTTGTCGTCGCCCGCTGCAGCGGCCGCGGCGGCCGGCATCAGCTGCATCAGGCCGGTGGCGCCGATCGGCGAGACGGCCTGCGGGTTGAAGCGGCTTTCCTGGCGCACCAGGGCGTAGACCAGCGCCTTGTCGAGGGTGAAGCCGTTGCGGGGCCTAAGCTCCGGCGTCGGATAGTCGAGATCATAGCCCTTCGGCGGGTTTGCGCGGTCGGCGAGCGAGGCGCCCATGGCCAGGGTGAGCGACTTCCAGCTCTCCCGTTCGGCCGGGGTGCGGGCCAGCGCCATGCCGGCGCGAAGTTCCTGGATGGCGTCCGAGCCGCGGCCGATCTGGGCGAGCGCGGCGGCGCGATGGGCGCGGGGGTCGCTGGCGACGAACTTGGCGAGGTCGACGGAGCCGGCGGAGTTCGCGGGCGCGGCGTAGGCCGCCAGCAGCAGCTGGCCCACGCGGTCGTCGGAGGCGGCGAGCAAGGCCTGGTCGGCGAGCTTCAGCTGACGGGCGGCGAGGATGCCGTAGAAGGTCTCGGAATTGCGCGCGGCGGCGCGCAGGTACTGGGCGGAGCCCTTGGCGTCGGCCTGCGCCTCGGCGGTCCGCGCGGCCCAGTAGCCGGCGGCCGACTGCATCCAGGCGTCGCACTCGCCGTCGCGGGCGAGGTCGGCGAAGTAGCCTCGCGCCTGGTCGTAGGATTTCAGCCGGTAGGCCGCGAGGCCGGCGATCCAGCGGTCGCCCGCCGCCGAGGCCAGCTTCAGCGCGCGGCGCGTGTCGCCGGCGTAGAAGGCCTCGCGGCCTCTACGGGCCTTGTCGGAGAGCACCAGGCCGGGGAGCGAGGGACCGTCGCTGAGCGCGATCAGCGGCCGGGCGGCCTCGGCCGTCGGGTCGGTCCGGCGCTTCGAGGCGAGCGCGAAGATGCGGTCGGCGACGGGCAGGTCGCGGAACTTGGCCAGCCAGCCCGAGAGCTCGTCGAAGGCGGCCACGTGCGCCGTCGGATGCATCAGCTCGCGGAACGACAGATAGCCCAGCAGCGATCGGTCCTTGACCTCGGACGTCCGCATCTGCGCGTCGATGAAGTCGCCGCGCTCGGTGGCCTCGAAGGCCGCGGCATAGGCGCGCGCGTCGTCGCTGGAGAGCGCTTGCGGCGCTTCGGCCCAGGCAAGGGAGGGCGCAGCGGCGCCCGCGATGGCGGCGGAGCAGGCCAAGGCCAGGACCCAACGGGCCGCCTTGGCGTGCAGGCGCTTGTTCAGCGGCATGCCGTCTCTTTCCCTGCGCGCGCCCGTCTGATGCGGCCGGTGCGCAGTCCTCTTCTCGAAGCCCCCACCAAGGGTTAGGCGGGACGATCCTGACGATCAAGTCTTTCCGTAAGGGTAAGAAGATCGGCCCAGGCGCGTTTTTTAGCCGCAGGCTGCCGCAGCAGGAACGCCGGGTGCAGGGTCGGGAGGGCCGGCAGCTCCAGGCTTCCGTCGCTCGAGCGCCACTCGAACCAACGGCCCCTAAGCGACAGGATTCCTTCTTCTTTCTTCAATATCGCCTTGGCCGATGCGCCGCCGGCCAGCAGCAGCAGTTTCGGCTGCACCAGCGCGATGGCGCGCTCCACGAACGGGGCGCAAACCGCCTGTTCAGCGGGCGTCGGGGTGCGGTTTCCGGGCGGGCGCCAGAAGACCGTGTTGGTGATCAGCACCCGCTCTGTGAGCCCGGCCGCCGCCAGCATGCGGTCGAGAAGCTGGCCGGCGCGGCCTACGAAGGGCTTGCCCTGGCGGTCCTCGTCCTGGCCGGGGCCTTCGCCGATAACCATCAGCGGAGCCTTGGGATCGCCGCGATAGACGACCGCCTGGGAGGCCGCGCCTTCGAACTTCAGCGGGCAGCCGTCGAAGGCCGCGATGGCCTCGGCCAGCGCCTCCAGCGTCTCGGCCTTGGCCGCGAGCTCGCGCGCGAGCGCAACCGCGCCCGAGACGTCCGGCTGGCTCGGCCGGGCGGGCGAGGGCGCGGCGGCGGCGGCGGCGGCGGTCTTGCGCTCCGGAGGCCGCGGCGGAGCGATCCGGCCGGCGGCGATCCGGTCGACGGGCTCGTCCAGCAGCATGGAGTCGACACCGGCGTCCGCCCAGAAGGCGAGCAGGGATTCGGCGAGTCTGTCGGCGGGCTCGGCGGCGGCGGGCATGGCGGAAGTCTTGGCCGCTGGTGGCCCGGCTGTCACTCGGGGAATGCTGTTTGGCTTGCGCGGCGCGGCCTTCGGGTCCTGAATGGCCCGAACAAGAAGACCGGGAGGTCGCGATGCACGACGGTTCGGTGGACCTCAAGGCTGAGGCTCGGGCGCGCGTCTACGCGCAGCCGATCGAGGCGGTGGACCCGGCGCAGCCGGATCTTTTCGCCCAGGATGCCATGTGGCCGATCTTCGAGCGCCTGCGCGCCGAGGACCCCGTGCACCTCGTCGACAGTCCCGACTATGGCCCGTTCTGGTCGATCACCCGCTGGGACGACATCATGGCGGTGGACTCCAACCACCAGGTGTTCTCCTCGGCGGACGGCATCACCCTGCAGAGCCTGGAAGCCAAGGCCGAGACGGCCAAACGCGGGGTCCGGCCGAGCTTCATCTCCATGGACCCGCCGCGCCACGACGAGCAGCGCAAGACGGTGAGCCCGGTCGTCGCGCCTTCGAACCTCTCGGTGATGGCCCCGGTGATTCGCGAGCGGGCGGGCAAGATCCTCGACGGCCTGCCGATCGGCGAGGAATTCGACTGGGTCGAGCTGGTGTCGAAGGAACTGACGGCCATGACCTTGGCCACCCTGTTCGACTTCCCGCAGGAGGAGCGGCAGCTCCTGCCCTACTGGTCGGACATGATGACCAATGCGCCGGGCTTCGGGCCGGTGAAGAGCTGGGAGCACAAGCGCGAAGAGATCGACAACATGGTCGAGCGCTTCACCGGCCTGTGGAACGAGCGGGTGAACGCCCCGCCGGCCGGCGACCTGATCTCGATGCTGGCGCATGGCGAATCGACGCGGAACATGGACCGCGCCGAATATTCCGGAAACCTCGGCCTCCTGATCATCGGCGGCAACGACACGACGCGGAACACCATCTCCGGCTCGGTCTATGCGCTCAACAGGCACCCGGATCAGTACCGCAAGCTGCGCGAGGAGCCCGCGCGGATCCCGGCCATGGTGTCCGAGACCATCCGCTGGCAGACGCCGCTCGCCCACATGGCGCGCACGGCGACCCAGGATATCGAGCTCGGCGGCAAGACCATCCGCGCCGGCGACCGGGTGGTCATGTGGTACGTCTCCGGCAACCGCGACGACGCGGCGGTGGAGGACCCCAACACCTATCTGATCGACCGCGAGCGGCCACGGCACCACATGTCCTTCGGCTTCGGCATCCACCGCTGCGTGGGCAATCGCCTGGCCGAGCTGCAGCTGACGATCATCTGGGAAGAGATCATGAAGCGCTTCCCGGCGATCGAGCTCGTCGCCGAGCCCTCACGCACCCACTCGATCTTCGTGAAAGGCTACGAGACCCTGCCGGTGGTGATCCCGCAGCGTCACTAGGTCGAGCCTCGACCGCGGCCGTCGGCTCTGCGAACCTCCAGCCTTCGAGTCTGGGGGTTCCGCATGTTTTCCAAGACGCCCGTCCTGGCGCTGGCCGCGCTGGCGCTCAGCGCCTGCGCCACGCAAGCCCCGCCCCCGCCCGTTCACTACAGCGGCACGCCGCAGGAGCAGTGGCTGCAGGGCCAGAAGGCCTACGAGGCCTGGAGCGCGCAGCGCCGCGGCTGGAAAACCACCGCGAGCGGACTGCAGTACCATCGCGACAAAGCCGTCTTCAACACGGCCCCAAAGCCGGCGCCGGGCGCGACGGTCACCATCCACTACGTCGGCCGCTTCATCGACGGGCGCACCTTCGATTCCTCGCGCGCTCGCAACGAGCCCGCCACCTTCCCGCTGAACCGGCTGATCAAGGGCTGGCAGGAAGGGGTGCCGATGATGCGGGTCGGCGAGACCTATAGCTTCGTCATCCCGGCCAACCTGGCCTATGGCGACCGGACCGACCGGGCCCCGATCCCGCCCGGCAGCACGCTGCTCTTCGAGATCCAGTTGATCGCCATCCCGCCGGACGGCAAGGCCGGCTAGGTCATCCGCATCCAGAAGCTCGCCCCATAGAGATCGAGCTCCGCCATCGGGCCTTTGCGCAGCAACGTCGCCGCCTGCGCCGAGAGCTCCGGATCGCGGCCGACGAACCAGCTCGGGAACAGGATCTCGAACCGCGGCGCGCCGAACAGCAGGGCCGTGGCCAGCAGATATTGCTCGTTCCAGAGCCGATGAACGTGCCCGGAGATGTAGTCATAGGGCAGGTAGATGTCGTGGATGTGGACGATCACCCCGGGCTTCAGCCGCGGCAGAATCTCCAGGAAGAAGACCGTCACGTCGGAGTTCTGGAAGGCCCGGTGGGAGCTGTCGAGGAAGAAGATGTCACCGGGTTCCAGGGCCTCGAACAGGGCCGCATCGCAGCGCTCCAGCGGCTGGCGGATCACCTCGTCGCAGAGCTGGTCGATCTCATTGCGCGGCTGCGGATCGATGGAGGTGAGGCGGGTGCGCAGGCCGTATCTCTCGACCGCCCGGCGAGCGTATTTCGTCGAGACGCCCGAACCGATCTCCACCAGGCGGGCGGGGTTGTGGGCGCGCATCATGCCGGTGAGCGCGATGGCGTCGAGCGGCGAGAACCAGGCGTTGAGCCAGAAGGGCGTCGTCGTCTCATAGGTCCCCCCCGCCGGTACGTCGGCGAAGTCGGTCTGCAGCTCGCCGAGCTCGGTGAGGAAGGCCCGGTAGCGGTCGCGGCCCTCGTCGATGAGGCGCGCGAGCTCGGGGTGGGCGGGCCGGCCGGCGCCATAGCGGATCTCGGCGCGATAGGGATAGTCGACGACCTTGAAGTCGTAGACGCCGCGCTCGGCGCTGAAGACCAGATCGGCGAGGGGCGGGGCCGGGGCCCCCGCCGACTGGCCTGCGAGCGCGCGGACGTAGGCCGCCTGGGCGGCCTCGGCGCGGCCGTCGTCGCGCAGGGCGACGGCGAGATCGGCCCAGGCCCGGGCGTTGCCGGGCTCCCGCTCGGCCGCCGCGCCGATCGCCGCGATCCCCTCGTCGCGCCGCCCCAGCTTGTAGAGGGCGACGCCATGCATGCGCCCGGCGTGCAGGTGGTCCGGCTGGGCGGCCAGCACCCGGCGGAAGGTGATCTCGGCATGGTTCAACAGGTGGTCCCGAAGCCAGCCGAGGCCCTGTTGCACCAGGGCCTCGTTCGGATCGGCGGCGGGGTCGTCAGCCATGGATGCCGCAGCGCTTAGGCGACGCCCTTGTTCGGGTTGATCAGGTACTTTTCGCCGGTGGCGCGCTTGTTGTAGGCGGCGATGATTTCCGGCTGCAGAGCCTCGGCCAGGCTGATCTCGGCGGTGTAGTGGCTGGCGAAGGTGGTCTTGAGTTCGTCGGCGACGCGCTGGCGCAGCTTCTGGCCCTCGGCCGCGCCGATCTTCACCAGGAACGGCATCAGGAGCCAGCCGCCCAGGCCCCAGGCCATGCCGTAGCTGCGGGCGAGCACCGACGGAGAGGTGTCGAGGCCGCCGTAGATATAGACCTGCTTGTGCACCGAGGAGCCGTAGCGGCTGTAGACGGTCGCGCGCTGGTTGATCGCGGCCTCCATGGCGCCCAGGAGCTGGCCGGCCAGCTTGCCGCCGCCGATGGCGTCGAAGGCCAGCGTCGCGCCCGTGTCGATCAGCGCCTTGGTGAGGTCGTCCAGGAAGGTCGGCGAGGTAGAGTCCACGACGTGGGTCGCGCCGATGTCGGTCAGGATGTGGGCCTGCTCGCGGCTGCGCACGACGTTCACCAGCGCCACCCCGTCCTTCAGGCAGATGCGGTTCAGCATCTGGCCGAGGTTGGAGGCCGCCGCAGTGTGGACGAGGGCGGTGTGGCCCTCGCGGCGCATGGTCTCCACCATGCCGAGCGCGGTCAGCGGGTTGACGAAGCAGGAGGCGCCGTCGGCCGCGGTCGCGCCGGCCGGCAGCGGCAGGACGTCGGCGGCCTTCAGGGTGCGGTACTGGGCGTACATGGCGCCGCCGATGCCGGCCACCAGCTTGCCGAGCAAGGCCTGGGCGGCGGGATCCGAGCCTGCGGCGACCACCGTGCCAGCGCCCTCGTTGCCCACCGGCATGGACTGGTCGAGGCGCCCGGCCATGGCGCGCATGAACGCCTCCGGCACCTTGGCGGTGACCGCCCCCGAGGCGGCCTTGGCGGTCGACATGTCGGCCGCGCCCAGGAGCAGGCCGAGGTCCGAGGGGTTGATCGGCGAACCCTCGATGCGGATCAGCACCTCGTCGGGCGCCGGATCGGGGATGTCGACCTTGGCGAGGGAAAGTTCGAGCTCGCCGCCGGCCTTGATCAGCGAGCGCAGCTGCAGGCCGGAGCCCGGATTTCCGTTGGCCATGATGTTCGTCCTCGTCCCGTCGTTGAAGCCGGCGCACAGAACCGCTTTGCGGCGGCGGGAGCAACAGAGAAGCCCTCAGGCGGCCATGAGCAGCGCTGGACGCCGATCCGGGCTAGGCTGGCGCCATGAGCGACATTCCCCCTGAAGGCGCGCGGGTCGCGCCGTCGACCGCGCGCAACCGCCAGCCGATCCTCGACGTCCTGCGGCCGCGGCTGCCGCTCGGCGCGCGGGTGCTGGAGGTGGCGAGCGGCGCAGGCGAACACGCCCTGTTCCTCGCCGCGGCCCTGCCCAGCCTGCGCTGGCGGCCGAGCGATCGCGACGCCGACGCCCTGGCGAGCATCGCCGCGTGGCGGGCGTCCTCGGGCTTGACCAACCTCGCCGCGCCGCTGCGGCTCGATGCGGCGGACCTGGCGACCTGGCCGGAGGAGCCGTTCGAGGCGGTGGTCTGCATCAACATGATCCACATCTCGCCCTGGGCGGCCACGGAAGGGCTGATGGCGGGGGCGGGACGGGCGCTGACCTCAGGCGGACAGCTGTTCCTCTACGGGCCCTATCTGGAAGCGGGCGTGGAGACGGCGCCCAGCAACCTCGCCTTCGACGAGAGCCTGAAGCGCCGCGATCCGGCCTGGGGCCTGCGCGACCTGGCGCAGGTGACGGCGCTCGCCAAGACGCACGGCCTCGGCTTCGCCGAGCGGATCGCCATGCCGGCCAACAATCTCGTGGTGGTGTTCCGGAAGCCCTAGGGCTTCTTCAGGTCCGGCCGCGCGGCCAGGAAGGCGGCGCGTTCGGCGGCGCTCAGCACTTTGCCCGGCTTCTGGCGCGAGACCTTGGGCGTCGGCGGGGCATAGACGCCGGCGGGCGGGGAGCCGCCCTTCAGGTCCGACAGGCGCTTGGGCGGAGGTTTCATCGCACGTCCTAGCGTTTGCGGAAGCGTTTGGCCTCGGCCGCCAGGGACGAGCCCCAGGGGTCGGGACGGTTGTCTTCCGGCAGGAAGGGCAGCGAGCCCGCGACGCCGCGAAGCGCCAGCCAAAGCTGCTGGTTGAAGTGGCCGAGGATGCGCAGCGGCCGGCGTTTGTCGTCGGTGACGTCCCAGCCCTCGGCCTCGAAGGCCGCCACCTGGGCGGGAATGGGCAGGCGCTCGGCCCGGTCCCAGCCGGCGGGACGGGGATGGTCCTCGGCCTGTTCGGCGGTCAGTCCGAAGTTCGCGACCGAGCATTCGTCGATCTCGGGGTGCTCGGCGCGGGCCTCGGGCTCGGCGAAGTCGCGCTTCAGGATCGCGCGGTATTCCAGGTCCGAAACCCCGGGCAGGTCGATCAGGCGGCGAAGCGCGGGTGGGCGGTCCATGGGGCGCCTATAGCGGATCGGAGCGGCTAGGATCGGAAAAAAGCACGCTCCGGATGTCGGAACGCCGCGCGCGCCGACGTCCTTTGGCCAGAACGACCCTCAAGGAGAGCGACATGCCGAAGATCCATCCGTTCCTGTGGTTCGACACCCAGGCCGAAGAGGCGATGAACTTCTACGTCTCGCTGTTCCCCAATTCGAAGGTGCTCAGCGTCATGCGCAATCCGGGCGGCGCGCCCGGCCCGACGGGCGCCGTGCTGACCGTCGACGCCGAGATCGACGGCATGCGCGTGACCGGCCTGAACGGCGGGCCCCACTACCAATTCTCCGAGGCCTTCTCCTTCGTCATCGACTGCAAGGACCAGGCTGAGGTCGACGACTATTGGGACAAGCTCGTCGACGGCGGCGCCCCCAGCCAGTGCGGCTGGCTGAAGGATCGATACGGCCTGTCCTGGCAGGTCGTGCCCAAGCAGCTGTTCGAGACCATCGGCGGTCCCGACGCCGCGGGCCGCGAGCGGGCCGTCGCGGCCATGATGCAGATGGTCAAGCTCGACGTCGCCAAGCTCGAAGCGGCCTACGCGGGCAAGGCCGCCTAGCGGAACAACGACAGGTCGATGGCGTCGCCCATCACCCGGTAGCCGGCGTCGTTGGGGTGCAGCCAGTCGCCGGACTGCAGCTCCGCGCGCATGCGCTCAGGCCTGGCGGGATCGCGGATCGCCGCGTCGAGGTCGATCACGCCGTCGAACTCATGGTTGGTGCGGATCCAGGTGTTGATGAGCTGCCTGACCGCCTCGCCGGGCGCGCTGTAGTAGCCGGCGCCGCCGTAGGGCAGGACGGTGGCGCCGATGATCCTCAAGCCGCGCGCATGGGCGCGGACGATGAGCTGGCGGTAGCCCGCGATCATCGCCTCGGCGGTCGGCGCGGTCTTGCCGGCCATGCCGAGGTCGTTGACGCCTTCCAGCACGACGACATGGGTTGCGCCCGGCACGGACAGCACGTCGCGGTCGAACCGTGTCAGGGCGCTCTGGCCGAAGATCAGGAATGCGCCGTCGCTCAGCACGCGATTGCCGCCGATCCCGGCGTTGACCACCGCCGCCGGCCGGCCGGGCTGCTTTTCCGCCAGGCGCTCGGCCAGCCGGTCGGGCCAGCGGTGGTTCGCGCCGTTGGTGGACTGGTAGCCGTCGGTGATGGAATCGCCGAAGGCCACGATCACCGGGGCTGGCCCGGCGGCCGTCTCAACCTCTACGCCGGAAAGGAAGGCGCGATAGGTGGCGGGGCCCGTGACCGGCGCTGTGTCCTTGGTCGTGTCGCCGGCGCTCACCTGGGCTAGCTCGGAGCCGCTCATGTGGCAGGTGCATCCGTTGGTGTCGCTGGGCAGGTAGAGGCTGATGCGCAGGCGGTCGAGCGCCCTGGTCGGCAGGGCGACGGAATCGCTGATCAGCGGCGCCCCCGGCGGCAGGGTCGCGCTCGCCGCGCCGGAGAAGCCCACGGTGCGCTCGCTGCCGGCCACCACCGCGCCGTCTGGACCCACCAGGGCCACGCGCGCCGCGCCGATGGTCAGCGGATGGGCGCCGTATTCGTTGCTGAGCCGCAGGCGCAGGCGTTGGCCCCCGGCGCTCAGCCGCACGATCTGGACGACCGTCTGGTTGCTGAAGGTCGGCGTCCCGAGCTGCGGGGCCCTGGCGGGCGGCGCCATCGGCGGGGCGGGCGAGGCGCCCCAGCTGCCGATCCAGCGCGCGGCGGCGGCCTGGGCCTGGGATCCGGCAAGCGCCAGCGCGCAGACCAAGGTGAGCAGACGCATGGCGATCCCCCAAGCCCTTTCGACGGCTTTTCCTTGACCGCCGCTACGTGACCTTCGGATAAGTCGCCCAAGGGATCAACGGAGCATCGGGGCACATGAGCGAAGAGGCCAACCCAGCCGAAGAACGCGAGGCGATGGATTATGACGTCGTCATCGTCGGCGCGGGGCCGTCGGGGCTTTCGGCCGCGATTCGCCTGAAGCAGCTCGCCCAGGCCGCCGGGACCGAGATTTCGGTGGCCGTGCTGGAGAAGGGCTCCGAGGTCGGCGCGCACATCCTTTCCGGCGCGGTGATCGATCCCAAGGGCCTGAACGAGCTCTTCCCCAACTGGAAAGAGCTGGGCGCGCCGCTGGAGACGCCGGTCACGCAAGACAAGTTCGTGATCCTGGGCCCGCAGGGCTCCATCGGATTGCCCATGTTCGGCATGCCGGGCCTCATGCACAACCACGGCAACTACATCGCCTCGCTGGCCAACGTCTGCCGTTGGCTGGGTCAGCAGGCCGAGGCGCTGGGCGTCGAGGTCTATCCGGGCATGGCCGCATCGGAGGCGGTGTTCGACGAGGCCGGCGCGCTGAAGGGCGTCGTGGCCGGGGTGTTCGGCATCGACAAGGCCGGAAACAAGGGCCCCGACTACCAGCCGGGCATCGAGCTGCACGGCAAGTACGTCTTCATCGGGGAGGGCGTGCGCGGCTCGCTCTCGAAACAGCTGCGGGCGAAGTACAGCCTGGCCGAGGGTTGCGATCCCGAGAAGTACGGCATCGGGCTGAAGGAGATCTGGCAGGTGCCGGACGCGGTTTTCGTCCCCGGCCTGGTGCAGCACACGGTCGGCTGGCCGCTGGACGACGCGACCGGCGGCGGCAGCTTCCTCTACCATTTCGGCGACCACTACGTGGCCTTGGGGTTCGTGGTGCACCTCAACTACAAGAACCCGTGGCTCTCGCCGTTCGACGAGTTCCAACGCTTCAAGCACCATCCCGATATCGCCAAATACCTGGAGGGCGGCAAGCGCATCGCCTACGGCGCGCGCGCCATCTCAGAAGGCGGCCTGCAATCGGTGCCGAGGCTCTATTTCCCCGGCGGCGTGCTGCTGGGCGACAGTGCGGGCTTTGTGAACGTCCCCCGGATCAAGGGCAGCCACAACGCCATGAAGAGCGGCATGATGGCGGCCGAGGCGGCCTATGCCGCGATCCAGGCCGGCCGGTCGCGGGACGACCTGGTCGAGTACGAAGACGCCTACCAGTCGTCCTGGGTGCGCAAGGAACTGAACACCGTTCGCAACGCCAAGCCGATCCTTTCGCGGTTCGGCACCCTATTGGGCGGCGTGCTCAGCATGTTCGACATGTGGTGCACGACGCTCCTCGGCGGGTTCTCGTTCTTCGGGACGATGCATCACCACAAGAACGACGCCGACTCCACCGGCCTGGCAAAGGACTACAGGCCGATCGTCTACCCGAAGCCGGACGGCGTGCTGTCGTTCGATAAGCTGTCGAGCGTGTTCCTCTCCAACACCAATCACGACGAGAACCAGCCGGCGCACCTGAAACTGCGCGACCCGGCCGTGCCGATCTCGATCAACCTGCCGGAGTACGGCGAACCGGCCAGGCTCTATTGCCCCGCCGGGGTCTACGAGGTGCTCTACGACGACAAGGGCGAGAACCCGAAGTTCCAGATCAATTTCCAGAACTGCGTCCACTGCAAGACCTGCGACATCAAGGATCCGTCGCAGAACATCGTCTGGACGACGCCACAGGGCGGCGACGGGCCGAACTACCCGAATATGTGACGCCAGGCCGCCTTGCCGCGGCCATGCTTAGGTCCGAAGGTCCGCCAATGCGCCTTTCTCTGCTGCTGACCGCCGCCGCTCCGCTCGTCCTGCTCGCCGCCTGCGCCACCGCGCCGGGCGCGGGGCGGGCTCCGCCCGCCAGCGACGTGACCGCCGGCGTCTCGTCCTACGGCATGTTCCTGGCCGGCGAGTCGGCGCTGAACAACGGCAAGAGCAACGACGCGGCGCGGTTCTTCGACAAGGCGCGCACCGACACCAGCGACCCGTTGATCGCCGAGCGCGCGTTCACCGCGGCCCTCATGGCCGGCGACATCGACAGGGCCGCCGCGCTCGCCCCCACCGGCGACGACGTATCCGAAGCCGCCAAGCGCCTGGGCAAGCTGGTGGTGGCGGTCGAGACCATGGCCGACGGCAAGGGCAAGGAGGCCAAGGCCTTGCTGGCCAACGACAGCATCGCCTTCCCGCACAAGCCGGCCGCGGTGCTGCTGGAACCCTGGGCGGCGGCCCAGGCCGGCGACGTGGAAGGCTCGTTGGTCCGGCCGACGATGCGCGGCGATCGGCTGGTGGACTATTTCGGCCAGCTCGGTCAGGCCGCGCTCTACGAACGCGCCAAGCGCAACGACGAGGCGGAAACCGACTACAAGGCCCTGGTCTCGGTCGCCAATCCCACCGAGATGGCGGTGATCTCCTATGGCGCCTTCCTGGAGCGGCGCGGCCGCCGCGTCGACGCCCTGGCGCTCTACGAGGAACAGCTGGCCCGCGAGCCATCGAGCATCGCCGTGAAGGCCGCCAAGGCGCGCGCCTCGACGGGCAAGACGGTCCCGCCGATGCTGACGCTGCGCGAAGGCGCGGCCCAGGCGCTGCTCGCGCCGTCCGCCACCATGATGGCGGCCAAGCAGATGCAGCTCTCGCTCGAATATCTGCGCCTGGTGCTGCGCCTCGATCCCCAGCGCGACGAGGCCTGGGTGATGGTCGGCGACCTCATGCAGGCCAATGGCGACGCCGACGCCGCGCGCGCGGCCTACGGCCACCCCAAGCCCGGCTCGGTCGAATATGCGACGGCCCAGGCCAAGCTCGCCTGGACCTATCAGGCCGCCGACGACAAGGAGACCGCCCTCAAGCTCGCGCGCGCCGCCGCGGCCTCGGGCGACACTGACGCGCGGGTGACGCTGGCCGACCTGCTGCGCGCCGACGAGAAGTATGACGAGGCCGCCCAGGTGCTGACCGCCCTGATTGCCGAGAACAAGGCGCCGGATTGGCGCCTGCTCTATTCGCGCGGCGTCACCCTGGAGCGGCTGAACCGCTGGCCGGAAGCCCAGGCCGACCTGCAGGCGGCGCTCGCCGCCCATCCGGACGAGCCGGAGCTTCTGAACTACCTCGGCTATTCCTGGATCGATCGCGGCGAGCACCTGAAGGAAGCCCTCGCCATGGTCCAGAAGGCCGTGGCCTCCGACCCGCGCTCCGGGGCGATGGTGGATTCCCTGGGCTGGGCCTACTACCGCATGGGCGACTACAAGCAGGCGGTCGAAAAGCTGGAGCAGGCCGTCGAGCTCGAGGCCGGCGACCCCGAGATCAACAACCACCTGGGCGACGCCTACTGGAAGGTGGGCCGCCGGGACGAAGCGCAGTTCCAGTGGCGCCGCGTGCTGACGCTGAAGCCCGACGACAAGATCAAGCTCAGCGCCGAGACCAAGCTCGCCTCGGGCCTCGGACCCGACGGACCCACCCCGAAGGTCGCCGGCAAATAGCCATGGGGCGGACCGCGTTCGCCCCGGCCAAGATCAACCTCTTCCTGCACGTCGGTGCGCCGGGAGAGGACGGCTTCCACCCGCTTTGCAGCCTGATGGCCTTCGCCGACATCGGCGACCGGGTCTCGACCTTCGAGGCCGAGGCGCTGTCGCTGCGCGTGGCGGGACCCTTTGCGCGCGATCTGGCGGGGGAGGGCGACAATCTCGTCCTGCGCGCCGCGCGCGCCCTGATCGCCGAGGCGCGGCGGCCGGTCGCCCCTGTCGGGCTCAGCCTGGAGAAGCAGTTGCCCGTGGCCTCGGGCCTGGGCGGCGGATCGAGCGATGCGGGCGCGGCGCTGCGCCTGCTGCGCGAGGTCCTGGCGCTGAAGATCGACGACGCCCGGCTGGAGGCGCTGGCGGTTTCGCTGGGCGCCGATGGCGCGGCGTGCCTGTGGGGCGCGCCGGCGATCGCCGAGGGCCGCGGAGAGCGCCTCTCCGCCGCGCCCGGCCTGCCGCCGCTGGATGCGGTGCTGGTCAACGCCCGGATTCCGGTCTCGACGGCCGAGGTCTACCGGCGCTTCGACGCCGACGGCCGGTTTGGCGAGGTGACGCCGCCGGCGGCGCCCGAGGCCTTCGAGGACGCGACCGATCTCGCCGCCTGGCTCGCCGTGCAGCGAAACGACCTGGAGGCCGCCGCGATCGCCGTCTCGCCGGCCGTGGGGGCGGTGCTTGAGACCCTGGCCGGGGAGCCAGAGGCCTTGCTTGCGCGGGTCTCAGGGTCGGGCGGCGCCTGTTTCGCCCTCTGCGCCAGCGACATCGAGGCCGAGACCCTGGCCGAGCGGATCGAGGCCATGGCGCCGGGCTGGTGGGTGCAGCGCTGCCGGCTCGGCGGGCCCTGGCCGGACCCCTCCTGAAACGAAAACGGGGGCCCCGAAGGACCCCCGTTCCGTAGGCTCAACCGCTGTGGCGTACGGTCAGGCCTGCACCACTTCGCCGTGGAGGTTGATGTCGAGACCCTCGACTTCGACCTCTTCGGAAACCCGCAGGCCGATCGTGTACTTGATCACCAGCAGGATCACGAAGGTCACGATCCCGCAGTAGGCGAAGGTCGCGCCGACGTCGATGAACTGGAACTTCATCTGCGCCCAGTTGCCGTCGTGGACGCCACCCTTGGCCACCGAGTTGATCGCGTTCGAAGCGAACACGCCGGTGAGCAGGGCGCCCAAGGCGCCGCCCACCCCGTGCACGCCCCACGCGTCGAGGGCGTCGTCGTAGCCGAACATCTTCTTCACATGAACCGCCGAGATGTAGCAGATCACGCCGGCCGCGATGCCGATGATCAGAGCGTCCATCGGATTGACGAAGCCCGAGGCCGGGGTGATCGCCACCAGGCCCGCGACGGCGCCGGAGACCATGCCCAGCACCGACGGCTTCTTGGAGATGATCCACTCCGCGAACATCCAGGCGAGCGCCGCGCCGGCCGTGGCGATCTGGGTCGCCGCAGCCGCCATGCCGGCGTTCACGTTGGAGGTCACCGCCGAGCCGGCGTTGAAGCCGAACCAGCCGACCCACAGCAGGGACGCACCGATCACGCTGTAGGCCAGGTTATGCGGCGCCATGTTCTCGACGCCGAGGCCCTTGCGCTTGCCGAGCATCAGGGCCGCCACGAGGCCGGCGGTCCCGGCGTTCAGGTGAACCACGGTGCCCCCGGCGTAGTCGAGCGCGCCCATCGTGCCGAGCCAGCCGCCGCCCCAGACCCAGTGGGCGATCGGGCAATAGACCAGGAGCAGCCAGGCGCCCATGAAGGCCAGGAAGGCCGAGAACTTCATCCGGTCGGCCAGGGCCCCGGCGATCAGGGCCGGGGTGATGATCGCGAAGGTCATCTGGAAGAACATGTAGACGGACTCAGGGATGGTCGCGGCGAGCGCACTCGTCGAGTTCAGGCCCATCGGTCCGAGCAACAGGTACTTCACCCCGCCGATGAAGGCCTGGTGCTTGCCCCCGTCGGTGAAGGCGATGGAGTAGCCGATGACCATCCACAGGACGGTGATCAGCGCCGTCGCCGCGAAGCTCTGGGCGAGCGTCGCCAGGATGTTCTTCTTGCGCACCATGCCCGCGTAGAAGAGCGCCAGGCCGGGGATGGTCATCATCAGGACCAGCACGGAGGAGGTGAGCATCCAGGCGGTGTCGCCGGTGTCGATCTTCGGCGGGGTCGGGGCAGCCGCCGCGGCGGGCGCGGCGAAGAAAAAAATACCAGCCCACCAGAAGGACACCGAAAGAGTAAGACGGCTTG
>NZ_JBEPUO010000034.1:0-29972 GCF_041691455.1 Phenylobacterium sp. | reverse complement strand
TCGGAGATCCGCAGGCCGCAGCCGTAGAGCAGGGTCAGCACCGCCTCGTCGCGGGCGGCCTCCCAGTCCTCTCGGTCGGGGTCGAGGCCCGGTTCGGCTATCATGCCGCGCGCCTGGTCTTCGCTGACGGGGCGGGGCGCGCCGGGCTTCACGCGGGGACCGCGGACGAGCGCGATGGCCGAGTTGGGCGCGCCCAGCCGGCGGTCGAGGAAGCCGTGGAAGGTGCGGATGGCCGAAAGCGCCTGGCTGAGCGAGCGGGGCGACAGCGGCCGCTCGCCCTGGCGCAGGTGGGCGAGCCAGGCGCGGACCTCGCCGGCCGTCACCTCGGCCAGGGTCGTAAGCGAGATCGCCTCGCCCCGGTGCTGTTCCAGAAAGCCGATATAGCGGGAGGCGGCGAAGCCGTAGGCCTCCAGGGTGCGGGGCGAGGACCGGCGTTCGTGGGCCAGGTGCTCCATCCAGAGCGCCAAGGCCTCCCTCGCTGTCATTTGGGGCCGGTCACAGGATGGGCCAGCGCTCGGCGGTGCGTTCGACCACGCGGGCGAGGAAGGCCACCAGCTCGGCGCCCATGTCCTCGGTGAAGCTCTCGGCGTCGGCCGAGCCGAAGGCCAGCAAGCCTTGCCGCGACGGCTCCCAGATCGCCATGCGGACCATGGCCATGGACTTGATCGCTTCGCCCTGGTCGCCGAACAGGCCGAGCGCGGTGGGCGCGAAGCCCATGCGGGCCAGCCGCTGCGGGCCGCCGAGGATCATGTCCACCTGGCCCTCGACCAGCCTCTTCCAGCCGGCGGGCGGCAGGCCTTCGGTCTCCAGGGCGATGACCCCGGCGGTGAGGCCGAAGCGCTGCTGGGCGAGTTCGTCAACGCGGCGGGCGAGGTCGGAATGGTTGCGGGCCTCCAGCAGGTCGACCACCGCGCCATGGGTCTGGGCCTGGGCCGAAAAGTTGGCGCGGGCGGTCTCTTCCAGGTGCTGGCGCTGGGTGGCCTCGCGCTGGTGGGCGGCGTGCACGCGGGCCATCACCGCCGGGCCGAAGTCGACGATATTGCCGACCGCGACCTTCAGGCCGAGCTCGTCCAGCAGGCCGTGGTCGCCGGTCAGGAACTGCGGATTGTCCGACAGGAAGCGCCGCACGGACGCAGGCTCCAGCCGGGCCTCTTCGATTCCGCCCTGCGACCCGTCCATCTGCGCTCCCCAATTCCGACTTGGCGCTCTTCCGGACGGCTTGGCCTGGAACGCGCGACTCTACAGGATCGACTGTCCCGTTTTGGCCCAGTCGCTCATGAACTGATCAAGACCCCGTTCGGTTAACGGGTGCTTGAAGAGGGCGTTGAACACGTCAGGCGGAATGGTCGCGCAGTCGGCGCCGGCCAGCGCCGCGGTGGTCACGTGGGCGGGGCCGCGGATCGAGGCCGCCAGGATCTCGGTGTCGAAATCGTAGTTGTCGTAGATCGCGCGGATCTCGACGATCAGGTCCATGCCGTCCGCGCCGTGGTCGTCCAGCCGGCCGATGAACGGAGAGATGTAGGTCGCGCCGGCCTTGGCGGCGAGCAGGGCCTGGGCCGCCGAGAAGCACAGGGTGACATTGGTGGCGATGCCCTCGTGGGCGAACTCACGGGTGGCGATCAGGCCGTCGCGGGTCAGCGGCACCTTGACCACGACGTTGGGGGCGATGGAGGCGAGCTTGCGGCCCTCGTCCAGCATGCCGGCGGTGTCCATGGCCGCGACCTCGGCGCTGACCGGGCCCTCGATCGCCGCGCAGATCTCGGCGATCACCTGCAGCATCGGGCGGCCGGACTTGGCGATCAGGGTGGGATTGGTGGTCACGCCGTCCACCAGGCCGGTCATGGCCAGGTCCTTGAGGACCGCCACGTCGGTGGTGTCGAGGAAGAGCTGCATCGAAATTACCTTCTTTGAATGTGCGCCGCTTGTAGCCGCCCCGGGCCTCAGCGCAAAAGCCTCTGCATGAGCCGCATCGCGTCCGTCCTGTTGCCGATGCCCCTGCCGGAGGCTTTCGACTACGCCGAGCCCGAGGGCATGGGGCTGGAGCTGGGCGACCAGGTGGCCGCCCCGCTTGGTCCGCGCCTGTTGCGCGGCGTTGTGGTGGGCCTGCGCGAGGCCGCCGGCGGCAACCGGCCGCTGAAGCCGCTTGAGGCCATCCTCGAAGAGCCGCGCCTGCCGCCGCGGACGGTGGAGTTCGTGCAGTGGGCGGCGCGCTACGCCGTGGATTGGCCGGGCCAACCGCTGGCCATCGCCTTGCGCGGCGCCCGTGCGCCCAAGCCCCGGCCGGTGCGGATCGCCGAGCTCACCGGCGCCGCGCCGGCCCGGCCGACGGCGTCGCGGACCAAGGTGCTGGAGGCGGCGACCGCCCAGGCGCTCAGCCCGCCCGACCTGGCGCGCGCGGCCGGCGTCGGGGCCGGGGTCGTCAAGAGCCTGGTCGACGAAGGGGTGCTGGCCGTCAGGCTGGTCGAGGCCGTGGCGCAGTTCGCGCCCCCGGACCCCTCTCGCCCCGGCGCGACGCTCAACGCCAGCCAGGCCGCCGCGGCCGCCGAGCTGAAGGCCATGCTGGCCGGCGGCGGCTTCAACGTCGCCCTGCTGGACGGGGTGACCGGCTCGGGCAAGACCGAGGTCTATCTGGAGGCCGCCGCCGCGGCGCTCGCCGCCGGTCCGACCGCCCAGGTGCTGATCCTGCTGCCGGAGATCGCGCTCACCCAGGCGGTGATCGGCCGGGTGGCGGAGCGTTTCGGCGCGGAGCCCGGGGAATGGCACTCCGACGTGGCGCCGCCGGCGCGGCGCAGGGTCTGGGAGGCGGTGGCCACGGGGCGGTGCCGGATCGTGGTCGGGGCGCGCTCGGCGCTCTTCCTGCCGTTCCAGGACCTCAAGCTGATCGTCGTCGACGAGGAGCACGACGCCTCCTTCAAGCAGGAGGAGGGCTTCATCTACCACGCCCGCGATCTGGCCGTGGCGCGGGGCAAGATCGAGGACGCCGCCGTGATCCTGGCCTCCGCGACACCGTCGCTGGAGAGCCTGCGCAACGCCGAGCAGGGGCGCTACCGCTGGCTCAGGCTTTCGACCCGGCACGGTGCGGCGCGGCTGCCCGACATCGAACTCATCGACCTGCGCGAGGCGCCGCCCGACCATGGGCGCTGGCTCTCGCCTCGGCTGGTCAGGGCCATGGGCGAGACCTTCGCCCGCGGCGAGCAGACGCTGCTGTTCCTCAACCGCCGGGGCTATGCGCCGCTGGTCCTCTGCAAGGCCTGCGGCGAGCGGATGACCGCGCCCGACACCGACAGCTGGCTGGTGGAGCACCGCTATTCCGGCCGCCTCGTCTGCCACCTGACGGGCTTTTCGATGCCCAAGCCCAAGGCCTGTCCGCACTGCGGGGCGCACGACAGCCTGGTCTCCATCGGCCCGGGGGTCGAGCGGGTGGAGGAGGAGGCCAAGGGCCTGTTCCCACGGGCCCGCGTGGCGGTCTTCTCGTCGGACACGGTGTTCGACGCGCGCGAGGCGCGGCGGCTGATCGAGGCCATGGCCGACGGCCAGATCGACATCCTGGTGGCCACCCAGGCCGCGGCCAAGGGGCACAACTTTCCGAACCTGACGCTGGTGGGAGTCGTGGACGCCGACCTCGGCCTGCGCGGCGGCGACCTACGGGCGGCCGAGCGGACCTATCAGCTCCTGGCCCAGGCCACCGGCCGGGCGGGCCGCAAGGACCGGCCGGGCCGCGCGCTCCTGCAGACCTGGGCCCCGGAGCACGCCGTCATGCAGGCGCTCGCCGCCCAGGACCGCGACGCCTTCGTGGCCGCCGAGATGGCCGAGCGGGAGCTGGCCGGCCTGCCGCCGTTCGGGCGGCTCGCCGCGGTGATCGTCTCGGGCGTCGATCCGATCCAGCTTGAGACCTTCGTCCAGGCCATGGCCCAGGCCGCGCCCAATTCGGCGGGAGTGGAGGTCTACGGGCCCGCGGACGCGCCGCTCGGCCTGATCCGCGGACGCCGCCGCAAGCGCTTCCTGGTGCGGGCCGACCGGGCGGTCGATCTCTCGGCCTATATGGCGACGTGGCGCGCGCGGGTGAAGCCGCCGGCCTCGGTCCGCGTGGCCATCGACATCGACCCCTACAGCTTCCTCTAGCCGGGGAGGCCCTGCCCGATCTGGCCGGGCCCGCCACGACGCAGCTGGATGTCCACGCCGCTGGAACGGTGGGCGACGAAGAGGCTGTTGCTCCAGCGGTGGAAGGCGATCAGCGGTTGGCCGTCAGACCCGGTCAAGGCCATGCCGTCCTTGGTGGTTTGCCAGCCTGTGGGGCTCACCGGCAGGTATTCCCCGCAGGTCGCCGACGTCTTGACGGCATGGGATGCGCTCAGGGTGACCGTGCAGAGCGCGTGACCGGCGTACTCGATCGTCCAGGGGCCCGCGGCCTCGGCGGGGGTGAGCGGCACGCCGGCCTGGTTGTCCTCCGCGACAGCGGCTGATGCGCCGGTCAGCAGGGCGGCCCCGGCCAGGCCGGCGGCGATCCTCAAGACTCTCATGGCTTTCTCCGTTGTGTGACGCGAGAACGCCGTTCGGGGCGACGGGGTTGCGGGTTAGTGCAGCGTCCGGTCGTCGTCAGCCGGCTTCTTGCCCGCCTTGCGCTTGCGCCGCGAGGCCATGTTCAGGCCCTCGACCAGGCCGGAAAAGGCCATGGCCGCGTAGATGTAGCCCTTGGGCACATGGATCCCGAAGGCGTCGGCGATCAGGGTCGCGCCGATCATCAGCAGGAAGCCCAGCGCCAGCATGACCACGCTGGGGTTGTTGTGGATGAAGCGGGCAAGCGGTCCCGACGCCACCAGCATCAGGCCGACCGCGATGATCACCGCGGCCATCATGATCGGCAGGTGCTCGGTCATGCCGACCGCGGTCAGGATCGAGTCGATGGAGAAGACGATGTCCAGCAGCAGGATCTGGGCGATGGCCGCGCCGAAGCTGACGGTCGCCCCGCCCCGCTTGTCGAGCAGGGTCTCGCTCTCCTCGGGATCGACCGAGTGATGGATCTCGCTGGTCGCCTTCCAGACCAGGAACAGGCCGCCGGCCAGCAGGATCAGGTCGCGCCAGGAAAACGAGAGGTCGACCATCGGGTGACCGTCGGCGAGCGACGGGACGGCGAACGGCAGCACCAGAACCGGCTTGGTCAGGCTGACGATGAAGGCGATGCCGGAGAGCAGCACCAGGCGCATGATCAGCGCCAGGCCGATGCCCAGCCTGCGCGCCCGGGCGCGGCTGGCTTCCGGCAGCTTGTTGGAGAGGATGGAGACGAAGACCAGGTTGTCGACGCCCAGCACCACCTCCATGACGATCAGGGTCGCCAGCGCGATCCAGGCTTCGGGGCTGGCGACCAGCGCCGCAAGATCGCCCATGGAATGCTCCTCAACGCCGGCGTCCTGGAGCCTTCTATCGCATCGGCTGATTTCAGCTAGGGAGCGTCAAAATCGCCTTGATCGCCCGAATTGCAGGCGATACCGGCGCCCGGCGCCCGTCTCGCAAACTTGTGAACGATATGGGTGAGAAATTCGCGCCAGACGCGAACACCGCTGCTTCACGCGCGAGCTCTTGTTTCAGTCCATTACAGGGCCGTGATTTAGAGTTGTCGGAGCGTCGGAGTATGTGAATGCAAGCTTAAGAGGCGGGCTGTGACAGACGATCGTTTGGGGAAACGACATGTGCGATGGGATTGATATCTTGGAGGCCGGGAATTCATTGTCCCATTTTGCTTGTCAACTCTCTTGTTTCGCAACTATTCCGACGCCGGTCTGGTTAAGCTTGGCGATAGACGCGGCGCAGCGATCCGACACGGGCATCTAAACCCTCTTTTCACTCAATGCGAGATAGGGTTATCTCCTCGCAGTTCGCGTCGGGGAGTTCAAAAACATGCTCAAACGGACGAGAACCCTGCTGGGTTCCCTCGCCGTCGCGGCGGTTATGAGTCTCGCGCCCACGGCTGGTGGGGCGCTTGCGGACACCTATTGGCAGTGCGTTCCCTTCGCGCGCCTGATCTCCGGCATCCAGATCTTCGGCGACGCCCGCACCTGGTGGCAACAGGCCATCGGCAAGTATGACGTGGGCTTCCAGCCCAAGGCCGGCGCCGTCCTGTGCTTCAAGCCCACCGAGCGCATGCGCCTGGGCCACGTGGCCGTGGTCAGCGAGGTGCTGACCGACCGCATCGTCCAGATCACCCACGCCAACTGGTCGCCGATCGAAGGCTCGCGCGGCAAGGTGGAGAAGGACGTGACCCTGGTCGACGTCTCGCCCGAGGGCAACTGGAGCGAAGTGAAGGTCTGGTACGATCCCAGCCGCGATCTGGGCGGCTCGACCTACCAGACCTACGGCTTCATCTACCAGGACGCCAAGGCCAAGATCATGGCCTCGTCCGGGCTCTCCAGCGCCGAGAACACCGCCATCGCCATGGCCCAGTCCGCGGCGAGCCAGATGGCCTCGGCCGTCCGGCCCGGCTCCGGCCCGCTCTCGCTGCTGAGCCAGGCGGCGGACTCCACCGACCGTATCGCGGCCCTGATCGCCAAGGCCGCGCGCGGCGACGGCGGCAACTGAGCCACATCGCCTGACGAATTGACGGCCTCGGCGAGCCGCTCCACTAGGAGGGCTCGCGGAGGCTTTTGATGCTCAGACTCCTTCGGCACGGCGCAGCGGGCCTGGAGACGGTCACGCCGGCGGACGGCTGGCGGCCGGCCGAGGATGTCTTCTGGATCGACCTCCTGAAGCCGACGCGCGCCGAAGAGCTGGCCGTCGAAGCCGCCGTAAGCCTCGAAATGCCGACCCGCGAGGAGATGGCCGAGATCGAGCCCTCGAGCCGGCTCTATCAGGCGAACGGCGCGACCTTCATGACCGCCACCCTGCTGTCGCGCCGCGACGAGGAGCACCGCAGCGAGGCGCCGGTGACCTTCGTGCTGACCAAGGGCCTCCTGATCACCATCCGCTACGATGAGCTGCGCGCCTTCGACCTGTTCGCCGAGCGCGCCCAAGGCCAGGGGATCGCCACCGGGACCGCGGCGCTTTTCAGCCTGCTGGATGCGGCGGTCGAACGGCTCGCCGACCTGCTGGAGACGACCGGCCTGGACGTGGACGGCGTGTCCTCGGCGATCTTCCGCCGCCCGAAGGGCGCGCAGTTCGAGGCGCTCCTGACCGAGCTGGCCCGGGCGCAGTCGCTCACCTCGAAGACCCGCAACAGCCTGGTGAGCCTGTCGCGCATGTTCAGCTTCGCGGCCCTCGCCCACGAGATCGCCGAGGACGCGGAGTGCCGGGCGCACCTCAGGACCCTGCAGCGCGACGGCCAGTCGCTCACCGAGCACGCCGGCTTCCAGTCGAGCCACATCGCCTTCCTGCTGGATGCGGCGCTCGGCCTGATCAACATCGAGCAGAACGGCATCATCAAGTTCTTCTCGGTGGCCGCGGTGATCCTGATGCCGCCGACCCTGGTGGCCTCGGTCTACGGGATGAACTTCCATCACATGCCGGAGCTGGCCTGGCCGTTCGGCTATCCGATGGCGCTTTCAATGATGGCGATATCGGCGATCCTGCCGATCCTGTGGTTCAAACGGCGCGGCTGGTTCTGAAGACCCGGCCCGCGCGCCGGCCCCGGGCAACCGTTCTTTAAGTGACCTGAGTGCATTTTGCCGT
This sequence comes from Phenylobacterium sp., assembly GCF_041691455.1. Classification (GTDB taxonomy): domain Bacteria; phylum Pseudomonadota; class Alphaproteobacteria; order Caulobacterales; family Caulobacteraceae; genus Phenylobacterium. Next base: position 22,313 of record NZ_JBEPUO010000034.1, on the reverse strand, counting down.
CGCGCAAAGGTTCTCCATGTCCTCCCAGGCCCAACCCCACCACCTGGCCCTCGACGCCCAGGCTCTTCGCGAGGCCGTGGAGGCGCACCAGCGCTACCTGGCCGGCCGCGCCGGCGGCCGCCGTCTCAGCCTGACCTACGCGGACCTTTCCAACTGCACCCTGGAAGGCCTCGACCTAAGGGAAGCCGACTTCGCCGGGGCCAATTTCCACGGTGCGACGCTCGCCCGGGCCAACCTCAGCCGCGGCATCCTGTTCGGCGCCGACCTGCGCGAGGCGGACCTCAGGCGGGCCAATCTCGGCCGCGCGGACCTGCGCGGCGCCTGCCTGCGCGGCGCGAACCTGGCCGGCGCGGAACTTCCGGGCTGCGACCTGCGCGAGGGCCGTATCGCGCTGCAGGACAAGCTCGACGGTTTCCGCATCCTTCGCCACGAGCATCGCCCGGGCGAGCTGAACTACGCGATCCTCTCCGGCGCCAACCTGGCCGGCGCCCAGATGACCGGTGCGGTGGCGATGTCCAGCGACTTCACCGACGCCAACCTCTCGGGCGCGCAGATGGCCGGCGCCAAGCTGACCCGCGCGGTCCTCGATGGCGCCGACCTGACCGGCGCCGACCTCGCGGGGGCCGACCTTTCGGGGGCCTCCATGAAGCGCACGGTCCTGACCGGCGCGAACCTTGAGAGCGCCACCCTCGACAACGTCGACATGAGCGACGTCCTGCGCGCCCCGCCGCCGGTGGTCTATGTGGACCAGCGGCCGATCGACCAGGTGCTGGCCGAGTACGAGGCCTACTGCGACTCCAGCGGCGAACGCGGCTCGGTCTCGGACTTCAGCAACGTCGACTTCCGGACCATGCGCACGCTCAAGGGGCGCCGGCTGACGGCGATGGTCGCCCGCGGCGCGGTGTTCTTCGGCCTCGACATGCAAGGCGCCCAGCTGCAGGGCGCGGATCTCTCCGGCGCCGACCTGCGCGGCTGCGACCTGCGCGACACCGACCTTCGGGGCGCCAAGCTTTCCGGGGCCTCCTTCACCCGCGCCGACCTCCGCGGCGCCAAGCTCGGCCCGCTGACGATAGGCGACGGCCGGTTCGTGCGAACCGACTTCACCCGCGCCGTCCTGCGCAATGCCGACCTGCGCGGCGCCCACGCCGTGCGCGCCCGCTTCCTGGAAGCCGACATGACCGGCGCCAACCTGCAGGGCTGCGACCTCACCGACGCCGAACTCGAGGTCTAGCGCCTAGAGGTTCTCGATCCCGCAGCCGAGCGTCTCGCAGATCCGCTTGGCCAGGATCGTGCGGTGGCAGCCGGCGGCGTCGGCCTCGTAGCAGAGCAGGGCCACCTTCTTGCCGCCGCGGACAATCTCCGTGGCCTTGGCGAGCTCCAGCTGCGCGCCGGGCTCGGCCATGTGGGCCTCGAAGATCTCGTGCATCTCGGCGATCCTGCCCTTGCGGGCGAACTCCCGGCCCGCCTTGGGCGTGCCCAGCTGGCGCAGGTGGACATAGCCGATCCCCGCCTCGTTCAGGCTGGCGGAGAGCAGGGTCTTGGAGAACCCCGCGCGGCGCGAGGACGCCACGGCCCGCACGTCGATCAAGAGTTCCACGCCCGCGTCCTTCAGGCGCTGGATGACGGCCGGCTGGGTTTCGCGCTCATAGCCGATGGTGGCGAGCTTCATGTCTTCTCCTGAGGCTGACGGCGGCTATATGGGAGCATCGCAAGGGGACGCCATGGACGCCAGGGTCGACGCCGAGCCGCAACAGCGGATGATCGCCCTGCCGACCCGCGGCGGGACGATGGCGGCGCTGGAATTCGGGCCGAGCGACCGGCCGGTGGACATCGTCTTCTCCCACGCCAACGGCTTCAACGGCCGCACCTACCGCACGATCCTGCAGCCGCTGGCGGGCGCTTTGCGGATCCTGGCGCTGGACCTGCGCGGCCATGGCGCGAGCACCCTGCCCACGGTCATCGAGGGCCGCCAGGGCTGGCTGGAGTTCCGCGACGACCTCCTGGCGCTGCTCGCGGCGGCCTGCGAGGCGCCGGTGGTGCTGGCCGGCCACTCGATGGGCGGGACCTCCAGCCTGCTGGCGGCGGCGGCCGAGCCCGGCCGCGTCCGCGCGCTCGCGCTCTTCGATCCGGTGGTCATGCCGACCGACATGCAGCGTGATCCGCAGGCCGTGTCCGAATCACCCCTGGTGCAGGGCGCAATGCGCAGGCGGGCGACCTTCGCGAGCCGGCAGGCCGTGATCGAGGCCTACCGTGGCCGCGGGGCCTTCAAGACCTGGACCGAGGATCAGCTGGCGGACTACGTCGCCGCCGGCTTCCGCGAGACCGCAACGGGCGAGGTCACCCTGACCTGCACGCCGGACTGGGAGGCCTCCAACTTCCGCACCCACAACTACGACGCCTGGGCGGCTTTCCGCGCGAGCCGCTGCCCGATCCGCATCCTGCGGGCGGAAGAGGCGTCGACCTTCCGGCTGGAGGGCCACGAGGCCGAACTCGCCGCCGACGGCCGCATCCGCGTCGAGACGATCCCGGGAACCTCCCACTTCCTGCCCATGGAGCGCCCGGACCTGGTGGGTGAGACCCTGCTGGCCTGCGTCGCCTAGAGCGTCAGGCCGGCGATCACCTGAGCGTTGGCCGCGGCCAGCGCTTCGTCGCTGAGCGTCACGATCTTGCGGGTCTCCAGGTCGAAGGAGACGGCGATCGCCTCGGCGACGCCCCAGGCCTTGCCGCTGTCCGGATCGAGCAGCCAATGAGTCAGTCTGCGGAAGCGCGCGTCGCCGCCGGAGGCGCCGGAGCGCAGCTCCACCCGGTCGCCGGCGCGCGGCCAGTCGAGGTGGATCAGCCGGTACTCCAGCGCCGCCCCGCCCAGGCGGGCGCCCTCGCCCTCGGCCCCCGACCGGCGGCCTTCGAGGATGTGCGGGATCGCCGCCGAGATGCGGGCCATCATCTGCTCGGCGCGCATGCGCCCGAAGGCGTCGCAATGTTCGGCCCCGACCGCGCCCAGGGCAGTCCGCCGGACGCCCAGCGCGTCGGCGCGGGCGAGGCTCGCCTGGCTCTGCACCGGATCGAGGCCGAGGCTGCGCGCGGCGGCCTCGGGCGGAACCGCGATGCGCAAGGCCTCCGCGCGTTCCAGCACCCGTCCTGGCCAGGGAAAGGGCCGGCCCTCGCGCGCGGTGGCGTGGGCGACCACGCTCTGGAAGCTGGCGGCGAGTTCGCCGGAGCCGTGGCGCAGCAGGAGCAACAGCCGCGCGTCGGTTTCGCCGATCTCCACCACCCCGCCGGTCATGACCAGCGGCGCGTTCGGCCGCGCCTCGCGCAGGAACCGGATGTGCTGCTCGCGGACCATCAGGGTCGCCCGCGCATCCGGCGCAAAGGCGTGGGCCATGCCCAGTTCGGCCGCGAGCCCGGCCAGTCCCTCCATGGCCTTGGCCACGTAGAAGCCGACGTTCAGATGGCCCATGGCGTCGCATTCCCACATGGCGACGCTGCCCCGCCAGACTTCCACCGCTTCGCCCAAGATCTGCTCCCCGCTGCCGCGCCGCGGACCTTAGGGGCGCGCGCGCCGCCCGCCTAGCGTCCGGCTCTGTAACCATCGGCGTCTCGCGCCCGAATGGCTTGTGTGTCAAAACCGGCGTGCGGCCTCGGGGAGGGACAGTCGAACATGGCCAATTCGAAGAAGGTCCTGGTCTATCGCCACGCCGCGGTGACGCGTGCGACCCACTGGATCAACGTCCTGGCGCTGACCCTGCTCCTGATGAGCGGCCTCAACATCTTCGGCGCCCACCCGGCGCTCTACTGGGGCCAGAAGGCGACCTTCGCCCATCCCTGGGTTTCCATCGGCGCGGTGGACAAGGGCGACCGGATGATCGGCGTCACTCAGATCGGCTCGAAGACGTTCGAGACCACCGGCGTGCTGGGCTATTCCGGCAAGGTCGGATCCCGCGAGCCGGTAGCCTTCCCCTCGTGGGCGACGGTGCCGAGCTACCGCGACCTGGCCGACAGCCGCCATTGGCACTTCTTCTTCGCGTGGCTCTTCGTCGCCAACGGCCTGGTCTATTGGCTGGTCGGCCTGATCGGCGGCCATATCCGCAAGGACCTCGTGCCGACCAAGGCGGATGTGAAGCCCCGCAACGTCTGGCATGAGATCGTCACCCACGCGCAGCTCAAGTTCCCCAAGGGCGAGGAGGCGCGCCACTACAACGTCCTGCAGAAGGGGACCTATCTTGGCGTGGTCCTGGTGCTGCTGCCGCTGATGGTGCTGACCGGCCTTTGCATGTCGCCGGGCTTCAACGCCGCGGCGCCCTGGCTGGTCGAGCTGTTCGGCGGCCGGCAGTCGGCGCGGACGATCCACTTCCTGACCGCCTTTGCGATCGTCGGCTTCATCCTGCTGCACCTGTTCATGGTGGTGGCCTCAGGGACCTGGAACAACATCCGCTCGATGGTCACCGGCCGCTACGCCATCGTGCCCGGGAAGACCGGAGAGACGGCATGACCTTCTCCACCCATCGCCGCGGCTGGCTGCAGGCCGCCCTCGCCGGGGCAGGGGCCCTGGCGCTCGGCGCCTGCGACAGGATCACCGGCAACCCCAAGGGCATCGGCTTCCTGGCCGGCGCCGAGGGCCTGACGCGCCGCGCGCAGCGGCTGGTCGTCGACCGCAAGGCGCTCGCCCACGAGTTCCACCCCTCGGACATCTCGTCCGACTTCCGGCCCAATGGTTCGATCGATCCGAGCGACACCGACTATGTGGCCCTGCGCGACAAGGGCTTCGCCGACTACCGGCTGGTGGTCGACGGCCTGGTCGACCGGCCGCTGTCGCTGAGCTTGGCGGACCTGCGGGCGGCGCCGTCGCGGACCCAGATCACGCGCCATGACTGCGTGGAAGGCTGGTCGTCGATCGCCAAGTGGACAGGCGCGCGGCTCGGGCCGCTGCTCGACCAGGCTGGCGTGAAGAAGACCGCCCGCTACGTCGTCTTTCATTGCGGCGATACGCTCGAGCAGACGCTCGACGGCTCGGGCCAGTACTATGAGAGCATCGACCTGATCGACGCCTACCACCCGCAGACCATCCTGGCCTACGCGATGAACGACAGGACCCTGCCGGTGGCGCACGGCGCGCCGCTGCGCCTGCGGGTCGAGCGCCAGCTCGGCTACAAACAGGCCAAGTACATCATGCGCATCGAGGCGGTGGCCGACTACGCCCAGCTCGGCCGCGGCAAGGGCGGCTTCTGGGAAGACCGCGGCTACGAGTGGTACGCGGGAATCTGAGGCGCCTTCAGTAGGGCGACTTGAGCAGTTCGGCCTCGGCGGCGCACTTGGCGGGGTCGGGCGCCGGGCCGGCCTTGCGCGCGGCGGCGATCTCGGTGCGCGCGGCATCCATGTCCCTGCGGAATTCCTCGGAGCCATGCAGGCCCGCGACGACGATGGAGCCGTTGGTGCGGCCGGCTTCCACCGCGCTCATGTTGTGCACCCCGCAGATCATCCGGCTCTCGCCGAAGGCCCGCGCGCGGACCAGGATCTCGGTCGACCGGTCGGGGACGAGCTCGGCCAGGATCAGGCCCACCGCCCAGCTGTAGGTGTTGTGGCCCGAGGGGTAGTCGAAGCTCTGGGAGATCGGCCCCTTCTGGTCGATGCAGGTCGGACCCTTGTCGATCAGGAACGGCCGCAGGCGCTTGTAGGCGTCCTTCGGGATATTCGTCGAGTAGCTGGAGTCGCGTGAGACCCGCGCGATCATCAGCCTGGTCCTGGGCGCGTTCTGGGTGGTCAGATCGACGCCGATCGCGCAGCTCAGATCGGTGAGGAAGGCGGCCCCGTTGTCGTCATTCAAGGCCAGCGCCCAGCGCGGCGTGTCCTTCAGCTTGCGGGTGGCCCGGAACATCCTGCGGTCCGCGTCGTAGCGGATCGTGCCGGCCACCGGCGCGGGCGGCAGGATCTTGTAGGCGTCAGGCCCGGTGGTCCCGAGATAGGTCGGAACCGGATTGGCGGCGGGCGCGGGCTTCATGGCCGGCGCCGGGTCGGCGCCCATGGTCAGGACCGCCGCCGCGGCCACCAGAATTCTCCACGCCATTCCGAACTCTCCCCTGCACCGCCTCCGGTTTTGCAGAGCCGGACGATGCTTTCAACCACGCATCCGTCGATTTTCAGGATGCGCGCGGAGGCGGAGATTAAAAATCTTGACATCGACATTGAGAAACTTAATTGTATGGGCATGACTGATACGAGAACCCAAGACTGGCAAGCGCTCAGCGAGCTCACCCGCGGCCGACCGATCGTCGTGGAGCGGGTGCGGCTGACGGAACAGGACGTCGCGATCGAGGGCGCCTTCGAGCTGCCCCGCCTCGCCCGGCTCTCGGCCGAGGATCAGGTGTTCGTCGCCGCCTTCGTCCGCAGCCACGGCTCGATCAAGGAGATGGAGCAGGTGTTCGGCGTCTCCTACCCGACCATCAAGGCCCGGCTGAACCGCATCGCCGCCAGCCTGGAGTTTATCGAAACCGATCCCGAGCCCGGCCGCGCCGAGGTGCTGGACCGCCTGGCCCGCGGCGAGATCACCGCCGAGGCCGCCATCTCCGAACTGGAGGGACTCAAATGAACAGCTATCCGCCGGCCTTGCGCCGCACGGGGTTCGTCGCGCCGAAGGCCATGCGCCATTTCGGCCTGGCCGCCATGGAGGCGCGCGCGGTCGACACCCGGCGGGCCCTCCAGAGCCGGCCGGCGCCGGCTCCGACCCCGGTCGCGCCGCACCGGCGTACGGTGGTGCGGCTCTGGCTGCCGCTCACCCCGCTCTTCCTGTTGCTGGCGCCCGTCGCAACCCTGCTGGCGCCGCTGATCTATTTCGCCCCGCGGCCCTACGGCGACAGACCGTTCGCAACGGTCATGGGCATCGGCGCCCTGCTGCTCAACCTCGGCGGCACGGTGGTCGATGTCGACACCCCCGATGCGCTCGTCCGCATCAGAATTTTCTAGGAGACCTGCCATGAACAACGACCGCCGCTCGGTCCTGCAGATGCTGGCCGATGGAAAGATCAACGCCGACGAGGCCGAGCGCCTGCTCGGAGCGATGGACGGCGCCGGTCCCGCGCCGCGTCCCTTCGAAAGCGCCGCCGCCGGCCACAACAAGCCGCCGCCGAAATATCTGCGCGTATCGGTGGACGCTACCGACCCCGGCGAGGGACCGACCAAGGTCAATATCCGCGTGCCCATGGCGCTGTTGCGGGCCGGCGTGCGGCTGACCAGCCTGATCCCGCCTGGCGCGCGCGACCAGGTCAACGCCGAACTCGCCAAGAACGGCGTGCCGTTCGACATCAACCAGCTGAAGCCCGAGAACCTCGAGGACCTCATCGCCCATCTTGAGGACTTCAGCGTCGATGTGGACGCTCAGGACGCCAAGGTGCGCGTCTACTGCGAATAGCGGCTTCCTCCCCGGACGCCCGACTGGCCGTCGTCGCCCGCGCGACGACGGCCTTCTTTTGGCGGCGGAAGGGGCTAGGCCTTCGCTTCGAACAGCTTCGCCCAGCGGCGCTTGGTGCGGGTCTTCCACGAGCCGCGATGCCAGGCGTCCGACGCGATCAGCGGCACCACCGTGGTGGCCTCGGCGAACACCATCTGCTCCCAGGTGACGTCGACCTTGCCCCAGGAACAGGCTTCCTTGAGCGTCGAGGACGAGCAGGCGCCGTCGCGGACATCGGCGACGGTGATCTGCACGGCGTACTTATGCATCTCGACCTCGTGGCCGAGGATCTCGGCGCAGACCACCGTGTCCTGGGCGAAGTTCTTCGGCACCCCGCCGCCGACCATGAACAGGCCCGTGGCGCCGGCGGCGATCTTGATATCCGTCAGCTCACGGAAGTCGGCGACGCTGTCGATGGTCAGGTAAGGCTTGCCGACCTTCATCCGCTCGACCTGGTGCTTCACGAGCCCAAAGCCCGCGGAGCTGTCCGTGAACGCCGGGCAGAAGATCGGCACGCCCTCTTCGTAGGCCGTCTGGATCAGCGAGCCCGGCTTCTTGGCGTTGCCCGCCGCCAGCCACTTGCCCATCTCCCAGATGAACTCGCGGCTGGAATAGGGGCGCGGCTCCAGGGTCTCGCAGATCGCATAGATCGTGCCGTCGCAGTTCTGGAGCTCTTCCTCGTCGATATAGGTGTCGTAGATGCGGTCGATGTAGAGCTCGCGCAGGTCGCGGTCGTCGACGTTGGACTGCGCCTGGTAGTGCCTGAAGCCGAGCGCCTCGAAGAAATCCATGTCGACGATGGAGGCGCCGGTCGACACCACCACGTCGATCATCCCGTACGTCAGCATGTCGCGGTAGATGTGCATGCAGCCGCCGGCCGAGGTGGAGCCGGCGAGCGTCAGCCAGGTCGAGCAGTCGGCGTCCTCCAGGCTCATCGACCAGATGTCGGCGGCGCGCGCGGTGTCGCGGCTGGTGAAGCTCATCTTGCGCATGGCGTCGATGACCGGGCGGGCGTCGTACTGGTCGATCGCCACATGCTCGACGGTGTTGGCCAGCAGTTCGGCCTTGCGGTTCGATTTCTGAACGTCAGCGTTCATCTTCGGAAGTTCCCTTCTGAGAGGTGATCGCCCGTCCATAGGAAAGGCGCGACCGGGACGGAGCGACCGGCCGCGCCTTTAACACGCAAAATACGTCGGCTGTTACCGCCTGCGGCGCTTCTTGCCGGCTGCGCCCTTGGGACGCGAAAGCCGCACGACCTTGTTGCGCTCTTCTTCCTGCGCCTCGCGGGGCAGGCGGATCGAGCGGCCGGCCAGGCCGAACATCGAGGCCATGGGCGCGTCCTGCACGGCCACGGTCTCGGCGTCGCCGAAGCCGTTGAAGCGGGTGTTCATGGCGATTCCATAAGCGCCCAGCATGCCGATCTCGATGTAGTCGCCCTCACGGACGTCTTCCGGCAGCCAGAAGGGGCCCGGCATGTGGTCGAGACTGTCGCAGGTCGGCCCGTAGAAACGAAAGGGCTTCAGGGGGCCCTCGACTTCGATCGCGATATCGCCGTCCTTGCGGAACAGCTTCACCGGAAAGGGCCATTTGGTGTGCGCCGCGTCGAACAGGCTGCCGTAGCTGCCGTCGTTCAGATAGAGCGCGTCGCGCTTCTTCAGCTCGACCTTGGTGAGGATCGACGAGGCTTCGGCCACCAGGGCGCGGCCGGGCTCGCACCAGAGCTCGGTGTCCTCGTGGACCATCATCTCGGCGAAGCCGCGCTCGATGCTATCGAGGTAGTCGGCCATGTCCGGCGGAACCATGCCGGGGTAGATGCTCGGGAAGCCGCCGCCGACGTCGACGATGTCGACCAGGACGCCGGCGCGCACGATGGCGCGGCTCGCCTGGGCCATGGCGGCCTGGAAGGCGGTCGGGCGCATGCACTGGCTGCCGACGTGGAAGGAGACGCCCAGGCGGTCCTGGGTGGCCTGGCGCGCCGCCAGCAGCAGGGCCGAGGCCTCGTGGGTCTCGACGCCGAACTTGCCGGAGAGCGAATAGGCCGCGCCCTCCGCGCTCACTGCCAGGCGGACAATCAGGGTCAGGTCGTCGGCCCCGCCGGTCGCCTCGAGGATCTTGGCCAGCTCCTCATGGGTGTCGAGGGCGAAGGTCGTGACGCCGTGGTCGCGATAGGCCGTGGCGATGGCGCTGCGGCTCTTCACCGGATGCATGAAGGCCATCCGCGAGCCCGGCGCGTGCGCCGTGACCAGCTCGATCTCGGGGATCGAGGCGACGTCGAAGGACCTCACGCCATTGGCGGCGAGCGTCTCGATGACCCAGGGCGAAGGGTTCGCCTTAACGGCGTAGAACACATCGCCTTTGAAATTGTCCTGGAACCAGCGCGCCGCGACCGCTACCGCGTCCGGCCGCGCGAGGGCGACAGGACGTTCCGGTGAACGATCACGGACCAGGTCCAGGGGCGTATGATACGTGTGCAATTCACGTAACCCCCAACGGATAGTTGAACCCAATCCGGCGTTAGCAGCGCTTTTCAGGACATCGGGTCCGCCGGAACGCGCCAAATAGGGTCATAAGACCGTGATGTAAAGACTTCCTATCCACAGGGGCGCCTGCGCCCCTCGCCGCGCTAGACCGGATAGCGGCGGCCGTGCCATGAAGCCAAGGCAAGGGATGGACGAGTGTCGCCCGCTTGCGCGTGCTCGATCGGGGAACCCAGCCGTCCATGCCAGACGCCGCCGTCCTGTCCATCCGGAAGGCCTCGAAGAGCTTCGGCGCGCGCCGCGCGCTGGACGCCGTGTCGCTGGATGTCCGCAAGGGCGAGATGATCGCGCTCATCGGGCCATCGGGCTCCGGCAAGTCCACCCTGCTGCGCTCGATCTCCGGCCTGCAGACCATCGACGCGGGCGAGGGGCGCATCGAGGCCTTCGGCGGCCCGGTGCAGGAGAATGGCCGGATCAGCCCCAAGGTCCGCGAGACCCGCACCCGGATCGGCTTCATCTTCCAGCAGTTCAACCTGGTCGGCCGGCTCAGCCTCTTCACCAACGTCGCGCTGGGCTCGCTGGGCCGGATCGAGGGCTGGCGCGGCTTCCTGGGCCTGTGGCCGGAAGAGACCAAGACCGCGGCCATGGCGGCGCTCACCCGGGTCGGCGTCGCCGAATACGCCGGCCAGCGGGCCAATACGCTCTCCGGCGGCCAGCAGCAGCGCGGCGCCATCGCCCGCGCCCTCGTCCAGAAGGCCAATATCATCCTCGCCGACGAGCCGGTCGCCTCTCTCGACCCGGTTTCGGCGCGCCGGGTGATGGACAATCTGCGCGATCTCAACAAGCAGGACGGCCTGACCGTCGTCGTCACCCTGCACCAGGTGGACTACGCGATGCGCTACTGCGACCGCGTGGTCGCGCTCAAGGCCGGCAAGATCGTCTACGACGGCCCGGCCGACGGCCTGGAACGCCCCGAACTCATCGACATCTACGGCCCGGAATTCGAAGACGTCTTCTGGGAAGGAGCCCCCAAATGATCTCCCGCCGCCTGTTCCCCGCCCTGGGCCTGGCCGCGCTCGTGACGCTGGCCGGCTGCAGCCCCAAGCCCGCCGCCACCGAGGCTCCCAAGGAGATCACCTTCTCGATCCTCTCGGCCGAGAACCAGGCGTCCATGGGCCCCTTGTGGCAGCCGATGCTGGACGACATGTCCGCCCAGATCGGGGTGAAGGTGAAGCCGTTCTTCGCCAGCAACTACACCGCCCTCATCGAGGCCATGCGCTTCAAGCAGGTGCAGGTGGGCTGGTTTTCCGCCCTGCCGGCGCTGGAATCCGTCAACCGCGCCAACGGCGAGGTGCTGGGCCGGGTGATCGACGCCGGGGGCGATGAGACCTACGCCTCGGTGCTGATCGTCAAGAAGGGCAGTGGCATCACCCTCGACGACGTCCTGAAGTGCGGCAAGCGCTACTCCATGGGCATGGGCGACGCGAAATCGACGTCCGGCACCCTGGCGCCCATGGCCTATGTCTTCGCGCCCAAGGGCATCGAGCCCAACGCCTGCTTCAAGACCGTCCGCTCGGCCAGCCATCAGGCAAACGTCTTCTCGGTCGCCAACGGCGTACTGGACGTCGCCACCAACAATACGGTGGGCCTGGTGTTCGCCCGGCGCGAAAATCCGACCATCGCCGACAAGATCCAGGTGATCTGGACCTCGCCGCCGCTGCCGGAGTCCTCGATCGTGGCGCGTAAGGATCTCGACCCGGCGGTGAAGGAAAAGCTGCGCCAGTTCTTCCTGACCTATGGGACGGGCACGGGCCCCGCCGCCGACAAGCAGCGCGAGGTGCTGAAGGGCCTGGCCTATGGCGGCTTCAAGCCGGCCGACAACTCCTACCTCGACCCGGTGCGCGAGATGGAAGCGGCCCAGGACCTCTTCGAGGCCAAGCACTCGGGCGACGCCAAGAAGATCGCCACCGCCCAGGCCGCCTTCGACAAGATCCACAACGCCGCCGCCCAGAAGCGGGCCGTGGAGCCCAATCTCTGATGAGCGCGGCCTCGGACATTCCCCAGGCGCCGCAACGCTCGCTGGTCCAGCGCGCGCCGGACATGCTGCTCTGGGGCGGGGTGATCGTGCTCCTCCTGATCGGCTTCAAGCCGGTGGAGATGAGCCACTTCGCCAAGCTGTTCACCAACTCGGAGAACATGCGCGAGTACGGCAAGGAGCTGCTGAAGCCCGACTTCGGCAACCTGCGCCTCTACATCGCCCAGATGTGGCTGACCGTGCAGATCGCCCTTTGGGGCACCTTCCTGGCGGTGGTCATCGCCATCCCCTTCGGCCTGGCCTGCGCGCGCAATGTCTCGCCGCCGTGGATCCAGCAGCCGATGCGCCTCTTGATGAACCTGCTGCGCTCGGTGCCGGACCTGGTGGTCGGCACGCTCTTCCTGGTGGCCGTGGGCCCCGGGCCTTTCGCCGGCGTCATGGCGCTGACGATCAACACCGGCGCGGTGCTCGCCAAGCTGTTCTCCGAGGCCGTGGAGTCCATCGACAAGGGCCCGGTCGAGGGCGTCCGCGCCACCGGCGCCGCGCCGCTGCACGAGGTCGTCTGGGGGGTGATACCGCAGGTCGCCCCGCTGTGGACCTCCTATGCGCTCTATCGCTTCGAATCCAACTCGCGGTCGGCCACCGTGCTCGGCCTGATCGGCGCCGGCGGCATCGGCCAGCTGCTGTTCGATGCGATCAACGGGTTTGCCTACCACAGCCTCTCGGCCATCGTGATCGTGATCATCGTCGCCGTGACCCTGATCGATTTCCTGTCGCAGGTGATCCGCAGCCGCCTGCTCTGATGGAGGAACGCCATGGCTTCGTTGGAGCAGGCGGTCGCGACCTTCGAGCGCAACATCGCGACCCAGACCGGCGCAACGGTGGAAGACTGGATCGTTCGCGTCCGCGCAACGGATCTCGCCCGGCACGGCGAGATGGTGGCCTGGCTGAAGTCAGCGCACGGACTTGGACACGGGCACGCCAACCACATCGCCAAGCGCGCGCTTAGCGTCGGCGCAGACGCCGCCGGCGAGGATGGCGTCGGTCACCTCTTCGAAGGCCCCAAGGCGGCCCTCCGGCCGCTGTACGACGCCGTCGTGGCGAGCGTCACCGCCCTGGGGCCGGACGTTGAGCTGGCGCCCAAGAAGGCCAATGTCAGCGTACGGCGCAGCAAGCAGTTCGCGCTCTTGCAGCCCAGCACGGCGGCCCGCCTCGACCTCGGCCTGATCCTGAAGGGCAGGCCGCCCAAGGGACGCCTGGAAGCCTCGGGCAGCTTCAACGCCATGTTCACGCACCGGGTCCGGCTGGCCGGGCCGGCCGATCTGGACGCCGAGGTGAAGGCCTGGTTGAAGGCTGCCTACGACGGCGCGGCCTAGCGGTAAAAAGGAACGCCGCCGCGGGGGGCCGCGGCGGCGTTTTGAGGCTCGCGGGGGTCAGGTCTAGAAGGTGAACTGGCTCCGCAGGGCGAGCGCGTTGTACTTCTGGCCGACCTGCAGGCCCGCGGCGTTGAACCGGTTCACATCCACATGCTGGTAGTCGAGCATGAAGCGGATGTCGGGGTTCAGGTACCAGTTGAGCCCGATGGTCGAGATCTTCTGCTCGCCGCCGCGGACGGCGTCGAAGCAGGCCGCCGGCGAGGCCGGGATCGCGTGGCCCGCGCCGCAGTCGTGGTAGTTCAGGTCGAGGTCGGAGTAGCGCGCCGCCAGTTCGAAGGCGCCCCAGGTGCCGGCCGCGGGGTTGAAGTTGTAGTTCATCTTCGGGGCGTCGAAGCGGCCCTCGGCGGGGTTGTAGGGCCGGTTCTCACCGGTCAGCACCCAGGCGCCTTGCACGTACCAGCCGTTGAAGTGCGGGTTGCCGGGGGTCGTAGCCGTCGTGATGCGACGGTCGATCTTGTAGCTGAAGTACTCGCTTTCCAGCATGAACTGGTGGGCGGTGAAGCCGAATTCCGCGCCGTAGACGGAGGCGGTCTTGGCGTCGATGGCGCCGGTGTCGACGAGGCGCGTGCCGTCGATGCGAAGCTCGGGCCGGTCGCGGAGCTGGAGCGGATAGCGCGGCGACACGGCCACGCCGGCGTCGTTCGGCTGAGTGACGTACTGGGCGTTGACCGCGAAGTGGGCCTGCCAGTCCGTCGAGGAGAAGGGCGCAAACGCCAAGCGGCCGATGATGCCGGTCTGTTCGTCGAGCGGCTGGGTGGCGAAGCCGCCCGTCGAATTAAGCGTGCTCACCGTGTTGCCGGTCAGCGCGCCGGAGGCGAACCAGCGGGTCGCGATACCCGAGTCCCCCTCGCCCCAGATCCCGTTGCCGGTCAGCTGGATGGCGCTGCGGCTGTCGCCGGCGGCGACGTTGCGGGCGACCTCGGCGGGAGCCGGACGCTCCATCATGATCATCTGGCTGGTGGAGACTGCCGCCTGCAGGCCGATGTTCGGTTCGAAGGCGCCGACCTTCAGCCGCCAGGGCTTCCAGCCGGTATATTGCACCCAGGCTTCCTGGATGTGGCCGGTGTCTTCCGCGCCGGAGCCGCCGAACTCGTAGATCAGGGCGTAGTCGAAGTCCTTGAACAGCTTGCCGTCGATGCCGAACCGGGCGCGGCGGAAGTTGGTGCCGTCGTTCAGGTCGCGGTTGGTGACCTGGGCCGGCAGGTTGTCCTTCTGGAAGTATTTGCCGGCGTCGAACATGACGATGGCGCGGACATTGGCGGTGAAGCGGCCGTCGGCGCTGGCCAGCGCCGGCTTGCCGTTCGGCAGGGAGACACTGACCGGCGGCGGCGCCTTCAGGGTGATGATGTCCGAGGCGTCGGCGGTCTGCGCCGTCTTCACGTCGGCCAGCTGCGCATTGACCGTGTCGAGCTGCTGCTGAAGGGCGGCGACCTTGGCTTCGCTCTGGTCGGAGCCCTTGGCCTGGATCAACTGGGCCATCTGGGCGCGCATCTCGTCGAGCTGCGCTTGCATCGCCGCCATCTTGGCGTCGCGGGGATCCACGCTCGGCGCCTTGGCGTGGGTGTGCTTGTGGGCCTTGGGCGCCGCCAGAGCGGCCGTAGCGGCGCTCGACAGCAATAGCGCGATAAGCGCGCCGCTCGCGACGTGTCGCGCCGGCCCCTTCGTCAGAAGGTTCATAATGGTGATCCCCGTCTCTCGTTTGAAGCAGTCGTTGCAGTCGGCGACGCGGGTCGTGAGCTAGTTTGGTCCCCCCGACGCTCGGCCAGCGGTTTAGCTCCGGCCCATGACGGCTGGCCGACAGTCTTGTGACGGGTCGGTGACAGTCCCTCCGTAGACGCCGTAAGCCCATGCCGACCGGCGGCGGCCGGTGTCACCAAACTGTCGTCGGCGGCGGCTAATCAGCGGGGCGAGAGCGGCATGGATGGGGCGCTCTTTTCAGGAGACAGCGATGTTGAAAATTCTGGGGGCGGCGGTTGGCGCAGCTCTGATGGTGGCCGCCGCGACGACGTCGCACGCCGCGGGTGTGATCTCGGGCGCCGGGGCGACTTTCCCTGCGCCGGTCTACGCCAAGTGGGCGGAGATGTATAAGGCGGGCACGGGTACGAGCCTGAACTACCAGGCGATCGGTTCCGGCGGGGGGATCAAGCAGATCAACGCCTCGACCGTCGACTTCGGGGCCAGCGACAAGCCGCTGAAGCCGGACGACCTGGCCGCCGGCGGCCTGGCCATGTTCCCGACGGTGATCGGTGGCGTCGTGCCGGTGATGAACCTGCCAGGGATCAAGCCCGGCCAGATCAAGCTTACCGGGGCGAACCTCGCCGACATCTATCGCGGCGCGATCAAGAAGTGGAACGATCCGATCCTGGCCAAGGCCAATCCGGGGCTGACGCTGCCGAGCCTGCCGATCACCGTCGTGCACCGTTCGGACGGCTCGGGCACCACCTTCCTCTTCACCACCTACCTCAGCATGAAGGCTCAGCACTGGGCGGCCGAGGTCGGCGGCAACGACTCCGTGCAATGGCCGGTGGGCCTGGGCGGCAAGGGCAACGACGGCGTTGCGGCCTTCGTGAAGCAGACGCCCGGCGCGATCGGCTACGTCGAATATGCCTACGCCAAGCAGAACGCGATGACCTACGCGATGATGCAGAACAAAAATGGCGTCTTCGTCTCGCCGGACGCCAAGAACTTCGCGGCGGCCGCGGCCAATGCAAAGTGGGCGTCCGCGCCCGGCTTCTACCTGCTGCTGCTCGACCAGCCGGGCGCCGACGCCTGGCCGATCACCGGGGCGACCTTCATCCTGGTGCACACCAAGCAGACCGACGCGGCCAAGGGCAAGGAAGTCCTGAGCTTCTTCGACTGGTGCTACAAGAACGGCGACGCGGCCGCCGGCCAGCTCGACTACGTGGCGCTGCCCGCCGCCGTGAAGGACCTGATCCGCAAGTCCTGGACCAAGATCGTCGGGCCTGACGGCAAGCCGGTCTTCCACTAAGGCTTGAATGTCACTGACCCCGTCGCCGTTCGCGGCGGCGGGGTTCAAGCGGCCACTTCGTCAGCTTAAGAGCCATGTCCGACGCAGCCCTTCCCGATGCCGGCAGACACGTCCGACGCTCCGCCCCGCGCGGAGCGTTGATCGGTCAGATCTTCGAAGGCCTGTGCTTCGCCGCGGCCACCTCGCTGCTGATCGCGCTCGGGGGCCTGTTGTTCTCCCTGGTCGTGGGTGGCTGGCCGGCGATCCACAAGTTCGGCCTGGGCTTCCTCACCGTCTCGACCTGGAACCCGGTGACCGACGTCTATGGCGCGGCGGGACCCATCGTCGGCACCCTGGTCACCGCCGGCCTGGCGCTGCTCATCGCCCTGCCGATCGCCGGCGGGGTCGCCTTTTTCCTCACCGAGCTCTGCCCTGCGCCGCTGCGCCGGCCGATCGGCACGGCGGTGGAGTTGCTCGCGGGCATCCCCTCGATCGTCTACGGCATGTGGGGCCTCTTCGTCTTCGCGCCGCTGTTCTCGCGGTTCGTTCAGCTGCCGCTGATGTCGGCGGCGAAGCCCGGCTCGCTCCTCGAAACCCTGACCAGCGGCGTCCCCAACGGCTCGGGCATCCTGTCGGCCGCGATCATACTGGCGATCATGATCCTACCATTCATGGCCGCGACCCTGCGCGAACTGCTGCTTACCGTGCCGGCCGCGGTGCGCGAGAGCGCCTATGGCCTGGGCGCCACCACCGCCGAGGTGGTGATGTCGGTGACCCTGCCCTATGTGCGCACCGGGGCCATCGGGGCGGTGATGCTGGGGCTCGGCCGGGCGCTCGGCGAGACCATGGCGGTGACCTTCATCATCGGCAATTCGCACGGCTTCCCGAAGTCGCTGTTCGACAGCGGCTCGACCATCGCCTCGACCATCGCCAACGAATTCACCGAGGCCTCGACGTCGATGCATACCGCCGCGCTGATCGCGCTTGGGCTGGTTCTCTTCGTCATCACCTTCATCGTCCTTGGGCTCGCGCGCCTGATGCTCCGCACCCAGGGGGTCAAGTGATGGCCGCCTCCGCCGCCAAGGTCGTCCGCCGCCGCATCACCGACGCGGCCTTCAAGGCCTTCTGCGTCGCGGTCACGGTGGTGGCCCTGGCCGCGCTCGCCGCCATCCTCTGGTCGCTGCTGAGCCAGGGCCTCGGCGGGCTGAACCTCGACGTCTTCACCCTCTCGACGCCGGCGCCGGGGTCCAGGGGCGGCCTCGCCAACGCGATCACCGGCTCGATCATGATGTGCCTCCTGGCCATGGCCATGGCGCTGGTCATCGGCATCCTGGCGGGCACCTGGCTCGCGGAATACGGCGGACGGACCGCCTACGGCGCCGTGGTCCGCTTCCTCAATGACGTGCTGCTTTCCGCGCCGTCGATCCTCGTCGGCCTGTTCGTCTACGAGATCCTGGTCTTCCCGTTCCACAGCTTCTCGGGGTTCGCAGGCTCGGTGGCGCTGGCCCTGCTGGCCGTGCCGGTCATTACCCGGACCACCGAGGACGTGCTGCTCCTGCAGGCCGCGACGCTGCGCGAAGCCGGCGTCGCCCTCGGCGCGCCGCTCTCCTTCGTGATCCGCACCATCCTGTGGCGCTCGGCGCAGAGCGGCCTCCTGACCGGGGCGTTGCTCGCCTTCGCGCGGATCAGCGGCGAGACCGCGCCGCTCCTGTTCACCGCGCTGAACAACCAGTTCTTCTCGCTCAACCTCTCCCGTCCCACCGCCAACCTGCCGGTGGTCATTTTCAACTTCGCGCTGAGCGCCTACGACGACTGGCGCAGGCTCGCCTGGGCGGGCGCGCTCCTGATCGCGGCCACCGTGCTTGCGGTGACCATCGTCGCGCGTATCGTGGCCAAGGAGCAGCGACGCTCATGAACACCCTCAATCCGACCGTGGACGAATTCGAGACCAGCATCGCCGACGTGGACCGCGCCGACGTGCGGCTCGATGTGCGCAACCTCAACTTCTTCTACGGCAAGACCCATGCGCTGAAGGCGGTCTCGATCCCCTTCGCGCGCAACAAGGCCACGGCCCTGATCGGCCCCTCCGGCTGCGGCAAATCCACCCTGCTGCGGACGCTGAACCGCATGTACGCGCTCTATCCGGGCCAGCGGGCCGAGGGCGAGATCATGCTCGATGGCCAGAACATCCTGGCGCCGGGCACCAACCTCGCGAACCTGCGGGCGCGCATCGGCATGGTCTTCCAGAAGCCCACGCCGTTCCCGATGAGCATCTACGACAACGTCGCCTATGGCGTGCGGCTCTACGAGAACCTCTCCAAGCCCGACATGGACGCCCGCGTCGAGGAAGCGCTCACGCGCGCGGCCCTGTGGAACGAGGTGAAGGACAATCTGAAGGGCCCGGGCCTCGGCCTCTCCGGCGGCCAGCAGCAGCGGCTGTGCGTCGCCCGCGGCGTGGCGGTGCGTCCCGAAGTGCTGCTGCTCGACGAGCCGACCTCGGCGCTCGACCCGATCTCCAGCGCCAAGCTGGAAGAGACCGTGACCCAGCTGAAGGCCGACCACACCATCGTCATCGTCACCCACAACCTGGGCCAGGCGGCGCGGGTCAGCGACTACACGGGCTTCATGTACCTGGGCGAGCTGGTCGAGTTCGGCCCGACCGAGGAGCTCTTCCAACGCCCGGCCACGCGCCGCACCTCCGACTACATCACCGGCCGGTTCGGCTAGGAGCGTTTCCCGGCCGGTGTGGGACACGCCGGACGATCAGGACGAGCGACCAGGCAAAAGCCCGCTACCAGCGGGCGCGCAGGCCGATGAGGAACGACCGCGGCGGGGCCGGAGTGTCCGTGCGCGGATTCGGGTCATCCGGCAGGGGCGACGGGTGGACGTTCGCGAGCGCGTCGGTCTCGAAATAGGTCCCGAAGGTCGCGTATCTGCGGTCGAACAGGTTGTCGATGCGGCCGAACAGCTCGAGCCCGTGGCCGAGACGCCAGGTCGCGTGCGCGCCGGCCACCCAATAGGCCGAGAGCCGGACGTCCTGGTTGGACTCGTCGCCCACCCGGCGCTGGGCGCTGACGCCCAGCACGTCGGCGCCGAGGGTGATCGCCGGCGTCAGGTCGAAATCCGCTCCGGCCTTGAACCGGCCCGGCGCGATGCCGCCGATGCGGTCGCCGGGCGTCACCTGGACGTTGCCGTTGTCATCGGCGAAGGGGCTGTTGGGCGAGGGGAGATCGCCTGAGAACCGGTAGGTCGCCTCGATCTCGCTGGCCGACGCGTAGGCCAGCCAGCGGCCGCCGCGGAAGTCGACCTCGGCCTCCAGGCCCTGACGGCGCGTGCGCGGGACATTGGCGTAGGACCCGCGGCCTTGCAGCGCGCTGGCCAGCGCCACGATGTCGTCGTCGTTGTCGCTGCGATAGGCGCTGAAGCGCCAGTCGAGGCGCCCGCCGGCCGCCGGACCCGATCCGCGCAGGCCCGCCTGCCAGGTGCGGGAGACCACCTGGTTCAGCGGCGGGTCGGAGACCAGGGCGTTTTCCAGCAGGCACGGCCGCAGGGGATCGCTGCAGGACAGCTCCAAGGGCGTCGGCGCGCGGTTGGTCTCCGCATAGCCGCCGTAGGCGGTGATCGCGGCGGTCAGCTTGAAGGCCAGGCCCGCGGCCGGGTTGAACCGCTGGAAGCGGTGCCTGCCGTTGAGGTCGGGGCTGGTCCCCGTCCGGTCGGAGACGGCGATCCGCACGTCGTTGTAGCGGCCGCTGAGCGTCAGAAAGAGCCGGTCGGTGAGGTCCAGGGTGTCGGTGGCGTAGAGGCCGACGGCCTGGTTGGAGGCGTGCACGTCGACGGGATTGTAGGCGATAGCGCCGGCGGTGCGGATGATCTGGCCGACGCCGGGCGCGCCGCCATCGGTGCGCAGGCTGAGGTCCGGGAAGATCAGGCCGAGCGTGCTGTCCGCCCCGAAATGCACGTGGCTTTCGTCGACGCTGAGGCCCGCGGCGAAGAGGTTCGTGCGGCCGAACAGCGGCGCGCTGCGCACCGCCTGCAGGGCGAAGCCGCCGGTGACGGTGCGGGTGCGGGTGCGGTCGATGGAGCCGTAGGGGACGCCGTTGCAGAGCTTGGTCTGGCCCACGACCAGCGGCGGACACCCGATCGGGCGGCCGTCGAAGCCCAGGACCTGGAAGGCGGCCGCCGGCGGACGGATCGCGGACGGGAAGTCGTCGTCCTCGACGCAGAGGGTCCCGAACAAAGGGTTGGTCGTGGCCCGGCTGCAGCCTTCGAAATTGCCGTCGTTGCCGTCGACGTGGTCCTGGCGGAAGCTCCGGCCATAGGCGCTGCCCTGCAGCGACCAGGCGTCGGAGGCCTTGAACGCCCCGTTCAGCGCCAGCAGCCCGCTCCGGTCGCGGGTGGTCTGCGGGAAGGTGAAGACCGAGCGCCGGTCCTGCGCCAGCATGTCCACCGGCGTCGGGCCGACGACGCCGAGGTTGGTTCCACCGCCGGCGATCACCAGGTGAAGGTCGGTGCGGCCCTCCTGCCAGCCGAAGTCCGCATAGCCGCGCGTCAGGTTCGAGGGCGAATGCGCCCGCCAGCCGTCCTCGCGCCCGCCGTCGGCGGCGACATAGGCGCTCCAGGGGCCCTTGGACGCGCCGTACTCGAGCGAGCCGAAGACCTGGCCGAAGGAGCCGCCCTGCACGCTGGCGCGCCCGCCTTGCGCGTCGCGGCCGGTCTTCATGGTCAGGCTTATCGCCCCGCCCAGGGCGTTCAGTCCGAAGGCGGGATCGCCGGTCACCAGGTCGATGCGGGAGACGGCGGCCTCGGGGATCAGGTCCCAGTTGACGGTGTCGCCGAACCCCTCGTTGAGGCGCACGCCGCCCAGGTAGACGGCCAGGCCCTGGGGCGTGCCCTGCAGGGGCGAGACCTGGAAGCCTCGGTAGTTCAGGCCCAGGGCGAAGCCGTTGCCCTGGCTGTCGGAAAGGCTGAGGCCCGGGGTGCGCTGCTCGAGCGCGTCGGTGACGGCGAGCGAGCCGCGCCGCTGCAGGTCGAAGGCGTCGATGCTCTCGGTCGCGCCCGGCAGCTTGTCGGCGTCCACGCCCGGACCGGCCAGCGGCGTGGGCGCGATGACGGTCAGGGGGCTGACGGTCGGCGCTTCGTCGGCTACGGCCGCGACGGGAGTCGCGAGCAGGATCGCCGCCAAACTCGCGGCCGGAAGCTTGCGCATGAGATCAGGCCGCCGCGGGCCGCCGCCGGACGCGGGCCAGGCGCCGCAGCCTGCGCCAGAACCGCGTCTTCTCGGGCTCCGGATAGGGCTGCAGATTGCGCACGAAATCCTCGGCGCAGGCGCGCCAGGAGAACTTCTCGGCGAAGGCGCGCACCTGCTTGCGGTCGAGCGTCAGGGCCTCGAGACAGGCCTCGCGCAGGCCCTCGGTGGCGCTGGCGGCGAGCTTGCCGGCGCCGGAATTGGGGATGATGTCGATCGGGCCCGGCGCGGGATAGGCCGCCACCGGCGTGCCCGACGCCATGGCCTCCAGGATGACCAGGCCGAAGGTGTCGGTGAGCGAGGGGAAGACGAAGACGTCGGCGCCGGCGAAATAGGCCGCCAGCTCCGCGCCGGACTTGGCCCCGGTGAACACCGCCTTGGGGTATTTGGCGGCGAGCTCTTCCTTCTGCGGTCCGGGCCCGACCACGACCTTGGTCCCAGGCAGGTTGAGGCCCAGGAAGGCTTCGATGTTCTTCTCCACCGCCACGCGCCCGACGGTCAGGAAGATCGGCCGCGCCAGGCCGGCATAGACGTCCGCGTCGCCGGGGCGCAGCGGATGGAAGACCTCGGTGTCGACGCCGCGAGACCAGGAGGAGATGTTGCGGAAGCCGTGCTGGGCCAGCTCGTCGCGCATGGTCGGCGTGGCCACCATCAGGCGGCCCGACGGCTTGTGGAACCACTTCATGTAGGCGTAGCCGGCGGCCAGCGGCA
>NZ_JBEPUO010000033.1:0-33694 GCF_041691455.1 Phenylobacterium sp. | reverse complement strand
TTCACCACCCGCACCAACCTGCAGTTCCACTGGATCAAGCTGGCCGACGCGCCGGACATCATGGATCACCTGGCGAGCGTCGACATGCACGCCATCCAGACCAGCGGGAACTGCATCCGCAACGTCACCGCCGACCCCTACGCCGGCGCCACGGCCGAGGAGATCGACGACCCGCGGGTCTGGGCCGAGGCGATCCGCCAGTGGTCGACGGTGCACCCGGAATTCTCCTGGCTGCCGCGCAAGTTCAAGATCGCGGTCACCGCCGCCGCCAAGGACCGCACGGCGGCCAAGACCCACGACATCGGCCTTAACCTGAAGCGCGCCCGCGACGGGGTGCTGGGCTTCGAGGTGATGGTCGGCGGCGGCCTGGGCCGCATGCCCTACATCGGCCAGACCATCCGCCAGTTCCTGCCCGCCACGCGGCTGTTCTCGTACCTGGAGGCGATCCTGCGGGTCTACAATCGCCACGGCCGGCGCGACAACATCCACAAGGCCCGCATCAAGGTGCTGGTGGCCGCGCTGGGCCGCGACGAGTTCGCGAGCCAGGTCGAGGCCGAGTGGGAGAAGATCGGCCCCGAGGTCGACCTGCCCGACACCGAGCTTGCCCGCGTCCGCGGCGCCTTTGTCCCCAAGGCCTTCGAGACCCTGCCGGCCGTGTCCGAGGCCTTCGAGGCGGCCAAGGCCTCGACACCGGCCTTCGCGCGGTTCGTCCGCAACAACCTGAAGCCCCACAAGGTCGCCGGCTATTCGATCGTCGAGGTCTCGCTCAAGGGCATCGGCGAAACCCCCGGCGACGCCACCGCCGAGCAGATGGAGGTCGTGGCCGACCTCGCCGAGCGCTACGGCCAGGACGACATCCGGGTCACCCACGAGCAGAACCTGATCCTGCCGCACGTGAAGCTCGACGACGTCGCGACGGTCTGGGCGGCGCTGGCCGAGGCCAGGCTGGCCACCCCCAACATGAACCTGGTCAGCGACATCATCGCCTGCCCGGGCCTCGACTACTGCGCGCTCGCCAATGCGCGGGCCATTTCCGTCGCCCAGAACATCGCCGAGAGGTTCGCCGACCCCGACCGCGCCGAGCGCGTGGGCGAGCTGAAGGTGAAGATCTCGGGCTGCATCAACGCCTGCGGCCACCACCACGTGGGCCATATCGGCATCCTGGGCGTCGATAAGAAGGGCGAGGAGTTCTACCAGCTCACCCTCGGCGGATCGGGCGCGGAGGACGCGGCGGTCGGCCAGGCGCTGGGTCCGGCTCTGCCCTACGACCGGGTGGCCGACGCGGTGGACACCATCGTCGAGACCTATCTGCGCGAGCGCCAGGGCGCCGAGCGCTTCCTGGACACCTTCCGGCGCACCGGCGTCGCCCCCTTCAAGGAGGCGGTCTATGCCGACGTTCATTAGCCTCAAGGCCGGCGCCTTCGCGCTGGCCGAGGATCCCTTCACCGCGGTGGCCGACGACCAGCCGGTCCCGCCCGGCGACGTGATCATCTCGCTGACCCGCTTCCAGGCGGAAGGCGAGGCGCTGATGGGCGAGGGCCGCGCGGTCGGCGTGCGGCTGGAGAGCCATGAGGAGGTCGAGGCGCTGGCCTACGACCTGCCGCAGCTCGCCGTCGTGGCGCTGGCCTTCCCGAAGTTCGGCGACGGGCGCGCCTACAGCTACGCGCGGCTGCTGCGCGAGCGGTTCGAGTTCAAGGGCGAGGTGCGCGCCGTGGGCGACGTGCTTCGCGAGCAGGCGGGCTTCATGGTCCGCTGCGGTTTCGACGCCTTCGAGCCGGCGGACGGCTCTTCCGTGGAAGACTGGGAGAGGGCCACCCAGCGCTTCCGCCATGTGTATCAACGCTCGGTCGACGGCCGTCCTCCGGCCTTCGTGGAGCGGGGAGGGTGAGCTTGGCCTACGACACCTCAGAGCGTTTCCTGACGCTCGCCGCGCGGCTCGACGCCGAACTGCGGCACGCCCATCCGCGGACCGTCCTGGAGGCGGCCGTCGAGACCTTCGGGGACAAGCTGGCGCTGGTCTCTTCGTTCGGCGCGGAGTCGGCGGTGCTGCTGCACCTGGCGTCGAAGGTGAAGCCCGACATCCCGGTGCTCTTCCTCGACACCGGCATGCTGTTCGGCCAGACGCTGGACTACCGCCGGCAGCTGGCCGCCAAGCTCGGCCTCACCGATGTGCGCGACCTTCGCCCGGCCTACCAGGACCTGGCGACCGCGGACCCGGAAGCCAGGCTCTGGCAGACCGACACCGACGCCTGTTGCCATGTGCGCAAGGTGCTGCCGCTCGACCGGGCGCTGGCCGAGTTCGAGGGCTGGGTGACCGGCCGCAAGCGCTTCCACGGCGGCTCGCGCCTGGCGATGCCGGTGGTCGAACAGGCCGATCATCAGGTGAAGTTCAATCCCTTGGCCAACTGGACCAAGGAAGACCTCGACGCCTACGCGGCCGAGTACGACCTGCCGGCTCATCCGCTGGTGGCGCAGGGCTTCCCCTCGATCGGTTGCTGGCCCTGCACCAAGCCGGTGGAGGAGGGCCAGGACGCCCGCGCCGGCCGCTGGGCGGACTCCGACAAGACCGAATGCGGCATCCACGTCGCCCGCGCCCCGGGCGTGGTCGAAGATGTCGGCGGCGGCATTTGACGCAAGTGGCGAGAGCGTAGACACCCCGATGAATGATGTTTCCCTTGCTCCGGCGCCTGCGCCCGCGAAGGCTGCCCTTCCTATGAAGGCGGGGGGCGCCTTCTTCGTCGAGACCGTGACCTGGGTCCAGCACTGGACCGAGAGCCTGTTCTCGTTCCGCACGACGCGCGATCCGTCGCTCCGCTTCTCCAGCGGCCAGTTCGTGATGGTCGGCCTGACCAAGGAGGACGGCAAGCCGCTGGTGCGCGCCTATTCCATTGCCTCGCCGGCCTGGCACGACGAACTGGAATTCTATTCGATCAAGGTGGCGGACGGCCCGCTGACCTCGCGCCTGCAGCACCTGAAGGTCGGCGACGAGGTGCTGATCGGCCGCAAGCCCACCGGCACCCTGGTTCTCGATGGCCTGAGGCCCGGCAAGCGGCTCTACATGCTGGGCACCGGCACAGGCCTCGCGCCCTGGCTGTCGCTGGCCCGCGACCCGGACGTCTATGAGCGGTTCGACGAGGTGATCGTCACCCACACGGTGCGCGAGGTCGCCGACCTCAACTACCGAGAGCTGCTCTCCGGCGCCCTGGCGCAGGACGAGATCCTGGGCGAGCTGATCGCGCCGAAGCTCAAATACTATCCGACCGTCACCCGCGAGCCGTTCCAGACCGAGGGCCGGATCACCGACCTGATCGCGTCCGGCCAGATGTTCCGCGACCTCGGGACTCCGCCGTTCGACAAGGCGGTCGACCGGGTGATGCTCTGCGGCGGCCCGTCCGTGCTGGCCGACCTGAAGCAGCAGCTCATCGACCTCGGCTACGAGGAGGGCTCCATCGCCAGCCCCGGCGACTTCGTCCTCGAACGCGCCTTCGTCGAGACCTGAACGGCCCCTTGCGTCTTCGGATGTCGGGCGGTTCTCCTGCCGTCCGTCCTAGGGACGCGCGCTCATGCGTTTGAGAAGGGGAACCCGCATGCTCTACGCCCTCCTGGCCTACCACGAGGAAGACTTCGTCAGGTCCTGGAGCGACGAGGAAGACGGCGCGCTCATGGCGAAGCTCGATGGCCTGCATGAGCGCATGCTGGAGGACGGCCGGATCGGCCCCGCCGCGCGCCTCGGCGCCACCGCCCTGGCGCTGACCGTTCGCGGCAAGGCGGTGGTGACGGACGGACCGTTCGCCGAGACCAAGGAACAGCTGCTCGGCTTCTATATCCTCGATTGCGAGACGATCGAGCAGGCCGTCGAAACCGCCCAGGAGCTCAAGGCCGCAAACCCGAGCGCGATCTACGAGGTGCGCCCGCTCGTGCTCTTCCGGCCGGGAAAGGCCATTCCGCTGACCGACCAAGGGCTCGATGTCGTCAGGCCGCCCGAGTGACCTAGTCGCGGCCGCCGCCTTGTGGGGAACCCTGGGTGATCAGGCGCGCGCTGCGCTGGTCGCGGGCGTGAATCCATAGCCAGTTGAGGGCGACGCTGAGCCGGGTCCGGACGCCGATCAGAAAGTAGATGTGGGCGATGCCCCACAGCCACCAGGCCAGGGCGCCGCGCAACCTGATCCAGCCGAAATCGATGACCGCGCGGCGCTTGCCGATCTGGGCGAGGCTGCCCTGATGACGATAGCGGAACGCGCCGGGCGCCGCCTTGCCACCGAGTCGCGCCTTGATGACGGCGGCGACGTATTGGCCCGCCTGCTTGGCGGCCGGCGCGATGCCGGGCGCCGGCTTCCCATCGGGACCCGCCACGGTGACCGTATCCCCGATCGCGAACACCTCCGGACGCCCCGGGACGGTCAGGTCGGGCAGGACCTTCAGGCGTCCGGCGCCGTCGGCCGGCGCGCCGAGCCACTCGGCGGCGGGCGAGGCCCGCACGCCGGCCGCCCAGAGGATGGTCTTGGCCGCCACGCGCCGGTCGCCGTAGACCACGCCGTCGGCCGTGCAGTCGCTGACCGCCCGCCCCAGTTCGACCTCGACGCCCAGGGCCTCCAGCGAGCGTCGCGCATAGTCCGACAGGTCGTCCGGATAGCCCGCGAGCACCCGCGGCCCGGCTTCGATCAGCACCACCCGCGCCTCGCCGGTGTCGATGTTCCGGAACTCGGGCGGCAGCGTCTTTCGCGCCAGTTCGGCGATCGTCCCGGCCAGCTCCACGCCGGTGGGGCCCGCGCCGATGACGACGAAGGTCAGCAGCGCTTTCTGCTTCGCGGCGTCGGTCTCGCGCTCGGCCCTTTCGAACGCCACCAGGATGCGCCGCCGGATCTTGGTGGCGTCCTCGATGGTCTTCAGGCCCAGGGCGAAGGGTTCCCACTCGTCGTGACCGAAGTAGGCGTGCCGGGCGCCGGTGGCGAGCACCAGGGTGTCGTAGGGCGTGCTCGAGCCGTCTTCGAGCCGCACGAGCCGGGGCCCGGGATCGACGCCGACCGCCTCCGCCAGGATCGTCGTCACCTCCGGCCGGTCCCGCACGAGCGACCGGATCGGCCAGGCGATCTCCGAGGTGGCGAGCGAGGCCGTGGCCACCTGGTAGAGCAGGGGCTGGAACAGGTGATGGTTGCGCCGGTCGATGAAGGTCACCGTCACCGGCGCTCCGGCCAGGCCCTTGACCACCTCCAGGCCGCCGAAGCCCGCGCCGACCACGACGACGCGGTGCAGGCCGCCCGGGGCGGGGCCGGCGGCGTCCAGCCTAGGCCGCCTTGCGCGTCGCGAAGCGGGCGGCGGCGAAGAGCGTGGCGCGGCGGTTCAGCATCTCAGGGCTGTCCTGGGGCGGTTGGAGCCGGACCCTAGGGCGAACTCGATCAGGCCTGCAAGGCATGCTCCAGCACGAAGTCTGTGCGTTCGGCGACGTTCCCCTTCGGGACCACGGTCGCCTCGTAGCCGAGCCCTGCGACGTTCAGCAGGATGCGCTCGAAGGTGCGCTCCGCCTCCGGCCAGTCCTGCCGGCGTTCCGCGTCGGTCTCGTAGATCTCCCGCCAGGGCGGGAAGACGAAGACCTCGCGGTTGTAGCGACGGGTCCGGACCGCCTCGACAATCTCCGGCCAGGGCTCGACGCCCTCGCCGCCATAGCTGTCCATGATCGCGCGGTCGAAGAAGACCCGCCGGGTCTCGCCGGCCATCCGGTCGAAGATCGCAATGTCGCGCTCCGCCGCCAGGCGGGCGTAGGCTTCCGGATCGATCCAGGGGACCGCCGAGCCGCCGGCCGCCACCTGTTCGCGGATCACGGCGCGGTGCGTTTCCTCGACGGTGAGTTCGCCCAGCGCCTGCAGGCGGCGGATGACGGTGGTCTTGCCGACCCCCGGACCGCCGGTGAAGACGAAGAAATTCGGTTTCTCGATCAATGTCTTCTCCAGACAAGCTGATGCGCGCTCGAAGGATTCGAGGGCGGCAGGCCAGTCCGGGGAAATTGTGGGCGGGCCGAAGCTAGTCCGGCGGGCAGCCCTTGAACTCGCCCACCTTCACGGCGGTGAGGCTCGCGAGGTTCAGCGCGCGGGCCGGGCCCATCGACCGGGCGCCGGAGCCGGTGAAGAGGTCGATCCGCTGGCCCTTGATCGCGCCGCCGACGTCGGAGGCGTACCAGTAGCCGTCGTGCTCGGAGCCGTCGGGCATCTTCATGCCGACAGTTTCCTTGATGAACAGCACGCTGCGCCGGGGGATCAGGGTCTTGTCGACGGCCACCGTGCGCATGGCGACGACCTTGCAGCCCAGGGCGTCCAGAGCGCCGACGCCCTTGGCGCCGGCATGGTAGAGCGTGGCCTTCAGGTTCCAGCCCGGGCCCGAGGGCAGGGCGCCGGTGACCACCGACATGATCAGGTCGCCCACGGGATCGCTGGACGCGGCCTGTGCGTTGGAGTCTAGGAAAAACACGGAAAGGGTAGCCAGGGCGGCGAGGCGGCGTCGCATGACGGCTCCTCCTTCGTCGTTGAACTGGTGCGGCCCAAAACCTAGCCGGACTCCGCCGGGGCGCCAACCCCGCACGGCGTGCGACCCTTAGGCCTGTCAGCATATCTAACAGTCTCATGCAGACGAGATCGCTTGCGTCGCAAGGCGGATTGCCCTCAATCGCCGCAAGGTTCAGAGGGCGATCGTCATGAAAATCTATGGGGATTCCATCTCCGGAAACTGCCTGAAGGTGAAATGGGTCGCCGACTCGCTCGGGCTTTCCTACGACTGGATCGAGACCGACGTGCTGCGCGGCCAGAGCCGTACGCCCGAATATATGGCGATGAATCCGGCGGGCCAGGTGCCGGCGGTGATCCTGGACGACGGCCGGCCGCTCGCGCAATCCAACGCCATCATCCTGCATCTGGCCGAGGGTTCCGCACTGATCCCGGCCGACGCCTACGAGCGCGCCCGGATGCTGGAATGGATGTTCTGGGAGCAGTACAGCCGCGAGCCCTACGTCGCGGTCGCCCGTTTCCAGGTGGCCTACCTGGGCAAGGCCGTCGCCGATCTCGAGCCGAGGATCATGGAGCGCGGCAAGTCGGCGCTGCAACGGCTGGAGGACGGCCTCGACGGCCGCGCCTTCCTGGCTGGGCCGGCCGTCAGCCTCGCCGACGTGGCCCTGGTCGCCTACACGCGCGTCGCCCATGAGGGCGGTTTCGACCTGGCGGACTACCCGAAGGTCGTGGCGTGGGTGGCCAGGGTGGAAAAGGCGCTGAACATCCCCGCTTGAGGCCTTGCGCTTCGCCCCGCCAGCCGACAAACCGGCGGGATGAAACGCGTCATCGCCGTCGGCCTCGCGGCCATCGTCATCGCCGTCCCCGGCGCGGTCCTCGGCTGGGGCAGTTCGGGCCACCGGATGATCGGGCAGGCGGCCATGCGGGCGCTCCCGGCGGCGTTGCCCGCCTTCCTGCGCACCCCGCAGGCGGTGACGGATGTCGGCGAATATTCGCGCGAGCCGGATCGGCTGAAGCGGGCCGGCCGCGCCTTCGACAGCGACCGCGACCAGGGCCATTTCCTCGACCTCGGCGATGACGGGACGGTGTTCGGCGGACCCAAGGTCACAGCCTTGCCGGCGACCCGCGCGGACTATGAAAAGGCGCTGCAGGCCGTCGGCCAGGACAGCTGGAAGGCCGGCTATCTGCCCTATTCGATCCTGGAGGCCTATCAGGAGCTGACCCAGGATTTCGCCTATTGGCGGGTCGAGAAATTCGCCGAGTCCAATCCGGCCTGGGCCGAGCACAAGGCCTGGTTCGCGGCCGATCGCGCCCGGCGCGAGGGGCAGATCCTGACGGCGATCGGCAACCTCTCGCACTTCGTCGGCGACGGCAGCCAGCCGCTGCACGTGACGGTCCACTTCAACGGCTGGGGCGACTTTCCAAATCCGAACAACTACGCCCAGGCCAAGCTGCACGCGGCCTTCGAAGGCGACCTCGTGAAAGCCACGGTGAAGCTCTCCGATGTGGAAGCGCAGATGGCCCCGCCGCGCAGCTTCGCCGGCCCGCCGGAGCAGCGGATCGGCGCCTATCTCGCCGCGACCGGCAGCCAGGTTATCCCGCTCTACGAGATGGAGAAGGCCGGCGGCATGCAGCCGGGCGACCCTCGCGGAACGGCCTTCGCCACGCGGCAGATCGCCGTGGGCGCCGCGGAGCTGCGCGACATGATCGTGCTGGCCTGGCAGGCCAGCGACAGGCAGAGCGTGGGCTGGCGCCCCGTGCCGGTGGCCGATGTCCTGGCCGGCAAGATCGATCCCTACCAGGCGCTCTCCGGCGTCGACTGATGCCCGTCCCGCAGTTCGGCACGCCGGAAGCGGGCCGCGCCTATCCCGACCGTCCGGCGGCCTTCGTGGTACTGGAGCGCGACGGCCGGATCGCCGTGGTGCGGGTGAGCTACAAGTCCGGCGGTTCGCGGCTCGACCTGCCCGGCGGCGGCCTCGATCCCGGCGAAACCGCGGCGCAGGCGGCGGTCCGCGAATGCGGCGAAGAGGCGGGCCTGCGGATCTCCGTGGACGAGCCTTTCACTCGCGCCGACCATTTCTTCGCCAACCAGGACGGCTCGACCGTCAACACCCGGGGCGCGTTCTTCGCCGCCCGCCTGATCGCCGAGGCGCCGGAGCTGAAGACCGAGGACGACCACGCGCTTGGCTGGATGGCGCCGCAGGAAGCGCTGGTGAGGCTCGACCGCGAATCCCATGCCTGGGCGGTGGCCGCCTGGCTTCGCCGCGAAAGATCCTGAGCGGATTTGCGCCGCGTGGCCTGACCGGCTAGTCGAGGCGCCAGTTTCAGGGAGTCCCTATGGCCGACAGCCCCGCCAAGCTCATCGACGGCAAGATCTACGCCGAACGCCTCCGCGCCCAGGTGGCGGCGGAGGTGATCGAGCTTCGCGCGAATTACGACCTGCAGCCGGGTCTGGCGGTGGTGCTGGTGGGCGACGATCCAGCGAGCCAGATCTATGTGCGCTCTAAGGGCGAGCATTCGCTGGCGGTCGGCATGCATTCGGTCATCCACCGGCTGCCGCAGGACACCAGCCAGCACGAGGTGCTGCGGCTGGTCGCCGAGCTGAACATCGATCCGCTGATCCACGGCATCCTCGTCCAGGTCCCGCTGCCCCCGCACATCGATGAAAACGCGGTCGCCGGCGCGATCAACCCGGACAAGGACGTGGACGGCCTGCATGTGGTCAACGCCGGGCGGCTGGCGAGCGGCCAACCGGCGCTGACGCCCTGCACGCCGGCCGGCTGCCTGTTCCTGCTGCGCGAGACCCTCGGGGATCTGACCGGCCTTCGGGCCGTGGTGGTCGGCCGGGGGCGCCTGGTCGGCCGCCCGCTGGCGCAGCTCCTTCTGCAGGCCGACTGTACGGTGACCATGGCCCATTCGCGCACGCGAGACCTGCCCGCGGTCTGCCGCGAGGCCGATATCCTGGTGGCCGCGGTTGGCCGGCCGCGGATGATCAAGGGCGACTGGATCAAGCCGGGCGCGGCGGTGATCGACGTGGGCATCAACCGCGTGCCCTTCGACGACCCGGTGAAGGCCGCCGCCGGCCGCACCAAGGTGGTGGGCGACGTGGACTTCAAACAGGCGAGCCAGGTGGCCGGGTGGATCACCCCCGTGCCCGGCGGCGTCGGCCTGATGACCGTGGCGGTGCTGCTGCAGAACACCGTCACCGCCGCCCGGCGCCAGGCGGGGCTGGAGCCGGCCTAGGTCGATCCTTCTTCCCTCAGTCCGCCGCTGCGAAATGCGCGAGCTGGTCGGCGTGCGCCTTCACGAAGGCCGGCCTGGCCACGGCGCGCGCCATGTAGTCGCGGCAAGCCCGATAATCCGCCAGCCCGTCGAACCGATCGACGAGCCGCAGCACGTCGGCCATCAGGATGTCGGCGACGGAAAAGCTCGCGGCCAGCCATTCGCGCCCGGCCAGCACGGGTTCCAGGTGTTTGAGCCGGTGTTCGCGGAGGAACCCGTCAAAGAGCTTCCATACAGGCGTGTCGCCGGTGGCCCCGGAAAAGATCAGCAGGGACCAGGGCAGGCTCGCCATCTCCACGGAATTGAGCGCCGCGAACACCCATTCCACAGCCTCGCTGCGGGCGCGTGGATCGGCGGGGAGCAGCTTGTCGCTCAAGCCGCCCAGATGCAGCAGGATCGCGCCGCTCTCGAAGATCGAGATATCGCCGTCGGTCAGCCACGGCGCCTGGCCGAAGGGCTGGTGTGTCCAATGCCCAGCGCCGCGGTCGCGGAATGGCGTGCTCTCGACGCGGTAGGGCAATCCCGCTTCTTCCAGCGCCCAACGCACGCGCAGGTCACGCACATAGCCGCGCGGCGGCTCGGGCACCCAGTCGAAGGTCGTGAGGGTCAGGTCGGCCATTCGCGCGCTCCTTCCGTCGAAACCCACCTATGACGGCTTCCGAGCGCGGCAGAAAGTGGGCCGGACCCCTTAGGTCGCGCTGGCCTCGGTCCAGCTCACCAGCTTGCCGAGCACTTCGCTGACCGCCTTGTTGTAGGCGGCCACGATCTCGCCGACCCGGTTGTCCCCGGCCGGAACGCGGGCCTCGAAATCCTGCTCGCCGACGCTGCTCTGGTCGGACCGGGTCAGGGCCGCATGCACGCGTACGACGACGGTCGGGGCGGCGTTGGGCCCGGAATCGTAGCGCGTCTCGAACGTCCGAACGTCGGTCCGCAGAGCGTAGGCGAAACGGCCCTGCTGGCCGCGGGCGATGAGCCGGACGGGGCTCGCATCGAACGCGTTGCTGACCGCCTCGTTGAAGAGGATGTCGGCCGGCGCCACCCAGCGGCTTTCGGCGATATAGGCCGCCTTGCCGCCGGTCATCGTCAGGATGCGATCGTCGGAGGCCTCGCCCTGGAAGCCGCCGTTGGTGCGGAAGACGGACACGCCATTGGGCCGCGCCGTCGCGGCTGCAGGCCCTGCGGCCGGCGAAGCGCCGAACCGGTAGAGCTGGGCGGGCTTGCTCTTCGGCAACAGCGAGATGCAGCCGCTGAGCGCGAGCGCGCAGGCCCCGATCGCGGCCAGGCGGAGAAGGGGACGGATCATGGCTTCACCTTCACTTCTTCGGCGGCGGGCTTACCCAGAGCGCCCGACGGGCTTCGCTGTATCTCGTTGACCAGTCTTTGGAGGGACTGCGCCGCGGTCTGCAGCTCGACGATGGCCGAGGTGATCTGCGGCAGGCCGTTGTTGGCGAAGTCGGCGGTCGGGCCCTGCAGCTTGTCGATCATCGAGCGCAAGTCGTGGGCGGTGGTCTTCGCCTCCTCGGCGGCGTCGGCGATGTTCTTCATGCTGCGCTTGCCGTCGCCGTCGAGGATCTCATGCGTCGACTGCAGGATGCCGTCGGCGTGCTGGGTGGCCGTATCGAGATCCTGGATCAGCTTCTGGGCGTCGGCGATGATCGCCTTGCGCTCGCGAAGCTCGGCGGTCACCGCCTGGGCGTCGGAGAGCGCCGCGCCGAAGGTCTTGATGTTCTGGTCGGAGAGCACCCGGTTCACCCGGTCGAGCGCCTCGATGGTGCGCGTCAGCACCGTGCCGCCGCCTTCAAGCAGGTCGGAGAGCGCGCTTCGCTGGCTCTTCAGGATCGGGATGCAGGTGGAGAGGCCGTTGGTCTGGCACTTCGCCCGCTCGACCACCTTGAGCAGCGGCTTCGAGGGCGTGCCGGCGGTGATCTGCACATAGTTCACGCCGGTGATGCCCTGCGGCTCCAGGGTCGCGTAGCTGTCGACGCGGATCGGCACGTCGGAGGTCACTCGCGCGCGGGCGATCACCCGGCTGGGATTGGTCCGGTCGAGCGCGATCTTGGTCACCTCGCCGACCTTGATGCCGTTGAAATGCACCTCGCCGCCCTGGTTCAGGCCGCGGACCGGCCCGTCGAAGACGACATCGTAGAGGTCGTACTCCTGGGAGAACGAGATCCTCGCCAGCCAGACGACGAAGATCACCAGGCCGATGAACAGGATCAGCGAGGAGAGGCCCACCAGGGCGTAGTTGGCGTTCTTTTCCATCAGGCCTCCGTCTTCGCCCGGGCCGCATTGGCGGCTCTGCCGCGCGGACCCAGGAAATATTCGCGGATCCAGGGATGGTCCGCATGCTCAAGCTGCCGCACGGGCGCGGTGGCGACCACGTGCTTGTCGGCGATGACCGCTACGCGATCGGTGATCTCGTAGAGGGTGTCGAGGTCGTGGGTGATCATGAAAACGGTCAGATCCAGGCTGTCGGACAGGTCCTTGATCAGTTCGTCGAACGCCGCGGCGCTGATCGGGTCGAGGCCGGCGGTGGGCTCGTCGAGGAACAGGAGCTCCGGATCGAGCGCCAGGGCGCGGGCCAGGCCGGCGCGTTTGCGCATCCCGCCGGAGAGCTCGGCGGGCTTCAGGTCGCCCGCTTCGGGACCGAGCCCCACCAGCGCGATCTTCAGGTCGGCGAGGTCATGGATCTCCGGCCGCGTCAGGTGCGTGTGCTCGAACATCGGGGCGGCCACGTTCTCGCGCACCGTCAGGTTGGAGAACAGCGCGCCCTGCTGGAAAAGCACGCCCCACCGCCGCTCGATGGCGGTCCAGCGGCGCCGGGAGGCGTGCTCGATGTCCTGGCCGAACACCCGCACCGTGCCTGCCTGCGGCGCGCGCAGGCCGATGATGGTGTTGAGCAGCACCGACTTGCCGGCGCCCGAGCCGCCGACCACGCCCAGCACCTCGCCGCGTTCGGCGGTCAGGTCGAGCCCGTCGTGGATGATGTTCTCGCCGAACGCCGAGCGCAGGCCGCGCACCTCCACCGCCGGGCCCTCGGTGTCGAGCAGCTCGTCGTCGCTCAGGTCGTCTTCATTGACGACCTCGGTATGCGCGGTCTCGTTCATACGTTCAGCTTCATGAACAGCAGCGCGAAGACCGCGTCGATCATGATGATCGCAAAGATGGCGTGGACCACCGCCGCCGTCACCCGCCTGCCGAGGGATTCCACGTCGCCGCCGACTTCCAGCCCCTGGCGGCAGCCGATGCCGGCGATCACCATGGCCATGACCGGGGCCTTGGACATGCCGACCCAGAAGTGGACCGCGCCGACGTCGTCGACGATCCGCTGCAGGAAGAAGGTGGGGCCGAGGTGCAGCACCGACCAGACCACCACCAGGCCGCCGAACAGGCCCGCCAGCGTCGCCACGAAGGTCAGCAGCGGGATGGTCAGCAGCAGGGCGATGAAGCGCGGCAGCACCAGCGCCTCGAACGGGTCGACGCCCATGACCTTCATGGCGTCGATCTCCTGGTTCATCTTCATTGAGCCGAGTTCGGCGGCGAAGCTGGACGCGGAGCGGCCGGCCAGCAGCACCGCGGTGATGATGATGTTGAACTCGCGAAGCACCGCGATGCCGATCAGTTCGACGGCGAACACCTCCGCGCCGAACTGGCGCAGCATGTTGGCGCCCAAGAGACCCACCACCGCGCCGATGAAGAACGAGGTGACCGCCACGATCGGGATGGCGTCGAGGCCGGCCCGCTCGGCCAGGGTGAAGATCGCCGCCCAGCGGACGCGCTTGGGCTCTGTGAACAGGTAGATCGCCGTGCGGACGACGACGACGAGCAGGTGGCCAAGGAAGGCGAGGGTGTCGACCCATTCGTAGCCGACGTTCATCACGCCCTTGCCGATGCGCACGGTCAGTTCGTGGAAGCCGCGCGGCTGGCGCACGGTGACCGGCTCCACGCGCACCGCGGCGCCTACCAGTTCGAGCAGGCGTTCGCTCTCGGGGCGGGCCTGGACGGTCTTCAGGTCGTAGTCGTGGCCCACAGCGCGAATCACGGCGTAGGCCCCGGCCGTGTCGAGCCGGCGGACCTTGCGGATATCGACGGCGACGTCGCCGCGCACCTTCACCGCCTGGGCGAGGCGCGTCGGCGCGTCGCCCAGGTTATTGGCGGTCCAGTCGCCGGAAAGGGCGACCGTCGGTCGCTCGCCAGCGCCCCGCATGTTGAATTCCGCCGGCTTCTCCACAGTCTTCGCGGGCTCCTTGCCGGGATCGCCGACTTTCGAGTCGCGCTCCCTTTGGAGATGTGACCCTAACAGAGGTGGCGCACCGCCCGAACGTCTTACGGCGCAGGCTGTTCCGATACTGACCCTTTGCGGTCGTCGAACGCAGAAAGGTCCCCCATGGCTAAGCTGGGCCTATTTTTGGTCAAGCCCGGGAGTCAGCATGAAACGCGGCCCGTCGCAGGAGCCGAAGATCGCGTCGCCCCGGGGTGGAGAGTTTCATTGACCCGTCAGTACGAGCTCGCCGGCAAGTCCGGCGCCCGCTACCGCTACACGCCTCTCGAGGAGGCCCGTTTCCTGCCGCCCGCGGGGGCCAATTTCGTCATCGCCAAGATGACCAAGGAGGGCCCGACGGTGGTCTATGCCGGCGAGACGGACAATCTGGCCAACCAGACCTGGCGCGAGGCGCTCGACAAGGCGCGGGCGGCCTATGGCGAAGCCGCCGTGCTCACGCGACTCAATGTGACCCGCGCGGTGCGCGAGGCCGAGCGGACGGACCTGATCGAAGAACACCAGCCGCCGATGAACCAGGGCGCGTCGCCGCAGGCCTAGCGGCTCACCGCGGACGGCCCCATGCTCCGGGCATGGATCGTCCCGCCATCGTTGTCTTCGGCGCCGCCGTCCAGGCCGACGGGCGGCCCTCACCCTCGCTGCGGCGCCGGATCGGCTATGGGGCTGAGGCCGCCGCGGTCTGGCCGGACGCGCCGATCCTCTGCTCGGGCGGCGTCGGTGCGGCGGGGCCCTCCGAGGCCTCGGTCATTCGGGAAGGGCTGCTGAGCCACGGGATCGCCGCCGAACGCCTGGTCCTCGACGAAGAGAGCCTCGACACCCTGCAGAGTGCGGTTGCGACCGTCAGGTTCGTCCGCCGCCGCGGCCTCGACGGGGCCGTCATCTGCAGCGACCGCTATCACGTCCCCAGGATCCGGATGCTGCTAGAGGTGCTGGGCGTCCGCGGCAGGGCCGGCCCCACCGCCCCGGGGTTCCAGGGCACGCGGCCCTATTACGTGGCGAAGATGTATCTGCGTGAGGCCCTGGCCATCCCCTATGACCTGGCGATCGTCCTCGTCCGCCGCGCTGAGCTGCTGGCGCTGACCCGCTAGAACTGCCCGAACTTGATCTCGGCGCTTCCCGCCGGGAGCTCGATGGTCATGCCGTCGCGCGCGAGCCGCCAGTCGAGCGGGCCGCCGGCGTCCATGCCCCTGGTGAAGGTCTCGGGGTTGTACATCGGCAGGCCGGCCTGGGTGAGGTGGGAGAGCACCAGGCGCTTGACGCCAGCCGCGCGGGCGATGTCGGCCGCCTCGACCGGGGTGGTATGGTAGCTGAGCGTGTCGGTCATGATCGAGCTCATCCGCTCATTGCCCATCATCGCCAGGCCTTGCGAGAGCTGCTTGGTCATGTCGGAATTCTGCGCCTCGTGGATCAGCACGTCCGCGCCCTTGGCGGCGACGGCGAGCGGCGGCCATTTGATGGTATCGCCGCTGACCACGACGGATCTGCCCCTGTAGTCGAAGCGGTAGGCGTAGGCCGGCGCGACCGGATTGTGGTGGACGACGATGGCGGTGACCGTAAGGCCGTTCTCGCGCCAGACGACCGTGGTCCCCGAGGCGGGTGGCGGCACGACCTGGGCTTTCAGGAGGCCCGCGGCGATCGGCAGCTTCACGGCGCCATGTTCATGGTGGGCGTTACGGAAGCCGTGGTCGATGCCGTAGGCTTCGTTGAATCCCGCCGCCAGGTGTTCGACGCCCGGCGGTCCGACGAGGATCAGCGGTCCGGGGCGCCCGGCGACCCAGCTTTGCATGTTGAACTCGCCGATCTCGCCGATGTGGTCGGAGTGGAGATGGGTGACGAAAACCGCCCGCGCCGCGGCCATCGGCATACGCCAGGCCAGCAGGTTCTCGGTCGCCTCAGGGCCGATGTCGACCAGGTAGAGCGTACCGCCCGCCTGGATCGCCGTGCAGGCCTTGGCGCGGTCCTTGACCGGCAGCGGGCCCGAGGTGCCGCAAAAGACCACCTTCAGGCCGTCGTAGCTGGCCGGGACAGCGGGGGCCTGGGCAGTCGCCGAGGTGACGCAGATCGCCAGGATCGCAACTGCCGCCGCGCCGATCTTCCGCCAATCCATGTCGCCCCCCTTGCTGCGTGCAAACTTATGGCACACCTTGTGTCACAATAATAGATTTCGCGGGGTGCGGGACGTGACGCTCAGCTTCGACCTCTACTGGTCCTTCCGCTCGCCCTATTCCTACATGGTGACGGGCCGGCTCGCGGCGCTGCAGCGGGACTACGACGTGGAGTGCCATGTCCGGCCGGTCTATCCGCTGGCCGTGCGCACGCCGGAGTTCTTCGAGCAGCAGGATCCGCTCTGGCTGTCCTATTTCATGACCGACGTGTTCCGCGAGGCGGAGTTCCTGGGCTTGCCGTTCCGCTGGCCGAGGCCCGACCCGGTGCAGCGATCGCCGGAGGAGGGCTACGGCATGAAGCAGCCGCACATCCACCGGCTGACCCACCTGGGCGTGGAGGCGGTCCAGCGGGGCCGGGGGCTGCAGTTCCTCGATGAGGTCAGCCGCACGATCTGGGGCGGCGAGGTCGACAGCTGGCACGAGGGCGACCACCTGGCCCAGGCCGCCGAGCGCGCCGGCCTCGACTTCGCCGAGATGGCGGCCGCGGTCGAGGCCGACCCCGGCCGCTTCGCCGCGGTGGTGGAGGAGAACCAGGTCGCCCAGCGCGCCGCCGGCCACTGGGGCGTGCCGATGATGGTGTTTGGCGGCGAGGCCTTCTTCGGCCAGGACCGCTTCGACCAGCTCAAATCGCGGATGGAGGCCCAGGATCTGCGGCGGCGCTAGGACGATTTGAAGAGCTGCAGCAGGACCTGCGGAGCCTGGTTGGCGATGGAGAGCGACTGGGCGCCAAGTTGCTGCTGCACCTTCAGGGCCTGCAGAAGCGCGCTCTCCTTGGCGAGGTCGGCGTCCACCAGGTTGCCGACCCCGGCCGTCAGCTGATCGGTGAGTTGCGAGACGAACTGAGCGTCGTTGGCGAGCGCCTTGGATTGGGAGCCGAGATTGCCCAGCGCCTGGTTGGTCTGGCTGATGGAGGCCGTCACCTGCGCCAGGACCGCGGTCGCCAGGGTGATAGTCCCGAGCGAGGCGGTCGCAGGCACGGTGATGATGGCGCCGCCGAGCGACAGGTTCTGGGCCGACAGGGTGATGAAGCTGGTGGCGTCGGCGTTGGCGATGAACTTGATCTGCGGAACGCTGCCGTCGAGCATGTTCGCGCCGTCGAAGTTGGCGTTCTGCACGACCTGGCTGATCTGACGCAGGACCGACTTGAAGTCGGAATCGAGCGCCGTGCGCGACGCGGTGTCCAGCGACGGGTCCATCGCGGCCACTACCTTTTCCTTCATCTGCACGAGCAGGTCGGAGATGGTGGACCCCGCCGCCGAGGCGACGTCGGCGATCGAGGTCGCCCGATCCAGGCTCATCTTCACAGCGCCGAGCGATCCGATGTCCGCGCGCTGCCCCTGGGCGATGGCCCAGACCGAAGCGTTGTCTCTGGCGTTGTTGATCGCCAGTCCAGTGCTGATCCTGTTCTGAACATCCGCAAGGTCCGAACTCGTCTTGTTCAGATTCTGCAGCGCGACAAGAGCCGCTTCGTTCGTATGGACGCTCAGCGCCATAGAACCACATCCTTGTTAACCAAAAACTGTCCGCCTCCCCATGAGTCGCAGAGAGCGATTTGTGTCTTTCTAGCAACTTATGATGCGAATATGGTTAATACGCGTCCCGGTTGCAGGAGTCGGCAAAGCGACGCGCCCGGACGGTTTCCGCCAGCGATGCGATGGCTTGAAAGGCGGTTCGCCGGGACTTCCGACGGCGATGGTGGATGCGACAGGGATTGAACCTGTGACCCCCTCGGTGTGAACGAGGTGCTCTCCCGCTGAGCTACGCATCCGCTGGTCGCGAAGGATGGGGCGTATAGCCCGTGGGCTTAAGGCTCGCAAGCGCCCAGCAGGCGCTGGACGGCGTCCGGCAGCTCGGCGAAGTGGTCGATCAGGACGTCCGGGGCGAGGTCGCGGGCCGGGACCTCGGTGTAGCCGAAGCTGACCAGGATCAGGGGAACGCGCGCGGCGCGCGCGGCGCCGGCGTCAGTGGCGGCGTCGCCGACCATCAGCGCGCGGTCTGGCGTCCCGCCGGCGGCGGCGATGGCGGCCTCCAGATGGCGCGGGTCGGGCTTGGCCGCCGGCGCGGCATCCGGACCGACGACCGCGTCGAACAGCCGCGCGAGGTCGAGCGCCCGGAGCAGGCTGTTGGAGAGACCTGTCGGCTTGTTGGTGCAGACGGCCAGGCGCGCGCCGTCGGCCCGCAGCGCCTCCAGGGCGTCCACGACGCCAGGGAAGGGCCGGCTCTCGTCGGCGATGTGGGCCAGGTAGCGGGCGATGAAGCGGTCGAAGAGCGCCGGCATGCGCTCGGCGGGCAGGGGCTCGCCGGCCGCCTGGAAGCCACGCTCCAGAAGCCGCCGCGCGCCATGGCCGATGAGGTCGCGGGCGTGGGCCATGGCGAGCGGCCGCAGGCCTTCCTCGGCCAGTATGACGTTCAGCGTGCCGACCAGGTCGGGCGCGGTGTCGACGAGGGTGCCGTCCAGGTCGAACGCGACGACGGCGTCCGACAGCGCCGCCCCGCGCCTGGCCGCCCTCGTCCTAGCCGCCATTGACGATCGCGGTCGCCTTGTCGAGGTTCGCCGCATAGTCGGTGAGCGCCTGGGCGGTGATGCCCACATACTTCTGGGCGTCGTCGAACCGCCGCTCCTCGATCGCCTCTCGCACGCCCGGCAGGGTCTTGGCGCCGTAGCCGGTGAAGCGGCCGGGCGCATAGACCACGTTCATGTACCAAGGCCGCCCGGGAAGGCCTTCCGGACGCAGCAGCGTCTGGTCGAGCGGCTTGATCACCGCGTTGAGCTTCGCGCGCTGGGCCTTGGCGAGGCCCTGGCCCTTGGCGGCGAGGGCGGCGTCGAAGGCCCGGGAGCTGGCCTTTAACTTGCCCACGGCCCCGTCGAGCGCCGCGAAATCGAGCGTCGGCGACTGGGCGAGCGGCGCGGGGTCGGCGTGCGGATGGGTCGGGTCGGCGGCGAGCCCATAGGCCTTGCCGGCCAGCAGCTTCGCCTGGGTCCTGGCCTCATCGCGCCGGGAGTCGGCGAGCTTCTTCACCTCGTCCAGATAGCCCGAGACGGTGTCGGCGAAGTCGCCGTAGCGCTGTACGGGCAGGTCGGTGTCGGCCAGCCGCATGACCGCGCGCCCCACCGTGCGGGCCAGCGCCGCGTCATAGGCGAAGCCCGGATCCACGAAGCGGCTGTGATGCTCGTAGTCGTCGTAGAGCGAGTGGTAGACCCCGCCGCTCTCGCCCTCGCCGCCATAGCCGAAGTCGATCGACGGCAGGCCCAGGTGCTGCAGGAAGGCGGAGTAGTCCGAGCCGGAACCCAAGGGACCGAGCGGGATGTCCTTGGACGGGTCCGACACGGCCTTGCCGGCGGCCTTGGCCTGTTCGCTGGCGCCGGGCTCGGCGGCCACGACCTGCAACCGCGCGCGCGCGCGTTCGCCGACCGAGACGCCGGTCTCGGGATCCTTCACATCGGCCGCCACCTGGTTCACGAAGTGCTGGAAGTCGTGGCTGCCTTCTGCGCGGAAGAAGCCGCGGCCGTTGCCGTCGGAGTTGATGTAGACGACGCCCTTGGCCTTCAGCTCCGCGCCGTGGGTCTCGGCCCATTCCGTCGAACCCAGAAGCATCGGCTCCTCGCCGTCCCAGCTCGTGTAGACGATGGTGCGCTTGGGCTTCCAGCCGCCCTTCATCAGGACGCCGAAGGCCTTGGCCTCGGCCAGTAGGGCGACCTGGCCGCTCAGCGGGTCGGATGCGCCCATCACCCAGCCGTCGTGGTGGTTGCCGCGCACGATCCAGTCGTTCGGCGCCTCCGTGCCCTTCAGCGTGCCGACGACGTCATAGAGGGTCTTCAGCGACCAGTCGGACTTGACCGCCAGGTGGACCTGGCCGCCGGCCGCCGACCCGCCGATGTGATAGGTGATCGGCAGGGATCCGCGGAAGTTGACCGGCGCGACCGGGCCGTCGAGCGAGGCCAGCAGGACCTGGGCGTCGGCGTAGGAGATCGGCAGGCAGGGGATCTTCAGGATGGTCACCGCGTCCTTGCGATCCAGGCGCTTGGCGTCCTCAGTCGAGCCGACGCCAGGCGTCAGGGGATCGCCCGGATAGATCGGCATGTCGGCGACCGAGCCGCGCTGAAAGCCGTGCGGCGGCCGCGCCGCGCCCTTCGGATAGACGTCGTCCGTCGCGTAGCCGTCGTCCTTGGGATCGGAATAGATGATCGCGCCCACCGCGCCATGCATCTGCGCCAGCAGGGGCTTCAGGCCGCGCCAGCCGCCGCCGTAGCGG
Organism: Phenylobacterium sp.; assembly: GCF_041691455.1. Lineage (GTDB taxonomy): Bacteria > Pseudomonadota > Alphaproteobacteria > Caulobacterales > Caulobacteraceae > Phenylobacterium. The sequence continues at coordinate 13,220 of NZ_JBEPUO010000033.1, read as the reverse complement.
GTGATGGCGATCTTGCCCTTCACCGAGATCCCCATGCGCTCCAGCGCCAGATAGTCCTCGGGCATGCCGTAGTTGACGTAGACCAGCGGGGCGGTGACGTCGCCGTCGCCTTGGAAGGCGACGTAGGCGGGAAGCGCATCCTTGGTGTTGGTCGCCGGATCGCCGGGGATCGGCGGCTCCTGCAGGGTCGCCTTGAACGGCGCGCCGGGCCCGCCGACCAGTTCGAGATTGACGCTGATCGGGGTGGGATAGAGGACGTCGAAGGTCTCGATCTTCGACTCCCAACCCCAGGATTTCAGCTGGGCGGCGATCCATTCGGCGTTGGTCTTGTCGTGGACGGAGCCCACGTGGTTCGGCTCGGCGGCGAGCAGCTTCAGCCAGCCGCCCATTTCCGCCGGATCGATCTGGGCGTCGAACTTGGCCTCCAGCGCCTTTGAGTCCATCGGCGGTGGGGTGGCGGCCCAGGCCGTGCTGACGGCGCCGATGGCGCAGGCGGACAGAAGGGCGGCAAGGCCGGTACGCATTTTCATGAAGAGCTCCCCGAAGACGCCGGACGCTAGCCGGTTCTCGCCCCCGGCGCCAAGGCTTGGTAAGCCTCCCGCAGACTTTCGATGACTCGCAACCGGGGACGCCCAATATGACAGCCCGCGCCGCCGTAATCCTCGCCGCCGGCCAGGGCACGCGGATGAAGTCGCCGCTGCCCAAAGTGCTGCACAAGGTGGGCGGCCGCACCCTGCTGGACCGGGTGATCGACACCGTGGAGGCCACCGGCTGCGAGCGGATCGTGGTGGTGGTCGGCGCCGGACCGTCCACGGTCCGTGACCTGGTGGCGAGCCGGCTGGGGGAGGGGGCGATCGCTGTCCAGGACCCGCCGCTCGGCACCGGCCATGCGGTGATGGCCGCCCGCGAGGCCCTGGCCGACTTCGAAGGCGACGTGCTGGTGACCAATGGCGACTGCCCGCTGCTCGCGCCGCACGATCTCGATCCGCTGTTCGCGTTGCGAGGCGACAAGGTGGCGCTAGCGCTGCTCGGCTTCGAACCGCACGACGCGCTGCTCTATGGCCGGATGATCCGCGGGGCGGACGGCCACGTGATCCGCATCGTCGAGCCGAAGGAGGCGACCGCCGAGGAGCTGGCGGTGAGGGTCTGCTACGCCGGCATGCTCTGCGCGGAGAAGGGGCGGCTGTTCGGCTGGCTCGACCGCACCGGCAACAAGAACGCCAAGGGCGAATACTACCTCACCGAGATCGTCGCCCTGGCCGCCGCCGACGAGGCGATGGTCAAGGCCTCCATCGCCCCGGAAAGCGCGGTTATGGGCTGCGACACGCCAATGCAGCTCTCGCAGGCCGAGGCGATCTTCCAGCAGCGCCGGCGCGCCCACTTCCTGGCCGAGGGTGTGGCCATGCTTGCGCCGGAGACCGTGCACTTCGCCTGGGACACTCAGCTCGCGCCCGGCGCGGCCATCGAGCAGTTCGTGGTCTTCGCGCCGGGCGTCACGGTAGAGACCGGGGTGACCATCCGCGCCTTCAGCCACCTGGAAGGCGCCGTCGTGCGGGCTGGCGCGATCGTCGGCCCCTACGCGCGCCTGCGGCCCGGCGCCGACATCGGCGAGGACGCCCACATCGGCAATTTCGTCGAGGTGAAGAAGGTCACCGTCGGCAAGGGCGCCAAGGCCAACCACCTGAGCTATCTGGGCGACGGCACGGTGGGGGCCGGCGCGAACCTCGGGGCCGGCACGATCTTCTGCAACTACGACGGCTTCGACAAATGGGAGACCCATGTGGGTGAGGGAGCCTTCATCGGGTCGAACAATTCGCTGGTGGCGCCGGTGACGATCGGGCCGGGGGCCTATACCGGCTCGGGTTCGGTGATCACCCGGGCGGTGGCGGCCGACGCGCTGGCGGTGGCGCGCCCGAACCAGGTGGAGAAGGCCGGCTGGGCGGCCCGCTTCCGGGAACGCAAGCTGGCCGAGCGCGCGGCCAGGAAGGGCAAGGCGTGAGCGACGCCGAGGCTCAGAAACGAGCGGCGGGCGAGGCCGCCGCGGCGCTGGTCGAGGACGGCATGGTCGTGGGCCTGGGCACCGGCTCGACGGCGGTCTGGTTCGTCAAGGCGCTGGCGGCGCGCGGCCTCGACCTGACCTGCGTGGCGACGTCGGTGGCGACGGCGGAACTCGCGGCGAGCCTCGGCCTGAAGGTCGCCGAGCTGGGTGAGACCAAGCCGATCGACCTCACCGTCGACGGCGCCGACGAGATCGGTCCCGGACTCTCGCTGATCAAGGGGGCCGGCGGGGCGCTGCTGAGAGAGAAGCTGGTGTGGGAGGCCTCGCGCCGCTGCATCGTCATAGCCGACGCCGCCAAGCCAGTGACAATGCTCGGGAAATTCCCATTGCCGATCGAGGTCGTGGCGTTCGGCCACAAGATCACGGCGCTGCGCATCTGCGACGCGCTCAGCGAATGCGACATCGGCGCCGCGCCGCGGCTGCGCATGAAGGACGGCCAACCCGTGCGAACCGACAGCGGCAACCTCATCTATGACGCAGCCTGCGGGCGGATCGAGGAGCCGGCGGCGCTGGCGTTCGCGCTGAAGAGCGTCACCGGGGTCGTGGAGCACGGCCTTTTCCTCGACCTGGCCGACCAGGCCTTGATCGGCGGCGCGGCGGGCGTGACGTCGCTAGAGCCCTAGAAGACGAAGGAGGCCCTGGTGGCCCAATACGAGTACGACCTCTTTGTGATCGGCGCGGGTTCGGCCGGCGTGCGCGCGGCCAGGCTGGCCGCGATGTCCGGCGCCAAGGTCGCCGTGGCCGAGGAGCACCGCGTCGGCGGCACCTGCGTCATCCGCGGCTGCGTTCCGAAGAAGTTCATGGTCTATGCCGCGGAATTCGCGCATCATTTCAAGACCGCCAAGGACTATGGCTGGACCATCGAGGGCGCGTCCTTCGATTGGCCGACCTTCCTGGCCGAGAAGGACAAGGAGATCGCCAGGCTCTCCGGCGTCTATGTCCGCAACCTGCAGAACGCGGGCGCCGAACTGGCGCACGGCAAGGCGCGGATCGTCGACGCCCACACCGTCGAGGTCACCGGCCAGGGGACGCACACGGCCGACAAGATCCTGATCGCCACGGGCGGGCGGCCTTGGATGCCGGCCGACCTGCCGGGGATCGAGCACGTCATCAGCTCCAACGAGGCCTTCCACCTGCCGCAGCTGCCCAAGCGCATCGTGATCGCCGGCGGCGGCTACATCGCGGTCGAGTTCGCGGGCATCTTCAACGGCCTGGGCGTCGAGACCACCCTTATCCACCGCGGACCCAACCTGCTGCGCGGCTTCGACGACGACGTGCGCAGCCATGTGGCGGAAGAACTCGAGAAGCGCGGGATCACCGTGGTCCTCGGCGCCCAGCATACGGCGATCGAGAAGACCTCGGGCGGCCTCCTGAACCGCTTCAGCGACGGCCATGAGCGGGAAAGCGACGTCGTGATGTTCGCGGTCGGCCGCGAGCCCTACGTGGAAGGCCTCGGCCTGGAGAACGCCGGCGTGAAGCTGACCGACAAGGGCGCGGTCGCCGTTGACGACTACTCCCGCACCAACGTTGAGAACATCTGGGCCGTCGGCGACGTCACCGACCGGATCAACCTCACGCCCGTGGCGATCCGCGAGGGCCAGGCCTTCGCCCAGACGGTGTTCTACGACAAGCCGACGAAGTTCGACCACGAGCTGGTGGCCTCCGCGGTCTTCTCGCAGCCGCCGATCGGGTCGGTGGGGCTGGCCGAGGCCGACGCGCGCAAGCAATACGGCAAGGTCGACATCTATCTGGCCCGGTTGAAGCCCATGAAATACGCCTTCGGCGGCGACGAGCGCTCGCTCCTGAAGCTGGTCGTCGACTGCGCGACGGAGCGCGTGCTGGGCTGCCACGTGGTTGGCCCCGATGCGCCGGAGATGATCCAGATGGCCGCCATCGCGATCAAGATGGGGGTCACCAAGACCCAGTGGGACGCCACCTGCGCGGTCCACCCGACGCTGGCCGAGGAGCTGGTGACCATGCGTGAGAAGTATGTGCCGATGGGCCTGGGCCAGGTGGCATGACCACGGGCCTCGCGGGCGGCGCATCGCGGGACCGGCTGGGCGTCTGGTGCGGCTGGGTGCTGATCGCGGTCTGCGCGGCGACGCCGCTCTTCGCCTGGCTGGCGCCGAAGGGCTTCGCGGCCCTGGTCGCCCTGGGCGGCCTCCTGACCCTTCCGGCGATCCGGATCGAGGACGACGACCGGCCCGGCCTGATCGTGCTGTTCGCGGCCCTGATCTGGGCGGCGGTGTCGACCATCTGGAGTCCGTTCCATCCGAGCCGCCCGGACAACAACACGATCCTCAAGCTCGCCGCCCAGCTGCCGCTCTACTGGAGCCTCATCTCCGGCGCGCGCCGGGCGGATCCTCGTCTGCAGCGCCTTGCGCTCGCCGTGCTCGCCTGGGGGCTGACCGCCTTCGCGGTGATCCTGATCGCCGAGACGATCACCGGCGGCGCGCTCTACCAGCACCTGCGCAACGTTGCCTATGCACCGATGCGCCAGGACATCGCCGAGGCGAAGCTCGGCCACGCGACCTTCGTGATGACCGCGCTCCTGCCGCTGGTGGTCCTGGGCGGCCCGCGCCGGCTGCGGCCTGGGATGGGCCTGGTGATGGTGGTGGGGGCGGGGAGCGCGGCCCTGGCCTTCGGGTCCGATGCGCCGGTCATCGCGCTGGTCGTGGCGCCGCTGGTCGCGCTGGCCGTCTGGCGCTGGCCCTCCGTCGCTCCGAAGCTGATCGCCGTCGCCGCGGCGGCGCTGTGGCTGGGCGCGCCGGCCGTCGTCTGGGCCGTCCGGCATTTCACCGACTACGCCGCCCTCCAGCGCGCCGTCCCGCAGTCCTACGCCATGCGCCTGGGCTACTGGAGCCACGCCATAGACTGGATCCGGCTGCACCCCTTGCGGGGCTGGGGGCTGGACGCCAGCCGGATGTTCGCGCCGGGCATCGACCTGCATCCGCACAACGGCTCGCTGCAGGTCTGGCTGGAGCTTGGCGGCGTCGGCGCGATCGCCGCGGCCGCCTTCTGGGCGGTGACCCTGTTGCGGCTTTCACGGCCCAGGGGCGACCTGGCGGTCGCCGCGGCCGCGGCCTGCGCGGCGGTCTATCTGGTGTTCGGATTCATCAACTTCGGCATCTGGCAGGACTGGTGGGTGGCGCTGGGCGCGCTGATCGTCGTCCTGGCCGGCCTTCACCAGCCATCGACCTCGCCCCGCTTGTCGGAGTAAAAGGCGCGGTTTCGCCCGCCCGGCTCAGCTCGGGATGTGGGGCCGGGGCGTGGAGTTGGAGCGATGACCGAACAGTGGACGCCGGCGTCCTGGCGCGCGAAGCCCGCCCGGCACATGCCGACGGACTATCCGGACGAAGCCGCCCTCGCCAAGGTCGAGCAGACCCTGCGCGGCATGCCCCCCCTGGTGTTCGCCGGCGAGGCGCGCCGCCTGAAGAGCCTGCTGGCCGACGTCTCCGAAGGCCGCGCCTTCCTGCTGCAGGGCGGCGACTGCGCCGAGAGCTTCAAGGAGTTCCACGCCGACAACATCCGCGACACCTTCCGCCTGATCCTGCAGATGGCGGTGGTGCTGACCTTCGCCGGCGGCAAGCCGGTGGTGAAGGTGGGCCGCATGGCCGGCCAGTTCGCCAAGCCCCGCTCGGCGCCCACCGATACCCTCGGCGGGGTGACGCTGCCGTCCTACCGCGGCGACATCATCAACGGCATGGAGTTCGAGGCGGAGACCCGCACGCCGGACCCGCAGCGCCTGATCCAGGCCTACGGCCAGTCGGCCTCGACGCTGAACCTGCTGCGCGCCTTCGCCACCGGCGGTTACGCGGACTTGCACAACATCCACCGCTGGACGCTGGGCTTCGTGGCCGACAGCCCGCAGGGCGCGCGCTACCGCGAGGTCGCCGAGAAGATCAGCGAGACCCTGATGTTCATGGAGGCGATCGGTGTCACGCCCGAGAGCCAGCCGGCCCTGCACCAGGTGGAATTCTTCACCAGCCACGAGGCGCTGCTGCTCAACCTCGAAGAAGCCATGACCCGGATCGATAGCACCTCGGGCCAGTGGTACGACACCTCCGCCCACCTGGTGTGGATCGGTGAGCGCACCCGCGACCTGGACGGCGCGCACGTGGAGTTCTTCAAGGGGATCAAGAACCCGATCGGGGTGAAGTGCGGCCCGACGATGGAGCCCGACGAGCTGCTGCGCCTCGCCGATGCGCTCAGCCCCGCGAACGAGCCCGGCCGCCTGACACTCTACGGCCGCTTCGGCTTCGACAAGATCGAAAAGCGCCTGCCGGCCCTGCTGCGCGCCACCAAGGCGGCCGGCAAGTCGGTGGTCTGGGCCATCGACCCGATGCACGGCAACACGCTGACCGCCAACAATGGCTACAAGACCCGCCCCTTCGACCGCATCCTCTCCGAGGTCAAAAGCTTCGTGGAGATCTGCAAGGCCGAGGGCGTGCATCCGGGCGGCGTGCACCTGGAGATGACCGGCCAGAACGTCACCGAATGCACCGGCGGGGCCCGCGAAGTCAGCGAGGGCGACCTCGCCGACCGCTACCACACCCACTGCGACCCGCGCCTCAACGGCGAACAGGCGCTGGAGCTGGCCTTCCTGGTGGCCGAGAAGCTGAAGGACGACCGGATCGATGCAGCGAAGGCCGCGGCGGGCGGGGCCTGACGGCTGCTCATGCCGGAAACCATGGAGCTTCGGCAGGCCGGCCCGGCGGACGCCGCCGCCATTCGCCGCCTGACCCGCGAGGCCTACGCCAAATGGGTCCCGGTGATCGGCCGCGAACCCAGGCCCATGGGCGCCGACTACGACGCGGCGGTTCGCGACCACCGGTTTGACCTGCTCTACCTTGACGGCGTCCTGGTCGCCCTGATCGAGACGATCGACGAGGGCGATCAGCTGCTCATCGAGAACGTCGCCGTGTCGCCGGGTTTCCAGGGACGGGGCCTGGGGTCGAAGCTGATGGCTCATGCCGACGGCCTGGCGCGCTCGCTCGGCTATCGACGCATCCGCCTCTACACGAACAAGCGGTTCACCGAGAACGTGACGCTCTACCTGAGGCTCGGCTACGCGATCGACGGCGAAGAGGATGTCGGCGACGGGGCGATCCGGCTCGATATGAGCAAGATCCTCGGGGGCGAGCGTCCCTAGGCCGCGACCTTGCCCTTCACCCGTTGGCGGGCCGCCTGGCGGGCGCCGACGGCGTCGACGATCCGGCCGATGGCGCCCAGGCCGTAGGGCGGCATGTTGTTGTAGATGTTCTCGTACTTGCCGGGCTCGATGACGTAGGTCTCGCGCCAGATGCCGACGTCGCCGTTCGACGAGATCGCCTTGTTGAAGGCCTGCCAGGCGGGCAGGTGGGCCTTGTCGCGCGCCTTGGCGTAGGCCTCCAGCGCCTCAAAGCTCTTCCAGTATTGGGTCACGGTCACGTTCGGGAAGCTGAACTGGTTTTCAGCGTGCAGCAGGCCGAGCTCGGGCTGCTTGCCCAGCTCGATCAGCATCCTCGGCATGGCGGCCGCCACCGGCAGCCACTTCCAGAATTTCCAGGGCTTGTTCACCCGCATCCCGATCAGGAAGACGACGAAGCCGCCGTCCATCTCCGCGCAGATGCGTCGCTCGACGATCTTGGCCATTCGGCGCCTCCCCAGGGTCCATGACAATATACGGCGAACGCCGTGATCCGGATGTGCCTTCCGCGTCACGCCGCATGTCAGTCGCGAAGGACGGCTGAAGCTTAGCTTGCCCGCGCGGGCCGCCTGCGCCAGTGTCCGCCCCTCTTTGAAAACTAGGCGCCACCGTCATGGACCCTCATCCGGCCCAGGCGTCCTCCGTCGCGGGAGGGCGTCCCCGTCCTGTCCGCACCGAACTGGCCGCGCTCCTGAAGCTCTCCTGGCCGGTGGTGATCTCACGCCTGGGCATCATGGCCATGGGCCTGTCGGACGCCATCGTGGTCGGGCGCTATTCGGCGACCCAGCTCGGCTACCACGCCCTCGGCTGGGCCCCGACCAGCGTGGTGGTGACCATGGCGATCGGCTTGCTCTCCGGCGTCCAGGTGATGACCGCGCGGGCGATCGGCGAGGGGCGGCGGCACGAGACCGGCGCCGTGCTGCGCCGAGGGCTCGTCTACAGCCTGTGGATCGGCGCGATCTCGGCGGGTGTCCTGGCGATCGGCGGGCCGGTGTTCCTGCACGCCATCGGCCTGGAGAAGAGCCTGGCGGACGGGGCGAGCCGGGTCCTGCTGGTCTTCTGCCTGTCGCTGCCCGGCTATGCGCTGAGCGTCAGCGCCAGCTTCTGGATGGAGGGCCTGTCGCGGCCCGGTCCCGGCGCCTGGGCCATGTGGATCGCCAACGCCATCAACCTGGGCTTCGACCTCCTGCTGGTGCCCGGGACCTTCGGCCTTCCGGCGCTGGGCGCCATGGGCGGCGCCTGGGCCACCACCGGCGCGCGGACCTTCCTGGCCTTCGCCATGCTGGGCTACATCGCGCTGATGCCCGAAGCCCGCGCGCTCGGCGTCTTCGACAAGCCCGAGCGCAACCGCTCGGCGGAGGCCGAGCAGCGGCGGATCGGCTTTGGAGCCGGCGCGTCCAACTTCTTCGAGGTCGCCGCCTTCGCCAGCATGAACATCATCGCCGGCTGGATCGGCGGCCTGGCGGTCGCGGCCTGGACGATCGTGCTCAACGTCGCGGCCATCGTCTTCATGGTCCCCCTCGGATTGTCGACGGGCGCGGCCGTGCGGGTCGGCCGGGCCTATGGCGCGCGCGATCCTGTGGGTGTGATCCGCGCGGGCCTGGTCGCCTTTGGCGTCACCGGCGTCTTCGGCCTGCTGGTCTCGTTCGCCGTCTGGCCGAACGCCGCCCTGATCGCCAGCGCCTATACGGAGAACCGGCTGACGCTGGTCATGGCGATCCCGGCGCTGGCGCTCTCCGCCCTGATGTACTTCCCGGACTCCCTGCAGGTGGTGACCGCCCAGGCGCTTCGGGCGCGCGGCGACGTCTGGATGCCGACCATCACCCACCTGACCAGCTATATCGTGGTCATGATGCCGCTTGCCTGGTGGCTGGCGATCCCCCGGCACATGGGGATCATCGGCATGGTCTGGGCGATCGTGATCGCCAGCTTCGTCTCGGGCGGCCTGTTGCTGGCGCGATTCTGGATGCTCAGCCGCAGGGGCTAGCCCGCGCCCAGAATCCAGCCTTCTTCACGCTCGGCGTCGAGCACGACGTCCGCCGCCGTACCCTTCGGCGGACCGAAGAGCGCGCCCAGCTTGTTGGCCTCGTCCAGCCGGGCGAAGTGTTCCGCGAGCGTGCGCACCTGCATCAGGTCCTTGATCTCGCCCACCGCGCCCAGCGGCTTGACCAGCGACGGATAGACTTCGGCCAACACCACGTCGACGCCGGCCAGGTCGGCTTCCGTCAGGGACTTGAAGCCGGTCTCGAACGGCCAGACCTTCGCCGCCTCGCCGCGCGCGATCTTCAGGCGGCGCGCGACCGGGATGCCCATGATCGCCTGGCCGCCGACGGAGCCGTTGTAATAGGTCTTCCAGATCGGGGACGCGCCCTTGGCCGCGAGCTCGGCATGGCGAAGCTCGGGCAGGTCGTCCGGGCCGTGCGACCGCAGCTTGGTGGCGGTCAGGGTGGTCTGCACGTCCTTGGGCGGCGCGCCCCAGAAGGGGAAGGCCTCGCCCGTCAGGAGCCGGTTGAGCTGCGCGGCCACATTGAAGCGGTTGTTGACGTTGGTGGGCTTGTCGACAACCCGCTTGCCGAGCTCGTCCCAGGCCGCGCGCCAGGGTTCGCCCTTCAGCTTCAGCACCTCGGCGAACCCGCGCGGGAAGCCCAGCGGGAAGTCGAAGCCCACCAGGGCGCGCTCGGAACGCTTCTTGAGGTCGCCGAGTATCGTGTTGAGCCGCGCCTCCGCCGTCGTCCGCGTGGCTTCGTTGAACGCCTCGAAGGCCAGGCGGAAGCGCACGTCGCGCTTCAGCACGCCGATCCAGACGGAGTCCGCCCCGGTGGTGGGCTTGGAGGCCGCGCTCCAGTCGACAATCACATAGGCGCTGAAGAGGCGCGGCACGGCAGGCTCCGGTTCGGTGGACGAGCGGTTCTAGACCCTAGACCGTGACGCGCCAATGGCAGGGCTCAGCCCAGTTTCACCAGCATCTTGCCGAGGTTCTCGCCCTTGAAGAGGCCGATGAAGGCGTCCGGCGCCTTCTCGATCCCTTCGAAGACCGTCTCCTTCCAGGTCACCTTGCCCTCGGCCACCCATTTCGACAGGTCGGCTATGTACTGCGGCATCATCCCGAAATGATGGGAGACGATGAAGCCTTCCATGCGGATGTTGCGTCCTATCAGCTGGGCGAGGTTCGAAGGGCCCGGCTCGGGCTTGGTGGCGTTGTAGATCGAGATCATCCCGCAGATCGCGAAGCGGGCGAAGAGCTTGGCGTTGTTCAGCGCCGCCTCCAGGTGATCGCCGCCGACATTGTCGAAATAGACGTCGATGCCGCCGGGCGCCGCGGCCGCCAGCGCGGCGTTCAGATCCGTCTCGGCCTTGTAGTCGATCACGTGGTCGACCCCGATCTCCTTCAGGTAGGCGACCTTGTCCGCACCGCCGGCCGAGCCGATGACGACGTGGCCCCTGGCCTTGGCGATCTGGCAGACCATCGAGCCCACCGCGCCGGCCGCGCCGGAGACGAACACCACGTCGCCGTCCTTCAGGGCGGCGATCTTCAAAAGGCCCGCATAGGCGGTCAGTCCGGGCATGCCGGCGGCGCCCAGGAAGGCCGATACGGGCAGGCCGCGCGGGTCGAGCTTCTGCAGCGCCGCGGCGGGTGCGTTGAACCCCTCGCGCCAGCCGAAGCCCGACTGCACGAGGTCGCCGGCCTTCAGCGCCGGATCGTTGGACACGGTCACCTCGCCGATCGCCCCGCCGTCCAGCGCCTTGCCCAGCTGGAAGGGCGGGGCGTAGCTCTTCACGTCGTTCATGCGGCCGCGCATGTAGGGGTCGACCGTCATCCAGAGGTTCTTGACCTGCACCTCGCCGGCGGCCGGCGCGGGCAGCTCGACGCTGGCCATTTCGAAGTTGCCGGCGGTGGGCAGGCCGGAGGGGCGGCTCTTCAGGCGGATTTCGCGGACGGTGGTCATGGCGCTTCAGCTCCTTCGGGCTCGTGCGGGCCCGTTCAAACACTTGTTTAGCTTAGGCGAGCGGGTGGCGTCGAGGGCGATGACCTGATAGGCGGCGGACCCTATTCGGAGCTTTCCATGGCTGAGTCCCTGCGGGGTGGCGTCATCGGCGCGGGCGTGTTCGGCGGCTATCATGCGCGCCAGTACGCGACCCTGCCCGGAAGCGTCCTTTCCGCCGTCCTCGACACCCATCCCGACCGCGCCGCGCAGGTCGCAATGCCGCTGGGCGGGCGGGGTTTCACGGACATGGCGGAATTCCTCGAGGCCGTGGATGTCGTCACCGTGGCCTCGCCCGCGACCTTCCACGCGGAACACGCGCTCGCCGCCCTGGCGGCCGGCAAGCCGGTCTATATCGAGAAGCCCATCGCCACGAGCGTCGCCGACGGCGAGAAGGTCCGCGCCGCGGCCGCCGCCAAGGGCCTGACGGTCGCCTGCGGGCATCAGGAGCGCGTGGTGTTCCGGGCCATGGGGCTGCTGGACGTGCCCGAACAGCCGCTGTTGCTGGAGGCGCTGCGCCACGGGCCGCCGTCCGACCGCAGCCGTGACGTCTCCGCCGTGCTCGATCTGATGGTCCACGATATCGACCTGGCGCTGGCGATCTCCGCGGCCGACCCCTTGACCGCGGAAGGCGAGGGGCGGCTGAGCGACGACGGCGTTTGGGACCTGGCCCGCGCCGAGGTCAGTTTCGAGGACGGCTTCACGGCGATCTTCGACGTCTCGCGCCAGGCGCCCGAGCGCAAACGGACGATGCGGGTGGTCTATCCCTCCGGCGAGGTCGAGATCGACTTCATGGCCAGGACCTTCCGCAACACCACGCCGTTCGCCCTGAACGCCGAGTTCGCCGACACGCCGGCGGGACGCGATCCCCTGGGCGCCAGCGTCGAGGGCTTCCTGAAGGCAGTGCGCGGCGAGGCGCCCCGACCGATCGTCACCGCCGACGAGGCGATCCGCGCGCTCGACCTGGCGCTGGCCATCGAGCAGGCGCTCGCGGAATAGGAATGAAGGCGCTAGCGTCTGCCGACAGTTTCCGGAGCGACCCCATGAGCAGCGCCTATGACTACGAGTTCAAGACCATCGAAGGCGCGGCGCTGCCGCTGACCAGCTTCAAGGACAAGGTCGTGCTGGTGGTGAACACCGCCTCCGCCTGCGGACTGACGCCGCAGTACGACGGGCTGGAAAAGCTCTACTCGGACTACCGGGACAAGGGCCTGATCGTGCTGGGCGTGCCCTGCAACCAGTTCGCCGGCCAGGAGCCGGGGACCGAAGCCGAGATCAAGGATTTCTGCGAGACCCGCTTCAACGTCGACTTTCCGCTGACCTCCAAGGTCGACGTCAAGGGCGAGGGCGCGCACCCCTTCTACAAGTGGGCTGAGAGCCAGCTGGGCGAGCCCGCCGTTCCGGTGTGGAATTTCCACAAGATCCTGATCGGCAAGCACGGCGAGGCCCTGCAGGCCTTTGGACCGCGCACCGAGCCCGAGGCCCCGGAAATCACCGGCGCGATCGAAAAGGCGCTCTAGCTAGGCGCCCGCCCGCTGGCCGCGCTTGCCGCGCACCGCCAGGTCGACCGCCAGCAGCCGGTTCTCCCCCTCCATGCGCAGGTCGACGCCGGGCTGGTTCATCATCGCGACATAGTCGCCGAGCGAGTCCTCCACGGCCTGGCTGAAGCCCTGGGCGTCCTGGGCCTTGTTCATCTGGATCTTGCCTATCCGCAGGACCTCGGGGCTGTTCTGCGCCACGCGCGCGGCCCAGGCGAAGGTTTCGCGCTCCAGATCCGCCTTGGGCAGCACCCGGTTCACCAGACCGTATTGGGCGGCTTCGGCCGCCGGGATGAAGCGGCTCTCGAAGATCAGCTCCTTGGCGCGCCGGATGCCGATGTCCCAGGGGATCGACATATATTCGACCATGCCGGCCAGGAACTCGGCGTCCTCGGCGGCGAAGATCACGTCCATGGCCGCCGCCAGCATCCAGCCGGCGTAGATGCAGTAGC
>NZ_JBEPUO010000032.1:0-37400 GCF_041691455.1 Phenylobacterium sp. | reverse complement strand
CAAGCCGATGTTCGCCGACAACGGCTCGGGCATGCACGTCCACCAGTCGATCTGGAAGTCCGGCAAGCCGCTCTTCGCCGGCGACAAGTACGCGGGCCTGTCGGACATGTGCCTCTGGTACATCGGCGGCATCATCAAGCACGCCAAGGCGATCAATGCCTTCTCGAACTCGACGACCAATTCCTACAAGCGCCTGGTGCCCGGCTACGAAGCCCCGGTGAAGCTGGCCTATTCGGCCCGCAACCGCTCGGCCTCTATCCGCATCCCGCACGTGGACAGCCCCAAGGGCAAGCGCATCGAGGCGCGTTTCCCCGATCCCATGGGCAACCCCTACCTGACCTTCGTGGCCCTCTTGATGGCCGGCCTCGACGGCATCGAGAACAAGATCGATCCCGGTCCGGCCATGGACAAGAACCTCTACGACCTGCCGCCGCGCGAGCAGAAGAAGGTCCCGGAGGTCTGCGGCTCGCTCAAGGAAGCCCTCGACAACCTCGACAAGGACCGCGCCTTCCTCAAGAAGGGCGGCGTCATGGATGATGACTTCATCGACGCCTATATCGAGCTGAAGATGGAGGAGGTCATGCGCCTGGCGCTGCACCCCCACCCGGTCGAATTCGACATGTACTTCAAGTGCTAACCGGCGAAAGCTGACCGAAGACCAGGGCCGCGGCGCAATCCGCGGCCCTTTTCTTTTGGGGTCAGGCACCCACCTTGACCGTATGCCCGGCTGGCTCGGCACTCTTCTGGCGTTCGCGGCGTTCCTGGCGCTGGCCCCGCTCGTGGCCTGGCTCGGCCGGCGGCATGGCCGCAGCATCAAGGGCGGCGTTGCGCTGGCGTCGATGATGCTGGGCCTGGGCCCGGCTTTCGATCCGCCGCAGAAGGCGCTGATCGAGGCGAGCGAAGAACAGGTCAAGGGCGGTGACGAGACCGGCGAACCGCCGACGCCCAAACCGAACGGCGATCCGTCATCTGACGGTTGAGCTTTGCGCCGATGAGGCCCTACAACGGGAAAACCGCCCCCGTTCGAGGTCATCTCCGTTGAAGCCAGCCCTCTTCGCCTGCGCCGCCGTCCTCTGCCTTGCCGGCTCCGCGGCCGCCCAGACTTCGCCGGGACCCCAGCCCTTTCCCATGCCGCCCAGGACCGAGGCGCCGCAGGACCTGCCCTACCCCGGCCTCCTGAAGGTCACGGTCGACGCCACCGACACCGACCGCCACATTTTCCGCGTCCACGAGACGATCCCGGTCGCCAAGGCCGGGCCGATGACCGTGCTCTATCCGCAATGGCTGCCCGGCAACCACGCGGCCAACGGCCCGATGAAGAACATCGGCGGCGTGGTGTTCCACGCCGACGGCAAGGTGATCCCCTGGATGCGCGATCCGGTGGAGGTCTTCGCCTTCCACATCGACGTGCCGCAGGGTGCGACCAGCATCGACATCGACTTCGACTTCCTCTCCGCCACCACCGGCGACCAGGGACGGATCGTCATGACGCCGGAGATGCTCAGCCTGCAGTGGATCTCGCTGGCCATGTATCCGGCCGGCCATTTCGCGCGCCGCATCCAGATCGAACCCAGCGTCCGCTTCCCCGAAGGCTGGACCAACTTCTCGGCCCTGGAGACCGCCGGCGTCGAGGGCGGCGTCACCCGGTTCAAGGCCGTCGACTTCGACACCCTCGCCGACTCGCCGATGATCGCCGGACGCTACGCCCGGCAGATCGAGCTCGATCCGGGCGGCCCGGCGCCCGTGCGCCTGGACGTCATCGCCGACCGGCCCGAACTACTCGACGCCACGCCCGACCAGGTCGAGAAGCACAAGGCGCTCGTGCAGCAGGCCTACAAGCTCTACGGCTCGCACCACTACAATCACTACGACTTCCTGTTCTCGCTCTCCGACCGCATGGGCGGCTCCGGTCTGGAGCACCATCGCTCCAGCGAGGACGGCACCATCCCCGACTACTTCACCAGCTGGACGAAGACCCCGTCGGCGCGAGACCTCCTGCCCCACGAATACACCCACTCCTGGAACGGCAAGTTCCGCCGGCCGGCCGACCTCTGGACGCCGAACTTCAACGTACCGATGCGCGGCTCGCTGCTCTGGGTCTACGAGGGCCAGACGCAATACTGGGGCTTCGTGCTCTCCGGCCGTTCTGGGCTGCTCTCCAAGCAGGAGTCGCTGGACGCTCTGGCCGCCACCGCCGCGACCTACGCCAGCCGCATCGGCCGCGAATGGCGCCCGGTCGAAGACACCACCGACGATCCGGTGATCGCCTCGCGCCGGCCGATCCCCTGGGTGAGCTTCCAGCGCAGCGAGGACTATTATTCCGAAGGCCAGCTCGTCTGGCTCGACGCCGACACCCTGATCCGCGAGAAGTCCGGCGGCAAACGCTCCCTCGACGACTTCGCCAAGAGCTTCTTCGGCGTGGAGAACGGCAGCTGGACGCCGGTCACCTACACCTTCGATGACGTGGTCGCCGCGCTCAACAAGGTCGAGCCCTACGACTGGGCGAGGTTCCTCAACGAGCGGATCAACGAAGTGGCCCCCAAGCCGCCGCTCGACGGCCTGGCCCGCGGCGGCTGGAAGCTGGTCTACACGGAGACCCCCACCGACTATTTCAAGTCGGCCGAGGCGCGCCGCAAGATGACCGACCTCACCTATTCGCTCGGCCTGGCGCTCGGCCGGGAAGCCGACATCACCGCGGTGCAATGGGGCGGCCCGGCGTTCAAGGCCGGCCTCGCGGTCGGCGGCAAGCTGATCGCCGTCAACGGCATCGCTTATGATTCCGACCGGCTGAAGGAAACGATCACCGAGGCCAAGAAGGGCGGGCCGCCGATCAGTCTCCTGATCAAGGCCGGCGACCGCTACCGCACCGTCGACATCGACTACCACGGCGGCCTGCGCTACCCGCGCCTGGAGCGCATCGAGGGGACTCCGGACCTGCTCTCGGCGATCTATGCGGCGAAGAGATAGGCTCTCGGTCCTCGGGCTGCTGGCCGCCGTCGCCGCGCCGGCTTCGGCCCAGGAACTGGGCCATGGAGGCGTCACCAGCGTCTTCGGTCCGGGCGACGAGAAGGTGCTGGCCGTTCCGTCGGACGCCGAAGTCATGGCCGCCGCGCCGCAGGGGCGGAAGCCTCAAGGCAGCGCCGTCATGCACTGTAAGGCGGCAGCCTCAGGAGCGCTCACCGATTGCCAGCTCACGCTCGCGCGCGGCGCGGGGTTTGGGGCGGCGCTGCTATCCCTCGCACCCAAGTACCGGGTCGTGCTTCCGCAGGGCGCCGACGAAGACCGGGATGTCGTGATCACCGCGAGTTGGCCGGTCCCGGACACGCCCGCCGACTGGCGGGTCGAGCCCAAGGCCGGCGACTTCTCGATCAGCTATACGGACGCGGCCTGGCGGTCGGGCAAACCGGGCTATGCGGTGATGAACTGCCAGCAGGGAACGCTCGGCGATCTCCGCCAGTGCATGGCCGTCTACCAGAACCCGCCGGGAAAGGGGTTTGGGACCATGTTGCTGGCGTTCCAGTCGTACCTGAAGCTCAAGCCGGCGACGCTCGACGGCAAGCCAATCAGCTCTGCCGTCAATGTGGGCTTCCATTTCGCCGCGCACCTCCCGGGCGAGCGGGGCGCGCTCCCCTAGCCGGCCGTCGGCGCCGCGGCGGCGGGTGCGTCCCCGGCCGCCAGGCCGTAGCGCTTGGCCTCCTGCGGGAGGTTGGGCGCGATGGCGGTGGCGGCCTGGATGTCGGCGTCGCCGCCCGTTTTATCGCCCTTCTGCAGCTTGGCGAGGCCGCGGCCGTAGAGCGCCCAGGCGGCCTTCGGCTGAGCCCGGATCGCGGCGTCATACTGCTTGATCGCCTCGTCGACGCGCCCCAGCCGCAGCAGCACCAGGCCGCGGTTGTCGAGCACGACAGAGGTCTTGCCGCCCCGCTTCACCGCCGCGTCGCAGTCGGCCAGCGCGGTTTCCAGCTCCTTGCCCCAGGCCGCGCGGGTGAAACAACGGGCGTTCAGCACCTGGGCGGCGTCCACGTCCTTGGGATGGGCCGCGAGCCAGCTGTCGTACTCGCGGATCCCCTGTTCGAAGTTCCCGGACCGGGTATAGGCGCTGCCAGCCCGCAGCGGCAGGTTGTGGTTCTCCGGCGCCAGCTTGATCGCCGTGTCGAAGTCGGCCTGGGCGCGCGTCAGGTCGTGGCGCTGGATCAGGAGCTCGCCCCGGGTCATCAGGGACTGGACGTCGTCCGGTTGCGCCTTGAGGGCCTGGTCGAGGTCGGCCATGGCCAGCACCGGCTGGCGCGCGCCCAGATGGGCCAGCGCCCGATCGTGATAGTGCCGCGCCTCGTTGGGCTCCAGTTCGATCGCCTTGGTGAAGTCGGCGATGGCCGCGGGGAAGTCGCGCCGCGCGGCCAGCGCCGAGCCCTGGCGGCTGAAGTCGGCGGCGGTGGTCGGCGCCCCTTCGGTCGAGGCCGCGGGAGGCGTAGCGGTCGCGACCGTGACCGGCGCCGGCTGGGCCTGAACCTGCTGAGCCCCCGCCTGATCGAGCTTGAATACCGGGCCGCCGTTATAGGTGAAGTAGATCTTGCGCTGGCTCTTCGAGACCAGGATCCGGTGAGACAGGAAGAAGTCGGTCCCCAGCAGCATGTCGGTGTTGGCCATGTCGAGGTCGGTGACCCGCAGCCGCGTGTTCTTGATCTCCTCGTCCCCGATGGCGAAACTCTCGAAGGGCGAGATCGAGGTCTCCAGCCCCTTCCCGCCGAGCCCGTAGATCAGGCCCGCGGCAAGCACGCCCTCGGAGCTCGGCCGGATGCCCGCGCGCGCCGCGGCGGGCGTGCTCAGGTAGGAGAACGTCGTGGCGGAGCTGAACTTGACGCGGATGCTGTGGCCGTCGACCCGGGCCCTGGCGATCACGGTCGACAGCGCCGGCGTCGGGTTTTCGATCGGGATCCTGGAGACCGTCTTTCCCTCGGACCAATAGGCGAGGTTGGCCGAGCCGCATTTCTCGGTCTTGAAGAAGCGGATCACGCCGTTGGCGAGGTCGTACTCGACGTCGAGGGCGCCCAGGAAGTTCTGGCCGATGGCGCCCGCGGCGAGCGGACCGCCAGCCCGGGGCCCGACGAGGAATTCCTGGTTGCGGAAGTTGTTGCCCAGGAATTCGAAGCTGTCGGCCTTGGCCACCTTGGCCTCCGCGTCGGCGCCCCCGATACCGCTGACCCGCAGGCCGAAGGGCGCCAGCGACGGTTTCATGCCGAACCGGGCGGCCGCGTCGGTGGAGACCATGCTGTAGAAGTCGCCGCTGGCCACCGCGAAGGTGGCGTCCCGCCCATTGATCTTGGCCGCCACCGTGGGCCGCCCGTTCTGCATCCTCACGGGCAGCTCGGCGACCTTTTCGAGCTTGCAATCGGCGGCCCAGACCGGCGAGGCCACCGTGGCCAGGGCCAAGGCCGAGACGGCCAGGAAGACGGATTTGCCAGTCATGCGAACAACCCCGGGTTTGATCCAGCCGAGCCTATGACCGATTTTCCCGCCGAGAATTGCGGAATCGTTACCGTTGCGTCAGCCCGGTAATTTCCGGTTCGCGCCACAACGACGCCAAGGCCGATCAGTCGTAGTAGTAGGGCGTCGTCTTGGCCCACGCAGACCCCGCGTAGCGGGCGTGCAGCAGCTTGAAAGCCCTTTGGCCCGAGTGCTTGTGGCTGCCGCCAAAGTGGCCCACGTGGACCAGCCAGTGCAGCGCCTCCGGCACGCGGGGATCGCCGCGGTGGGCCTTGGCGTAGTCGATCATTTCATCCCAGGCCGCGACGCCGCCCGGCGGATAGGGCTGCGGCTTGCCGTCGTAGCGCTGGTCGAAGGTGGTGAAGTAGCGCCGCTCGACGGCCGCGCGGGCCTGGCCGGCGGCGATGAAGTCCGGCAGGCGCACGGGCGAGGCGCCCACGCCGCACTCGCCGAGGCAGGTGAGGTCGGTGCGCGGGTCCGGCGTGCCGCGCCCGTCGCCATACCAGGCCTGCACGCCGAAGCCGTCGTTCTGATAGTTCGCCAGCGGCCGCGGCGCTCGGGGCGGCGGCGCACGGGCGGACATGATCACCCAGTCCGTCCAGTAGCTCTGGAAGTCGACCACCCGGGCGCCCTCCGGCCGGGTGAGGTCGACCAGGTCGTCGCGCAGCCCCGGGATCTTGGCCAGCACCAGGAACTCTGCGAACCGCTTGTCGGGCCCCGGCTTCGCGGCGACCACGCCCCGGAAGTCGGCCGCCATCAGCGGCAACAGGGTCGCGAGGTCGCGCGACAGGGTGTCGATCGCCGCATTGTCCTGCAGCTGCACGGCGCGGCCATAGCTGGTGAGCGCCACGTCGAGCCGAAGCGCCGGCCGCAACCCCTTGTCCTGCGAAATGGCGATCCGTGTGGCCAGCGGCGCGCGATCGATGGCCGCGCGCGCGTCCTCGCCGAAGCCGGTCGTCCCCTTGCCGCCGACCCCGTCGTAGATTCCGCTCGGCTGGATGGAGTCGTTCCAGAACTGCCGGACACAACTCGGTTCCTGCGCCTTCGCATTGTCCCAGGATCGTAGATCGTCCGGGCAGAGCCGCTTGCGCAGGGCGTATCGCATGAAGTCCTCGCGGCTCGCCGCCGCCTGCGCCCGCTGGGCCGTAAAGATGTTGCGGTCGCTGAGGGACAGGTCGCGCCGCGCTAGGATGGCGTCCAGCCGGGCGCGGCTCGCCGCCGCGGGTCGGCTGGAGAGCGTCAGCCGGATCAGATGATACTGCACGGTCAGCCAACCCGGGCTGGCGGGCGCCACCGCGTCGCCGGCCTTCGCCAGCTCGGCCGCCCCCGGATCGCCGGGATCGGTGAGGCTGAGCGCCGCGATCAGCCACGCCACGTCACGTCCGGCCTGCCAGCGGGCCCTGGCGTGGTCCAAGGCCGCCCTTCGCGCCGCCGCAGCCTCGGCCGCCTCCTGCTCAGAAGTGCTCTCGCCCGAGCCAGCGACCGGGCGCGCCCGCATGGTGGCGATCCAGTCGATGAGCTCCGGCTTCGTCGCTTCGGCGTCGGCGAGCTCGGAATAGTCGCGAAACATCACAGCGAAGTCGGCGGTGGGTTGCGGCTGCGCCAGCTCGCGGCCCACCTGGGCCAGGAATTCCTTGGGCCGCTCGTGGAAGGCCAGCACGCTGCGAAGCGGCTTCACCTCGCCCTGGCCGAAGGTCCCCGCGGGCGCCGCGGAGAGCGCCGTCAGGGCCACCTGGGCCTTGGCGAAGGCGTCCAGCCCCGGCTGCGCCAGGGCCCCACGGACCCGGGCGCGGGCGGTCAGGTAGAGGCCGCTGCTCCTCCAGGGCGAGCCCCGGTCGCGCGCGATCTCCGCAAACCGCACCGCGGCCTCCTCATTGCGCCCGTCGTAGAGCGCCTGGGCCGCTTCCTGGTAGGCGCGGTCCGCCATCAGCCAGGCCGGCGCGCCGGCCAGGGGCGAGGGCATGATCACGCCGGCCTCCCTGCAGCTCTTAAAGACGGCGTCCTGGGTCGCGAGCCAGGCCCCCACCTCCCGCGAGCCCGCGCCGTGCTGCGCAATGCGCTCCTTCAAGACCGCCGTGGCGGTGTCGAACGCCTCGTCGAAGCAGTTGGGCATAGAGGCGTAGTTGGGGCCGTCCCGTTCGGTCCGGATGTAATCCAGCTTGACCGCGCCCGGCACCATGACGCGGGCGGCCAGCCAGGCGCCTTGGCCGGTCCCCGGCGAGCGCGACGCCCACCATGAGCCTCCGCAGCAGGGCCGCGACAGCCCCTCGCCCGCCACCGCCCCCACTTTCTGGCCGTGCAGCAGCCGCCAGCTGATGAACAGCATAGGCCTGGGGGCGGTCGGCATGACGATGCCGGTCCGTCCCTCATAGAAGGTCTTCAAGTCCGCCGGATCGCCGCCATACTCGTCGAGGTACCAGGGCGCGCTTTCGCTGGGGCCTGAGGCGCGCGCGAGGCCGCTCCAACTCGACGCCAAAGCCAGCGCCGCGAGCAACGCCGTCAGCCGCCGTTGGACGCCCATCCCCCTACCCTCCGCCGCAAGGCCTGGAAGTCCGCCGCTGTCCAGCTTCGCGGACTGAAGAGGTAAATCCTCCGCTGCGTCGGCGCGCGCCGCAATGGCGCATCGGTGGAGACGGCCAGCGCCGCGCGGCAACGCGGATCGGCGAAGTCTCCGCCGGCCTCCAGCCTGCCCCGCAAGGCCGCACCGCCGGGGCCCATCCGGAACAGCATCGGCACGATCTCATCAACCGGCGCCGCGCCCAACCAGCCCTCGGTGTCGCACCAGGAAGCGAGCGCGGTCATCGACAGGCTCATGTCCCGTGGCAGGTCGCGGCGGACGTCGCTCAGCAGGTCCAGCAGGATGCGTCGCTCGGACCTTCGGACTTCGAAGTCGATCTGCGCGCGCCGCACCCCGGACGCGCGCAGCAAGGCCAGCACAGCCCTCGCCGCCGCGGCGCGCTGCTGCGCGCTCCACGCCAAGGGGTGGTGATGATCGATCTGGATGTGGACCACCGCCGTCGTGACCTGCCCGGGCGGGGCCAGCAGCGGAAACCTCCGGCCGCGCGCGATGACAGCATCGCCCGACAGCACGACAAAACCGGTCTGCACCGCAACCTCGACGTCAGGCCCGATGAACCGCAGGTCCTCCGGCCGCTCCCAGCCCCAGACGACCAGCCGCTGCGGCGCGGACCCCGCTGAGGTCGCGGCGCACCAGAGGGCCAGGACGAGGAGCGCGATCCGCACCGCCGGCGCCGTCAGCCGCCCAGCCGCCCGTCCATCCAGACGCCCGCGGCGGCGATGGCCCGGCGGGCGGCGGCGAGCTGGCCGCCGAAGGCGTGCCAGACGTGGATCATCTCCGGCCAGACCTCCAGCCGGACATCGACCCGCGCATGCCCTGCGCGTTCGGCCAGCATCAGGCTGTCGCCCAGCAGCGCCTCCTCCGACCCGACCTGGATCAGGAGCGGCGCGAGGCCCGCGAGGTCGCCGAACAGCGGCGAGGCCATGGGGTCGCGCGGGTCCGATCCGCCGAGATAGGCCGCGGCGCTTTCGTCCAGCCGGTCCTTGCTGATCATCGGATCGTCGGCCGCCTTCGAGGCATGGGTGTCGTGCGACTGTGTGAGGTCGACCCAGGGGCTGATGAGGAGGAGGCCCGCCGGCTGCGGCAAGCCTTGGTCCTTCAGCGCCAGGGCCATGGCCAGGGTCAGGCCGCCGCCCGCGGAATCGCCGGCGATCACCGTCCGTTCGGGTTCGGCCCCATGGTCGAGCATCCAGCGGTAGACGGCGAGCGCGTCCTCCACCGCCGCCGGACAGGGGTGCTCGGGGGCCAGCCGGTATTCCGCGACGATCGCCGTGGACCGGGCCGCCTCGGCCAGCCTGGCCGCCAGCGGCCGATGGCTGCGCGGACTGCCGCCCACATAGCCGCCGCCGTGCAGGTAGAGGATGCGGCGTCCGTCGACGGCGCCCAGCGGCGCCACCCGCTCGCACTTCACCCCGCTCGCCGTCAGGGGCTCGTGGAAACAGCCGGACGGCAGGGCGCCCATTTCGCCAAAGGCGTCCATCGCCGCGCGCTGCTCCTGGCGGCTTGGGGGCGGCGCGCCGGGCGCAGGCTGGCGCGACGCCAAGAGCGCCCTCACGCCTGCGATTTCCGGATCCTTCCAGCTCGACATTGTCCGGCCCCTTTAGGTTTGATTGGAGCCCGGCCAAGCGCGGCTGTCGAGAGGCGCCCTTTCCGCGGCAATTGAGCGTAAGAGTGCACGGCGCAACGCCCCGCCGCATTGCCTTCGCGCCTGGGGCGATTCATATCGGGCGCAGTCAGAATCGCCCCACGCTTACCGGTCCATGTCCCCGCCTCCCGCCAAGTCCGCCGCCCAGCCCCAGGCCTCCCTGTTCGACGACGCGTTGAATCCCGCGCCGGCGTCGCCGCTGGCCGAGAGCCACGAGCCGCGGCCACAAGGCGCCGCCCCGACCGGCGGCTATTCGGCCAAGGACATCGAGGTCCTCGAAGGCCTCGAGCCGGTCCGCAAGCGGCCGGGCATGTACATCGGCGGCACCGACGAGCGCGCTCTGCACCACCTCTTCGCCGAGGTGCTCGACAACGCCATGGACGAGGCCGTCGCCGGCCACGCCAAGGTCATTTCCGTGCGCCTCGACGCCGACGGCCTGCTGACCGTGGTCGACGACGGGCGCGGCATCCCGGTGGACCCGCACCCCAAGCATCCCGGCAAGTCGGCGCTGGAGGTCATCATGACCGTCCTGCACTCCGGCGGGAAATTCTCCGGCAAGGCCTACGAAACCTCCGGCGGCCTGCACGGGGTCGGCGTCTCAGTGGTCAATGCGCTGTCCGAACGGGTCGAGGTGACGGCCTGGAAGGATGGCTTCGAATGGCGCCAGGCCTTCACCCGCGGGCGGCCGCTGGGCGGCATCGAAAAACTTGGGGCCACCCGCAAGCACGGCACCGCCATCGCCTTTTCCCCCGACCCGGTGATCTTCGGCGAGGGCGTGGCCTTCAGGCCCGCCCGCCTCTACCGCATGGCCCGCTCAAAGGCCTATCTGTTCGGCGGCGTCGAGATCCGCTGGTCCTGTGACCCGTCCCGCATCCACGACCAGACCCCGGCGGAGGCCACCTTCCGCTTCCCCAACGGCCTCGCCGACTTCCTGGCCGAGCGGATCAAGGACATCGAGACCGTCACGCCCGAGCCCTTCACCGGCCGCTATTCCCGCCCCGGCGAGAGCGGCAAGGTGGAATGGGCCATCGCCTGGACCCCGGCCGGCTTCGGCGAGGCCGACGGTTTCATGCAGTCCTACTGCAACACGGTCCCGACGCCGGAAGGCGGTACCCACGAGGCCGGCCTGCGCGCGGCCCTCACCCGCAGCCTGAAGGCCTATGCCGAACTGACCGGCGAGAAGCGCGGGACGATCCTCACCGCCGACGACGTGCTGGCCCAGGCCGGAGCCCTGGTCAGCGTCTTCGTCCGCGATCCGGAGTTCCAGGGCCAGACCAAGGAGCGGCTGTCGTCCGCCGACGCCCAACGGCTGGTCGAGACCGCGCTGCGCGATCCCTTCGACCACTGGCTGACGGCTCAGCCGAAGTCCGCCTCCGCCCTCCTCGAATTCGTCATCGAACGCGCCGAGGAGCGGCTGAAGCGCCGCAAGGACAAGGAGGTCGCCCGCGCCTCGGCGACCCGCAAGCTGCGGCTGCCCGGCAAACTCGCCGACTGTTCGGGCAACGCCATCGACGGCACGGAGATCTTCCTGGTCGAGGGCGACTCGGCCGGCGGTTCCGCCAAACAGGCCCGCGACCGCAAGAGCCAGGCGATCCTGCCCCTGCGCGGCAAGATCCTGAACGTCGCCTCGGCCACCCTCGACAAGCTTGGGGCCAACAAGGAACTCACCGACCTCCTGCTGGCGCTGGGCGTCCAGGGCGGGGCGAAATTCAAGGAAGAGGACCTGCGCTACGACCGCGTGGTGATCATGACCGACGCCGACGTCGACGGGGCCCACATCGCGAGCCTGCTGATCACCTTCTTCTACCGGACCATGCCGGACATGATCCGCTCAGGACGGCTCTACCTGGCGCTGCCGCCGCTCTATCGGCTGAGCCACGGGACTAAGATCGTCTACGCCCGCGACGACGCACACCGCGACGAGCTGCTGGCCGGGGAATTCAAGGGCAAGAAGCCGGAGATCAGCCGCTTCAAGGGCCTCGGCGAGATGATGCCTTCGCAGCTGAAGGAGACCACCATGGATCCTTCCAAGCGCACGCTCGCCCGCGTCACCCTGCCGCGCGCCGAGGAAGTCGTTGAAGCGCTGGTCGAGCAGCTCATGGGCCGCAAGCCCGAGCTGCGCTTCCAATTCATCCAGGAAAACGCCGAGTTCGCGGTCGCCGACCTGGACGTCTAGGCCGTCATCGCCGGTCGTGGCGGGGCGCTTTACTCACTGGCGGGTTTCAAGGATGAGATCGGATCGTTCCTGTCCCGCCTCATTTGCGCACCAACCCTGGCTGGAATGCTACCGACCGTGACCATGCTCAAACGAATCCTGCTGATCCTGCTGATCGCCCTGCTGGCGGCGCCGGCCGCGCTGGCCCAATCCGGCGGAGGTGGCGGCCACGGCGGCGGGGGCCGGTCGGGCCGCTCGGCCCCGGCGCCTGTGCCGGGCGAGGCGCCGAAACCCCGCGCCGCGCCCAACGGCCCGCCGGAGATCATCGGCGTGGTGAAGGCGATCGATCCGACCACCGGCCGCGTCACCATCGCCTACGAGGCCGTCGAGGCCCTGGGCTGGCCGGCCGGAAGCATGCCGTTCGCCGTCAGCAAGACGGCCCTGCTCGGCGCGGCGACGGTCGGCCAGAAGGTCCGCTTCAGGCTCGAGGACCAGCAGATCTCCGAGCTCAGACCCTTCTGAGCGGGTCGACCTCCGGTCCAAGCTGAAGGTGCGCCCTTGAGCGCGCCGCGACATCCCTGCAATCTGGGCGCAAGAACACGCCCGCAAGCTGGGCCAAAGCAAAAGAAGGTCCGGGGGAATGAAGGTCACATCGTCGCTGGCGGCGCTTGCCGCTCTTGCCTGGGCGCTCGCCCTGCCGCTCGCCGCCCACGCTCAGACGTCCGCCGGCGAGACGGTGTTCAACGCCCGCTGCAAGGCCTGCCACGAGCCGGCGGTCGACCGCGCGCCCAACCGCTCCACCCTCGCGGCGCTGCCGGCCAGCACGATTGTCGAGGCCCTGACCAACGGCGTGATGAAGCCGATGGCAGCCGGTCTCTCCGACGCCGACAAGCAGGCGGTCGCCGCCTACCTCACCGCCGCCGCGGCGCCGGCCCAGGTCGCCCAGGGCGGCCGCCCGACGCCCGCGCCGGTCGGCGTCGACGTGAAGTGCCAGGTCAATCCGCCGATCCGCGCCACCGGCTCCGACTGGACCAGCGTCGGCCTCGAGACCTCTCACCGCTACCAGGCCAATCCGGGCCTCACGGCCGCCGATGTGCCCAAGCTGAAGGTGAAGTGGGCGTTCGCCATGACCGGGGGCTCTATGCCGACGGTTATCGGCGACTGGCTGTTCATCGCCAATCGGTCGGGCAAGTTCTACGCGCTCGACCCGGCGACGGGCTGCGTGCGCTGGGTGGTCGAGAACGCGGTCTCGCGCACAACGCCGATGATCGTGAAGTCCGACGTTTCCCCCAGTGGCTGGCTCACCATGATCGGCGAGCGCAACCGCACGGTCCGCGCCTTCGACGCCCAGACCGGCGCGGAACTCTGGCGCTCGGCGCCGCTGCACGAAAACTCGATTGTCGGCATCACCGGCTCTCCGGTGGTCTCCGGCGGCCAGGTCTTTGTGCCCCTGACCTCGGGCGAAGAAGGCGCCGCGCGCCAGCCGACCTATGCCTGCTGCTACTTCCAGGGCGCGCTGGCCGCGCTGGACCTTAAGACCGGCAAGACCCTCTGGAACACCGTCATCCTGCCCGAGCCGCTGCGTCCGTCGCACAAGAACTCGGCCGGCGTCATGCAACAGGGCCCGGCCGGCGGAGCCATCTGGTCGGCGCCCACCGTCGACGCCAAGCGGAGCCTCGTCTACGTCGCGACCGGCGACAGCTATACCGACGTGGACACCAAGGGCGCCGACGCCATCGTCGCCATCGACACCAGGACCGGCAAGATCCGCTGGTCGAACCAGGTCACCGAGAAGGACAACTTCATCGTCGGCTGCACCGACGCGAAGAAGCCGGTGAACTGCCCAAGCCCCGATGGTCCCGACTACGACTTCGGCGCCTCGCCCATCCTCTTCAAACTGGCGAGCGGCAAGGACATGCTGCTCTCAGGCCAGAAGTCCGGCGTCGTCTATGGCATGGACCCCGACAGTGGGAAGCTGCTGTGGAGCCGCAAGGTCGGGGGCGGCTCGTCCCTGGGCGGCATCGAGTGGGGCATGGCGGCCGACCTGAAGCGGCTCTATGTGGCCAACGCCGACACCGTGAACCTCATCGACGAATATCTGCGCCCCATGGGCAAGTCCCCGGTCGCCGAGAAGGAGCCGCCGTCGAACCCGGGCCTGAGCGCCATCGACCCGGCCACGGGCAAGGTGCTGTGGCAGGTCCCGGCGCCCGTGGCGCCCTGCCACTACGCCGGCGAGCGCGCCCGCGACCGGGCCCAGGGCGCCTGCATCCGCGCCCAGTCGCAGGCCCCCTCGGTCATGCCGGGCGTGGTATTCTCCGGCACGATGGATGGCTGGTTCCGCGCCTATGACGCAGCCACCGGCAAGATCCTGTGGGCCAACTCCACGACCGACCGCACCTACGACACCGTCAACCAGGTGAAGGGCCAGCCGGGCGGCAGCCTGGACGGCCTGGGCGCCGCCATCGCCGGCGGCCGGGTATTCGTGATGAGCGGCTTCAACGGCGCGGCCAATACCGGCGGCAACGGGACCAACGTTCTCCTGGCCTTCTCGGTGGACGGCAAATAACGCCAGCGGCGAAACCGGAGGGGAATTCATGAGACCGAGCACAAACGTCGGCCGCCTGGGCCTCGCCGGAGCGCCGGCCCAGGCCCAGACCCGCGCGCCGATCCTGGTCCGCGCCGAGCAATGCCTGCGCCAGAACGTCGACCATGTGGTCGCCGCCGAGCATGACCTGCAATCGGCCGCCAGCTTCCTGGTGACCTATGCCTGCGCCGCGGAGGTGGCCGGCGCGGCGCGGTATCAGCGCAACACGGCCTACGTTCAGATGTTCAGTTCGATATTCAAGACCGTGGCCCTGGCGGCCGTGCCCGGAAAACCGCCGGCGGCCAATCCCCCCGCCGCCCCGCTCCCCGCCATGGACTTCAAGGCCTCGGTCGATCCCGAGACCGGCGAGATCGTGATCCCGCCCGCCGCGCCCGGCGCGCCGGCCAATCCGGTGGCCACCATGCTTCCCATGATGGGAAGCCTCTTCGGTCAGGTGGCGCCGGAGGCCGTGCCGGTCGACCTGCGCAAGCTGGCGGGCCAGCTGGTGCTGGCCGCGCAGGAGCGTCAGGCGGGCAAGGCGCACTGATCCGCGCCTGAGCGCAATGCGGGCAATATCCGGCGTCGGGAGCCGCAAGGCGCTCTGCGCGTTGACTTGCCGGTGGTCGCCCGTATGTTCCGGCGCGTGCGACGATCTCCGTCCGCGCCGCCGCGGTACGCCGGCCTAACCCCATATTTCGGGGATGGGCGGACCTCCGCCCCACTCGTAACGAATGACAGAATTTTCCGAACTTGGACTCTCGCCTGCCACGCTGCAGGCCGTCGCCGACACCGGCTACACCACCGCGACCCCCATCCAGGCCGAGGCTATCCCCTATGCCTTGCATGGGCGCGACGTGCTGGGCATCGCCCAGACCGGGACCGGTAAGACCGCCGCCTTCACCCTGCCGATGATCGACCGGCTGAAGGCCGGCCGTTCGAAGGCGCGGATGCCGCGCGCCCTGGTCATCGAGCCGACCCGCGAACTGGCCGATCAGGTCTCCGCCTCCTTCGAGAAGTACGCTAAGGGCCAGAAGCTCTCCTGGGCGCTGCTGATCGGCGGCGTGTCCTTCTCCGACCAGGAGCTGAAGCTCGACCGCGGCGTCGACGTGCTGATCGCGACGCCCGGCCGCCTGCTCGACCACTTCGAGCGCGGCAAGCTCCTGATGACCGGTGTGCAGATGCTGGTGGTCGACGAAGCCGACCGCATGCTGGACATGGGCTTCATCCCCGACCTCGAGCGCATCTTCAAACTGACGCCGGTCAAGAAGCAGACGCTGTTCTTCTCGGCGACCATGCCGCCGGAGATCACGCGGCTCACCAAGCAGTTCTTGAACGATCCGATCCGCATCGAGGCCTCGCGCCCGGCGACCACGGCCGAGACCATCACCCAGTACCTGGTGCGCATCCCGACGACCGACCAGAAGGCCAAGCGCACGGCGCTGCGGATGCTGATCGAGCGCGACGACGTGAAGAACGGCATCGTCTTCTGCAACCGCAAGTCCGAAGTCGACATCGTCGCCAAGTCGCTGAAGACCCACGGGATGGACGCCGCCCCGATCCACGGCGACCTCGACCAGCAGACGCGGATGCGCACGCTGGAGAGCTTCCGCAACGGCTCGCTGAAGCTCCTGGTCGCCTCCGACGTCGCGGCCCGCGGGCTCGACATCCCCGACGTCAGCCACGTGTTCAACTTCGACGTCCCGCACCACGCGGACGACTACGTCCACCGCATCGGGCGCACCGGCCGGGCCGGTAAGCTCGGGCAGACGTTCATGATCACCACGCCGGCCGACACCCGTAATCTCGACAAGGTGCTGAAGCTGATCGGCAAGGCGCCCGAGGAGATCGTGCTCGATCTCGACTGGGCGAACATCAAGGACGAGCCGCGCAACGCCCGTGGCGGCGAGCGCGGCCGCGGCGGCGCGCGCGGAGGCTCTTCGTCCTCGTCAAGCCGTGACCGCGACCGCCGCCCGCGCCCCGTGCCGGTTCACGGCGAGGTCGCCGCCATGGCGCCTTTCGATCCTGCCACCGCTCCGCCCGCCGCCGAGCGCGCGCCACGCCCTGAACGGCCGGCGCGCGCCGAAAGCCCGGTTCGCGCCGAGCCTTCGGACCGCCCCGAGCGGACCGAACGGCCTCCGGAACGCACCGGCCGCACCCGTGGCCGCCGCGGCGGCGGCGGCGAACCTCGCCCCGCGCCGGAGGCCGCACCCACCGCCCCGGCGCCGGCGACCGCTCGTGAACCGGAACGGCCGCCCCGCGATCGGTCGGACCGCGACCGCCAGGACCGCAACCGTCCGCCCCGCGCCGCGCAGGATCGGGCGCAGCAGGACCGGCCCCGCCAGGATCGCGGGCCGCCCGAACGCCATCCGCCCGAACGCCATTCGCGCGGGCGTGACGACGGCGACGATGGCGTGGTCGGCTTCGGCCGCGACGTCCCGGCCTTCCTCTCCAAGCCGCCCCCGCCACGGTCCGAGGACTGACCGCTCCACAACGGCGTTCTCCGCGCCTTAACCCCGCGTTTGGTGTTCCAGCCTTAGATTCCCTCCCCACGTAGAGGCAGGCCGCATGGCGCGGTCAGCCTGCTGGGAAGACAACACCATGCCCCGGGACATCCAAGCCTCGCTGCGCAGCCCCAAGGGCTACGAGGTGGCGCGCCACGCGCTCGACCTCATGCAGGCGCATCAGGTCTGGCCGACCGTCCGCAACTTCGAGCTCTGGGTGAACTACGTCGGCGAGGGCGCGAGCCCGCTCGCCGCGGAGATCGACCGCCTGCTGGCGGCCGGCGAAGCGATCACCGAGAGCCTCGGCGAGGCGCTGGCCGCCCAGTACCTGCCCGAGGCCCGCCTGAACGGCGACATCCTCGAGGCCGGCGACGCCCTGTCCAAGGAATTGCAGTCGGTCACCGCCGCGATCGAGAGCGCACAGCGGTCGAGCGAAGAATACGGCCAGGAACTGGCCACCGCCTCCGAACGTCTGGGCAGCGAGCACGCCGGGCCGGTGAAGGCCGTCGTCGAAGGCCTGACCAACGCCACCCGCAAGGTGCAGGGCGAGAACGCGGTGCTGGAGAGCCAGCTCGCCGAAACCACCGCCGAACTCGGCCGCCTGCGCGAGAGCCTCGACCAGGTCCGCCGCGACGCCATGACCGACGGCCTGACCAACCTCACCAACCGCAAGGCCTTCGACGAGCGCCTCGAGCAGATCTGCGAGCGGGCCGACGCCGAGGGCGAGGCGGTCACCCTGGCGATTATCGACATCGACCACTTCAAGAACTTCAACGACGCCTGGGGTCACCAGATCGGCGATCAGGTGCTGCGCTATGTGGCCAGCGTCATCGGCCGCCTGGGCGCGACCCCGCGGGTCGCCGCCCGCTACGGCGGCGAGGAATTCGCCATCATCTTCCCGGCCGAGAGCGGACGCACCGCCATGGCCGTGCTCGAAGAAATCCGCACCGAGGTCTCGTCGCGCGCGCTCAAGCGCCGCTCCACCAACGAGGACCTGGGCGCCATCACCGTCTCGGCGGGCTACGCCGAGCGCCTGGCCGGCGAAAGCACCATGAACCTGGTGGAACGGGCCGACGCGGCGCTCTACGCCTCCAAGCACGCCGGCCGCAACCGCACCACCGCCGCCACCCCGGTCGCCGCCGTCGCCGCAGCCTGAGCGTTTCCCGCTAGGCTGACGCCGGGTATGCTTCCGTAAGTTGAACCCTCAGAGTTCGACAAACGGAGGATAGGCCATGGACGGCGCCGCCACGCCCGCGAAGGTCAGGACCGAGGTCCAGGGCCGCATCGGGATCATCACCCTCAACGATCCGGCGACGCTCAACGCGGCCGGCATCGAGCTTATGGACGGCCTGACGGCGGCCTTCGACGGTTTCGTCGCCAACCCCGACGTGCGCGCCATCGTGCTCACCGGAGAAGGCCGCGGCTTCTGCTCCGGCGCCAATCTCTCCGCGGGCGGTTCGCGGATCACCGAGAACCCCAATGGCCCGAACCAGGCGCTGCTGAAGGTCTACAACCCCTTCGTCAGCGCGGTGCGCAAGTCGCCCAAGCCGCTGGTGGCGGCGGTGAACGGCGTGGCCGCCGGCGTCGGCGCTTCGCTGGCGCTGGTCTGCGACCTTATCGTGGCGGCCGAGAGCGCCTATTTCCTGCAGGCCTTCCGCCGCATCGGCCTCGTCCCGGACGGCGGGGCGACCTACCTCCTGCCGCGGCTGGTCGGCAAGGTGCGCGCCATGGAACTCACCCTGCTGGGCGAGAAGCTCCCGGCCAGGACCGCGCTCGAATGGGGGATGATCAACCGCTGCGTCCCCGACGCCGAGCTGATGCCGACGGCCATGGCGCTCGCCACCCAGCTGGCCGACGGCCCGATCTCGCTGGGCTATACCCGCAACCTGATCTGGGCCTCGATGGACGCGGCCTGGCACGACCAGGTCGAGCAGGAGGCCTATGTGCAGGGCGACGCGGCCCGCACTGAGGACGCCCGCGAAGGCATCATGGCCTTCGTCCAGAAGCGGCCGGCGGCGTTCAAGGGCCGCTGAAGGCGTTCCCGCTAGGACTGACGCATGACCTTCGAGCGGCCCCGGGTGGTCTTCGCCTACGACTTCGACGGCACGCTCGCGCCCGGCAACATGCAGGAGCACGCCTTCATCCCCGACGAGCTGGGGATGAGCCACCAGGACTTCTGGGAGGAGACCAAGGCGCTCGCCAAGGCGCAGCGCGGCGACCCGATCCTCGCCTACATGCACCTGATGCTGGAGAAGGCTCGCGCGCGGAACGTCGAACTGACGCTCGCAAGCTGGCGCCGGCGCGGCGCGGACCTGCCGCTCTTTCCCGGGGTTACGGACTGGTTCGACCGCCAGAACGCCCGGGCGGCCGAACTCGAACTCGACCTGAACCACTTCATCATCTCGTCCGGTAACCGCGAGCTGATCGAGGGTTCGCCCATCGCCGGCCACTTCAAGCGGATCTACGCCTCGGCCTTCATGTTCGACGCGGCCGGCGACGCGATCGGCCCGGCGCTGGCGGTCAACTACACGTCCAAGACCCAGTACCTCTTCCGGATCAACAAATGGACGCTGGAGGAATGGGACGAGGTGGCGATCAACAAGGTGCTGGCCAAGGACGAGCGGCCGGTTCCTTTCGACCGCATCGCCTTCTTCGGCGACGGCCTGACCGACATCCCAACCATGCGCCTGGTGACCGATCAGGGCGGCGCGGCGGTGGCGGTCTACAACCCCGCCAGCCCCAAGAGCATGGCCGCGGCGCGGGAGCTGCGCGACGACGGCCGGGCCCACATGGCGGGCCCCGCCGACTACACCGAAGGCTCGCCCCTGGACCAGCTCGCTCAAGCCCTGCTCGCCGAGATGGCCGCCCGCGCCCACGCCCGCAATCTGGTCCAGTGGCCGGAAACGCCCGGCGCGTGAGGTCAATGCCCGCGCATCACCAACACCGCCGCGACGAAGGCGAGCGCGAGCAGGACGATCACCACGCCCGCCGCTCGCAGCGCGAGCTTCAAAAGACCAAGCTGCAGCGCCCATTGCGGCCACGGTCCGTGGACCACGCGGTATTCCGCATCGACGTCGGGCGGGCGCTCAGGGTCCATGCGCCATGATGGCCCCCGGCGCCGCTCAAGTCATCGTCGGCGGCGCGCGAACCCCGCTCATGGAGGGTCAAATCACTGGTGACGCTTGTTTATTTCATTGCGAAACCCGTCTGCGACGTGACAATGGACAGGTTGTCGCAGCCCGGCCCGACCCTTCCCGCACATTTCACCTGACCCTTTGCCGCATGACAGTTGCTTTATGATCTCGCCCCAAGCCGCCAAGCACGCGCTCATCATCGAAGATGAGATGCTCATCGCGCTGGAGGTCGAAAGCCTGTTGCGCGACCTCGGTTTCGCGACCTGCGATATCGTCGACAACCCGGATGACGCGGTGAAGAGCGCGATGGCGCACAAGCCGGACCTGATGACCGCCGATATCCGCATCGTGGGCGGCACCGGCATCGAGGCCGTGGCGGCGATCACCGACAAGCTGGGACCGATCCCCCACGTCTACGTCACCGGCAATCCCGACATGCTGTCTGGCATGACCGCCGCCCCGATCGTGGACAAGCCGCTGACGCTCCGCGCGCTCGCCGACGCCTGCCAGCGCGCCTGCGCGGCCTAAGAGCGGCGCCCTACTCCTCGCCGAGCCCCTGGACGAACTCCGGCAGCCAGGGATTGCGGCCGGGCTTCATCCGCTCGGCGCGGTAGATGTGGATCAGGTCGGCGTAGGCGCGGTCGAAGTCCTTGTTGACGATCACATAGTCGTACTCGCCCCAGTGGGCGATCTCGCGCTTCCCCAGCGCCAGGCGCTGGTCGATGATCTCTGTCGAGTCCTGCGCCCGGGCGTGCAGCCGCCGCGCCAGGTCCGACCAGGATGGCGGCAGGACGAAGACCCGTACGCTGTCGTCGGGGGCCTTCTCGGCCACCTGGCACGCGCCCTGCCAGTCGATGTCGAAGAGCACGTCTTTGCCGGCCTCCATGGTCGCGACCACCGGGGCCCTGGGCGTGCCGTAGAGGTTTCCGTTGACCTCCGCCCACTCGAAGAGCTCGCCCGCCGCGATCATCGCCTCGAACGCCGCGCGGCTCTTGAAATAGTACTCGCGGCCCTCTTCCTCGCCGGGCCGCGGCGCGCGGGTGGTGGCCGAGATGGACAGGATCAGGTCCGAATAGTCGGCGGCCAGGCGCCGCGACAGCGAGGTCTTGCCGGCCCCGGCCGGGCTGGAGACCAGCAGCAGCAGGCCCCGGCGGACGGTCTCCCAGGGCTTGGCGTGGTCGTCCGCCACCACGGCCGTCCGCACGTCATTCGACATTCTGCACCTGCTCGCGGAACTGCTCGATGGTGGCTTTGAGGTCCAGGCCCACGGAGGTCAAGGCGCCCGACGCCGACTTCGAACACAGGGTGTTGGCCTCACGCATGAATTCCTGGGTCAGGAAGTCGAGCTTGCGGCCGACACCGCCCTCGGCGGCGAGCAGACCCCGGGCGGCGTCAACGTGGCCGCGCAGCCGGTCGAGCTCCTCCTGCACGTCGGCCTTCACCGCCATGGCGGCGGCCTCCTGCAGGATGCGCTCCTCCGTGGCCGCTTCGCCCGCGAGTTCAGTCAGGCGTTTCTCGAAGCGGGCCTTGATGATCACCGGCTGGCCGCCGGCCAGCGCCGAGGCCTTGCCGGTCAACTCGCCGATCCGTGCGACCAGCCCGTCCAGCACGCCCTCCAACGCCCGCCCCTCCTCGGCGCGGCCGGCCGCCAGTCCGTCGAGCGCCGCGGTGATCGAAGCGCCCATGGCGGCCTCGATCTCAGCCTGGGTCTCCGGATCCTCGATGGCGTCCGCCGCCTCGATCACACCGCGCAGCGCCAGGAGACCGTCGAGGCTCGGCGGCGAGGCCTGGCCGGAGGCGACGTAGGGCGCGCCCGCCGCCAGATAGCGCTCCAGTTGCTCGAGATTGAGCCGGACCGCGCCCGCGCCCTCGCTGCGCTTGGCCTGCAGGCCGACAGTGAGCTGACCGCGCTGGAACCGGGCCTGCGCCCCATCCCGCGCCGCCCGCTCCAGGCCCTCGAACCCCGGCGGCCCGCGGAACCGAACCTCGAGGTTGCGCCCGTTCACCGAGCGCGCCTCCGCCGCCCAGCTCCAGGCGCCGAGCGCACCCTCGGCCCGGCCAAATCCCGTCATGCCGGAGATCGTCACTTTCCACCCCCCGCCGCGCGCGCACGCTCGATCGCCCGCCACCTGGCCACATTCGCCGCGTGCTGCTCATAGGTCGAGGCGAAGACGTGACCGCCGGTCCCGTCGGCCACAAAGAAGAGTTCGTCGGACTTCGGCGGATTGAGCACGGCGGCCAGCGCCGCGCGCCCCGGATTGGCGATCGGCGTCGGCGGCAGGCCGGCGATCCGATAGGTGTTGTAGGGCGTGGCCGTCACGAGCTCCTTCATGGTGATCCCGCGCCCCAGCGGCCGGCCCTTGGTGATGCCGTAGATGATGGTGGGGTCGCTCTCCAACTTGACGCCCGCCCGCAGGCGGTTTTCGAACACCGCGGCGATCCGCGGCCGTTCGGCGGGA
Organism: Phenylobacterium sp.; assembly: GCF_041691455.1. Classification (GTDB taxonomy): domain Bacteria; phylum Pseudomonadota; class Alphaproteobacteria; order Caulobacterales; family Caulobacteraceae; genus Phenylobacterium. The sequence goes on along the minus strand of NZ_JBEPUO010000032.1, from coordinate 14,863 downwards.
ACACCCGTCTCCTTCTCCACCAGCGAGGCGAGGATAACGGCCTGCTCGGGGGTCTGCAGCGGCACGTCGGGCGCACGGCCCGCCCAGAGCTCGGCCAGCAGCTTGTCGCGCGCGGCCCGCATCTTCTGCACCACCTCGGCCCGGTCTTCGCCGCGCTGGACCTGGTAGCTGTCGGGCAGGATCGAGCCTTCCGGCGGCGCCTCCACCACACCGGTCAGCACCGGCGCAGCCCGCACGGCGTCCGTCGCCATGTCGCTGGTCCAGCCCTCCGGCACCGCCACGAAGTGCTTCACCATCTTGCCCTGTTCGATGTCGGACAGCACCTGGGCCATGGGCTGGCCGCTGCGGAACTCATATTCCCCGGCCTTCAGATGGCGCGCCGCGCCCCCCAGCTTGGCGGCCAGCAGGAAGATCTCCCGCGAGCCGATGACGTCGGCCGCCTTCAGGTCGCGGGCGATCTCGCCGACGCTGGCGCCGCGCGGCAGGATGACGGTGGTCACGGCGCCCTGGCGCGCGGCCGGACCTGGCCCGCGATAGGTCCAGACCACCCAGCCACCCGCCACGATCGCGAAGACAAAGAGCGCGAGAAGCACCCGGCCGGCCATCCGGAGCGGCCCCTGGTCCGTGCGGACCGGCCGTCGCCAGCGGGGCCGTGGGCTCACGGGACCTTCTTGAACACCACGGAGGCGTTGGTCCCGCCAAACCCGAAGGAGTTGGAGAGCGCGACGTTGATCTCCATGGGCTTGGCCTTGTTGGGAACCAGGTCGATCGGGGTCTCGATCGAGGGGTTGTCGAGGTTGATGGTCGGAGGCGCGATCTGGTCGCGGATCGCCAGCACCGAGAAGGCCGCCTCGATGGCCCCCGCGGCGCCCAGGAGATGCCCGGTGGCCGACTTGGTCGAACTCATCGTCGCCCGGGCGGCGTTGTTGCCCAGGAGGCGCTGGACGGCGCCCAGTTCGATCTCGTCGCCGAGCGGCGTCGAGGTGCCGTGGGCGTTGATGTAGTCGACATCGCCCATCTCCACGCCGGCGTCCTTCAGCGCCGCCTTCATGGCGCGGAACCCGCCGTCGCCGTCCTCGGCCGGGGCGGTGATGTGATAGGCGTCGCCCGCCAGGCCATAGCCCGCGACCTCGGCGTAGATCTTCGCGCCGCGCGCCTTGGCGTGCTCGTACTCCTCGAGCATCAAGACACCCGCGCCCTCACCCATGACGAAGCCATCGCGGTCCTTGTCGTAGGGGCGGCTGGCCTTCTGCGGCGTGTCGTTGAAGCCGGTCGACATGGCCCGCGCGGCGATGAAGCCCGCCATGCCCACGGGGCAGATCGCCGCCTCGGCGCCGCCGGCCAGCATGAGGTCGGCGTCGCCGTACTTGATCAGCCGGGCCGCGTCGCCGATGGCGTGGGCGCCGGTGGCGCAGGCGGTGACCACGGCGTGGTTGGGGCCCTTGTAGCCATGACGGATCGAGACCTGGCCGCTCGCCAGGTTTATCAGGGCCGAGGGGATGAAGAACGGGCTCACCCGCCGGGGACCCTTCTCGTGCAGTTCGATCGAGGTCCGCTCGATGGTGGCGAGACCGCCGATGCCGGAGCCGATCATCACCCCGGTGCGCTCGCGGTCTTCCTCGGTCTGCGGCTCCCAGCCGGAGTCCTTCACGGCCTCGTCGGCCGCGGCGATCGCGTAAAGGATGAAATCGTCGACCCGGCGCTGGTCTCGGGTCGAGAGCGTCTGGTCGGGGTCGAACGAGCCCGGCACATCGGCCCCCCCGCCGCCGCGCCCATCGACGCGCGGCACCTCGCCAGCCACTTGGCACCCATAGTCGGCGGGATCGAAGGTCGTGACCCGACCGATGCCCGACTTGCCGGCCAGGATGGCCGCCCAGGTGAGTTCAGTCCCCTGACCCAGGGGGGTGATCAGGCCGATACCGGTGACGACGACTCGACGCATGCCAGTCCTCAAACGGTCCTCAAAGGAAGACCGCCGAGGCCAGGGTGGGGCCCTGACCCGGCGGTCCGAAAACCTTAAGCCGAATCAGTCGCTTAGGCAGCGCCCAAACGCTCAGCGATGAACTTCACGGCATCGCCAACGGTCTGGATGTGCTCAGCGGCGTCGTCCGGGATTTCGATGTCGAATTCTTCCTCGAAGGCCATGACCAGCTCGACGTTGTCGAGGCTGTCGGCGCCCAGGTCGTCGATGAAGCTGGCCTTCTCGGTCACCTTCTCCGGATCGGCGTCCAGGTGCTCGATGACAATCTTGCGGACGCGTTCTAGGACGTCGGACATTAGGTAGGTCCCTCTCGAAGTTCATACTTTGCATCGGCGAGCCGGGCCGTGAAGTCAATAAGAACGGCCAGGCTCAGCCAAAGTCGTTGGCGCGTTAGCATGTTCCCATATGGGAAGGCGAGGCCTTCAGATCATCGCCATGCCGCCGTTGACGTGCAGGGTCTGGCCCGTCACGTAGGCCGCCTCCTCGCTGGCCAGGTAGACGCAGGCCGCCGCGACGTCCGCGCCCGATCCCAATCGCCCGGTCGGGATGGTCGTCAGGATCTGCGCCTTCTGCGCCTCGGTCAGCGCGTCGGTCATCGGGCTTTCGATGAAGCCGGGCGCCACGCAGTTGACGGTGATTCCCCGGGTGGCGACCTCCTGGCCGAGCGCCTTTGAGAAGCCGATCATCCCGGCCTTCGAGGCGGCGTAGTTCGCCTGCCCCGGGTTGCCGGTGACGCCCACCACCGAGGTGATGCCGATGATCCGCCCGTTGCGGCGGCGCATCATGCCCTTCACCGCCGCGCGGCTGAGCCGGAAATAGCTCTCCAGATTGACCTTCAGCACCTCGGCCCAGTCGTCGTCCTTCATCCGCAGCAGCAGGCCGTCCTTGGTGATGCCGGCGTTGGCCACCAGGATGTCGACGGGCGCGCCGGCGGCGGCCTCCGCCGCCTCGACCAGGCCGTCGACCGCCGCGGGATCGGAGAGATTCGCCGGGACAGCGGATGTGCGGCTCCCCAATTCGGTGGCGAGTCCCTGAAGCACCGCCTCGCGGGTCCCAGAAAGGACGACATGCGCGCCCTGGGCGTGGAAAGCGCGGGCGATGGCCGCCCCGATGCCACCGGTCGCCCCGGTGACCAGCGCGGTCTTGCCTGTGAGATCGAACATGGGCGTCCCTTAGAGGCTCTTGGCGAAGGCTTCGAGGTCGGCTGGCGCGTTCAACGGCACGGCCTCGGCGTCGGGGGCGATTCGCTTGGCCATGCCGGACAGGACCTTGCCGGCGCCGGCTTCGGCGAATCGGGTCACGCCGCCCTCGCCGGCCAGCCACAGCATGCTTTCGCGCCAGCGGACCCGGCCGGTGACCTGCTCCACCAGCATCCGACGGATCGCTTCCGGGTCGAGGGTCGGCTGGGCCGAGACATTGGCCACCAGCGGCGCGCGCGGCGCCAGGATCGTGGCTCCGGCGAGGGCTGCGGCCATCTCGTCGGCCGCCGGTTGCATCAAAGGACAGTGGAAGGGCGCCGAGACGTTCAGCAGGATGGCGCGGGCGCCGAGTTCCTTGGCCTTCTCGATGGCCAGGTCGACGGCCGCTTTCGAGCCGGAGATCACCACATTGCCTGCATTGTTGTCGTTGGCGACGACGCAGACGCCCACCGCCGATCCGGCGGCGGCGGCTTCCTCGGCCAGGGCCACGTTGCTCTTCGGCCCGATGAGGGAGGCCATGGCCCCCTCGCCCACCGGGACCGCCCGCTGCATGGCCTGGCCGCGCAGCTTGAGGAGGCGCGCGGTGTCGGCGAGGCTGATCGCACCCGCCGCGGCCAGGGCGGAATATTCCCCAAGGCTGTGGCCGGCGACAAAGGCCGCCCTGTCGACGCTCACGCCGAAGTCCTTTTGCAGCGTGCGCATCACCGCCAGGCTCACCGCCATCAACGCCGGCTGGGCGTTTTCGGTCAGGGTGAGCTGATCTTCCGGCCCATCGCGCATCAATTTCGAGAGCTTCTGGCCGAGCGCGTCGTCCACCTCCTGGAAGACCTCGCGCGCCGCGCCGAAGGCGTCGGCCAGGTCTGAGCCCATGCCCACGGCCTGGCTGCCCTGGCCGGGAAAAAGGAAGGCGAGGCTCACAGGACAACTTTCATGGGGTTGGCTCCGGGCTCTATCGATTCCGAGCGGCGAGGGTTACGGAATTAGCCAAGGCGCGGCAAGGCGCGACGGGATCGGGAGACGACCATGCGGGCTGTGGTTCGACGCAACAAGCAGCTGGTGTGCGACGAGATCGGCGAGCTGGCGCCGACCGAGGGCCAGGTGCTGGTCAAGACGCTGGCCTGCGGCATCTGCGGTTCCGACCTGCACGCGCTGCACCACATGGAGCACATGATCGAACTCGGCCGCCGCGGCGGCGGCGGCGGGATGGACAACGGCTTCGATCCCAGCGCCGACACCGTCTTCGGCCATGAATTCTGCGCCGAGATCCTCGACCACGGCCCCGGCTCCGCCAAGACGATGAAAGCTGGGACGCGGGTGGTGAGCGTGCCGGCGACGATGACCGCCGGCGGGGTCGAGCTGCTGGGCTTCTCCAACCGCCTGCCCGGCGGCTTCGCCGAGCGGATGCTGCTCAGCGAAGCCCTGGTGCTCGAGGTGCCGAACGGCCTCGAGACCGAGCACGCCGCCCTGACCGAGCCTTTCGCCGTCGGCCTGCACGCCGTGGCCAAGGCGCGGCTGGACGCCAACTCGGTCTGTCTGGTGGTTGGCTGCGGACCCGTAGGCCTGGCGGTGATCGCCGCGCTGAAGGCCGAGGGCCACGGGCCGGTCATCGCCGCCGACTTCTCGCCCCGCCGCCGCGCCGCCGCGGAGAAGCTGGGCGCGGATGTGGTCATCGACCCGGCGACGGAGTCGCCGCACGACCGCTGGGAGGCCCTGGGGGTGCCCAAGGCGCGCGGCGCGCAGCAGATGATGCGCATGATGGGCGGCAGCTTCGGCCGGCCGGTGGTGTTCGAGTGTGTCGGCGCGCCCGGCGTGCTGCAGGGCCTGATCGAGGCCGCGCCCGCCGGCGCCCAGATCGTGGTGGCTGGGGTCTGCATGGAGACCGACCGCATCGAACCCTCGATCGCCATCACCAAGGAGGTCGAGCTGACCTTCGTCTTCGGCTACACCCCCGAGGAGTTCGCCGGAACGCTTCGCAACATCTCCGAGGGTCTGATCGACGTCTCCGGTCTGGTGACCTCCCGGGTCGGACTGGACGGCGTGGCCGGGGCTTTCGTGGCGCTCGGCGATCCGGAAGCCCAGGTCAAAATCCTGGTCGAACCGGGCCTTTGAGAACTTGACGATGTAAACAACGAACGGCGTTTCAGCTCTGCGAAGACAAGCCCCGCCTTCGGGTGTAGAGCGGCCTCCGGCTCTTCAAGAACCTAGGGGATGAACGCCATGAAACGTCTCGCCGTGCTCGCCGCTCTGGCCGCCGCGCTCGCCACCTCGGCGGCCGCTGAACTGAAGGCCGGCGCCAAGGCGCCCGACTTCACCGCCCCGGCCTATCTGGCCGGCCAGCCCTTCACCTACAAGCTTGCCGACGCCCTGAAGAAGGGCCCGGTGGTGGTCTACTTCTTCCCCGCCGCCCACACCCAGGGCTGCAACGTCGAAGCCCATCTGTTCTCCGACGCGATCGACCAGTTCAAGGCCGCGCACGCCACGGTCATAGGCGTCACCGCCGGCAAGGTCGACGAACTGGCCGCCTTCTCCAGCGAGACGGAACACTGCGGCGGCAAGTTCCCGGTCGCCGCCGATCCGGGCGCCAAGATCGCCAAGCAATACGACGCCATCCTGGCCCAGAAGCCCGACTGGTCGAGCCGCACCTCCTACGTGATCGCCAAGAACGGCGACATCGTTCACGTCTATTCGAACCTCAATCCCAACGACCACGTCACCGAGACGCTGAACGCCGTGAAGGCGCTCAAGTAAACGGCTGACGCCGCCCAAGGCCGCGGAAGCCGGCAATCGCTTGCTTCGGCGGCCTTTTTCCCCTATCAGCCCGCCTCTTCACGGAGAGCGGTCTCTCGCGGAACACCAAAGGGTCGGGACCATCCCGGCCGCCGTCAGAGATCCATCGCGTCCGGCGGGCCTTCCGCCGCCTGACGCGCCGCCCTCCCAATGGAAGAAGGAACCTATGGCGCTCTACGAGCACGTCGTCATTTCGCGGCAGGATATTTCGCCGCAACAGGCTGAAGCCCTCAACGACACCATGAAGGCGCTCATCGAGGCCGGCGGCGGGACCGTCGCCAAGATCGAGTACTGGGGTCTTCGCAACCTGACCTACCGGATCAAGAAGAACCGCAAGGGCCATTACTCCCTGCTGGCCATCGACGCCCCGGCGCCGGCCGTGCAGGAAATGGAACGCCAGCTCTCCATCAACGAAGACGTCCTGCGGTACCTGACCGTGCGCGTCGAAGAACTGGAGCTGGAGCTCTCCCCGATCCTCGCCCGCCGCGATCGCGACCGCGAACGCCGCGATGACTTCCCGGCCAAGGAAGGAGCCTTCTGATGACCGACGAAACCACCATCGACGCCCCGGCTCCCGGTGGCGCTGCGGGCGGCGCCCGCCGTCCGTTCTTCCGTCGCCGCAAGGTGTGCCCGTTCTCCGGCGCCAACGCGCCGAAGATCGACTACAAGGACGTGAAGCTGCTGCAGCGCTACGTCTCCGAGCGCGGCAAGATCGTGCCCTCGCGGATCACCGCGGTGTCGGCCAAGAAGCAGCGTGAACTCGCCAAGGCGATCAAGCGCGCCCGCTTCCTGGCCCTCCTCCCCTACGTCGTGAAGTAAGGGAGCCAGGCACATGAAAGTCATTCTGCTCGAACGCGTGGAAGGCAAGGGCGCCCTCGGCGACGTGGTCAACGTCAAGGACGGCTACGCCCGCAACTTCCTGCTGCCCCGCGCCAAGGCGCTGCGCGCCAACAACGCCAACCTGAAGGTCTTCGAAGGCCAGCGCGCGGAGATCGAAGCCCGCAACGCCAAGGCCAAGGAAGCCGCCGGCGGCGCCGGCGAAAAGCTGGACGGGACCTCCTACATCCTGATCCGCCAGGCCGGCGAAAGCGGCCAGCTCTACGGCTCCGTGGCCGGCCGCGACGTGGCCGACGCGGTCAACGCCGGGGGCGGCACGAAGGTCGACCGCGCGATGGTTGTCCTCGACAAGCCGATCAAGACGCTGGGCATGCACGAGGTGAAGGTCCGCCTGCACCCCGAAGTGACCGTCACCGTCACGCTCAACATCGCCCGCTCGCAGGACGAGGCCGAGCGCCAGGCGCGCGGCGAAAACGTGATCGACTCGCAGTTCGAGGAAGATCGCATCGCCGACGAACAAGCCCAGGCGGACCTCCTCGAGGGCGGCGCGGGTTCGCAGGACACCGGCTACGGCGAAAGCTGAGATTGCCGAATTACGACAGCAGAGGCGCGGAACCCCGGTTCCGCGCCTTTTGCATGTCTTGTTGTAAAAAAGTCATAACATCCGTGGACGGCGCAGCCTAGCTTATCAGCGATAAGGGTTGTCGACCGCCTCGCCCCTCGCGCCGAGGCCGTTCCAGGGGATATCCATGAAATCGCGTATCATTCTTTTCGCCGCGGCCTCGGCTGCGACTCTGCTCGCCACGGGCGCCATGGCCCAGACCAAGGCGGCCACGACCGCGGCTGCGGCCGCAGCCCCGGTCGACGTCCAGGAGCTGGTGGTCACCGGCAGCCGGGCCGAGCCCCGCTCACGGCTGGAGTCGCTGGCCCCGGTCGACGTGGTGACCGCCAAGTCGCTGCAGAAGCAGGGCACGACGGAACTGGCCAGCGCACTCGCCGCGACCGTGCCCTCCATCGACTTCCCGCGTCCGTCCAACACCGACGGCACCGACTCGGTCCGCCCCGCCACCCTGCGCGGCCAGGGCCCCGACCAGACCCTGGTGCTGATCAACGGCGTGCGCGCCCACACCTCGGCGCTGGTGAACCTCAACGGCTCGGTGGGCCGCGGCTCGGCCGCCGTCGACCTCAATACCATCCCCGAGATCGCCATCGATCGCATCGAGGTGCTGCGTGACGGCGCCTCGGCGCTTTACGGCTCCGACGCCATCGCCGGCGTGATCAACATCGGCCTGCGCCAGGCCGACCACGGCGGCGGCGCCTCGGTGACCTACGGCGAGCACGTCACCCACATCAACTTCTTCAACGCCGGCTCGAAGGACATCACCGACGGCGGCGCGACCACCGTCCAGGGCTGGCAGGGCTTCAAGCTGGGCGCCGACGGCTACCTGACGGTGTCGGCGGAATACCGCGACCAGGACCACACCAACCGCAGCGACGTCGACCCGCGCTTCACGCCGGCCAAGGTGCGCTCGCGGTCCGGCGACGGCGACGTCGAGGAAAAGACCATCTACTTCAACGCCGGCAAGCCGTTGGGCGGCGGCTGGGAAGCCTCGGCCTGGGGCGGCGGCCAGCAGCGTCACTCCGAGACCGCGGCCACCTACCGGGCCCCGAACGACGCCACCCAGAACATCCCCTCGGTGTTCCCCGACGGCTACCTGCCGCTGATCAACACCCATTCCGACGACTTCAGCATCGGCGGGGCCCTGAAGGGCGAGATCGCCGGCTGGAAGTCCAGCTTCAGCCTCGACTACGGCTGGAACCGCCTGAAATACGGTGTGGAGCACACCCTCAACCCGTCGCTCGGCCCGACCTCGCCGCATTCGTTCTACGCCGGCCAGATGACCTACGACCAGACGGTCGGAAACGCCGATTTCAGCCGTGACTTCGACGTGGGCCTGGCCGGGCCGCTGAACGTCGCCTTCGGCCTTGAGGCCCGCGACGAACAGTTCAAGATCGGAGCCGGCGATCCGGGCTCCTATGCGCGCGGAACCGTGGCCCCGACGCTCTCCTTCGGCTCGCGCGGCTTCACCGGCTTCACGCCGGAGAACGTCGTCGACAAGAGCCGCACCAATGTCGGCGCCTACCTGGCGCTGGAGGGCAAGCTCACCGACCGGTTCACCGGCTCGGCGGCGGTGCGTCAGGAGCACTATTCCGACTTCGGCGACAACACCTCCGGCAAGGTCTCCGGCCGCTTTGAAGTGACCCCTTCGCTGGCCTTCCGCGGGTCGGCGGAGAGCGGCTTCCGGGCGCCGGGCCTGCAGCAGCAGTACTTCACCTCGACGGCGATCCTGTTCATCAACGGCGTCCCGTTCGACACCGGCACCTTCCCGTCGGTGAGCCCGATCGGCAAGGCGCTGGGCGGCAAACCGCTGGAACCCGAGAAGTCGAAGAACTATGCCTTCGGCGCGGTCTTCCACCAAGGCAACCTGGAGGTCACGATCGACGGCTATGAGATCGACGTCGACAACCGCATCGTGCTCTCCGAAACCCTGACCGGCAGCGCAACCGCGGCGCCTGGCACCAACGCCCGGGTGATCTTCGACCTGCTGCAGCCCTTCGGCGCCTCGGCGGCCCGCTTCTTCCTGAACGGCGTCGACACCCGCACCAAGGGCGTGGACTACGTCATCCACTACCGCCTGCCGACCGACGATCTCGGCAACTTCGATCTGACGGCGGCCGCCAACACCAACAACTTCCGCGTCACCAAGACGCCGGTGACCCAGCAGTCGATCCTGCCGACCCCGGTGTCGCTGTTCGCGCGGCAAGCGGTCCTGCGCTTCACGGATGGCACGCCGAAGTGGAAGGTCACGCTGCAGAGCGACTGGGAGAAGGACAACTGGGGCGCGACGCTCCGGTCGACCTTCTACGGCGATGTGCTGTCGCCCGGCACGCTCGCCGACGGCAGCGCCGACGTGCACACCGGCAAGCGCAGCGTCTGGGATCTGGAAGGCCGCTATACCTTCCCGCACCAGGTGACCCTCGCGGTGGGCGCCGACAACATCCTCGACGCCTATCCGCGGCAGATCGCGCCGGCGCTGAACACGACGGGCGCCGGGCCCTTCACCTCGTTCTCGCCGTTCGGCTTCAACGGCCGCTTCGTCTATGGCCGCCTGAGCGTCAACTGGTAGCCTGACGCCGCGTCGCGAGACGCAAACGGATTGGGCGGGCTGGATCTCCAGCCCGCCTTTTTCGTGGGCGGGCTGCAACGGCTCACCTGTCCACAGCCTCACTCTATTGTGTGGACGAGACACGATGTCCCGGTGAACCCGGGTGAGGCCTTAGGCTATCGGTAACCCATGGCCCTCGTTCCCGCTCTCGATCTCCGCCCGGTCTCCAACGACGTGGCGATCCCGCATGCCCCGGCCAACGTCGAGGCCGAACAGGCGCTGTTGGGCGCGCTGCTCTACGACAACGCGGCCTTCGAGCGGATCGGCGACTACCTGCAGGCGCGGCACTTCTTCGAGCCCTTCCACCAGCGCCTGTTCGCCTCGATCGAGGGCAATATCCGCAAGGGCCAGCTGGCCGAGCCGATCCTCCTGGCCGAGCAGTTCTCCCGCGACGTGGGTTTCGAAGAGCTGGGCGGCGTCCGCTACCTCGCCGACCTCGTCGACCGCGCCCCGCCGGCGGCCAATGCGCCGGACTATGCGCGGGCCATCTATGACCTGGCGCTGCGACGCGACCTGATCCGCATCGGCGGCGACATCTCCACCCTGGCCGCCCAGGGCGACGCAGAGGTCTCCGCCCGCGACCAGATCGAGCAGGCCGAACAGCAGCTCTACAGCCTGGCCGAGACCGGCGGCGTCTCCTCGGGCTTCGTCACCTTCGCCGACGCCCTGCACGGCGCGGTGACCATGGCCGCCGAGGCGCACAGCCGCGACGGGGGCCTGGCCGGGCTCTCCACCGGCCTGATCGACCTCGACTCCAAGATCGGCGGCCTGCACCCCTCCGACCTGGTGATCCTCGCCGCCCGCCCCTCGATGGGGAAGTCGTCGCTGGCCTGCAACATCGCCTTCGACGTGGCCCGCAACTACGCCTGGGAGCCGCAGCCCGACGGGTCGAAGAAGACGGTGCGCGGCGGGGTCGTGGCCTTCTTCTCCCTGGAAATGGCCGCCGAGCAGCTGGCCATGCGCCTGCTGGCCGAGGCCTCCGGCGTCTCCGGCGACCGGTTGCGCAAGGGCGAGATCGACGCCTCCGAGTTCGGCCGGGTGCGCGACGCCGCCCTCGAGATCCAGGAGGCGCCGCTCTACATCGACGCCACCGGCGGCATCAGCATGGCCAAGCTCGCGGCCCGGGCGCGGCGCCTGAAGCGGATGGTCGGCCTCGACCTCCTGATCGTCGACTACCTGCAGCTGATCACCGGCGGCGACGGCATGGGACGCAACGACAACCGCGTCCAGGAAGTCAGCATGATCACCCAGAGCCTGAAGTCTCTGGCCAAGGAACTCTCGATCCCGGTGCTGGCGCTGGCCCAGCTCAGCCGCCAGGTGGAGAACCGCGAAGACAAGAAGCCGCAGCTCTCCGACCTGCGGGAATCCGGCTCCATCGAGCAGGACGCCGACATGGTGATGTTCATCTACCGCGAGGCCTACTACCTGAGCCGCCTGGAACCGCGCGAGGGCTCCGAAGAGCACTTCAAGTGGCAGGAGAGCATGGACCAGGTCCGCGGCCTGGCCGAGATCATCATCGGCAAACAGCGCCACGGTCCGATCGGCAACGTGAAGCTCTCCTACAACGAGGACCTGACCAAGTTCGGCAACCTCGCCCGCGACGCCAACCGCTACGACCCGCACTGAGGATGCCGTCCGGCGCGCGCCTGACGATCGACCTGGATGCGCTCGCCCGGAACTACGCGGTGCTCCGCGCCGAGGCGGCGGGCGCCGAGGTCGCGCCGGTGCTGAAATCCGACGGCTATGGTCTCGGCGCGGCGCCGATCGCGCGGCGGCTGTGGGCGGAGGGCGCGCGCAGCTTCTTCGTCGCCCGCCTCGCCGAAGGCGAAGCCCTGCGCGCGGCGCTGTCGCCGGAGCGGCCGGCGGCCGTCTATGTGCTCGACGGCCTGGGCGACGGCGAGGCGGCGCGGCTGGTGGCGGCCGGGCTCACGCCGGTGCTCGCAAGCCTCCAGCAGATCGCGGCGGCCGCGGCCCACGCCGCGACCGCCGGGCGACCGCTGCCGGTCGCGATCGGCGTCGACACCGGCATGAACCGGCAGGGCCTGACCGTCGAGGAGGCGCGTGCCGTCGTGCAGTCTACCGACCGTCTGCGCGGCCTCGATATTGGGCTGGTCATGAGCCACCTCGGCTCGGCCGCGGAACCTGAAAACCCGCGCAATAGGAGTCAGTTGTCGCGGTTTCTTGAGGTTCGCGCCCTGTTTCCGGCCGCCCGCGCCAGCCTCGCGGCGTCGGCTGGGATCTTCCTCGGCGCCGACTATCGGTTCGACCAGGTGCGGCCCGGGATCAGCCTGTTCGGCGGCGGCCCTCGGGAGCGCCCGGACGGTCGTCTGAACGCCGTCGCCTCGCTAACCGCCCCGATCCTCGATGTCCGCAACCTGAACCCGGGCGATCTCCTGGGCTATGGCGACAGCGTCCGCGTCACCAAGCCCACCCGCGTGGCCGTGGTGGCGACGGGCTATTCCGACGGGATCATCCGCGCGGCCAAGGCCGGCGGCCACGCCTGGCTCGCCGGCGCGCCCCGACCCATTTTGATCGTCAACATGGACATCCTGGTGATCGAGATCGGCGAGGCCGAGGCGGCGGTTGGCGACCCAGTCGAGCTGCTCGGCGCCAAGGCCCAGCTCGACGACCTCGCCGCCGCCGCCGGCACGGTCGCCCACGAAGTGCTCGTGCGGCTGAGCCGGCGGGCGGAACGGGTCTACCTCGGCGAGGTCTAGCTCTTCGCCAGGCCTTCGAGCTTGCCGGGACCGATCGACTGCACGGCGGCCTTCAAGTCGTCGATGGAGACGTTGTCGCCGGTGGCGGAGATCATGAACCGGTCGCCGGCCATGACGCTGTATTCGCCGTGGTGCGAGCTGCGGTCATAGCTCTCCGTGGTCATCCGCCCGTCGACCCGGCCGACCTTCTCGTAGCCGGTGGCGGTCTCCTTGGAGCCCTTGACGTTGAAGGCGCCCGCCATGCCGGCCATCGCGCCGGCCGCGCCCATGTCGGTGACCGCCAGGCGGAAGTTGGCGTCGCCCTTGGTGTAGGTCCCCTCGGCGTTCGAGCCCTGGATGCCGCCGACCCCGCCGCCCGAGGCGCTGACCTCGGTGCGCGCATAGCCCGCGACATTGGCCGGCAGATAGGCTTTCAGCACCTCCGGATCGGTCGCCGGAACGGCCTTGCCGGACTGCATCTGCTCGGCGGCCGCCTGAGCGCGCTTCGACGCGGCCTCCAGGTCGCCGAGATTGACGCTGCCGCCGGGCACATTCACCACCGCGCGGCTCGTCACCGAGCTGCTGGCGACGCTCAGCGGTCCGCCGATCCGCGAGATGCTCGAGGTGATCGCGCCGATCACGACGCCCACGACGACGGCCACCACCAGCACCACGGCGAAATAGGGCGTGGCCTTGTCCTGCGGGGCCTTCATCAGTTTCGGCAGGCCGACGTAGAGCAGGTAGAGGCTGTAGAGACCGCCGAGGATGGCCAGGATCCCGATCTGCGGCAGCAGGCCGAACACGCCGGCGATCCAGGAGGCCGTCGGCGCATAGGCCGCGATCTTGAAGGCCTGCATCCGGTCCTTGGTCCCGCCGAAGCTGGGGGCCAGCGCCTCGATGATCAGCGCCAGGACATAGACCATGGCCAGGCTCAGCGCGTAGCTGACGATGGCTTGGCAGATCAGCCACACCGGCGAGGGCCGGAACGAAATGCCGAAGATGCCGCCGATCCCGAAGACCAGCATGCCGATCAGGTTGCAGACCGCCGGGATCGCCGCCAGCGGGATGACATAGCTGCGGTAGAGGCCGCCGATCGTCGCGGCCTCGCCGTCGATGACGTCCCAGGTCGCCGCGGGCGCGATCAGGATGTTTTTGACACGTTCGATAAGGCTCGACCCCGCCGAACCCGGTTCCACTACGCTCATTTCCCAGCCCCCAATTGAATCCAGCGTTATCCAAACTAACTCAAGCACACAGGACGGCAAGCGGCCGCACAGACGCCGGACGCGGCGGTCGGCTAGACTGCGTCCCACACCGAATCAGGAGTTCAACCGACGCCATGGCCCGCGACGGCGCCGTCTACGCCTGCCAGTCCTGCGGGGCCGTCCAGACCAAGTGGGCGGGCCAGTGCCCGGCGTGCGGCGCGTGGAACACCCTGGTCGAGGAACTGCAGGCCCGCCCGCCGGGCGCCATGGCGCCCTCCAAGGCGAGCCGCGCCCGCGGCCTGGCCTTCGAGGGCCTGGAGGACGAGACCCCTGCCCCGCCGCGCGTCTCCACCGGCGTCGACGAGTTCGACCGGGTTTGCGGCGGCGGGGTCGTGCCGGGCTCGGCGATCCTGCTGGGCGGCGACCCGGGCGTAGGCAAATCCACCCTGCTGCTGCAGGTCGCCGCGGAAGCCGCCCGCCGGGGCGCCCGCTGCGCTTACATCTCCGGCGAGGAGGCCGTCGAGCAGGTGCGCAGCCGCGCCCAGCGCATGGGCCTGGGCGACGCGCCGGTGAAGCTGGCGGCGGAGACCTCTCTGCGCGCCATCACCGACGGCCTGAAGCGCGAGGCCTTCGACCTGGTGGTGATCGACTCGATCCAGACCCTGTGGAGCGACGCCCATGAGGCGGGGCCCGGCTCGGTCACCCAGGTGCGGGCCGCCGCTGGTGAGCTTGTGCGCCTGGCCAAGTCGCGCGGCGTCGCTATCATCCTGGTGGGCCACGTCACCAAGGAAGGGACCATCGCCGGCCCCCGGGTGATCGAGCACATGGTCGACGCGGTGCTCTCCTTCGAGGGCGAGCGCGGCTACCCGTTCCGCATCCTGCGCGGCGCCAAGAACCGCTTCGGCGCCACCGACGAGATCGGCGTCTTCGA
>NZ_JBEPUO010000031.1:0-38264 GCF_041691455.1 Phenylobacterium sp. | reverse complement strand
GCCGGCCCCGGTTCGGGGTGATGCGCGGCCGCGAATTCCTGATGAAGGACGCCTACAGCTTCGACATCGACGAGGCGGCGGCGCGGCGGTCCTACAACCGCATGTTCCTGGCCTATCTGAACATCTATGCGCGGCTGGGCCTGAAGGCGATCCCGGTGAAGGCCGATCCCGGCCCGATCGGCGGCGACCTCTCCCACGAGTTCATCATCCTGGCCGACACCGGCGAGAGCGAGGTCTTCGCGCACGGCGACCTCGTCGAGATGGGCGCGCCCGGGCCGGACATCGACTGGGACGGCGACCTGGAGCCGCTGGTCAGCCAGCGTTCGCGCCTCTACGCGGCTTCGGACGAGATGCACGACGCCGCCCGCTTCGAGGCCGAGGTCCCGGCCGACAAGCGCATGACCGCCCGCGGCATCGAGGTCGGCCACATTTTCTACTTTGGCGAGAAGTACTCCAAGCCGATGAAGGCGCTCGTCACCGGCCCCGACGGCAAGGACGTCCCGATCCACGGCGGCTCCTACGGCGTTGGCGTCTCGCGCCTGGTCGGCGGGATCATCGAGGCCAGCCACGATGAGGCCGGCATCATCTGGCCGGACGCCGTGGCCCCGTTCGGCGTGGCCGTGGTCAACCTGCGGCCGGGGACGGCGGATGTCGATGCGGTGGCCGAGCAGGCCTACAAGGCGCTGATCGCCGCCGGCAAGGATCCGCTGCTGGACGATCGCGACGACCGGCCGGGCGCCAAGTTCGCCGCCCTCGACCTGGTGGGCATCCCCTGGCAGCTGATCGTCGGCCCCAAGGGCGTCGCCGAGGGCATGGTGGAGATCAAGCGCCGCGCCACCGGCGAGCGCCAGACCCTGCCGCTCGAGGCCGCCTTGAAGGCCATCGCGGCATGAGCCAAGTCCAGGCGGGGGAAGGCGGCCGCGCGCCGCCCTTCGGCCTGTGGGAGCGGATGCTGGCCGGCCGCTACCTGCGCGCCAAGCGCAGCCAGGGCGGCGTGGCGCTGATCTCGATCATCTCCTTCGTCGGGATCACCGTCGCCGTCGCGGTGCTGATCGTGGTGATGTCGGTGATGAACGGCTTCAGGGCCGAGCTGCTCGGCAAGATCCTCGGCTTCAACGGCCACCTCTTCGTCTCCGGCGCGGTGCTCGACGGCGCGGCCCGCGGCCCGGCGGTCGAGCGCATCCTCAAGGTCCCGGGCGTCACCCAGGCGACGCCGGTCATCGAGGCCCAGGCCATCGCCATGGGGCCGAACCAGATCACCGGCGCCATCGTCCGCGGCCTGACGCCCGGGGACCTCAGGGCCACCCGCATCGTCGCCGGCAATATCACCAGGGGCGACCTGCGCGGCTTCGGCCAGGGCGACTATGGCGGTGACGTGGTGGTGGTCGGCGCCCGGCTCGCCGAGCAGATCGGCGTCAAGCCCGGCGACAACATCTCGCTGATCTCGCCTTCGGGCGGGGCCACGGCCTTCGGCGGCACGCCGCTGCAGAAGTCCTATGTGGTCGGCGCGACCTTCACCGCCGGCATGAGCCAGTACGACCAGGCCTACATCTTCATGCCGCTCGACCAGGCGCAGCTGTTCTTCGGCCGCGAAAACACCGTCGACGCCATCGAAGTCCGCGTGACCGACCCCGACAAGGCGCCCGGGCTGAAGGCCGCCGTCACCCGCGCCGCCGGGCCCAGCGCGCTGGTCGCCGACTGGACCCAGCGCGACGCCTCCTACTGGGGCGCGCTGAAGGTAGAGCGCAACGTCATGCGGCTGATCCTCATGCTGATCGTCGCCATCGCCGCGCTCAACATCATCTCCGGCCTGACCATGCTGGTGAAGAACAAGGGCCGTGACATCGCGATCCTCAGGACCATCGGGGCCGGGCAGGGGGCGATCCTGCGGATCTTCTTCCTGGCCGGCGCGACCATCGGCACGCTCGGCACGGCGGCCGGCCTGGCGCTCGGCGCCCTGATCTCGATCTATATCGATCCCATCCAGAGCTTCGTGGAATGGGCGACCGGCCAGGCGGTCTTCTCGTCCGACGTCTATTTCCTGAACCGGCTGCCGGCCAAGGTCGACTGGGTCGAGGTCTCGATCATCGTCGGCTTCTCGCTGGCGATGTCGATGATCTGCACCCTGCCGCCGGCCTGGCGGGCCTCGCGCCTCGATCCGGTGGAGGCGCTCCGCTATGAGTGAGCCCGATCTTCCCGGAAAAGCGGTCCTGTCGATCCGCGGGCTGGAGCGCAGCTACGTCACCGGAGCGGGCGCGCTGACGGTCCTGCGCGGCGTCGACCTCGACGTCATGCCGGGCGAGATCGTCGGCCTGATCGGGCCGTCAGGCTCGGGCAAGTCGTCGCTGCTGCACGCCGCAGGCCTCTTGGAGCACCCCAACGCCGGGCGGATCACCATCCTCGGCCGCGACTGTTCCGACCTGCCGGACCGCGACCGGACCCGCGTGCGGCTGGCGACCATCGGCTTCGTCTACCAGTTCCATCACCTGCTCCCGGAGTTCTCCGCGCTCGACAACGTCGCCCTGCCGCTGATGATCGCCGGCCAGTCGCGGGCCGCGGCGCGCGCGCGGGCCTCCGACCTCTTGGCCGAGCTCGGCCTGAAGGACCGCGTCCAGCATCAGCCCGCCCAGCTCTCCGGCGGCGAGCAGCAGCGGGTCGCGGTCGCGCGCGCCCTGGCCAACTCCCCGCGCCTGCTGCTGGCCGACGAGCCCACCGGCAACCTCGATCCGACGACCTCCGGTGCGGTTTTCGAGAACCTTTACGCGCTCGCCCGCCGCACCGGCGTCGCCGCCGTGGTCGCCACCCACAACCTCGACCTCGCCCGCCACATGGACCGCGTCTTCGCGCTCAAGGACGGCCATTTGGAAGCCCAGCCGAAGTCCGTGACGGCGTAAACCCATCGGCCCCGACAACTCTTTGTAAGCGGGGCCCTTTTCCCGGTCGGCGCGCGGGCCTATCTTGGCTGTGGGACGCTTATCCGTTGGCCCGAAACGGCCTCGGCCTCTTATAAGGAGAGGTCACTTTGAAGACGATGATCGCAGCGCTCGCAGGCGCATCATTCCTCATATCCCCCATACCGGCCGCGGCCCAACATCATGGCGGCTGGAGTCGTGGGGGCGGCTCTTCCGCGGGCGGCGCGCGAGCGGCCCCAGGCGGTTGGAGCCACGGCGGCGGGTCGGCCGCGGCGCCCGGCTCACATAGCTGGTCCGGCGCAGGGGCCTGGCGCGGCGGCTTCGCCGGCGGTCGGGGATATCACTCTCATTTCCGGGGCTATCCCTACGCCTTTGCGGGCTTCGGGCTGGGCTTCGCCCTGGGACTCTCCGCCTACGACCCCTGGTACTATGACGGTCCCTACTACGGCTATTACGCGCCCTATCCCCCGCCGGCAGCCTACTACAATGACTATCCGCCGCCGCCCGCCGCGGACGCGCGGCCGCCCGCCGCGGCTCAGCCCCCGGCGGCCTGCGGCTCCTGGTCCTGGGACGCGGCCAAACAGGCCTACAACTGGATCCCTTGCTAGGCGTTACGGCCGGTCGGAGCCCTGGGGCAGGGTGTCCTGGTCGAAGACCCGCTGCTGGGCCGGCGTGAGCTTGCCGTAGAAGGCGGTGACCGCCGCGCTCTGCCGTCTGAAGTCGATCGCGTCCTGGCTCATCGTCGCCTCGATCAGGGCGATGCGGCGCGGCGTTGGCACCAGCGGCAGGAGTTCGCTCGTAGCCCGGTGCCGCGCCACTTGCTGCGGGTCCGGCGCGATGGCGGTCGTATAGTCGCGCCAGGCGATATCCTGGCTGTCGCTCAACTTCAGGTCGTCGTGCAGGCGGATCAGCTCGGGGCTCACCGCCTCGGCGGCCCTGGCCGCGCCAGCCGCCGCCACAACAAGACAAAAACTCAAGGCAATCCAACGCATTGCGCAAAACCCTCAGGCGCGTCCCTCATGGCGATATTGGCACATTGGCGCGGTCTTGAGAACGCGCGAAGCCCCGCCATGGAACCGAACGCGACCGCGTGCGATTTGGCTTCGCGCGTCCTCCGTTCGTGTGGCGGGCGCTCGGGGGACGCGTGAGGGTGGCTGACAACAAGACTTCGCGATCGGCGCGACCGGGCTTCCTCAGCCACGGGGGCGAGATGGCCCGGCGCATCGCCGAGCACGACTGGTCGCGCTCTCTCGGAGCCGTCTCCGCCTGGCCGGAGAGCCTGAAGACCACCGTCGGACTGCTGATCCACTCGCCGGTGCCGATCGTCCTGCTGTGGGGCGAGGACGGCGTGATGATCTATAATGACGCCTATTCGGTCTTTGCGGGCGGCCGCCACCCGGAACTCCTGGGCAGCAAGGTCCGCGAGGGCTGGCCCGAGGTCGCTGAGTTCAACGACAACGTCATGAAGGTCGGCCTGGCCGGAGGGACGCTGGCCTACAGGGACCAGGAGCTCACCCTCCACCGTAGCGGCCGGCCCGAGCAGGTCTGGATGGACCTGGACTATTCGCCGGTGATCGACGAGAGCGGCGCGCCCGGCGGGGTCATCGCCATCGTGGTCGAGACGACCGAGCGGGTGCTCGCCGCGCGCCGGCAGGCCGAGGCGATCGTCCGCTACCGAAAGCAGTTCGAGCAGGCGCCCGGCTTCATCATCGTCATGGGCGGCCCCGACCACGTTGTGGAATTCGTCAACGACGCCCACCGCGAGGTGTTCGGCAGCGACGACTGGACCGGAAAACCCCTCCGTAAGGCCTTCCCCAGCCTCGCCGGCCAGGGATTCTTCGAGGCGCTCGACGATGTCTACGCGACGGGGAGGGTCTTCCAGGCCGACGGCGCCGCGGTGCGCTACCGTCGCACGCCGGACAGCGCGGAGGAAACGCGGTTCCTGACCTTCATCTACGCGCCGATTGTCGGCGACGACGGATCGATCGGCGGCATTTTCTGCGACGGCTTCGACGTCACCGAGATCTATCGGGCCCAGGCGGCCCAGCGCGAAAGCGAGACAAGGCTGCAGCTGGCCCTCGACGCGGCCGGCATGGGCACCTTCGTCTGGTACCCCCAGGAGGACAGGGCCGAGGGCGACGCCCGGATGATGCAGCTGTTCGGCCTGCCGGTGGATGGCCTCCTGGCGCTGCGGACCGCCCTCGCGGACAGCATCCACGCCGACGACGGGCCGCGCTACGCCGCCGCGGTTGGCCGGGCGACCGACCCGGCCGGCGACGGCTTCCTTCGCGAAGACATCCGCGTCCACCTCCCTGACGGCGGACTTCGCTGGCTTTCGATCACCGGCAAGGTGCAGTTCGAGGGATCGCGCGCCGTGCGGATGGTGGGAACCGCGGTCGACATCACAACCGGGAAGCACGCCGAGACCCAGCTTCGCGAAAGCGAGCAGCGCCTGCGGTTCCTCGATGAATTGAGCACCGCGATCGGCAAGAGCCAGGACGCCGACGCGATCCTCGCGATCACCACGCGCATGGTGGGAGAGCATCTCGGCGTCTCGATCTGCGCCTACGCCGACATGGACGAGGATCAGGACGGCTTCAGCATTCGCGGCGATTGGAGCGCGCCAGGTTCGCCCAGCATCGTGGGACACTATAGCCTGGCCGATTTCGGCAAGCTGGCGGTGAAGACCCTGAACGCCGGCGAACCGCTGATCGTGAACGACAACCTGCGGGAACTCGCGCCGGAAGAGGCCGCGGCGTTCCAGGACATCGGCATCGCGGCCACGATCTGCATGCCCCTGGTCAAGGAAGGGCGGCTGACCGCGCTGATGGCCATCCACGACAAGGCGCCCCGCGTCTGGTCGGACCTCGAACTGGCGGTCATCCGCGAGGTGACCGAGCGCTCCTGGGCCCACGTCGAGCGGGTCGGCGCCGAAGCCGAGAACCGGGCGAGCGAAGAGAAGTTCCGGACCCTGGCGCGGGCGGCGCCGAACCAGGTCTGGACGTCGTCGCCGGACGGCTTGCTCGATTGGTTCAACGAGCAGGTCTACAGCTACAGCGGCGCCGCGCCGGGCAGTCTCGACGGCAGCGGCTGGACCTCGATGGTCCACCCGGAGGATCTGCCGCTCGCCGCCGCGCGCTGGGCCGAGGCCTTGCCCGCCGGTGCGCCCTATCAGGTCGAGTTTCGCCTCAGGCGCGCCGATGGCGCGTGGCGCTGGCATATTGCCCGCGCCGTGCCGATCACCGGCCCGTCCGGCCAGGTGACGAGCTGGGTCGGCACGAACACCGACATCCACGACCAGAAGGAAGTCGCCGAGGCGCTGAGGGACCTCAACGCCACCCTCGAGGAGCGGGTGGAGGAACGCACGCGCCAGCTGATGGCCGCCGAAGAGGCCCTGCGGCAGTCCCAGAAGATGGAAGCCGTGGGCCAGCTCACCGGCGGCATCGCGCACGACTTCAACAATCTCCTGGCCGGCATCAGCGGCAGCCTTGAACTGCTCGAAAAGCGGATCGGGGAAGGGCGGCTTGCCGGCGTGGAGCGCTATATCTCCGCCGCCCAATCCAGCTCTCGTCGCGCCGCGGCCCTCACCCAGCGCCTGCTGGCCTTCTCGCGGCGACAGACGCTCGATCCGAAGCCGATGGACGTCAACAAGCTGATCGCCGGCATGGAGGACCTGATCCGCCGCACGGCGGGCCCGAACGTGGAGGTCGAGGTGGTCGGCGCCGGCGGCCTGTGGCGAACCCGCGTCGATCCTTCCCAGCTCGAGAACGCCTTGCTGAACCTTTGTCTGAACGGCCGCGACGCCATGCAGCCGGACGGCGGGCGGCTGACCGTCGAAACCGCCAACAAATGGCTGGACGAGCGCGCGGCCAAGGACCGCGATCTCCCCGCGGGCCAGTACGTCTCGCTCTGCGTCACCGACACCGGCACGGGCATGGAGCCGGAGGTCATCGCGCGCGCGTTCGATCCGTTCTTCACCACCAAGCCGCTGGGGCAGGGCACCGGCCTTGGCCTATCGATGATCTATGGCTTCGTCCGGCAATCGGGGGGCCAGGTTCGCATCTACTCCGAGCTCGGCAAGGGCACGACCATGTGCCTCTACCTGCCGCGCTACACGGGCGAGGACGAAACGGCCGACGAGGCGGCGGTCGCGGGCGGCCTCGAACCGGGCGACGGCGAGACCGTGCTGGTGATCGACGACGAGCCCACCGTGCGCATGCTGATCGCCGAGGTGCTCGAGGAGAACGGCTACGCCGCGATCGAGGCCGGAGACGGGGCCGCGGGCCTGCGGATCCTGGAGTCCGACACCCGCATCGACCTGCTGATCACCGACGTCGGCCTGCCGGGCGGGCTGAACGGCCGCCAGGTCGCCGACGCCGCGCGCCGCCTGCGGCCGACGCTGAAGGTGCTGTTCATCACCGGCTACGCCGAGAACGCGGCGATCGGCAACGGCCACCTGGAGCCCGGCATGGAGATCGTCACCAAGCCGTTCGTGATCGCCGCCCTGGGCGCCAAGATCCGCGACCTGATGGACAGCTGACGCGCCGAACAAGCCGCTTGACGATGAGAACAAAAGGAGAATAAGAACGAAAGCGGAACTATCCACCGGCTTGTCCACAGCCGCGCCCACAGAAGGATGCGACACATGGTTCGTCTGGCCCGAGAATCACTGGCCTTTGCGTCGGTGGCGAGTTTTGTCTGGATGATCTGCGCGGTGGCGGCTCACGTGGGCTGACCGCCATGCGAATGGGGGAGGCGGCAAGGGTGAGCAGCGACGATCCCCGGCCTTCCGAAGAGGGGTTCGTCCACCTTCGCGTCCGCTCCGCCTATTCGCTGCTGGAAGGCGCCATCAAGGCCGACAAAATCGGCGTCATGGCGGCCGCTTCGGGCATGCCGGCCGTGGCGCTCACCGACCGGGCGAACCTCTTCGGCGCCCTGGAATTCTCCGTCGCGACGCAGGAGGCCGGCGTCCAGCCGATCATCGGCTGCGCGCTACCGGTCACCGGCATCGGCGAGGGGCCCAGCGAGCGCTGGGCCAAGACGCCGACCGTCGTGCTGCTGGCCCAGAACGAGCAGGGCTACGCCAACCTCAGCGAGCTGTCCTCGGCCGCCTTCCTGGAGGTCGATCCGGCCGACGAGCCCAATGTTTCCTGGGCCAAGGTCTGCGAGCACGCGGACGGCCTGATCCTGCTCTCCGGCGGACCGGACGGACCGGTCGACGCGCTGCTCGCGGCCGGCAAGGTCAAGGAGGGCCGCGCGGTCCTGGCCGAGATGGCCCAGGTGTTCGGCGACCGGTTCTATGTCGAGCTGCAACGCCACGGCCGCGCCGCCGAGGCCGCCGCCGAGCCTGAGCTGGTCGCCTTCGCCTATGAGACCGACGTGGCCCTGGTCGCCACCAACGACGTCTACTTCAAGGCCTCGGACATGCACCTGGCGCACGACGCCCTGCTGTGCATCGCCGACGGGGCCTTCATCGGCCAGGACGAGCGGCGCCGGGTCACCGCCGAGCACTGGTTCAAGTCGGCGCCCGACATGCGCGCCCTCTTCGCCGACCTGCCGGAGGCCTGCGACAACACCCTGGACGTGGCGCGCCGCTGCGCTTTCATGGTGCCCAAGCGCGATCCGATCCTGCCGCGCTTCCCCACCGAGGGCGGCCGCTCGGAAAACGACGAACTGGCCCACCAGGCGCGCGAGGGTCTGAAGGCCCGGCTGGCGATCAACGCCCCGTCCCAGGCGCTGGAAGTCTACGAGGACCGGCTGGAACGCGAGATCGGCGTCATCACGTCGATGGGCTTCGCCGGCTACTTCCTGATCGTCTCGGACTTCATGAAATGGGCGGTGGCCCACGGCGTGCCCGTGGGTCCGGGACGCGGCTCGGGCGCGGGCTCGCTGGTCGCCTGGTCGTTGATGATCACCGGCCTCGACCCGCTGAAGTACGGGCTGATCTTCGAGCGGTTCCTGAACCCCGAGCGGGTCTCGATGCCCGACTTCGACATCGACTTCTGCCAGGAGCGCCGCGACGAGGTGATCGCCTACGTCCAACAGCGCTATGGCCGCGACCGGGTGGCCCAGATCATCACCTTCGGCACGCTGCAGGCCCGCGCCGTGCTGCGCGACGTCGGCCGGGTGCTGCAGCTGCCGCTCGGCCAGGTCGACCGGCTCGCCAAGATGGTGCCGGCCAACCCCGCCAATCCGGTGACGCTCGCCAAGGCCATCGAGATCGAGCCGCGCCTGCGCCAGGCCCGCGACGATGACGAAGGCGTCGCCCGCCTGCTCGACACCGCCCTGCAGCTTGAGGGTCTTTACCGCAACGCCTCGACCCACGCCGCCGGCATCGTCATTTCCGACCGGCCGCTCACCCAGCTGGTCCCGCTCTACCGCGATCCGCGCTCCGACCTACCGGCCAGTCAGTTCAATATGAAGTGGGTGGAAAGCGCGGGCCTGGTGAAGTTCGACTTCCTGGGCCTGAAGACGCTCACCGTCGTCGACCGGGCGATGAAACATCTGGAACGCCGCGGGGCGGGGTTCGAGCTGGAGACCCTGCCGCTCGACGATGCGCCCGCCTACGAGGTGATGGCCTCAGGCCTGACGGTCGGGGTGTTCCAGATGGAAGGCCAGGGCATGCGCGACACCCTGCGCCAGCTCCGGCCTCAGTCGCTGGAGGAGGTGACCGCGCTCATCTCGCTCTACCGGCCAGGGCCGATGGATTCGATTCCCGCCTACGTCGACGCCAAGATGGGTCGAAAACCCCTAGACGTCCTGCATCCGCTGCTCGCCGAGGTGCTGACCCCGACCTACGGGGTGATCGTCTACCAGGAGCAGGTGATGCAGATCGCCCAGATCCTGGCGGGCTACAGCTTCGGCGAGGCGGACCTGCTGCGCCGCGCGATGGGCAAGAAGAAGAAGGAGGAGATGGACAAGCAGCGCGCGCGCTTCATGTCGGGCGCCGCCGAACGCGGCGTGACCTCCGACCTGGCCGACCTGCTGTTCGGCCTGATGGAGAAGTTCTCCGGCTACGGCTTCAACAAGTCGCACGCCGCGCCCTATGCGCTGATCGCCTACCAGACGGCCTGGCTGAAGGCGAACGCGCCGGTGGAGTTCTTCGCGGGCTCCATGAGCCTCGACCTCGCCAACACCGACAAGCTCTCGGTCTTCTACCAGGACGCCAAGCGCTTCGGCGTGAAGATCAGAAGCCCCGACGTGAACCTCTCCGGCGCCGACTTCGAGGTCGAGGACGGTGAGGTGCTCTATGCGCTGGGCGCTATCCGCAACGTCGGCCTGCAGGCCATGGAGCACGTGGTCGCGGTGCGCCGCGAGGGCGGGCCGTTCCGCGATATCTTCGACTTCGTCGAGCGGGTGGATCCCAAGCAGGTGAACCGCCGCACCTTCGAGACCCTGGCCCGCGCCGGGGCCTTCGATTCCATCAACCCCAACCGCGCCCAGCTGGTCGCGGCCGCTGAGGTGCTGGTGGGCCACGGCCAGGCGCTGGCCGCCGACCGCGCCGAGGGCAAGCGCAGCCTGTTCGGCGACGACGCGGGCGGGGCGCACCGGCCGCGGGTTCCGAAGACCGACCCCTGGACGCCGGTCGACCGGCTCGACGAGGAACTGGCCGCCGTCGGCTTCTACCTCTCCGGCCACCCGCTGGACGACATGGTCGAGGCGCTGCGCCGCCGGCGGACCGACCTCCTGACCGACGCCATCGCCAAGGCCGAGGCCGGCGCCGAGGCGCTGCGCATGGCCGGCGTCGTGCGCCGCCGCCAGGAGCGGGCCGCGCAAGGCTCGGGCGAGAAGTTCGCCTTCGTGACGCTGTCCGATCCGACCGGTGAATATGAGGTGCTGTTTCCCCCGGAAAGCTGGCGGCGCTGCCGCGACCAGCTCGAACCGGGCGCCGCGGTCGCCATCACCGTGCGCGCCCGGGCCAAGGACGGCGAGGTCCGTTTCTTCGGCGACAGCGCCGAGCCGGTGGCCAAGGCCGTGGAGAACGTCGTGGCCGGGCTTCGCGTCCACCTGAGCCCTCGCAGCGCTGAGATTGAGGCGCTGAAGAAGCGGCTGGAAGGCTCGGTCAATCCGCGAGGCGGAGAGGTGGTGCTGGTGGCCGGCGTCGGCGAGGGCCGTGAAGTCGAGATGAAGCTCCCCGGCCGCTTCACCCTGGACGGCGCGGTGCGCGGCGCGATCAAGACCGCGCCGGGCGTGGTCTTCGTCGAGGACCTTTAGAAGGGGTGGAACTGCTTGGCGCGCTCCCGCTCACGCTTGGCTTCCGCCTCCGGTGAGAACATGCCGCCGGCCGGAGGGGCCGCCGCCTTCCGGGCGCGCCGTTCCTCTGCAGCCGGCGAGAACGGACCGTCGTCGTAGACGCTGTGCCCCACGAACGGCTTGATCGGCTCCACGGGCTTGAACCCCTGGATTCGCTGAGGCCCGGGAATCGACGGGATGCCGGGAATGGGCGCGATGGGCTGGATTGGCTGGAATTGGGCGTGCGCCGCGCCGGCGGCCAAGCTGAGCGCGGCGGCCAGGGCCAGATACTGTCGCATAGACATCCCCCAGGTTGTTGCGCCCGACCCTACAATGCCAAGGTCAAGCTTCAAGCGGACTCGCCTTTAAAGCGCACTGGTTGATTTTTTCCGTCCGACCCCTTAAGTGGCGCGCTTCAATCCACACGCAGGCGTTTGGCGACGCGGCGGGGAGACATCCCGCCCGCTTCCATTCCGGTCCTCCTTCAGGAGGGTTTGTCTGCGGCGGCTAACCGGAAGAAGGACTTTCTACCCATGGCACTGCCCGATTTCTCTATGCGTCAGCTCCTCGAAGCCGGCGCCCACTTCGGCCACCAGACCCATCGCTGGAACCCGAAGATGGAGCGCTACATCTTCGGCAGCCGCTCCAACATCCACATCATCGATCTCTCGCAGTCGATCCCGCTCTTGCACCAGGCCCTGGTGAAGGTGCGCGAAGTCGCCGCCGGCGGCGGTCGGATCCTGTTCGTCGGCACCAAGCGCCAGGCCTCCGAGCCGATCGCCACCGCCGCGCGCCGCTGCGCCCAATACTACGTCAATCACCGCTGGCTGGGCGGCACGCTCACCAACTGGCGCACCGTGTCCGGCTCCATCGCCCGCCTGCGCGAACTGGAAGGCGTGCTCGAAACCGAGACCGGCCGGACCAAGAAGGAACTGCTGCAGCTGAAGCGCGAGCACGACAAGCTCGAGCTGTCGCTGGGCGGCATCAAGGACATGGGCGGCATCCCCGACCTGATGTTCGTGATCGACACCAACAAGGAAGCGATCGCCATCCAGGAAGCCCGCAAGCTGAATATCCCGGTGATCGCGATCCTGGACACCAACTGCAATCCGGACGGCATCACCTTCCCGATTCCCGGGAACGACGACGCCGCGCGCGCCATCCAGCTCTATTGCGACCTGATGGCCGATTCGGTGCTCGATGGTCTGGCCGCCGGCCAGTCGGCCTCGGGCGTCGACCTGGGCGCTCAGGAGGCTCCCATGGAGCCGGCGCTCGCCAAGCAACTGACGCCGGAACCGGCGGCCGAACCGAAGCCGAAGAAGGCCAAGGTGGAAAAGGCTGCTGAGCCCGCGCCGGAAGCTGTCGCCGAAGCGGCGCCGGAACCCGCGGTTGAGGCCGCCCCCGAGGCCGCCGCTGAACCGGCAGCCGAAGCCGCGCCCGAGCCGGTCGCTGAAGCGGCTGCCGAGCCCGCGGCCGAGCCCGATACCACCGCCGCGGAAGCGCCGGCGGCCGAGCCGGAAGCCGCGGCTGAACAGCCGAGCGAAGAACAGGCCAGCTGAGGCGCGCCAAAAGCGTCTTACTGACCGATTACCCCTTGAGGGGCGGAGTCCGTGAGGCCTCCGCCCGGCCTCTATAGCTTTAAGGAGCTGACCATGGCGGAGATCACCGCTGCGCTGGTCAAGGACCTGCGCGAAAAGTCTGGCGTTGGCATGATGGACTGCAAGAACGCCCTGCAGGAAACCGGCGGCGACATGGAAGCCGCCATGGAACTGCTGCGCAAGAAGGGCCTGTCCAAGGCCGAGAAGAAGTCCGGCCGCGCCGCCGCGGAAGGCCTTGTCGCGGGCAAGCTGTCGGCCGACGGCAAGACCGGCGTGCTCATCGAGCTCAACGCCGAGACCGACTTCGTGTCGAAGAACGACACCTTCCAGGCGGCCGCGCGGGAGATCGCCGAGGTCGCGCTGACCGTCGAGGGCGTCGACGCCATCTCGGCGGCCAAGACGGCCAAGGGCGTTGTGGTGTCCGAGCTGGTCACCAACATGATCGCCACCATCGGCGAGAACATGCGCCTGCGCCGCTCGGCTCGTCTTTCGGTGAGCCAGGGCGCCGTCGCCCTCTACCTGCACAATGCGCAGGGCGATGGCGTCGGCAGGTTGGGCGTGCTCGTGGCGCTGGAAGGCGCCGGCGACCAGGCCGCGCTGAAGGAAGTCGGCCGCAAGATCGCCCTGCACGTGGCGGGCACTCCGACCCCGCCGCTGGCGCTCTCGCCCGACGACCTGGACCCCGCCGCCGTCGAGAAGGAAAAGAAGTTCCTCACCGAACAGGCGCTGGAGTCCGGCAAGCCGATCGGCGTGGTCGAGAAGATGATCGAAGGCCGCATCCGCAAATGGCAGGAGGAGGTCGTCCTCCTGAAGCAGCCGTTCGTGATGAACCCCGACCAGACGATCGAGCAGTTGATCGCCGAGACCGCCAAGCAGGTGGGCTCACCCGTCTCGATCAAGGGTTTTGTCCGCTTCGCGCTGGGCGAAGGTGTCGACAAGGGCGAGAGCCTGGACTTCGCCGCCGAGGTCGCCTCGATGGCCGGCCAGAGCTAAGTCTGTCAAAACCGACCCTGCCAGGGGCGCGGTGCGTATCGACGCGCCGCGCCCTTGGTTTATGTTCGCTTTGAGATAGGGATTCCCCATGCCCGATGGCCAGCCGCGCTACAAACGCATTCTCCTGAAGCTTTCGGGAGAGGCGGGCGTCGGCGGCGACGGGTTCGGCATCGATCCCAAGACCCTTGAAGGGGTGGCCGAAGAGATCGCCGAGGTCGCCCGGGCCGGCATTCAGATCTGCGTCGTGGTGGGCGGCGGCAACATCTTCCGTGGTGCGGCGCTCGCCGAAGCGGGCATGGAACGCGCCAGCGCCGACTACATGGGCATGCTGGCGACCGTGATGAACGCGCTCGCGCTGCAGGCCTCGCTCGAGAAGATCGGCATCTACACCCGCGTCCAGTCGGCGATCCCGATGGAGGCGGTCTGCGAGCCCTATATCCGCCGGCGCGCGTTGCGCCACCTCGAGAAGGGCCGCGTGGTGATCTTCGCCGCCGGGGTCGGGGCGCCGTTCTTCACGACCGACTCGGGCGCGGCCCTGCGCGCCGCCGAGATGGGCTGCGACGCCCTGCTCAAGGGCACCAGCGTCGACGGGGTCTACACCGCCGATCCCAAGAAGGACCCGGACGCCAAGCGCTACGACACGCTCAGCTACAAGGAGGTGCTGTCCAAGGACCTGCGGGTCATGGACACCTCCGCCGTCAGCCTGATGCGCGACAACCATATCCCGATCGTGGTCTTCTCTATCCGTGAGCGGGGCAATCTCCTGAAGGTGCTGAAGGGCGAAGGCGTCTACACGACGATCGCCTGACTGCGCCGCCAGAGGAGCCGGGACGAAGGGAGCGAACACCATGGCCACTGTCGAAAAGCCGGAACTTGCCAAATACCGGGACCGCATGGACAAGGCGGTCGCCGCGCTGAAGGAAGAGTTCGCGAGCCTGCGCACCGGCCGGGCCTCGGCCAGCCTGCTCGACCAGATCAACGTCGAAGCCTACGGCTCGACCATGCCGATCAACCAGGTGGGCGCGATCTCGGTGCCGGAGGCGCGGATGATCAGCGTCAGCGTCTGGGACAAGGCCCTGGTGATCGCGGTGGAAAAGGCGATCCGCTCGGCGGGTCTCGGGCTCAATCCGGTCACCGACGGCCAGAACCTGCGCATCCCGATCCCGCCGCTCACCGAGGAGCGCCGCAAGGACCTGGCGAAGATCGCCGGCAAGTACGCCGAACAGCAGCGGATCGCCGTGCGCAACATCCGCCGCGAGGCCAACGACGACCTGCGCGCCGCCGAGAAGGCCCACGTCATCAGCCAGGACGAGGAAAAGCGGATGGAATCCGAGGTCCAGAAGCTGACCGATGAGGCGATCAAGCGCGTGGACGAAGCCTTGAAAACCAAAGAACAAGAGATCATGCACGTCTGACCCGGCGCGCCGACTCCAGACCTGAAGGACTATTTCCGACCCCATGGCCGCCCAATCCAACACGCCGTCCGCGGGCGCGCCTGATGCAGGCGCAGGCGAGGGCGCTCAGCTGCATGTCGCCATCGTCATGGACGGCAACGGGCGCTGGGCGAAGCGCCGCGGGCTGCCGCGCACGGTCGGCCACCAGGCGGGCGCCGAAGCGCTGAAGCGGATCGTCCAGGCGGCCCAGGACCTCGGCATCCGCTGGCTGACCATCTTCGGCTTCTCCACCGAGAACTGGAGCCGCCCGGTGGCCGAGGTGGCCGAGCTGATGGCCCTGCCGCAGCGCTATTTCCGCTCGGACCTGCCCCGGCTGGAACGCGAGGGCGTCCGCGTCCGCGTGATCGGCCGCCAGGAAGGCCTCTCGCGCGATCTCCTGAAGATGTGCCGCGAGGCCGAGGCGCGGACCGCCCACAACTCAAGCCTCTTCCTGACCATCGCCTTCAACTACGGCGGCCAGGCCGACATCACCGATGCCGCACAGCGCTTCGCCGAGGATGTCGCCGCAGGACGCGCCCAGCCGGGCGACCTCACCGAGGCGAAGTTCGCCAAGTACCTCTCCACCTCCGACCTGCCGCCGCCGGACCTGATCGTACGGCCGTCTGGCGAGCAGCGGCTCTCCAATTTCGTGCTTTGGGAGGCCGCCTATGCCGAGTTCGTGTTCCAGGACGTCCTGTGGCCGGAGTACTCCGCCGAGCACCTGAAGGCCGCCATCGCCGAATATCACACCCGCGACCGGCGCTACGGCGCCGTCGTGGCCGATGACGTCCTTGCCGCAGGCTAGGCGCTTCGACTGGACCAATCTGGGTCTGAGGGTCGCCTCGGGCTTCGTTTTGGTCCCAACGGCGCTCTACGCCACCCTCGGCCAGCATCAGCATTGGGTCCCCGCGCTTCAGGGCCGCCAGGAAGCGCTGCCCTACCTGCTCCTGATCTCCGTGGGCGTCGCGCTACTGGCCATCGAGTGGGGCGGGATGAGCGCGCCGGGCGCGCCGGTGCGGGTGTCGGCGGCGGTCACCGCCGCGGTGCTGGCCGGGGTCTTCCTCGGCTATGAGAAACACTTCGTCCTGGCCTGGCTGGTCCTGCCGGTCGGCGCGATCGCCGCCGCGCTGGTGGCCCGTGGCGTGGCCGAACGGCCGGCGGACGCGGCCTACGGCGTCTTCTACATCGCGCCCGCGGCGCTCTGCCTGATCTGGCTGCGCTCCACCAACCAGGGCGTCTGGTGGACACTGATGCTGTTCGCCGCCACCTGGGGCGCCGACATCGGGGCCTTCGCGGTCGGAAGCGTGCTTAAGGGCCCGAAGCTCTGGCCGCGGTTCTCCCCTAACAAGACCTGGTCGGGCTTCGTTGGCGGCCTGCTGACCGCGATGGGGGCCGGGACCCTGATGGCCTCGCTGCCCTATTTCCAGCTCAGCCTCTGGGCCGCGGCCTTCGTCGGCCTGGCCGTGGGCCTGGCGACCATGGCCGGCGACCTCTGGGAATCGGCCCTTAAGCGCCGGTTCGGCGTTAAGGACTCCGGAGACCTGATCCCGGGCCATGGCGGCTTGCTGGATCGGGTCGACGGGTTGATGTTCGCCGTCGTGGTGATGGCCGTAGCGCGCCTGGCCAACGAGATCGGATGGGGCCATTGAGCCTGCCGCGGAAAGTCAGCGTCCTGGGGTCGACCGGCTCGATCGGGGTCTCGACGCTTGACCTGTTCACCCAGGCCGGGGTCGAGGTGGAGATCGTGGCCCTGGCCGCCGGCCGTAACGTCGAGCGCCTAGCTGAACAGGCGCTGCAATGGCGGCCGCAGATCGCGGTCATCGAGGATGAGACGGCGCTGCCCAGGCTGCGAGAGCTGCTGGCGGGTTCGGGTATCCGCACCGCCGGCGGCGCGGCCGCCATCGCCGAGGCCGCGGCGGCCGACGCCCAGTGGGTGATGTCGGCCATCGTCGGCTTCGCGGGCCTCGCACCGACGCTGGCGGCGGCGAAGGCCGGCGCCGTGGTGGCGCTCGCCAACAAGGAAAGCCTGATCTGCGCGGGGCCGGCTCTGCTGCGCACGGCCAAGCTGGCAGGGGGGGCGGTGATCCCGGTGGATTCCGAGCATTCGGCGATCTTCCAGGTGTTCTCGCCCTCCAACGCCCAGCATGTGGCGCGCCTGATCCTGACGGCCTCGGGCGGCCCCTTCCGTGGGTGGACGCGAGAGCAGATGGCCCGCGCCACGCCCGAGCAGGCCCTGGCTCATCCCAACTGGAGCATGGGCGCCAAGATCTCGGTCGACTCCGCCACCATGATGAACAAGGGCCTGGAGGTGATCGAGGCCGCCTACCTCTTCGCCATGCCGCCGGAGCGCGTCGAGGTGCTGATCCACCCGCAGTCCATCGTCCACAGCCTGGTGGAGTACGCCGACGGCTCGACGCTGGCCCAGCTCGGCCCGCCCGACATGCGCGCGCCCATCGCCTGCGCCTTCGCCTGGCCCGACCGGCTGCCTTGGCCGGCCCAGAAGCTGGACCTCGCCCGCAGCGGCCCGCTCACCTTCGAGGACCCGGACCTCGAGCGCTTCCCGGCGCTTCGGATCGCCAAGTCGGCGCTGGCCGCCGGCGGCGTCGCGCCGGCCGCCATGAACGCCGCCGACGAAATCGCCGTCGCCGCCTTCCTCGCCCGGCGCATCGGCTTCCTTGATATCGCCGCAACTGTGGAAGAAACCCTGGAGCGGATGGATCGTCAGAACCTGCTCTGGCGGACCGAGAACGACCCTGTCGAGGCGGCTCGCCTCACCGATGCGACCGCGCGCCGCGTGGCGGACGAGGTCGTTAGCGGCCTTATGGCCCCGGCCTGAAGGAGTAGAGACAGCCGATGACCGGTCTGCTCGCCAATCTGCTGTTCTACATCCTGCCGTTCCTGCTGGTGGTGGGCGTGGTGGTGACGGTCCACGAGTTCGGCCATTTCCTGGCGGCCAAGGCGCTGGGGACCAAGATCGACCAGTTCTCCATCGGCTTCGGCAAGGCGATCGCCCATTGGACCGACCGGTCCGGCGTCGAGTGGCGGCTGGGATGGGCGCCGATCGGCGGCTTCGTGCGCTTCGCCGGCGACGACAACGCCGCCAGCGTCCCCGACCAGGATGACCTTGAGGCCATGCGCCGCGACCTGGTGGCGCGGGAAGGGGAGGCCGCTCTTTCCCGCTACTATCATTTCAAGCCGATCTGGCAGCGCGCAGTGATCAGCGCCGCCGGGCCGTTCGCCAATTTCGCCCTGTCGATCGTCATCTTCGCCGCGCTCCTGATGGCGCTGGGCGAGCCGATTTCCGCGGCGCGCGTCGAGAAGGTCGTGCCCGACGGCCCGGCCGCGCGGGCCGGTTTCCAGCCCAACGACATCATCGTCGAAGCCGATGGCAAGCCGGTAAAGTCCTTCGACACCGTCAAGCAGCTGATCATCCTGCGGACCGGCGTGGCGATTCCCTTCGTCGTCGAGCGCGGCGGCCAGCGCGTCGAGCTCACGGCCACGCCCGAGCGCGGCGACGTCCCGGACGCGGTCGGACGAAAGCACCGCCTGGGTAAGATCGGAATCCAGTTCGCCGATCGGCCGGAAGACCGACAGGTCAAGCACTACGGCCCGATCGAGGCGCTCGGCGGCGGCGTGAGCCGCACCTACGACGTCGTCCAGACCACGGTCTTCTACATCGGGCGCATGGTCACCGGCCACGAGAGCGCCGACCAGATATCCGGTCCGCTCGGCATGGCGCAGATTTCTGGCGACCTCGCCAAGCAGACCGCGAGCCTCTCAAAGGACTTCGCAAGTTTCGCGATCAACGCCTTCCTGACCGTGCTCCTGCTCGTCGCCAACATCTCGGTCGGCATCGGATTCCTCAACCTGCTGCCGATACCTGTGCTCGATGGGGGACACCTGCTGTTCTACGCCTATGAAGCGGTGGCGCGCCGCCCACTTGCTGCCAAGGTTCAGGCGGTAGGGTATCGCGTAGGCCTTGCGCTAGTTCTCGGATTGATGTTGTTCGCCACCGTGAACGATCTGCAGCGCCTGCGTGTGTTCAATTTCATCGGCGGGCTATTCTCCTGACCCCCGACTTTTCCTAAACGGCTGATTCGATGCATAGACACCGCGCCCGCAGCGCTGCGCTAGTTTCCGGTATTGCCGGTCTTCTGGCCACAACCGCGCTAGCGACGCCCCGCCTGGCGTTCGCTCAGACCCCTCCGCCCGCGCCCGCGGCGACGGCTCCCGCTGAGCCGAATCCGGCTGCGCCCGGAGCTCCGGTGGCCACGGCGCCCACCCCGGCCCCGGCGCCGCCGTCCGTCGTGATCCAGACCGGGGTCGTGCAACGGATCGTGGTGCGCGGGAACGAGCGGATCGAACCGGCCACGGTGATCTCCTACCTGCCGATCTCGGTGGGCGAGACCATCGACTCGGCCAAGCAGGACGCGGCCCTGAAAGCGCTCTTCCGAACGGACCTGTTCTCCGACGTGAAGATGGAGCTCAACAACGGCGACCTGACCATCACGGTCGTCGAAAACCCGATCATCAACCGCGTGCTGTTCGAGGGCAATTCGGGGATCAAGGAAGACAAGCTGCGCGACGAGGTGACCGTGCGTCCGCGCGGCATCTTCACCCGCGCCAAGGCGCAACAGGACGTCGGCCGGATCGTCGAGCTCTACCGTCGCTCAGGCCGCATTTCGGCGACCGTGACGCCACAGATCATCGAGCTGCCGCAAAAGCGTGTCGACCTGATCTTCAAGATCGACGAGGGGCCCAAGAGCGGCGTCCTGCGCGTCAACTTCATCGGCAACAAGGCGTTCTCGGACGACAACCTGCGCGACGTCGTCGTGACCGAGCAGTCGCACTGGTACAAATTCTTCTCGACCAACGCCAACTACGACCCCGATCGGCTGGAGTACGACAAGGAGCAGCTGCGGAAATATTACCGCAACCGCGGCTTCTACGACTTCCGCGTGAGCTCGGCCGTGGCGGAGCTGTCGCCGGACAAGAACGGTTTCGTGGTCACCTACACGGTCGACGAGGGGCCGGAGTACAAGTTCGGCAAGATCACCGTCGAGACCGACCTCAAGAAGCTCGACAAGAACGTCCTGCAGGCCCTCGTGCCGTTCCGGCGTGGCGACATCTATCAGGACGAGAAGATCGAGCAGGCGACCGACGCGCTGACCTTCGCCGCCGGCGCCGCGGGCTTCGCCTTCGTTGACGTGCGGCCACGCTATGTGCCCGACCGGGCCAAGGGCACGGTCGACGTGAACTTCGACGTCAAGGAAGGGCCGCGGGTCTACGTCGACCGCATCGACATCGTCGGCAACACCCGCACGCTCGACTATGTGATCCGCCGGGAGATGAACGTCTCCGAGGGCGACGCCTATAACCGCGTTCTGGTCGACCGTTCCAAGAACCAGATCCGCGCGCTCGGCTTCTTCAAGGACGTCGACATCACCGAGATCCCCGGCGCCGCGCCGGACCGCACGGGCCTGCAGGTCAAGGTCGAAGAGCAGCCCACGGGCGAGCTTTCGTTCAGCGCCGGCTACTCCTCAGTCGACCAGCTGGTGGTCGATCTGGGCGTCACGGAACGCAACTTCCGGGGTCGTGGTGAGAACGTCCGCGCGCGGATATCGCTGGGCTCGATCCGCCAGCAGATCGACTTCTCGTTCACCGAGCCGCGCTTCCTGGGCCGCGACCTCGCGGCGGGCTTCGACGCCTACTACTACAAGTACGACCTGACCCAGTTCTCGGCCTACAAGACCACCACGCTGGGCGCCGGCGTGCGGCTGAACTTCCCGCTGAGCCTCAACTCGCGCGGCACGGTCCGCTACACCCTGCGCACCGACGATGTGCAGATCGACCCGTCGTTCTGCGATCCGGCGAACCTGCTGGTTTCACCCTCGCTCTGCGATCAGCGCGGCTCGTTCCTGACCTCGCTGGTGGGCTACGGATATCGCCTCGACCGGCGGAACGACGCCATCAACCCGACCCGTGGCTGGTACGTCGAAATGAACCAGGACTTCGCGGGTCTGGGCGGTGACGTGAAGTACGTCCGCACCGAGGTCGACAGCGGCTTCTATCACGGCTTCAACAAGAGCTTCATCCTCAGCCTCACCGGCACCGGCGGCATCGTCGAGGGCTGGGGCGGCGATCACATCCGGATCAACGACCGCTTCTACAAAGGCGGCAACAGCTTCCGCGGCTTCGAAACCGCCGGCATCGGCCCGCGCGACCTGAACTTCGCTTCGAACGGGGCCAGCGACGCCCTGGGCGGCAAGGCCTATGCGATCGGCTCGGTCGAGCTGACGGTGCCGACCTTCCTGCCCGAACAGTATGGCATCAAGGCCGCGGTGTTCTCCGACTTCGGCACGCTCGGCCTGCTCGACAAGTTCGATAAGAAGAAGATCGACACCACGACGGGCCTGGCCGGCGACGACCCGCTCATCAAGGACGACCTCGGCCTGCGCGCATCGGCCGGCTTGAGCATCTTCTGGAAATCGCCGATGGGTCCGATCCGCTTCGACTTCAGCCAGATCCTGCTCAAGGAAAGCTACGACAGAACGGAAACCTTCCGGTTCTCAACCAACACAAGGTTCTAGGAATAGCATGACCTCCAAATCCATCGTCGCCGGCCTCGCGGCCGCTGCCGTCGCCCTGACCGCGGGCTCCAGCGCCTTCGCGCAGGCCGCCGCCGCACCCGCCGCGCCGGCAGTGACCCATGGACCGCCCATCGCCGGCGTCTGCATCATGTCGCTGGAGAACGCCATCGGTGGGTCCACCGTCGGCCACTATGTCGAAACGCGCATGCAGCAGATCGTCGGCCAGGTGAACGCCGAGCTGAACGGCGAAAAGACCGCCCTCGACAATGACGCCAAGAACCTCGACGCGCGTCGCGCCACCCTCGACCAGTCGAGCTTCGAGCAGCAGGCCGCCGCGATCCAGGTTCGCGCCAACGCCCTGCAACGCAAGGCCCAGCTTCGCGACCGCGAAGTCTCCGCCACCGAACAGAAGGCCGTGGGCCGCGTCGGCCAGGAAATGGAGCCGCTGATCCGTCAGGTCTACCAGCAGCGCGCCTGCTCGGTCCTGTTCCAGCGGACCGCCGTGGTGATCGCCAATCCGGCGATGGACATCACCCCGCAGGTGATCACCGCGCTGAACGGCAAGGTCACCCAGTTCGCCTTTGACCGCGAGCACCTCGACCAGGCCGGCGCGCCCGCCGGCGGCGGCGCTCCGCCCATCGTGCAGACGCCATCCGCGCCGCGCGCCACCGCGCCGACCGCGCCGCGTCCCGCGCCGGCGAAGAAGTAGGACCTAGACCGCCGGGGAGCGGATCGCCGCACGCAGCCATGCCCGATCCGCGCTTCTTCGAAGACCTGGGCCCCGTCACGCTCTCCGATCTTGCGGAGCTGACGGGGGCGAGCCTCGCCGATCCCGCAACCGGCGGCCGTTCGGTGCGAGCGGTCTCGGTGATGGCGGGCGCCGATGCGGGCGCGATCACCTTTGTCAGCGACCGCAAGTTCCTCGCCCAGGCGCGTGAGACAAAGGCGGGCGCCTGCTTCGTCAGCGCCGCCGACGCCGAAGCCTTGCCCGCGGGTTGTGCGGCCCTGGTCACCGCCTCGCCGCAGGCCGCCTATGCGGTCGCCGCCCATCGGCTGCATCGCCCCAGGCTCGCCACCGGCGTGGCGGTGTCGCCGGACGCCAGGATCGAGCCCCAGGTGGTCTTGGGACCCGGCGTGGTGATCGGGGCGGGGGCCCAAATCGGCCGCGGCAGCCGCATCGGCGCCAATACGGTGATCGGGCCGGGCGTGGCCATCGGCCGGGATTGCGAGATCTCCGCCAACGTCACCATCGGTTTCGCCCTGCTCGGCGATCGGGTGCGGATCCTGGCCGGCGCGGTGATCGGCGAGCCAGGATTCGGCGCCACAGCCGGGCCCAAGGGCCTGATCGACATCCCGCAACTCGGACGGGTGATCCTGCAGGACGGGGTCAGCATCGGGGCCAACAGCTGTGTCGACCGCGGGGCGTTCGAAGACACCGTGCTCGGCGAAAACACCAAGATCGACAATCAGGTGCAGATCGCCCACAACGTCCGCGTCGGGCGCAACTGCGTGATGGCCGCACACACCGGGATTTCCGGCAGCGTGACGATCGGCGACGGGGGCCAGTTCGGAGGTCGCGCCGGGGTGGCCGACCATGTCACGATCGGCGATGGCGCGCGGATCGGCGCGGCCGCTGGGGTGATGCGGGATGTTCCGGCGGGCGAGACCTGGGGTGGTTTCCCCGCGAGGCCGATCCGGCAATGGATGCGGGAAGTCGCCTGGGTCACCCGGCGCGCGGGCCGCAAAGAGGGGGACGCATGAGCCGCAAGGCCCCGGTGATCGAAACGCCCACCGACATCGACATCACCGAGATCTTGGCGCGCATCCCGCACCGCTATCCCTTCCTGCTTGTCGATCGCTGCGAGGACTACCGGCCGCACGAATCGATCGTCGGCATCAAGTGCGTGACCGTCAACGAACCCTTCTTCCAGGGCCACTTCCCCGGCTATCCGGTCATGCCGGGCGTGCTGATCGTCGAGGCGCTCGCCCAGACCGGCGCGGTCCTGATGTCGAAGTCGCTGGACGTCGACGTCGGCGGCAAGGCGATCTTCTTCATGTCGCTCGACAATTGTCGCTTCCGTGCGCCCGTGCGCCCCGGCGCGGTGATCCGGCTGGCCGTCGAGGTCCTCCGCGCGCGCGGCGATATCTTCAAGTTCAAGGGCCGGGCCCTGGTCGACGACAAGGTCGCCGCCGAGGCCGAGTTCGCGGCCATGGTTGTGGAGACCTGAGTGAGCGTCGAGATCCACCCGACCGCCATCGTCGCCACGGGCGCCGAGCTGGGCGAGGGCGTCAGCGTCGGACCCTATTCGATCATCGGCGAGCACGTCCGCATCGGTCCGCGCAGCCAGGTCCTCTCGCACGTGGTCATCGAAGGCCACACGCGCATCGGCGAGGACTGCACGGTGCGCAACTTCTCCAACCTCGGGGGCCCGCCGCACCACACCGGCTACAAGGGCGAGCCCACCGAACTGATCGTCGGTGACCGCAACCTGATCTGGGAACACGTCACCATGCACATCGGCACGCCCCAGGGCGGCGCCGTCACCCGGGTCGGCGACGACGGCATGTTCATGGCCACCAGCCACGTCGGCCACGACTGCACGGTCGGCGACAACGTGATCCTCGCGCACTCGGCCACGCTCGGCGGCCACGTGGATATCGGTGACTTCGTGATGGTGAGCGGCCTGGCCGCGGTGCACCAGTACTGCCGCGTCGGGCGCTATTCCTTCATCGGCGGCCTGGCCGCGGTGACCAAGGACGTGATCCCCTACGGCCTGGTCTGGGGCAACCACGCCCACCTCGAGGGCTTGAACCTCGTGGGGTTGAAGCGCCGCGACTTCGGGCGCGAGACGATCAGCGAGCTACGCTCGGCCTACCGGCTGCTGTTCGCCGAAGAGGGCACGTTCCAGGAGCGCATCGACGACACCGCCATCACCTTCGGCCACAGCGCCCCGGTGATGGAGATCATCGACTTCATCCGCGCGGAAGCCGGCCGCCCCCTCTGCCTGCCCGAACGCGAGGTCTAGATGCAGAAGCTCGGGCTGATCGCCGGGGGCGGGGGCCTGCCCGTCGAGATCGCCGAGCATTGCCAGCGGTCCGGCCGCCCGCTCTTCGTGATCCGCCTGAAGGGCTTCGCAGGCGCCGGCCTTGAGCCCTATGCCGGCGCGGAAGTCGGCCTCGCCGAGCTCGGCAAGTGCTTCAAGGCCCTGAAGCGAGCCGGGTGCCGCGCCATCTGCCTGGCGGGCAATGTCGCGCGGCCCGATTTCAGCGCCTTGATGCCCGACCTTCGCGGCCTCGCGGCCCTGCCGGGCGCGATCGCGGCGGCGCGCAAGGGCGACGACGCCCTGCTGCGCTTCCTGTTGGGCGAGTTCGAGAAGGAAGGCTTCGCCGTCGAGGGCGCGCACGAGGTGATGGACGACCTCGGCCTCGGCGCCGGCGTGCTGGGCCGGGTCAGCCCCTCCGACGCGCACATGGCCGACATCGACCAGGCGCTCGACGTGGCGCGCGCGCTTGGCCGGCTGGATGTGGGCCAGGCGGTCGCGGTTTGCCGCGGCCTTGTCCTGGCCGTGGAGGCCGCCGAAGGCACCGACGCCATGCTGGCCCGGGTCGCCGACCTGCCGGAGGCGCTGCGCGGCCGCCCCGATGCGCCGATGGGGGTGCTCGCCAAGGCGCCGAAGCCGACCCAGGAGACGCGGGTCGACCTGCCGACCATCGGCCCGGCCACCGTGGAAGCGGTGGCCCGCGCCGGCCTGGCCGGTATCGTTGGCGAAACCGGACGGCTGCTGGTGTTGGACCGCGAGGCCGTCGTCACCCTCGCCGACGAGCTCGGGATCTTCGTCCTGGGGGTGGAGCCCCACGCCCCGTGACGGCGTCGCTGACCGTCATGCTGGTGGCGGCGGAGGCCTCGGGCGACGATCGCGGCGCAGGTCTCGCCCGGGCCTTGAAGCGGCGGCTCGGCGACGGTGTCCGCTTCGTGGGCGTCGGCGGCGAGCGGATGGCCGCCGAGGGCGTCCGGAGCCCCTTCGACATCGCCGACATCTCGATCCTGGGCCTGCTGGAAGGCCTGATGGCCTATCCGCGCATCATCCGGCGGGTGAACGATACGGTCGCGCTCGCGGACCGCGAAGCGCCGGACGTGGCAGTGCTGATCGACTCCTGGGGCTTCACGCTCCGCGTGGCGCAGCGCCTGCGCAGGCTCGACCCCGGCCTCCCGCTGATCAAGTACGTGGGCCCTCAGGTCTGGGCCACGCGGCCGGGCCGGGCCAAGACCCTCGCCGCAACTGTCGACCACCTGCTGTCGATCCACGCCTTCGACGCGCCCTGGTTTGAGGCTGAAGGCCTTCCGGTGACCTTCGTCGGCAATTCCGCCCTCAGCCTGGACTTTTCCGGGGCCGATCCTAAGCGGCTCCGCACACGCATCGGAGCCGGCCCGACCGATCCGATCCTACTGGTCCTTCCTGGCAGCCGGCCCAGCGAGATCGAGCGGGTCCTGCCCCCTTTCGAGAACGCGGTGCGCCGGCTGAAGGCCGATCGTCCGGACCTGCACGTGGTGATCCCGGCAGCGCCCACCGTGGCCGAGATGGTCAAGGCCCGCGTCGCCGGCTGGCCCTATCGCGCCCACGTCATAGAGGGTGACCAGGGCAAGCTGGACGCCATGAAGGCCGCCACCGTGGCGCTCGCCTGTTCGGGCACGGTGACCACGGAGCTGGCCCTGGCCGGCGTGGCCATGGTGGTTGGCTACCGCCTGGGCCCGGTGACCTACGCCATCCTGCAGCGGCTGATCCGCACGAAGTACATCACCCTCTTCAACATCGCCGCCCAAGCCTTCGTGGCGCCCGAACTGGTGCAGGCCGAATGCACGGGGCCGAAACTCGCCCATGAGGTGGCGCTGCGCCTCGACGACGCCGAACTGCGCCATCGCCAGGTCCTGGCCCAATACGCCGCGCTGGACAGGATGGGCCGCGGCGGTCCCGATCCCTCCGAAGCGGCCGCCGCGGCGGTGCTGAAGATCGTCGGCCCGGCGCCGGCCTAGGGCGTCTTGGAGGCGCCGAATGGCGCGCCACGCAGCTTGGCGTAGACCTCGTCGAAAGCCCTGAGTGTCGCCAGCTCCGGCGGCGGCCCCGCGACGATCGGATCCTTCAGCCGCTGAACCTGGCCATCGGCCGCTGCGAACCTGGGCCAGAGCGGCCGTCCTGGGCCATTCGGATCACCTCGACGCGCGAAATCCACCCAATAGCCGGCCATGGCGTCGGCCAGCTTGCGGTCGGCCGTCGTCCAGGCCCAGCTCTCCTGGTCGAGATGGTCAAAGACGTACCAAAGCTCGGCGAAGTGAGACGCGCCCCAGTTGGCGCGCACGGACCCGGCCGGAAAGGGCGGACGCTGCTCGAAGCGGTAGATGTAGACCGGCGGTCCGGCGCGGGCCTGCAGCCGCGCCCAGGCCCAATTGTCCCAGCCAAAACGCAGGTCGCGTTCGAAATCGGCGCGGCCTTGGACGGCCTGGGCGGCGTCGGCATGCGGATAGGCGTCGATCAACGCCGTGGGCTGGAACCCGAACGCCTTTTGAATGTCCTCGCCGAAGGTCGCCGCACGGACCTTGCGCAGGTCGGTGAGGGATCGAGCCTCCTCCGCGTTCCAGCCCACCAGGATCGGCACGCGGGCCTGCCGACCGGCGACGAAGGCATCGTAGGGCGAGAGCGGCAGGACATAGGGTTCGACAACCGGGTGCGAGACCATGTTCGCCTCACCCCGCAGAAGGCGATCCACGGGGATCGTGCGCAGTTGGGCCAAGGACGCTGCGTCCACGGATTTTGCGTAGGCCACGCCATCTCGCTCGGCGACCGGCAGGGCGTAGCTGGGCGCCAACTGCAATGGCTCGAACAGCCCGCCGCTCTCGCCGATCGCGCCCTGGA
Organism: Phenylobacterium sp.; assembly: GCF_041691455.1. GTDB lineage: Bacteria > Pseudomonadota > Alphaproteobacteria > Caulobacterales > Caulobacteraceae > Phenylobacterium. The sequence continues at coordinate 10,597 of NZ_JBEPUO010000031.1, read as the reverse complement.
ACAGGCCCTTGGCCAGCGGCGAGGCCATCAACATGCTGACCGACATGGCGCCGGCCGACTGGCCGAAGATCGTGACCCGTCGCGGATCGCCGCCGAAGGCCGCGATGTTGCGCTTCACCCAGGCCAGCGCCGCCACCTGGTCCATCAAGCCGTAGTTGCCCGAACTGTGATGCGGCGACTCCGCGGTGAGTTCGGGATGGGCCAGAAAGCCCAGGACGCCCAGCCGGTAGGCGAGGGTCACGACGACCACGCCGCGTTTCGCGAGCCGGTCGCCCCAATAGAGCGGCAGGGATGTCGCGCCGTTCGTGTAGCCACCCCCATGGATGAACACCATCACCGGCAACTTGCCGGCCGGCCGCGTCGCCGGCGTCCAGACATTCAGGTAGAGGCAGTCCTCGGCGGTCTTCGGATCCGGCTCACCCGGCATGGAGACGCCCAGCTGCGCACAGGCCGGGGCGAAGGCTGTCGCCTCGCGGACACCCGTCCACGGCTGGACCGGCTGCGGTTCACGCCACCGCAGGGGCCCAAGCGGCGGCGCCGCGTAAGGCACACCCTCGTAGACGCCGATCCCATCGGCGTCCGAGCCGTGCAGACGACCCGCGTTGGTGCGGACCGTCGCCGCCGAAGCCACGACAGGGACCAAGGCCAGGATCGCACCCAGCACAGCTATTTGCCGTTTCATCGTTCACCTCACGCCGTCGACTCCCTTAAGTCTGGCGAGGCGGGGCGCGCCGCGACAGGCGCCGGCGCCGCGGCTCATCCCTCGCCATGAACACATCGTCACAATTCACCCGATGGACGGCGGGCGAGGGCGCTCGCACACTCCCGGCCATGCGCCCGACACCGACCGCCGCCGTCCTCGATCTCCGCTACGCCACCCGCCGGGGTGTGCGGGATGTGGGCCTGGGTTTCCTCTACTGGCTGGGCTTTGTCCTGGTCCTTGAGCCGGACAATCTGATGCGCGGGACACCCCCCGACGCGGCGGGGTGGCTGCATGAGGGCCTTCGCCTGTTCGGGGCCAGCCTGCTCGGCGCCGCGGCGACACCCGCGATCCTGGCCCTCACCCGGCGGGCGCCGATCGTGGCGCCTGTGGTTTGGCCCCGCGCCGCCCAGCATCTGGCCTTCAACCTCGCCATGACCTGCGCGTTGATCGTGGCGTCATGCCTGCTGGCTCGCCTCCTGCCCCAGGCGATGCACCCTCCGTTGCTCCGGGACATCACCGGTCAGCTGGTCGCCAACGGTGCGTTGGTCGCGGCCTGGATCGCCGGCTTGACGGCGTTGGCCCACGCCGCGCGCGGCGTTCGGGGGGACATCGTCGAGGGCCGCGGCTTGAACCTGGCGATCCGCCAGCGCGGCCGTTTCGGCCGTCTCGACCTAGCTGGGGTGAGCTGGATCGAGACCCAGGGCAACTACCTCGCGTTGCACGGCGCAAGCGGCGCCACCCTGCTGCGCCGCACCGCCAAAAGCCTGGAGACCGAGCTTGATCCCGACCGGTTCGTGCGCGTCCATCGCCGAGCCTTTGTGGCGCTCCAGGCCGTGCAATCGGTGACGCCGCTCGCCGCCGGGGATGCGCTCCTGCGCCTGACGACCGGCGAAAGCCTGCGCGTCAGCCGAAGCTGCCGCGCGCGGTTACATCAGGCCTTGGAAAGCGTCGGCTAGCGCTTGTCGACCGCCAAATAGGGCCGCTGCAGGGCGCCCGTGTAGAGCTGGCGCGGACGGCCGATCTTGTAGGCCGGATCCTCGATCATCTCTTTCCACTGGCTGATCCAGCCGACGGTCCGCGCGACGGCGAAGAGCACCGTGAACATCTCCGCCGGGAAGCCCAGGGCGCGCAGCGTGATGCCCGAGTAGAAGTCGACGTTCGGGTAGAGCTTGCGCTCGATGAAATACTCGTCCGAGAGCGCGATGCGCTCCAGTTCCAGCGCGACCTTCAGCAGCGGATCGTCCGCGTCGCCGACCTCGGCCAGCACCTCGTGGCAGGTCTTCTGCATCACCGTCGCGCGAGGGTCGTAGTTCTTGTAGACGCGGTGGCCGAAGCCCATCAGCCGGTAGCGCCGGTCCTTCACGCCCTGGATATATTCGGGGATCTTATCGACCGTCCCGATCTCCTTGAGCATGTTCAGAGCCTCTTCGTTCGCCCCGCCGTGCGCGGGACCCCAGAGGCAGGCGATGCCGGCCGCGATGCAGGCGAACGGGTTGGCGCCCGAGGAGCCCGCCAGACGCACCGTCGAGGTTGAAGCGTTCTGTTCGTGGTCGGCGTGCAGGATGAAGATGCGGTCCATGGCGCGCGTCAGGACCGGGTTGGGCTTCCAGTCCTCCGCCGGCACGGAGAAGCACATGCGCAGGAAGTTCTCCGCATAGGAGAGGTCGTTGCGTGGATGCACGAAGGGCTGGCCGGTGAAGTACTTGAAGGCGCGCGCCGCGATCGTCGGCATCTTGGCGATCAGCCGGTGGGCCGAGATCATCCGCTGCTCGGGATCGTTGATGTCGGTGCTGTCGTGATAGAAGGCGGACAGGGCGCCGACCGCCCCGGTCATGATCGCCATCGGGTGAGCATCCCGACGGAAGCCCTGGAAAAACCTGTCGAACTGCTCATGCAGCATGGTGTGATAGGTGATCGTGTGCTCGAACTCGGCGTATTCCGCGGCGTTCGGCAGCTCGCCGTGCAGCAAGAGGAAGCAGACGTCGAGGAAGGTCGATTTCTCGGCCAACTCGCCGATCTGATAGCCGCGGTGCAGCAGGATGCCGGCGTCACCGTCGATGAAGGTGATCTTGCTTTCGCAGCTGGCGGTCGAGGTGAAGCCGGGGTCGTAGGTGAAGGCGTCGCTCTCGGCGTAGAACTTGCGGATGTCGACCACGTCGGGGCCCGTCGTGCCCTTCAGGATCGGCAGATCGATGGTCTTGCCGCCGATGCTGATTTTCGCCGTGTCGGCCATGCTTGTGCCTCCGAGAAATCCGTCGAATGAAACGCGCGTTCGAACGGCTTATAGCGCGTTAGCCGTTAAGCGAAAGCGCGTCGTCGAGCCGTCCCAGGCTTTCGTGTTTCCCTAACGAAACGAGGGCGCCCGCGAGGTCCGGCGCCGGCGATCCGCCGGACAGCACGGCGCGCAGGGCGGGCCCGATCTTGCCGAGGCCGACGCCCTCGCTTTCGGCAAAGCCGCGGTTCAGCGCCTCCAGCGCCGGCACGTCCCAGGACGGCGCCGCGGCCAGGGCCCCTCGCAGGCGTCCCAGCCGGCCGCGGGTCTCTTCGGTGAGCAGGTCGCGGGCCTTTTCCGGTAGCTCCAGCGGACGCCGTTTGAGGGCGAAGACGGTGGCGTCGGCTAGCTCGAGCGTCGTTTTGGCCCCGTCCCGGACATAGGGAATGACATGCTCCAGGACGGCCAGATGGTCGTCGTGCAGCGGCCAGTCGCGGCTCTTGTGGATGTCGGCCACCAGTTTCGCCAGCCGCGCCGGCTCGGCCAGGCGGATGTAGTGGTTGTTCAGGTGATTGAGCTTGGCCCAATCCAGCCGGGCCGGGGCGCCGACCACGTCCTTGATATCGAACCAGCCGACGGCCTGGTCGTCGGTGAAAATCTCGTCGTCGCCGTGCCCCCAGCCGAGCTTGGCCAGGTAGTTGCGCATGGCCTCGGGCAGGTAGCCCATGTCGGCGAACTCGCTCACCGCCTGGGCGCCGTGGCGCTTGGAGAGCTTGGCGCCGTCCGGACCATGGATCAGCGGCAGGTGCGCCCAGACCGGCGGCGTCCAGCCCAGGCCCTGGTAGATCAGGGTCTGGCGCGCGGCGTTGTTCAGATGGTCGTCGCCGCGGATGACATGGGTAACGCCCATCTCGTGGTCGTCGACCACGACGGCCAGGTTGTAGGTCGGCGTGCGGTCGGTGCGCAGCAGGATGAGATCGTCGAGGTCCTTGTTCTGGAAGGTCACGCGGCCCTTCACCTGGTCGTCGATCAGGGTTTCGCCCGCGGTCGGCGCCTTCAGCCGAACCACGAACGGCCGATCCGGGGCGTCGTTGGGCGAGAGATCCCGCCAGGGCGAGCGCACCACGCGGCCCTCGGCGCGGGCGGCGGTGCGCTCGGCCTCCAGCTCGTCGGGCGTCATGTAGTCGCGGTAGGCCGAACCCCGCGCCAGCATCTCGTCCACGGCCTTCACATGCCGATCGGCCCGGCTAGCCTGGAAGACCGGGGTCTCGTCAGCCGCCAGTCCCAGCCAGGCGAGGCCGTCGAAAATCACCTGGACGGCGGCTTCAGTCGAGCGCTCGCGGTCGGTGTCCTCGATGCGCAGCAGGAACTTGCCGCCGGTGTGGCGTGCATAAAGCCAGTTGAAAAGCGCAGTGCGGGCCGTGCCAATGTGCATGGCGCCGGTGGGCGAGGGGGCGATACGGGTGACGACGGGTCGGTCGGACATCGAGGGAGGAGAACCTGCAGAGGCTGGGGCGCCGCGCGCCCGGGCGGCGCCTCTTAGCACGCGCGTCCCCGCCCGTCCCAGCCTCGCGCGCGCCATCCCCTGGCTGGGCGAACAGGTGGGCCGACAGGCGGAACGCTGGACCCTCTGGACGCCGGTGGCCTTTGGGTCGGGCGCGGCCCTCTACTTCGCCCTGCTGCGCGAGCCGCAATCCTGGGTCGGCCTGGCCGGCGTCGCGGTCGCAGGCGCGCTGCTTCTGGGCGCCAGCCGCTGGAGCCAGGCCCGCGCCCTGACCGCGGCCCTGGTGCTGGTGGCCTGCGCGCTGGGCGGCTTTTCGATGGCGAAACTCCGCTCCGACCACGTCAAGGCGCCCATCGCCCCGACGGACAGCCGGCCCGAGCGGCTGGACGGCTGGGTGGTCGACGTCATCAGCCCGGGGCAGGGCGGACCGCGATTGATGATCGCCCCGGCGCGCATCGGCGACTGGCCCGCCGCCGCGACGCCGATCCGGGTGCACGTCACACTGCGAGGCGGCTATCTGCCGGGGCCCGGCGAGCCGATCAGCCTGCTGGCGGTGATCAACGCCCCGCCGACCCCGGCCAGCCCGGGGTCCTATGACTTCGCACGCGACTCGTTCTTCCAGAGCGTCGGCGGCGTGGGCTTCGCGCTCGGCCCGGCGCAGACCTGGGCGGCGCCGGTCGCCGCGCCCTGGCGGTTGCGGGTCACCATGCGGATCAATGCGCTCCGGTGGGAGCTGACCCGGCGGATCGTCGACACCCTCGGCCTGCGCACCGGCGGCTTGGCCGCCGCCATGACCACGGGCCACGACGCCTTCATCCCCCGGGCCGAGGTCGACGACCTGCGCGCCGCGGGCCTGGCCCACATCATCTCGATCTCCGGGCTGCATATGGCGATCGTCGGGGGCTTCGTGTTCGCGATTGTCCGGTTCGGGATCGCCGCCTGGCCGTGGCTGGCGCTTAGAGCCTCGGGCAAGAAGATCGCCGCAGGCTTGGCCCTGGCCGCCGTGGCCGTCTACCTGGTGCTCTCCGGCTCGCCGCCGCCCGCCGAGCGCTCGGCCGTCACCGCCGCGGTGGCCTTCGGGGCCATCCTCGTCGACCGCCAGGCTATCAGCCTGCACGCGCTCGCTCTGGCCGCCATGGGCGTCCTGTTGCTGCAGCCCGAGGCGGTGACCCAACCTGGGTTCCAGATGTCCTTCGCCGCCACCGCCGCGCTGGTGGCCCTGGCCGAGGTCTGGCCAAGGCCGGTCAAGGAGATCAACACGCCCTGGCCGATCCGCATCCTGCAGGGCTTCTGGACCTGGACGGCCGCCGGCGCGGCGGCGAGTTTCGTCGCGGGCACGGCGACCGCGCCCTTCGCCATGCAGCACTTCAACCGGGTGTCCACCTGGGGCCTGATCTCCAACATGGTCACCGAGCCGATCTCCGGCTTCCTGATGATGCCGGGCCTGGCGGTAGGCGCGGTGCTGGCGCCCTTCGGGCTCGGCGACTGGCCGCTGCAGGTTGCGGGTTTCGCCATCGACCTGCTGAACCGGGTGGCCCACATCGCGGCCAACGCGCCCTACGCCCTGATCATCGTCGCCAGCGGGCCGGCCTGGACCCTGCCGGCGGCCTTCCTGGGCCTCCTGTGGCTCTGTCTCTGGAAGGGATCGCTGCGTTGGCTGGGCCTGCCGCTGGCGCTCGCGGTCAACCTGGCGCCCAAGCCCGCGACGCCGGACGCCTGGGCGAGCGCGGATGGATCGGCCGTCGCCATCCACTCAGCCAAGACGGCCGTGCTGTTCCGCCCGGACGTGAAGCTGTTCGGCGCTGAGCTCTGGGCCCGGCGGCGGGGCCTGACGCCGCTGGAAACAGAAGCGGCGCGGGACAGCGCCTACGCCTGCGACCACTGGAGCTGCGCCCCCTTGCCGAACGCCCCGGTCAGGATTGCGGCGGCCTGGAACGTCAGGCGGCCCCTGAAGGACGGGCGGCTGGGCGAGCTTTGCAACTCGGCCGAGGTGGTGATCCTGCGCAACGACTTCGCGCCGGAAAGTTGCCCGGCGCCGCTGGTGCTCACCGGCCGCGATTTCCAGCGCGGCGGGGCCGCCGAACTCTATCGCGAGGGACCGGGCCGCTGGCGGGTGATCTGGGCGCAGGATCTGCGGGGGCGCCGGCCCTGGACCTGGGGCGTCGACAGCCGATGATGTTCACCAAAAGGCTTCGCGAACCGATCATGCGAGGCGAGATCACCTGCAGCGTCAGGATCTGGCGTAGCGCGCGCGTCAAGCCCGGCGGCCGCTATCGCCTGGGCGCGGGTGCGATCGAGGTGACCTCGATCCGGGAGATTTCAATGGCGGACATCACGCCGGACCTCGCCCGCTGCTCGGGCTTCCTCGGCGTGGTCGATCTTCTGAAGGTCGCCAAGCATGGGCCGGGCGGACGCGTCTATCTCGTGGAATTCGAATACTGCGCGGATGCATAGGCGCAGCGAGAAGAGCCCCGGCCGCGAAGCCGGGGCTCCGGTCGTAACCTACTTCTTGGCGTCCTTGGCGGCGGCCTTGCCCGCGTCCTTGGCGGCGTCGCCGGCCTTGGCGGCATGTTCGCCGGCCGAAGCGGCTGCGTCGCCGGCGGCGGCGGCGGCGGGGGCTGCTGCGGCGGCGGTCGGAGCCGCGGCGGCGGCGGCGGCGTCGGTGCTGGCGGTCGTCGCGGCCGAGTTGGCCGCGGCGGATTCCGCCTTGGCGGTCCCGGCGTCGTCAGCGGCCTTTTCAGCGGGCTTGTTGCAAGCGGCGGCCGTCAGGCTCAGGGCGGCCACGGCCGCCAGAGTGAGGATGCGCATTCTGGTGTCTCTCCCTATCGACTTCGCAGGGCTGCGAAGTCTTCGACAGCTTGAGCGATTGTCGGAAATCGGCAACGCCCCAGCCCCGCGAGCAAACGCGGAGCTATTGCCAAGGTTGCACGATTTTGTGACCTAATGGTAGCGGCGGATCAGGCCCACAAGTTTGCCCTGCACGGCCACCTGATCCGGACCGAAAATCCGGGTTTCGTAGGCCGGGTTCGCGGCCTCGAGCGCGATGGACGCCCCCTTGCGGCGCAAGCGCTTGAGCGTGGCTTCCTCGCCCATCACCAAGGCCACTACGATGTCGCCGGAGGTCGCGGTGTCGCCTCTACGGATCACCACGAAATCCCCGTCGAGGATGCCGGCGTTGATCATCGAATCACCCTGGATCTCCAGGACGAAGTGCTCGCCCGCCCCCAGCATGCTTTCCGGCACCGGAATGCGGTCGCGCTCCTGCTGGATCGCCTCGATCGGCGTGCCGGCGGCGATGCGGCCGAGGATCGGAAGGTCGCGGGTGTCGTTGGCCGCGACCGGCATGGCGGGGCCGCCATCCACCAGCTGTGGCTTGAATGGAGCGCGGCCCTTCGGCGGGGCGGCCATGGTGGCTTGCTGCGGCAGCTTCACCACCTCCAGCGCCCGGGCCCGGTGGGGCAGGCGGCGCAGGAAGCCGCGTTCCTCGAGCGCGGTGATCAGCCGGTGGATCCCCGACTTCGACGCCAGGTCCAGCGCCTCCTTCATCTCGTCGAACGACGGCGAGACGCCGCTTTCCTTGATCCGTTCATGGATGAACATGAGCAGTTCGTGTTGCTTGCGGGTGAGCATCGGACCGGACCTCAAGTAGGGCGCCTGGAGAACAAAGCGCAAACGTTGTGAATGTTCTCTAGGTGTTCCGAATTAATGTCAAGTTACGACCCGCGTCGCTGAAAAGTCATGGAAAATTCGCGCCGATGCTGCGGTCGGGGAACGACTCAGGCGGCGAGCAGGGCGCGAGTCGCCGAGGCGACGTCGGCCTGCCGCATCAGGCTTTCGCCGACCAGCATGGCCCGCGCGCCGGAGCGCTCCAGCCGCGCGGCGTCAGCGGGGGTGAAGATGCCGCTCTCGGTGACCAGCAGCGCGTCCGCAGGCGCCGCGGCGGCGAGCCGTTCAGTCACCGCGAGATCGACGGAGAAGGTCCGCAGGTCGCGGTTGTTCACCCCGACCAGATCGGCGCCCAGACGCGCCGCGCGCGCCATCTCGGCGGCGTCGTGGGTCTCGACCAGCACGTCCATGCCATGCGCCCGGGCCGCCGCCATCAGGTCGGCGGCGAGCGCATCGTCGACCATGGCCAGGATCACCAGGATGGCGTCGGCGCCGAGCGCGCGGCTCTCGGCGACCTGCCAGGGGTCGACCAGGAACTCCTTGCGCAGACAGGGCAGGCGGGTCGCGGCCCGGGCGGCGACGAGGTAGCTGTCGTCACCCAGGAAACTGGGCGCGTCGGTGAGAATCGAGAGGCAGGCCGCGCCGCCATCTTCGTAGGCCTTGGCCAGGGCCGGAGGATCGAAGTCGGCGCGGATGAGGCCCCTGGACGGCGAGGCCTTCTTGATCTCGGCGATCAGGGCCAGGCGGCCCGGGCCGTGGGCGCGCGCCAGCGCCGCGCGGAAGCCGCGGGGCTTGGGCGCGGCGCGCGCAGCGGCCTCGACCTCGGCCAGCGGGCGGGCGGCCTTGCGGGCCGTCACCTCGTCACGCTTGTAGGCCGCGATCCGGTCGAGGATGTCGCTCATGCCCCGCCAAGGCTCTTCAGCTTGTCGAGCGCCGCCTGCGCGCGGCCGTCGTCGATCACCGCCGCGGCCAGTTCGACGCCTTCGCGCAGGGTCTCGACCTTATCGCCCACCAGGAAGGCCGCCGCCGAGTTCAAGAGGACGATGTCGCGGTAGGCGCCCTTCTCCCCGGCGAGCAGTCCCCGCAGCGCCTTCGCATTGGCCTTCGGCGTCCCGCCGGTGAGGTCGGCCAGGGCGGCGCGCGGCAGGCCCACGGCCTCGGGCGTCACGGTGAAGAGGCGCACCTGTCCGTCGCGCAGTTCCGCGACGCTGGTCTCGCCGGTCGTGGTCATCTCGTCGAGGCCGCCGCCATGCACCACCCAGGCCCGCTCGGCGCCCAACTCCCCGAGCGCCTCGGCCAGGCGCGACACCCAGCGCTCGGCATAGACCCCCACCACCTGCCGCTTGGCGCCGGCCGGATTGGTTAGCGGCCCCAGCAGGTTGAAGATGGTCCGGAAGCCGAGCTCGGCGCGCACCGGCGAGACGTGGCGCATGGCTCCGTGGTGGGCGGGGGCGAACATGAAGCAGATGCCGGCCTCGTCCAGCGCCTGCAGCTGGCGGTCGACGGGCATGGCGATGTCGACGCCGAGCTCGGTCAGCACATCGGCCGTGCCGGACTTCGACGAGAGCGCCCGGTTGCCGTGCTTGGCGACCTTCAGGCCGCCGCCGGCCGCCACGAAGCCCACGGCGGTCGAGATGTTCAGGGAATGCAGGCCGTCGCCGCCGGTGCCGCAGACATCGATGGTGGGGTAGGGCGGTTCGACCTGGATGGCGGCCCGGCGCATGGCGCGCGCGCAGGCCACGATCTCGCCCAGAGTCTCCCCGCGCATGCGCATGGCGGTGAGCGCCGCGCCCACCTGGGCAGGCGTCGGCTCGCCGCGCAGGCAGGCGGCGAAGAACTCGCCGGCCGCATCATCGGAAAGGGTCGCGCCATCGGCCAGTCGGCTGAGCAGCGGCTTGAAGGCGTCGGACATGGCTGGGCGGTCAGGCTTCCGCCAGGCGCCTCACGCCGGCGATCTCGAGGAAGTTGGCCAGTAGGTCATAGCCGCATTCCGTGGCGATGGATTCCGGATGGAACTGAACGCCGTGCACCGGGCGGGTCTTGTGCTGCACGCCCATGATCTCGCCGTCCTCGGTCCAGGCGGTGACCTCCAGGTCGGCGGGCAGGATATCCTTCTCCACCGACAGGCTGTGGTAGCGCGTGGCGGTGAAGGGGTTCTTCAGCCCGGCGAACACGCCCTTGCCGTCGTGATGTATCTGGCTGGTCTTGCCATGCATCAGCGCCTTGGCGTGCACCACCTGGCCGCCATAGGCCTGGCCGATCGCCTGATGGCCAAGGCAGACGCCGAAGATCGGCAGGTCGGCCGGAGCGGCCTCGAGCAACGCCAGGCAGATGCCGGCCTCGTTCGGGGTCTTGGGTCCGGGCGACAGCAACACCCCCTGGGGCTTCAGGCCCAGCGCCTCGCGCACGCCGATGGCGTCGTTGCGCACGACATGCGTCTCCGCGCCCAGCTCATTCAGGTAATGAACCAGGTTGTAGGTGAAGCTGTCGTAGTTATCGATCACCAGGATCA
>NZ_JBEPUO010000030.1:0-39674 GCF_041691455.1 Phenylobacterium sp. | reverse complement strand
GAACATGGTCTTGGCGACGCCGGTGTGGCTGCGCATGCCGACCCCGATCACCGAGACCTTGGAGACCTCCTCGTCCACCGCCACGTCGTCGAAGCCGATGATCGACTGGGCCGCGCGGACGATCTCCAGCGTGCGCTGGGCGTCGCGCTTGCCGACGGTGAACTCCATGTTGGCGGTGTCGGCGGTGCGGGCATGGCTCTGGACGATCATGTCGACGTTGACGTTGGCGTCGGCCAGCTTGCCGAAGATCTCCGAGGAGACGCCCGGATGATCGGGCAGGCCGAAGAGGCTGATCTTCGCCTCGTCGCGGCTGTAGGCCACGCCGCTCACGATCCGCTTTTCCATGATCTCATCCTCGTCGCACACGATGGTGCCTTGGCCCGGCGCTTCCCCGGGCTCCACGAAACTCGACAGCACCCGCAGCGGCACGTTCTGCGCCATGGCGAGCTCGACCGACCGCGTCTGCAGCACCTTTGCGCCCAGCGAAGCCATTTCCAGCATCTCTTCGTAGGAAATCTTGGCGAGGCGCCGGGCCTTGGACTCGATGCGCGGGTCGGTGGTGTAGACCCCGTCCACGTCGGTGTAGATGTCGCAGCGCACGGCCTTCAGCGCCGCGGCGATGGCGACCGCGCTGGTGTCGGAGCCGCCACGGCCGAGGGTGGCGATGCGGCCGTCGCGGGTGACGCCCTGGAAGCCCGCGATCACCGCGACCTCGCCTGAGTCCATGGCCGCGGCCAGCTTCTCCGGCGGCACCTCGTCGATGCGCGCGCGGCCGTGGGCGTCATCGGCGATGATCGGGATCTGCCAGCCCAGCCATGAGCGGGCCGGCACGCCCATGTTGCGCAGCGCCATGGCCAGCAAGCCTGCCGTAACCTGCTCGCCGGAGGCCACCACCACGTCGTATTCGTCGTCGGAGGGCGCGAGGCCCTGGGCGGCGGCGCCCGAACCGTCTGTCCAGGCGACCAGCTCGTTGGTCTTGCCGGCCATGGCCGAGACCACGACGGCCACGCGGTGGCCCGCCTCGACCTCGGCGTTCACCAGCCGGGCGACGCGGCGGATGCGCTCCAGGTCGGCCACCGATGTGCCGCCAAACTTCATGACGAGGCGGGACGTCATGCAAACGCCCCCGACCTGGACCGGGGCTCTGGGTCGGCCGCCGACGCGCCGCCGAATTTCATCACCAGCCGGGACACGTAACGCCGAACCCCCTCATCAAGAGCGCGACGTTCTAGCGGCGACGAAGCGATGCCGCAATGCACCCCAAGATGTCGTCCCGGACGGCCGTGGAGCCGATCCGGGACCCAGGAGCCGCCGCACCGCAGACACCCTGGGTCCCGGCTCTCCGCTTCGCTTCGGCCGGGATGACGGCTAGATAGTGGGCAATGACCATCCATTCCTCCATCGATCCTGCCGAGGTCGAGCGGTTCTCGCGGATCGCCGCCGAGTGGTGGGACCCGAAGGGCAAGTTCGCGCCCCTGCACAGGTTCAACCCCACCCGGCTTGGGTTCATCCGCGACCAGGCGCTGCACCGGTTCGGGCGCGACCCGAAGGCGCGCCGGCCGTTCGAGGGCCTGCGCCTCTTGGACATCGGCTGCGGCGGAGGCCTGCTCTCCGAACCGATGACCCGGCTGGGGTTCCAGGTGGTGGGCGTCGACGCTTCCGAGCGGAACATCGGCACGGCGAGCGCGCACGCCGCCGAACAGGGGCTCGCCATCGACTACCGCTGCTCGACCGCCGAGGCGCTGCTGGAGGCCGGAGAGCCGGCGTTCGACCTGATCCTCAATATGGAGGTGATCGAGCACGTGGCCGATCCCGGCGCGTTCCTGCGCGATTGCGCCCGCATGCTGGCCCCCGGCACGCCTTGCAAGCCGGGGGGCCTGATGATCGTGGCCACCCTCAACCGCACCCTGAAGGCCTTCGCGCTCGCCAAGGTGGGGGCGGAATATGTGCTGCGCTGGCTGCCGGCCGGCACCCACGACTGGTCGAAGTTCCTGAAGCCCGACGAACTGCGCGGCTTCCTAGCGGGCGAGCCGGTGGCGATGGATGGACCCTATGGGGTGGTGTTCGACCCGCTGAGCGGGCGCTGGTCGCAAAGCCACGATGCGGACGTGAACTACATGATGACGGTCGTCCGCGACGCGGCCTAGAACGGGGACGCCAGTCTCCGTCGGGCCGCATCGTCATCGGTCCGTCGCCGGAAAATGGCCAAGATTCTAGGGCTTTGAGCCGCGCCCGGGGAAATGGCTCGGGGGCGGGAGTAAGGAACACCGATGCCGTCGCTACGCGTGCTCAGCCACGCCTTCCGGTCGTGGCGCCGCAATTTGCGGTGGCGCAAGCACGAGCCTGAGACGCCCTATCTGGCGGACCTGCTGTCGGGCGCGCCGGTGTGCCTGCACGTGGGCGCGAGCGACGGGCGGCATTCCTACGTCATGACCCAGGTGGCGCCGAAGGCCACGATCTACGCCATCGAGCCCTCAGCCTTCTCCTATCAGGTGCTGAAGACCACCGTGGCCTGGCACCGGATCGGCGACCGGGTGACCGTCGTCCACGCCGCGGTCGGCGACAAGCCGGGCGAGATGCTGCTGGTGACCCCGCGCAAGACGTCGGGGCGCATGGGGCGGGCCTATGCCTATGTCTCGGACACCGCCCCCGAGGGCAAGGCGCGGCCCGACCTGGAGGACACCGGGGCGGAGGTGCAGCCGACGCCGGTGGTGACCCTGGACGGCTTCTGCGCCGAGCGCGGGATCACCAGGGTCGACTTCATCCGCATGGACATCGAGGGCGCCGAGCTGATGGCGCTGAAGGGCGCTGAGGTCATCCTCGACCGCGACCGGCCGAGCGTGCTGCTCGAGATCCACCCCGCCATGCTGGCGGCCCGCTTCGACGCCACCGCCGAGGCGGTGGTCGAGCTCTTCGCCCGCCGTGGCTACCGGATGTTCGCGCTGAACGGCGACCGGCTGGAGGAGCGCTCGACGGTGGTCGAGGGCGAGCCCTGGAAGGACTACTTCTTCATCCACCCGACCCGCGCCGCACGCCTGCCCGACGGGGTGTTCAAGGCGCGGATGGCGGCCTAGGTTCGGCCAAGCTCAGACCTCGGCGCGCGGTCTTGCGGAGCCTGCCATGCTGCGGCGCGGCCGCGGCTCCGGGCGAGGTTCGCGCAAGGAAAATCCCATGCTGCGGCCCGTCGTTCTTCTGGTGTTTCTGCTCTTCTCGGCCACGCCGGCGTTGGCCGCGAAGGAGGAGACCTACGAAGGCTCCGTGGGCGCGGCGCCGGTCGTCATGGGATTGTTCTCGGAAGAGGGGTTGCTCCCGACAGAGGGCGCCGTGACGGGGCAATATTTCTATCGCAGCACGCGGCTCGACATCGACCTTTCCGGCCAATGGCATGACCACGTCCTGGAGCTCGCTTCCCGCCTCACCGGCGATCGCCTGACGCTCTCGCGATCCGGAGACGGCCTGGTCGGCGCGCTGACGACCGCCAAGGGGCAGAGGTCGCCGGTCAGCCTCCACCCGGCGACCGGCTTCGCGGCCTTGCCCGTTGACCTGCCGTCGGACCTCAGCCCGTACGCACGCCTGCAGCTGGCCAGCCTGAAGCTCGTCCCCCAGAAGACCGAGACCAGGAACGGAAAGACCATCCGATGGTACCGGGAACCCTTGACAGGGATCCGGCTGTTCCGCCTTGAAGGCGGCTATGCGCCCCCGGCGATGGCGGTGATGAACCACGCCCTGGCCCGCGAACAATGGTCGGAGGTCTCGAGCTGGCTGCAATGCCCCGGCACGGACGGACGAGGGTCCGGCATGGAATTCTCGGAGGCCGGCAAGCCTTGGCTGGGATCTGCCCACGTCAGCTACATCTCGCGCGCGTCCTGGAGCTGCGCGGGCACGGCGCACCCTGATTTCGGGGCCAACGGCCACAGCTTTGACGCCCGCACAGGACGAGAGCTGAAGCTCGACGACGTCCTTCCGGTCGGGCCGCATCCCGCGCCGAAGGAAAACGGCGATGCCTGGTTCGACTATCGCGGCAAGGTGTTCGCCCCGGCCGTCGTCGCCCTGATGAAGCGCTACCACAAGGCCGAAATGGTCCGGCCCAAAGACGGCGACGAAGACGGCTGCGACTACTCCGATCCCGAGGTGTGGAATTTTCCGAGCTGGGTCCTGACCGACAAGGGCCTGTGGCTCGGCGCCATCTTCGCGCGGGTGGCGCGAGCCTGCGATTCCCCGGACTGGGCGGTCATTCCCTGGGCGGCGCTTCCGTCGCCGGACCGCATGGCGCGTTGAGAAATCGGCGGCCTGGGGTTACGCGACCTCACGCGACCACATAGTAGCCCTCCGGCGCGAACGTCGCGCCAAACTTGGCCTCGCGCGCGACATCCCGAATGAGGCGCCGCGGATGTTCGCCGACATATTGCCGGATGGCCTCCAGCGGGCCGGGCCCGTGATCCGGACGCACCGGATGGCCGTTGACGACGGTGTCCTCGACGACGAGGTAGTCTCCGCTCCGCAGGCGGGGAATCCAGGCGTCGAGCTCCCGCTTGACGTGTCGCGCGGCGTGATCGGAATCGAGGATCAGGAAGAGTTTCTTCCGGTCGGCCGGAAGCCTCCGCATGACGTCGTCGACGATCGCGGGATCGGCGCTGTCGCCGGTGATGAAATCGACGGACGCGTCGGCGAGCACGCGGGGGTCGAGCGCAGGTTGGTAGTCGATACTGAAGACCTTGCCCTTGCGGCCCGCGTTCCGGAGGACGTCAGCGAAGAAGATCGCCGAGCCGCCGTGCCGCGAGCCCGTCTCGATGACCCATTCCACGTCGTGCTCGATCAGGATTTCCTGATAATTCCACATGTCGGACGGCAGTTTCAGGGTTCGAACGCCGCGATAGCTCAGCTGCTTCCAGACATTCGTCTCATGATACCATTTCAGGTAGGCGAGAGCGGCGGGATGCATGGGCTACTCGGGCTTCAACCCCGTGATCCGCATGTCGCGCGGCTCGCGAAGCTTGTACTGCGCCGGTTCCTGCCTGAGCTGGATGAGGCCGGCCTGATGCATGATGGAGGCAAGGCTCCTGGGCGTGTAGCCCCAGCGATGCACCATCAGGGGATCCTTCCAGCGCGGGTCGCCGTAGAGGACCCACATGCTGGTCTGGCCCTCCGGGCCGGGCCCGGTGACATTGTCCGGATCGGCCAGCACCGCTTCGCAGGCAGAGATCAGGTTGGGGCACTCGAGGATCATCTTCCCGCCCGGTTTCAGGACCCGCACCCATTCCTTGAGGATGTCGAGGACCTCCCAGCGCCAGAAGTGCTCGACTACGTGGATGGCCATGACTTCGTCCGCGGTCGCGTCCTCGAACGGCTCGAGTTTGTGCAAATCGCAGACGACATCCGGCGACTTGCCGGCCCGGCTTTCCACGACATCGACGTTGACGAAGCCGTCGAGGATCTTGTCGCCGCATCCCAAATTCAGCTTCATCACGCCGCGGTCCTCAGAGCGTACTGGGCTTCGAGCACGCGCGCCCATTCCCGGGCCAGGGCGGCGGGGGCATGCCGCTCCTCGATATAGCTTTTCGCCTGCGAGATCAGCCCCGGAACATCCTTCAGGTTCGCGGCAAGCCATCGACAACCTTCGGAGAGCGTTGGGTGCGTGGGCGCCCAGCGCTCGAAATCCAGATAGGCGGGGAGCGGCTGCGCCACGACCGGTCGGCCCGCCCAGAGCGCTTCGACCATGCGGTTGGCCGACTTTACGCGCTTCTCGGACGCATTGAGGGTCGGGATGATAACGGCGTCGCAGGCCGCCAGCTCACGCCATTGGGCGTCAAGCGACCAGGGCCTGGCCGACATGACGAAGCGCCCCACGTGGCGCGCGCTCACCTGGCGGCATCCATCGGTGATCGCATCGGTCAACTGGGTGAGCACCGTCAGGGCGATGGGCTGGCTCGAGGCATAGCCGATCAGGTCGCCGAGCGCGGCCTCCAGGCTGTCGAGATTGCTGGGATGCCCAAACCACAGGAGGCGCAAGGGCTCTTCCGGCGAGAAGGCGGGCGTTCCCGACGGGCCTTCATAGGGATCGGCGATGACGACGGGCTCACCGGAGCTGTAGGCCCGCGCGACCTTGGCCATCTCGGCGGTGCTGCAGACCATCTGGTCGGCCAACGCCGACATCCGCTGATAGTGCGGGCCGAAGCTCGGGTGCCGGTAGTGGTCGTCGCAGACGTCGAAGATGACCCGCCCACCCAGCGATTTCGCCCGTTCGGCCAGCGCCTCGTTCGACGGCAGGAAGCTCTTGGAAAACACCACGATATCGGCCTGTAGCGCCTTGTCCTTGAGGTTCTCGGGCGTGGTTTCCGAGACGGCGGTCAGCTGATGGCTGTAGCGCGCCGGGTCCAGCTCGCGGATCGGGCTCAGGACGCGGTAGCGCAGACTGGCGAGATTGGAGGTGATCGATCCATCGGCCCTACGGATCGGCGATCCGAAGCTGATCCAGCTGACCTGCATGGCTATCGCCGGATCCCGATCATGTTGACCATCAGATAGGGCAGATATTTGCGCTGCGCCCCCTTGGGCGTGGTGGCCGTTACGGCCATCGCGTTGTCCGCCTGCTTGTTGTCTTCGGTAATCTCGACGAATTCGCCCTCCACGGTCGTGGAGTAGTGGGGCGTCGCCCACTCCAAATCCGGAAACAGCGAAACCACGCCCCGGAAGGAGAAGCGGAAATAGTCGTCAGGATAGGCGTGATAGCGCCAGACCCAGGGGACCGAGATGAACAGCGTGCCGCCCTTGGCCATCAGCCGAGTGATATTCTCGGCCATCTTCCAGGGCTTCTCGACGTGCTCCAGCACCGAGCAGCAGACGATCAGAGCGAAGTGATCTTCCGGCAGATCACCGATGCCCTTCGCCAGGTCGATAACCTGGTCCACGCCCGCCCCGGCCTCCATATCGATCCCGACATAGGGGCAATCGGGATAGAACTGACGGAAGCTGCTGGTGCTTCCATAGTCCTTGCTGCCGATCTCGAGGATCGAGCCGGCGACAGAGGGGACGAATTTCTGCAGGAAGATGATCTGGTTGCGATCGCCCAAGGAAGCTCCTGTCCGGACGGGAAGGGACGCGCCCCGCCCCAGGCGCACTCTCGGCTTGGCGGCGGCGAGCGAGGTTCGCCGTGGCGAGGGCTTTTGCTCCTCCACCAGCATGGCATAGACAATCGCCATGCCAATCCCAAGACCGGGCGGAGGCCCGACGCTTATGCAGGCGCTGATGATGGACCGGGCGCTGACGCTGCCCTCGATCCTCGAATATGCCGCCCAGTACCATCCGAACCGCCAGGTGGTGGACCGCATGGTCGAAGGCCCGATCCACCGCTACGGCTACGCCGAGGCGCTGGCGCGCACTAAGCGCATGGCCAATGCGCTGATCGGGCTCGGCGTGAAGGCCGGCGATCGGGTGGCGACGCTGGCCTGGTCGACGCACCGGCACTTCGAGCTCTATTTCGCGGTCACCGGGGTGGGCGCGATCCTGCACACCATCAATCCGCGGCTGCATGCCGACCAGATCGTCTGGGTCGCCAACCACGCCGAGGACAGCTTCCTGTTCTTTGATATCACCTTCGCCGAACAAGTCGCTGAACTTGCGGACCGAATGCCGCTGATCAAGGCCCGCGTGGCGATGACCGACCGGACGCATCTTCCGCCCGAGGCGCCACGGGACGCCCTCATCTACGAAGAGCTGATCGAGGCCAACTCCGCGGAATTCAGCTGGCCGGAGATCGACGAGAAGCAGGCTTCGGGCCTCTGCTACACCTCCGGCACCACGGGCAATCCGAAGGGCGTGCTCTATTCCCACCGCTCGACGGTGCTGCACGCCATGGCGCTGGGCCTGCCCGACGCCTTCAACTTCTCGGCGCGCGACGTGGTGATGCCCTGCGCCCAGATGTACCACGCCAACGCCTGGTGCACGCCCTATGCGGCCCCGCTGGTCGGCGCGACCCTGGTGCTGCCGGGCCGGGCTTTGGACGGCGCCAGCATCGCCGAACTGATCGAGGCCGAGGGCGTCACCTTCCTGCTCGGCGTGCCGACCATCTGGGTCGGGGTGGCCGACCACCTGGACCAGACCGGCGGACGGCTGACCTCGGTGAAGACCATCGCGGTGGGGGGCTCGGCGCCCACCGCGTCGCTGGTCAGCCGCATCGAGGATCGGCTGGGCGGCCAGGTGCGGCAGATCTGGGGCATGACCGAGACGAGCCCGCTGGGGGTCATCAACACGCCCCTGCCGGAACATGCGGGCGAGGACGCCCAGGCGACCCTGCAGCGCAAGCTGAAGCAGGGCCGCGGCCTCTGGGGCGTCGACCTGCGGATCGTCGGCGAGGATGGCGCGGAACTGCCCCGCGACGGCAAGAGCGCCGGCGCTCTGCAGGTGCGGGGCCCCTGGGTCTCCTCGGCCTATTTCAAGCAAGACGGCGCCCAGGTGTTCACCGGCGACGGCTGGTTCGACACCGGCGACATCGCCACGATCGACGCTGAAGGCTACCTGCGGCTCACCGACCGGGCGAAGGACGTGATCAAGTCGGGCGGGGAGTGGATCTCGACGCTCGACCTGGAGGACGCGGTCTGCTCACACCCGGCGGTCGCCATGGCCGCGGCGGTGGGCGTGCCGCACCCCAAGTGGGACGAGCGGCCGCTGCTGCTGGTGACGCTGCGTCCGGGCCAGACGGCCGACCCCGAAGACCTGAAGGCCCACGTCGCCGCCCGCGTCGCCAAATGGTGGACGCCGGACGAGGTCCGGATCGTCGAAGCCCTGCCGATCGGGCCCACCGGAAAGGTGCTGAAGCGCGAATTGCGTGACCAATTGAGCACGCCGGCCAAACTCCCGACGGCATGACGAAGGCTTAACAGAACCAAGCCTTGAAACGCGCGTTTGAGACCTCAGATGGCCTGGGTGGCTTTGAGGAGACCGGACGTGTCGGCGCGGAAGCGGCCAAAGGGTGTGCTGGCGATGGGCTGGGCGGCGGTCGAAAGCGCCGTGCGCGGCCGCACGGAACACGCCCCGACCGCGGCCGACTATCCCGAGAGCGTCGTGCGGCGGACCAGCTTCGTCGCGGGCGGCGGCCACGGCTGGCGGATCTCCGCCCTGGAGACACCGCGCGTGACGCCGGCCCCCTGGAAGATCGTGGTGATCACCGGCGCGCCGTCCTGGGCGGAATACTGGGCCGAGACGCTGGCGGAGCTGCCTCAGGACCGTGAGATGATCGTCGTGGACCGGCCGGGCTACGGTGCGTCCGAACCGGCTCACCCGGTTCCCGATATCCGCGTGCAGGCCGAGGCGCTGGCGCCCGTTCTGGCCGCCGCCCGCGGCCAGAAGGTCATGCTGGTCGGCCAGAGCTATGGGGCGGCGATCGCCTCGCTGATGGCCGAGGCCAATCCCGGCAAGGTGGCGAGCCTGGTGCTGCTCTCCGGTTTCTTCGGCGAGACCGGCCCCACGTCGCGCTGGCTGATCGACATGGGCTCCAGGGCGCTGAAGGTCATCCCCCGCGACCTGCGCCATGCGGTGATCGAGGCGTCAGGCCAGAAGCCGCAGCTGGAGTACGCCAAGCGCGCGTTGGCGAGGCTTTCGATCCCGATCCACATGATCCACGGCGACCGGGACGACTTCGCTCCGATCGAGGTCGCCGAGCGGCTGGCGGCGGAGACGGTGACGCGGCGGCCGATCCAGTTCATGCGCACCGAAGGCGCCAACCACTTCCTGAACGACGGCCCGATCGAGCAGCTGCTGGCGGCGCTGGAAGCCTGCATCCCGGCCCGCAAGCGCTGGACCTTCCGCTGGCCGACCCTGGCCGACCTTGGGCTCAAGGGCCTGGGGCTCGGCGTCCCGCGCCAGCCCGCCGGCGCCTAGCGGCTGAACACTCCGGCGATCGCGGCGAAACCCAGCACCACCAGCCAGGGTGGCAGCTTCGCGATCGCCAGGAAGACATAGGCCCCGGCCGCCAGCGCCCAATCGCTGGGTCGCCGCATGGCGGTGGTCAGCACCGGGTCCCAGAGCGCGGCGGCCAGCACGCCCACCACCACCGCATTGACCCCGGCGAGCGCCGCGCGCGCGCCGGCGATCGACTTCAGCCGGTCCCAGAAGGGCAGAACGCCCAGGACCAGCAGCGCGCCCGGCAGGAAGATCGCGACGAGCGCCACCAGGCCGCCCGGCCAGCCCCCCGGAGCCTGCTGCTGCGCCGCCCCCACGAAGCCCGCGAAGCTGAACAGCGGGCCGGGGAGCGCCTGGACCACGCCGTAGCCGCCCAGGAAGCTGTCCTGGTCGAGCCAGCCGCGGCCGACGATCTCGCTCTGCAGCAGCGGCAGGACCACATGGCCGCCGCCGAACACCAGGGCGCCGGCCCGGTAGAAGACGCTGGCGAGGCCCAGGGTCGGATCGTCCAGCGCCGCGGCCAGGACCGGCAACAGTCCTAAGAGCAGCGCGAAGATGCTGAGGGCGGCGATCGAGACCGGGGCCGGAACCTTGGCCGTGGCCGGATCGTCGGGCGGCTCCGCGGGCGTCGGCTCGCGCAGGAAGGCGAGCCCGAAGAGGCCGCCCGCGGCCAGGGCCATCATCTGGGCGACCGGGCCGTGGGCGATCAGCAGGCCGACGGCGGCGCCCAGCGCGATCCCGGCCCGGATCGGCCCGACGGCCAGCGCCCGGGCCATGGCGATCACCGCCTGCAGCACGACGGCGGCGACGGCGATCTGCAGGCCGTGCAGGACGCCCTTGCCCCAGACCGCGGTCAGGTAGGGCGCGACATAGGCGAGGCCGATCATCGCCACGCCCGCCGGCAGGGTGAAACCGAGCCAGGCGGCGGCGAGGCCGGGATAGCCGGCGCGCCGCAGGCCGATGGCCATCCCGAGCTGGCTCGATGCGGGACCCGGCAGGAACTGCGCGAGCGCCAGGAGGTCGGCGAAGGCCGCCTCCGAGAGCCAGGCGCGGCGTTCGACGAACTCGCGGCGGAAATAGGAGAAGTGGGCGACCGGGCCGCCGAACGCTGTCAGGCCCAGCCCGAGGAAGGCCCGGAACACCTCCCAGGTCCGACTTGGCCAGGGCCCCTGCTGCGGCGGCGGCGTTTCGTCCATCGACTCCTGTCTTGCGGCCCCGCGCCCGGACTGTCGAGCCCCTGGACAGGAGACGAGCCGTTTTGGGCGGTCATCGGGCCGGCTTCGGGCGGATCGGCGGCAAAACCCCTTGGCCGCCCCATCTGATCGGCGATAAGGCTTTCGTCGAAGGTCCGGCCCACGGGCTCAAATCAGGGAAAACGCGATGAAGGCCGCCGTTCTACGCGAAGTGCGCACGCCGCTTCAGATCGAAGACGTCCAGATCAACAAGCCCGGCCCGCACGAGGTGCTGATCCGCACTGCCGCGGCCGGCGTCTGCCACTCCGACCTGCACTTCATCGAAGGCTCCTACCCGCACCCGCTGCCGGCGGTGCTGGGCCATGAGAGCGCGGGCGTCGTCGAGCAGGTGGGCTCCGAAGTGCGCACCGTGAAGCCCGGCGACCACGTCATCACCTGCCTGTCGGCTTTCTGCGGCCACTGCGAATTCTGCCTGACCGGCCACATGAGCCTGTGCGTCTCGCCCGAGACCAAGCGCGGCCAGGACGACGAGCCCCGGCTGACCTCGAAGAAGGGGCCGATGATGCAGTACCTGAACCTCTCGTCCTTCGCCGAGCAGATGCTGATCCACGAGCACGCCTGCGTGGCGATCCGCAAGGACATGCCGCTCGACCGCGCCGCCCTGATCGGCTGCGGGGTGATGACCGGCGTCGGCGCGGCCATGCACACCTCGAACGTGCGCCCCGGCGACACCGTGGCGGTGATCGGCTGCGGCGGCGTGGGCCTGGCCGCGATCAACGGCGCGGCGATCGCCGGCGCCGGCCGGATCATCGCCATCGATATGGCCCCGGGCAAAGAGAACATGGTCAAGGCGTTCGGCGCGACCGACTTCATCTGCGCGGCGACCAGCGCCGATGTGGTCAAGGAAGTCATCGAGATGACCAAGGGGGGCGTACAGCACTCGTTCGAGGCCATCGGCCTGTCGAAGACCGCCGAACAGGCCTTCAATATGCTGCGCCGCGGCGGCACGGCCAACATCATCGGCATGATCCCGGTGGGCCAGACCATCACCCTGATGGGCGCGGCCTTCCTGGGCGAGAAGCGCATCCAGGGCTCGCTGATGGGCTCCAACCGCTTCCCGGTCGACATGCCGCGGCTGGTGGACTTCTACATGTCCGGCAAGCTGCACCTGGACGACATGATCTCGCGGCGCATCAAGCTGGAGGACGTCAACGACGCCTTCACCGAGATGAAGACCGGCGCGGTGGCCCGCTCCGTGATCGTCTTCGACGCCTAGGTCCCGATTCCGAAGTCCGCAAACTAGAGCTTTGGCGTCATCACCAGCCAGGGCGTAGCCCGCGCCCGCCATTCCCACACAGCCAGCAGCTGGTCGAGGTGCGGCATCTCGGCGAGCCAGGGCGGCATGTCGAAGGTCTTCGGCTGCTGGTCGACGCGGACGATGTCGTGGGTCGGGGCGAACCGCTCGACCATGGTGGCCAGTGCGCCCGGCCGATAGAGGTCGTGGGTTTCGACGATGATGTTCATGCCGGCCAGGGCCGGGCTCCACGCCGGCTGCAGGATGTCGACCTCGGCGCCCTCGGCGTCGACCATCACCAGCACCCGGCGCCCGGCGAAGGCCTCGAAACCGTCCGACGGGAACTCGCCGCCGAGGATCACCCGGTCGGAGACGCCATTGATCGCGGCGAGTTCCGCACAGGCCGCCAGGGCGGCTTCGTCGATGTCGTGGGCGTGGACAACGACGCCCGGCATCATCCGCGCCAGGCCCACGGCGTAGTAGCCCTCGGCGCAGCCCACATCGACGACACAGTCCAGCCCGGCCTCGGCGATGGCCAGCAGATGCGGATGCAACTCGGACTCGTAGACGCCGAGCAGCCGCGAGATCAGCGATCCCTCCGCGACGTGGTCCAGATAGGTCATCCCCGCGAACGGACCCTGAAAGACCGTCGCGCCATGCCGCGCCACATAGGTGTTGGCGAGCAGGCGCGCGCGCCATCGGGCGAAGCGACGGAGGATTTCATTGAGTTCGAAGTTGTCGGGAGCCTGGGTCCAGGCCGCGACCCGTTGCCTGAGCCAGATCGCGGCGGACTTCGTCTCGCTGGGCTTGGGCGGCTCAGGCATAGCCGTAGCGCGCGAGATAGGGGTAGGCCGAGACGTCGCCGGGCCGGCGTTCGTCCGGCGTCCCGACCAGCGGCAGGCCCCAGACGTTGGCCGCTCCCGGCGGCAGGGCCACCACATTGGCGTCGCCCCGGCCGGCGTCCGGCGGCGCGCCCTTCTCGGAAACCGGCGTGGCGAAGGGGGCGTAGAACCAGTGGACGCTGTAGCCCGCCGCCTGGAAGGCGCCGATAACCTTGGCCGAGGCCTCCGGATTCTGGATCGTCGCCTCGGCCAGCCAGATCGCCTCCCGTCGCGCGATCAGGCCGGCGGCGCCCTGCAGGACCTGCGGCTCGAACCCCTCGACGTCGATCTTGACCAGCCGGGTGTTGGCCGGCGCGATCTCGTCCAGGGTGAGCATCCGGATGCTCTCCATCGGCCCATCCTGGGTGTTGAAGCCGATCGTCCCGAAATTGGTTGCTTCGGAGAGCGGCGTCGCCGGAAATTCCACGAGGCCGCGTTCGGCCCCTGCCGCGGCGTGGAACAGCTCGACGTTGTAGAGGCGGTTGTTGAGGACGTTCGCGGCGAGGACCGCGGAGAGGCCGCGATGGGCCTCGATGGCCAGCACCTTCCAGCCGGGCCGGCGGCGGGCGAAGGGCAGGCCGATCGCGCCGATGTTGGCGCCGACGTCGATCAGAGCGCCTTCGCCCGTCGCCATCTCCAGCAGGAAGTCGAGTTCGGTCCGGGCGAACTCGCCGAAGTTGCGCAGCGATGCGCCGACCGCGCTATCGGCCGTCGGAAAAAGGAAGGTCAGGCCATAGGCGACGGTGCTGTCGAGCATGCTCCGCCCATAGCACGGGCGATCAGCGGCGCAGACTCGCCGGATTAACGTCGGCGGCGGCCAGGGCGCGCGGCGCCTGTGCGCTCAGGAGCGCGTCGATGTGGCCCTTCTGGTCGCGGAATCGGGCGAGGTCGCCGCCGGCCAGCACGGTGCCCTGCGGCACCTTGGCGCCGATCGGGTTCACCCGCTGGCCGTTTTGCCAAATCTCGTAGTGCAGGTGCGGACCGGTCGCCAGGCCCGTCGCCCCGACATAGGCCACCACCTGGCCCTGATGGACATGGGTCCCGGGATGGATGCCGGCGGCATAGCGGGAGATGTGGCCGTAGCCGGTGTCCCAGCCTCCGGAATGACGGATGCGCAGCCAGTTGCCGTAGCCGCCCCAAGGCCCGGCCTGGGCCACGACGCCGTCGCCGGCCGCCAGGATCGGGGTGCCGGTCCCGGCGCCGAAGTCGATGCCCTGGTGGGCGCGGGTGTAGCCCAGGACCGGGTGCTTCCGCATGCCGAAGAGCGAGGTGATGTGCGCGCCGTCGACCGGCGTGCGGAGCAGGAAGCCTTTGATGTTCTTGCCGAACTCGTCGAAATATTCGACGTCGGAGCCGCGCGCGAAGCGATAGAACTTCACCCCGTGGATCTCGGCGTATTGCAGGCCGCCGGCCTCGATGGTGCGGCCGGCCTCGGTGACCTTGCGGTCGAAGACCAGCTTGAAGCTGTCCCCCGGCTGGATGTCGCGCTGGAAGTCGATCTTGTGGGCGAAGAGCTTGGCCACCTCGGCGGTGATCGTGGGCGTCGCCCCGATCCGCTCGGCGCTTTCGTAGAGCGAGCCTTCGATAGCGCCGCTTTCGACCGCCGTCTCGTCGCGGATCTTCTCGTCCAGCTCGCGCAGGCGAAGGGCGCCGTCGAAGCTGCGGGACAGGGTGATGGCGCTGGCCGGGCCGGTGCGCAGGGAGAGGCCGACCAGCCGGGCCTCGCCGCCCTGGACCGAAGCACGGTCGACGCGCGGCCGGGCGACCGCCGCGTCGATCAGCATGCCGGCCTTGATGTGGACGGTGTCCATGGTCTTGGCGAGCATCGCGACGGCCAGGCGAGCTTCGGCCGGGCCGACGCCGGCGCGCTGGACGGCGCCTTCCAGGGTCTCGCCGCGCAGCAGTTTCACGGCCACGCTCTGGGGTGCGGCGAAACCCGGGCGGGCCTCGGCCTGGGTGAAGGCCCTGTGCTGCAGGGCCTCGACCGCGGCGGGATCGAGCGCGGCGGTCGGCTTGGGGGCGACGAGGCGCGCGGCGAAGGTCCAGCCGAGGCCGAGCGCCAGCACGGCGACGGCGCCGGCCGCGGCTCTAGGCCCGAACCGCTCAGCGGCGGCCTTAAGGTCGGTGCTCAGCATGAGGCCCCCAGGGTAGACCGAGTCTGGTTAATGCTCTGACGCCGGAACGCCAGATCTTCCGCCCGCGGCCAGGACGCCGTGCGCGCGGCGCCCAAAAGATGGCGTCGGCGGCCGGTTCGCCGCCCGGGGGACGTTTTGCCGCGTCCCTAGAGAAGGGTCAGGCCTAGAGAAGGGTCAGGACGAGGTCGGCGGGCCGGCAGACCGCCGCGCCCTTCGCGGTGACCACGATCGGCCGCTCCACCAGGATCGGATCGAGGATCATGGCGGCGATCAGCGCCTCGTCGGAGGCCACCGGATCGGTGAGGCCGAGCTCATGAGCCTGGGTGCCGCGCACCCGCAGGAGGTCGCGGGCCGTGAGGCCGAGGCGCTTCAGCAGGCCCTCGAGCTGCGGCCGGGTCCAGCCGGCCTTGAGGTATTCCACGACTGTCGGCTCGATGCCCTTCTCGCGCAGCAGGGCCAGGGTATTGCGGGAGGTCCCGCAGGCGGGGTTGTGATAGATGACGACGTCGCTCATGCGGGCGGCTTAGCCAATCCGGGCGCGATCACCAAGCCAGGTCCCGGGTCCCGGTAAGCGAGGTCGACCCGGAATCGTCGAAGCCCATGACGTCGGCCGGCGGCTTCGGCAGCGGGATGGCGCCCGCCGGCCACTGCTCCAAGGTCGCGACATAGCCCAGCCTGAGCTTACCGGGTCCGCCCGGGCGCAGCACGAGGTCGAGCCCCTGCGGCGCGGCCACCCACTGCAGGATCGTACGAGCTCCGGGCTTGAGGGGGATCTTCACCGGCACGCCGGCCAGTTGCTCCACCGTCACCGGGGTATCGGGCTTCAGCATCAGCAGCAGGACCCGGAAGCCCGGCGGCGGGACCGCCCTCAGATGGAGCGTGCCGTCGGCCTGTTTGGCGAAGGCGATCTGCGGGACGGGCTCCGGGATGAAGCGCGCCGGTGCGGCGTCCACCGGCGTACGGAACGACCAGTGGCTGAATTTGACGATCCTGCCGCCATCGGCCTTGAGCACGCTATCGGCCCAGGCGGTTCGCGCAGCGGTGTTGCTGAACCGCCAGGCGCGGCCGGTGTCCTGGTCGATGTGATAGCCGACGTAGGCCACCTGCGGATGGCGCGCGTCGTAGGGCTGGTTGAGGCGGACGGCGAGCGTCAGGGCCATGCCCACCACGAGCAGGGCCGGGCCGACCAGCCGGGCGGGCGGCGCGCCTTCGCTGGGCTGGGCGAGGGGCCAGAGCAGCAGGGCGGCCAGCAGGAGGGGCACGGCCAGGATCTCCACCAGGTCGAGCGCCAGATAGGCGCCGTGGGCCAGGCCGCCCACCCAGCCGACGCCGAGGGCGGCGAACAGGGCGACGACGGCCAGCGAGGCCAGGCCGCGGCGGGCGCTGAGCGTGCTCGCCGCAGCCGCGAGGGCCGCCAGCAGAAGCGGCCAGGCGAAGAGGAAGGCGGTGACCGGCGCGAGCGCCTGGACCGCGGTCGCCACCACCAGTCCGAGCGCCAGGACGCCGGCCCAGGCGCCCGCCCGGCTGACCGGACGGCCGTAGGAGACGAGGGCCAGGACCGCGGCGCCGGCGCCGAGCCCCAGCCCGACCTTGTCGAAGCCGATGAAGGCGCATCCGCCCAGGCCCGCGGCCAGGGGGACCAGCGCGATGGCGCGGCGGCCGCGGGCGAGTTCCGCCGCGGCGAAGATCAGGAAGCCGAGGGCCAGGAGCATGACGGCGGCTTCCCAGCGGTCGGCCTGCGCGAGCAGGAAGCGCTGTTCCTGGAAGCCGAAGGCCGAGCCCGTCGCCAGGCGGGCGAAGTGCAGCACGGCGCAGCCGCCGAGGACGGCGAAGAGGCCCGCGCCGGCGCCGCGCGCGACATCGGTCCAGGGGAAGGCCTCGGCGCGCCGCGCGCGCACGACGGCCAGCACGATGAGGCCGGCCGCCACCGCCAAGATCAGCCAGCCGACGATCGGCGGGTAGGCGAGGGTTATTCCGCCGGGGACCTGGCTGTAGATCACGTCGGGCGTCCGCGGCGGCAGGGTCGGCGAGAAGGCGACGGCCTGGGCGGGCCCCAGCACCTGCTGGCCCATGTCCTGCAGCGTGCCGGTATCGAGGGTCGCCGGCGTCGAGGTCGGCGAGTGGTACTCGAACTGATGCCCGAGGAAGGCGTAGTTCAGGCCGGGAATCTTGCTCTCGCGGGACACCGTGAAGTCAGTGTCGTTGGGCATGTGGGCGTAGATGAAGCCGGTGAGCGAGGAGGCCCGCGGGTTGGTCGTGGTGCGGCGCAGGAGGTCGATCGCCCCGCCGTTGCCATCGCCCGTCTGGAACATCTGCACACGACCGGCCGCGCCGCGCGCCTCCATGTTGAAGACGAAGCCGATCCGCCTGGCCATGGGATCCAGGGCGTAGAAGGCCCGCGCCCCCAACAGGCCGGCCTCTTCGCCATCGGTGATCAGCACGATCACGTCGCGGGCCGGAACGCCCTTGGCCTTGATGGCGCGGACGACTTCGAGGGCCGAGGCGACGCCGGCGGCGTCGTCGGCGGCGCCCGGCGAGGCCGGAACGCTGTCGTAGTGGGCCATCAGGGCCATGGCCGGCAGGCTCGCGTCCCGCCCCGGCAGGACGCCGACGAGGTTCTCCACCGGGCCGCCGACCAGAAAGGAGCCCTTCGCCCACTTGGGCTGCTCGAACGCCACGCCGGGGTGGATCTGCGGGCTCAGGCCCAGCGCGGTCATCCGGGCGATCAGCGTATCGCGGACCGCCTTATTGGCCGCCGAGCCTATCGGGTGCGGAACCGAGCCGATGGCCGTGACATCGGCCATGGCGCGCTCGGCCGAAAAGGCGGTGGCGGGCGCGTTGGCGGGCGCCGGCGACGGCGGCTGCTCGCCCGCCCAGGCGATCAGCGCAGCCGCGATCAGCGCCGCCAGAAGCGCTAGCACTCGTCCCACGGGTGTCCCTCCGAACCTTTGAAGGGACCCTAGCGGTTGGCGGGTGAAAACGAAAACGCCCGCCGAAGGGCAGGCGTGTCGCGCGTTTCAAGCCGTCCGGGTCCGCCGGCGGCGGGCATCCTAGGGTGGAGGCGCGGAGGCTTCGCAGACCCCCTCGGACGCACAGGTCCCGATCAGCGGGTCTTCGCGGAGC
Organism: Phenylobacterium sp.; assembly: GCF_041691455.1. Taxonomy (GTDB): domain Bacteria; phylum Pseudomonadota; class Alphaproteobacteria; order Caulobacterales; family Caulobacteraceae; genus Phenylobacterium. The sequence continues at coordinate 21,151 of NZ_JBEPUO010000030.1, read as the reverse complement.
ATTCGCTCGGCGAGTTCGACTAGGTCGGACATGCGGAAGGGCTTGTTGACGATCTCGTCGGCGCCCACCGCCGTGGCCAGGGCCAGCAGGTCGAGACCGGCGAGCCGGGAGACGCCCGAGATCGCGATCACCTTCGGCGGGCGCGGGGCCCGCTTGAATTCGACGATGATCTCGATGCCCTCCCGTTCGGGCATCAGGATGTCGGTGACGACCAGGTGCGGGTCATGCGCGCGCGCGAGCTTGGCGCCGACCGCGCCGTCATTGGCCGAAAACGCCTCGAAGCCGGCGCGCGTGAAAGCGTCGGCCATCAGGCCGAGCAGTTGGGGGTCGTCGTCGATAAGCAGGATCCTGGCGTTCATGTCGGTGTTCCAGTTCTGACGAGGGCTATTCCATGGCGGCGGCGGCGACGGCGGTCGCGAGTTGCGAGCGCCGGTAGGGCTTGGCGAGGAAATTGATCGAGCGGTCGAGCCGGGCGGCCCTGAACACGGCGTCTTCGGTGTAGCCCGAGGTGAACAGCACCTTGAGATCCGGGCGGACCACCTTGGCCCGGTCGGCCAGCTCGCGGCCGTTCATGCCATTGGGCATGACCACGTCGGTGAACAGCAGGTCGATGACATCCGTCCCCTCGATGACCGCCAGGGCCGCGTGGCCGTCGGCCACCGCCGTGACGCGGTAGCCGAGCTCGCTCAGCGGGCGGGCCACCTGGGCGCGCACCACGGCGTCATCCTCGACGAGAAGGACGTGGCCGCCCTCCGCCATCGTCGCCCGTTCCCTCGCCACCTCCACGGTGGCGGCGCCCATGGCGCGCGGCAGGTAGAGCGAGACGGTGGTCCCGTGGCCTTCTTCGGAGACGATCGCCAGGCGGCCGCCGGACTGGTTGGCGAAGCCGTAGACGGTGCTCAGGCCCAGGCCGCTGCCGCCGGCGACGCCCTTGGTGGTGAAGAACGGCTCGACGGCCCGCGCCAGGGTGGCCGCGGACATGCCGGCTCCGGTGTCCCGGACCTGGAAGATCACATAGTCGCCGGGGCGAAGGCCCATGGGCTCCGCGGCCGCCTGGCTGATCGAGACGGGGCTGGCATGCAGCGAGAGCGCGCCCCCGTCCGGCATGGCGTCACGGGCGTTGACGCAGAGATTGATCAACGCCGACTCCAGGCCCACCCGGTCGGCGGTGCAGCACATGGCGTGCAGCTCCACGGAGAGGTCGAGCTCGATGTCCTCCGGCAGGGTGTGGCCGACCATCGGCCCAAGGGCCCCGAACAGCAGCGCGCAGTCGATGGTGTCGGCGACCAGCGGCTGCTGGCGCGAAAAGGCCAGGAGGCGACGCACGACGTCGGCGCCGCGCTCGGCGGCCTGCAGGCCGACCATGGCCAGTTTCTGCTGCTCAGAGCCCTCGGTGAGGTCGAGCATGAGGGTCTCGGAGACCCCCATGACCACGGTCAGCAGGTTGTTGAAGTCATGCGCCACGCCGCCGGTCAGCCGGCCGATGGCCTCCAGTCTCTCGGACTCGGCCTGCTTTTCCGCGGCCTCTTTCAGGGGCGTGATGTCGCGGGACACGCAGAGCAGCGGGCAGCGCTCGCCGGGCTTCTGGTCGGCGTGGCGGATCGGCGCCACCATGACGTCCCACATCCGCAGGCCGAGCTTCGACGTCGTGCACAGGCCCTGGAACCGTGCGACGGAGCCCGACTGGGCGAGGACGACGGCCTCGAGCACCTTGCGGCGGTTCTCCCGGGGCCAGAGCGAGGCCCATCGGACGCCGGCGATCTTGGAGAATTCCTCGGTCTCAAGGAGCGGAATGCCGTTGTCGCTCATGTAATCGAGCCGGCCCTCCGGACTGACGATCTGGATGCAATCCGGATGGCAGCGCAACAATGCGCGACAGAGATCGCCCCGGTCGGCGATGTCCGCGAAATTGGGATCGTCGATGGCTCGGCTGTGATCCATGGGTTGGAGGCCAAGCATGTTATCAATATTCCTCAAATACTTTTGATGATTAAGAAGAGGTTATTATTTGGACATCGACGTTATTTCAAAGTCGATGAAGGCATAAGTCGCGTCGTCACTAATCGTTCCCGGGGTTTGAGTACCTACGTAGTTTTATCTGACATTGTGGCGGTTGAGTTTTTCTAGGCGGGTCGGGCGTTCAACCTTGGCGGTTTCGTGGGCGGCGTTCGCGAAATTAGCCTCAAAACAACCCTGACCTTTACTATGTCCGCGCGAAGCCTGGGCGATAAGCGTAGGCTCGATCCGAACCGCGCCAAGCTGCGTTTGTGTCTTCCCCCGGTTTGGGCGGCGAGGGGGCCGGAAACGGCAATGTCCTTGCCTTCATCCAGGTCGAGGGACACGGGTGAGCCCGTCGCGGCCTTGCCCGTGGCAAACGGGCAAGATCGGCCGCCGGCGGTGTCGCCGATGGACGGCGTGGAGGTCCAGATCATCGACGACGATCCGGCGGTCCGGACCATCCTGGGCGCCATGCTGCAGTCCGTCGGGATCGCGACGCGAAGCTATGCGTCGGCCACCGCCTTCCTGGCCGTCGCCCGAGACATCGGGCCGGGCTGTATCGTGACCGACATCCAGATGCCGCACATCGACGGCTTCGAGCTGGTCCGCCGGCTGGTGCGTATGGGCGTGACGCGTCCGATCATCGTGATCGCCGGGCGGGGCGGCATCCCCAACGCGGTGCGGGCGATGAAGGCCGGCGCGCGGGACTTCCTCGAGAAGCCGCTCCGGCGCGACGCCCTCATCGAGGCGGTGCGCGAGGCGATCGAGGCGGATGCGCATCCCCCGGCCGCCGAGCCCGCGTCGGCGGATCCCATTGTGGTCGACCAGCCGGTGGTCAATAAGGTCGATGCGCTGATCTCGGCGCTCTCGGCGCAGGAGCAGCTGGTGTTCCGCGGCGTGGTGGCGGGGCGGCCGAACAAGACGATGGCCTACGAGCTGGGGATCAGCCCCAGGACGATCGAAGGCTATCGGGCGAAGATGATGGTCAAGGTCGGCGCGCGCAACGTCTCGGACCTCGTGCGGCTGGCCTACCGGGCCGGGCTCTAGGCGGGTTCACAAGGAAAGCGGCTCACAAGGAAAAAGGGCGCCCCGCTTGCCGCGGGACGCCCTTGTTTCGTCCGAGGTTGGCGTCGGCCGCTAGGCGGCGACGGAGGCCATGGCCTCCTGCGGGTCGCGCAGCACGTAGCCGCGGCCCCAGACCGTCTCGATGTGGTGCTTGCCCTCGGCGGCGGCGGCCAGCTTCTTGCGCAGCTTGCAGATGAAGACGTCGATGATCTTCAGCTCCGGCTCGTCCATGCCGCCGTAGAGGTGGTTGAGGAACATTTCCTTGGTGAGGGTCGTGCCCTTGCGGAGCGAGAGCAGCTCCAGCATCTGGTATTCCTTGCCGGTCAGGTGGACCCGCAGGCCGTTCACTTCGACCGTCTTGGCGTCGAGATTGACCAGGATGTCGCCGGTCTTGATCACCGACTGGGCGTGGCCCTTGGAGCGGCGGACCACGGCGTGGATGCGCGCGACCAGCTCGTCCTTGTGGAAGGGCTTGGTCATGTAGTCGTCGGCGCCGCCGGAGAAGGTCTTCACCTTGGTGTCGATCTCGGCCGAGCCCGACAGGATCATGATCGGGGTGTTGATCTTACCGACCCTGAGCGTGCGCAGCACGTCCATGCCGCTCATGTCCGGCAGGTTCAGATCGAGCAGGATAAGGTCGTAGTCGTAGATCTTCCCCAGATCGACGCCTTCCTCGCCCAGATCGGTCGTATAGACGTTGAACCCCTCCGACTTCAGCATCAGCTCGATGCTTTGCGCGGTGGCGCTGTCGTCCTCGATCAACAGTACCCGCATCCTGCTCTCCTACCCGTACCCGCTCGCCCCGCGAATTCAGTGAATCCGCTCTGGACCTCGTCGTTAACCTGCCGCCGAGTTAATTTAAGACTGGTTAATTGGAAGTGTCCGTCCGAACCGAATCGTTAATCTGATGCGGATTCCGCTTCAAGCGTTGCCGGATGGCCCTGGAGTCGCAGGCGTGTTGAATCTTTTGTGATTGGACAGCCGCGGCGAACGGAAGGTGGCGGAACGGGCCTTGGCGCCGCCCGTTTCATCCCCAGATTTTAAGCCTGTTTCGGTCGGGAGGATTCATGCGCTCCAAGTTCAAGCCCCTTGCGGGACAGGTGGTCGTCGTCACCGGCGCGACCTCGGGGATCGGCCTCGAGGCGGCGCGGCTGGCGGCGAGGGCCGGCGCCGCGGTGGTGCTGGCGGCGGCCGACGACCAGGCCGTCCGCGAGGTCTGCGCGGCGATCGGCAAGGCCGGCGGCCGGTGCCATCCGGTGGCCGGCGACGCGGGCGCGGTCGACGGCTGCGACCGGGTGGCGCGCGCGGCGGTCGCGAGGTTCGGCCGGATCGACAGCTGGATCGAGGCCGGCGGCGAGCCCGCCGCGCTCGGCCACGCCGCCCAGGCGCTGGTGCGGCACGTCGGCGCCCGTCCGGAACCGGCGGCCCTGGTGGGCTTCGGCCGCAGCGTCGGCAAGGCCGCGCTTGAGGAGCTCCGGCAGGCCAAGGGCCAGGTCGCCGCGACCATGGTCCGGCTGCCGAAGGACTGGCGCCATGACAGCCCCGCCCAGGCCGCGGCGGAGGCCGCCCTGCACGCAGTATCGCGGCCCATGGGCCACATGGTGGTGGCGACGCACGGCCGGCGGCTGACCACCGCCACGGAGGTGAAGAAACACCCGGGCCTGGTGGTCGGGATCGGCCTGCTGGCCGCGGCGGGGCTCGCCCTCTGGCTCGGCCGGGGCCGCATCGCCGAGGCGGCGACCGCCGCGCGGCCCAGGGTCGCCCGAGCCCTGCGTCCAGCGGTCATCGGGGCCGTGAAGCGCCGGCCGCTGCAGGCGGCGAAGCTCGCCGCGCGGCATCCGAAACAGGCGCTGAAACTCGCCCGGGCGCTGCGCTAGGCGGGCTTGCGGACCGCCCCGTCGGCGAGCGCCTCGAAGGCCTCGATCACCGCGCCGGGCGGCACGGCCTCGGGACTGAGGATGGCCTGGTAGACGAAGCCCATGGCCAGCGACTGCACCGCCAGCGCCAGGCTGTGCGGATCGATCGCCAGGGTGTCGCCGTGCTGGGCGCGGAACTGCGCCGCCATCTGGTCGAACAGGCCCGCGAAGCCCGCGGCGATGTGATCGCGCAGGGCCGGATCGGCGGCGATGTGGACCATGAACTCGGCATGCCAGCGCTGGGTCCCCCGGGCGCTCGGCAGGGTCTCGATCAGACCCTCGGCGAACCATCGCAACTGGTCCCTCAGCGGGCCCGGCCGGCTGAAGTCGCGGTCGATCCTGAGGCCGCGCGCGCCGGCCATGGCCAGCATCAGGTCGGACCGCGAGGGGAAGTTGGAATAGATCGCGCCCCGGGTCATGCCGGCCCGGCGGGCGATCTCCTCCAGGCTCGCGGCCCCGAACCCCTTTTCGTCGACGATCGCCCAGGCCGCGGCGATCAGGGCCGCGCGGGTGCGTTCGCGCTTGTCGCCCCGCCGGGGCTTTTCCGGTGACTCCGCCATTGCGTCCTAATATGCATCCTGCATAATATACACGATGTATATTACGTGGGGAGGATGGGACATGCCGCTGCTCAAGGGTCTTCTCGCGCCGCTGCCGTTCATCGTGGTGGCGGGCGTATTGCTGCTCGCGCCGGCCGGGATCCTCGCCGGAGCCTGGACCTGGCCGCGCGCCTGGGGGTTTCTCGCCGCCTTCGGCCTCTCGTCGCTCGCGGGCTCGGCGACCCTCGCGGTAGCGGCTCCGGCCAGCTTCAAGGTGCGCCAGCAAGGCCTCGTCGCGGCCAAGGGGAAGCGGCAACCGCTGATCGACGCGGTAGGCTCGGTATTCTACGCCCTCTACACGATGGCCTGGTTCGCCTTCATCCCGATCGACGTCTTCCGGCTGCGCCTGCTGCCGCCGCCAGGCGCCGCCCTCTCGGCCTTGGGCGCGGCCGCGACGATCGCCGGCGTGGCCGTCGCCTACGCCGCCCTGGCGCAGAACCGCTTCGCCGCCCCGACGATCCACGACCAGACGTCCGAGGGCCAGCGGGTGATCGACACCGGCCTCTACGCCCTCGTGCGGCACCCGTTCTATGCCGGCATGCTGCTGGTCTATGGGGGCGCGGCGCTCTGGCTGGGAAGCTATGCGGCGCTGATCGGCGCGTCGGGGTTCCTCGCCATGACGCTCGCCCGGATCGTCATCGAGGAGGCCTATCTGAGGCAAACCCTGCCCGCCTACGCCGGCTATGCCCGCCGGGTTCGCGGCCGGCTCGTTCCCTACCTGCTGTAGATTGACGCGCCCCGGCGACCCGCGCCCAGGGCTCGCCCCGGAATTGTGGTCAAACCGCCGTCGAACGGGGCCGATCTTCACAACCCTTTAAGTGTGGCGGCGGGATTCTGCGGCTCGAATTCGAGGGTCGTTCTTGAAGAGTCTTGTGGCCGCGGTCGAGCGGCTGGATCCCCTTACCGTCGCCGGCCGCGTGGCCGCCGTGAACGGCCTCCTGATCGAGGCCCGGGGCGGGCTGACCCGGCTGGCGATCGGCGCCCGCGCCGAGATCATCCGGTTCGGCGAAAAGCCGCTGTCGGCCGAGGTGGTCGGCTTCCGCGACACCCGCGCGCTGCTGATGCCCTTCGGACCCGTCGAGGGCGTGGCGCCCGGCGCGGAGATCCGCATCGAGCCCCTGGGCTCGGCGGTCAGGCCCACCAAGGCCTGGCTCGGGCGGGTGATCGACGCCTTCGGCAATCCGATCGACGGCAAGGGCCCGCTGATGCAGGGCGTCGCGGCCTATCCGCTGCGCGCCCCGCCGCCGTCGGCCCACGCCCGCGCCCGGGTCGGGGCGCGCCTGGACCTGGGGGTCCGGGCCATGAACGTCTTCACCACCTGCTGCCGCGGCCAGCGCCTGGGCGTCTTCGCCGGCTCCGGCGTCGGTAAGTCCGTGCTGCTCTCGATGTTGGCCAAGAACGCCGACTGCGACGCGGTCGTGGTCGGCCTGATCGGCGAGCGGGGCCGCGAGGTCCGCGAGTTCATCGAGGAAACCCTGGGCGAAGAAGGCCTGAAGCGGGCCATCGTGGTGGTCGCCACCTCCGACGAGCCGGCGCTGAAGCGCCGCCAGGCGGCCTACATGACCATGGCCATCGCCGAATACCTGCGCGACCAGGACATGGAAGTGCTGTGCCTGATGGACTCGGTCACCCGCTTCGCCATGGCCCAGCGCGAGATCGGCCTGGCCGCCGGCGAGCCGCCGACCACCAAGGGCTATACGCCCACCGTCTTCACCGAACTGCCGAAGCTCCTGGAGCGCGCCGGTCCCGGCCCGATCCGGCCGGACGGCACCAAGGCCGGGCCGATCACCGGCATCTTCACCGTCCTGGTGGACGGCGACGACCACAACGAGCCGATCGCCGACGCCGTGCGCGGCATCCTGGACGGCCACATCGTCATGGAGCGCGCCATCGCCGAGCGCGGCCGCTTCCCGGCGATCAATGTCCTGAAGTCGATCAGCCGGACCATGCCGGGCTGCCACGGCCCGCAGGAGCGCGAGATCGTCAAATCGGCCCGCCAGACGCTGTCGGCCTACGCCAATATGGAAGAGCTGATCCGCATCGGGGCCTATCGCGCCGGGGCCGATCCGCAGGTCGACCGGGCCATCGCGCTCAATCCGGCGCTTGAGGCCTTCCTGGCCCAGGACAAGGACGAGGTGACCAGCCTCGATGCGGGCTTCGAGCGGCTGAACAGTATCCTTGAAAGCGTGCCCGCATGACCTGGTCCGACTCCCTCGTCAAACTGGCCACCTTCGAGGTGGAAGGCCACCAGCAGCGGCTGGGCGAGATCATGCAGCGACTGGCCAAGGCCGAGATGCGGCTGGCGGTCCTGCACGCCGAGGGGGAGGCGGAGGCCGAGCGGGCCCGCGACGACGTCTCTTCCGGCTGGTACCACATCGGCTACGCCGACGGCCTGCGGGCGCGCAAGGCGGCGGTCCAGGCGGACATCGACCTCATCCGCATCGAGGAGCGCGGCGCGCGCGATGCGCTCTCCCAGGCCTTCGAAGAGCAGAAGAAGTACGAACAGGTGGCCGAAAGCCTGCGGCTCGCCGCGGTCAAGGAAACCAACCGGCGCGAGACCGCCGAGCTCGACGAAGTCGGGATGCGGGCCGCGCGCCGCCGCTGAAGCCTAGGCGCCCGCCGGCCGCACCGGGGCCTGTGTCCAGCCGAAATAGGCGCCGGCGAGTTCGCTGGCGAGCCTTTCGGCGTCCTGGCCCTCGACGTTGTCGAGCACGATCACCGTCACGCCATCGTCCGGGTAGTATTCGAACGCGCTGCAGAAGCCGGGCACATTGCCGCCGTGATCCCATAGGCGGTGGCCATGCCGGGTTTCGACAAACGAGCCCAGGCCGTAGCCGTGACCATAGTCGGTGAACATGGCTTCCAAGGAGGCCCGGCTCAGCAGCTTGCCGGCATGCAACGCTTGGTCCCAGGCGAGGAGGTCGTCGGCCGTGGAGCGCAAGGCGCCAGAGGCGTCACTGGCCTCAGGCGTCATCAGGCGCGCGTTTTCGAAAGGCCCGGCGGGCCGCCAGTAGCCGGACGCGCGGTTCTCGACGAGGTCGGCGAAATCGTCATAGGCGGTGTGGGAGAGGCCCAAGGGCTTGAAGAAGGTATCAGCCAAGTAGTTTGCATAGCGCTTCCCGCTGACCTTCTCGATCACTAGGCCCAGCAGGACGTAGCCGGTGTTGCTGTAGTGGAACTTCGATCCCGGAGCGAACTCCAGCGGCTGGTCGCGTACCAAGCCGACGAGCTCCTCCGGGCGATCCTGGAGCCGTGCGGCGCCGCGGATGAACCCGTTGACCTGCACAAAGTCCGGAATGCCCGAAGTGTGGTTGAGCAGGTGGCGAAGCGTGATCCCCGACCAGGCCGCCGGAGCCGCGGAATAGTATTTGGCGATTGGATCATCGAGCGTCAGTGCGCCTTCTTCGGCGAGCTGAAGGATGGCCGTGGCGGTGAACGTCTTCGTAGTCGAGCCAATGCGAAAGACCGTGTCAGGCGTCGCTGGGACGTTCCACTCGCGGTTGGCGAACCCCAACGCTTTGCGGAAGATGGGCTTGCCGTGGTCAGCGATCAGCACGACGCCGCTGAACGTCCTCGCCGCGACGTGCTGGCGGATGATCGTATCGGCCTTGGCCGAAAATCCAGGCGGGGGCGGCGTCGCATGGGCGACTGATGCGAGACTGAGGACGGCGAGGAGTGCCCCGAGAATTCTGGAGAACGCCAAAGTCCGAAGCTCTGTACTAAGCGCCGGGCGCGCCGCTCGGGGCCCGCGCGGGGGGCGGGGTCGGGCGCTCGTTCTCCAGCCCTGAGCGCAACACGGCCAGGTCCTCGCTGATCTTGAAGATCGCCACGTAGAACTCGCAGAACGAGCGCCACAGCAGGAGCAGGGCGCCCATGACGAGCAAGCCGCCCACCACCACCGGGATCGCCAGCAAGAGGCCGAAGACCGAGGGGTCGCGGATCACCACGCCGATGGCCGCGCCCAGCGTGCCGAATATGCCCAGCGCGATCAGGGCGAGGCCTGCCCAGTAGATCAGGTGGATGACCTGGTTGGTCATCAGGTGCTCGAAGGTCAGCAGGTCCCACAAGACAGCGGAGCCGGTTCCCTTTGGTCGGTTGAGAGCTCGCCGCATCCGTTTCCCAAGACTTTGCGCCGGAGCCTACTCGCCGCTCCGCAGGTCGCACCGCTATCAGCCCGGGCGGGCGCCTGCAACGCCGCAGAGGTCCGGCGCTAGATCGTGCCGACGGTCTTGAGCTTGGCGCGGGGATGGACCTCGTTCTGGCTCATCACCGGCGTCTGGCCGCGGAACCGCTCGATGATCGAGCGGACATAGGGGCGGATCGCGGGGCTGGTCAGCAGGACGGGGCTGTCGCCGGCCAGAGCCGCGCGCTCGAAGGTCTCGCGCACGCCGCGCACGAAATCCTGCAGGCGCGAGGGGGCCAGCGCGAGCTGCTTGTCGTCGCCCTGGCCGACCAGGGCGTCGGCGAAGGCGTTCTCCCATTCCGGCGTCAGCGTGACGATCGGCAGGGCGCCGTCGTCGCCGCGGTGGGCGAAGGAGAGCTGACGGGCCAGGCGCGCGCGGACCTGCTCGACGAGGAGGGTGACCGACGCGGTGTGCGGCGCGGCTTCGCCGATGCCTTCCAGGATCGCCGGCAGGTCGCGGATCGAGACGCGCTCGCGCAACAGGGCCTGCAGGACGCGCTGGATGGTAGTGGCGGTGACGATATTGGGCACCAGGTCGTCGACCAGCTTCTTCTGCTCGGCCGGCAGCTCCTTCAGGAGCTTCTGCACTTCCGAATAGGAGAGCAGGTCCGGCATGTTTTCCTTGAGGATCTCGGTCAGGTGGGTGGTGAGCACGGTCGCCGGGTCGACGATGGTGTAGCCGCGGAAGGTCGCCTCTTCGCGCAGCGCCTCGTCGATCCAGGTGGCGGGCAGGCCGAAGGCGGGCTCGCGGATGTGTTCGCCGGGCAGGTCCACCTGGCCGCCGCGCGGGTCCATGGCCATCATGGAGCCCAGCCGGACCTCGCCGGAGCCGGCCTCCATCTCCTTGATGCGGATCGCGTAGCCCTGGGAGGGCAGGCGCATGTTGTCGAGGATGCGGACGCTGGGCATCACGAAGCCGAAGTCGGCGGCCAGCGTGCGGCGCAGCGCCTTGATCTGGTCGGTGAGCCGGCGGCCTTCCAGGTCGTTGATCAGGCCGAGCAGCCCATAGCCGAGCTCGATCTTGATCTCGTCGATGGCGAGCGTGTTGGCGATCGGTTCTTCGGTGGCCTCCTGCATCGGCTGGATGTCGACCGGCGGCGGCTCCATGGACTTCTGCGACCGGCGCCAGGACAGCACGCCCGCGCCGACGGAGATGGCGGCGAAGGGGATGATCGGCATGCCGGGAACCAGCGCCAAGACGCCGGCGGCGGCCGAAACCATGCCGAGCGCGACCGGGTTCATGGCCAGCTGGGTGACCAGCGCCTTGTCGACGGATCCCTCGACGCCCGACTTCGAGACCAGGAAGCCGGCGGCGATCGAGATGACCAGGGCCGGGATCTGGCTCACCAGGCCGTCGCCGATGGTCATGATGGTGTAGGTGGCGGCCGCCTGGCCGATCGGGATCTTGTGCTGCAGCACCCCGATCAGGATGCCGCCGATGATGTTGATGGCGACGATGATCAGGCCGGCGACCGCGTCGCCGCGCACGAACTTCGAGGCGCCGTCCATGGAGCCGAAGAAGGTGGATTCCTGTTCCAGCTCCTTGCGGCGGCGCTTGGCCTCGTTGTCGTCGATCAGGCCGGCCGAGAGGTCGGCGTCGATGGCCATCTGCTTGCCGGGCATGGCGTCGAGGGTGAAGCGGGCGGCCACCTCGGCGATACGTCCCGAGCCCTTGGTGATGACCACGAAGTTCACGATCACCAGGATGGCGAAGACGATGATGCCGATGGCGAAGTTGCCGCCCATCATCAGCTTGCCGAAGGCCTCGATGATGTGGCCCGCGCCGTGGACCCCCTCGTGGCCGTGGCCGAGGATCAGGCGGGTCGAGGCGATGTTCAGCGACAGCCGGTAGAGGGTGGTGACCAGCAGCACCATCGGGAAGCCGGTGAACTCGAGCGGCTTCTTGATGAGCAGCGAGGTCATCAGGATCAGGACGGCGCTGGTGATCGAAAGCGCCAGCAGGAGATCCAGCAGGAACGCCGGGATCGGAATGATCAGCAGGACGACGATGCCGACGACGCCCAGCGCCATGGCCACCTCGCCACGCGCCACCCAGCCGAAGACGTCCCGCGCGTTGGGAGTCTGGCCGAAGCGTGAGGGAACTGAGGCGTCGGCCATCTAGGTGATCAGGCGGCGCTCGCCGCGCCCATCTGGGGCGCGGGGACCGGGACGCCGGCCTCGGTGTATTCCTTGAGCTTGTTGCGCAGGGTGCGGATCGAGATGCCGAGGATATTGGCCGCGTGGGTGCGGTTGCCCAGGCAGTGCTCCAGGGTGTCGAGGATCAGCTGCTGCTCCATGGCCGCCACCGTCTGGCCGACGTAGCTGCGGCTGGCGCTCTCGGCGGCCAGGGACGCGACCTGGGCGGCGCGGGCGTGCGGGTCGGCAGAGGCGAAGGGCTGGCCGTCGGGCAGGCGGATGGCCTCCTCCTCGATCTCGGCGCCGCTCGCCATCAGCACCGCGCGGTGCATGGCGTTCTCGAGCTCGCGGACGTTGCCGGGCCAGCGGTGGCTGGCGAGCCGGCGCTTGGCTTCGGCCGACAGCGGCCGTTCGGGCGCGCCGTTGGCCGCGGCGTATTTGCGCACAAAGTGCTCGGCGAGCGCCAGCACGTCGCCCGGCCGTTCGCGCAGCGGCGGCAGGCGCAGGTTCACGACGTTCAGGCGGTAGAGCAGGTCCTCGCGGAACGTGCCGTCCTTCACCGCCTGGATGAGGTCGCGGTTGGAGGTGGCGAGGATGCGGATGTCGACCTTCACGGGCTTGGCCCCGCCGACCCGGTCGATCTCGCGTTCCTGCAGGGCGCGCAGCAGCTTGGCCTGCAGGCGCCCGTCCATCTCGCTGATTTCGTCGAGCAGCAGGGTGCCGCCGTTGGCCTCCTCGAACTTGCCGATGCGGCGGGCCACGGCGCCGGTGAAGGCGCCCTTCTCGTGGCCGAACAGTTCGCTCTCCAGGAGGTTCTCGGGGATGGCCGCGCAATTGACCGAGATGAAGGGCTTGGAAGCGCGGCGTGACTTCTGGTGGACGTAGCGGGCGATGACTTCCTTGCCGACGCCGCTTTCGCCGGTGATCAGGATCGAGGCGTCGGAAGGGGCGATCTGGTCGGCCATGCCGATCAGCGCGGTCATCGAAGGATCGCGGACGACCATCGGGCGGTTGTCGTCGGCGACGGCGGCGAGCACCGCGGCGATCAGCTGGGCGTCGGGCGGAAGCGGGATGAACTCCTTGGCCCCGGCCCGGATCGCTCCGGCCGCGCCGGCCGCATCGGCGCCGACGCCGCAGGCCACCACCGGCACGCGGATGCGCTCGGCCTCGTTGGTGGCGATGAGGGACGCGATATCGAGCTCATAGTCGACCATCATCAGGTCGGCGCCCTGCCCGGCGCGCAAGGCGTGCGTGGCCGCCGCGATGGTTTCGACGTGGCTCACCTTCGCGCCGGCGCTCATCGCCATCTTCACGGCGGTTGAGAGCTGTCCGTTCAGTTTTCCGACGACCAGTAGCCGCATGGCTTTTCTCCCTCAGACGGCAGGCTTCAAGCCTGTCCGTCGCCGTCCTTGATGATTTCAGTCATGGTCACGCCCAGGCGTTCGTCGACGATGACGACCTCGCCGCGCGCCACCAGGCGGTTGTTCACATAGATGTCGATGGCCTCGCCGACCTTGCGGTCGAGCTCCAGCACGCTGCCTTGGCCGAGCTGCAGCAGCTGGGCGACGGACATGCTGGCGCGGCCGAGCACGGCGGAGATGTTCACCGGCACGTCGAAGACCGGCGCCAGGTCGGTGGCGATCTTGTCCTCGTCGGAGGTCTCCGCCAGCGGGCCTTCGCCGGCGGCGAATTCGTCGAGCTTCAGCTCGGAACTCCCAGTGGGTTCGGCGACCGCGGCGGTTTCGGGATCAGGCGTTTCGGACATGGCCTAGCTCTCAGGCTCTTGAGCGTCGGTGGCGGAGGTTCCGCCACCGGGGATAAGGGGTTCGGCGTGCAGGCCCTCGGCCGCCAGCGCCGCGTGCAGGGCCTGGGAGACGCGCTCGGCGGCGGCGGCGGGGTCGAAGCTCGCCGAGCCGTCGCCGAAGTCGAGAGTGAAGGCCCGCGGCGAGAGCGCCGGGTCGGTGCGCACCTGGATCGATCCGGGATAGCCGACCGCCTGGGCGGTCTCTTCGAGCACCGCTTGCAGGCCGGCCGCGAGTTCGGCGTCGGCGGTGAGGATCAGGCGCGGGGCGGCCTCGATCTCGCGCGCCAGCGCCTCCAGGGCGGCGCGCACCGGCGCCTGCGGGAACTTGTCGAGGGCGGCGGCGGCGATCGCCTGGGCGCAGGCCAGCGCCAGCTCGGCGGAGCCGACCCGATGGGAGTGGGCGACTTCGGCCAGCCGGGGCAGGGCCTCGCGGCAGGCCGCGGCGATCACCGCCAGCGCCTGGGCCTGGCGGTTGGCGATGCTGGCCAGAGCCCTGGCCTCGCCGTCGGCCGCGACGGCGTTGCGGATCGCCTCGACCTCCTCGGCGGAATAGCTCCGCTTGGGCCGGGGCGCGGTGTTGGTCATCTCGCCGCTCGGTTCGAACACCGTGCCGAAAAGGAACTTCTCGTGGGCGACTTTCGGAGCTGCGACGTCCTGGGTCATCAGTACACCAGCTCGTCGTCGTCGCCGCCGGCGCCGACCAGGACGATCTCGCCCTTGTTGGCGAGGTCCTTGGCGACTTGCACCATGGCCATCTGCGCCTGTTCCACTTCGCGCAGGCGGACGGGACCCATGGTCTCCATGTCCTCGCGCATGATCTTGGCGGCGCGCTCGCTCATGTTGGTGAAGAACATTTCCCGGAGCGCGTCGGAGGCGCCCTTCAGCGCCAGCGCCAGCTGGTCCTTCTCGACCGTGCGCAGCAGGGTCTGGACGCCGCCCGGATCGAGCTTGGAGAGGTCTTCGAAGACGAACATCAGGGCGCGGATGCGTTCGGCGGCCTCGCGGTTGCGTTCTTCCAGCGCGGTGATGAAGCGGGTCTCGGTCTGGCGATCGAAGGCGTTGAAGATGTCGGCCATCATCTCGTGGCTGTCGCGCTTGGAGGTGCGCGCCAGGTTCGACATGAATTCGGTGCGCAGCGTCTGTTCGATCTTGTCGAGGATCTCGCGCTGCACCGGCTCCATGCGCAGCATGCGGGTCACGCACTCGAGCGCGAAGTCCTCGGGCAGGCAGGTGAGCACGCGCGCGGCGTGCTCCGACTTGATCTTCGACAGCACGACGGCGACGGTCTGCGGATATTCGTTCTTCAAGTAGTTGGCGAGCACGGCCTCGTTCACGTTGCCGAGCTTGTCCCACATGGTGCGACCCGCCGGACCGCGGATCTCCTCCATGAGGTGGTCCACCCGCTCGCCGGGCATGATCGAGGACAGCAGCTTCTGGACCAGTTCCGCCGAGCCGGTGATGGCCCCGCCGCCCATGCCGGAGACGAACTCCACCAGGAGGTCCTCGACGACGTTGGACGTCACCTGGCCGAGACTCGCCATGGCCTGGGAGATCACCTTGATCTCCTCCTCGTCGAGATGGCGCCAGACGCCGGCATGGTCTTCGCCGAGCGCCAGCAGCACCACGGCCGCCTTTTCAGCGCCGCTCAGCCGGGAGGAGTCGACCATAGCCTTGGGTTTGGGGACGCGGGCGTTCATGCGGATTCATGCAGCCAGGTGCGGATGATCGAGACCGATTCCTCCGGATGCTTGTCGACGAACTCGGCCACCCGCTTGACGGAGCTGGCCTTCACCTGGCCCTCGATGCGGGCGATGTCGATCTTCTGCTCGAGGTGTTCGTTGCCCGGCGCGGGCAAGGAGATCTGCTGACCGGTGACCGGGTCGATGGTGATCTGCATCTGCTGGCCGTCAGCGCCGGTGGCGAGGCGGGCCTGCG
The DNA here is from genome assembly GCF_041691455.1 of Phenylobacterium sp. Lineage (GTDB taxonomy): Bacteria > Pseudomonadota > Alphaproteobacteria > Caulobacterales > Caulobacteraceae > Phenylobacterium. The sequence goes on along the minus strand of NZ_JBEPUO010000030.1, from coordinate 5,515 downwards.
GGCCACCCAGCGCCATCGGACCGCCGCCGCCCAGCGCCCCGCGCAACAGCGGGCGGACGATGAACAGCATCATCAGGACGGCCACCACGGCCATGATGATCAGTTCGGCGGCGCGCATGATGTCGTTCTTGTCGAAGCCCATCAGAGGGCTGGCCGCGGTGACGCCCTCGGCGTCGTCGGCGTTCGGGAAGCGGACGTTGACCACCTTCACCTGGTCGCCACGGTCCTTGTCGTAGCCGACAGCGGCCTGGACGAGCTGTTCGATGTTGGCCATCTCGGCGGCGGATCGCGGGGTGTAGGCGCCGGGCTTGCCCTTCTTGTCGGCCGGGCCGGTGACGCCGTCGACGGCCACCGCCACGGAGATCTTCTTCACCTGGCCAGGCTCCTGCACCGAGGTGCGGGTGGTCTCGGTGATCTCGTAGTTGGTGGTCGATTCCTGGCGGCCGCTGTTGGAGCCGCTGCTTTCGTTGTTGCCGCCGATCTTGGCGCCGCCCGGGATGTTGGCCACGGCCGAGGTCTGGCCGTCGGAGGCGCCGGAGCCTTCCTTGGAGTTCTCGTCGGTAGTGCTCTCCGAGCGGACAACCTGGCCGTCCGGATCGAAGCTCTTCTTCTGTTCGGTCACGTGGGCGAGATCGACATCGGCCGAGACGTTCACCCGGGCCTTGCCGACGCCGACGATGCCTTCGACGAGGCCTTTCACCTGCTTGGCGATCCGCTGTTCGACCTCACTCTTGCGGCCATCGGCCTCGGCGGCCATGCCGGTGTCGCCGCCGGACAGCGTCTTGGCGTGCTGGTCGACCACGGTGACGCGGTCGGGCTTCAGGTTGGGAACGGCGCCGGCCACCAGGTTCTGCATGGCGCGCACCTGGTCGGAGCTGGGCTCGCGGCCGCCGACGCCGATGCTGACCGAGGCGGAGGGCTGTTCGGCCTCTTCCTCGAAGAGCTGGCGCTTGGGCAGGACCAGGTGGACGCGCGCGGCGGTGATGCCGTCGAGGCTCATGATGGTGCGGCCGAGCTCGCCTTCCAGGGCGCGCTGGCGGTTGAGCTGCTGGACGAAGTCCGTCTGGCCCATGGCGCTGGCGTTGTCGAAGATCTCGTAGCCGACCGAGGCCGCGGTCGGCAGGCCCTTGGACGACAGCATCAGCCGCGTCGAGGCCACCTGGTCGCGTGGCACCAGGATGGTCGAGCCGTCGCCCTTGACCTCGTATTTGATGTTCCCCTGGTCGAGCGCCTGGGTGATCGAGCCGGCTTCCTTGATGTCGAGGTTCGAATAGAGCAGCGCCTTGGGCTGCCCCAGGCCTGAGGTCACGAAGAAGAGCGCCGCGGCGACGCCTGCGCCGATGCCGAGAATCGCCGCGAGGCGACCGATCCCGAACCTCTGAAGCGCAGCCAGAATCTGGTTCAACGCCGACGTCCTTCCGCAAACTCAAAAGCGGGGGCGTACAGATTTGCCCACCAGTAGGCAGGATTTACCCAGTGCTTGGTAAACGGGGGGTTTAAGCGGAGCCGTATTGCGGCGTTTCGGCGCGGGTGTCAGCCGCTCCAGGGGCTCAGCGCGCCCCACAAGGCCAGGTCGATCGAGAAGGCCGCGTAGACCAGAACGGTGACGCTGAAGAAGGCCTTGCGAAGGTGCGTCCAGGAGTCCACCCGCCGCCCGCCGCGCCAGATGGCCGGCAGGGCGATGAAGGTGGTGACGGTCAGGGCGGCCGCAACCAGGGCGCAGGCCGAGGCGGTGATCATCAGGACGCCGGGCCAGCGGTACATGATCTGGGCCGCGTCGCCGGTCTTCGAGGCCCAGAGGGCGAAGAGCGCCATGGCCAGGAGCCAGAGCACCGCCTGGATGTTCTGCACCAGGCTCGCGCGGCTCTGCACCTGGTTCTCGCGGAATTCGCGCCGGTTGCGGACCACGACGCCCGCGAAGGTGGCGAGCGCGGCGGCGGCGGCGAGGGCCGCGAGCGTCGTCAGGGTGCGCGGCTGGCGCCAGACGGGCGCGCGTTCGAAGACCTGCGTCCCGCTGGCGACATGGAACGCGCGCGCCCCGCCCTCGGCCCGGTCGAAGGCGATCCGCTCGGAGCCTTGCGACGAGATGAAGCGGCCCTCCTCGAGCGGGCCCTCCGGCGCCCAGGTCTTGACCCCGTCGCCGCCGGCGGTAACCAGCCGGCCCTCGCGGGTGACGGTGACGGTGGCCCCGCCCATCAGCTGGTCGACGAAGCCCTCCAGCCCGGAATAGGTGCGGCGCGTGGTGAGGTAATAGCCGGCGAAGTCGCCGCGGTGCTCAGCGAGCTCCGGCGAGCCCGGGCGAGGGAAGGGCGCGGGCGCGGCGTAGAAGTGCTGCACGATCCGGTCCGGCAGGCGTCCGGAGAGCGGCCGGCCGGTGTCGGTGTTGGTGGAGATGAAGACGCCCAGGTTGAGGTCGGGCACCACCACCATGTTGGAGAAGAACGACAGCGTCGCCCCGCCATGGCCGTAGCCGCGATGGCCGCCGGGCAGGTCGAAGACCATGAAGCCGTGCGCCCAGCCGTTGATCCCGGGCGGCGACGGGCGGAGCGGGGTGCGGAAGGCCTCCGCCGAGGTCGGGCCATAGATCACCGCCCCGCCGAGCTGGCCGCCGCCGAGCTGCATCAGCATGTAGCGCGCCATGTCGCCGGCGGTGGACGAGCCGGCCCCGGCCGGCGCGATCTGGCCGATGTATTCATAGTCGCGGCGCGAAAAGCCGACCGGCGTCCAGCGGTAGCCGTCGGAGATGTCGGCGACCAGCCGGGCCGGCATGGGGCCGGGAAGACCGGTCTTGGGCTCGTGCGGTTCGCGGAAGGTGGTGTGGGCCATGCCCAGCGGACCCAGGATCTCGTCCTCGATCAGCCGTTCGTAGGGGCGGCCGGAGGTGTAGGTCACCGCCTCGCCCGCGAGCGCCGCGCCGTAGTTGGAATAGCTGGAGACCTCGCCCGGCGCATGCACGCGCTTGGGCCGTTCCTGGCGCAGGTAGACGTCGATCGGACGGACGCGGTCGAAGTCCCGTTCGAAGAGCTGGCCCAGCGCACGGTCCTCGAAGCCCGGGGAGTGGTCCATCAGGTTCGCCACCCGCACCGGCTGGTCGTAGCCCTGATCGCGCACCTGCACCCGCTCGGGCAGGTAGAGATTGACCGGCTGGTTCAACCGCATGCGGCCGGCCTCCACCTCCTTCATGAGGGCGATCCAGGTGAAGGTCTTGGAGATCGAGCCGACCCGGAAGAGGCTGCGGTCGGGATCGACGGGCCGCTGCGGATTGAGGTTCGCGAAGCCGTAGCCCTTCTTCAGCACCACCTGGCCGTTCTGGACGACCGAGACGGTGACCCCGGCGATGTGCTCGCGGCCCATGGCGTCCTGCACGACGCCGTCGACGAAGGCCTCCAGTTCGGCGGGCGGGATCGGCTGGCCGGACGTCAGCTTGGCGCCGGGCGCGGCAGGCGCCGGGGGCGGGGGCGGGGCGAGCGGCGCGGCCACGGGCGGCGGCGCGGGTTTCGGCGCGGGCGGTGGGGTTGGCGTGGCTGTGGCGGGCGCCTCGGTCGCCGGCTTCGGCCTTGGCTCCGCCGTGGTCACGGCGGCGGGCGTCGGCGGCTTGGCCTTTGGCGCCGTCGCCGCGCCGGGCGCCGCGGGCTTCGGCGTCTCAGCGCCGGCCGCCGCGGGTTTCGGCTTCGGCTTGGCCGCAGGTTTGGGATGCAGCTTCGTATAGGGCACCGGCCCCTTCGGAAGCCCGGGCGTAGCGGCCGCGGGCGCGGGCTTCGGCGCCTCGTCCTGAGCCGCTGCGCCCAGGGGCTGGACGAAGATCAGCGCCAGAGCGGCGACGGCGGCGAGGACGGTGGACCGCATCGATGAAAACCCGGACGGAGCGGAAGGCTCAACCGCTTGTAGGGCGCCCGGGCGAGTCCTTCCAAGCCTGGGCTATGCGCGAGCTAGTTTCGCCCCGAAGGTTTCGAGGGCGCGGCGCTGGCCAGCGAATAGAGCGGCAGGAGCGGTTTCAGCGCCGGGCCGATGAACAGCTGCGGCTCCGACGGCGGCTTCATGCCCTCCTTGGTCTCGCGCGCGGCCACGCAGCCCTGGACCCTTGTCCCCAGCATGGCGAAGTCCGAGACGCTCGGCAGGGACTCCAGCACGCACTGGTCGAAGTAGGGATATTTGTCCGCCTCGCCGCAGCCGAAGGACGAGCGGTCGGGCCGCGCGGCGGTCAGCACCATGCGGTTGGCGCCGGCCAGCGCGGGGACGAAGACGCCGGAGAAGCAGGCCGAGATGATCACCACGGTGGGCCGCTTGCCGCAGGTGCTGTCGACGATGGTGGCGAGCACCGCGGGCGGCAGGAAGTGCTGATCGATCACCACGCCCTGCGGGGCGCCGTGCGAGCTGAAGTAGAGCAGGCAACCGCCGCTGGCCTTCGGCGTCAGCTCCGCGAGCGCGTCATAGATCGCCTGCGGTTGGGATTTGGTCAGCGCCACGTCCTTGTAGCGCTCGGGGCGGACCGAGAACTGGCGCAGGTTCGCCGGATCGAAACCGGCCTGTTCGAGCGCCAGGGCCACGTCGCGCCGCGCGTTGTCGAAGGCCTCGGACGGACCCCCGGAATGGGCGTGCCAGTCGCCGGCGACGACCACCGCGCTCCAGTCGCTGAACGCCGAAGCCGCGGCGGCCGGGGCCGCCTGGGCGAACCAGAGGGCGCCAATCAGCCAGACCAGGCGCGCGACCAGCCGCATGCTAGGTCTTGTAGGTCTGGAAGGGTGTCGGGATCGCCGTGCCCGTGGCCTTGGCCAGCAGCCGTCCGTCGGCGTCATAGAGCTCGCCCTCGGTGAAGGCCACCTGGCGGCCCCACTTGGCGACCCGGCCGACGCCGCGCAGCTTTCCCGGCATGCCGGGGCGGAAGAAGCTGGTCTTCATCTCCAGCGTCGGCGCGACCGCGGTCATGCCCGAGGCCACCATGCAGGCGACACTCATGCACTCGTCGAGCATGGCGCAGAGGTAGCCGCCCTGGATCTGCTTCATCGGGTTGAGCAGGAGCTCGGCCCGGGCCTCGAACTCGACCTCGACGGTCTTCTCCGCCTGGTTCACCGCGACCATCCGAAAGCCCAGGGTCTGGGAGCCGGTGGGCTGGTTCCTGGTGCGCTGGAAACGCTCGAGGATCGCCTCGTCCGTCAGAGGCGCGGGGGTGGCCTCGGCCTTCGAGGTCGCGGCGTCGCTCATGCGGGGCGGCTCACTTCTTCCGGAACTGGTCGAGGGAGACGATCTTGGCCTCGCCGTCGGCGGGGGTGGGCTCGGCGTCGGTGGCGGCGACCTTGGCCTGGGGCTCGGCGGCAAGGCGCGCCTCGCCGGCCGGGGCCTCGAACTGCAGCAGGAACTGCACGCTGGGATCGTAGAACCGGGTGACCGCCGCATAGGGCACCGACAGCCGCTTGGGCAGGCCGCCGAACTGCAGGGTCACCGAGAAGAAGGTCTCGCCCGGCGCCAGGTCCCAGTACTGGTGCTGCAGGACGATGGTCATCTCGTCGGGGTACTT
>NZ_JBEPUO010000029.1:0-41028 GCF_041691455.1 Phenylobacterium sp. | reverse complement strand
GGGGGGCGGGGGCCCCCCGCGCCCCCCCCCCCCCCGGGGGGGCCCCCCCCCCCCCCACCCCCCGCGCGGCCCCCCCCCCCCCCCCCCCCCGCGACCCGTTTCAGCTACGGGGGTGGGGCGCCGAAGCTGATGTTGGCGTTCGCCGCGAGGCTGGTCGCCGCCTGGTTCAGCGAACCGACGCCGCTGTTGAAGCTCGCCGTCTGCACGCCAGCGAAGTTCGCGAACGAACCGCCGTCGATGGAGATCGCGCCCGTGGTGAGCACGCCGGACTGGGTGGCCGCGCCGCCGGCGCCGCCGGGTTGCGTGTCGGAGGCCGCTCCGCCCGCCCCGCCGACCGGGGCCGCGTAGATGACCTTCACGCCGGTCACCGTGCCGCTGAGCTCGTTCTTGGAGAGCGTCACGGTCCGGGTGTGGGTGGAGTTGTCGTCGTGGCTGTCGGTCTTGGTGACGGTGACGTCCAGGTTGTGACTGTCGGTCTTGGTGACGGTCTTGGTGTTGTTGGACGCGATGGTGTTCCCAGAGTGCGAGCTGTTGGTGCTCGAGTCCGTGAAGGTCTTCGTGAGCGTGTTGTTGGACGCGACGGTCTTGGTGTTCCCGGAGTGGGAGTTGTCGGTGTCCGTGTCGGTCAGGGTGTTGTTGGACGCGACGGTGTTCCCGGAGCGGGAGCTGTTGGTCGAGCTGTCGGTGTTCCCCGAATGGTTGGTGGTCGACGACGCGGAGGTCGCGCTGCCGGCGTCCGTGCTGCCCGTCGCCGACGCGTCAGCGCCCGCGGGGGTCGAGGTGGCGGTGGCCGTGGCCTGAGCCATCGCCGAGGTGGCCAGGGCCGCTCCCAAAATCAGGGCGGAGGCCGATGTCATGAGTTTGATAGTCACAGAAAACCCTCCCAGGTTGTTCCACTTGGAGGCCCGTCCTCCGTTACCCAAACCGCGTAACGCCAAAAGAGTTATTCACACGAAGCCGTGATAAGCCATTGAAATTACAATGTCTTGAGGAGTACGGACGAAGGCGTGTTTCAGATCACCCACGTAACGAAAAAGAGTTACGCGAAGAATTCGCTTGGGATGCGAAATAGCGCTCCAGGCTCGTCAACCAAACCAGGGGTTGAATCGCCGTCGCTGGGCGGCGGGTAGCGCGAACTCCCGGCCGGACAGTGTCCGCCGGTCCCGGGAGCTATCGAGGGATCCAGGTCGTCTGAACGTCGAGAGGTCGTTGGCCGGGCGGCGCGTCAGGCCGGCGGGCGGTCGCCGTGGCCGGGCGCGTCGCGGCGGGCTGCGCCGGTTTCGCTGGCGGCGACCTCAGGGTAGAGGAAACCCTCGCCGGCTCCGTTCGCGGCGGCGAGCTGGCGTTCGGCAAAGGCCCAGTTGGCCACCATGTCCGTCCAGCGCTCGAGGAACGTCTTCCGGTCGTTCTTGTAGTCGAGATAGTAGGCGTGCTCCCACAGGTCGCAGACCAGGAGCGGGAAGAGCCCGTCCCGGATCAGGGTGTCGTCGGCGTCGTGGGTGGAGATCACCTTCAGCCCGTCCGAGCCGGCCGCCAGCCAGACCCAGCCGGACCCGAAATGGTCGACGCCCTCGGCGACAAAGGCGTCCTTGAAGCCGCGGACGCCGCCGAAGGCGCGATCGATGGCCGCCTTCAGCGGCCCTGACGGCGCGGCCGGCTGGGGCGTCATGCATAGCCAGAAGAAGGCGTGGTTCCAGGCCTGGGCGGCGTTGTGGAAGAGCTTCTGGTCGGCCTTGCGATGGGCGTCGCGCACCACGTCCTCTAGCGAGCGGCCGTCCAGCCCGGCCCGTTTGGCGAGTTCATTGGTCTTCTCGACATAGGCCTTGTGATGCTTGTCGTGGTGGGTTCGCAAGGTGTCGGCCGACAGCGTCGGTTCCAGCGCGGCGTAGTCGTAGGGAAGCTTGGGCAGGATGAACATCGCGAGGCTCCTTCTTCATCTGGAGAACCCCCCGGCGGCGCGCGCTGTTCCTCAGCGGGCGCGCATCGAGATCAGCTCAAGCTCGCGGCCTTCGGGATCGAGGACGAAGGCCACGCGCATGGCGTCGGTGTCCCAGGGCTCGCGATGGGGGGCCGCGCCTTCCTTCACCGCATGGGCGAAGGCGGCGTCGACATCGCGGACGTACAGGCCGAGCGGGCCGTGGCCGGTCCCGACGGCGACATCGCGGCCGTCCTTGTTCCAATAGAGGATGAGGCTGAAGCCGGTCTCCTCGCCGGGGCGGCGCAAGACCAGCTCGACGATGTCGGGCAGGTCGATGGTCTGGGCGACGACCAGGCCAAAAGCGCGCTCATAGAAGGACCGCATCGCGTCCAGGTCGCGTACGACGAACTTCATGAAGCCGAACCGGACGGAGGGGGCGGTGGTCGTGCGGGGCGCTGGCGCGCTGGCTGTGTCGCTCATCTCAAGTCTCCTCCGGGCCGGGTCTGGGGGCCCGCCGTGAAATATCCTGCGCGCGCAGATCGCCGAGCGCCAGAGGCAGCAGCCGCGCGACAATGGCGGCGATCGCCTCCTGGCCGGCGGCCTCGGCGATCAGGTCCTGACGCACCTCCAGCTCCAGGTAGTCGAGGCCGCGCCCGCCGGCGTGCCTGGGGATGGTGAAGTCGACCTCGTCCATCCGGTAGGGCTGGTTGTCGCCGACCAGATCCTCGCCCAGCTCGCCGCGCAGCCGGGCGAGGACGGCGCGGGAATAGGGGCTGTTGTCGGCGTGCAGCACTCCGAAGCGCCAGGGCCGGTCGAAGCCGCCCATGCGGGGCGTGAAGGAGTGGAGCGAGATCAGGGTGGTGAGCAGGCCGCGGGCGGCGCGCGCGTCCAGTTCGGCGGCGATGGCGGCGTGGTAGGGGCGGGCGATCTGGTCCACGCGGGCCTGGCGTTGGGCGGCGGTGAGGCCCTGGTTGCTAGGGACGTGGGTTCCGTCGCTGACCTCAGGGATCGCGTCGGCCCGCGCCGGATCGCGGTTGCAGTCGATGATCAGGCGCGAATAGCGCTGGCGGATGAAGGTCGCGCCGAGCGCCTGGGCGAGCCGTTCGCCCAGGCCGGCCACGCCGATGTCCCAGGCGATGTGGCGGCCGCGCTCGGCGGCGGACAGCCCGAGGTCGCCGAGCGCCGGCGGGATCTCCCGGCCCGCGTGGTCGCCCAGGAGCAGAAAAGGCGAGGCGGCGCCTGGATTCAGCACAATGGCGACGGTGCGCGGATCGGGCGCAAGCGGTGTCATCGACTGGTTAACGGAATCGCCCGCAACGTCCGGCAATGCCCTTGGTCTCCATCCGCCATCTGACGGCCTACCGCTACCGCAATCCGGTCGCGCTCGGCGAGCACCGCATGATGCTGCGGCCGCTGGAGAGCTACGACCAGCGGCTGATCTCGGCCGAGCTCTCCATCACGCCGGAGCCGTCGATGCTCCGCAACACCCACGATGTGTTCGGCAACTGCGTGACGTTGGCGCGCTTCACAGGCCGCACCGACCGGCTTGCGGTCGAGAGCCGCATGACGTTGGAGCATACCCCGCAACCGGCCTTCGACTTCGATGGCGAGGCCTATGGCGCTGTCCTGCCGTTGGCCTACGCGCCGGAAGACCTGCCGGACCTGGCGCGTTCGATGGAGCGCGAGCACGCCGACCCGGGCGGCGAACTGGAAGCCTGGGCGCGGCGCTTCGTGCGGAGGGCGGGGCCGACCAGCCTCCGGACCCTCCTGAGCGACATGACGCACGCGATCCATGACGGGTTCACCTATGGGACCCGGCTTTCCGGCGCGCCCCAGGCGCCGCTTGAGACCCTGGCGTTGGGGACTGGCAGCTGCCGCGACTTCGCGATGCTGATGATCGAGGCGGTCAGGAGTCTTGGCCTCGCGGCCCGTTTCGTCTCCGGCTACGTCTATTCCGCCTCGCAGAAGGCCGGCCGGGCCGGCGGCGGACACACCCACGCCTGGGTGCGGGTCTTCCTGCCGTCCTGCGGCTGGGTGGAGTTCGACCCGACCAACGGCATCGTCGGCAACGCCGATCTGGTGCGCGTGGCGATCGCGCGCGATCCGCGCCAGGCCGTGCCGCTGCACGGAACCTGGGCGGGCCTGCCGGCCGACTACCTCGGCATGGACGTAGAGGTTGAGGTTTCGGTGGAAGCCTGCGCCGATGTGCAACCGGCGCCCCCGCGGCGTGTTGCGCAGGGACGCTGACCGCCACGACCTAGGACCCCATGCACATTCGAGCCGGCTACGAGATCACCTACGAATGTCCGCAGCCGACGCCGATGCTGCTGCTGCTAAACGTCCATTCCTCGCGCTACCAGGACCTGGAGACGCCCGACGTCATCCGCACCGATCCGCAGATCCCGGTGACGCAGTACCACGATGGTTTCGGCAACCTCTGCAGCCGGATCGTCTGTCCGCCGGGCCGCACGGTGCTGAGCGGCGACTTCATGGTGCGCGACTCGGGCCAGCCGGACCCGGTCAGCCCCGAGGCGATCCAGCATCCGGTGGAGAACCTGCCCAACGAGGTGATCGTCTTTCTCCTGGCCAGCCGATACTGCGAGACCGAGCTCCTCGGCGCTCTGGCCTGGAAGCTGTTCGGCGATATCCCGCCGGGCTGGGGTCGCGCCCAGGCGATCGTCGAATACGCCCACAACCGCATCGCCTTCGGCTACGAGCACGCCCGGCCGACCAAGACGGCGTTCGAGGCGCACGAGGAGGGCCTCGGCGTCTGCCGCGACTATGCGCACCTGGCGATCACGCTCTGCCGCTGCATGAATATCCCGGCCCGCTATTGCACCGGCTACCTGCCGGACATCGGCGTGCCGGTGGTGGGCGAGATGGATTTCAGCGCCTGGTTCGAGGTCTATCTCGGCGACCGCTGGCACATCCTCGACGCGCGCCACAACAGGCCCCGGATCGGCCGCATCCTGATGGCCCGCGGCCGCGACGCCACCGACGCGGCGATCACCACCAGCTTCGGGCTCAACACGCTCGCGGGCTTCAAGGTGATCGGCGAGGAAGTTCCTTAAGGCCCCTGCATCCAAACTGGGCCGCGGCGGCGACCCCTCGATGACACGGCGTCGCATACAAGCGCGGCAATATTCGTGTAACCTTGGTGGGCGATATACGCCGTAAGTTCGCGCGGAATGCGCGTGGCCGAAACGGCCGATCTTGGGAGCTATCCGATGAACGGTGCAAAACTTGGCGTCCTGGCGTTGCTGGCCAGCACGGCGGCGATCATGGGTTTCTCCAGCGACACGACGGCGTCCAGGGCCCAAACGCCCAGCGCCGCGGCGACCGCGGCGACCGGCGTCGACAACTTCATGCTCGTGGACGCCAACATGGAGGCCCACGAGCTCTATCGCCTCGCCGACGCCAAGGCGGTGGTGATCGTCACCCAGGCGAACGGCGACGCGGTGATGCGCGGCCTCGCCCCCAAGCTGAAGGCCCTGAAGGCCGCCTATGGCCAGAAGGGCGTCGAGTTCATGATGCTGAACTCGAACCTGAAGGACAGCCGCGAGGCCATCCAGGCTGAGGCCGCGAAGGCCGGCTACGACACCCCGATCCTGATGGACGCCAACCAGCTGGTGGGCGAGAGCCTCGGCGTGAGCCGCTCGGCCGAGGTCTTCGTGGTCGATCCGAAGAGCTGGAAGGTCGCCTACCGCGGCGCGCTCGCCGGCGAGGCGACCGCCAAGGCGCTCGACGCGCTCACCGCCGGCCAGCCGGTCAATGTCGCGGCCGCGGCCCCGAGCCACGGCGCGGCCATCGCCTTCCCCGAACGCGGCGTGAGCAAGGTTTCCTACGCCAAGGACATCGCTCCGATCCTGGAAGCCAAGTGCGTGGCCTGCCACCAGGAAGGCGGCATCGGCCCGTTCGCCATGACCAACTACGCCATGGTCAAAGGCTTCGCCCCGATGATCCGCGAAGTGGTCCGCACCGACCGGATGCCGCCCTATCACGCCGATCCGCACATCGGAAAATTCTCCGACGACCAGCGGCTGTCGCCGGAGCAGGTGAAGACCCTGGTCCACTGGATCGAAGCCGGCGCGCCGCGCGGCGAGGGCGCCGACCCCCTGGGCGCGGTCAAGCACGTCGCCCTGGAGTGGCCGCTGGGCAAGCCGGACGTGATCATCAACGTGCCGGCCTACACCATCCCGGCCTCCGGCGTGGTGGACTACCAGCGCCCGGCGGTGGCGAGCCCGATGACCGAAGGCAAGTGGGTGCGCGCGGCGACCATCAAGCCCGGCTCGCGCCAGGGCGTGCACCACCTCTTGACCGGCTGGATGGCTGAGATGCCGGCCGACGGCCGCTCCTCGGAGACCAAGTGGGCCGCCTCGCTGGGCGCCGGCTACGCGGTGGGCGCGGAATCCAACATCATGCCCGCCGACACCGGCACCTATCTGCCGCCCGGCGGCGCCATCGGCTTCCAGGCGCACTACACGCCCTTCGGCAAGGAGGTCGTCGATAAGAGCCAGATCGCGCTCTATTTCTACGACAAGCCGCCGGAGCTGATCATGCATTCGGTGGTGGTGATCGATAACACCATCGTCATTCCGCCCGGCGAAGCGCGCCACCAGGAAGTGGCCTATGTGGAGTTCCCGCACGACGCGCTGCTCTATTCGGCGTTCCCGCACGCCCACTACCGCGCCTATTCGTCGGACCTGTGGATCCGCTATCCGGACGGCAAGGAGAAGCTGCTGCTCAGCCTGCCGCGCTACGACTTCAACTGGCAGCGCAGCTACACCTTCGCCGAGCCGATCAAGGTGCCGGCCGGCTCCAAGCTGATCGCCCACTACGTCTACGACAACTCCAAGCGCAACCCGTCGAACCCTGACCCGAAGATCCAGGTCACCTGGGGCGAGCAGTCCTTCCAGGAGATGCTGTTCACCTCGCTCAGCTTCCGCTGGGCCGATGAGACGGCGAAGCATCGCGTGAGCTACGATGGCGAGATGAACGCCGGGCGCCTGATGGGCATGCTGGACGACAACATCGACGGCAAGGTCGAGAAGGCCGAGCTGAAGGGCCGGATCGGCGACCAGCTCGCCAAGTTCTTCGACGTGCTCGACAAGAACCACGACGGGGCGCTGGACAAGTCCGAGCTGGCCGCGGCCCAGGCCGCGATGGGCCCCCGGCGCTCGGCCGCCGCCGCGCCGGCCGCGGTTCCCTCCGAGGCTGCGACCCAAGCCGCCGCGTTCAACCCGGCGGGCAAGTAGACCTCAGGCCGGCGCGGCGATCCTGCCGCGCCGCGCCTGGCGCAGTCCCAGCATGATCGCAGCCCCCGCCAGGAAGGTGACGGGGAGCAGGCTCATGCCTGTGTGGTAGCCGCCGGTGGAGTCCTTCGCGAGGCCCCAGAGCCAGGGGAAGACGAATGAGCCCACCTGGCCCAGGCCGTTGATCGCCGCGACGGTCACGGCGACCGCGCGCGGATGGACGATCTCGGACGGCGCCAGCCAGAAGGCCCCGCTCACCGCGAAATACCCGCCCATCATGGCGAGGTAGGCGACCATCACCACGGGCGGCGAGGGCGACCAGGCCATGACGGCGAAGGCGCCCGCCACCGCGACCAGCGGCAGGGCCAGGTGCAGGTAGCGCTCCCGCAGGCGGTCCGAACTCCAGCCGACGGCGGCCATGCCCGCGGCTCCGGTCAAACCGCCCGCCGCCACCAGATAGCCGACCTGGGTCGCGTCGAGCCCGGTCGAGCCCCTGAGCACGGTCGGGGCGGAGAGGGTGAAGGCGTAGTAGGGGCCGAGGTAGACGAAATTGATCGCCACCAGGGCCAGGACCTCAGGCCGCAGGAGCGCGCGGAACGGGCTGTGGTCGGGGGCCGCGACAGCGGCGTTGTCGGCGGCGAGGCGGGCTTCCAGCCAGGCCTTCTGCTCCACCGAGAGCCAGGCGGCGTCGCCCGGCCGGTCGGGCAGGAACTTCAGGAAGACTAGGCTGAGGATCACCGCCGGCGCGCCCTCGGCGATCAGCAACCACTGCCAGCCGTGGAGGCCGAGGGCGCCATCCAGCCGCAGAAGGCTGCCCGCCACGGCGCCCATCACCACCGAGGCGAGGGGCGCGGCGATATAGAACCGCGAAATCGCCCGGCCGCGGTAGGCCTGCGGGAACCAGAGGCCGAGGTAGTAGATCACGCCCGGGAAGAACCCCGCCTCGGCGGCGCCGAGCAGGAAGCGCACGGCGTAGAACTGCATCGGGGTGCGCACCAGCGCCATGCTCATGGCGACCACGCCCCAGGTGACCATGATGCGGGCGATCCACCGCCGCGCGCCAACTCGCGCCAACGCCAGGTTCGAGGGGATTTCCAGGAGGGCGTAGCTGATGAAGAACAGGCCGCCCCCGAAGCCATAGACCGAGGCGGTGAAGCCCAGCTGCGCGTTCATGGTCGGCGCGGCGAAGCTGATGTTCACCCGGTCCATGTAGGAGATCAGGTAGCCCAGCCCGATCAGCGGCAGGAGCCGCCAGGCGATGGCCTTCATGGCGCCGCGCTCCAGCGCCTCGTCCGATGTCGCCAAGCGTGATCTCCGTGAAAGCCCCAGCCAACAGGGCACAGGCGCGAAGCTCGGTCGAGTCGGCGGCGGATGCGCCTTGCGCCTATTCCGCCGCCTGCTCCTGGGCGTAGCCGAGCAACTCGTTCAGGCGCTCGATGACCGAGATGGCGGCGTCCGGCACCGTCGTGCCCGGGGTGAAGATGGCGGCGACACCCATCTCCTTCAGCGCCGCGAAGTCCTCGGGCGGGATGACGCCGCCCACCACCACCATGATGTCCTCGCGGCCGAGGCGGGCGAGTTCGGACTTGAGCTCGGGAACGAGCGTCAGGTGGCCGGCGGCGAGCGAGCTGGCGCCCACCGCATGGACGCCGTCTGCCACGGCCTGGGCTGCGGTCTCGGCCGGCGTCTGGAAAAGGTCGCCGATCTCCACGTCGAAGCCGAGGTCGGCGAAGCCCGAGGCGATCACCTTCTGGCCGCGGTCGTGGCCATCCTGGCCCATCTTGGCGACCAAGATGCGCGGCTTCTTGCCGTCCGCCTGGGCGAAGGCCTGGGCCATCTCCTGGGCCCGGCGGGCGGTGGCGGTGATGCCGCTCTCGCGCAGATAGACGCCGGAGACGGCGTTGGCGTGGGCCTTGTGGCGATTGAAGACCTTTTCCAGCGCGTCGGAGATCTCGCCGACCGTGGCCTTGGCGCGGGCGGCGTTCACCGACAGCTCCAGCAGGTTGCCGCCGCCGGCCGCGCCGTTGGTCAGGGCCTCGAGCGCCGCGGCCGTGGCCGCCGGATCGCGCTCGGCCTTCAGGCGCTTCAGCTTGGCGAGCTGTTGTTCGCGGACGGCGGTGTTGTCGACCTTCAGCATCGGGATCTCGTCGGCGACGTCGGGGCGGTAGCGGTTGACGCCGACCACACTCTGGATGCCGGCGTCGATGCGCGCCTGGGTGCGGGCCGAGGCCTCCTCGATGCGCCGCTTGGGCAGGCCGTTCTCGATGGCCTTGGCCATGCCGCCCAGGGCCTCGACCTCGGCGATGTGGGTCAGCGCCCGGGCCGCCAGGTCGGCGGTCAGGCGCTCGACGTAGTAGGAGCCGCCCCAGGGGTCGATCACCCGGCACTGGCCGCTCTCGGCCTGCAGGAAGAGCTGGGTGTTGCGGCTGATGCGGGCGGAGAAATCCGTCGGCAAGGCAAGGGCTTCGTCGAGAGAGTTGGTGTGCAGGCTCTGGGTCTGGCCGCCGACCGCGGCCATGGCCTCGACGGTGGTCCGGGCGACGTTGTTGAAGACGTCGTGGGCCGCCAGGCTCCAGCCCGAAGTCTGGGTGTGGGCGCGCAGATTGAGGCTGCGGACGTCCTTCGGGTTGAACTCGTCCTTGATCAGCCGGGCCCAGAGCAGGCGCGCGGCGCGCTGCTTGGCGATCTCCATGAAGGCGTTCATGCCGGCGTTCCAGAAGAACGACAGGCGGGGCGCGAAGCCGTCGACCGGCAGGCCGGCGGCCACGCCGGCGCGCACGTATTCGACCCCGTCGGCCAGGGTATAGGCGAGCTCCAGGTCCAGCGTCGCGCCGGCTTCCTGCATGTGGTAGCCGCTGATCGAGATCGAGTTGAAGCGCGGCATCTCCTTGGACGTATAGGCGAAGATGTCCGAGACGATCCGCATCGAGGGGCCGGGCGGATAGATGTAGGTGTTCCGGGTCAGGAACTCCTTCAGGATGTCGTTCTGGATGGTGCCCGAGAGCTTGGCGTGCGGCACACCCTGCTCCTCGCCGGCCACGATGTAGAGCGCCAGGATCGGCAGCACCGCCCCGTTCATGGTCATCGAGACGCTCATCTTGTCGAGCGGGATGCCGTCGAAGAGCGTGCGCATGTCGAAGATGGAGTCGATGGCGACGCCCGCCATCCCGACATCGCCCTTCACCCGCGGGTGGTCCGAGTCGTAGCCGCGGTGGGTGGCGAGGTCGAAGGCGATGGAGAGTCCCATCTGCCCGGCCGCGAGATTGCGGCGATAGAAGGCGTTGGAATCTTCAGCCGTGGAGAAGCCCGCGTACTGGCGGATGGTCCACGGGTTGGTCAGGTACATGGTCGGGTAGGGGCCGCGCAGGAACGGCGCGAGACCCGGGTAGCCGGCGAGCGTGTCGAGGCCCGCGGTATCGGCGGGGCCGTAGGCGGGGCGGACGGCGATGCCTTCCGGCGTCTGCCAGGGCTCGCCGGTCTGTAGCGGCTGGGTCGGGAGATCGCCGAAGGGCAAGGTCGCGAAGTCGGGGAAGCGGCTCATTCGAACGGCTCCGAGATGCGCATGGGCCTGAGCGGCGGGCAGGCGCCGTCGGGACCCGGCAGGCGCGTCGACGGCGCCTGGACCGTGCGGGCGGCGGCGATCTCGACCTCGACCGGAGTGTCCTTGGCCGGCGGGAAGGCGGTGACGCCGATGATCTTGGGCTCGGGGCGGGCGGCGGCGTCGGCCGCGACCTGATCGGCGACCCAGCCCGAGTTGAGCGCCGCGACCGCGCCGCCGGCGGCCTCGATGGCCTGGAACCGGCTCCAGGCGGCCTGGGCGATCTCGTCGGTGAGGGCCTCGACGTAGCCGGAGCCGGCCGCCGGGTCGGCGACGCGGCCGACGTGGGCTTCTTCCATAAGCACGAGCTGGGCGTTGCGGCTCTGGCGCCGGGCAAATTCCGTGGGGAGACCCAGCGCATCGGTGAAGCCGCCGAGGATCACGCTGTCCGCGCCTCCGACCGCCGCGCCGAAGCCCGCCGCGGTCAGCCGGATCATGTTGGTCCAGGCGTCCTTGGCGGTCAGCATGCGGCGCGAGGAACGCGCCTCGATGCGCGCGGTGGGATCCGCGCCGCAGGCCGCGGCGATCCGCGCCCAGACCGCGCGGGCGGCGCGCAGCTTGGCGATGGCCACGAAATAGTCGGCGTCGACGGAGAGACCCAGGGTGATGCGGGCGAAGGCGCCGGCCATGGGCATGCCGGCCCGGACCAGGGCCTTGGCGTAGGCCACGGCGGCGGCCGCTGCGAAGGCGACCTCAAGGGCCTCGCCGCCGCCGGCTTCATGCGCGACGCGGCCGGACGCCAGGAAGACTTGCGCCAGCGGGTGCGTCTCGGCCAAGCGCGCGCCCACATTGGCCGCCGAGATCAGATGGGCCTCGATCGGGCCGGGACTGGCGCCCGTTTCGGCGTAGGCGCTCAAAGGATCAAGATGGAAACGGAGCAGGGCGCTCGGCGAGGCCTTGGCCGCCGCGCTCAGCCAGTCCGCGGCCTGAGGGCCCAGGAAGCCGGCGTCGAGGGCGGCCGGGGCGAACTCCAGGATCACGCCGTCGAGCGCCAGCGCCAAGTCCGCCGCGGAGCCTATCGCGACGCCCGTCTTGCCGGCGGGATCGACGCGGAGGACGGCGGCCGCGGCGCCGCCGCGCAGGTCGGCGAGGATCTCGGCGTTGGCGCGGGCCGGGTCGGGGTGGGCGGTGAGCGTCGCCAGTTCCCAGGCGCGGTCGGCGGGGACCGCGCGGGCCGGAGCCAGGGGTTCCGGCGCGGGCGCATAGAGCGGAGCGATCGGCAGGCCTTCGACGGTGGTCTTCTCCAGCGAGGCGAAGGGCGCCTCGCCCAGGGTCTTGTCGACAAGCGCGCGCCAGTCGGCCTCGGTCACGGCCGGGAAATCACCGGTCAGGCTTGGGGCGAGGGCGGGGGCGTCGGCCATGTCGGGTGATGGTCCCGCAAGGCCCTTGGCGTCAAGTTCACGCGAGGTGAGGGCGTGGCCGGTCAGTCCTCGGGAACGCCCGCGATGACCACCCGGTAGCGCTTGCGCAGGTCCCGCAGGAAGACGGCGTTGGCCTCGGCGCGGCGCTCGGCCAGGTAGGCGTCGCGGACCTGGCCGCGCACCGAGTTGAAGGAAACCGCCGGTGGCGCGCGCCGGACGGTGACCTTGACGATGTGCCAGCCGTAGGGCGACAGCACCGGCCCCTGCCAGGTCCCGAGCGGCGCGGTCTCCAGCGCCTTCACGAAGGCCGTTCCGTAGTCGCGCAGCAGATCCTGCAGCCCGACGTCCTCATAGGCGAGCGGGAAGAGGAAGGGATCGCCCTGCGGCTCGCGCTTGTCCTCTTCGGCGCGCTGTAGAGCCTGGGCGGCGGCCCGCTCTGCGCCGCCGTGCGGCCGGTCGCCGGAGAAGAACACCTGCTGGAAGGCGACCCGCGTCGGGGCGGCGTAGGCCTGGGCGGTGCGGGCGTAGTAGGCCTGGAGCGCGGCCTCGGTAGGCTCGGCCGTCTGGGCGAGGTCGTCGGTGGCGAAGGCCATCTTCTGCGCCAGCCGGCGGCGGATGATCATGTCCGCCTTGTCGAGGCCGAGCCTCAGCGCCTCGCGGGCCAGCAACTCCTCGTCGATGCGGTCGCGGATGATCCCTTGCAACTCGGCCTTGTTTGGCGGGCGCTGCATCTGCACCTCCCAGTAGGAGGCGAGCTGGTTCAAGTCCTGGGCGTCGAGCCGGACCGTCGGCCGCTCGAGCGATTTCACGAGTGTGAGCCCGGCAAAGAGCACGGCCCCGATGGCCAGGAAATGGACGAGCGGTTCGCGCAGGACGCGGCGGACCAAGCCCTTCGCGCGCCCCGCCGACAGCTCGGCGTCAGGCTTTGGGCTCATACCAGATCGGCGAGGACCAGGCCCGCTCCATGATGGTCTTGGCGAGCGTCGGGTTGGGCGGCGTGCCGTTTCGCAGTGCGTCCCAGGTTGACCACCGGCAGGAGGGGTTTTCGAGGACCCGCAGATAGTAGAACGCCCGCTGGTTGGGCTTGAACGTGGGGTCGGTCCAGAGCGTCCGCAGTTCGACGTCGCCCTTGTAGGGGTCCGGTTCGCAGGTCGCCATGTTGACGCCCGCGCCGTTGTCGGGGCAGCGCCAGGTGGTCTTGTTTAGCGTCAGCTTGTCGGCGCAGGCGACGTCGAACACCTGTTCCTTGGCGACGCCGTTCTCGACCCAGCCCTTCACCACCTGCGCGCGCTGCAGATAGCCGGAGTTGGGGTCGCGCACGCCCCAGATCAGGAACTTCGGGGCCTTGCCTCTCGAGGGCGCGAGGTCGGAGCCCATGGCCACGCCCTTTGCGTAGGCCTCGCGGACCAGGTCGGTGCGGTGGGCCAGGTCGTCGGGGAAGTCGTAGCCCGCGAAGAAGCGCAGGCGGATGCGCGGGCCGGAGGTGGCGAAGGTCTCCTTGCGCCGCAGCGCCGCGAAGATCGCTTCGCGGGAGTTCTCCTCGGCCCAGACGCCGGCCAGGCCCGAGGCGCCCCAGGCCTGGTAGGGCGCGGTGGCGTGGGCGGAATCCGGGGTGTCGGCGGGCCAGGTCTTGGCGCCGCCGGGCGGGACCGAGCCGCGCTGGGCGGGCGTGCCGTCCGAGCGGCCGACCTTGGAGAAGTAGTTGCGCTCCTCGGTGGAGCCCGGAGCGGCGTTGTGAGTGTCGCTGGAGCCGATGAAGCCGAACTTGAACGGGTTGAAGCCCACCTTTTCGCGCATCAGGATCCCGTCCTTCAGCGCCTCGCGCACATAGCTGCCGTGGAACTTGGTCACCGGGCGGTTGGAGCCGATGTAGCGCTCCATGATCTCGAAGTTGGCCCATTCGTCGTTGGGCGACAGCGATGGGTGAACCTCCGACGTGCCCTTGATCTGGGTGATCTCGGCCAGGGGCTCGTTGCGCATCCGCAGCTCGGCGTAGGCCCGGTCCATGGGCGTGCCATCGCGCTTGGTCGGCTCGAACATCAGCCCGTCGGAGCCGTTGGAATTGTGCGGGATGGCCAAGACGTCGATGCCCTTCGCCCGCCAGGCGTCCATGGTCTGCCAGAGGTCCTCGGGGTTGTTGGAAACGACCGCGGTGTAGGGCAGCTGCGGGACCTTGGTCGTGCGGAAGATCACGTTGCGGTGCAGGTTCCGGCCGTCCGGGGCGGAGGTGTATTCATAGGCCACGAAGGTGGTGAAGCGGCCGGGGTCGTTGTGGCGGGCGGCGGCCTGCTGCACCTCGGTCCAAGCGCGGCCGACGACGTCCGGAGCGCTGAATTCCTTGGGCAAGGTGTTGTGCTCGAAGCCCGCGACCATCTTGGTGAAGGCGGCCGTGATCTGCTTCGGATCGGAGCTGAACAGGCCCTGGGAGATGGGCAACTTGTTGAGCGGGCTCTTCGGGTCGTTCGCCTCGCGCATGGCGCCCATGTACTCGGAGTGGTCGGTGACCGCGGTGAAGTCCAGCGGCCCGCCCGAGCGGCGGATGTTGAAGCCGGCGGCGTGGCCGATCGTGTCGCCCTTGGCGAAGCGGTAGGCGTCGTCAGGCATGGCCCGGACATTGAAGATGTAGGCGTCGAACGACAGGCCCGTGTGCACGTGCAGGTCGCCGAAATAGGCATTGCGGTCGGGGTTGTACCCAGGAAGGTGGCCGGTTTTCGCACCGGCCTTGGCGGGCGCAATCTTCGCCGCGACGGCAGCCGGCGGGGCGGCGGGCTTTTCGCCCTGGCCCGGTGCGGAGCCGGCGGCGCCGAGCGCGCCCAGGAGCGCGGCGGCGGCCAGGACAGGAGCCGCCTTGCGGCGCGGTTGCCGGTTCATCTGTTTCCCCAGTCTCTCACCGGCGGGCCGGTGTCCGCGGAGCGTTCTCACGGGCCTTGCGGCCTGCCGGGCGCACCGTCGCGATGGATGATTGTCCTCTTGGCCGGCGACTGTCAAAAACTGACGCTAGGTCAGAGCCGTGGGGGTGGAAATTGCGGGGAGGAGCGTTCGTCGGGCGGCTCGTGGCCGTGCTGCTCCTCCTGTTGGCCCTGGCCGCACCGCGGCTGGCGTCCGCGCACGAAATCCGCCCGGCGCTGATCCAGATCATCGAGACCGGCTCCGGCCGTTACGACGTGGTCTGGAAACAGCCGATGGTCGGCGACATGACCGTCCACATGGTCCCGCACCTGTCGTCCGGGGTCATCGACCGGGCGCCGTCCAGCCAATCCGGTTCGCCCGGCTTCGTGATCCGCACCTGGCATGTGGTCGGCGGCCCGCCGCTGGACGGCCAGACGGTGAGCATCGAGGGCCTGCCTCAGACCGTCACCGACGTCCTGATGCGGGTGACCACGGCGGACGGAAAAACCGTCAACGACGTCATCCGGCCGGCCGATCCCAGCCGCAAGCTGGCGCTGGCCGGACCCCAGGGCCTGCGGATCCCGGCCTACGTGGCCCTGGGGATCGGCCACATCCTGACCGGCGCCGACCACCTGATGTTCGTGCTCGGTCTATTGCTGCTGATCGGGCCGAGCTGGCGCCTGGTGAAGGCGGTCTCGGCCTTCACCGTGGCGCACAGCATCACCTTGGCGCTGGCGGCGCTGGGCTTCGTGCATTTCCCGTCGGCGATCATCGAGGCCCTGGTGGCGCTGAGCATCGTTTTCGTGGCCTGCGAGCTGGTCCCGTTGCCGGGACGGCCGGAGACCCTGACTCACCGGCATCCGTGGCTGATCGCCTTCACCTTCGGCCTGCTGCACGGCCTGGCCTTCGCCGGTGCGCTCGCCCAGGTCGGCCTGCCGAAGGGCGCGGAGCCGCAGGCGTTGCTGCTGTTCAACGTCGGCGTGGAGATCGGCCAGCTGATGTTCATCGCCGTGGCGCTGGCCGCGATCTGGGTCCTGCGCCAGGCGCGCCGCCGATTGCCCGTCGACAGCGCCGTCTTCGCCCGTGTGGCTCCGGCCTATGTGATCGGCGGGTTCGCCGCCTTCTGGCTGATCGAACGCATCTTCGCGGTATGACCGCTTGCCCGCGGAGGGCGGATTTGCCATGCTCAATCTTGTTGCGTACATCGTAAATTTAAAGAACCAACCTCGAGGACCCCTTCATGGCCCTGCCGCCCGTCCTGCGTGACCGCCTCCGCCTGCCGGTGATCGGCTCGCCGCTGTTCATCATCTCCAACCCCGACCTGGTGATCGCCCAGTGCAAGGCCGGCATCGTCGGCTCCTTCCCGGCGCTGAACGCCCGGCCGGTCTCGATGCTGGACGAGTGGCTGCACCGGATCACCGAAGAGCTGGCGGCCTGGGACCGCGACCATCCCGAGGCGCCGTCCGCGCCCTTCGCGGTCAACCACATCGTACACAGGTCGAACGACCGGCTGGAGCAGGACGTGGAGCTCTCCACCAAGTGGAAGGCGCCGATCGTGATCACCTCGCTGGGCGCGCAGACGCCAGTGAACGACGCGGTCCACTCCTATGGCGGGGTGGTGCTGCACGACGTGATCAACGACCGCTTCGCCCGCAAGGCCATCGAGAAGGGGGCCGACGGCCTGATCCCGGTCGCCGCCGGGGCAGGGGGTCACGCGGGTCACCTGTCGCCCTTCGCCCTGATCCAGGGCCTGCGCGAGTGGTTCGATGGGCCGATCGCGCTCTCGGGCTCGATCGCCCACGGCCGCGCGGTGCTGGGGGCCCAGGCGATGGGTGCGGACCTGGCCTACGTGGGCTCGGCCTTCATCGCCACCCAGGAGGCCAACGCCGACCCGGCCTACCAGGCGATGATCGTGGCCTCGAGCGGCGAGGACATCACCTACACCAACCTCTTCACCGGCGTGCACGGCAACTACCTGACACCCTCGATCATTGCGGCGGGCCTGGACCCGGCGAACCTGCCGGTCTCCGACGCCTCAGCGATGAACTTCGGGTCGGGCGGCAACTCCAAGGCAAAGGCCTGGCGCGACATCTGGGGCTGCGGCCAGGGCATCGGGGCGGTGAAGGACATCCCGACCGCCGCCGAACTCGTGGCCCGGCTCTCGGCGGAATACGAGGAGGCCAAGGCCGAGCTCGCCGAGAAGACCTCGTTCACCTCCGGCCGGGTGCTGTTGGCCGCGGAGTAGCTTGCAGATTTTCTGCGGCTCGCCGTAGCTTAATCCCACTCGTTAAGTAGGAATAAGCGGCCTAGCTTTCCCTCGCTCAACACGAGGGACCGAGCATGATTGCCCCTGCGCCGCTTCGCCGAGTTATCCGCACGGCTGTCCTGGCGGGCCTGCTGTGCAGCGCAGCGCCTGCGGCGCTGGCCCAGGTGATCCCTACGGCCTCCACTGCGCCGAGCGGAATCAGCCAGGAGCAGGCGTTGGCGCTGTCAGCGCGGCTGGATGCGCTGGAGAAGCGCAACGAGGAGCTGGAATCACAGATCCAGGACCTGAAGGGCCAGTCGTCGGCCCAGGTGCAACAGGTCCGCGACGTCCAGGCCGCGCAGCCGACGGTGGCGATCAGCAATGGGCGGCCGACGTTCACGACGGCGGACGGGAACTTCAAGTTCGCCCTGCGGTCCGTCGTGCAGTTCGACGCCGCCAGCTATTCGGAAAGCCCGCGCACGGCCGCCAACGACCTGGGCTCGGGGACCAATTTCCGCCGCGCCCGCCTCGGGTTCGACGGGACGGCTTTCAAGGACTGGAACTACGCCCTTTGGGGTGAATTCGGCGGGTCCGGCGGCGAGGCGGCGATCTTGAACCAGGCCTATCTGGAATATGCCGGCTGGAAGCCCTTCGGACTGGAGGAGCCCATCCGGCTGCGGGTCGGCGCCTGGGCGACCCCGTCCGGCCTGGAGGACGCCACCAGCAATACCGAGGAGCTGTTCCTGGAGCGCGCGGCGATCGCCGAGCTGGTCCGCGGCCTTGCGACCGGCGACGGGCGTACAGGCGTGGGCGCGACCGCCCGCGGCGCCCGCTGGTACGCCTCAGGCCTGTTCTCGGGGAAAGTTGTCGGGGTCCCGGCGACGCCGGAACTCGACCAGCAGTCGGGCTTCGCCGCGCGCCTTGCCTTCAATCCGATCCACGGCGCCGACTACGACGTCCATTTAGGCGCCAACGTCCAGGGCATCCTCGATCCGGCCGACACAACGGCCGGCCCGGTCTCGACGCAAGCGGTGCGGCTGCAGGAGCGTCCGGAACTTCGGGTCAGCGGCATACGGCTGGTCGACACCGGGGCGATCAACTCCGACGGCCTGACGGCCTATGGGCTGGAAGCCGGCGCGAGCTGGAAGAATTTCTACGCCGCCAGCGAGTGGTACCAGGTGGACGTGAGCCGCAAGGCCGCGGCGCCGGCCGTCTCGCTCTTCGACCCCTCCTTCTCCGGCTGGTACCTGCAGGGCGCGTGGGCGCTCACCGGCGAGCATCATGCCTGGACTAACGCCAACGGCGGCTTCGTGGGCATCCGGCCTCTGAAGGTCTTCGATCCGCAGCGTGGGACCTGGGGCGCCTGGGAGCTGGCGGCCCGTTACAGCGAGCTGGATCTGAACGATCGTCAGGGCGTGGCGGGCGCGGCGACGCCGGCCGGCGGCGTGCGGGGCGGCGAGCAGAAGATCACCACCGTTGGATTGAACTGGTACCCCAACAATGTCGTTCGCTTCCTGCTGGACTACCAGTGGGCTCGGGTGACCCGGCTAAACGCCACCGGGTCCAACATCGGCGAAGACGTGAACGTTGTTTCGTTCCGTTCGCAATTCGCGTTCTGATCCAGAATCTTCGGAGCCGCCAGATGACCCAGACCAAGATCACCCGCCGCGGACTCGTCGCCACCGGCGCCGCGCTCGGCGTCAGCGCGGCCGCCGCGCCGCTGATCGCCGGCCCGGCCTTCGCCCAGGCCAAGCCGATCACTCTGCTCAACGTCAGCTACGATCCGACGCGCGAGCTCTACAAGGAGATCAACACCGCCTTCGCCGCCTATTGGAAGGGCAAGACCGGCGAGGTCCTGGACATCAAGCAGAGCCACGGCGGCTCCGGCAAACAGGCCCGCGCGGTGATCGACGGTCTGCAGGCCGACGTGGTGACGCTCGCGCTGGCCGGCGACATCGACGAGATTTCGGCGCGCGCCAAGCTGCTGCCCGCCAACTGGCAGTCGCGGCTGCCGAACAACTCGACGCCCTACACCTCGACGATCGTGTTCCTGGTCCGCAAGGGCAACCCCTGGAAGATCCGCGACTGGCCCGACCTGGTGAAGCCGGGCGTCGGCGTCATCACCCCCAATCCGAAGACCTCGGGCGGCGCGCGCTGGGCCTATCTGGCGGCCTATGCCTACGCCCAGAAGCAAGGCGGCGAGCCCGCGGCCAAGGCCTACATCACCAAGCTCTTCAAGAACGTGCCGGTATTGGGTGCGGGCGCACGAGACGCCACCACGACGTTCGCGCAGCGCAACATCGGCGATGTGCTTCTGTCCTGGGAGAACGAGGCCTTCCTGACGATCGACGAGTTCGGGCCGAACTACGACATCGTCTATCCGTCGAGTTCGATCCTGGCCGAGCCGCCGGTGGCGCTGCTCGACAAGAACGTCGACCGGCATAAGACCCGCACGATCGCCCAGGGCTATCTCAATTTCCTCTACAGCCCGCTGGCGCAGGACATCGTCGGCAAGCACCACTACCGGCCGCGCGACCCTGCGGCGGTCGCGAAGTACGCGGCCTCCTTCAAACAGATCCCGCTGGTCACCATCGACCAGGCGTTCGGCGGCTGGAAGAAAGCCCAGGCCACCCACTTCGCCGACGGCGGCCTCTTCGACCAAATCTACAAGCCCACGTGACCGACCAGGCGATCCTCCCCTCTTCGCCGCTGGGTCCGGTCCCGGCTGGCGCGGTCGCGGCGACGCGGCCGCGCCGCAGGCCGTGGGTGGAGCACTCGATCCTGCCGGGCTTCGGCGTGTCGCTGGGGATCACGCTGGCCTATCTGGGCGCCATCGTCGTCCTGCCGTTGATCGCACTGGCGATCCGGCCCTGGGAACTGGGGCCGGCGGGCGTCTGGCACGCCCTGGCCGCGCCCCGGGTGGCCGCGGCGCTGCGGCTCTCCTTCGGGCTTTCGGCGCTGGCCGCCTTGCTGAACGCGCCGCTGGGGATCCTGCTCGCCTGGACGCTCACCCGCTACGACTTCCCCGGGCGGCGGATCATGGACGCCCTGGTCGACCTGCCGTTCGCCCTGCCGACCGCGGTGGCGGGCATCGCGCTCACCGCCCTCTACGCCCCGACCGGCCCGCTCGGCGCGCTGGCGGCCAAGGTTGGGCTGAAGACCGCCTTCTCGCCGCTGGGGATCTTCATCGCGCTGGTGTTCATCGGCCTGCCGTTCGTGGTGCGCTCGCTGCAGCCGGTGTTGCAGGAACTCGACCGCGAGGTGGAGGAGGCGGCCACGACGCTCGGCGCCAACAGCATCCAGCGGGCGGTGATGGTGATCCTGCCGGCGCTGGCGCCCTCGCTGATCTCCGGCGTCAGCCTGGCCTTCGCCCGCGCGGTGGGGGAATACGGCTCGGTGGTGTTCATCGCCGGCAACCTGCCCGGCAAGACCGAGATCGCGCCGCTGCTGATCGTCATCAAGCTGGAGCAGTATGACTATGCGGGCGCCGCGGCGATCGGCATGGCGATGGTGGCGATCTCCTTCGGCAGCCTGATCCTGATCAACCTCGCGCAGCTGTTCCTGGCCCGGCGGGGCAAGGCATGACCGCCGTCCCGCGCCCGATCTCCGCCACGCGGCTGCCCGGCCTGGCGGTCCTGCTGATCCTGGCCTCCGCGGCGGTGATGGCCGTCCTGGTGCTGATGCCGCTGTTCGTGGTGTTCGAGGGCGCGCTCTCCAAGGGGACCGGCAAGTACCTGGCCTCGATCCGCGATCCGGACGCCGTGGCGGCCATGAAGCTGACGCTGCTGGTCTCGGGGATCGCGGTGCCGCTGAACGCGGTCTTCGGGATCGCGGCGGCCTGGTGCATCGCCAAGTTCGAATTCCGCGGCAAGAGCGCGTTGCTGACGCTCATCGACCTGCCGTTCTCCATGTCGCCGGTGGTCTCGGGCCTCGTCTGGGTGCTGCTGTTCGGCGCACAGGGCTGGTTCGGGACCTGGCTGATCGACCACGACGTCAAGATCATCTTCGCCACCACCGGCTTGGTGCTGGCGACCATCCTGGTGACCTTCCCGTTCGTCGCCCGCGAACTGATCCCGCTGATGCAGGACCAGGGCGCCGACGAGGAGGCCGCGGCCCTGACGCTGGGCGCAGGCGGCTTCACCACCTTCTGGAAGATCACCCTGCCGAATATCCGCTGGGCGCTGCTCTACGGCGTCCTGCTTTGCAATGCGCGGGCGATGGGCGAGTTCGGCGCCGTCTCCGTCGTCTCCGGCCACATCCGCGGCCTGACCACAACGCTCCCGCTTCACGTCGAGGTGCTCTACAATGACTATGACTTCGTCGGCGCCTTTGCGGCGGCCTCGCTCCTGGCCTCCCTCGGGCTCGTCACCCTGGTCCTCAAGACAGGTCTCGAATGGCGTCATTCCGGTGAACTTTCAGCCAACCGCCGACACTGACGCAGCCTCGCCCCTGTCGCTGGAGATCAGCGGCATCTCGAAATCGTTCGGCCGCTTCCCGGCGCTGAACAACGTCTCGCTGCAGGCCAAGGACAAGGAGTTCCTGGCGCTGCTTGGGCCGTCGGGGTCCGGCAAGACGACCCTGTTGCGTGTGCTCGCGGGGCTGGAGCGGCCGGATGCCGGCGAGGTGCGCTTCGACGGCGAGGACTTCCTGGCCCTGCCGGTGCGCCAGCGGCGCGTGGGCATGGTCTTCCAGCACTACGCCCTCTTCCGCCACATGACCGTGGCCCAGAATATCGCCTTCGGGCTGAAGGTGCGCCGGCGCTCCGAGCGGCCCTCGAAGTCGGAAGTCGATGACCGGGTGGCGGACCTGTTGTCGCTGGTCCAGCTCGAGGACCTCGGCAAGCGCTTCCCGGCGCAGCTTTCCGGCGGACAAAGGCAGCGGGTGGCGTTGGCCCGCGCGCTGGCCATCGAGCCTCGGATGCTGCTGCTCGACGAGCCGTTCGGCGCCCTCGACGCCCAGGTGCGGCGCGAGCTTCGCCGTTGGCTGCGCGACCTGCACGACCGGGCGGGTGTCACCACGGTCTTCGTCACCCACGACCAGGAAGAGGCTCTCGACCTGGCCGACCGCGTGGCGATCCTGCGGGGCGGCGAGCTGAAGCAGCTCGGCACGCCCAATGAGGTCTACGAGAACCCGGCCGATCCCTTCATCTACGACTTCCTGGGTGCGGCCTGCCGGCTGCCGGGGCGCGTTGAGGGCGATCGGCTGACGGTCGCCGACTGGGAAACCAAGGCGCCGAAGGGCGCGCCGCAGGGGTCCGTCGAGGTGTTCTTCCGTCCCGATGAGGTGGCCTTCGCGCCGGCCGACGGCGCGGGCCTGGCCGGCGAGGTGAAGGCGGTGGCGGCGCGCGGCCCGGACGTGCGGATCGAATGCCTGATCGAGGGCCAGGTCTTCGAGCTGGAGGCGCGTGGCCCGAGCGTGCCGGCCGGCGTGGCGCCGGGTCTGGCGCTGCGGATCAAGCCGCTGCGGCCGAAGGTCTACGCGGCGGCGGCCGGCGGCTAGTCCTCTTCGCGGGCGAAGGTGCGGACCTGGCGGTCTCGTTGCCAGAGTTCCATCGTTCGGCCCTCGCTATGGGCCGCGGCGTAGGCCATGGCTTCCTCGTCGTCCTGGCAGTTCAGGACGGTGACGCCCCGAATATGCCCTGTCCGATCGAAGACGTAGAGGCGATAGTCCTTCATGGCCTGCTTCCCAACTCAGGTGTCCCAAACTAGCACACCTTTGAGTTGTGTATACAGCCCTAGGTGAGGTCGATTCGGCGATGAATCCTTTTCGCCGGCCGAGCGTTTGAACCCAGGCCAGGAGGACCCGTCCGCATGACCGACGCCCATGACACCAGCCTATCGCGCCGCTTCTCGGTCCACGGGGTCGAGGACGCGCCGTCGCGCAGCCATCTGGTCGACGGCCTCAGCTTCGAGGACGCGGCGCTGCACTACCTCGAAGACCGTCACCTCGAGGCGGCGGGCGACGAGGTCTCGCTGCTGGTCGAGGACTGCGCGACCGGCGAGCGGCAGTGTTTCCGCGTCGATCTCGCCACGGGCGAAACCGCGCCCTGCGATTAGGACCGCTCAGCCCGGATGGGCCGCCAGCCAGCGGTCGACCTCGGGCAGGCGCTTGCCGATCACCTCCAGACGATAGGCGATCGAGGCGAGCGCCTTGGAGACCTCGCCGCGCGCCGACGGCGGCACGGTGGCGGCGAAGGCCGTCAGCTTGGCCGGCATGGCGGTGTCGCGCGAGGCGCCGCCGAGGCCTGCGAAGAAGGTCGTGCGGCTGGTGGGCTCGACCATGGCCTCCACCTCGGCGCGGTGCGCCATGGAGAAGTCATAGGCCTTGTCCGGGAAGTTCTGGGCGACCCCGGTGATGAGCTCCGGGGCGTCGGTGGCCTGCGGCTCCTTGCTGATCGACAGCGCCAGCGCCCGGTCGGCCAGGGCCGGATCGTGGCTGACCGCGAGATCGCGGTAGAGCCGGGTCTTGTCGGTGGGATCGATGGCTTTCTGGGCCAGGGCGTGGAGCTGGTCCCAGATGGCCGCATCGGCATGGTCGGCGACGAGGCTCAGGACGGTCTGGCGCGTCGTGCCGCTCAGGCTGGCGGGATTGGCCAGGAAGGCGGCGAACCGGCGCTTGGCCTCGGCGATGACCGCGGGGTCATCCATCTGGCCGAGGACGCCGAGCAGCGTGGTCCGCAGAACGGCGTCGTTGTCCGGCTCTCCGGGCTTGGCGTCCCAGCCGAGGCGGGCCAGCGCCGGTTCCAGGCGGGCGCGGGCGAAGGCGCGGAAAGCGGCCTGGCCGGGCTGGCGTTCATAGAGATCGTCGACCGCCGAGAGCTGCTGGGCGAGCGCCTTCAGGACCACGGTGTCGCTGGCCGCCTGGGCGCTCCGGGCGATGGCCATGAAGTCGCCCATCGGCGCGTCGCCCGTCTGGCCGAGCGCCAGGCTGTCGTAGATCAGGCCGAGCTGGTCCTCGGGCTGCAGGAGCGGGAAGGCCGCGGCGATGCGCTGGGCGAGCTCCCCCGAATAGCGGCTGCGGAAGTAGCCGGTCTGGCCGGCGTTGAGGAGCGGTGTCGAGCCGGCCGCCGCCGCCCGCGAGGCCGGGGCCTTGTTGCTGACCACGGGGCGCCAGGGCTCGCCGAGGCCCATGACCGTCACCGGCGTGCGCCAGGTGCGCGGCTTTCCGGAGAGTTCGTCGGCGCCATAGCGGCCCTGGGTTAGCTCGACGCCCGCGGGGGTGGCGGCGGCGGTGATCAGCGGCACGCCAGCCTGCAGGGTGAAGTCGTGGGCGATGCCGGTGATCTTCTTGGGCGAGACCCGGTCGATCTCGGTCCAGAGGTCGTCGGTGACCGTGTTCCCGTAGGCGTGGTGGGCGATGTAGTTGCGCACCCCGGCGCGGAAGACGTCCTCGCCCACATAGGTCTCCAGCATGTGGATGACCGCGTGGCCCTTCTGGTAGGTGATGTTGTCGAAGGCGTTGGCCGCGGCGAAGACGTCGTGGATCGGGGTGATCACCGGGTGGGTGCCCGAGCGGGCGTCGGTGCGCATGGCCGACTGCTCGCCGGCCTTGGTCTGCAGCCAGATCTTCCACTCCGGATGGAAGTGGTCGGTGGCCTTGTTCTCCATCCAGGAGGCGAAGCCCTCGTTGAGCCACAGGTCGTCCCACCAGGCCATGGTGACCAGGTCGCCGAACCACTGGTGGGCCATCTCGTGGGCCACATCGACGTAGATGTTCTGCTTGTCCGCCTCGGTGGTGAGCTTGGGGTCCACCAGCAGCGCGTAGTCGAAGTAGTAGATCGCCCCCCAGTTCTCCATCGCGGCGAAGAACTGGCTGCGCCCGGGTCCGGCGATGAAATCGAGCTTCGGCAGCGGGTAGGGCACCCCGAAGTAGTCGTTGTAGTAGGGCAGCAGCTCGGCCGCCGCATCGAGGGCGAACTGGGCTTTCGCGGTGTCGCCGCGGCGGACCACGACGCCGATCTCGGTCTTGCCGACCTGGCGGTGCAGGCGCTCGAAGTCGCCCAGCGCCAGAAACAGCAGGTAGGAGCTCATCTTCGGCGTGTCGGTGAAGCGGGTGATCCGGCGCACCGGCTCGCCGTTGCGCGACGAGACGGTCACCACGTCGGCCACCGGCATGTTGGAGACCGCCATCTGGCCGTCAGGCGTGTCGACGCTGAGTGCGAAGACCGACTTCACCCCGGGTTCGTCCCACATCGGCGCGAAGCGCCGGGCGTCGGAGTTCTCGAACTGGGTGAAAAGGGCGCGCTCCTGGCCATGGGCGCCGGCGTAGTCGAGGGCGAAGAAGCCGGAGGCCTGTTTGTAGATCGTGCCGGCGTAGTCGATGGCCAGCGTGTAGCGGCCGGGCGCGATCGGCTTGGCGAAGGTGAAGGTCGCAGTCTGCTGGGCCGTGTCGAGCGTGACCTTGGGCGCCTCGGGGCTGCAGGAGATCTGCACCTTGCCGAAGGTGATGTCGGCGGCGTTTAACGTGATCCGCGCCGTCGGGCGCCTGACGACGATGGTGATCGCCTCGTGGCCGACGAAGGTCAGGTCCTTGGCGCTCGGGGTGATGGCGATGTCGTAGCGTTCCGGCGTGACGTCGCTCGGCAAGGCGACGTGGGCCGGCGCGGCGGTCTTGGCGGCGGGTTTGTGCGGGGGCGCGGCCCAGGCCGGGGCGCTGACCGCGAGCAGGGCGGCCACCAGGACGGGGACGAATTTCATGAGTAAGGCGCCCAAAGCCGGAGAAAACTTGCGCCGACCTTAGGCATGACGGAACGCTTCGCCTAGGCGTCTTTGCAACCGCGTCTGCATGCACCCGCCGCCCGCCGCGACGGCTCGTCGGGTTCGATTGCGGGTTGGCGATTGTCGCGCCCTGTCAGATCGCCCATGTAGGACGCTGCATTACCGGAGACGTCAGATGAGCCACCTCACCTACAGGATCGTCGAGCACGACGGCGGCTGGGCCTATTCGGTGGACGGCTCCTTCTCCGAAACCTTCCGCAGCCACGACGCGGCGCTTTCGGCGGCCCGGCGCGCGGCCGGCGAGCAGCGGGTCTCCGGCGACACCCACGGCATCGTCTATGAGGACGCCGCCGGCGTGGTCCACGAAGAGCTTTCCGACGGCGCCGACCGGCCGCAGACCGACGTCAGCGGTTAACGTCCGCGGTTGTTCATCTCGTCGCCGGCGTTGGCGGGGAGGCGGAAGAACCAGAACAGCGACAGCAGCGTGAGCGCGCCGAAGATGGCGAAGGCCGGCGCGACCGTGGCGCCGGTCAGGTGGGTCTCGCCGCGGCGAAGCATCAGGAAGTGGAGCAGGGTGGCGGCGAGCCCGATGCTCACCGACTGCATGAACTGCTGGGCCATGGAGGCGGTGGTCGTGCCGCGGCTCATCTGCGCCTGCTCGAGGTCGGCGTAGGCCATGCCGTTCAGGCTGGTGAACTGCAGCGAGCGGAAGAAGCCGCCGACCGCCAGCGCGACCATGATCAGCCAGTGCGGCGTGTCGATCTTGAAGAAGGCGTAGACCATGAAGGTGGCCGAGCAGATCACCCCGTTGGCGATCAGCACCGTGCGGAACCCGAACCGGCGCAGGATCGGTGGAGCGGTGGTCTTCATGACCAGGGCGCCGACCGCCGAGACGAAGGTCATCAGGCCGGCGGCGAAGGCGGTCATGCCGAAGCCCACCTGCAGCAGCATGGCCAGGAGGAAGGGCGTTGCGCCCGGCACCAGGCGGAAAAAGGCGCCGCCCAGCACCGAAGCCCGGAACGTCGCGATCCGGAAGATGCCGAGGTCGAGGATGGCGTGGGGGTTGTTGCGCGCGTGGGCCCAGTAGACCCCCAGGCAGGCCAGGCCGCCGCCGAACAGGCCCGCCACCGCCAGCGGCGGCAGGACGTCGCGGCCCAGGTTCTCGAACCCCAGGATCAGACCGGCGAGCCCGAAGCCGGTCAGGAAGATGCCCGGCCAATCGATGGGGGAGACGGCCTGTTCCTTCACCTGGGGCACGAAGGCGCGGACCAGCAGGACGCCGGCGACGGCCAGCGGCAGGTTGAGGAAGAAGATCCAGCGCCAGCTCACGAAGGTGACGATGGCCCCGCCGAGCACCGGGCCGACCACCGGGCCCAGCAGCGCCGGCATGGTCACCACCGACATGGCGCCGACCAGCTCGCTCTTGGGCGTGGTGCGCAGCAGGACGAGACGGCCCACGGGGCCCATCATCGCGCCGGCGCAGCCCTGGGCCAGGCGGAAGGCCACCAATTCGGGCAGGGAGTTGGCGAAGCCGCAGGCGGCCGAGGCGCTGGCGTAGAGCACCATGGCGATCATCAGGATGCGCTTGGCCCCGAACCGGTCGGCCATCCAGCCCGAGATCGGCAGGAACACCGCCGAGGCCAGGAGGTACATGGTGATGGCGAGGTTGAGCCGCAGGGGCTCGACGTGCAGCGCGCGCGCCATGGCCGGCAGGGCGTTGTTGATCGAGGTGGCGTTCAGCGTCTGCATCAGCAGGGCCGAGCCGATGATCGCCGGGACCACCCAGCCGCGCAGCGTGGCGTCACGGCCTTCGTTCAGGACCGCCGCGGCGTCGGCCCCGCCCTCGTCGAGGACGTCGGTCTCCAGGACCTCCTCGGCGCGCCTGCTCATGCCTCGAGGCTCACCAGCTTGAGCAGCGGGGCGGCGGCCTCGGCCAGCCGTTCGCGCTCCTCCGGCGTCAGGCGAACGAGCCGCGCGGCCAGCCAGTCGTTGCGGTGGCGTTGCAGGGTCTCGATCTTGCGCAGGCCCGCCGCGGTGAGCGTGAGGCCCGAGCGGCGGGCGTCCTCGGCGTTCCCGGTGCGGCTGAGCCAGCCGGCCGCCTCCAGGCGTTTGACGTGGCTCGACATGGTCGGCCGCGAGATCTGGTCGAAGTCGGCGAGAGCGCTGACGCCCACGCCGGGGTTCTTCTTGATGTAGCCGAGGATCAGGGCGTCCTGGGCGGAGAGGCCGACCTTCTGGGCCTCCTGGCGCAGCTTGCGGGAGACCCGCAGCAGCGGCCCGCGCAGGGCCTCGGCCAGGGCGGAGATTTCCTCGGTTTCGGGAAGCGTCGCGGGCATCGACTCATCATATAGTTAGATCGTCTAACTATCTATAACTAGCCAAATCCCCTGCGGCAAGTTGCTGACGCGGCCCCACGATGCGACTGGTGGGTAGGCGATTGCCCGGAACCGAGTGTTCCAGGCGCGCAGCCGCTTTCCAGGCGCCGCGGGTTGTGGTCCCTTCCGATGGGATGACCGCAGTTTTCATCTCCTACGAACGGAGCGCCGCGGCGACGGCGCAGCGCGTCGCCGCTCGCCTGCGCGCCGACGGCCGAGAAGTCTGGCTCGATACGGAACTGCCGCCCGACCGGCTTTATGCCGATGTGATCAACGAGCGCCTGCAGGCGGCCGGCGCGGTTGTAGTGCTCTGGTCGAAGGCGGCCTCGGCGTCGGAGTGGGTTCGAGCGGAGGCGGATTTGGCGCGGCAGCACCATAAGCTCGTCCAGGCCACGCTTGATGACACCCTGCCGCCGATGCCCTTCAACCAGGTTCAGTGCGCCAAGCTGAAGAGCTGGCGTGGCGACGCCGATCATCCGGAATGGGCCAAGGTCGTCCGTGCGGTCGATGGCTTAATCCGCGTGGGCGCCTTGGCGGCCGATCGCCCCTCGGCGAGGCGGAGACTGCGGCCCGTCGCCTGGCGGTGGATCGCCGGCGCGGCGGTCGTGGCGCTGGTCGCGGCCGGACTCTGGCTCGCGCGCGAGCGGCTGTCCGGAGTGACGGCGCCGGCGGCGACCCGGGTGGCTATCCTGCCGTTCCGCGTCTTGGGCCCGGGCGCGCAGGCGCACACCTTTGCCGACGCTCTGATAGACAAGATCCAGGGCGCGCTCAACGACAACCAGATCCAGGTGGTCTCCCGCAGCGACGCCGAAGCGCTGGCCGGCCCCAACCGCGACCAGAAAATCCGGGACATGGGCGTGAAGCTCCTGTTCAACGGCTCGGTCCAGGACGACGGCAAGGCCACTGAGGTGGCGATGCACTTGGACGACGCGGCGCACCACGTGACGCTCTGGTCCAGCAACTTCAGCGACGCTTCCGACCGGGCGGAGGCGCTACAGGGCGGGATCAGCGGCCGGGTGGTGGCCGTCTTAAACTGCTCCTCACGTGCGCTCAGCCCTACCGACGGTCTGATCGACCCCGAGGTGCTTTCGCAATACCTGCTGGCCTGCGACCTCTTCGCCCGCTCGGGCGAGAACGACCCGCAGATGACCTTCAAGATGCTGAGCGCGCTTCGGCAGGTGGCGGCCCGGGCGCCGCGGTTCCCGCCGGCCCACGCCGCGCTAGCCAAGTTCCTGGCCTACAGCGCCCCGGTGATGCCGCCGGAGCAGGGGCAGGCCTATAGCCGCGAGGCGAAGGCCGAGGCCGACAAGGCGATCGCACTCGACCCCAAGAACGCGGACGCCTACGTCGGGTTGGAATTGCTGGAGCCGGCGGCCAACTGGGCGCAGCGCGAGGCGTTGCTGCGAAAAGGCCTGGCCGGCGATCCCGATTGGACCCACGCTAACGGCTTCCTCGGTCAGACCTTGGGCGAGGTGGGGCGGCTGCAGGAGGCGGTGGTCTATAGTCAGCGGGCAAGCGCCCAGACCGCGCTCGGCGAGACCTGGGTTCCGCCGACGGCGGTGCTGCTGATCTCAGCCGGCCGCACAGTGGAGGCCGACGCCTTGCTGACGTCGCTGGAAGCCAACCGCAAGGACTCGGCGAACGACTGGCGCTACCGGCTGATCGCGCGCACCAACGAAGGACGCTGGGACGACGCGATCGCCGTTGTCGACGAGCCTATGGCCGCACGCGTGATGCCCGCATCGGCTATCGCCGCGGAACGGGACTTTCTCCAGACCGCCAAATCCCCGACGCCGCCCGCCGTGGCGCGTCAGCGCGCCGCGCTTCTCGCCTCGGCCGGCGCCAGCAAGCCCAACCTTGAGAGCGCCATCTCCCACCTCTCGACGCTCGGTCTGCTGGACGACGCGTTCCGGCTCGCCGAGCAGTACAGGCCCGACCGGGCGCTCACGGGCGGCAACGCCGAATTCCTGTTTGGCCCGCAAATGGCGCCGATGCGCCGCGATCCCCGGTTCATGCAATTCGCCACGCGGATCGGGCTCGTCGACTACTGGCGCAAGACCGGAAAGTGGCCGGATTTCTGCCGCGACCCGGCCTTGCCCTACAGATGCCAGTAGGCGACCGAGCCCGAAGGCCCGGCCGCGGCTGACCTTAGAGAACCCCCAGCATCTCCGCGACGAGGGGGTGGCGGACGATGTCGCGGTCGGCGAGGCGGACGACGGCGATGTTGCTGACGGCCTCCAGCTTCTGGGCGACGGTCCTGAGGCCCGAGAATTCCGGCAGCAGGTCAGACTGGTCCGGGTCGCCGGTGACCACCATGGTCGAATGCCAGCCGAGGCGCGTGAGCAGCATCTTGAGCTGCACGTAGGTGCAGTTCTGCGCCTCGTCGATCACGATGAAGGCGTTGTTGAGCGTGCGCCCGCGCATGAAGCCGACCGGGGCGATCTCGATGGCGCCCTCGGCCATCAGCGCCCGGACCCGCTTCATGGAGAGCCGGTCGGAGAGCGCGTCATAGAGCGGGCGCAGGTAGGGGGCGAGCTTGTCTTCGGCGTCGCCCGGCAGGTAGCCGATGCTCTCGCCGGCCTCGACCGCCGGACGCGAGAGCACGATGCGCCCGACGCTGCCGCTTTCCAGCGCCTCCACCGCCTTGGCGATGGCGAGGTAGGTCTTGCCGGTGCCGGCCGGCCCCAGCGCCATGACCAGGTTCTTGTCGTCGATGGCCTTGATCAACTCTTCCTGGCCCGGCGACTTGGCCTTGATGGTCTTGAGGTAGCCCTGGTCGCGATCGTCGTTGGAATTGTGATGGGCGAGCGGCGACCAGCCCCTGTCTCGATCGAGCGGAAGCCGACGGATCTTATCGTCACCGGCAAACTGGCCGGCGTCGAATGCGCCTTCGCGCAGCTGTCGCTTCAGGGCTCGCTTGGTCATCAAAAGCCTCCGTGGGGGCAAGAAAAAAGGGCGTCTCCGCAATGGAGCGCCCTTTGGATGGTCGGGATGAATCGAAGCAGGCGGCGTGCGCGGCCCGGGGGCTGTTCCCGGGAAGCCGATCCAGGTCCTGGGACCCGGGAAGAAAACACACTCAGCGCCATCAACTCCGTCCAGCGCGGGACACGGGACCGAAGGCTCGGCCCGTCGCAACCAAGAGGGTTTCGCCCTCTCGAATCGCCCGACTAGAATGATCCTAACTTGGTTTCGTAAGTGTTAAATGGACCGATTGTCGCAAGAAACGGGGTGTGCGGATGAGTGTCTACAACTTGGGCAATGTGACACCTGAATTACCGAACGATGACGAATACTGGATTGCGCCCAACGCCTCTGTTATGGGCCGAGTGATTCTCAAGAAGAACGCCTCGATCTGGTGGGGCGCGACGCTGCGTGGCGACAATGACCCGATCACGGTCGGCGAGAATTCCAACGTCCAGGACGGCTCGGTGCTGCACACCGACACCGGCTCGCCCCTGACCATCGGGGCCAATGTGACGGTCGGGCACATGGTCATGCTGCACGGCTGCACGGTCGGCGACAATTCGCTGGTGGGGATCGGGTCGGTGATCCTGAACGGGGCCAGGATCGGGAAGAACTGCCTTATCGGCGCCAATTGCCTGATCACCGAGGGCAAGGAAATCCCCGACAATTCGCTGGTGATGGGCGCGCCCGGCAAGGTGGTGCGCGAGATCTCGCCCGAACAGGCGGCGATGCTGGCCGGCGGGGCGATGCACTACGTCCAGAACTGGAAACGCTACCGGCGGGACTTGAAGCAGGTTTCCTAGTTCGACTTGACGAACCCCGCGGCGCCCGCCGAGCGTGGCCGCAAACGGGAGGACGTCATGGCCTATGAGTTCGTGAAGGTGGAGCGGGAGGGGCCGGTGACGGTCTTCACCCTGAACCGGCCGGAGGTGATGAACGCGCTGCATTCGCCGGCGCACTTCGAGCTTGCCGAGGCCTTCGACGCCTTCGCGGCGGACCCTGAGCAGTGGGTGGGCGTCGTCACCGGGGCGGGCGAGCGGGCCTTCTCGGCCGGCAACGACCTGAAGCATCAGGCGGGCGGCGGCAAGATGGGCAGCCCGCCGTCGGGGTTCGCGGGCCTGACCAGCCGCTTCGACCTGACCAAGCCCTTGATCGCGGCGGTGAACGGGGTGGCCATGGGCGGCGGCTTCGAGATCGCGCTCGCCTGCGACGTCATCGTGGCCTCCGAGGCGGCGATCTTCGCCCTGCCGGAGCCGCGGGTGGGGCTGGCGGCGCTGGCCGGCGGCCTGCACCGCCTGCCGCGCGCCATCGGAACCAAACGCGCGATGGGTATGATCCTGACCGGCCGCC
This sequence comes from Phenylobacterium sp., assembly GCF_041691455.1. Taxonomy (GTDB): domain Bacteria; phylum Pseudomonadota; class Alphaproteobacteria; order Caulobacterales; family Caulobacteraceae; genus Phenylobacterium. Next base: position 8,359 of record NZ_JBEPUO010000029.1, on the reverse strand, counting down.
GCGTCTCGGCGGCCGAGGGGCTGGAACTCGGCTTCGTCAACGAGGTCGTGGCGCCGGGCGAGCTGATGGCCGCGGCGCGTCGCTGGGCGGGGCAGATCTGCGAACTCTCGCCGATGTCGATCCGGGCCTCGAAACAGGCGGTCTACCAGGGCCTCGACGAGCCCAGCCTGGAGGCGGCGATCAAGGGCCAGAACCGCTACCCGGCGGTGGCGGCCCTCTATCAGGCCGAAGACTTCATCGAGGGACCGCTGGCGTTCTCGCAGAAGCGCCCGCCGCAGTGGAAGGGACGCTAAGCGCCCCTTGACGATGAGAACAAAAGGGGATCATCGTGCCTCCACGGTCAAGCTTTGGGGGGTTTTATGAAGCGTCTATTTTCCTATTTTTCGTTTCGAGGGCGAACCAATCGGCAGCGCTATTGGGTCACGGGGTTTCTGCTGAGCATGCTCGTTGTCGTGGCGGCATTCGTGGAGGCAGGGCTGGCGCCGCTATCCGTGATTGGCGTCATCGCGAGCCTATTGTTCGTCGTAATATTGCTGGCTGGCCTGGTAGTTCTCTTCGCCAACGGCGCCCGTAGACTGCACGACCGAGGCATGACCGCCTGGTGGCTGCTGCTGTTCCTGGTTGTGCCTATGGTGCTGTCGATGCCCGGTGAATTGCTGAGGTCCAGCCAAAGCGAGGATGCTCAAATGGCTGGCGCCGCGCTTGCGCTGCTGGGCCTGCCCTTTTCGCTCTGGGGCCTCGTCGTCATGGGCTTCCTGAAGGGAACCGCCGGGCCCAATAAGTATGGCGACGACCCGCTGCAGTCCGCGGTGCAGGAAGTCTTCGCCTAGGCGCTTGCCTAAACCTGACGCCGGCGTCAGGTTCAGGGGATGGAACACTACGACTACATCATCATCGGCGCGGGTTCCGCGGGTTGCGTGCTGGCCAATCGGCTGACCGAGGACACGGACAAGACGGTCCTCCTGCTTGAGGCGGGCGGCAAGGACAGCTCGCTGATGATCAAGATGCCGGCCGGCGTCGGCGGGCTGATCGGCAAGGCCGGGCCGCAGAACTGGGGCTTCTGGACCGAGCCGGAGCCAAACCTGGAGGGTCGCAAGCTCTGGTGGCCCAGGGGCAAGGGCTGGGGCGGCTCGTCCTCGATCAACGGCATGATCTATATCCGCGGCCACGCGCGCGACTATGACCAGTGGGCGCAGATGGGCCTGCGCGGCTGGGCCTATGCCGACGTGCTGCCCTATTTCAAGAAGTCGGAGAGCCTGGAGGGCGGCGGCGACGCTTGGCATGGCGGGGAGGGCCCGCTGAAGGTCTCCAAGGCCTCCTCGCCCAACCCGATCTATTCGGCGACCATCCAGGCGGGCGGCCAGGCTGGCTACATGCTGACGGAGGATTTCAACGGCTTCCAGCAGGAGGGCTTCGGGCCCTACCAGCTCACCATCCACGACGGCCAGCGGTGGAGCGCCGCGCGGGGCTATCTGCATCCGGTCCTGAACCGGCCGAACCTGACCTGCCTGACAGGCGCCAGGACCACGCGGATCGTGATCGAGGACGGCCGGGCGACCGGCGTCGAGATCTATGACGAGAAGACCAAGACCACGCGGATCGTGCTGGCGGACGCCGAGGTGCTGCTCTGCGCCGGCGCCGTTCAGTCGCCACACATCCTGCAGCTCTCAGGTGTCGGTGATCCGGAAGAGCTTTCGGCGCATGGCGTGCCGGTGGTCCATGCGCTGAAAGGCGTGGGCGCGAACCTGCAGGACCACCTGGACGTGACCCTCTCCTGGGTCTGTCCCCAGCCGATCACCGCCTATTCGATGCGCAAGGGCCTGATCAAGACCCTGGGCGTGGGCCTCAACTACATGCTGTTCGGCAAGGGCGCCGGGCGGCAGAACTTCCTGGAATCGGGCGCCTTCCTGCGCTCGCGGCCCGACCTCGATCGGCCGGACCTGCAGATCCACACGGTGCTCGCTATCATGCAGGACCACGGCAAGGTCTCGGTGGCCAAGGACGGCTTCACCTTCCACGTCTGCCAGCTCCGGCCCGAGAGCCGGGGCCGGGTCGGGCTGAAGTCCGCCGACCCGCTCGCCGATCCGGCGATCTTCGCCAACTACCTCTCCGCCGAGGAGGACCGCCGCGCGATCCGCGAAGGGGTGAAGATGATGCGCAAGGTGGCCCAGCAGGCCGCGCTCGATCCCTACCGCTCGGAGGAATATTCGCCGGGCGAGGCGGTGCAGACCGACGCCGAGATCGACGCCTGGATCCGCAAGACCGGCGAGACGATCTATCACCCGGTTGGCACCTGCCGGATGGGAGCCGCGGGCGATCCCATGGCGGTGGTCGACGCCGAATGCCGGGTGCAGGGGCTCGCGGGCCTGCGGGTCGTCGACGCCTCGGTCATGCCGACGCTGGTGGGCGGCAACACCAACGCCCCGACCATCATGATCGCCGAGAAGGTCTCCGACGCCATCCGCGGCCGGGCCTTCCTGCCGGCCGAGGACGCGCCGGTCTTCGGCGACGGGCTGAAGGCGGCCTGATCCGCCGCTACTTTGCCGGCGTCACCTCGAGCTTGAAGGCCCTGTCCTCCTTCAGGACCAGTTCGGCGGCGTGCTTCACATCGGCGGCGGTCACCTTCTCGGTGCCCGGGATGATGTGCCGGATGAATTCCAGCTTGCGCGGCTCGGCCTGGGCGCCGGAGAGTTCCGCCAGCCAGTACTGGTTGGTGACGCGGGAGCGCTCCAGGCGGTCGATGCGAGGCTTCTTGGCGCGGGCGAGCTCGTCGGCGCTGACGTCCGTGGTGCGCAGATCGTTGGCGATCTTGGCCACGTCGTGGAAGAAGCCGTCGAGCTTGGCGGGCGGCACCTCGACACTGGCGGCGAGATAGCCCCAGCCGGTCCAGGTCAGGCTGTGGGCGTAGCTCACCGAGGGCGAGTAGGTGACGCCCTGGGCTTCGCGCAGCTCGTCGATCAGCCGAAGGCCCATGACTTCGCCGAGGACGTCGGTCTCCAGCGCTTGCTGCGGATTGGCCCAGAGGTCGTTGGTGGGCCACGCCACATAGCCGATCGACTGGTCCGCGCGGCCCTTGTGGGTGAAGTCGGCCGGCTGGGCGTTGGCGGCCGGGAAGCCGATTTGGCGCTGGGCGGCCGGGACCGGCTCGGCCGCGCGGCGCGCCGGGAGCGAGCCCAAGGTGCGGGCCACCGCGTCGACCGCCTTGTCGACCGTGATGTCGCCGACGATGACCACCTCGATGGGATCGGACGCCAGGTGCGGGGCGATCTGCGCCTGCAGGTCGCCGAGCTGGGCCTTGGCGATGTCGTCGCGGCTCGGGAAGGTGAAGCGCCGGTCGCCGCCGTGCAGCAGGCCCGAGAGCTCGCGGCCCAGCACCCCGCCGTCGGTGCCTTCCATCTGGTCGTGGACGGTCTTGCCGGCGGTCTGCTGGCGCTTGAAGGCTTCCGCCCGCCAGCCCGGATCGGCGACGTAGGCGGTCAGCACCTGCATCTCGGTGGGCAGGTCCTGGGTGCGGGTCGAGCCGGAGAGCACGAAGGCGTCCTCGCCGGCCGAGAAGCGGCCGCCATAGACCTTGGAGGCCAGCACGCGTTCGGTATCCTCGTTGTCGATCTGCTTGAGGCCGCCCTCGATGAAGGCGTTGCCGAACCAGGCCATGCTCTGGCGGTCCTTGGGCAGGTCCTGCAGGCCGTCGCCGATATTGACCCTGACCAGCACCTCGTCGTCGCGGAACTTGGTGGGCTTCACGGTCAGGCGCACGCCGTTCTCGAAGCGCACGAAGACCGTGTCGAGGTCGGTAACCTCCTTGGTCTCGGCGACCTTGCCGGGGGTCCCGAAGCTCGCATAGGGCCAGACCACCTCGTGTGGCGCGGCCGGCGCGGCCACGGCGACCTTCTGGGTGGACGCGTATTCGGAGAGAATCGTCTGTTCGCCGCCGGGCACGGGCTTCGGCGAGGACATGAACAGCAGCGGGCCCTCGCCGGCGAACGCCGCCTTGAGCGCGCCCGAGACGGTGTCGGCCTTCAGGCCTTTCGCCGTGGCCTCGAAGAAGGCGAGGTCGTCGGCGGGGTTGGTCACCACCTCCTGGTCGCCCAGCGAGCCCACGATCTCGTCGGCGATCTGGGCGGGGCGGCGGGTGGCGGCGCCGGCGACGGCGGCCTGGGCCGAGGCGCGGACCTCGGCGATCTCGCGGTCAAGTTCGTCCTGGCGCACGCCGTACTGGACGATTCGGCGCTCCTCCTGGTCGACCGAGGCCAGGGCTTCGCGCCAGCCGTCGGCCTGGGCGGCGACGCTCAGCATGGTCACCTCGGCGGAATGGCCCTGGTCGGTCTTGAAGGCGGCCGCGGCGATGAACGGCGGGCGTGGCGATCGGCCAAGCGCCGAGAGCCGGCGGTTCATGACCGCGAAGCCCAGCTGTTCGATCAGGTCGGCGCGCCGCTTGGCCAGGCGGTCGGGCCGCAGGTCCGGCGGCCGGACCCAGGTGACCTGCATGGTGAGCGCCGCGCCAGGCTCGACGACCAGCTTCGCCTCGGTCTTGCGCGGCTTGATCTTGCCGAGGTCGGGCTCGGGCCCGGCGGGGCCGTCGGCCTTCCAGTCGCCGAAGCGGGCCTTGATCTTGGCCTCCATGGCGGCGGGATCGAAGTCGCCGACCGCGACCAGCACCGCGCGCTCGGGGCGGTAGTAGTGATGGTAGAAGTCGGCGATCAGGCCGGCCGGGGCCTTCTGCAGCACGTCCACGTGGCCGATCGGCTCGCGCGTCGGCATCCGCTGGCCGGCCAGCAGGTATTCCAGGCGGGACTTGTAGACCCGATAGGCGGGGCTATCGCTGGCGCGCTCCTCGGAGAGCACGACGCCGCGCTCACGGTCGACGGAGGCCGGCGCGATGGTCAGTTCCGAGGCCGCCTCGCGCAGGAGCTTCAGCGAAGTGTCGACGGTGTCCTCGTCGGTCTTCGGCAGGTCGAGCTTGTAGATGGTCTGGTCGAAGTTGGTGGAGGCGTTGGTGTCCGCCCCGAAGGCCAGGCCGTGGCGTTCGAGGATCTTGACCATCTCGCCTTCCGGCACGGCCTTGGAGCCGTTGAAGGCCATGTGCTCCAGGAAGTGGGCGAGGCCCTGCTGGGCGTCGGTTTCCATCAGCGAGCCCGCGTCGAAGCGCAGGCGCAGCGCCGCCTGGCCCGCCGGGATCGCCTGGCGCTTGATCGCGTAGCGCATGCCGTTGGGCAGCGACCCGAAACGGATGTCGGGATCGGCGCGCACGTCGGAGTGGGCCTGCGGCCATTCGCCGGGCGGCAGCTTCTCCAGCGCCGCATGCGTCTCGCCGCCGAACTTCGGCCGGTGAGGCAGGCCGATGGCGAGGGCGAAACCGGAAGTCGTCAGCGAAATCGCGGCGGCGAGCGCCAGGCTCGCGCGCAGGGTACGGATCATAGATGAGTCCCGATGGGGTCCGACAGGACCTCTACTGTCGCCAAGCCAGATGGCGGCGGCAAGGCAAGAAGCGGGCGACCGGGCGCAACTGTGGCGGGGCGGTGTCGCCGAACCGCGGCAAAGCGCCTAAATGAGACCGATGACCGAATCGCGCTTCGAAGAGACTCCTGGCGAGCCGCAACCGCAGCCCTGGTCGGGCGGCTCCGAGCCGCAGCCCGGCGAACGGCCGGCGCGCGAGCCGCTGTTCAACGCGCCCTGGCAGGCGGTGGCGGTCACTATCCTGATCGTCGGCGGCTATGCGATCCAGACGCTCTTCCCCGTGGACGCGATCGAGAAGGCCTATGCCTTCGCCCCGGCCAACCTGGTCCCCGGCCGCTGGGAGACGGTGATCACCGCCATCTTCCTGCATGGCGGTTGGGCGCATGCGATGATGAACGGCGCCTTCGCGCTCGCCTTCTCGACGCCGCTCGCGAGGCTGTTCGGCTCGAAGGTCGAGGGCGGATTGCTGTTCTTCACCTTCTACATATTGACCGGCGTGCTCGCGAACCTGGGATTCGCGGCCCTGCATCCCGGAAGCCCACAGCTGGTCGTGGGGGCGTCGGGCGCGGTTTCGGCCCTGATGGGCGCCTCGGCGCGGCTGATCGGCGGGGGAGGGCGGCCCGGGCCGATCTTCTCCAAGCCGGTCCTCAGCCTGGGCGGCGCCTGGCTGGGCATCAACCTCTTGATCGCGGTCATCGGCGGCTCGTTCCTGCCGGGGTCCGGCAGCGCCGGCGTGGCCTGGGAGGCGCATCTGGTGGGCTTCGCGGTCGGCGTCTTCCTGATCAGCCCCTTCGCCTGGCTCTCGCCGCGCGACTAGGCCGGAGCCTTCTCACGCGCGCGTGCGTTGAAGAGCCGGCGGTTCTGGGCGACGCTGTTCTTCCAACGTGAGAGCGCGAGGGACATCCGATGCTTGTCTCGCAGATCCTGAGAACCAAGGGCGACACCGTGTTCACCGTCGCCCCCACCGAGACCATCGCGGCGGTGGCGGCGCTGCTGCATTCCAGGCGGGTTGGGGCGCTGGTGGTGTTCGAGGCCGAGCGGGTGGTGGGAATCGTCTCCGAGCGCGACGTGGTGCGCGCCATGGCCGAGGGCGGGGCCGCGGCGCTCGGCGAGGCGGTCTCCGGCGTCATGACCCGCGACGTGCTGTTCGCCCAGCCGGGCGAGACGGTCGATTCGCTGCTGGCGCGGATGAGCGACCGGCGCATCCGCCACCTGCCGGTCTGCCAGAAGGACCGGCTGGTCGGCATCGTCTCCATCGGCGACCTGGTGAAGTCGAAAATCTCCGAGGTGGAGGCCGAGGCCGACGGGCTGAAGGCCTATATCGCGGCGAGCTGATCCATCGCGTCGACACCCGAGCCGGCGGCGTCGGCCAGGCTGTAGCGCTCCAGGACCTCGGCCGTGGCGTCGCGGGCGCGCAGCAGGGCCTCGCGCAGCGTGCAGGCCTCGAGGTCGGGACAGTCCTCGCACTTGCGGTAGCCGAGCCGCGGGCTGACGCAGGGCGCCAACGCCAGCGGGCCGTCGACCACGCGGATCACCTCAGCAAAGCTGATCTCCGGCGCCGGGCGGGCCAGGGTGTAGCCGCCGAACTTGCCGCGGCGGCTGGTGACCAGGCTGTTGCGGGAGAACTCCAGCAGGATGGCCTCCAGGAACTTGCGCGGCGCGTCGGCGCGCAGCGCAAGCTCGCCGGCGGTGACCTGGGCGCCCCCGGCGCGCGCCAGCTCTACCAGCGCGCGCAGTCCGTACCTGGCCTTCTGCGACAGCATCCCGCCTCCTTGGGCTCCCTTCATAGGAGGCTCCGAAGGGCGCGCAAGGCAAGGCTCCGCAGGGGGGAATTTCGCTCCGCCGACAGACGGAGATTGACACGCGCGAGGCCCGCCCCTAGATAGCGCCTCCCGCTCGGGCGGGGCCAATCTCAGGCGGTTTGGAAGGGGCCAATAACCCCCTTGCTTTTCTCCTGAGAATGGATATTTTCCCGAGCCTCAATCGAATCGCTACCGACTGTACGAGGGTTGCCCCTCTGGCGGCCCGGTGTGGTTTTTGCGCCGTTTTCCGGAGCGATCCGGGGTGCGGCGCGAAAGTCTGAAACGACCGATTGACACCTAAGAGGCCGGCAACTAGATAGCCGCCTCCGCCGGCCACCGGCGCTAAACAGTGGGGTCGGCGAAAGCCGGTCGGGTCTTTGACATCGTTGAATTGGAAAGAGAAACGCAGGCGGCGGTGTCCTGGCGGTTACCCTAACCAGGTAACCTCGACACTGACGAACTTGCGGTCTCTTGAAGACAATACCATGAATATCAATACCCTTGGGCTTCGGCTCTTGGGCATCGATGTGAATGGGAACTCGTCAAGAAATACGCAGACTATATGCCAGCCCAATTCCTCGGAATTGGGTAAGCTATAAGTCAGTGCTCAACTCAACCTGAGAGTTTGATCCTGGCTCAGAGCGAACGCTGGCGGCAGGCCTAATACATGCAAGTCGAGCGCACCTTCGGGTGAGCGGCGGACGGGTGAGTAACGCGTGGGAATGTGCCCTTTGGTACGGAACAACTGAGGGAAACTTCAGCTAATACCGTATGTGCCCTTCGGGGGAAAGATTTATCGCCATTGGAGCAGCCCGCGTTGGATTAGGTAGTTGGTGAGGTAAAGGCTCACCAAGCCTACGATCCATAGCTGGTCTGAGAGGATGATCAGCCACACTGGGACTGAGACACGGCCCAGACTCCTACGGGAGGCAGCAGTAGGGAATCTTGCGCAATGGGCGAAAGCCTGACGCAGCCATGCCGCGTGAATGATGAAGGTCTTAGGATTGTAAAATTCTTTCACCGGGGAAGATAATGACGGTACCCGGAGAAGAAGCCCCGGCTAACTTCGTGCCAGCAGCCGCGGTAATACGAAGGGGGCT
>NZ_JBEPUO010000028.1:0-41246 GCF_041691455.1 Phenylobacterium sp. | reverse complement strand
ACTCACGACCATTCGATTAAAAGTCGAATGCTCTACCACTGAGCTACCGGCCCACTTTCGCGAGGGCTTTGGAGGGCCTGGCGAAGCGGCGCGGACCTTAGGCGCCGGACCTCAGCGGCGCAAGGGCGCGCGCCTCCTTAACGCCACAGCAATGTGGGCTAGACTTGCCGCCGATGCGACACGCCGCCCTCCCCGCGCTCCTGACCGCCGCCCTCGCCCTCGGCGCCTGCACAACGACGCGTTCGGACGGATCGCCGAAGGTGGAGACCACCAATGAGGCCAACCGCGGGAGCTTCAAGGGGGCCGCCGAATCGCCCCTGCGCGACCTCAATGTCCTGCGCACCAAGATCCCCAGTGTGCTGCTGCAGGCGGTGGCCGATCCCTACGAGCGGCCGACGGTCAAGGGCTGCGCGCAGCTCAATATCCTGCTCAAGCCGCTGAACGACGCCCTGGGCGCCGACCTCGATGCGCCCGAGCCTGACCAGGACGACCTGATGGGCCGGGGCAAGGAGACGGCGTTCGGCTTCATGGCCGGCGCGGCGTCCGACGTGATCCCCTTCCGGGGCTGGATCCGCAAGCTGACCGGGGCGGAGCGGCACGACCGCCTGGTGCAGCAGGCGATCACCGCCGGCGCCGTGCGCCGCGCCTATCTGAAGGGTCTCGGCGAAGCCAAGGGCTGCGATCCCCCGGCGACGCCCTCGCACCAACTGGCCGGCGCCCCGGTGGTCGATCAGTCCATGAAGCCGAAGTACCCGATCCGCTGAGCCGGCGGCGGGTCGGGGCGAAGCTCCCGCTGGTAGAGGCCCTGACGCCGCATCCGGTCGCTCAGCGCCTGCGCCTTGGCGAGGTCCGGATAGATCGTCGGGAGCATCGCGGCGCTGCGCTGGCCGGCCCGGAAGTCGGCGATGAGGGCGAGCGTGGTGTCATGGGCGCTGACCGCATAGGCCGCCATCAGCCCCTGGTGGACGAGCATCAGGGCCGCCGCGCCCACCACGAGGCCCTCCATCGGCCGGGGCCGCCGTTCCCAGGCCCGCCGCAGGTAGGGCAGCGCCAGGATCCACAAGCCCACCTGCAAGGGAATCAGGAAGACCGCGTAGCGCATCGGCACGAAGTCCGCGGCGGTCGCGCCCGTGCGCGCCACGCCGGCCATCACCGCGGTGGTGAGGGAAAAGAGGATCAGGCCGAGCGCCGTCCGTTCGGGCCAGGCCGCGTCCCGTCCGCCCTTGCCGATCAGCGCGGCCAGCGACAGGCCCAGCACCATCACGCCCACCAGCCAGCCCAACCCCGGGATGCCGCGCACCCAGGGCAGGCCCAGGTAGTTGACGAAGAGCGCGACCGCTTCGGCGAGGCGCGTCAGGCCGCCTGCCGTCATCGGGCTGGCCGGCGCAGCCTGGCCCAGCAGATAGATCAGGCTGAAGGCGATGCCCGTGATCACGACGGCGACGGCCCAGCGCCGATCGCCGGCCCGCCAAGCGACGAGCAGGAGCGCCGGCCAGACGGCCAACCCCGCCGCGCTGCCGAGGCCCGCCGCCACGGCGCAGATCAGCACACCCCCTCGCCGGAGCGGCGCGCGCTCGCCCGGCGCGGTCGCCAGGACGATCGCTGCGACGGCGAAGACCAGGGCGTGGAGATAGGTGGTGTTGATGTCGGCGCTGGCGTCCAGGACATGGCAACCCATCGCACTCAAGGCCACTGCGCCGCCGGCTCCGATCAGCCTGAGGCCCCGCCCCGCCGCCGCCCCGGCGGCGCAGGCCAGCAGGGCCGCCGTCCCGGCCAGGCAGAGCACGCCCATCGCCAGGAACAGGTAGCTGCTGGCCCCAAAAGCCCGAGTGTCGAGGTCGAGGATCGCGAAGGTCCAGACCAGGTGATGGAAATTGTGCGGCGCCCAGAGATAGCGCCCGAGGTCGCCGTCCGCGCGGAAGCGCTCATGGCGCGCGATCCAGTCGAACATGTCGGAATAGGGTTCGAGGATCGAGGTGCGCCAGACGAGCCAGGCCGCGATGGCGAGATAGAGGCCGAGCGCCGCGGCGAAGATCCACCGGGCCGGCGCCGCGAGGCCAGGCTCGCGCGCGGCGCTCAACGGCTGGCCTGGCGAGCGGCGAACGCCTTGCGGAACGCGTCCAGCCGGCCCTCGGCGATCGCCGAGCGCAGGGCGTCCATCAGCTGCTGGAAGAAGGCCAGGTTGTGCCAGGAGAGCAGCACCTGGCCGAGGATCTCCTCGGACTTCACCAGGTGGTGCAGATAGGCCTTGGAATAGTCGCGGCTGGCCGGGCACGCGCTGGTGGCGTCCATCGGCGTGTCATCGTCGGCGAAGCGGGCGTTTTTGAGGTTGACCGAACCCTCCCAGGTCCAGGCCTGGCCATGACGCCCCGACCGCGTCGGCAGGACGCAATCAAACATATCCACGCCGCGCGCGACGGCCTCGACGATGTCGATCGGCTTGCCGACCCCCATCAGGTAGCGCGGCCGCTCCGGAGGCAGCATCGCCGGCGCATACTCCAGCACCTCGACCATCCCCTCGTGCCCCTCGCCCACCGCCAGGCCGCCGATCGCATAGCCGTCGAAGCCGATGTCGGTCAGGCGGTTTGCGCTCTCGCCGCGGAGCGCCTCCGACATGCCGCCCTGCTGGATCCCGAACAGGGCCTGGGTGTCGCGCGTCCCGAAGGCAGCCTTCGACCGCTCGCCCCAGCGCGCCGAACGGCGCGTGGCCTCGGCGGCTCGATCTTCCGTGGTCGGCAGCGACACCAATTCGTCGAGTTGCATGACGATGTCGGAGCCCAGCAGGTCGGCCTGGATCTCTATGGAGCGCTCGGGGGTCATCACATGCTTCGAGCCGTCGATATGGCTCTGGAAGGTCACCGCCTCTTCCGTGACCTTGGAGATTTTCGACAGCGACATCACCTGGAAGCCGCCGGAGTCCGTCAGGATCGGCTTCTCCCAGCGCATGAACCGATGCAGGCCGCCGAGCCGCGCCACCCGCTCGGCCGTGGGCCGCAGCATCAGGTGGTAGGTGTTGCCCAGGATGATGTCCGCGCCGGTCGCGGCGACCTGGTCGACAGTCAGCGCCTTCACCGTGCCGGCGGTGCCGACCGGCATGAAGGCGGGAGTCCGGATCTCACCCCGTGGGGTCGCGAGAACCCCGGTCCTGGCCTTGCCATCGGTCGCCGCGATACTGAACGGAAAGGCCGCCATCAGGCCGCCCGCCAGAGCAGGCTCGCGTCGCCGTAGGAATAGAACCGGTAGCCGTCGGCGATCGCGTGCTCATAGGCCGCGCGCATCGCCTCGAGGCCGGCGAAAGCCGACACCAGCATGAACAGGGTCGATTTCGGCAGATGGAAGTTAGTCATCAGCCCGTCGGCCGCCCGGAAGCGATAGCCGGGCGTGATGAAGATCGCCGTCTCGCCCTCGAAGGCGCCGATCGCGCCGTCCTCGCCCGTGGCGGACTCCAGCAGCCGAAGCGAGGTGGTCCCGACGCAGACGATCCGGCCGCCACGCGCCCGCGCCGCGTTCAGCCGCGCCGCCGTGGCCGCATCCACCTCGCCCCACTCCGGATGCATCCGATGCTCGGCCAGCGTTTCGGTCTTCACCGGCAGGAAGGTGCCCGCGCCCACGTGCAGGGTGACGAAAGCGGTCTCGACGCCCGCCTCGGCCAGCCGCGCGAAAAGCTCCGGCGTGAAATGCAGGCCGGCAGTCGGCGCCGCCACCGAGCCGTCCTCTTCGGCGTAGACCGTCTGATAGTCTCGCCGGTCCTGTTCGTCCTCGGCGCGCTTGGCGGCGATATATGGCGGCAACGGCATGGCTCCCCGCTCGGCTATGGCCGCGTCGAGGTCAGGGCCGGAGAGGTCGAAGCTCAGCATCACCTCGCCGCCCTCGCCCTTGCCGATCACCGTGGCGTCCAGCGCGCCCAGGAAGCAGGCCCGGTCGGAGGCCTCGCCGAACACCACCCGGTCACCCTCGGCCAGCCGCTTGCCGGGGCGCATGAAGGCGGTCCACCGGTGGCCGGCGAGCCGGCGGTGCAGCGTCGCCTCCACAGCCACCTGGCTCTCGCCGCGATGGCGAACGCCCTTCAGCCGCGCGGGGATGACGCGGGTGTCGTTCAGCACCAGCACGTCGCCGGCGCGCAGCTCGCCCGGCAGGTCGCTCACCGCCAGGTCGCGCAGCGGCGCGCCCGGCGCGACCACCAGCAGGCGCGCGGAATCCCGAGGCTTTGCGGGCCTTAGCGCGATGCGGTCCTCGGGAAGGTCGAAATCGAAGTCGGCGAGCTGCATGGAAGGCGGGTGAAGGCCATGCGCGGCCTTTCCCGTCAAGTCGCGGGCCGTGCTAGGCAGTCGGCGAATGTCCTCGTCGCGACTCGTGCTCACCGCCCTCCTCGGGCCGCCGTTCCTGGTAGGCGCGAGCCTGTGCGCCCTCGCCGCGGCCCTGGCCCAGCTGGGACGCTGGAACCCGACGTGGGACCTCTTCACCCACTTCGCGGTCGTCTATCTCGCGGTTGGCGTCATCACGGCCCTGATGGCGTTCATCTTCGCCGGACGGCTGCGCGCCGCCGTCGCCGTGGCGGGCCTCGCCTGCATCTTCGCGGCCGGACTGCTGATGGCGCCGGAATATCTGCGGTCCACGGGGCCCAGGGCGGCGGCGGGCGCGGGGCCCGCGTTCCGCGTGATCCAGTTCAACGCCTGGAGCGGCCGCAACGGCGAGGGGCGCCTTCTCGCCTGGTTGAAGGTCGAAAAGCCCGACGTCCTGGTGGTCGAAGAAGCTAATTCCCGAGTGCTCAACGCGCTCTCCAGCGCCGGCTGGTGGTCGGTGGCGGGCCGCTCCGGCGTCATGCTGTTCACGCCCCGCCGTCCGCTGGCGGCGATCATTCCGGAGGACAATCCGACGGGGCCGATGGAGCTGAACGGCGTCGTCGTCGCCTCGGCGGCCGGTCCCGTGACCGTGCTCGGGGTGCACGCGCCCTGGCCGTCGCATCCGACGCTCAAGCGCGACCACGACCTGCTGTTGCCGATCGTCCGCAGCTATCCGGCCGCGACCACCATCCTGGCCGGCGATTTCAACTCCACGCCCTGGTCGTTCGCCCGCCAGCGGGATGACCGCGACCTCGGCCTGATCCGGCGCACGCGGGCGGTGTTCACCTGGCCCATCGCCGCCTATCGGCGCCCCCTCATCCCAGTGCTGCCCATCGACCACGTCTACGCCGGCTCGGGCTGGGCGACAGTGAAGGTGGAGCGCGGGCCGTACCTCGGTTCGGATCACTTTCCGGTAGCGGTCACCCTAGCGCCGATCGCGCGGCCCTGAGCGCGGCGTCCAGGGCCTTGCGTTGCGCCGCGTGGCGCGACGTCAGGGCCTCGGCCCGCCGGTCGAGCGCGGCGCGTTCGCGATCCAACGCCGCCAGGGCTCGGCCGTGCTCGGCGTCGAGCGCCGCCAGCCTGGCCTCGAGGTCGGAAACCTTCCCGAGCTGGGCCTTCGTGGGTCCCTTGGGCCTGGCGGCCTTCGCGGGCTTCAGGTCCGCCAGCGCGCCTCGCGTTCCCGCGGGCCGGCGCAGCACCTCGCCGGGCCGCGCGGTGGCCGCCTTCACCAGCGCGGGATCGTCGGTCTCGTGCGCCGCGCCCTCCTTGAAGACGTCCTGCCGCACGCCCCAGGCCGCCAGCGCCTTGGCCCGCGAGCTCACCGCCACGACGTAGTCGGTGAGCCCGTCGGAGGTGACGAAGACTTTCAGGCGGGCGGCCATCGCGGCGCCCGTCAGGCGTCCGCGGCGACCTTCATGGAGATGATCTCGCCCGGATCGCGCGGCGGCTCGCCCTTCGGCAGGGCGTCGATGTGCTCCATGCCGTCCGTCACCTCGCCCCAGACCGTATACTGATTGTCCAGGAAGCGGGCGTCGTCGAAGCAGATGAAGAACTGGCTGTTGGCCGAGTTGGGGTTCGCGGTCCGGGCCATCGAGCAGACCCCGCGCACGTGCGGCTCCTTGGAGAATTCCGCCGGCAGGTTCGGCTTCTTCGACCCGCCTGAGCCGGTGCCCGTCGGGTCGCCGCCCTGGGCCATGAAGCCCGGGATGACGCGGTGGAAGACGACGCCGTCATAAAAGCCCTCGCGGGCCAGCTCCTTGATCCGCTCCACATGCTGTGGCGCGAGGTCGGGGCGGAGCTTGATGGTCACGGGTCCGGTGGCCAGCTCCAGGATCAGGGTGTTCTCGTCGTCCATCATTGCACCTCGGCAGGAATGTTTATGTCGCAGGCGGAAAGGGCCGGGCCCTTGGCCGCGCGCAGGCGTTCGATTTCGGCCTTGAACCAGGGCCCCTTCGGATCGATCACCCGGACCTTCGGGCGATCCTTCTCCGCCAAATCGGCGAGCAGGCGAACCCGTTCCATGCGGTCCTGCGGATCGGCGACCGGTTCGCCCACCTTGATCGCCCGGACCACGTCCTGGCCGCTGATCACCCGGCCCCAGGCGGTGTATTTGCGCTCAAGCGACGGGAAGGGTCCGCGCATCAGGAAGAACTGGCTGTTGCCGGAGTCCGGATTGTCATCCCGCGCCATGCCGGCGACGCCCGGGCAATAGAGGCCCCAGGCGTTGACCTTCTGGTCCTTGGTGAGCGCCCCCAGGGCCATCGACTGGCTCATCACGGGCAGCGACTTGACGAAGCCGATCTCGGCCACCGACTGGTCGGCCGCCAGCACGAAGGGGGTCTCGGGGCCGCGGCGGAACATGAATTCGGCCGGCACATTGGGCTTGGACGAGCCACCCTGGCCGTTGTTCTGCGGGTCGCCGGTCTGGTCCATGAAGTCCTCGATCACCCGGAAGAAGCGCAGGCCGTCGAAGAAATTCTCATGCGCCAGCTCGCGCATCCGCGCGACGTGCTGCGGCGCGGCTTCCGGGACCATCTCCACCAGGATGCGGCCCTTGTTGGTGTCGATGACCAAGACGTCGTTGGGGTCGGGGGCCCGCCAGTCGGCCGGGCCGGGCGCGCTCGGCGCGGCGGGTTTGGCGGCGGCGGCCACGGGCGGCTTCTTCGGCGCGGCGGCGGCAGCGGCGGTGACGGCGACGGCCGCGACACAGGCGGCAAGCAGGACGGTTCTCATGGGGATCACTCGTAATGGCCCGGCGCGCGCGGCGCCAGCGGCGGAATCAATGACGGCCGGCCTTGGCCAGCAAGCGGTCCTTGACGCTGGGACTGACGAACTTGGTGACGTCGCCGCCCAGAACCGCGATCTCCTTCACCAGCTTCGAGGCGATCGCCTGGTGGCGCGGGTCGGCCATCAGGAAGACGGTCTCGATCTCGCGGTCGAGCTGCTGGTTCATGGCGGTCATCTGGAATTCGAATTCGAAGTCGGCGACGGCGCGCAGACCGCGGACGATGATGCCGGCTCCGACCTCGCGGGCGAAGTGCATGGTCAGGCCCTCGAACGGCTGGACCAGGATCTCGGCGCGGCTGCGTAGGGGGGCCACCGCTTCCTCGACGATCGCCACCCGCTCCTCCAGCGTGAACATCGGCCCCTTGCCGGTGTTGATGGCGACGCCCAGGACCAGCTTGTCCACCAGTTTCACGGCGCGGCCGATGATGTCGGTGTGGCCGTTGTGGATCGGGTCGAAGGTGCCCGGATAGAGCCCGACACGGATCATGCGGCTAGGTCCCCCAACAACCGGTCTTTCGCCTTTCGCCGCCGCGCGCGGCTATGGCAAGCTCAAAGTTGCGGCGGAGGGTGCGGGGACAGTCTTGGCGGGATCGCGGAAGACACCGCCAGTCTGGGTTCCCGAAGGGGTTAGACGGAGCGCCGTGTGCGAACCGGGGCTGGTGGCGGAGCTGTTCGCCCCCGAGGATGCGCGGCGTCGGCCGGCGATGATGGCGCTCGGCGGATCGGAGGGCGGCCTGCAAGGCGCTCGGATCTTGGCCGCCGCCCTGGCCATGGCCGGCTTCCCGACCCTGGCCGTCGCCTATTTCAACGAGGTCGGCCTTCCCGACGCCCTGGAGGCGATCCCGCTGGAGACCTTCGGCCGCGCCCTGGCCTGGCTGGCGGCGCAGGACAGCGTCGATGCGGACCGCATTGGCGTCGTCGGGGCATCCAAGGGCGCAGAGGCGGCCCTGCAGTTCGCCAGCCGCTGGCCGCAAATCAAGGCGGTGGTGGTCGGCGCGGCGACCCATGTCGGCTGGCAGGGCATCAATCGCCGCAGCTGGGCCAGGGTGTCGTCCTGGACCCACCAAGGCCGCGAGCTTCCGTTCGTCGCCTACCGCGGCATGCCCAACCCCTTCGCCTCGCTCGGCGCCTTCTACGCCAAGAGCCTGGCGGCGGCCGACAACACCGAGGCCGCCACGATTCCCGTCGAGGCGATCGGCGGCCCCGTCCTGCTGGTTTCCGGGGGCCGCGACAGCATGTGGGACGCTTCGCAGATGTCGCGCGCTGTGACCGGCCGGCTCGACGCCAGGGGCTTTACGCATCGGGTCGTGCATCTGGACTATCCCGACGCCGGGCACCTGGCCTTCGGCGCGCCGATCCCGCTGGGCCACCCGGCGCGTCGGATGCTGGGCCGCTTCGGCGGGTCGGTGAGCACCAACGCCGCGGCCCGCGAAGACAGTTGGCCGCGTATCGTCGCGTTCCTGAAGGAGGTCCTCGGCGCCTAGGCCTCGGGGGCGTCGTCGATGTCCGGCTCGTCCGAACCCGGCGCGTCGTCGTCGCCCTCGACGGCGTCCACGTCCTCATCCTGGCCGGTGTCGGCCAGGCGCTCGACGGAGACCACATGCTCGTCCGGCGCCGTGCGGAAGATCGTGACTCCGGAGGTGTTGCGGCCGACCATGCGGACCTGGCTGACCGGCGTCCGGATCAGCTGGCCCTGATCGGTGACCAGCAGGATCTCGTCGAACTCGTCCACGGGGAAGGAGGCCGCGAGCTTACCGCCCTTCTTGGTGAGGTCCTGGGCGAGCAGCCCCTGGCCGCCCCGGCCGGTGCGGCGGAATTCATAGGCCGAAGTGCGCTTGCCGAAGCCCTCGGTGGAGACCGTCAGGATGATCTCCTCGGCCGCCTCCAGGGTGGCGATCCGCTCGACCGACAGCGCCTCGATGCCCTCGCCGGCCTCGACGTCCTCGTCCTCGACGGCCGGCGACTCGTCGCCTTCGACGGCCTCGCCGCGCGCCTTGCGCATGGCGTTGGCGTGCTTGACGTAGGCCGTCCGCTCGTCGGGCGTCGCGGCGATCGACCGAAGGATGGCCATGGAGATCACCTGGTCGCTCTCGGCCAGGCGGATTCCCCGTACACCGGTCGAATCGCGGCCGGCGAAGACGCGGACCTCTTCGGTCGCAAAGCGGATGCAGCGGCCAAGCGCGGTGGTCAGCAGGATGTCGTTGACGCCGGCGTTGCAGGTGCCGACGCCGATGATGCTGTCGCCCTCGTCGAGCTTCATGGCGATCTTGCCGTTGCGGCGCACGTCGACGAAGTCGGAGAGCTTGTTTCGCCTCACCCCGCCCGAGCGGGTGGCGAACATCACGTCGTACTGCTCCCAGGTCGCCTCGTCCTCGGGCAGCGGCAGGATCGAGGTGATGCTCTCGCCGGGCTCGATGGGCAGGATGTTGACCCAAGCCTTGCCGCGCGAGGTCGGCGTGCCGATCGGCAGGCGCCAGACCTTCAGCTTGTAGACCTTGCCGCCGGAGGAGAAGAACAGCATCGGGGTGTGGGTATTGGCCGAGAACACCCGGGTGACCGCATCCTCGTCCTTGGTCGACATGCCCGAGCGGCCTTTGCCGCCGCGGTGCTGGGTGCGGTAGATCGACAGCGGGGTGCGCTTCACATAGCCGCCGTGGGTCACGGTGATGACCATGTCGTCGCGGGCGATCAGGTCCTCGTCCTCGACGTCGGCGTCGCCTTCGACGATCTCCGTGCGGCGCGGGACGGCGTAGGCCTCGCGGACCTCCATCAGCTCGGCGCGCACAATGGCCATGATCGCGTCCCGTGACGCCAGCAGCTCCAGGTAGCCCTGGATGGCGTCCGCCAGCGTCTGGGCCTCGCCGAAGATCTCGTCGCGGCCCAGGCCGGTCAGGCGCGAGAGCGTCAGCGCCAGGATCGCGCGGGCCTGTTCGTCCGACAGGCGGATCTTGTTCCCGTCGATCACCAGGGTGCGCGGATCGGCGATCAGCTCGACCAGAGGCAGCATGTCGCCCGCCGGCCAATCCTTGGCGATTAGCCGCTCGCGGGCCTCGGCCGGGTCCTTGGACGAGCGGATGATGTGGATGAACTCGTCGATATTGGCGACGGCGATCGCCAGGCCGACCAGCACGTGGCCCCGGTCGCGGGCCTTGGACAGCTCGAACTTGGTGCGCCGTTCGACCACCTCTTCGCGGAAATCCACGAAGGCGGTGACCATGTCGCGCAGGCCCATCTGCTCGGGCCGCCCGCGGTTCAGCGCCAGCATGTTCACGCCGAACGACGACTGCAGGGGGGTGTAGCGGTAGAGCTGGTTCAGGATCACTTCGGCGCTGGCGTCGCGCTTCATCTCGATGACGATGCGCATGCCCTGCCGGTCGCTCTCATCGCGCAGGTCGGAGATGCCCTCGACCCGCTTCTCGCGCACCAGCTCGGCGATGCGCTCCACCAGCCCGGCCTTGTTCAGCTGGTAGGGGATCGAGTGGATGATGATCGCTTCGCGTTCCTTGCGGATCTCCTCGATGGTCGCCACGCCGCGCATGATCACCGAGCCGCGGCCGGTCATCAGGGCGTTGCGCGCGCCGGTCCGGCCGATGATCTGGCCCCCGGTCGGGAAGTCGGGGCCGGGCACGATGTCCAGCAGCGCCTCGAGCGTGACCTCCGGATCGTCGATATAGGCCAGGCACGCGTCGACCACTTCGCCGAGGTTGTGCGGCGGGATGTTGGTGGCCATGCCGACGGCGATGCCGCCCGCGCCGTTGACCAGCAGGTTTGGCACCCGGCTCGGCAGCACCACCGGCTCATGCTCGGAGCCGTCGTAGTTGTCCTTGAAGTCGACGGTGTCCTTGTCGAGGTCGGCCAGGATCGACATGGCCGCCTTGGTCAGGCGGCACTCGGTGTAGCGCATGGCGGCCGGCGGATCGTTGTCCACCGAGCCGAAATTGCCCTGCCCGTCGATGAGCAGCAGGCCCATGGAGAACGGCTGCGCCATCCGGACCAGTGTGTCGTAGATCGCGAGGTCCCCGTGCGGATGGTACTTGCCCATCACGTCGCCGACCACGCGCGCGGATTTCACGTAAGAGCGGTCGGGGGTATGCCCCTGCTCGCTCATCGAGAACAGGATGCGCCGGTGAACGGGCTTCAGGCCATCGCGCACGTCCGGCAGCGCCCGGCTCACGATCACGCTCATGGCGTAATCGAGGTAGGAGCGCTTCAGCTCGTCTTCGATCGCGATAGGGGCGATGCCCCCATGCCGGTCGGCTGGAGGCGTGGTGTTTTCGTCGGTCAAGGCGGGGATTTAGCCGTTAGAATCGGACTGCTTATGTGGGGGTCATGAATAGCATTCGGAAGCCCGCAAAGCCAACTTTCGCGAGCGCGTACGCGCGCACGTGCGAGGCAAGCGCGGCCGGGCCTTGGAGACAGGCGGTGACCTGCGGCCGGTGGCGTCCTAAGAAGCAGCTTCGATAAGGACCCCAGTCTCTATGCCGCTTATGCCCGGCGAGCCCGCGCCCTGGTTCAAGGCGCCCACGCCCTCCAGTCCGGAGTTCGTCTTCGACACGGCGGCCGGCCGTTATGTACTGATGGTCTTCCTGCCGAAGGACGACGAGCCCGCGGCAGCCGAAGCCCTGCGCACGCTCTCGGCGAACCAGGCGCAGTTCGACGACCAGCGGATGAGCGCCTTCGTGGTGACCCGCGACCCGACGACAGCGGCGACGGCGAAAGACATGCGCGGCCTGCGCTGGTTCCTCGACCTCGACGGCGCGGTGAGCCGGCTCTATGGCGCGCTTGCCCCCGACGGGACGGAAAGCCCGATGTGGCTGCTGCTCGACCCGACGTTGCGGGCCATGGGGCGGGTGCAGCTCGCCAGCGCCACGACGATCTTCGACTTCCTGCGGCGGCTGCAGGCGCCGGAGATGCATGCGGGCGTCCCGCTGCACGCCCCTGTGCTGATCGCCCCGCGCATCTTCGAGCCCGAACTCTGTGAGCGGCTCATCGCCCTGCACAAGGCCGATGGCGGGCGGTTCACCGGCGTGATGCGCGACGCGGGCGACCGCACCGTCGCGGTAATGGACGAGCTCAAGAAGCGCCGGGACATACTGGTCACGGATGAAGACCTGCAGGCTGTCCTGCGCGACCGGCTCGAGCGGCGTCTCTTCCCGCTCATCGCCCGCGGCCTCGGCTTCGACGTGACCCGCATCGAGCGCTATGTGGTCAGCTGCTACGACGCCGCGGACGGAGCGGTCTTTCACGCGCACCGGGATTCCACGACGCTCGGCACGGCGCACCGCAAATTCGCCTGCTCGATCAACCTGAACGACAGCTTCGAAGGCGGCGACCTGCGCTTTCCGGAATTCGGCCCGCGGACCTACCGCCCGCCGCCGGGCGGGGCGGTGGTGTTCTCCTGCGCCCTGCTGCACGAGGCGACCCGCGTCACCGCCGGTCAGCGCTACGCCTTCCTGCCCTTCTTCTACGACGAGGCGGGCGCTGAGGTGCTTGCGGCCTATGAACAACGGGTCGGCGCGCTTACGGAGCCCGCCGCCTGATGGACGCAAGCCTCGCCACCGAGCCTTGGGCGCCGCCGTTCGCGCCCGGCGATCCTGCGCCCTGGTTCTCCACGCCCTCGCCGAGCAACCCCAACTTCCATTTCAACACCACGGCCGGGCGCTACCTGCTGCTGGGCTTCCTGCCCCCGTCCGGCCCGGGCCGCGAGGCCGCCTTCGCCGCCCTCGAAGCCAGCCGCGCCCATTTCGACGATGCGAACCTGGCCGCCTTCGTGGTGATCCGCGACGCGGAGTCCATCGCCAAGGCGCGCAACTGGTCGGTTGGCCTGCGCTGGCTCTTCGACGCAGACGGCGAAGTCAGCCGACTCTACGGCGCCCTCGACCCAGCCGGCCGGGAGACGCCCTTCTGGCTGCTGCTGGACCCGATGCTGCGGGTCCTGTGCGCCTTCCCCATCGCCGAGGGCGCGGCCCTGTTGAGCGCGATCGAGCGCCTGGCGCCCCTGGACGCCCACGCCGGCGTGGAGCTCAACGCCCCGGTGCTGATCGCCCCGCGCATCTTTGAGCCGGACCTCTGCGAGCGGCTCATCGCCCTCTACGAGGCCGACGGTGGCGCGCCGTCAGGCGTCATGCGCGACGTCGATGGCCGCACGGTGGGCGTGCTGGACGACTTCAAGCGCCGCCGGGACTTCACCATCTCCGATCCGGCGCTGAAGCAGGAGCTGCTGATGCGGATTCGCCGCCGGCTGATCCCGGAGGTGACCAAGGTCTTCCAGTTCCGCGCGACCCGGATCGAGCGCTACATCGTGGCCTGCTACGACGCCGCCGATGGCGGCTACTTCCGGCCGCACCGGGACAACGAGAGCCTTGGCACCGCGCATCGCAAGTTCGCCTGTTCGATCAACCTCAACGCCGAGGGGTTCGAAGGCGGCGACTTGCGGTTCCCGGAGTTCGGCCGCCGCACCTATCGCCCACCGACCGGCGGCGCGGTGGTCTTCGCCTGCGGCCTGCAGCACGAGGCGACGCCGGTCACCCGGGGACGCCGCTACGCCTTCCTGCCGTTCCTCTACGACGAGGCCGGACAGCAGGTTCGCGAGGCCAACCAGGCCGCCCTGGCCCCGCCCGGAACGCCGCCGGCGGGCGAGGATCCGGTCCCCTGAGATTGGCCCTTGAGATTGACCCATCCCGCCCCCAACTCCGCCGCAATCCCATGCGCTGATGTGAGACGATGAGACGATTGACCCCCAGGCTCGCCGCCCCGCTGCTCGCAGCGCCCTTCGCCCTGACACTGGCGCTCGCCGGCCCCGCCGCGGCCCAGAGCGCCATCAGTCCGGGCTATTGGGAGACCATCAGCAAGGTCACCTCGCCCTTCCCCACCCAGAAGACCGAGCGGCGCTGCATCAAGCCCGCCGACGTCGCCAAGTTCATGGAAGGCAAGATCAACCACATCTACACCTGCACCTATCCCACCAAGGAGGTTGGGGGCGGCAAGATCAAGCTGCAGGGCACGTGCGCCACCCGCGACGGCCCGGCGATCCCGATCTCGGGTCAGGGAACCTTCAGCAGCGACACCATGCATATCGAGGCGCGCATCGTGCCGCAGATCGGCGGCCTGTCGGTGCCGGTCCGCGCCAGCACCGACGCCAAGCGCCTGGGCGACAACTGCCCGGCCGATCCGGCGGGCTGATCCCGCCGGCCGGTTCCGGAGACCCCGTCTAGAACGGGATTTCGTCGTCCAGGTCGGCGGAGAAATCCTCGCGCGGCGCGGCGGTTTGCGCGCGCGGGCCGGACGAGAAGCCGCCGTTGTAGCCGCCGGTGTCGCCCTCGCCCGCGTTCTCGCCGCGGCCGTCCAGCATGGTCAGCTCGCCGCGGAATTTCTGCAGCACGATCTCGGTCGAATATTTCTCGGCGCCGGCCTGATCGGTCCACTTGCGCGTCTGGATCGCGCCCTCGACATAGACCTTCGCGCCCTTGCGCAGGTACTGCTCGCAGACCTTCACGATGTTCTCGTTGAAGACCACGACCCGGTGCCATTCGGTCTTTTCCTTGCGCTCGCCCGAGCTACGGTCCCGCCAGGATTCCGAAGTCGCGATCCTGAGGTTCGCCACCCGATCGCCGGAGGTGAGCGAGCGGATTTCGGGGTCGGCCCCGAGATTGCCCACCAGAATGACCTTGTTGACGCTGCCCGCCATGTCGATGTCCTAAGCTTCCGTGGTTGCGGGCTGTCAGCCCCATTCTTCGTCAAATCCGGGCCTCCCGGCCCGCGGGCACGCTAGCGGGCCATTGACAGTTGAGCAAGGACTTTGTTCCCGTTCCGTTCACATTCCAAGGGAACCGTCCACAGGCATTCGCTGCGGCCGATCACGCCGACCTACTGCGATGGCCCCTGAGGCATCGCGCCCGGGATCGCCAGCCGCCCGTCGCCCGTGCGCACCAGGGCCACGTAGCGCGGACCTTCGAGGCTGGTCGAGGTCAGCACGCCTTCCTGCTGCAGAAACAGGAAGTTGGCCTGATAGGCGCCGTAGATGTCCTGCTGCGTACCGCCCATGCGCAGGAACTTCAGCCGCATGGCCTCCAGGTTCGCCGCGCAAGTCTCCAGGTTCGGGGCGGCGACCAGCTTGTTGTACTTCAGCTTGCCGCCCTTCTGCGGGACCACGTGGTAGCAGATGCCGGCGTCGCCCGGCGGCTCGGTGCGCTGGCTGCAGGCGGACAGGGCGGCCGAGGCGGCGACGGCGGCGATCAGGGCGAGGCGATGCATACGCCGAATCCTACACAAGCCCGCCGGGATGCGCGAGCGTCAGCCCGCCGGCGACCCACTGCAGCCGGGCTGGTCGATGAGGGTGCGGAAACTGTGGTTGTCGGTGGAGATCTCCACGCGCCCCGCCACCAGGCGCAGCGTCTGCTCGCGCCAGCGGCCGTAGGCGGCCTCCCCTGCCCGTTCGCAGCGTCCGGAAAACAGGGTCTGGGCGCAGGCGCCGAGCGCCATCTCGGCCGGGAGCTTGCGCCATTGGCCCTCGGCGTAGCGCCAGCAGGCGCCGGGAGACCCGCTGACGACCTGCGGCAGGGCCACGGGGGCCGGCGCGGCTTCGGCCGGCGCTTCGTCCGCGCTCCTGGCCTGGGGCGGCGGCAGGGGCGTCAACACGGCGCCGGCGGGATCGGCGGCGGCGAGCGCGCCGGTCGGGTCGACGCCGACGTCCAGCGCGTCGGTCGAGACGCCGTTGCGCTTGGCGCACTCGGCCAGCGTCAGCTCACCCACCGGCTGGCCGGCCACGAAACAGCGCAACGGCTTGGTGGGGTCCATGCGCCCGTCGGCGACATCGGCGGAATCGATCACCAGCCCGGCCTGGGAGGCCGGCGACGGCGGGGTCGCTTCGCCGCGATGTCCGCCGACCAGGGCCCAGGCGATCGCGAGGCCAGCCAGCAGCGCCACGACGGCGCCGGCCAACACCAGCACGATCCTGCGGTCCTTGAGGAAGTCCATGACCCTGGCTAGACCCCGTCCGCGCCCGATTCAAGGCGCCGGGACAGCGGAGGTCAGGCGGAGGTTCCGCCGGTCAGGCGCGCGAGGCCGGCCTGCAGATTGGCGATCTGGGCGGTCAGGTAGGCCGGCACGGGGTTGGAAGCGCTGCCATTGTTCACCGCCGTGCTGGCCGCGGTCTTGGGCGAGGCCGCAGTCACCAGGCCCTGGTAGGCCGAACGGACGATCCCCATGGCCGCCGAGACCTGCGCCAGGGCGTGGCTGATCTGCGAAGCGTCATTGAGGTTCAGGGTGCTGGAGAGGCCCAGGCCATAGAGCTGGCTCTTGCCATCGGCGGGCACGTTGGCGCCGGCGTTGTTCGCCATGGTGGTGCGCACGACGCCTTCCGGAATCCCGAGGATCGCGAGCGCGTTCTTGTCGGCCGTCCCGGCGCCGATCTCGATCGTCATACGCGGGTTGGCCGGGGTGATGTGCAGCGCCTGGTGGCCGTCCAGCGAGGTCCCCACGGTCACCGTTGCCTCGAAGCCGGACGCGCGCTGGATCTTGGTGGCGAGCGTCTTCAGCGTCTCGCCGGGATCGATGGTGACGGTCCGCGCGATGCTGCTGTCGCCGGGCTTGACCGTGAACTGGTCGCCGGGGCGCAGCGAACTCTGCGCCATCAGTTGTTGGGAGTCGGAGAGGTCCAACGTCCCGCTGGGCAGGCCAAGGCGGTCGAGCACGCTGGCGCCGGTCGGATCGAAGGCGATCGTCGACGGGGCGGCCATGTTGTCCTTGCCGGTGAAGCGCTGCGACCAGTCGATCGAGCCCGTGGCCACGTTGAGCTTGGCGAGGAAGCCGTCCTTGGTTCCCACCGCCGGCTGGCCCGGCAGGTCCGTGCCGGCGCTGCCGGCGATCCAGACCTGGCCGTTGGCCACGGCGAGCGAGGTCGCCGTGTCGTTGCCCGTGCCGCCGTAGTAGGCGATGGCGTCGCTGGGGCTGCTCGATAGGTCCGAGGAGACCGTCGCAGCGAAAGCGTCTGTGCCGCCGGACGCCGCGCGCGTCACCGTGCCGGCGGAGAGCGCGCCGTTGGCCGTCGTGCCCGCGATCACCAGCTGGCTTCCGTTCAGCGCCAGGCCGGCGATGCTGCCGCCCTGGAGGTCGCCCAGGTCGCGGGTCGAGGACAGCACCGGCGTGCCCGAGGACACGTCATAGCGGCGGAGGACCGCGTGGCCGTCCTCGTTGCTGGCGACCACCACCGAGGTCCCGTCGACCACCATGCCGGCGGGCTTGTCCTGCCCGGTCGTGCCGAACGTCTGGGCGGAGGTCGTCGTCGGCTTGCCCGTTGCGCTGGTCTTGATGGCCTCGATGTAGCCGTCGTAGCCGCCGATGGGCGTCGAGGTTCCGGGCATCTGGCCCTGCGCGCGGCCGGTCACATAGACCGTGCCGTCGGCGCCGAACGCCGCCTGGTCGGCCTCGTCGTTGAGCCGCGACCCGCGCCGTTCTGTCCACACCTCGTCGCCATTCGTGTCGTAGAGCGTGACGAAGCTGTCGGTGTTGCTGGAGAAGGACCCCGTCGCCCCCGAGTTCAGCGCGCCCTCGACGTCGCCGGTGAGCGCGCCGGTGACCGATCCCGTCACGGCGACCTTGCCGTCGGCGGAGACCGCCAGCCCAAGGCCCGTCGCCGAATCGGCGGCGCCGAGCGTGCGCGTGTACTGCAGCTGGCCGGTTGAATCGTATTTCATCAACGCGACGTCCTGGGTCCCCTGGAGCGCCTGGCCGTCGGTCGTGCCGGTGACGTCGGCGAGCATATAGACCGAACCGTCCGGCCCCACCTGGGTCGCATGGACGGTCTTCACTTCCGGCCCGAGCGTGATGGCGGAGGTCCGGCCCGGGACGAAGTTCGCCTGGCCGGGAATCTGCGGCGGGGCGTCGACGTTCGTGGTGTCGGTCTGGAACTTCAGCAACTGCTGCGAGGTGTCGGCGTCGCTGGTCGTGGGATCCTTGTCGGGATTGGGGTCGCCCTGGGTCTGGGTGAGATAGACCGCGCCGGCCGTCGAAGGCGCGCTGAAGTTCACGGTCTCACCGGTGCCGACGGTCACCTTGAGCGCGTACTGGTCGGGCGTGTTGGTCGGCAGGGTGACGGTCTTGCCGCCCACGGTGATCGTCTTCGGCACGCCGGCCGTGCGCTGGGTGCCGAACTTCGTTTCCACGCCGGCCGCCGCCAGTTGCTGGTTCACATAGCCGACGACATTGGCCAGGGTGCGAGGCTGCGCGCCCATGCCGTTGAGGTCGATCGGGACGTTATGAGTTATCCCGATCCGCTTGATCGATATGTTGAATTGTACGTTCCCCTCATAGGCGGGGACGGAGGTGGCCGCCGAGGACGCCACGGTGGGCGTGACATAGGTGGTCGCCGCCTTCGCCACCTGTAGCTTGGTGGCCGCGATGCTCGATAGCGTGCCGTCTGCAAGCCGCAGATTTTCGAAGTCGCTGGTGTCGACGAAGCTCGAGATCTCCTTGAGCCCGCTCGCGAACGTCTTCTGGAGTTGCGCTTGGTCGAGCGCCGAATTTCCCTTGGCGGAG
This sequence comes from Phenylobacterium sp., assembly GCF_041691455.1. Lineage (GTDB taxonomy): Bacteria > Pseudomonadota > Alphaproteobacteria > Caulobacterales > Caulobacteraceae > Phenylobacterium. The sequence continues at coordinate 22,581 of NZ_JBEPUO010000028.1, read as the reverse complement.
GCCCGCTGGGCGATGTCCAGCAGGGTGTTGAGGCCCTGATAGAGCGCGAACAGCTTCTTGTAGTCGGCGCTGGCGCCGGGCAGGTCGAGCTTGGCGGCGGTCACATCAACCAGCGGGTGGCCGGCCAGCGCGCTCTGCACGGCGGCGCTCGCCTGGCTGACGGTCTCGGGGGCGCTGTTCCAGGGGGCGGTCGGCGCGACCGGCCGGGCCGGAAGGTTGGAGCCCGCAGATCCGGCCGGCGCAGGCGTCAGCAGGCTGGAAAGATCCATGCTGATAACGCCGTGGCTGTCGGTGTTCGAAGAATTGAACAGCCCCAGCACATAGCTCTGATCAATCTGCATGGCACGCCTTCGACGGACACGGCTCCGCATCCCCAGCTTGCGCCGAATAGCGCTTAGACTTCGTTAAGAACCGCGTGACGGTGAAGAAATAATCTTCTGAAAACACTCAAGAAAAAACCCGGGCGCCGAAGCGGCCCGGGTCGTTCCTTACGCCCCAACGGAAAGGGTTTATTTGAACAGCTGCAGGATCACCTGCGGCGCCTGGTTGGCGATCGACAGCGCCTGGGTGCCGAGTTGCTGCTGGACCTGAAGGGCCTGCAGGCGCGCGCTCTCCTTGGCGAGGTCGGCGTCGACCAGATTGCCTACCCCGGCCGTCAACTGGTCGGTGAGCTGGCCGACGAATGACGCGTGATTGCTGATTTCCTTGCTCTGCGAGCCGAGGTTGCCCAGCGCCTGGTTGGTGCTGCTGATCGAGGTGGTCAACTGAGCGAGCACGGCGGTCGCCAGGGTGATGGTGCTGAGCGAGGCGGTCGAGGGCACGCTGATGATGCTGCCGCCGAGCGAGAGGTTCTGGCTCGACAGGGTGATGAAGCTGTTGGCCTGGGCGTTGGCGATGAACTTGATCTGCGAGACGCTGCCGTCGAGCATGTTCGCGCCGTCGAAGTTGGCGTTCTGCACGACCTGGCTGATCTGACGCAGGATCGACTTGAAGTCGGAGTCGAGCGCGGTGCGCGAGGCGGTGTCGATGGACGGGTCCATCGCGGCGACCACCTTCTCTTTCATCTGTACAAGAAGGTCCGAGATCGTCGCGCCGGCCGTGGAGGCCACGTCGGCGATCGATGTCGCCCGGTCCAGGCTCATTTTCACAGCGCCCAGCGATCCGATGTCGGCCCTCTGCCCCTGGGCGATGGCCCAGACCGAAGCGTTGTCCTTGGCGCTGTTGATCGCCAACCCGGTGCTGATGCGATTCTGGACCTCGCTGAGGTCTGCACTCGTCTTGTTCAGGTTCTGAAGCGCAATGAGGGCGGCCTCGTTGGTATGTACGCTCAGCGCCATAGAACCAATCTCCTTGTCGCCTGCCTGCTGTCCGCGGTCGGACGAGTCGCTGGGCGAGCTCGGAGGTGAAGCTATGGATTCGTGGTGAGCAGAAGGTTAACGCAGAACGCGTTTTGCCGCCGCCGGCGCGCCGGGGCGGAACAATCGGTTCAAACCGTCCCTAACCAAGGGGCGGGATCAGGCCTTCGCGCGGACGATGTCCCCGGCTTCGTAGTCGAGCGCCTCGCGCAGCCTCAGGAGTTGGTCCCTGGGGAGCTGCTGGAGCACCTTGCCGGTGCGGCGATCGACGGTTTTGTAGACGTAAGAGCCGGCGGCTTTGTCCTCTTCGATGACCAATCGCATGTCCACCGGATCCGGGCCTTGAGCGACGTTCTCCGCGGGGTTCCCGGTGTCGGGACGCGACGCGGCGGGCTTTTGGCCGAGTGTGGGATCGGGGGTGGCTGCGACCGTCGCAACCTTGCTGTCCATCTCTGCTGTCGTGAGCGCCTGGGGCGCCTACGCTCCAATTGAGGAAAGAGCGGACGGTGGGAGGGCGAACCCTCCCACCGCCGCGGTCGGCCTAGCGGAAGAGGCCGAGAAGGATCGACGACGACTGGTTGGCGATCGAGAGCGCCTGGATCCCCAGTTGCTGCTTCGTCTGCAGCGCTTGGAGATTCGCGCTTTCCTTCGCCAGATCGGCGTCCACCAGGTTGCCGATACCGGCATCGATGGTGTTCTGCAGGTTCTGGATGAAGGTCAGGTGCGAGGCCAGGGCCTTGGAGCCCGTACCCAGCTTGCCCATCGCGCTCGAGACGCTCGTGATCGCGGTGTTGACGGTCGCGATCATGGCGGTGGCCGAAGTCACCGTGTTGATCGTGGCGCCAGTACCGAGAGACGCGGTCAGGACCGTGCCGCCGAGCGACAGGTCTTGAGACGAGACCGTGATCACCGAGGTGGCGTCAGCGTTGGCCAGAGCCTGCACCGTGGTGCCGCCCGACTTCAGCATGTTGCCGCCGTTGAACACCGCGTTGTTCACGACCTTGTTGATCTGGTCGCGCAGCGACGTGAACTCGTCGTTCAGAGCCGCACGGCTGTTCGTGTCCAGGGTCGTGTCGGAAGCGGCGAGCGCCTTTTCCTTCATCTGGTTCAGCAGGTCAGCCACCGAGGTGCCGGCCGACAACGCAACGTCCACGGTCGACTGACCGCGTTGCAGCGAAGAGACGACCGAATTCAGCGAGCTGGAGGTCGCGCGTTGGTTTTGGGCGATGGCCCAGACCGCGGCGTTGTCCTTCGCCGAAGCCACCTTCAGACCGGTGTTGATCCGGTTTTCAGTGGTCGACAGCGACATCTGCGTCGAGTTGAGGTTTTGCAGCGCGACCATCGCGCCGACATTGGTGTTGACTGAAAAGCTCATGGAACTTCGTCCTTTTCTCAGGTCTTCGGCCGTCGTTTTGACAACCGTGAGCGTTTTGCTCGGTCCTGTAAGAAGCAAGGTTCGAGCCATTTCGGCGACGAATGGCGGCGCTTTAAGCTATTGATTTTATATCGTTATAGGTCTGTTATCCACGTTCAGACCCGGCAATTCCTGCCCACCCGCCGTAGCGCCCGGCAATTCTTGCCGCCCAGCCCGGCAGAAAACGCCCAGACGCGGGAAAACCGCCGCTTGAGGAAACCCCAGGCGCCGGGCCTTGTGCGATCGTCTCGGGATATTTGGCGGTCAGGCGGCGGCGGTCTGGGCGCTGACCGCGCCAGGGGAGAGCCCCTGCATGATCATCCGATTGACCTCGATCAGAGGTTCAATCTCTTCGCTACGGCGGATCACCGCGCTGGTGTGGCGTCCGACCCAGATGGATAGGGAAATGATCGAGGCGCGCAGCGGCGCCGGCAGGCCGTTCGCGGGATTGGCGCAGTCGTCGCTGAGCACCGTCCAGATACGACGGTTCCAGTCCAGCGCATCGATGCGGGAGCCGAGGTCGCTGGGATCGGCCTTGGCCGCCTCCATGAGCGCCATCGTCACCTGCGCAAACAGGCGGTATTCGGTCTGGCGCGGGCTCTCAGCCCGCGTCGCCGCCTGGTGGTACGCTTGAAGGGACATGCCCTAACCTCTCGCCTTCGTAGTCCATAAGCTTCCGGCACCGCATCAGAGCCTTGTAATATTCCCGCTCCATGCAGTTTTTCGAGATCTCGATGCACTCGGTAAGCACCGCCGGATTGCCGATGACATTCATGAATTCAGTCAGCCGCCGGACAAATTCGTCGTAGTAGCGATCGGCCCCCGCCTCATCGAGGTACATCATCATCACCGGGAAGTAGATGCGCCGCGCCGGCGTCGTCACTTCCTCTTCCTGCATGATGTCCTTCTCACGCAGGACGGAGGCTTTGTTCTGCAACACCAGCACGCCCCGGCGGTCGCCATTCTGGACGACGGCGCCGTTGAGAACGAACTTCTCACCGGGCTTCAGCGACAATTTGAGCGGCAACCCCGCCTCCCGATCTCAGTGCGTACGAACCGGCATCGCGATTCGAATGACCCATTGTCGCCTTCTGACAGGCCCGACGCACGACAGAGTTAAGCCGGTCGGGGTTAACGTCGCCTTGCTGGCGGAGCAGAGGGCGTTTGCGCCGCGGCAAAGGGGGGATTCGCCGGCGATCTTAAGCTCCCGTTAGCCATGTTCGCCGAGGAGTCAGGACTTCATCGGAGACTCTCGTCCATGTCGCGTCAGGCCCTGCCCAGCGCCACTTCCGCCCACGCGCTGCAGACCGCGGCGCCGACCCCGGCCAGGCTGACCGCCGATTCCCTCGGCAAGTCGGGATCGACCGATGCGCTCGCCAAGCTCAACGGTGCGATCTCGGAACTGAAGGCGCTCTCGGCCGCGCCGATGCTGCAGCGGGCGGTGGACGCGCTCCGCGCCGAAGACGCCAAGACCGCCTGCGAATGGTCGCTTAAGGCCCTGGAGCAGGACGAGCACTCCGGCTTCGGCTGGTATCTCCTGGCCATCGCGCTGGAGCGGGCGGGCGACTTCGCCAATTCCATCCAGGCCTATGAATCGGCGCTGAAACTGCTGCCCGACCATGCCGAGATCGCCAACGACCTCGGCCGCCTCGCCTTCCGCCTCGGGATGACGCCCCAGGCCGAGAGCCTTTTCCGCCACTTCCTGTCCCGCTATCCCGAACATCCGGAAGGCTCCAACAACCTCGCCTGCGCGATCCGCGACCAGGGCCGTCACGCCGAGGCTGTCGAGATCCTGCGCCCGGCGATCGTCAAGACGCCCGAGATCGCAATGCTCTGGAACACCATGGGCACCGTGGTGTCTGACCAGGGCGACTTCGCCAACGCCATGGTGTTCTTCCAGGAAGCCCTGCGGCTCGACCGGCATTTCCCCAAGGCGCGCTACAACCTCGGCAACGCCAAGTTGCTGCTCGGCGACGCGGAGGGCGCGATCGTCGACTGCGAGGCGGCGATGGCCGGCGTCCTGGCCCAGGACGAGCGCCAGATGATGCGGCTCTCTCACTCGACCATCCTGATGGCGCTGGGCCGCATCGGCGAAGGCTGGGACGACTACGAGGCGCGCCTGCATCCGCAGTTCAACGAACGGACCCAGTTCATGTTCGACGGCCCCCGCTGGGAGCCCGGCTGCGACATCGAAGGCAAGACCCTGCTGGTGATCGGCGAGCAAGGCCTGGGCGACGAGGTGCTGTTCGCAAGCCAGCTGCCTGAGGTGATCGAGCGCCTGGGCCCCGCCGGACGCCTGATCCTGGCCGTGGAGGCCCGCTTGGTCCCGCTCTTCCAGCGCGCCTTCCCGACCGCCCAGGTGGGCGCCCACGCCACCTATATCGTCGGCGGCAGGTTGACGCGGGTGATCCCCTTCGTCGAGCATATCGTCGGGATCGACCTTTGGGCTCCAATGGGCTCGCTGCTGCGCGAGTTCCGCCGCTCGCTCGACGCCTTCCCGGCGCGCGACGCCTACCTGATCCCCGACCCGGCCCGCGTCGCCCACTGGCGCGAAGTGCTGAAGGGCGCGCCGGCCGGCCCGAAGGTCGGCCTGCTCTGGAAGAGCGCGGTCAACAAGGACTCCCGCCACCGCTATTTCTCACCCTTCGAGACCTGGGCGCCGGTGCTGGCGCAGAAGGGCGTCAGCTTCATCAACCTGCAGTACGGCGACTGCGCCGAGGAGCTGGCGACCGCTCGCCGCGATTTCGGGGTCGAGATCTGGACCCCGCCCGGCATCGACCTGAAACAGGACCTCGACGATGTCACCGCGCTCTGCTGCGCCATGGACCTGATCGTCGGCTTCTCCAACGCCACCCTGAACCTGGCGGCGGCAAGCGGCGTGCCGAACTTCCTGATCTCCACGCCCGGCGCCTGGCCGCGGCTGGGGACCGCGACCTATCCCTGGTACCCGAAGACCAAGGTCTTCCTGCCACCCAGCTTCGGCGCCTGGGAACCGGTGATGGCCGAGGTGGCCGACGCCGTGGGCGCCTTCGCCCGCGCCGCCAAAGCCGCCGCCAAAACCCCCGCCAAGACGCGCGCCAAGCGGCGCAGCTAGGCCGGAAGCTCGAAGCCCCGGGAAACAAGCCGCGCCCGGCTCGCCGCGCGCGTCGCCGCCCAGTCCGAGGCCAAGAGGCCGAGCCCCACCACGTCGGCCGGCGCCCCGTCCTTGCGCACGTGGCGGCGGAACAGGGCCTCGCGCTGGAAGCCGAAGCCTTCGTGCAGCCGCCAGACCGGCTCGTTGTCGACCAAGACCTCGCACCAGAGCTTGTTCAGGCCCAGCTCGCCGAACACGTGCTCGATCACCCAGTATTCGACGAAGGCCCCGATCCCCTGCCCCCGCGTCGAGGGGTCGGCCAGGTAGTAGGCCCAGGCGGTCCGCGCATGCTCGGGCGACAGGTCGTAGAGGTTGGCCAGCCCCACCGGCCGTCCGTCCGCCTCGATCACCCAGTAGCGGCGGCGTGGATCGGCCACGGCGGCGGCGAACCAGCGGGCGTGCTCCTCAGGCGTGATCTGGTGGTCGCTGTACATCCAGCGGGCGACCTCCGGCTGATTGCGCCAGGCGAGCAGCCGGTCGCGGTCGCCTTCTTCCAGGGGCCGCAGGACCACGTCTGGCGCGCTCACGGCTTGGCCCCCGAGGTGTTCACCGGCAGGGCCGCGATGGCGTCGGAGTCGAACGCCGGGTCGAACGGATAGAGCTGGGCGTAGACGTCGCGCACGAAGGCCAGGTCCTCGGGAAGGTCCACCGTCCAGCGTAGCATGGCGAGCGACTCGTGGCGCGCCACCCCGGCCAGGCGGAACAGCTCCGGCCGCCGGTAGACGTAAGGTGTCACGTGCTCGCGCTCATAGGGGTCGCGGGCCTGTTCGGCGGCGGCGACCAGGGCCGAGGGCCTGATGACCTCGGTGTCCAGCCCATGCGGATAGGTGCGGGTCCCGAGCGTGTTGGAGGTGTAGTCGGCCCCGGCCGCATGATGGTGGTCGATCACCCGGTCGATCAGCTCGGGATCGGCCAGCGGGCAGTCGGCGGTCAGCCGCACTACGGCCCTGGCCTCCGGATAGGCGCGCAGCGTGGTGCGGAACCGCTCGAGGACGTCGTCCAGGGGCCCGCGGAACACCCACAGGTCCAGGTTCTCGCAATAGGCGGCCAGGGCGTCGTCGCTGGGGTCGGTGCTGGTCGCCACCACCAGCTTATCGATGCGCTTCGCGCGGCGCAGACGCTCAACCTGGCGGCCGATCATCGGTTCGCCCAGCACCGAGGCCATCACCTTGCCGGGCAGCCGCGAGGAGCTCATTCGGGCCTGGAGGATGGCAAGGTTCAAAGCCGGCGGCGCCTCGTTGCGGAACCCCTGAGTAGCGCCGAATCCGGCCCCGCGACAACGCGCGCCGCGAAGCCGCTTGCATGACGCGTGACTGCCTTTAGGCTGGCGCAACCAAACAACTGTTCGAACGCGGGCCTTGGGGCCCGCCCCGGGAGCCCGAATGAGCCAGCGTTTCGAAGGCACTGACGACTATGTCGCCACGGAAGACCTGAAGGTCGCGGTCAACGCCGCCATCGCCCTGGAGCGCCCGCTGCTCATCAAGGGCGAGCCCGGCACCGGCAAGACGGTCCTGGCCTACGAGATCGCCAAGGCGCTGAAGGCCCCACTGATTACCTGGCACATCAAGTCGACCACCAAGGCCCACCAGGGGCTCTACGAGTACGACGCCGTCACCCGCCTGCGCGACAGCCAGCTCGGTGAAATCGGCGTCAAGGACGTCAAGAACTACATCAAGAAAGGCAAGCTCTGGGAGGCGTTCGAGAGCAAGGAACGCCCCGTCCTGCTGATCGACGAGATCGACAAGGCCGACATCGAGTTCCCCAACGACCTCCTGCAGGAGCTCGATCGGATGGAATTCTACGTCTACGAGACCAACGAGACGATCAAGGCCAAGGTCCGCCCGATCGTGCTGATCACCTCCAACAACGAAAAGGAGCTGCCCGACGCCTTCCTGCGCCGCTGCTTCTTCCACTACATCCGCTTCCCGGAAGCCGAGACGATGAACGAGATCGTCGAGGTGCACTATCCGAACATCAAGCAGAAGCTCGTCGCCGAGGCGCTGCGCATCTTCTACGACATGCGCAAGGTGCCGGGCCTGAAGAAGAAGCCGTCGACGTCGGAGCTGCTCGACTGGCTGAAGCTGCTGATGGTCGAGGATATCGACGCCGAGGCGCTGAAGGAAAAGGATCCGACCAAGCTGATCCCGCCGCTGCACGGCGCCCTGCTCAAGAACGAGCAGGACGTGCACCTCTTCGAGCGGCTGGCCTTCCTGGCGCGGCGCGAGGGCGCGGGCTCGCGTCCCGGCCAATAACTTGAGGGCGTAACTGGAGTTACGCCGAATTCACTCGCCATTTGAAGGGGCTCCGGTCACGTTCCTAGCCGAACGGACTGGAGCCTTTTTGCTATGAAGCCGCTGCTCTACCTCTCGGCCTGCGGGCTGGCGCTGATGTCCGCCGCCGCCTGCGCGCCCACAGCTCCGCCCACCGCGCGCGCGGCGCTCGACTGTCCCGCGAACCAGGGCGACCTCGAGCGCACCAGCATCTCGCCCGACAAGAAGACCTGCCTCTATGCGAGCCGCGACGGCGACCAGGTGTCTCTGCGCCTGATCCCGGTGTCCGCCAACTACGAGATGGCGCTGCAGCCGGTCGAACAGGAACTGCAGGCCGAGGTCCAGACCGACCAGGAGGCCGCCTCCGCCAAGGTGACGGTCGCTGCCGGCGACGCCAAGGCCGCGGCCGCCGACGCCAAGGCCGCCGCCGCCTCGGCCACCGAAGCCGAGAAGGCGGCCAGGCAGGCCGCCGAGGACGCCGGCCACGAACTCGCCGACGCCGACAAGGACGACAAGGACACGCCCCGCGGCGCGCACCCCGACCGCAACGAGCACGCCCACATCGACCTGCCGGGCATCCACATCGACGCCGACGATGACGGCAAGGCCGACGTCAATGTCGGCATGATCCACGTGAACGCCGGCGAGAACGGCGCGGTGGTGCGGATGTCCCGCGACGTGCGCCTGCGCGGCGAGGCCTTCTCGCGCGACAAGCGCGGTTTCCGCGCCACCTACATCCTGGCCAAGGACAACCTGAAGGACGGCTGGAAGACGGTGGGCTACGAGGCGGCCGGCCCCAAGGCGGGCCCGATCACCGTGGCGGTGGTCAAGGCCAGGACCGGCGACCACCACGACGTCTTCGACGACGTCAAACGCCTGGTCCGCCGGAACGGCGGGGTCTAGCCGAGGCTCAGCCGGCCGGCTGGACCTCCACGACCTTGTAGGTCAGGGGCCGGCCGTCCTCGTCGGTGACGGTGACGTATTCGCCGACCGCGAAGCGGTGCTCGCCCAGCCGGTGCAGCGGCTCGTCGTCCGCCACATCCTCGTCCTCATAGTCGAAGAACCAGCGCGAACCCCGTTTCGCCAGCCGCCCGTCGGCCGGATCCTCGTCCGGCGAGAACCGCCGCACCGTGCAGTTGTCGCGCGCCTTGGCGTAGGCCGCCTCGTCCAGGTGGCCGTCGTCGGTGAGCGGCGCGGTGAGCGCATAGCCGCGGTGGTCGTCGCCGCCGGCGAACTCCGTGCCGGGGTTCCGGGCAAGCCGCATGACGATGCGCGACAGGGTCATTGGAAATCCTCTTGGAAAGCTAATGAGATAAGAACAGCGACGGCTCGTCAGAGTTCAATAGCGTGCGCGTCGTTCCCCCAAATATGAACTCCTGCAGCCGGGGATGCCCGAAGGCCCCGGCCACCAGTATATCCGCTCCGGCCTTGCGCGCCGCATAGAGCAGCACCGGCGCGGCGTCGCCGCTGTCGGGCAGGATGTCGACCTCGGCATCGACGCCCCGCGCCGCATAGTAGGACTTGAGCCGTCCCGGATCGAAGCTGCGGGAACTGGCCTTGGGCGCCGCCAGGATCACCACCTTTGAGGCTTTTTCCAGGAGCGGCAGGGCCAGGCGCGCCGCGCGGCTGGCTTCCTTGCCGCCGTCCCAGGCCACCGCCACCGATCCGCCGACCTTCAGGCCCGGGCGGGCGATCAGCACCGGGCGCTGCTCGTCGGCGACCATCTGCTGAAAAGCCTCCGCCAGGGGCCCGCGGCCGCGGGCGGGGTCGGAGGAGAAGACCACCACGTCCGACAGGCGGCTTTCGGCCGACAATCCGGCCCAGACCGGGGTCTGCAGGGCGATGAACTGGCTCTTGGCGTAGGTCGAGGTGGCCATGGCGGCGCGCGCGCTGGTCTCGCCCGCCTGGGCGGCCTCCTTCAGGGATTCCAGCGCCGTGGTCTGCACCCCGCCCAGGAAGCCCTCGCCCATCCACGGCATGACGTCGGCCACGTCGGCGGGGGTGTAGACGCCGACCATCTCGGCCTGGAACGGCTCGGCCAGCATGACCGCGGCCGCCACCGTCGCTGCGTCGCCGGCGCCCCCGGACAACGGCGCCATGATACGCGCCCAGCTCATTGGTTCGGCTCCTTCAGCGTGAACTTCATGCGTCCCGCGCCTATGCTCGCTTCGATCGGCGCGAGCATAGGCCCGCATTGATCTTTGTCAGGCCATGGGTCAGTTCACGAGCTTGCCCCGGCCGGCTTGACTGTGGAGGGAATGCTTTCGTGAGGAAAGGGCTGCGTCGTTCGAAGCCGGAACCCCGCGCCTGGCAGAGAATGCTGTCCGGCCGGCGGCTGGACCTGCTCGACCCCTCGCCCATGGATATCGAGATCGAGGACATCGCCCACGGCCTGGCCCGCGTCGCCCGCTGGAACGGCCAGACGATCGGCGAGCACGCCTTCTCGGTGGCCCAGCATTCGGTGGTCGTCGAGGAGATCGTGGCCCACATCCAGCCCGATGTGGCGCCGCGCTGGCGGCTGGCCGCCCTGCTGCACGACGCCTCGGAATATGTGATCGGCGACATGATCTCGCCGTTCAAGGCCGCGCTCGGCGTGGACTATAGGACCTTCGAGGAGCGGCTGGAAACCGCGATCCACGTGCGTTTCGGCCTCCCCGCCAAGACGCCGGCGCCGATCAAGACGCTGATCAAGCAGGCGGACCGCGCCTGCGCCTTCTTCGAGGCGACCCAGCTCGCGGGCTTCAATCACGAGGAATCGCTCGCCTTCTTCGACGCCCCGCCGCCCGGCTACAGCCTGAAGATCGACCCGCAGCCGCCCGCTCTGGCGCAGCGGCGCTACGTCGAGCGCTTCCATGTCCTTTCCGAGGCCGCCGGCTATTCGCCCGTGGCCGCGGCCTTCGACACCGAATGAGCGTTTCGGCCAACAGCGCCATGGTCATCGGCCTCTCGGCGGTCGTGGTGGCCATCCAGGGCGACGACGCCGTCGTCCTGACCGTGCGTCCGCCGGGCGAGAGCCTGGAGGGCCTGCCTTTCGGCCCCTTCGATCCGCTCGGCCACCGCACCTTCGAACTGGCTATGCGGGCCTTCGTGACCGAGCAGACGCGGTTCACCCTGGGCTATGTCGAGCAGCTCTATACCTTCGGCGACAAGGGCCGCGACGCCCCGCTCGCCGACATGGGCGACATGGGGGGCGACCGCTCCGACCATGCGCGGGTGATCTCGGTCGGCTATCTGGCGCTGGCCACCGTGGCGGTGGACACCCATGCGCCAGGCTCCGAATGGCGGCCGTGGACCCGGTTCTTCCCCTACGAGGACTGGCGTGAGGGCCGTCCCGCCGCCCTGCCGCTGATCGAAGAGGCGCTACGCCGTTGGGCGGAGGGCGATGGCCAGCGCCTGGGCCGCGCGCGCCTGCTGTTCGCGCTCGACGGTGCGCCCTGGAACGAGGAACGGGTGCTGGAGCGCTATGAGCTGCTCTACGAGGCGGGTCTGGCGCGCGAGGCGGCCCGCGACCGCAGCGAGACGGCGACCGCCCTGCCCGCGCCCCTGGCCGCGGCGCTCGGCGAGCCGATGCTTTCCGACCACCGCCGGATCCTGGCGACCGCCGTCAGCCGCCTGCGCGGCAAGCTGAAGTACCGCCCGGTGGTCTTCGAACTGATGCCCGAGGCCTTCACGCTCTCGGCCCTGCAGCGCGCCGTCGAGGCCATCGCCGGCGTGCCGCTGCATAAGCAGAACTTCCGCCGCGCGCTGGAACGCGCCGAGCTGGTCGAGGGCCTGGGCCGCATGGACGCCGAGACCGGCGGACGGCCCGCCGAGCTGTTCCGATTCCGCCGCGAGATCCTGGGCGCGCGGCCGGTCTCCGGGCTCAGCCTTCCGCTCCTGCGGGACTAAGGCGTCCGCGGCGCGGCTTCAGCTTGGCGACATAGGGCAGCACGAACAGGTAGAGCCCGCTGAACAGCAGCAGGAAGAGCGGGATCAGGGCGAAGAGATACATCCAGGAGGGCGGCTGCTGACCCTTGTTCAGCATGAAGATGACGATGGTGTTGGCGATCACGCCCACCGTGAAGACGATGGACAGCCAGCGATGGAATTGTCGGATAAATCGGCTCAAGGAAACCTCCTGCGAGACAACTGTTGGGATAGGCGAGCGGCCGCAACCGCTCGCCGCTTGTGACGCGCCCTAGCGGGCCTCGATCAGCTTCCAGCCGTTGCCGGACGGATCGCGGAACGAGGCATCCACCGCGCCGTAGCGCTCCACTGGTTCCTGGGTGAATTCCACGCCGCTGCCCATCATCCGCGTGTGGGCGGCGCGAACGTCGTCGACCACCAGAACCAGCGGCGGCATGGCGCCCTTGGCCACGGCCTCTCGCAGGCTCTGGGCGGTCGCGGCGTCAACCAGCGGCGCCTGCGGGGTGAAAAGGCCGAGCTGGAAGCCCGGCTGATCGGGGTGCTGCACCGTCAGCCAGCGGTAATCGCCGTTCTTCGCGTCGGTGTGGACGCTGAACCCGAGCTTGCCGACATAGAACTCGACGGCCTCGTCCTGATCGCGGACGTACAGACCGACGACGCTGATAACTTGATTCATGGGACCTCCGTGTCTTCGGATCCGGTCTTAACCTCCGCCTCCAGTCGCCGCTTCTCCGAAACTGCGATCTTGAGATCGGGCCGATGGGCGGCGATGAGGTAGCAGGCTGGCGTCCGGTCGAACTGGCCCGGCGCGGCCTGTTCGCGCAGGCGCAGCTGGCCCGGAGCCTCCGCGGTGACGTCGCGAAAGGTCCGCCCGAAGGTCCCGAGGCTGTTCCAGCCCGTCTGGAACGCGATCTCCGTGACGGAGAGGTCCGTGTCGCGCAGCAGGGCCTTGGCCCGCTCGATCCGCCGGGTCAGCAGGTAGCGGTGCGGTGGGACGCCAAAGGCGTCACGGAACGATCGCGCGAAGTGGGCCTGCGAGACGCCGCTCACCCGCGCCAGCCGGCGGACCGGCCACGCCTCCTCCGAGGCGGCGTCCATCCGATCCTTGGCGCGCAGCAGGCGGCGCAGCAGTTCGGGGTCCATGGGCTGCCGGCCGTCGGTCTGGTTCGCCACGGAGCCTCGTCCCTCAGGCCGCGCTAGGCCGCCTCGCGCTCGGCCGGCGCCGGCGCCTTCTGCCGCTCCGCCCAGGCCGCTTTCAGGGAGGCGGAGGTGTCGCGGCTGCCGTCCGGGCTCCAGCCGGGCGGGCCGAACAGCCAGCCCAGGATGTGCCGCGGCGAGCGGACGATGTCCTGGGCGATCCCGATCCACTCGTGGAAGGCCACGCGGATGACGTTGAAGGTGCCGAGGTTGTGGACCAGGCCATAGCGGCAGGCCTCCTCGTCCAGCTCCGGCTGGAAGCTGCCGAACATCCGGTCCCAGATGATCAGGATGCCGGCGTAGTTGCGGTCGAGATAGCGCGGGTTGCGCGCGTGGTGCACCCGGTGATGCGAGGGCGTGTTGAACACCGCCTCGAACCAGCGCGGCATCCGGCGGATCGCCTCGGTGTGGATCCAGTACTGGTAGACGAGGCTGATCCCCTTCTGGATCGCCACCATGGCCGGCGGGAAGCCCAGCAGGGAGAGCGGCAGCCAGAGCAGCCAGGTGCCGGCGACGCCGCCCGTCCAGGTCTGCCTGAGCGCCGTGGAGAGATTGTAGTGCTGCGAGGAGTGGTGGTTGACGTGGCTCGCCCACCAGAACCGCCGTTCATGGCTGAGGCGGTGGAACCAGTAGTAGGTCAGGTCCTCCAGGAAGAAGACCGCGACCCAGGCCCAGACCGCGGTCATCGGGATGGTGAAAAACCGGTGCTGATAGATCCACATCGCCGCTGCGAAGCTGATCCCCGCGACCGGCAGGCCCGAGAGCGAGGACAACAGGCCCATGGTCAGCGAGGTCGCGGTGTCCTTGGTCTCGTAGCGGGCGTCGAGCTTGCCGAACCGAGCCAGGACGATTTCCAGGATGACGGTGAGGATGAAGAACGGGGTGGCCAGGGTGACCGGGTCGAAGGCGGCCTTCATGCCGCCAACTCCTTCTGCGGACCCGTGGGCGGCCAGGCCTCGAGCGCGATCACCGCCTTGGGCGCGGCGACGTCGGCCAGGTCGATGCTGATCCGTCCGTCCTTGAAGCTGGCGGCCAGCGCCTGGGCCCAGGGGAGCTGGCGGGCCACATAGCCGTCGCCCATCCTGCAGAGCACCAGGGCCATGGCGCCGGACTTGGCCACCGCCCCGGCGCCGTCGACGGCGATCCAGAGGCCTTCCAGGGCGCGGCCGGGGAATTCCTCGGCGAGCTGGCGGCGGGCGCGGGCGTCGTCCAGCGGCAGGGCTGGCCGCGCGATATTGGCCCAGGCGGCCAGCGCCACCAGCACGGCCACCGCAAGGCCGGACGCCGCCAGCTGGACGAAAAAGGCTTGGTTCAAGGGGTCGCTCCTCCGCGAGGCGCGAAATTGGGCGCTGGGCGCCCTTCCGGTCAAGAAAAAGCCCTCCCGAGACCGGGAGGGCTTTCCGACGCAGGCTTGAGGCCCGCGGACCTAGAACTTGCGGACGTAGGCCACCGACCAGACGTTGGCGTCGCCATTGTTGTGCTGGAACGCCTCGCGCGTGTAGTCGACGCGGACGCCGTTCTGGCCGTCGAAGGTGTATTGGCCGCCCACCCCGTAGTTCCAGGAATCGCCCTTAGCCGTCGCGGTGACGCCGGGGACGGAGCCCGACCCTTGCGAGTGGCCATAGCCGACGCGCGCCAGGAGGTCGAAGTTCGGCGAGATCGGCAGGAAGCCCACGCCGTAGATCGCCTCCTGATGGTCCAGCTTCACCTTCACGTCCGTGCCGCCGACATTGACCTTGTCGTCCTTCACGCCGCCGGAGAGTTCGCCCTCGACGCCGAAGTACTGGCCAAACCGCGCGCCGAGCCGTCCCTGGATCGCGCCGAGATTGACGTGATCGAGGTCGGTGTCGGCGTAGCCGAGGGTTCCGTAGAAGGTGGTTCCGGAGGTGGCGGCGGTCTGGGCCGAGGCGGCGGCCGGCAGCAGGGCGGCGAGCGCCAGGGCCGAGGCGGCGGTGATCAAAGCTTTCATCTGGATTTCGTCCTTAGTGTACGCGAACAGCCCAACCCAACTGGGGTTCGGCTCCAAACGCGGCCACCGGTTGTCGGTTCGGCCTTATTGATATGGCGAACGCCGTATGTGGCTCGCCGGCCACGCGGGGGCGCCGGCCACTAGCCGCCGAGCGCTCCGGGCGTGCTATCACTCGGACTTCGCCGCCGGAGACGCCCCCTTGCCGCAAGCCGTGATCGCCGCCACCGGCCTCTACACGCCGCCTCACAGCCTCTCGAACGCTGAGCTGGTGGAGACCTTCAACACCTATGTGGCGCGCTTCAACGAGACCAACGCCGAGGCCATTGCCGCCGGCGAGATCGCCGCCCTCACGCCCTCCTCCGTGGAGTTCATCGAGAAGGCCTCGGGCATCAAGGCGCGCTATGTGGTCGACAAGTCGGGCCTGGTCGATCCGGAGCTGATGCGGCCGCAGATCCCCGAACGCTCCAACGACGAACTGTCGGTGCTGGCCGAGATGGCGGTCGAGGCGGCCAGGGACGCCATCGCCCGCTGGGGCAAGCCCGCGAGCGAGATCGGGGCGGTGATCTGTGCGGCCTCCAACATGCAGCGCGCCTATCCGGCCATGGCCATCGAGGTGCAGCAGGCGCTCGGCATCGACGGCTTCGCCTTCGACATGAACGTCGCCTGCTCCTCGGCCACCTTCGGCATCAAGACCGCGGCGGACTTCGTGGCGTCGGGCTCGGCCAAGGCGGTGCTGATGGTCAATCCGGAGATCTGCTCGGGCCACCTCAACTTCCGCGACCGCGACAGCCACTTCATCTTCGGCGACGTGGCGACCGCCGTGATCGTCGAGAACGAGGAACAGGCGCCAAAGTCCGGCGAGAACGCCGGCTGGGACATCCTTGGAACCCGCCTGCGCACCCAGTTCTCCAACAACATCCGCAACAACTTCGGCTTCCTGAACCGCGCCGCCCCCGAGGGCGTCGGCGCCGTCGACAAGCTCTTCGTGCAGGAGGGCCGAAAGGTGTTCCGCGAGGTCGTGCCGCTGGTCTCCGAGATGATCGTCGAACACGCCGGCGATCTCGGCATCGACCCGACGGGGCTGAAGCGCCTGTGGCTGCACCAGGCCAACATCAACATGAACGAGTTCATCGGCCGCCGGGTGCTCGGCCGCGAGCCGGCGCCGGGCGAGAACGTCATCATCCTCGACGAATTCGCCAACACCTCCTCGGCCGGCTCGATCATCGCCTTCCACCGCGCCAACGACGACTTCGCCAGGGGCGAGACCGGCCTGATCTGCTCCTTCGGCGCCGGCTACTCCGCCGGCACGGTGTTCGTCCGGAAGCGCTAGGGCGTGGGCGCCGCCGGACTTGCGGGCGGCGTCGGCGGATGGGTCGCCTTCCAGTCCATCATCGCCCGCACCCGCGCGCCGACCGACGGGTGATCGTAGAAGATGAACTCCTCGACCCTCGAGGGGCTCGAGGCGCGGTATTCGATGGTCTTCACCAGCGCCTTGGCCAGTCCGTCCGGCTCGTTGAAGTGCACCACCGAGAAGTGGTCGGCGTCGGACTCCGCCCAGCGGCTCATGGTGTTGCTGATCGGGGTGGCGAGCAGGCTCATCACGGCAAACAGGATGCCCAGCACCGGCAGGCCCGCGGGGTCGGCGATCCCCGTCACGCCCTTGGCCCCCAGGAGCCGCACGGCGGCCGGGAACAGGCGGCTTGCCAGGAACAGGGCCGCGAGGGTCATCAGCCCGGTCTCGAGGTCGCCCAGCAGCACGTGCTTGCGAACATAGTGGCCCATCTCGTGGCCGACGACGCCGCGCACCTCGGCAAGGTCGGCGTCCTTCTTGAACATCACGTCGCTCATCGCCACCCGGCCGAAGCCGAACAGGCCGCCGGCGTTGGCGGTGTAGCGGTTGGACTGCTTGGAGCCGTCGTAGATCAGGATCTTGTCCGAGGGGACGCCGACCTGCTTGGCCATGGCCACGACCTCGTCGCGCACCGGTCCGGGCGGGGCGGGCTTGTAGCTGTTGAACAGCGGCTCGATCAGCAAGAGCTGGGCGATGAAGAACACCAGCGACACCACCGTCACGCCGGCCGCGCCCCACAGCCACCAGGTCTTCGGCGCACGTCGGATGATCCAGTAGAGCAGCGAGAAGATGATCAGCGACGAGATCAGGCCGATGAAGATCTTCAGCCCGTGCTCGCCCAGCCAGCCGGAAAAGGCGCGGCTGGTCAGGCCGTAGCTCTTCTCGCGCCACCAGTTGGAATAGGCGTCCCAGGGCAGCGACAGCAGGCTCTCGACCACGCCGTCGACAACGACCACCGCCGCCACCGCCAGCCAGGGACGCGGCTTTCGCCCTTCGACGCCCGCCCGCACCCGCACCAGCACGCCGCTCTTGATCACCAGCCAGGAGACGAGGACGCTGACCAGCGTCGCCCACAGCAGAACCCAGTGGCCGCCCTGCGTGTAGGCCGTCGCCTTGGCGTGAGCCTCCGGCGACAGCGTCGCCAGATAGGCGGCCGTCGCCGCGGCCGGATCGAATCCCTGGGCCATGAAAGCCTCCCCCGTTTCCCTCGTGGCGAGAAGAGGCCAGAGATTGCGGCGCTTGTCAGGCCCGAAACCGCGCTAGGCTGACTGTCACAATCAGGAGTCGCCTATGAAGCTCTTCGCCGCCGCCTCTCTCGCGGTCCTCGCCGCCGCCAGCCTCGGGGCGGCCAAGGCGCCGGCGCCCGCCTATGATGTCGTCATCCGCGGCGGCGAGATCCTCGATGGCTCTGGCGGCAAGCCGGTCCACGGCGACGTGGCGGTCAAGGGCGACCGCATCGCCTACGTCGGCCCCCATGCGCCGGGCCGCGGCAAGACGGAGATCGACGCCAAGGGCAAGGCGATCGCGCCCGGCTTCATCAACATGCTCTCCCACTCCGAGGACAGCTTCATGGCCGACGGCCGGGGCCTCTCGGAACTTCGCCAGGGCGTGACGCTGGAGGTGATGGGCGAAGGCAGCTCCGTCGGGCCGCTGACGCCGAAGATGCAGAAGCTGGAGGAGCAGCGGGAGCACGACATCAAGTTCCCGGTCACCTGGTCGACCCTCGACCAGGGCCTGCAGGCCTTCGTCGACCGCGGCGTCTCGCTCAACGTCGCCTCCTTCGTGGGCGCGGCGACCGTGCGGGTGCATGTGCTGGGCGAGGACGACGTCCAGCCGACGCCGGCGCAGCTTGCCCAGATGCGGACCCTGGTGCGCCAGGCCATGGAGGACGGCGCCATGGGCGTCGGCTCGGCGCTGATCTATGCGCCGGGCACATTCGCCAGGACCGACGAACTGGCCGCGCTGACCACCGAGGCCGGCCGCTGCGGCGGCTACTACATCAGCCACATGCGTTCCGAAGGCGACCGTATCCTGGAGGCCACCGACGAGCTGATCGAGATCTCGCGGCGCTCCGGCGCGCCGGCCGAGGTCTTCCACATGAAGACCTCCGGCAAGGACAACTGGGACAAGGAAGACGCCTTCATCGCCCGCATCGTGGCCGCGCGCGCCAAGGGCCAGCGGATCACCGCGGACATGTACACCTACCCGGCTTCCTCCACCGGCTTCGACGCAGCCATGCCGACCTGGGTGCAGGCGGGCGGCGTTGAGGCCTGGATCGCGCGGCTGAAGGACCCGGCCACCCGCGCCAAGGTGCTGGCCGAGATGCACGAGGACCACCCCAAGACCTGGGAGAACTCCTACCGCCAGGCGGGCCCCGACGGCACCCTGCTGGTCGGCTTCAAGTCGGCGGCGCTGAAGCCCTTGACCGGCAAGACCTTGGCGCAGGTCGCCAAGGAACGCGGGACCAGCCCTGAGGACACCATCCTCGACCTGATCATCGCCGACGGCAGCCGCATCCAGGTGGTTTATTCCTCGATGAGCGAGGCCAATGTGACCAGGCAGATGAAACTGCCCTGGGTCAGTTTCGGCTCCGACGCTTCGGCCCAGGCGCCGGAGGGCGTCTTCCTGCTCTCCTCGACCCACCCGCGCGCCTACGGCAACTTCGTACGCGTGCTCGGGAAGTACGCGCGCGACGAGAAGACCGTCACGCTGCCGGAGGCCGTGCGGCGCCTGGCCGCCCTCCCCGCCCACAATCTCGGCCTGCACGACCGGGGCCTCTTGAAGGCCGGCTATTACGCCGACGTGGTGGTGTTCGATCCCGAGACGGTCACCGATCACGGAACATTCCTGAAGCCGCAACAGCTCGCCACCGGGGTCACCGACGTGCTGGTCAACGGCCAGCCGGTGCTGAGGGACAGCGAGGCCACCGGCGCCCACGCCGGCCGGGTGGTGCGCGGGCGCGGCTGGAAGGGCTGGAAGGACGGCGGCTGCCGAGCCTCTGCGAAGGACTGGACCTGGTGAAACCGATGCTCCGCGGCGTCGTCGCCGCCCTCGCCCTGCTGACCGCTGCTCCGGCCGCCGCCGCGACCATACCGACGCAGCTGCCCACCGGCGTCGAGCCGGTAGCCTACGACCTTGCGGTCACGCCCGACGCCGCCAAACTCACCTTCAGCGGCCACGTCGCCGTCACCGTCGACGTCGCGCGGCCCATGACGGCCCTGACCCTTAACGCCGTCGATCTGACCATCACCCACGCTACGCTGGACGGGGCGCCGGCGACCGCCGTCCTGGACGCCCAGGCCCAGACCGCGGCCTTCGCCACCGGCCGGACCGTCGTCCGCGGCCGTCACGTGCTCGCCATCGACTACACGGCCAGGATCAACGACAGCGCCTCGGGGCTCTTCCACGTGGACTATGCAGGCGGCCGGATGCTTGCGACGCAGTTCGAGCCGGCCGACGCGCGCCGCTTCCTGCCGGTCTTCGACGAGCCCGCGAAGAAGGCGGTGTTCACGGTCTCCGCCGTCGTGCCGAAAGACCAGATGGCCGTCTCCAACATGCCGGAGGCCGCCAGCGAGGACCTGCCCGGCGGACTGAAGCTCGTCCGCTTCAAGCCGACGCCGAAGATGAGCTCTTACCTGCTGTTCTTCGGGGCCGGCGACCTGGTGCGGCTGAGCCGTGAGGTCGAGGGCGTCACCGTCAGCGTGGTGATCCGGCGCGGCGAGACCGAGAAGGCCCGCTACGCCCTCGATGCCGCGAGCCAGCTCCTGCCCTACTACAACGACTACTTCGGCCGGAAATACCCGCTGCCGAAGCTCGACCTGGTGGCCGCCCCTGGCGACGTCTCCGGCTCCATGGAGAACTGGGGGGCGATCCTCTTCAGCCAGACCAATGTGATCTTCGACCCCAAGCTCTCCAGCGCCCGCGACCAGCAGGTCGTCTACCGGGTCATCGCCCACGAGATGGCGCACCTGTGGTCCGGCGACCTGGTCACCATGGCCTGGTGGGACGACCTGTGGCTGAACGAGGGCTTCGCGAGCTGGATGTCGTCGAAGGCCACCGACCATTTCCATCCGGAGTGGCGCGCCCTGCTGAGCGCGATCGGCGACAAGGACGAGGCCATGCTGCTCGACGCGCGGCCCTCGACCCATCCGATCGTGCGGCGCATCGCGACCGTCGCCCAGGCCGAGCAGGCGTTCGACGCGATCACCTACAAGAAGGGCGAGGCCGTGATCCGGATGCTCGAGGCCTACGCCGGCCCGGACGCCTGGCGGGACGGGGTGCGCGCCTACATGGCCGAGCACGCCTACGGCTCGGCGACCAGCAACGACCTCTGGCGGGCGATCGACAGGGCGGCGGGCAAGTCGGTGTCGGCTGTTGCGCGGGACTTCACGACCCAGCCGGGCGTCCCCCTGATCCATGTGGCGAGCACGGGATCCGGCGAAGTCCTCACCGAGCGCCATCTGGCGAGCGACGCTCAGGCCGCGGCGATCACGGTCGCGACCAGCCAGCGCGACATCGAGGAGCGGGACGCCAGCCTGCTGTCGTGGCGCGCGCCGGTGCGTATCCAGCCGGCGAACGGCGGTCCGGCCGGCGAGCGGCTGGTCTCGCGGACCTCCCCTCAGTCGGCCGGCCTGGGCGACGTGGTCAATGCGGGCCAGGGCGGCTATTTCCGCGTCGCCTACGATCCGTCTTCGTTCAGCGCCATCGCTCAGCGGTTTGGTCGCCTTGGCGCGGCGGATCAGTTCGGTCTCCTGAAGGACAGCCTGGCGCTCGGCATGGCCGGCGAAACCCCGATCACCAACTACCTGCGCCTGAGCGCGGCCCTGCCGGTCGACGCCGATCCCCTGGTGTGGCTCGAGCAGGCGCGGACGCTGGCCGGTATCGACAGCTTCTATGCGCCAGGCGCGCCGCGCGCGGCGTTCCGCGCCTGGACGTTCCGCCTGCTGGAGCCCGAGCTGGTCCGGATCGGCTTCGACGCCCGCCCGGGCGAGCCGGTCGCCGACGCGGTATTGCGCGAAACCCTGCTTCTGGCGCTCACCCAGATCGGCGACCCCAAGGTGCGCGTGGAGGCGCGCAAGCGCTTCGAGGCGGCCCACGGCGATCTGTCGAGGCTGGCCTCCAGCGAACGGCGCTGGGTGCTGGTAGGAACCGCGCGCTCGGCGGACGCGCCGATCTTCACGGCGCTTCGCGGCCTCGCCCGCGCGGCCCGCGACCCTCTGGAGCGGAATGAACTCTACACCGACCTGGCGACGGTCGAGGATGAGACCCTGGCCCACGAGGTCCTAACCCTGGCGCTCTCCGACGAGGCGCCGACCAATTTCGCCCCCTTGCTGGTCCGCGACGTGGCCGCCGAGCACCCGGCGCTCGCCTGGCGGTTCACGCTGGACAACCTGCCGGCCATCACCCGAAACCTGGACGCGCTCGGCCGCTCGACCTTCGTACCGCGAATTGCGGCCTCGTCGAACGATGCGAAGCTCGCCGCGGAGCTTGCGGCCTACGCGGCCAAGAATATCCCCCCGGACGCCCAGGGCGAGGTCAGGATCGCGCTCGCCCAGATCCGCAACAACGTCGACATCCAGGCCCGGCGACTGCCGCAGATCAACGCCTGGATCGTGAGCCCCCGCTAGCGGCTAGCGGTCCTTCTCGCGCTCGCCGATGGCGGCTTGCGCGGCGGCCAGGCGGGCGATCGGCACGCGGTAGGCCGAGCAGCTGACGTAATCCAGGCCGATCTCTTCACAGAAGGCGATCGAGGCCGGGTCGCCGCCGTGCTCGCCGCAGATGCCGAGCTTGACGTCGGGCCGGGCCGCGCGGCCGCGCTCGGCGGCGATGCGGATCAGGTCGCCGACGCCCTCCTGGTCGAGGGAGACGAAGGGGTCCTTCTCGAAGATGCCCTTGTCGATATAGGCGTTGAGGAACCGGCCGGAGTCGTCACGGCTGATGCCGAAGGTGGTCTGGGTCAGGTCGTTGGTGCCGAAGGAGAAGAACT
>NZ_JBEPUO010000027.1:0-45507 GCF_041691455.1 Phenylobacterium sp. | reverse complement strand
CCTCGCGCGGCAGGTCCATCAGCACCATCCGCGCCTTGCCGGTGTAGACCACCGCGCCGCCCAGATAGTACTTCGACGCCCCCGCCACGCTGAGCAGCGCCGCCGAGATCAGGCCGGCCGACGAGCTCTCGGCCACCGCCACGGTCTCGCCGCGGACCTTCAGCCGCTCGCCCAGGACCTCGGCCAACTCGAAGAGCGTCTGCATCGGGATCCTCGCCTGTTCCCGAACTCTTCGCCCGCCGCGCTCACCCGGGCAACCCGCCTTGCGAGCGAAGCCGCTTGGCGGCAGCGACCATGTTGACCAGGGCCGGGCGCACCTCCTCCCACTTGCGGGTCTTCAGGCCGCAGTCGGGATTGACCCAGAGCTGGCTGGGATCGAGCTCGGTGGCCGCGCGGGCCAGGAGGTCGGCCATCTCGTCGACGCTCGGCAGGCGCGGCGCATGGATGTCGTAGACGCCCGGGCCGATCTCGTTGGGATAGCGGTAGCGGCTGAAGGCGCCGAGCAGCTCCATCTTCGAGCGCGCGGTCTCGATGGAGATCACGTCGGCGTCCATCGCCCCTATGGCGCCGATGATGTCGTTGAACTCCGAGTAGCACATGTGGGTATGGATCTGGGTCTGGTCGCCGACGCCCGAGGCCGTCAGCCGGAAGCATTCGACCGCCCAGCCGAGATAGGCCGCCCACGCCGTCCGCCGGAGCGGCAGGCCTTCGCGCAACGCGGCCTCGTCGATCTGGATGATCTTGGCGCCCGCCCGTTCCAGGTCGACGACCTCGTCGCGGATGGCGAGCGCGATCTGCCGGCAGGTGGTGGCTCGCGGAATGTCGTCGCGCACGAAAGACCACTGCAGGATGGTCACCGGCCCGGTCAGCATCCCCTTCATCGGCCGCTCAGTCAGGCCCTGCGCATAGGTCCACCAGTCGATGGTCATGGCCTTGGGCCGCGCGACGTCGCCGAAGATGATCGGCGGGCGCACGCAGCGGGAGCCATAGGACTGCACCCAGGCGTTCTGGGTGAAGGCGAAGCCCTGCAGCTGTTCGCCGAAGTACTGGACCATGTCGTTGCGCTCGAATTCGCCGTGCACCAGCACGTCGAGGCCGATCTCCTCCTGCCAGCGCACGGCCGCCTCGGTCTCGCGGCGCAGGAACGCTTCGTACTCGGCGTCCGACAGGGCTTGCCGGCCGTGGGCCGCGCGGGCCTTTCGCACCCCTTGCGTCTGCGGGAACGAGCCGATGGTGGTGGTGGGATAGGCCGGCAGGTTCAGCCGCGGGGCCTGCAGCGCGCGGCGGGTGGCGAAGTCGCTGCCACGCCGAGCCATGCCGGCGCTGACCGCCGCGAGCCTCGCCTGCACCGCCGCGTCGTGGATCTTCGGCGAGACCTTGCGCGCCGCCACCGCCGCGGCCGAGGCCGCCAGCTGGTCCGCGACCGCCGTCCGGCCATCGGTGAGCGCGCGCCGCAGGACGTCCAGCTCCTCCAGCTTCTGGACCGCGAAGGCGAGCCAGGTCTTCACCTCCGGATCGAGCGCCGGCTCGGCGGCCAGGTCGATCGGCACGTGCAGCAGGGAGCAGGAGGGCGCCACGATCAAGTCGGCCCGCGCCGCGGCGACCGGCTCAAGGCGGTCCAGCAGGCCTGCCAGGTCCGAGCGCCACACGTTGCGGCCGTCGATCACCCCCAGCGACAGGGTGAGGTCCGCGGGCGTCTGGGCGAGCGCCAGGTCCAGCTGCTCAGCCCCGCGCACCAGGTCGAGGTGCAGGCCCGCGACCGGCAGGCGGAGCGCCGTGGACAGGTTCTCGCCGAGCCCGCCGAAGTAGGTGGCGAGCAGCAGCTTCAGGTCCGGCGCGGACTCGCAGAGCAGGCCGTAGGCGTCGCGGTATTGCCGCAGCTCGTAGCCGCTGAGGTCGAGCGCCAGGCAGGGCTCGTCGATCTGCACCCAGTCCGCGCCGGCCGCCGCCAACTGCCGCAGCACCTCCACGTAGACCGGCAGCAACCCCGGCAGCAGCGACAGGGGATCGAGCCCGGCCTCCTGGCTCTTGCCGAGCTTCAGGTAGCTCACCGGCCCCAACAGGACCGGGCGGGTGTGCAGCCCCAGCGCCTTGGCCTCGAGGAAGGCCGTCACCGGCTTGGCGTCGGTCAGCTCGAAGCTCTGCCCGCGGGCGAACTCCGGAACCATGTAGTGGTAGTTGGTGTCGAACCACTTGGTCATCTCGAGCGCCGGCAGGTCGCCCCCATGGCCGTGGGCGCAGGCCTCGTCGGCCGCCGCGCCATGGGTCCCCCGCGCCATGGCGAAATAGGTCGCCGGGTCGATCGCCCCGCCCTCCGGGCGATAGAGCGCCGGGATCGCGCCCACCATGACGCTGGTGTCGAGCACGTGGTCGTAGAGCGAGAAGTCGTTGCTGGGCAGGTGCTGCACGCCCAGCGCCCGCTGACGGACCCAGGCCGCGGCCCGCAGGCCCTCGGCGCTCTCCAGGAGGTCGGCTTCAGTTGTCTTGCCCGCCCAATGGCTCTCCAGGGCGGTCTTCAGCTCGCGGTGCGGGCCGATGCGGGGAAAGCCGAGGTTGGCGCTGATGATGGCCATAGGAGGTCTCCTGCGGCCGCACGGGGTGCGCACGGCCGGTCTGGTGGATCGGGGATCGATGGGGTTTGGAGCTTAGGGTCGAGCCGCGGTCAGCGCGGATCGACCCAGCGCATTCGTCCGGTCGGCGTTCGGGGCGGTAAGCGCATGAGCCACACCTGTTGAATTCGGAGGCGTGAACCGGCGGACGGGCGCGCCGCGGCGAAGAGCTTCGCCGGTGACAAGCCGCGACCGTCAGGACACCCCGCCCGAGGACGTTATCTGTCGCGGCAGGTCTCCTGGCTCGCGGGTCACGGCCTCCTGCCCTGGCCTTCCCGGCGCGAAGGCCAGTGGCGCGGAATGGGCAGTCGGCTCGCCGCTTACAGTTGCGGGGGCAGCCCCGGCTTGGGCGGCTCGCGCCGCCGCACCGGGTTCCCTCTTAGCTCCCGCCCCCGAGAGGACGGGAGAACCTCGACTTCAACATTGAAGCGCGACCGCGAACTCGCGTCAAGAGGATATAACGATATCCTTATATCTTTATATGAGCATGGCCGCGGACCTGTCGGGGCGGCTCGACGCGCCCTTCCCCCTTGGCGCAAGGGTGCTTCGGCGCCCATGATGCGGCCAATAAGAACAGGCGGCATTTTTCGGGAGGATATTTCATGGACGCCCAATCCCAGTGGACGGGCCTGGACGCCGGGCGCCTGGAGCGCATCGGCGAGCACCTGGAGCGCAACTACATCTCAAACGGCAAGATCGCCGGCTGCCAGGTCGGCGTCGCCCGCCACGGCCACATGGCCTACTTCAAGTCCTTCGGCCAGATGGACAAGGAGCGCGGCAGGCCCACCGCCGACGACACCATCTACCGCATCTATTCGATGACCAAGCCGATCACCTCGGTCGCGCTGATGACCCTCTACGAGCAGGGCTATTTCCAGCTCAACGATCCGGTCAGCCGCTACGTCCCCTCCTGGAAGAACCACCGCGTCTGGGTCTCCGGCGAGGGCGCGGACATGAAGACCGAGGCCCCGACCCGGCCCGTCTCATTCCGCGACGTGCTCTCCCACACCGCCGGCTTCACCTACGGCGGCGGCCTGCCCGGCGTCGGCCTGCAGCACCCGATCGACAAGATCTACCGCGACCTCAAGGTCCGTTCGGTGGGCGGCGCGGACACCATGCAGCAGTTCCTCGACAAGCTCGGCCAGGTGCCGCTGCGCTACCAGCCGGGCACGGCCTGGATGTACTCGCTGGCCACCGACGTCTGCGGGGCGCTGGTCGAGGTGATCTCCGGCGTGCCGTTCGACAAGTACCTGCAGGACAACATCTTCGGCCCGCTCGGCATGAAGGACACCTCGTTCTTCGTCGCGCCCGACAAGATCGACCGCTTCGCCGCCAACTATCAGCGCGGGCCGGACAAGCAGCTGAAGCTGGTCGACGATCCGGCCACCAGCGACTTCACCAGGGACCCTGGCTTCAAGTCCGGCGGCGGCGGCCTGACCGGCACGAGCGCCGACTACCTGCGGTTCTGCGAGATGCTGCGCCGGGGCGGTGAGCTCGACGGCGCGCGGATCCTGGGCCCGCGGACGCTGGAGGTCATGCACATGAACCACCTGCCGGGCGGCAAGGACCTGACCCAGCTCGCCATCGGCGGCTTCTCGGAGACCGCCAACGAGGGCGTGGGTTTCGGCCTGGGCTTCGCCTCGACCATGGGCCAGGTGCAGACGGGCACGCTGGGCGCGGGCGACTACTACTGGGGCGGCGCGGCCTCTACGATCTGCTGGGTCGACCCGAAGGAGGACCTATCGGTGGTCTTCATGACCCAGCTGATGCCGTCGGGGACCTTCAACTTCCGCGGCCAGCTGAAGAGCATCATCTACGCCTCGATCATCGACTAGCCATAGACCGCCGCAAGCTCGGCCGCGTGCCGGGCGATGGTGGTCCTCAGGCTCTCCGGCGACAGCACTTCGCACTCCGCGGCGAGGCTCAGGAGGTCGCGCGCGGCGTTCTGCGGACCCTCGATGGGGATCACCACCCGGAGACGCCCGTCCGGCTGCGGCCGGGCGCTCTGCTCGGCGGCGCGGGCGACCGCGGCGTTCAGGCGGGCCAGCCGCTGCAGGCCGCTGGGCGAGACCAGCAGCACGGCCTCGTCGGTCAGCAGGCTGTCCTCGAACGCCTTGGCCCAGCGCCGCCAATAGGCCGAGAGGTCGAACCCCGGCGGACGGACGGCGGCGGCCTCGCTGACCGTGGCTTGCAGGATGTTGGAGACGCGATAGGTCAGCGGCTTGCCGCCTGCCTCCGCCACCAGGTACCAGACGCCGCCCTTCAGCACGACGCCGAGCGGGCCCAGGTCGCGGCTCACCACCTCGCGCCA
Source organism: Phenylobacterium sp. (assembly GCF_041691455.1). Lineage (GTDB taxonomy): Bacteria > Pseudomonadota > Alphaproteobacteria > Caulobacterales > Caulobacteraceae > Phenylobacterium. The sequence goes on along the minus strand of NZ_JBEPUO010000027.1, from coordinate 40,587 downwards.
GCTTTCGTAGCGCACGGCGATGCGCCGGTCGGTCCACAGCGCCTCGGCGATGGTCTTGAGCAGCGGCCCGGGCTCGACGTCGCGGTACCAGGGCGCAGGATCTAGGTGGAACCGCTGGCCCACGGCGTCCGCCGCCCCCCGCGTCGAGGCCGGCAGGGCCGCCAGCAGCTTCAGCCGCGCCGCCGCCGTCGCTTCGCGCAGGCCGAGGTCCGCCGCCGGCCCCGGCAGGCCGGCCAGGAACAGGGCCTCCGCCTCCGGCTGGCTCAAGCCCGTCAGCTTGGTGCGGTAGCCGTCCATCAGCCGGAAACCGCCCGTGCGCCCCCGCTCGGCATAGACCGGCACGCCGGAGGCCGAGAGGTTGTCGATGTCGCGATAGATCGTGCGGACCGAGACCTCGAATTCCTCGGCCAGGGCCTCGGCGCTCGTCTGGCCGCGCGCCTGCAGGGTCATTAGGATCGAAAGGAGTCGGCTGGCGCGCATATTTGCATCCTAGCCGCAAAACCTGACGCTGGATGTCAGGTTTCGTGGTGTAGAACCGGATCATGACCAGCCCCCTCCTGTCGCTTGCCTCCCTGACCGTCGTCAGCCTGGTGACCGCCGCGGTCCCCGGCCCCAGCATCTTCCTGGTCATGCGGCTGGCCATGCGCCGCGGCCGCGGGCCGGCGATGATGGCGGCGCTGGGCACCACGGCGGGCTGCATCCTGTGGTGCGCCGCCGCCGCGCTGGGTCTCGCCGCCGTGCTGGTCACGGCGCCCTGGCTCTACACGGTGCTGCGCATCGCCGGCGGCCTCTACCTGCTGTGGTTCGCCGTCCAGCTCTGGCGCGCGCCGCAGGAGACGCCCGGCGCCGAGCCCGTCCAGCCCTCCGCGGCCGGCGGGGCGTTCTGGCGAGCGCTGATCGTCTGCTTGACCAACCCCAAGTCGGTGCTGTTCTTCGGCTCGATCTTCGCCGCCTACATGGGTCCCGACAGCCCGCTCTGGGTGCATGGCGCGGCCGTCGCCATCGTCTGCACCACCTGCATCGCCTGGTACGCCGCGGTCGCCTGGTTCTTCTCCACCACGCGGGCGGCCGCCTCCTACGCGCGGGCCCAGAAGCCGCTGGACCGCGTCGCCGGGGCCCTGATGGGCGCCTTCGGGCTCAGCCTGCTCTGGGTCTTCGATTGAGCTCGGCGACGCGCGGCGGTATGAGCCCGCCATGCCCATCGCCCAAGCCGACCTCGAAGCCATCCTGCGCGACGGCTTCCCCGACGCCGAGATTGTGGTCGACGACCTGGCCGGGGACGGCGACCACTACAAGGCCCGCATCGTCTCTGCCGCCTTCGCGGGCCTGCCCCGCGTGCGCCAGCACCAGCTGGTCTACGCCGCCCTGAAGGGCCGGATGGGCGGCGAACTGCACGCCCTGGCGCTCGAGACCTCCGCGCCCGCCTGACGCAGCCGCCTTGACCCCAGGAGCCGGGCTCCCTAGCTCTTGGACCTGAGATTTGCGCCGAAAGGGCGACCGATGACCGAGACCGTGACCGCCAATCCCGTCCACGACTTCATCGCCAAGACCGTGGAAGAGCATCCCGTGGTGCTGTTCATGAAGGGCGTGCCCGAGCAGCCGCAGTGCGGCTTCTCCGCCCAGGTGGTGCAGATCCTCGATCACCTCGGCGCCGACTTCGTGGGCGTGAACGTCCTGCAGAGCGACCCGCTGCGCGACGGCATCAAGACCTACTCCGACTGGCCGACCATCCCGCAGCTCTATGTGAAGGGCGAATTCGTCGGCGGCTGCGACATCATCCGCGAGATGTTCCAGGCGGGCGAGCTCAAGACCTTCCTGACCGAACAGGGCGTGCTCGCGGCCTAGCCGACGCGAGTGAGCGTCGAGGGGAAACCAGGCGGTCTTCTCGAGCCGCCGCCGGGCCGCAAGGTCTTCAAGCTCGACTTCGAGCCGACCCCATCCGACATCGATGAGAACGGCCACGTGAACAACGTGGTCTATCTGCGCTGGGCCCAGGACATCGGCACCGCGCACTGGCGCTCGATGGCGCCCGCCGAGGCGCAGGCGGAGTGGGCCTGGATCGCCCTTCGCCACGAGATCGACTACCGCCGCGCGCTGATGCCGGGCGAGACGGGCCACGCCCGCACCTGGGTCGCCGACCAGGTCCAGGGCCCGCGCTTCGACCGCTTCATCCGCATCGACTCAGGCGACGGCGCCATGTGCGCCCAGGTCCGCACCACCTGGGTGCTGATCGAACAGGCCACCGGGCGGCCACGGCGCGTGCCGCCCTGGATGCTGGAGCTGTTCGCGTAAGGGTCGCCAGGGACCTCAGGCGCCGCCCGCTAAGGAACCAGGTCCGCCAGGATGAGGCGGACCTCGCGGGCGCCGCCGTCCGCGGCCTGCACCGCCAGCCGCACCGCCGAACCGACCGGCCCCAGGAACCGCTGCTTCGCCTCGAAAGCGGCCATCGCCGCGGCCGGCTGGCCGTCGATGGCCGTGACCCGCTCGCCGGCCTTGATCCCGGCGCGGTCGGCGGGCGAGCCGGCGATCACCAGCGTCACCTTGAACGGCTCGGAGCCCACCTTCGCAAGGCTCAGGCCGGCCCGGTTGAACGCCCGCGGCGCCCGCGCGGGCAGCGGATCGAGCCAGACGACGCGGCGGCCATAGTCGAAGGTGACGTCGAACTGCGACAGGATCGGCTCGCCGAGGTTGGCGGCGATGTCACGCATGGACTCCGAGCCCCGCTCGACGACCCCGACATAGCTGACCAGCTCGCCCGGCAGGGCGTGGGGGCCCAGCGCCAGGGCGGCCCGGCCGACGGTCTGGCGATAGTCGCCGCCGACCCCGCTGCCGCTGGTGACCACGCCGGTGGCGAAGCGCGCGGCCAGGCCGTGATCGGCCGCCCAGCGCCCCTCCACGATGGCCGGACCGGCGTTGCCGGTGTCGAGCTCCAGCTCGCCCGGCCGCCCGAGCACGGCGCCCCGCGTCTGGGGCGCGTCCTCGGTGAAACGCAGCGGCAGGGCGGTTCCGGCGCCCGCATGCCGGAAGGCCTTCAAGGGCGTCAGGGTCATGGTGTGGCCACGCCGGTCCAGGTGGACCGCGAACCGCTCGAAGAGCTCCAGCCCCAGGAGGCCGGCGCGGGGCGGCCGGGCTCCCCGGTCGCTGGACGCCGCGTTCAACGGCAGCACCTTGGCCGACTGGCCGTAGAGGACCGCATCCCCGATGCGGAGTTCACGGACCTTGGCGAAGCCCGCCTTCACCACGCCCTGGCCGCCGCCCGTGGAACTGAAGGCCCCGGCAGCGTCGAGGCTGAGCGCCTTGGCCGTATCCGGCGTCAGGATCAGATGGCCGCCGGTGTCCAGTTCGAACGGATACGGGCCCTGGCCATCGACCAGGACCGGGACATAGATCCGATCGAGGTCGGCTTCGTAGACCACGGTGGCCGAACGCGCACCGCCCAGGATCCGGTGATCGGCCGGCGCCGGCGGTCGGGCGAACGCCGCCTCGGCGGGACGGCCCCGGCGCTCGATCGTGGCGAAGGTCAGGGTCTCGCTCTCCTCGTCCTCCGGATCGTCGATGCGCTCGACGGTGGCCACCCGCACGCCGCCCGCCAGGGTGGTCCAGCCGGAGTAGGTGTGGACGAGGCGGTTCTCCGAGAGCTGTTCGACAAACCGCTGCGGCAGCCCGGTCGCCGCATCGATCCAGAGCTCGACCGGCGATCCGCCGCGAGGCTTCACCCGCCAGACCGAGAGCGTCCGGCCGGCCTCGACGATCGTCCTCGGCGGCCCAATGACCGCATCGCCGGCGTCGGGACGGCACCAGCCCCGGCGCGCGATCCAGGCCTGGCTCCGCGCCGTGCGCCGGGCGAAGTCGGAGTCCAGGCCGTGCGATCCGCCGGAGACATCCTGCGCCCACGCCAGGGTTCCATCGAAGCCGGCGGCGGTGGACATGCCGCCGTAGTCCTTGCGCTGCCGCCAGCGGCCGCGGGCGGGGTCCAGGGTGAGCGAGACCGCGCCGTCCAGGCCGCCGCCCTTGATCTCGCCGGCCATCTCGATGACCCCGGCCCGCGGCCAGCCCGCGCAGCTCGCCCGGGGGATCCCCAAGGCCGCCGGCCGCGGGCCGAAGCCGCAGGTCAGCGCCCAGACGGCGAGCGGAAGCAGCAGGGGCGCCTTGCGCATGAGGAGACTCCGAACCAGACCGAAGGCGCCGTCCGGCACGAAGCACAGCCGGGAGGTTTCATGGGCGGGCCGCGGCAGAATCGACCCTGGCGCACAGGGCTTCGGGCGCACGTCCGAGGCGGCGAGGTTCAAGCGCTCAACTCCCCGGCTTCAGCTTGCGCCCGAAGAACTCCATCGTGGCGACCGTCCGGTGCATCAGCGGTTTGGACGTCCAGCCCGTGCGGTGGCGCAGGCCAGGGTAGGTCATCATCTCGAAGGCGATGCCCCGCGCCTGCAGGCCGTAGAGCACCCGCGTCGAGTTTTCGAAGATGACGTTGTCGTCGGCCATGCCGTGGACCAGCAGCAGCGCGCCGGGCTTCATCTCGCCGAGCCGCCCGGTCACCTGCGAGAGCCGGTAGCCCTCCGGATTGTCGGCCGGCGTGCCCATGTAGCGCTCGGTATAGGCGGTGTCGTAGAGCGTCCAGTCGGTGACCGGCGCCCCGGCGACGCCCGCCGCGAACGGCGAGTTGGGGACGGTCAGCAGCATCAGCGTCATGTAGCCGCCGTTCGAATAGCCGGTGACGCCCAGCCGGGCCGGATCGACGAAGGGCAGCGACCTCAGATAGGCCGCGCCCGCCAGCTGGTCCTCGACGTCGGGGCCGCCGGTCCGCCGGTCGATGGCGGTCTTGAAGGCCACCGAGCGGTTGGGCGTGCCGCGGTTGTCGATGCTGAAGAGGATGTAGCCGGCGTCCAGCAGCAGCTGGTCGGCGGGCGCCTCCCATTTCTTTTCCACGAGCGCGCCGGCCGGGCCGCCATAGACCTGCACGATCACCGGGTAGCGCGTCTTGGGATCGAAGCCGTAGGGCGTGCGCATCGACCAGTGCAGGGTCTGGCCGTCGGAGGCCTTGATCGTCCCGAACTCCGGCGCCCGCAGGCGATCGCGGTAGGAATAGAACGGGTGGCCCGCGGCCAGCGGGTTCTCCTCGATCCAGCGCACGAAGCTGCCGTCGGCCTTGTAGAGCCCGGTGCGCGGCGGGGTCTTGGGATCGGAGTAGGTGCCGGCGAAAGTCCCGCCGGTCTTGGCGACGTCGGCGGTCCACCAGCCGCCGGCCGGGGTCAGGGCCTTGGGCTCGCCGGGCTTGGCGTACGAGACCTCGTAGAGCCGCCGCTCGATGGGCGTGTCCTTGCTGGCCGCGAAGACCACCGCGTGGCGGGCCTCGTCGACGCCCTCGATGTCGGCGACCGGCCAGTCGCCGGAGGTGAGCTGGCGCACCAGCTTGCCGTCACCGGCGTAGAGGTAGAGGTGCTTGTTCCCGCTGCGCTCCGAGGACCAGAGAAATCCACCATCTTTCAAGGGCTTCAGGTCTTCACTTAATGGAACCCAATGCGGGCTGGTCTCGCTCAGAATGACCTTGGCGCCGCCCGTCGCCGGATCGACGGCCAGCAGGTCGAGCCGCTTCTGGTCGCGGGTCAGGCGCTGGACGTAGAGGATCTTGCCGTCCTTCGACCAGTCGGCGCGCGCCAGGTAGATGTCCGGGTTCGGGCCGAGGTCGACCTTCACCCGCGCGCCCGTCGCCACGTCGGCGACGTAGAGCCCCACCACCGCATTCGGCCGGCCGACGCGGGGGTAGCGCTGGTGAACCACCGTCCCGCCGGTCGCCCCGATGTCGACCCGGTCGATGACGTCGACGCCGGACTGGTCGACGTGGGCCAGCGCGATCTTCGTCTCGTCGGGCGACCACCAGTAGCCGGTGAAGCGGTGCAGCTCCTCCTGGGCGATGAATTCCGCGGTCCCCCAGCTCTTCAGCTCCGAGCCGCCGGTGCTCAACGCCCGCTCGGCCCCGCCGGCCAGCGGCATCAGGTAGAGGTTGTCGTCGCGGACATAGGAGACGAAGCCGCCCTTGGGCGAGATCTTGCCGTCGACCTCGTCGCCCGGCGTCGCAGTCAGCCGCCGGGTCTGGCCGCTGGCCCGCTCGTAGAGCCACAGGTCGCCCTGCACCGGCGCCAGGATATATTTGCCCTGTTCGTCCCAGTGGTACTCGACGACGCCATGGGTCTTGAGGCCCATCCGCTCGCGGCGGCTCTTCTCGGCCTCGGAGAGCTGGTGATCGCCGGGCGACAGCGCGCGCCCATCGATCAGCATGTGGGGCGCGCCGCCCTTCACGTCGGCGATCCAGAGGTCGGTGACGTCGACGTCGTCGGCCTTGCCCTTCAGGTAGGTCACCGCCGAGCCGTCCGGCGCCAGGGCGACGCCGCGGGCCTGCGGCCCGGAGAGGTCAGGGCTCGCGAACACCCGCTCGGGGGTCAGGACTTCAGCGTGGGCGACAGATAGCGACATGGTGGCGGCGACCGCTGCGATGATGAGCTTCATGGAATCCCCGAACCCCGGATGTGGCCCGACCACACCGGAAAGCCGTGGCCTTGCCAAGCGCTAGGTTCCGGGGCCCGTCCAGGCGGTCAGCGGGTTGAGCAGGAAGAACTGGGCGCGGGGATCGACGCCAAGTTCGGACCAGGGGAACACGATCTCCTGCCGGCCCATGACGAAGGACCGGCACATGTCCACCCGCTTGCGGGCGAAGGCCAAGGTCGCGCTTTCCGGCCTGCGTTCCACATAGAAGGTGAAGTCCGCCTTCCGGGTGCAGCCATTGGAGGCCACGCGGATCGTCAACCCGTCCTTTCCGGCCACCGCCGAATAGAGCGGCTCAAGCTCGGCCAGCGGCCCGCGCGGGGCCGCCGGCGGCGGGGCGAGCGTGGCGCAGCCGCCAAGCGCCAGCGCGGCGAACACAAAGAGCCTGCGATTCATCCCGCCCACTCCGCCATACGTCGCGCCAAAGCAAAAGGCCCCGGATCGCTCCGGGGCCTTCGCAAACGTTCGTCGAGATCCGGCGCCGGTTAGGACGCGTAGAATTCGATGACGAGGTTGGGTTCCATCTTCACCGGATAGGGCACTTCGGCCAGCTCCGGGATGCGGATGTACTTGGCGCTCATGCCCTTGCCGTCGACTTCGATGTAGTCGGGCGTGTCGCGTTCCGGCGACTGCAGGGCTTCCAGCACCAGGGCCATGTTGCGCGAACGCTCGCGCACCGAGACCACGTCGTCGGGCTTCACGCGGTAGGACGGGATGTTCACCCGCTTGCCGTTCACCAGCACGTGGCCGTGGTTGACGAACTGGCGGGCCGCGAAGGGGGTCGGCACGAACTTGGCGCGGTAGACCACCGCGTCCAGGCGGCTTTCCAGGAGGCCGATCAGGTTCTCGGAGGTGTTGCCCTTGCGGCGGGCGGCTTCCTCGTAGATCCGGCTGAACTGCTTTTCGGTCAGGTTGCCGTAGTAGCCCTTCAGTTTCTGCTTGGCGCGCAGCTGCAGGCCGAAGTCGGAGACCTTCTGCTTGCGGCGCTGGCCATGCTGGCCGGGGCCGTAGGCGCGCTTGTTGATCGGGGACTTCGGGCGACCCCAGATGTTTTCGCCCATCCGGCGGTCGAGTTTGTACTTGGCGCTGTGGCGCTTGGACATTCGGTTCTCTTCGTTCGACCCGAGCCGGCGCCCCCGAAACTGGAAGCGCGATTGCAACGGCGGCTATCGTGTCACCCGTCATAGCTCCGCAGCCGCTGGGCGGACCCGGCGGCGAGGAAGGCGGGGTGTATGCCCACCCGCCCCCTTGGAGTCAAGTTCGCACGCCCGTGCGGCGAGCAAGCGCGCGCGAGGCCTCCTGCGCCTCAGCCCACCAGCGGCGCACCTGTTCGCCGGCCTCGCCGGCGCGCGCCAACCCGATCGCCTGTCCGGCCCACAGCGACATCATCTCCGGGTCGCCGGCCTTGGCCGCGGCGGCCCGCAAGGGTTGGGTCAGCCGGTTCTGCACCGGATAGGCGGGCACGTCGTCCTCGATGGCCCGCATCTCTCTCATGAAGCGGTTTTCCAGCCCCCTTGCGTAGCGACCGGAGAAGGCGCGCGTAAGCCGGGTCGGATCGTCCGGCGCCTTGCGGATCGCCTCCTGCCAGATCGGGCCGGTGATCGCCTGTTCGCTCAGCAAGAACGCGCTGCCCATCTGGGCGGCCGCCGCGCCGAGGGCGAGCGTCGCGGCCACCCCGCGCCCGTCCATGATCCCCCCGGCGGCGATCACCGGCAGGCCGACGGCGGCCCGCACCGTCGCGACCAGCGCCATGGTCCCCACGAGGCTCGCCTCGACGTCCGCCAGGAAGTTGCCGCGATGGCCGCCGGCCTCCATCCCTTGGGCGCAGACGCCATCCGCGCCGGCCTCGGCCCACGCCCTGGCCTCGGCGACCGTATTGGCCGTGCCGACCACATAGCTTCCGGCCGCCTGCAGGGCCTGGATCCGCTCGCGGCTGATCATATCGAAGGCGAAGGAGGCGATAGCGGGCGCCGCGCGCAGGGTCGCCGCAAACTGCGCATCGAAGTCGTGGGCGAAGCGGTTGGGCCGCTCGGGCAGCGCGAGGCCCGCTTCGTCGTACCAGGGTCGCAGGCGTTCCAACGCGCGATCCAGGGTGTCCGCGTCGGGTGTCGGCTTGGATGAGACCAGGAGGTTGATCGCGAATGGCGCGTCGGTTCCGGCCCGCACCTTGCCGACCGCAGCCTCGATCTCATCAGGCGCGAAGGCGGCGACGGCGACAGATCCCAGGCCACCCGCCCGGCTCACCGCCAGGGCCATCTCCGGCGACGACGCCCCCGCCATGGGGGCCTGGATGATGGGAATCGCCAGGCCTTCGAGCAACGCCGCCAGGCTCATGTCTTTTCTCCTGTCTTGCCGCTGGCGGCCTTCTTCTCCGCCAGCTTGGCCAGCACGCGCCCTCGCCCCCTGGAGAGCGCTGTCACCACGCCGCGGAAGGTCCTCACCTCCTGGTCGGTGAAGCTGGCGCGGCCGAGCGCGGAGCGCAGGTTCTGCACCATGGAGGGCCGCTTTTCCGGCGGATGGAAGAAACCGGCGTTCTCCAGCTCCCGCTCGAAATGCTCATAGAGACCCAGCATCGCCGCGCCGTCGGCCGGCGGCGGGCCGTTGCGGAAGGCCTGCGGCGCCTCCTGGGCGACGGTCATTCGCCACTCATAGGCGTTGATCGCCACCGCCTGGGCGAGGTTCAGCGACTTGAAGCGCGTATCCACCGGCAAGGTCACCACCGCCTGGCAAAGCGCGATGTCGGCGGTCTCCAGCCCCGCCCGTTCGCCGCCGAACAGCAAGCCGGCCTTCAGGCCTTCGGCGATAGCCCCAGCCAGGTTCTGGGCCGCGGTCCGCGGCGTCAGGACGGGCAGCTGCAGCTCGCGCGGGCGCGCGGTCGTCGCATAGACCAGGCGAAGGTCGGCGACGGCGTCCTCCACGCTGGCGAACACCCGCGCGGCGTTCAGCGGCCAGTCGGCGCCGGAGGCCGAGGCCCAGGCGCGTTCCTGCGGCCAGCCGTCGCGCGGATTGACCAGCCGAAGCTCCGAGAGCCCGAAGTTCGCCATCACGCGGGCGGCCGCGCCAATGTTCTCTGCGAGCTGTGGCGCGTTCAGGATAATGACAGGGGTCGCAGGAGAGGCTTCGGCCATGACTGGGTTACAATCGCTTGGGCGCGTGAGCGCAAGTCTCGGCAGGCGCGATCTGCTGGTCGGGGCCGCGGGCCTGGCGCTCTCCGCCTGCGGCCGGAACCAGCCGCTCACGGCCTCGCATACTCCGCGGCTGGACATGAAGCGGCTCGACGCCGAGGTCGCAGCGATCGCCGCGCGCGCCCTGCCGGGGATCCTCGGCTTCGGCCTGATGAACCTCGAGAGCGGCGAGTTCTGGGTGCGGCTCGGCGACCGCACCTTCCCCATGCAGAGCGTCTTCAAGATGATCGTCGGCGCCGCAGCGCTCTCGGAGATCGACGCCGGCCGCCTGGCGCCGGGCGAAGTCATCACCCTGACCGACAAGGAGCTCTCGCCGCCCTGGTCGCCGATCGCCGACGCCTGGCCGGCGCGCACCGACTACACGGTCGACGAATTGCTGACGCTCGCGGTGAGCATCAGCGACAGCACGGCGGCCGATCTGTTGATGAAGCGCATCGGCGGGCCGGGGGCGGTCACCGCCTGGCTGCAGGACAAGGACGTCCACGAGGTCCGCGTCGACCGCTATGAGCGCGAGCTGCAGCCCGACGTGGCCGGCATGGCGTCCTTCCGGCCGGCCTGGAAGGGCGCGGCGGCCTTCGAGGCCGCCATGGCCACCATCCCCTCCGCGCAGCGCCTGGCCGCGATGCGCGCGGCCATGGCCGACCCGCGCGATTCCTCCACGCCGCGGGGCATGCTGGGGTTCCTGCGGCGCCTGGACCAGGGCGAGCTGATCTCGCCGGCCTCCACGCGCAAGCTGCTGTCGATCATGCTGGGCTCGCCGCGCGGCGCCGAGCGGATCAAGGCCGGCCTGCCGAAGGACGTCCGCTTCGCCCACAAGATCGGGACCTGGGGCGGCGCGCCGGGCGGCCTCAGCGAGGCCTATAACGACGTGGGGATCTTCACCCTGCGCGACCGGCGAAGCTATGCGGTGGCCGCCTTCCTGACCGGCTCGACGGCCCCCGAAGCCGCACGCGCCGCCCTCTTCGCCGACCTCGGCCGCACCGCGGTCCGCAGCGTCGGCTGAGATCGCGCCCCTGCAGCCTTTGCGTCCGCGCCGCCGGAGGCTATACGGCCCCAACCCGTAGAGTTCCCCGGAGCCCCTGCCCTCATGGCAAAGATCAAAGTCGCCAACCCGGTCGTCGATATCGACGGGGACGAGATGACCCGCATCATCTGGCAGTGGATCAAGGACAAGCTGATCTTCCCCTTCCTCGATCTCGAGCTCGACTACTACGACCTGGGGATGGAGCACCGCGACGCCACCGACGACAAGGTGACGGTCGAGGCGGCCGAGGCGATCAAGCGGCACGGCGTCGGCGTGAAATGCGCGACCATCACGCCGGACGAGGCGCGGGTGAAGGAGTTCGGCCTCAAGCAGATGTGGAAGTCGCCGAACGGCACGATCCGCAACATCCTGGGCGGCGTGGTCTTCCGCGAGCCGATCATCTGCAAGAACGTGCCGCGCCTGGTGCCCGGCTGGACCCAGCCGATCATCATCGGCCGCCACGCCTACGGCGACCAGTACCGCGCCACCGACTTCCTGGTCCCCGGGCCGGGCAAGATGACCCTGACCTGGAAGGGCGACAACGGCGAGACTATCGAGCGCGAGGTATTCCACTACCCGGGCTCCGGCGTGGCGCTCGCGATGTACAACCTCGATGACTCGATCCGCGACTTCGCCCACGCCTGTTTCGGCTATGCCCTGGCGCGAAAGTATCCGCTTTATCTCTCCACCAAGAACACCATCCTCAAGGCCTACGACGGGCGCTTCAAGGACATCTTCCAGGAGGTCTATGACGCGGCCTACGTCGACCGGTTCAAGGCCGAGGGCCTGACCTACGAGCACCGGCTGATCGACGACATGGTGGCCGCCGCGATGAAGTGGTCGGGCGGCTATGTGTGGGCCTGCAAGAACTACGACGGCGACGTGCAGTCCGACACCGTGGCCCAGGGCTTCGGCTCGCTGGGCCTGATGACCTCGGTGCTGCTCACCCCGGACGGCAAGACCATGGAGGCCGAGGCCGCCCACGGCACCGTCACCCGCCACTACCGCCAGCACCAGAAGGGCGAGGCCACCTCGACCAACTCCATCGCCTCGATCTTCGCCTGGACCCAGGGGCTGAAGCACCGGGCCAAGCTCGACAACAATCCCGAGCTGACCCATTTCGCCGACACGCTGGAGAAGGTCTGCGTCTCGACCGTCGAGTCAGGCTCGATGACCAAGGACCTGGCGCTGCTGGTCGGCGACACCCAGGGCTGGCTGACCACCGAGGGCTTCATCGACAAGGTGGCGGCCAACCTCGAGAAGGCGCTCGCCGCCTAAGGGGCTCCCGCTCGCGGAATCCGGACGCCATCGCGGGTTCGTTCTTGCTTCGTTCCATATCGCCGCTATCCTGGCGCCAGGAACGAGGGAGACGGACATGACCATCGGCTACATCACCATCGGCTACAACGACAAGGCGAAGGCCGTGGCGTTCTACGACGCCGTGCTGGGCGTGCTCGGCTATGAGCGCGGGCCGCTGGAGAACGGCTGGGCCTTCTATGGCAAGGGCGATGCGCCGGGCGTCGGCCTCTGCAAGCCGTTCGATGGCCAGGCCGCGCGCGGCGGCAACGGCGCCATGACCGGCTTCAAGGCCGACAGCCAGGACCAGGTGAAGGCGGCCTACGAGGCGGCGCTGGCCGGCGGCGGGACCGACGAGGGCGCGCCGGGCTTCCGCCCGCCGGAGGCGGTCAGCGGCTTCTACGGCGCCTATGTCCGCGACGGCGTGGGCAACAAGCTCTGCGTCTACGCGACGCTCTGACAGGCGCGCAAAGAAAAAGGCCGGGCGAACCCGGCCTTTTCCCCTTTTCTCGAGACCGTCGTCGCGCTTAGGCGGTGACCGCGGTGAGACGGCGGCGGCGGAGCATGCCGCCGGCCATGCCGAAGCCGCCGATCATCAGCGCCCAGCTGGCCGGTTCCGGCACGCCGGCCGTAACGGTCTGGGTGAGCGTCGCACGAACGTCGGCGTCGTTCCACGAACCGGAGTTCAGCTCGTTGTTCTGGTGACGATCGTCTTCATTGGCGTTGAACGTCTGGTTGCTCAGGGTGATGTTCAGCGACGTGCCGCCGAAATTCAGCACGAGCGGACCGTCCCAGGTCACCACACCCTCGTTGATCTGGCCGTTCAGGCCGTAGGTGTCACCGGTCACCGAACCGCTTTGGTTGCCCGGCGAAGTGAAATGGAAGTTGACGGTGATATCCTTGTGCTGAAGATCACTGCTGTCCAGCGAGCCTTCGTTCGTCCAGATATCGAACAGGTCGAAACTGGTTGAGGCGCCGTTCCCATTCAGCACGACCGAGAACGGGTTGTTGGCGTCATAGGCGGTCTCGATATCCAGACCGTTACTACCGCCATAGGCGCTGACGCTGTACGTCGCGATGTAGGTCGTCGCGCCAGCCGCTGTCGCCATGAGAGCAGCCGCCGCCGTGGCGGCAAGTGAAAGCATAATACGCATTTTTTTATCCCACCCTTTGTTACGTCGCACACCCCGCACGACGAAAAAACTCACTGCGAGCCGCAACGTTTGTTAACGCCTCATAAGCTGCACCATTCAGCAAAGCGTCCAGATTTGCTATTGCTTTCAACCCACAGGGGTTTTTTTGAGAAATTTTTCTTATGGTATATGGTTACTGCCTCGATGCTTGAGGCGATCGGCCGGCGACCTGCGAACCCGCCCGCCGTCCAGGCCTCGGCGGCGTGACACGCGCAAAGAAAAGGCCGGGCGAACCCGGCCTTTTCCTCGTCTAGATCAGACCTTGGAGTGCTAGGCGGCGACCGCTTGGCGGCGGCGGCGCAGAGCGGCGCCGGCCATGCCGAAGCCGCCGATCATCAGCGCCCAGCTGGCCGGTTCAGGCACGCCGGGAAGGCTGTCGTGAACCAGCTTGAAGGTGGCGTAGACGTCAGCGCCGTTATGCTGTCCCGGCGTGAAGCTGAGGAAGCCGGTGTTGAAGGTCTCGTTGCTTAGTGAGATCTGCAACACGCCGCCGTTGCCGAAGTTCAGCGTCGTCGGGTTGGTCCAGTTGACCGCGCCCTGGTCGAAGATACCGAGGACGATGTTGGTGTCCGTCGAACCGCCCGCCGAGCCGCCGAAGCCGGTCGGCAGCGTGAAGTTGAAGGCGACCGAGATCGGCTGGGCGACCAAGTCGTCGGGATTGACCGCAGTTTCCGGCGTCCAGATGTCGAAGAGGTCGACCGTCGTGGAATTGCCCTGCGTCAGGTTGAAGCTGACCGGGCCGTTGTCCGGCGCCGTGTTGATGATCAGGCCGGAGCCCTGGTTGGCCGTCACGTCGAACGTTCCAACAAAGGCTGTGGCGTTGGCGACGGTCCCGATACAGACCGCAGCCGCCGTCGCCGCTAGCGAAAGCAGTATGCGCATGTTTTTAGCCCACCCTTTTGCTTAAGTCATGTACCCGACATGACGGCGAAACCGGCATCGGATCGCTACGAACTGTTAACCACCGTGCCGCGATCCAGTCCAGCGAAGCTTCGATGTGAGCTAACAGTTTCAACCTACGGGGGATTCTCAGCACACGCTCAGCCTGTGCGAACACCGATTACAGTCGTCGTTCCCACGGTTGCTGTTGTCGTCACCCGCCGAGGGCGGCCTTGATGGCGGCCAGCGCCTCAGCGGTCTTCGAGGCGTCCGGCGCGCCGCCCTGGGCGAAGTCCGGACGTCCGCCCGCGCCCTGGCCGCCCATCGCCTGGACCGCGGCCTTGGCCAGTTCGACGGCGTTGAACCGGCCCTGCGCCGCGCCGGTGACCGCCACCGTCACCGCGGCCTTGCCCTCGGCCGAGCCGATCAGGGCGATGACGCCGTCGGGCAGCTGCTTCTTGAATTCCTCGGCGATCGGCCGCAGGTCCTTGCCGCCGACGCCTTCCATGACGCGGGCCAGGACCTGGACGCCGGCGATCTCCTCCGGTCCGGCCGCCGCCCCGCCGCCGCCCGATCCGCCGCCCATGGCGAGCTGGCGTTTGGCGTCGCCGAGGTCCTTCTCGAGCTGGCGGCGCTGGGCCTCCAGCGCGCCCACCCGGGCGGCGACTTCCGACACCGGCACCTTGAACTGGTCGGCGAGGCCCCTCGAAACCGCGGCCTGGTCGAGCAGCCAGCGGCGCGCCGGCTCCCCGGTCAGGGCCTCGATGCGGCGCACGCCCGCGGCGACCCCCTGTTCCTGGACGACCTTGAAGAGCGCGATGTCGCCGGTGCGCGCCACATGGGTGCCGCCGCAGAGCTCCACCGAATAGGCCCCCTCGCCGGCCAGCGACTGGCCGAGCGTCAGCACGCGGACGGTTTCGCCGTACTTCTCGCCGAACAGCGCCATGGCGCCGGCGGCCATGGCTTCCTTCGGGGCCATCAGCTCCGTCTCGGCCGGGAGGTTCTGGCGGACGACGGCGTTCACCTCGGCCTCGATGCGGTCGACCTCGTCCGGGGTCACCGGGGCGCCGTGGCTGAAGTCGAAACGGATGCGTTCGCCGTCGACCATCTGGCCCTTTTGCGTCACGTGGGGCCCCAGGACGTTCCGCAGGGCGGCGTGCAGCAGGTGGGTCGCCGAGTGGTTGGCGCGCGTCTGGGCGCGGCGGCCGGCGTCGACCGCCAGGCGCACGCGGGCGCCGGGCGCGAGCGTTCCTTGCAGGATCTCCAGGTCATGGACGAAGAGATCGCCGGCCTGTTTCTGCACGTCGCCGACCCGCGCCCGGCCCGGCCCCCCGTCAGGCATGTCCCACGCCGCCTCGCCCTGGTCGCCGGCCTGGCCGCCGCTCTCGGCGTAGAAGGGCGTGCGGTCGAAGACCGCCTGGACGCTCGCGCCGGCCACGGCGCCGTCGATCTCGCGGCCGTCCTGCACCAGCGCCAGGACCTCGCCCGTCGCCTCGACATGATCGTAGCCGACGAACTCCGTGGGGCCCAACCGGTCGCGGATAGCGAACCACTCGCCGGCCGCGGCCACCTGGCCCGAGCCCGTCCAGGCCTCGCGCGCCTGTTCGCGCTGGCGGGTCATGGCGGCGTCGAAACCGGTCAGGTCAACGGTCAGGCCCTTGGCCCGCACCGCGTCCTGGGTGAGGTCGAGCGGAAAACCATAGGTGTCGTAGAGCTTGAAGGCGGTCTCGCCGGAGAGCACCTCGCCCTCCTTCAGGCCGGCGGTCGCCTCGTCCAGCAGGCCCATGCCGCGGCCGAGCGTGCGGCGGAACCGCTCCTCCTCCTGGCGCAGGGTGTCGATGATGGCGGGCTCGGCGCGCTTCAGCTCCGGATAGGCCGCGCCCATCTGCTCGACCAGGGTCGGGACCAGGCGGTGCATCAGCGGATCGGCGGCGCCCAGAAGGTGGGCGTGGCGCATGGCGCGCCGCATGATCCGGCGCAGGACATAGCCGCGGCCCTCGTTGGAGGGCATGACGCCGTCGGCGATCAGGAAGCTCGACGAGCGCAGGTGGTCGGCGATCACCCGGTGCGACGGGCCGTTGGAGGCCCCGCCCGTCCCGCCCACCAGGTCGCGGCTGGCGGCGATGATCGCCCGGAAGAGGTCGATGTCGTAGTTGTCGTGCACGCCCTGCAGGACCGCGGCCACGCGCTCCAGGCCCATGCCGGTGTCGATCGAGGGCTTCGGCAGGTCCGTGCGGTCGCCGCCGGCCATCTGCTCGTACTGCATGAAGACCAGGTTCCAGATCTCCACGAACCGGTCGCCGTCCTCGTCCGGGCTGCCGGGCGGGCCGCCGGGAATGTGGCTGCCGTGGTCGTAGAAGATCTCCGAGCAGGGGCCGCAGGGGCCGGTGTCGCCCATCGACCAGAAGTTATCCGCGGTGGCGATGCGGATGATCTTCTCGTCCGGCAGGCCGGCGATCTTGCGCCACAGGTCCGCGGCGTGCTCGTCCTCGGCGTAGACGGTGATGAGGAGCTTGTCGGCCGGGAGCTCGAATTCCTTGGTGAGCAGCTCCCAGGCGTATTCGATCGCGCCTTCCTTGAAGTAGTCGCCGAACGAGAAGTTGCCGAGCATCTCGAAGAAGGTGTGGTGGCGGGCGGTGTAGCCGACGTTGTCGAGGTCGTTGTGCTTGCCGCCGGCGCGGACCGACTTCTGCGAGGAGGCCGCGCGGGGCCAGGGCGCGGCTTCGGCGCCGGTGAAATAGTTCTTGAACGGCACCATGCCGGCGTTGACGAACAAGAGGGTGGGATCGTTCTGCGGCACCAGGGGCGCGGAGGCCACCACGGCGTGATCCTTCGACTGGAAGTAGTCCAGGAAGTGGCTGCGGATCTCGTTCAGACTGGGCATTGGCCTTGGCGCTTTGACTGGAACAGGGCGAAGGGTCGTCCCGGCGCCCGACATCTAGGAACGGCCGCTCGTTTACGAAACTTGTGGGGGACCGCAAAGGAAAAGGACGCCCGGGCGAACCCGGACGTCGCGCCTTGCCAAGAAAGAGGACGCCCGGCCGAGGCCGGGCGTCCGGGTTCCCATGTCGAGCGCCGGCGCGGAGTGGCGCTGCGGGCTGTTGGCGGGGAAGCCCGCCGCGGATGCGGCGCTCGCCAGGGGAAGGCTTGGCGGGCCCTGAGGCCCTCAGGGCCGCTATTCGTCCTCGGGCTCGGGACCGCCGACCAGCAGCTCTTCCTCGATGACCGCCTTGGCGCCGCGGACCGCCTTTTCGATGTCGGCGGCGATGTCGGGGTTGGCCTTCAGGAAGTCGCGGACATTGTCGCGGCCCTGGCCGATGCGCTGGCTGGCGTAGGAGAACCAGGAGCCGGACTTCTCGATGACCCCGGCCTTGACGCCCAGGTCGATGATCTCGCCCAGCTTGGAGATCCCCTCGCCGTACATGATGTCGAACTCGACCTCGCGGAACGGCGGGGCGACCTTGTTCTTGACCACCTTCACGCGGACGTTGTTGCCGATGATCTCGTCGGCCCGCTTCACCGAGCCGGTGCGGCGGATGTCGAGGCGCACCGAGGCGTAGAACTTCAGCGCATTGCCGCCCGTGGTGGTCTCGGGGCTGCCGTACATGACGCCGATCTTCATGCGGATCTGATTGATGAAGATCACCAGGGTATGGGTCTTGGAAATGGACGCGGTGAGCTTGCGCAGCGCCTGGCTCATCAGCCGGGCCTGCAGGCCCGGCAGGCTGTCGCCCATCTCGCCCTCGATCTCGGCGCGCGGCGTCAGGGCGGCCACCGAGTCGATGACGATGATGTCGACGGCGCCGGAGCGCACCAGGGTGTCGGTGATCTCCAGGGCCTGCTCGCCGGTGTCCGGCTGGGAGACCAGCAGCTCGTCGAGGTTCACCCCCAGCTTGTGGGCGTAGGAGGGATCGAGCGCGTGCTCGGCGTCGACGAAGGCCGCGGTGCCGCCGGCCTTCTGGACCTCGGCCACCACGTGCAGGGCCAGCGTCGTCTTGCCGGAACTTTCGGGGCCGTAGATCTCGACGACGCGGCCCTTGGGAAGGCCGCCGATGCCCAGCGCCATGTCGAGGCCCAGCGAGCCGGTGGACACCGACTCGATCTCGACGATCTTGCCCTTGTCGCCCAACCGCATCACCGAGCCCTTGCCGAAGGCCCGATCGATCTGCGTCAGCGCCGCTTCCAGAGCGCGCTGCTTGTCGCCGTCTTCCTTGCCCACGAGCTTCAACGCCGTTGCCATGTCATCCACCCTCTATCCCACGATTCCGCCAACCGGACGCCAATGCGTCGCCCCCGGCACGGACTCAGATGTACGCATTTTGTTCCGGGTTGGCAAGATGTTCTCTTTTGGCCCTGTTTGGCGCTGGGCGGCAGAGCCAAGCGCCGCTAGGAAGGCCGCATGACCCAGTCCCGACCGCACATCCTCGTCACCGGCTCCACGCGCGGGATCGGCGCGGCGATCACGGAGGCGTTCGCGGGCCGGGGCGTCAGGATGGTCGGGCATGGGCGCGCCGGTGCGGCCGGGGTGATCGGGGCGGACCTGGCGGAGGCCGGGGCGGCGGATCGGCTGTGGGACCAGGCGCTGGCGGCGCTGGACGGGCGGATCGACGTGCTGGTGAACAACGCCGGGGTGTTCGAGGCCGTAGCGGTCGAGGCGCCCACGGCCGAGTGGCAGGCCGCCTGGGGGCGGACGATGCAGATCAACCTGCAGGCCTCGGCCGACCTTTGCCGGCGCGCGGTGCTGCACTGGCGCGAGCGCGCGGCTCCCGGGCGTATCGTCAATGTGGCGAGCCGCGCGGCCTATCGTGGGGATTCGCCGGCCCACTGGCACTATGCGGCCTCCAAGGCTGGGATGGTGGCCATGACCAAGTCGATCGCCCGCGGTTCTGCGGCCGACGGCGTCCTGGCCTTCGCGGTCTGTCCGGGCTTCACCATGACCGGCATGGCCGAGGACTATCTGTCGAGCCGCGGCGGGGAGAAGCTGCTGGCCGACATCCCGCTCGGCCGGGTCGCCGCGCCCGAGGAGGTGGCCGGCGCCGTCGCCTGGCTGGCGCTCGACGCGCCCGCCTCGATGACCGGGGCGGTGCTCGACATCAACGGCGCGAGCTACGTGCGCTAACACCCCCCACCTGTGGCGTTTTGGCCGCGGTCGGGGATTACGGCCGTACATTTCAGAACCGACGCCAAGCGGCCAGAACGCCGCCACAATCCAGCGTCGCAATACCCTCTCTGGCGGGGGCCGGTCCCACCCTTCTGAGTAGCGAAGGGCGCCCCCGGCCGGACCGCTGTCATGCCGTCGAAGACCGCCACCAGAGCGGCTCGCGCGGACAGAGGGAGACGACGTTCTCATGCTGCGTAACAAAAGTGTTTTCGCCACGCCCTGGTTGACGGGGGCCTCGGCTCTGGCCCTGATCTGCGCCGCCGGTTCGGCCTGGGGCCAGGCCCCAGCCCAGGCCCAGACCGGCCAGGCCCGGACTGGCCAGGCCCGGACCGGCCAGGCGACGCCCGCCGCCGACACGGTCAGCGAACTGGTGGTCACCGCCCAGAAGCGCGAGCAGAGGCTGCAGGACGTGCCGGTGGTGGTCACCGTGCTGTCGGGCGCGAAGCTGGCGGCCAACAACGTGACCTCGGTCGCCGACCTGGTGACCCTGACGCCCGGCCTCACCTCGACCACCAACGGCACCGAGGGCACGACCATCGCCCGCATCCGCGGGGTCGGCAACGTCGCCGACAACCCGGGCCTGGAGGACGCGGTCGGGCTCTACATCGACGGCGTCTACCGGCCGCGCAACGGGGTCTCGTTCAACGACCTGGGCGAGCTCAACGACATCGAGATCCTGAAGGGGCCGCAGGGCACGCTGTTCGGCAAGAACACCATCGCCGGGGTGATCCAGATCACCACCAAGCGGCCCAGCTTCACCTTCGAGGCGCAGGGCGAGGCGACGGTGCAGAACTACAATGGCTACGGCGGCTCGATCTCGGTCAGCGGGCCCATCGTCGCCGACAAGGTGGCGATCCGGCTCTATGTGGCCGACCGCCAGCGCGACGGCTTCGTGCCGGTCGTGCAGGCGCCCGACACCCACATCCCGGCCCAGAACGACGAGCACGTCTTCACCACCCGCGACCAGCTCCTGCTGCAGCTTTCCGACGATCTCGACGTCAACTTCATCGCCGACTACAGCCAGCGGCGCGACCACTGCTGCATCGCCGTCGACTTCCACAACGGCTCGCCCGCGACGGTGCAGAACCTGGTCTTCCCCGGCACCGTGCCCAATCCGGTCGATCCCGAGAACAAGACCGCCTTCCTCAACCGCACCAACCAGGACCTGATCACCGACCAGGGGATCTCGGCCGAGGCGCACTGGAAGACCCCGTGGCTGGGCAATGCGACGCTGACGTCGATCACCGCCTATCGGGACAGCAAGGAAAACGTCGGCGGCGACACCGACACCACCTTGGCCGACATCCTGGACTCCGACCCGGCGTTCAACTTCACCCGCTTTAGGCAATTCTCTCAGGAGTTCCAGTACCGCGGCTCCACCGAGCGGCTGAACTGGCAGGTGGGCTTCTTCTATTCGAACGAGCGCCTGGACACCCAGAATTTCCTGCAGAACGGCCCCGCGCTCGGCCCGTATCTGAACGTGCTGAGTGGCGGGGTGCTGCCGGCCAACGGCTTCCCGGTCGGCCAGGGCGCCACCGACCTCTATCACCAGAAGGAGCACTCCGAGGCGATCTACACCCAGGAGGAATTCAAGCTCACCGACCAACTCTCGCTGATCGGAGGCCTGCGCTACACCTGGGAGCACAAGGACCTGGCTTCGCTGCACGGCAACAACGACACGGCCAACCTCTGCGCCAACCTGCTGCAGGCGGCCACCGGCAGCCCGACGCCGATCCCGTTCTCGGCCTATGGCGCCTTCTCCAAGGCGACCTTCGGCACCGCCTGCCTGATCAACCCGGCGTTCAAGGGGGTGAACACCCACCAGTCGCTCGACGAGGGGGCGCTGACCGGCACCGCCAAGCTGCAATACAAGTTCAGCGACGAGGCGATGACCTACGTCTCCTATTCGCGCGGCAATCTGGTGGGCGGCTTCAACCTGGCCGAGACCACCCTGCCCTTCGGACCCGGCGGCGCGCCCAACACCTCGCTCGCGCCGGCCACCGACACCTCGTTCCCCGCCGAGAACGTCAACGCCTACGAGGCGGGCGCCAAGACCCAGTGGTTCGACAAGCGGCTCTCGCTGAACGCGGCGCTGTTCTACCAGAGCTACAGGGACCATCAGCTGAACGCCTTCACCGGCACCCAGTTCGTGGAGTTCACCATCCCCGAGGCGCAGACCGCGGGCGCGGAGCTGGAAGGCTATTTCGCCGTCACCCCGGACTTCACCCTGAACGGCGGGGTGACCTATGCCGAGACCACCTACCCCAGCGACGCCAAGAACAAGGCGGTGCTGCAGGCGCCGGGCTCGAACCTCTTCCTCTTGCCCGGCAGCCGGCTCTCCTACGCGCCCCTATGGTCGGCGACGCTGGGCGGCAGCTACCGGCATCAGGTCGCCGAGGGCTGGGACGGCTTCGTCAACCTCGATGCGAAGTACACCTCCAGCTACCAGGTCGGCTCCGACGAGGATCCGGTGAAGATGCAGCCGGGCTTCGGCCTGGTGAACGGCTCGATCGGGGTGACCAGCCGCGACAAGCACCTGGAGTTCAGCGTCTGGGGCACGAACCTGTTCAACCAGTTCTACAAGCAGACCGCCTACGACGGCGTGCTGCAGACCTTCTCGGCCCCGCCGGCCGCCAACCCGGGCGAGAACAACTACTACTACTTCCCCGGGGCGCCGCGGTTCTATGGCGCGACGCTGAAGGTCCGGTTCGAATAGCGGGGCGGGGCGGTTCGGCGACGCCGCCGGGCCGCCCTACCCGCCCGACCGCTTCAGCAAATCCGCCAGGTCGTCCTTCCAGAACGCCGCCCAGGTGTGGGTGCCGTGGCCGTGGGTGTCGGGGCCGGCGGGGATCAGCACGAACCGCCCGGCCTTGATGCGCTTGACCTCGACCTGGGCGAGGCCGAGCTCCGGCGGGTTGATGAAGTCGTCGCCGGAATTCACCCAGGTGAGCGGCGCCTTGATCTTCTCCAGGTCCGGCGAGGGGTTGTAGGTCCGCGAGGCGTCGAGCTGGTAGATCAGGTCGTTGGCGTCGAGGCTGGCGAGGTGCTTGGGGAGTTCGGTGGCGTACCAGGCGTCGACCTGCTCGCCCTTCGGCATGGCGAGCTGCATCGGCCAGGGCGACTGGCCGGCCAGCAGCAGCAGGTTCTCCGCGCCGCGCAGGCCCAGCATCGGCTGGGCCGCATAGTCGCCGCCCTTCCACGCCGGGTCGGCCTCGATAGCGTCGATGGACATCTTGCGCCACAGGCGGTTGCGGCCCGCGAGCGCCACGGTCTGGCAGGCCAGCGGCATCGCCGCCCGCGCGCCGTCCGGATACATCTCGGCGTACATGAAGCTGTGCATGCAGCCCATCGACGTGCCCATCACCAGGCGCAGCTGCCTGACCCCCAGGGCCTCGGTGACGATGGCGTGCTCGGCCTCGACCATGTCGGCGTAGTCGTAGCGCGGGAACTTCATCCGAAGCCCGTCGGAGGGTTTCGAGGACGCGCCGTGGCCGATGTCGTCGGGCATGATCAGGAAGTACCTGGCGGGATCCAGCAGGCCGCCCGGCGCGAACAGCACGTCGGCGAACTGCGGGGCGGTGAACTGGCGCCCGGAGCCGCCGGTGCCGTGCAGGATCAGGACCGCGTTCACGACCTGGCCCGAGGCGTCCTTCTTCGGCTGGCCGAGCGTGTAGTAATGCAGCTTCAGCGCCGGCAGGGTCTCGCCCGAGCGGAAGTGGAAGTCCCGAATCGCGAAGTCGTGCGGGACGAAGGGCGGCTCGGCGGCCAGGGCGCCGGTCGCAGCGGCCAGTCCGGCCAACAGGCCCACGAAAAATCCACAAAGCCCACGCATCCGCCGCTCCCCGTTTGAGTCTGCAGCCTAGTCGTCTCCGGTTAGGCGCGGAACCTCTGAGCGCCAGCTTTCGTTGTGTGACCCAAAGGGAGGGACAGATGTCCCGGACCCAGGAGCACCCCTATGCGTAAGAATCTTCTGCTCGCCGGCTTTGCCGTCGCAGCCCTCATCCCGTCGTTGGCCATGGCCCAGGAAACCTGCGAACAGCGCAGCAACAACCGTGCGGCCGGCACAGTCGGCGGCGCGGTGGTCGGCGCCCTGCTCGGCAGCGCCGTCGCCGGACACGGCGACAAGGGCACCGGCGCGGTCGTCGGCGGCATCGGCGGCGCGGTCGTCGGCAACCAGCTTTCCCGCGGCGCGCGCGATTGCCAGCACGCCTATGGCTATTACGACAACAGCGGCCGCTGGCACGCCAACTCCGTCGATCGCACCGCGGCGGCCGGCTACTACGACCGCAACGGCAATTGGGTCGACGGCCAGCCGAACGGCTACTACGACAGCCGCGGCATGTGGGTCGCCAACTCGGCCAGCGCCTACGGCCGCAACGTCTCCTACGACACCCGCGCCAACAGCTGGGATATCGACACCCAGATCAGCCGCATCGCCGACCGCATCCAGCGCGGCCGCAACGACGGCAGCCTGTCCCGCCGCGAAGCGCGCAGGGCGGACATGGCGTTGAACGACATCCGCAATGAAGAGCTGCGCAGCACCCGTGACCGCCGCCTGGACGATCGCGAGCGGGCGAGGCTGCAGGCCCAGATCGACGATCTGTCGACCCAGGTCCGGATGGATCGCCACGACGGCGACAACGCCCGCCGCTACTAGGTCTCGCGTCTCGAAACCTTCAGGCCCTCGGCTCGCGCCGGGGGCCTTTTGGCGTTTTAGGGTCAGGCCTTGCGGAGTTTGCGCACGCAGGCGCGCAGCAGCTGGGCGCGCTCGGTGCTGAGGTCGGAGGCCTTGAGCTCCTCGATCGCGCCGGCCAGGGGCTCGCCGCGATGGCGCGCGCCGAGTTTCCAGACCTCGGAGCGCACGTCGGCCTCGCTGACGCCGCCCGTGGTCATCCAGGAGAACAGGCTCATGCGCCGCGCCGGGCGGCTGCGGGCGGACAGGACAGGCGGATCATCATCGGGGCCTTTCGCCGCCGCGCGCCTGCCGGGCTCAAGGACCCAACGCGGCTTCGACGTGAAGCGACCCTAGCACGTTCGGCGCGCGGCGCGGGCTTTGACGCCGCGGCGCGGATGGAGTTGGCTTGCGCAGCACGTTCGGAGGCCGCCATGCCCGTCCATATCGCCCCCCTGACCCCCACCATCGGCGCCGTGATCGAAGGCGTGGACCTGTCGCAACCGATGTCCGACGACCTGGCCGCCGCGGTCCGCCAAGCCCTGCTCGACCACAAGGTGATCTTCTTCGAGGACCAGCAGCTGACGCCGGTGCAGCATCGCGACTTCGCCGCCCGGTTCGGGCCGCTGCACACCCACCCGCTCTATCCCGGGGTGCCCGAGGCGCCGGAGCTGTTCATCCTCGACAACCACACCGGCAACCCGACCGACAACGACGCCTGGCACACCGACATCACCTTCATCGAGACCCCGCCGATGGGCTCGATCCTCTACGCCAAGCACCTGCCGCCGCTGGGCGGCGACACGGTGTGGTCGGACATGCGGGCGGCCTATGAGGCGCTATCGCCGCCGCTGCGGGACTTCCTGGCGAGCCTCGACGCCGTCCACGACTTCGCCCGCGGCTTTCCGCTGCGGGGCAAGGTCGCGACCCTGGCGGGGGAGCAGAAGCACGCCGAGGAGCTCACCAACCATCCCCCCGTGTTGCATCCGGTGGTCCGCACCCATCCGGAAACCGGCGAGGACGGGCTCTTCGTCAACTACGGCTTCACCGAGCGGATCAAGGGCCTGAGGCGCAAGGAGAGCGACGCGATCCTGGGCATGCTGTTCGCCCACATCCAGCAGCCGGAATTCCTGGTCCGCTGGCGCTGGACGCCGAACGCGGTGGCGTTCTGGGACAACCGGGTGACCCAGCACTATGCGGTCAACGACTACCTGCCGCAGCGCCGGATCATGAACCGCGCGACCGTGCTGGGCGACCGGCCCTATCACCGCTCGCGCAGGCCGCAGCGCGTCGCGGCGGCCGCGGAATAGGCGCTAGGCGGCGGAGGCCAGCATGGCCTGGAAGGCCGCGAACAGGCGGTGCATGGCGGGTTTCTTGTAGGGGAACACCGCCTCCGGATCGAGGTCGTGGACGATCATCGCCACGTCGACCTCGAAGACCAGCAGGCGGCCGTCCGGCGCCTCGGCGCAGTCGATCCCGAAATAGTCGAGGCCCAGGCGGCGGTGCAGGGCCTCGAACGCCACGGCGTGGCGCGCCGCGAAGTCGGTGTCGAAATCGGCCATCCAGGCGGCTTCCTCGGCGCGGCGCTCCGGACGCTCCGCCATCTCGGCGCTGAGGTAGTGGACCATCCAGTGCGGCTGGACGGCGTAGTGGCTGGGGAAGGCGCGGCCGTCGATGAAGGCGATGCGCTGCTTGCGGAAGAGGCCGTCGGGGCCGCTGTAGTCCACGAAGGGCGAGACGTAGAATTGCTGCTCGTCGCGGCCCTCGAGATAGGCGGAAGCCGCCTCGCGGCCGTCGAGCTTCTCCATGCCTTGGCCGGCGTGGGTGCCGATCGGCCGGGCGATGATCGGCCAGGCGAGGTCGGCGCTGAGTTCGGAAGGCTGCTGCAGGCCGATGGCGAGGCGGGCGAGGTCGTCGCGGCCGACGCGGTGGGCGGCCGGCGCATAGAGGCTGGGCTCCCCGGCCAGCAGGTCGCTGACCCCGTCGCGGGTGAGGCCGGCGATGCGCGCGGCGTCGCCGTTCAGCACCTTGCGGCCGGCGAGCAGGCGCGCGCAGTTCGCGAGCACCGGCCGGTTCTCGGCGGACTCGCCAACCGCCAGGAAGGCCACGTCGCACTCGGGGATAAAGCTCAGGTCCGGGGTCTCGGCGTCCACGAAGCACAGGCGCAGGTCGATGTCGGAGCCCTGCAGCAGGAAGTCGATCGGCGTATTGGCCATGAAGTCGCCGAGCGTGACGAAGGCCGCCACCTTCAGGCCGTCGCCGCGCCCGTGCGGGCGGCGGTAGACGCGGTCGAACTGCAGGGCCGCGGCCTGCAGCTCCAGGCTCTGGTCGCGGTTGTTGGAGGCCTGGGCGATGATCGACATGTCCATCAGCGCCGCGGTGTCCGTCGGATTGGCGGTGACCCGGGCCAGCAGCTCGGTCCACAGCGGCCACAGGCTGGAGCCCTCGTAGGCCATCCGCAGGATCGCGGCGAGGCCGACGGTGACGTCGGAGCGCGGTTGCGGGCTCGGGGACTCTGGGGTGTAGACGGCGCTCATCGGGCGGCTTCCATGGCTAGGGCTTGCAATGCGCCTCGTCCGCGTTCGAGCACGGATTCCACGAGGCGTTCGATGTCTTCGAGACGGGTGCGGTGGTTGACGATCGCCGCGCGGATGGCCTTGCGGCCGCCGACGGTGGTGAGCGAGGGCGCGACTTGGCCGGCGGCCTGCAGGTCGGCGACGATCTCGGCGTTGAGGGCGTCCGACGCGCCGCGGGCGTAGCGGAAGCAGACGATGTTGAGCGCTACGGGGGCCAGGCGCTCGAGCTCCGGCTCGGCGTCCACTCGCGCGGCCAGGGCCTGGGCGAGCGCGCAGTTGGCGGCCATGGAGGCGCCCAGGGCGTCGGCGCCATAGGTCTGAAGCGTGAACCAGGTCTTCAGCGCCCTGAAGCCACGCGAAAGGTCGGGGCCATAGTCGCAAGGCCACCAGTCGCCGCCCGCCAGGCCGCGGTCGGCGCGGGCCAGGTAGGCGGCGGGATTGTCGAAGGTCGCCCGGTGCAGGGCGCCGTCGCGCACCACGATGTAGCCGGCGTCATAGGGGACGTGGCCCCACTTGTGGAAATCGAAGGCCAGCGAATCCGCCCGCTCGATCCCGGTCAGGCGCGGCGCGAGCTCGGGCGAGAGGATAGCGAGCCCGCCCAACGCCCCGTCCACATGGAAACTGATCCCCTCGGCGGCGGCGATGTCGGCCAGGCCGTCGAGGTCGTCGATGGCGCCGACGTCGACCGTGCCGGCCGTGCCGACGATCAGGAACGGCGTCAGGCCGAGGTCCCGGTCCCGGGCGATGGCGGCCTTCAGGGCCTGCAGGTCGATGCGGTGGTCGGTGTCGACGTCGATGAGCCGCAGCGCCCTCGCGCCGATCCCGGCCATGTCCAGGGCGCGCGGCACGCAGCCATGCACCGCCTTCGAGGCGTAGGCCACGAGGCGCGCGCCGTCGGCGCCCAGGCCCGTCCGCCGGGCGTCGAGGCCCAGCGCGCGGGTCCGGGCGATCAGCACCGCCAGGAAATTGGCCTGCGAGGTGCCGGTGACGAACAGGCCGCTGGCGCCCGCCGGAAAGCCGAACATCTGCCGGACCCAGGCGAGGATCTGGCGCTCGACCTCGATCGGCATGTGGTCGCGCCCGCCGAGGTTGGAATTGAGGCCCGCCGCCAGCATCTCGGCCAGCATGCCGACCGGGGTCCCGGCGCCCTGCACCCAGCCCATGAAGCCCGGGTGGGCGTTGCCGCTGCCGAAGGGGAGGATGTCGCGCTTGAAGGTCTGATAGGTCTGCGCCAGGTCGCCAGCCGCCGTGGGAAGTTCGCCGCGGAAGCCGGCGCGGGCCTCGGCCGGCGGCGCGCGCCAGACCGGTCCGTCGCGCAGCCCTTCCAGATGGTCGAACATGTCGTCCAGCATCCGGTGGCCCTGGGCGCGGATCTCGCGCCAGTCCTGCGGATCCAGGCTGGTGTCCAGAGGCTCGACTCTGGGGGCGGGTCGCGCAGCTGCCACTGAAGCTCCAGGTCCGGCGCAACGGGCCGGCGTTCTTTGGATGAGGTATCCGGCGTGGAGCTTCTTCACGGCGCCGCGGGCCGCCCACAACCGATGCGAGCGTCCAGGCGAACAGCAAGGCGCGGAAAGTGGGTAATGGACGGTTAATCGCCGACGATTTCGCCTATCCCGCGGGGGGATTCAGCGGGTCAATAGCGCTGTTCGACCGGGGCGACGCCCCACTTGGGCGGCGGCGGGACGTAGGCGCGGAAGGCCTCGATCGCCTCGGCCGTGCCATCGGCATAGATCAGCATGTCGGCGTACTGCTGGGTGGTGAAGCCGCTGTCGGCCATCTGCTGCACCAGGGCGCGCATGGCGTTGTAGTAGCCGTTCACATTGACGAAGCCGCAGGGCTTGGCGTGGAAGCCGAGCAGCGCCCAGGTCCACTGCTCGAAGATTTCCTCGAAGGTCCCCGGTCCGCCGGGCAGGCACAGGAAGCCGTCGGCGAGCTCGGCCATGGCCCATTTTCGCTCGTGCATCGAGTTGACGATTCTGAGCTCCGTCAGACCCTTATGGCCGATTTCCTGATTGACCAGGTCCGCGGGCATGACGCCAACCACCTTGCCGCCGGCGGCGAGCGCCGCGTCGGCGACCGCGCCCATCAGCCCGACCTTGCCGCCGCCGTAGACCAGCGTCAGCCCCGCCTTGGCGATCAGCGTGCCCGCGACGACCGCTTCCTCATGGAAGGCCGGGTCGTTTCCGGGGGCCGATCCGCAGTAGACACAGATGCTGTTCAAGGGCCGTTTTCCCACCTGCACGAGAGGAAATGGAGGGGCGCTCCAATAGGCCGATTGCGCGCTTGTGTCACGGTGCGGCTGGCCTACCGGCTTTTCGCCCGCTACATAGCTTGCACGGCTCGCCAAAATCGGCGGCCGGGCGCCTGCGTTTTTGCCGGCGCAAGACTCTATCTCGGTTAGGTCAGGCGAATGGCGAGCGGCACAGTCAAGTGGTTCAATACCGCTAAGGGCTTTGGTTTCATCCAACCGGACGACGGCGGAAGCGACGTCTTCGTCCACATCTCAGCGGTCGAACAGGCAGGCCTTCGCGGCCTGAACGAAGGCGACCTGGTCAATTTCGAACTCGAGCAGGACCGACGGTCCGGCAAGCTTTCGGCAGGCCAGCTGGTGGTCACGGGCCAGGGCGCGGCGCCTCCGCGCAGCGGCGGCGGTGGCGGCGGTGGCGGCGGTGGCGGCTTCGACCGTCCGCGCGGCGGCGGCTTCGGCGGCGGCGGCGGCGGGGGCGGCTTTGACCGTCCGCGCGGCGGCGGGGGTGGCGGCGGTGGCCGACCCTCCGGCGATCCGGCCGGGGCCGGCGCGGGCACGGTGAAGTGGTTCAACCCGACGAAGGGCTTCGGCTTCATCCAGCCCGACGACGGCGGCCAGGACGTGTTCGTGCACATCTCGGCGGTCGAGCAGGCCGGCTTGCGCGGCCTGAACGAAGGCCAGCAGGTCGCCTACGACCTCGAAGCCGACCGTCGCAGCGGCAAGACCTCGGCGACCAATCTTCGGGTCAACGACTAAGACGCGATGCGCCTCCCCCGTCCGCGGGGGAGGCCGTCCGCCTAGAACAGTCCCGCCGTCAGGTTGATGGTGAGGGCGACGATGATCGTGTTGAAGGCGAAGGCCACCAGGCTGTGGACCGTGCCCAGCTGGCGCAGCCCCTTCGAGGTGAAATCCGCGTCCGCCGTGGCGCAGGCCACGCCGATGACGATGGCGAAGTACATGAAATCCCAATAGTCGGGCGCCTGGGTGCCGGGGAAGCCGATCCCGCCGGCGTCGCTCGCGCCGTCGTCCTCGTCGACGCCATAGAACTCGTGGGCGTAGTGCAGGGTGAAGATCATCTGCACCATCAGCCATGAGGCGACGACGGTGACGAAGGCCAGCACGATGTGCTCCACCTTCAGGAAGCCGTGCGCGTCCTTGGCGAGCGAGAGTTCCACGCCCACCGCCCAGACGCTGGCGGCCGCGGCGATCAGGGTCAGGCCCAGGATCGCGCCCCGCCCCTCATCGTCCAGGGCCGCCTGGGTGCGGATGTCGGTCGGCGTGTGGTCCAGCATGTGGAGGAACATCGCGCCCAGGAAGGTCAGGGAGAGCGCATCCCAGCTGAGGATGAGCTTGGTGGAGACCTCCATGTGCGGCGCGAACCAGGCCAGGGCCGCCCCCACAGCCAGGCCGACAAGGATCGAGATCGTCAGGCGCGGACGAGGCCCGAGCGGCCCCAGCATCCGCCGCCATCCCAAGGGGTTGGTCTCCGCCATCCGCCGCTCCCACCACGAAGTTGCAGCATCGCGCGAGTCCGCCCCCCACCGCTAGCCGCGCGCGTCAGAGCCGCACGCGCCGTCCTAGGGCTTCGCGGTCACCGGATTGGGCCGCGCCACGCCGCCGCCCGGCAGCCGCGCCTCGTAAGAGCTGAAGCGCGTGTCGGGGCGCATGTAGTCGGTGGAGACATACTGGGCGCCCGAGGCGAAGGCCGCCTCGCGCGGGGCGGTGTCGTTCTTGCGGGCCTCCCAGGTGTCGGCGTCGGCGCGGGTGCGCACGATGAGGCCCGACTTCACGGCGGCCTGGATGCGGCTGTTCTCCTTGATCGGCTCGTTCAGGGTGATGTAGCCGGCGGCCGGCGAGGCTTCGTCGGTGTTCACGAACATCGCCCGGCCCTCCAGGCTCTTGCGCGCGCCGCGGTAGACCGCGACCACGTCGGGGGACTCGTCCATCGCCAGCATGATCTTGCCGCGCGCCTGTTTCAGGGTCGGCCAGGCGCCGGCCTGGACCGCCTCGCGCAGGGTCTTGTGCTTGCCCTGCACCTGGTCGGGCGTGATCAGCTCGCCGGGCTTGAAGACCGAGCGGATCTCGGCGTCGACCGCGTCCATCGCCTTGGCGTCGAAGGGCAGCAGCGGGACGGCGCCGGGGACCTTCAGCTGGTCCTGCTTCAGGTTGAAGATGATCAGGATCGGCACGTGGTCGGGGTGGGCCTTGGACCAGGCGCGCACCTCCTTGAAACAGTCGACCAGCAGCGGGCAGACCGAGCGGTAGTCGATGTCCGGGACGTGGATCACCTTCATCCCCGGCTTGCTCATCGAGGTGAGGTCATAGGGCGTTGTGTTGGGGGCCATCTTGCGGCCGAGCGGGGTCGAATAGCGGCCGCCTTGGGGATCGTAGACGAAGTCGAGCTCGAGCTCGCGGGCCCCGTCGTTGAGCTGCTCGGTCAGCGGAAGGTGGCTGTAGTCGAGGGTATCGGCGGCCTTGGGATTGCGGGCGCGCAGATTGGCCATCTCCAGCGGCGCGATGGCGATCTTGTAGCTGTTGTGGGTGCCCATGGCCTGGAGCTGGTTCATCTTCAGCGCGTCGACGGCCGCCCGGGTGCAGCCCGCCTGGCCGGACGGATGCTCCAGATTGCAGGACGCGGAGAGGGCCAAGGCGGCGGCGAACAGGGGGGTGATCATCGGGACACTCCAGCAGGCGTCGATGACGCCACTGTGAAGCCTAATCCCAGGCGGCGCCAGAAGCGGTCAGAACGACAATGCGCACTGGACACCGGCCGCGGCGCCTTCATGGCCCATCGGCCCCACGTCGCCCGCCGCGCGGACCTTGCAGCCATTGTGCGGCAGCCGGCCCAGGTAGGGCATCGGATCGGTGACGTAGCGCCCCGTGGGGTCGAGGTTGAGGCGAGCGGCCGCCTGGCGCTGGGCGCGCAGGGCGTCCGCGCCCAGCCGGTCCTGGCAGCGCCGGCGCTCCTCGGCGGACTGGCCGACCAGGGCCGTGGGCTCGCACCCGAGAAGGCCGCGGAGCGCCGGGCGGACGCCCTCGCCCTGTCCATTCGAGGGTTCGGCGGCCGGCCGCGCCTCCTCGCGGGCGTCCGGCGCGGCGGCCGGCGGGTGGTCGACGATGGGCGGGGCCGCGTGCGATCCGGTCGCGGGACGCTCCCGGCGCGGCTCGGGCGGCGGCTTGGGAGCCTGCGGCCGGAGCCTGGTCAGTTCGACGTTCATCACCGGCGTCTCGGCGGGCGTTGGCGTGACGCCGAGCCGCCAGATCAGGAACAGCAGGACAAGGACGTGAGCCGCGACCGAGGCCGAGATCGCCGCGGTGCGTCGGCTGGCCCGTTCCGCCCAAGGTTCGGCATACATCCGCGCCCGTCCCCACGGCCGGCTAAGCTTGGGGACAGGAGGCCGGTCGCGGGGTGTCGAAATGAAGGCCCGATCGGGGCCCGGAGCCTAGTCCCACGGAATGGCGACGGGCTCGCTCGGATGGCGGCCGGCCAGGACCTCGGGCAGCCGCGCGGCGAGGCCCAGCGGATAGACGCGATCCTCGCAGGCGGCGAGTTCGTCCAGGGACCACCAGCGCAGGTCGTCGACCAGCTGGCGCTCCAGCTCCTCCCAGCCCTCGCGGCTCGGTTCGCCGCCGGCGCAGCGGGCGACGATGTAGTGCTCGCGGAACATCACCAGCTCTCCGGTCGAGAGCGTCAGCGGCCCGTCGCGCCGCCAGATCACCGGGCCGAATTCCACCGCTTCGAAGCCGGTCTCCTCGCGGACCTCGCGCGCGGCGGCCTCAAGCATCGTCTCGCCGGGGTCGGCGCCGCCGCCGACCGTGAACCAGGCGGCCTGGCCCTGCGGCGCGCCGGGCATGCGGCCCTTCATCAGCAGGATGCGGCCTTCGGGGTCGAAAAGCAGCACCCGCACGGTCGGTCGGTCGCGCAGTGGCGGTCCGCTCATCCGCCGCTCACCAGCGCCAGCCACGCATCCTCGGTGATCACCTGGACGCCGAGCTTGGTGGCCTCGGCAAGCTTGGAGCCCGCGCCCGGGCCCGCCACCACCAGGTCGGTCTTCTTGGACACCGAGCCCGAGACCTTGGCCCCCAGCCCCTCGGCCTGGGCCTTGGCCTCGTCACGGGTCATCTTCTCCAGCGCGCCGGTGAAGACGATGGTCTTGCCGGCCACGGCCGTGTCGGTCTTCGGCCGCTCGGCCGGGATGACCCGCAGCTCGGCCATGAGGTTGTCGACCAGGGCTCGGTTGTGGTCCTCGCCGAAGAAGGCCGCGATCATCCGCGCGGCGACCACGCCGACCGCGTCCACCGAGGCGACCTCGCGGAAGGCCTCGCCGGGCGTGCCGGACGCGGCCTGGATTGCGGCGGTCTCGAAGGCGGCCCAGTCGCCATAGCGCAGTTCCAGCGCGGCGCGGGCCTTGGAGTTGAGCTTGGGGATGGCGAGACGCAAGGCGCCATCGAGCGAGATCTCCGGCGGGATCAGCATCGGCTGGCGGGCGAGGGCAAAGGCCAGCACCGCCTCGACCGCCGTGGGCCCCAGCCCGTCGAGGTCTGAGAGTTCGGCGTAGGCCGAGCCGGCAGTCTGCTCCGAGGCGGCCTTCGAGATCTCGACGAAGCGTTCGGCGGTCTCGAAGTGGCGGGCGAGCGCCAGGGAGGTGGTCTCGCCGATGTGGCGGATGCCGAGGCCATAGATGAAGCGGTCGAGCGCGATGTCGCGGCGCGCGTCGATCCCGGCCACCAGGTTGGCGACGCTGGTCTCGCCATAGCCGTCGGTCTCCTTCAGCTCGGCGATCTTCGCCGCGTCGCGGGCGAGCCGGAAGATATCGGCCGGTTCGAGGATCCAGCCGCGCTCGTTGAAGGCGGTGAGCTGCTTTTCGCCCAGCCCCTCGATGTCGAAGGCCCGGCGGGAGACGAAGTGGCGCAGGTGGGCGAGTTTCTGGAACGGACAGGCGAACTCGCCCGTGCAGCGGCGGACCACGGTCTCCGCGCCGGAGGCGGTGGTCTCCTTGGCGATCTCGGTGTGCAGCGGGCACGGGCAATGGGTCGGGAAGGCGAAGGGCTTTGCGCCCTTGGGCCGCTCCTCCAGCACCACGCGGACGATTTGCGGGATCACGTCGCCGGCCCGCTGCAGGATCACGGTGTCGCCGACCCGGACGTCCTTGCGGGCGATCTCGTCGGCGTTGTGCAGGGTGGCGTTGACGACCACCACGCCGCCCACCGTCACCGGATGCAGCCGCGCGACCGGCGTGATGGCGCCGGTGCGGCCGACCTGAATGTCGATCGCCTCGAGGATGGTGCGCGCCTGCTGGGCGGGGAACTTGCGCGCGATCGCCCAGCGCGGGGTGCGGGTGACGAAACCCAGCCGCTGCTGCCAGTCCAGGCGGTCGACCTTGTAGACGACGCCGTCGATGTCATAGGCGAGCTTCGGCCGCAGGGCCTCCATCCGGCCGTAGGCGGCGAGCAGGCCCTGGGCGTTCTCCACCCGCTCGCTTTGGGGCGTGGTCTGGAAGCCCCAGGCCTTCAGCTTCTGCAGCGCCTCCCATTGGGTCTCGGCGAAGGGGCCGCTCAGCAGCCCCCAGGCGTAGGCGAAGAAACTCAGGGGCCGGGTGGCGGTGATCCGGGGGTCGATCTGGCGCAGGGAGCCGGCAGCGGCGTTGCGCGGGTTGGCGTAGGTCTTGGCGCCCGCCTCGGCGTTGGCGGCGTTGAGGGCGGCGAAGGCCTCGTGGCCGAGATAGACCTCGCCGCGGACTTCGATGACCTCCGGCCAGCCCGAGCCCTGCAGCCGCTTGGGGACGCCCGCGATGGTGCGGACGTTCTGGGTGACGTCCTCGCCCGTGCGCCCGTCGCCGCGGGTGGCGGCCTGGACCAGCAGGCCGTTCTCGTAGCGGATCGAGCAGGAGAGGCCGTCGATCTTCGGCTCGGCCGTATAGCCCACGGTCTCCTCGGCGGAGAGGCGCAGGAAGCGGCGGATGCGGGCGTCGAACTCGACGGCCTCCTCGTCGGCGAAGGCGTTGTCGAGGCTGAGCATCGGCACGCCGTGGGTCACGGCCTGGAACTGCTCCGAGCGCGCCGCCCCGACCTTGAGCGATGGCGAATCCTCGCGCACCAGCTCCGGGAACCGCGCCTCGATCTCCAGGTTGCGGCGTTTCAGGGCGTCGTAGTCGCCGTCCGAGATCGTCGGCGCATCCTGCTGGTGGTAGCGCAGGTCGTGGCCCGCGATCTCCTCGGCCAGCCGCGCGAGTTCGGCTTCCGCCTGGTCGGAGGTGAGGTCGTCGACGGGGATCGAGGCGCGAGAATCCATGCCGTTATCTAACTCAACTGCGGCGCGGCTTCACGAGGCCAGACAGGCCGTCACGACGTCAGGTCGTTGAGCGATGACGGTGTAATAGGCTCGGAGCGCACTGTCCGGCCGGGTGCGGCCCTGCTCAAGGTCGCGCAGGCGGGCGAGGTTGATCCGGTACGCACGGGCGAACTTGGCCTGACTGAGACCGGTGCGTTCCCGCACCTCACGCAGGAAGTTCACGTCGTCGAAGATCTGCAGCTCCACCTCGGTGAGCGGTGGGTTGTCGGGATCGGAGAGCGCTGCGGCGGTGATCTCTTCGTCCGTCAAGGCGTCGAGGCGCGCCCTCTGAGCGTCGGTCAGCTTTGGAGGGTTTTTCGGGTCGAGCGTGAATCTAACGATCGCCATATCGCCGCATCTCCTGAACGTTGGACCGCCGCGCGGATATCATCCGCACAGCGCCATCCCGAACCGTGTAGACGACTGTGAACAATCGCCCTTCGATCCGGCCCACGGCCTCGCGGCGACGTTCATCGTCCACAGTGCGGCTGACATCAAAATCCCGATGTGTCGGATCCGATAAGACCGCCGTGGCGTAGGAAAACGGGATGCCATGTTTCCCGCTCGTTGGCGGCGTCCTTCGTCGGATCCCAATCGAAGTTCACAATCAGGCCGCGTGCAAAATATACGGAATCTCCGTATGTTTTGCAAGTTCGTCGCTAAGCATCCATCAGCGCCCTCGCCGCAGCGCGGGCGGCGTCGGTGATTTCGGCGCCGGCCAGCATGCGGGCGATCTCCTCCTCGCGGTCGGCGGCGGAGAGCACCTCGACGGCGGTGCGGACGCGTTCGCCCTCCCCGGCCTTGGCGATCCGCCAGTGGGCCTCGGCGCGGGCGGCGACCTGGGGGGAATGGGTGACGACCAGCACCTGGGCGTCCGCCGCCAGCCGTTTGAGGCGCAGGCCGACGGCGTCGGCGACCGCCCCGCCCACGCCCTGGTCGACCTCGTCGAAGATCATCAGCGGCTGAGGCCCGGCGCCGCGGCCGGCCAGGGCGGCCTTGAGCGCCAGCGCGAAACGGGCCAGTTCGCCACCGGAGGCTATGGCCGCCAAGTCGCCGAACGGCGCGCCGGGATTGGTGGCGATCTCGAAGGCGACCCGGTCGAGGCCGGTCGGCCCGGCCCTGTCCTCGGCCTGGGCTGCGACCGCCACGCGGAAGCGGGCCTTGTCGAGCTTGAGGGGGCTGAGTTCGGCCGTGACCGCCTGGGCCAGGCGGTCGCCGGCGGCGGCGCGGGCGGCGCTCAGCCGGCCGGCCTCGGCGAGATAAGCCGCGCGCCCGGCGGCCACGGCGGCTTCGGCGGCCTTCAGCGCGTCCTCGGAGCTTTCCACCGCCCGCAGCCGTTCGGCGAAGCGGGCGCGCAGACCTGGCAGGTCTTCGACGGGGACATGCAGCTTGCGCGCGAGGCCGCGCAGGTCGAACAGCCGCTCCTCGGCCTTCTCCAGGCGGTCGGGCTCGAAATCGAAGGCCGCGGCGGCGGCGTCGACGGCGGCCTCGGCCTCCGCGGCCTCGATCAGCACCCGGTCGAGCGCGCCTTGCGCCTCGGTCAGGCGGCGGACCGCCGTCCCGGTTTCCGCGGCCCCGGCCAGCAGCGCGCGCTCGTGGGCGCGGCTGAGCGCCCGCACCGCGCCGGCCACCCGGGACGAGAGGCCGTCGAACACCTCCCGCGCGCCGGCGATGTCGGCCAGCGCCTTTTCGGATGCGCCGAGGATCGCGCGCTCCTCGGCCAACTCTGTCTCCTCGCCCTCGCGGGGATCGAGCCGGTCGAGTTCGGCCAGTCGCAGGGTCAGTTCCTCGGTCTCGGCGGCGGCGCGCGCGACATCGGCCCGCAGGGTGTCAGCCGCCTCGCGGGCCTCGCGCCAGTCGCGCCAGCGCTCGGCGACCGCGCGGCCTTGCGCTTCCAGACCGCCGAAGGCGTCGAGCATGGGGCGGTGGGTGCGCGCGTCGAGCAGGCCCACGGTCTCATGCTGGCCGTGCACCTCAAGCAGCGCCTCGCCGACCTCCTTCAGGACGCCGACCCCGGTCGCCTGGTCGTTGACGAAGGCGCGGCTGCGGCCGTCGGCGGAGAGCGTGCGGCGCAGCACCAGGTCCTCGTCGCGGGCATAGGAAAGCCCCTTCTCTTCCAGGAGGTCCCAGACCGGGTGGGTCGGCGCGGGCGCGAAGACCGCGGAAGCCGCCGCCTGGGCCGCGCCGCGCCGCACGAGGCCGGCCTCGGCGCGCGCGCCGACCGCCAGGCCCAGGGCGTCGAGGATGATCGACTTGCCCGCCCCCGTCTCGCCGGTCAGCACGGTGAGGCCCGGCCCGATGGAGAGATCCAGGGCCTCGATCAGCACGACGTCGCGGATCCACAATCCGATCAGCATGGCGGTCAGGATCGCCCGGAATCAGCGGCCGGAAAACGCGCCGCCACGACGCAGTTGATCACTTTTTGTTCTCATTGCCAACCAGCGCCGCGGCGACCCGCGAATCTGGCGGTCGCAGCCTATTTCGTCGGCGTGGGCGTCGGGTCGGGATCGGGTCCGCTGACGTCCGGCTTATGCCCGGTGAAGGGGATGTGGGGCATGTGGAAGAAGCCGCGTTTCTTCTTCGGCGCCGCGTCGTCGGCCGTGTCCGCCTTCGCCGGAGGGGCGTCGGCCACGGCAGGGGTCGCGGCGGGCGCGGCGTCGGTGGCATGCACGGTGGCCATGGCCGAGGCGGTGGTCTGCAGCCCGGCGGGCGGCAGGACGGTGCGCGACTTGTCCTTGGTCATCGGCACGTGGAAGACGCTGCGCTTGGAGCTCACCGCCGGGATCACCGCGGGCCTGAGGCCCTTGGAGGTGAGCAGCCTGTAGGCGTCCTCGTACCAGACGTCGCCGGGGTAGTTGTAGCCCAGCACCGCGCCGTTCTTCTTGGCTTCGTCGAGCAGGCCCAGCGTCAGATAGGCCTCCACCAGCCGGTAGAGCGCCTCGGGCGCATGGCTGGTGGTCTGATAGCGGTCGACGACGGTCTTGAAGCGGCCGATCGCGGCCAGGGTGTCGTTCTGGCGCAGGTACCAGCGGCCGATGGTCATTTCCTTGCCGGCCAGCTGGTCGTTGACCATGTCGATCTTCAGCCGGGCGTCCAGCGCATATTCGGTGTGCGGATAGCGGGTGGTGACCTCGCGCAGGTTGTCCAGCGCCTGGCCGGTGGCGGCCTGGTCGCGGCCGACGTCGACGATCTGTTCGAAGTAGCAGACGGCCTTCAGATAGTGGGCGTAGGCCGCGGCCTGGTTGCCCGGATAGAGCGAGATGAACCGGTCGGCGTCGGCGATCGCCTCGGCGTAGTTGTTGGCCTGATAGTGGGCGAAGGCCTGCATCAGGATCGAGCGGCGCGACCATTCCGAATAGGGGTGCTGGCGCTCGACTTCCTGGAAGTAGTCCACGGCCTGGGCCCACAGGTGCTTGTCCATGCGGTCGGCGCCGGTGGAGTAGAGCAGTTCGACCGGGCGTTCCTCATAGGCGAGCCGGGTCTTGGGCTTCTTGGCGCCACCGGAGCAGGCGGTGACCGCCAGGGCGCAAAAGACGGCGACGAGCGCTGGGCGAGCCCACGAATTCCGAAGCAAGGACACCATCACCTCAAAGGACCAACGCGCGCCCCCACGCGAGAAATCGCTTCTACACTAGGGGGCGGACAGAGCAACCGAATGCGCGGTCGCAGGTTGCCCGACGATCATGGCCGGACCGCGGCCTTAGACCGCGATGGCGATCTCGTCGACGAAGGTGCGGATGCGCCAGGCGTCGGGCCGGGCGGCGAGCGCCCGGACCAGCTGGTTGTTGATGCCATGGCCGGCCAGCTCGCCCTCGAAGCGGCCGAGGATCGGTGCGCCCAGCACATAGAGGTCGCCGATGGCGTCCAGCGCCTTGTGGCGGACGAACTCGTCGGGACGGCGCAGGCCCTCGGGGTTCAGCACCCGGTCGCCCTCGATCACCACGCAATTCTCCAGGGTGCCTCCCCGCGCGAGACCCATGGCGCGCAGGGCCTCGACCTCGTGCAGGAAGCCGAAGGTGCGGCAGTCGGCGAGCTCTTGGCGGAACACCGCCTCGTCCATCGGCATGTCGACTTCTTGGCGGCCGATGACGGCGGTCGGGAATTCGATGGCGAAGGCGACCTCGAATCGCATGGCCGGCTTCAGCGCCGCGCGCTTGTCGCCGTCGGTCACTTCCACGGTGTCGATGATCTCGATGAACCGGCGGGCCGCGGCCTGCGGCCGGCGCCCGGCGCGGTCGAGGATCTTGATAAACGGCCAGGACGAGCCGTCCATGATCGGCATCTCCGGCCCGTCGAGTTCGACCACGGCGTTGTCGATGCCGGACATGACCAGCGCCGCCATCAGGTGCTCGATGGTGGCGACGGTGACGCCGGCCTGATTGGTGATCACGGTGCCGAGCTGGGTCTTGCAGACCGACTCCGGCGTCGCCGGAACCCGGTTGTCGCGGTCGGTGATATCGACGCGGACGAAGCTGATGCCGGCGTCAGGGCCCGCGGGCCGGATGGCGACCTGGGTGTATTCGCCGGTGTGCACGCCCACGCCGGCGAACAGGGCCGGAGCCTTGACGGTGTGTTGGAACGCCCCGCTCTGGAAACCGTCTGCCGCCACTCTGGGACCTTCCCTAGACTGGGGTGCTAACCCCGATGAC
Source organism: Phenylobacterium sp. (assembly GCF_041691455.1). GTDB lineage: Bacteria > Pseudomonadota > Alphaproteobacteria > Caulobacterales > Caulobacteraceae > Phenylobacterium. The sequence continues at coordinate 830 of NZ_JBEPUO010000027.1, read as the reverse complement.
CGAGGAGCGCCCACCTGTGCCGTTAAGCAAGTTGGTGCGACGCAGCAAAACAATCCCTGTTTCGCAATGTTTCGGTGTCTGGAAGGTTAACGCGGCCTTGCCAAAACGCAGCGCCGCGGAGGTCTTTCGGACCTCCGCGGCGGCGCGAAGAACGCGAATGGAAACAGCTAGTTGGCAAGCCGTCGCAGGAACGACGGGATCTCCAGATCCTCGCCCTGGTGAACCTCTTCTTCCGGCAGGGCGGCTTCGACCGGCTGAGCGCCGCCTCGGCTAGCCGCGGGACGCGGCTGAGCGGCCTGCGGGGCCGGCGCGTCGTAGCGCGGACGGCTGCCGAAGATGCTGAGGAATCCGCCCCGCGGGCGGCGCTCCTCATAGGCCGGCTCGGCGAACAACGGCTCGTCCTCATCCTCGGCGACCGACGGATCGACGATGCGGGTGACCGGCTGGATCACCACCGGCTGGGCGGCCACGGGCGCGGCGTAGAGGTCGGGCTGTTCTTCTTCGACGGCCTCGGCGGCCATCACCGGTTGGGGCTGGCGGACCGGCTCGGGCGTCACATAGGCCGGAGCCGCGGCCGGGGCTTCGGACGGCTCGGTCGCCGCGACGCGGGCCTCGGGCATGCGCAGCGGCGGGGCGGTCATCGGCCGGCGCTCGAGCTTGGGCTCGATGGCGGCGATCGAGGCGCCGTCCATGCCGGTGGCGACCACGCTGACGCGGATCATGCCGTCCAGCGACGGGTCGAACGCCGCGCCGAAGATGATGTTGGCTTCCGGGTCGACCTGTTCGGAGATGGCGTTGGCCGCCTCGTCGACTTCCAGCAGGGTCATGTC
>NZ_JBEPUO010000026.1:0-47620 GCF_041691455.1 Phenylobacterium sp. | reverse complement strand
GACCTCCCAGTCGGAGCAGCAGCGCTACATCCTCTCCGAGGAGGACGTGCGCGGCTTGGACGACAGGAAGCAGTTCCTGTTCGTGAACAACACCAAGCCGATCCTCGCCGACAAGATTCGCTACTACGAGGAGCCGTTCTTCACGGCGCGGACGGGGGACTACTTCAACGGCGTGCCCGCGGCCTATGAGCAGCGCCCAGAGGCCGCCGACCTGCCCGGGCGGGCCTCGATCGACTGGAAGGGTGTGCGAGCCGTGGTGGCGGCTCCTGAGAGCTTTGCGGGCGTCTCGCCGCCCCGACCTCGCTCCGACGCCGGCAAGGGCGCTGCGGACGCGCCTGAGGGGCGCCTGACCGAGGACTACCTGGCGCCGCAGCCGATCGCGGCCCTGCGGCCCGGCGATGACGACGGGAGCCTGTAGTGGACCCTTCGCCCCAATCCAACCCAAGTCTGTGGAGAGCGCCATGTCGCAGCACCATCCTGTCGTAACCGACCGCAAGGTCGCGGCGCTGCGCCAGGCGATGGGCCCGGTCATCGCCGGCGCCCTTGCCGAGCGACTGGTCGTCGAGGTGATGGTCAATCCCGATGGCAAGATCTGGGTCGACCGGATCGGGGAGGGGCGGTCCTGGACCGGAGAGCACCTTGCCGCGGCCGACGCCGACCGCATCCTGCGCCTGCTGGCCGATCACGCCGGCGAGGTGGTCACCCGTGATCACCCGAGGGTCAGCGCGACCTTGCCGCTGACCGGGGAGCGCTTTCAGGGGGCCTTTATGCCCGTGGTCTCCAGTCCCGCCTTCGCGATCCGCAAACGGCCGGAGGTCATCTTCACGCTGGAAGACTATGTGGCCGGCGGGATGATGCGGCCTGACCAAGCCGAGGTGATCCGCGCCGCGGCCATCGCGCGCGAAAACCTGCTGATCGTCGGGGGCACGGGATCGGGCAAGACCACGCTGGCCAACGCCATCCTGGCGGAGCCGGCCTTCGCCGCCGACCGCGTAGTGCTGATCGAGGACACCGCCGAACTGCAATGCTCGGCCGAAGACCAGATTCAGATGCTGACCAAGCGCACGGAGCCACCGGTGACCATGACCGACCTGGTGCGCGACACGCTGCGGCTGCGGCCGGACCGCATCGTGATCGGCGAGGTCCGTGATGGTTCGGCGCTGGATTTGCTGAAGGCTTGGAATACTGGCCATCCCGGCGGCCTGGCCACCTTGCACGCCAATAGCGCCGCCGAAGGCCTCAGCCGCCTGGAGGATCTGATTGGGGAGGTGACGCAGACTATTCCGCATCGCGCCATCGGTCAGGCGATCGATCTGGTGATCCACATCAGCCGAACGCCGACGGGACGGCAGGTCTCAGAAATCCTACGGGTGAGTGGCTGGGGGGAGGGAGGCTATGACGTTCGCGCGGCCTAGGTGTCGTTTCCGAGCATGTTGCTCGCACGCGGCCAGTCCAGGCCGCTGGTGTGGTCGACAGCGAGGAACTGGCTGGCGCTCATGGCAAGCTGTCGGTGTTTCTGGCCGGTCTATTCGCCTGCGCTGGCGACGGTTAAGTCCGAATCGCTTCCCGCGCCTCCCGCCGTTGGGCCTTAGTGTTTCGTGGGCGAGGCGGCGACCACGGCATGGCGCCGACGGCCGGTCGCGCCCACCGCGATCAGCCGCAGGACCGCTGCCTCCACGCGGTCGCGAAGACGGCGCTGGAGATCGAGCTTGGGGTCCGCGAGAGGGGCTTCGGCGCGGCCTGCGTCCAGCGCCCACTCCACGCGCCGCAACGGACGGAACCCGGACGGAATCGCCAAGCCCGGTTCCACGAGCACCAAGGTGTCGATCGCGCCAGGCTCGAAGCCCGCCACGGATTTCGAGACATGGCGGGTGATTTCGATCCCGATTTCGGCCATGACCTGAACCGCCCAGGGGCACACCCCGGTCGGCGTCAGTCCACCGCTCTCGACCTGTATGCCGAGCGGGCCAAGCAGCAGCACGGCGAAGGCCTCGGCCATCTGGCTGAGCGCGTCGTTGCACTGACCGAGAAACAAGATCTGTCTTCGACGGGAGATCGGGGACGGCATGAATGATGCTTGCGAAGCGAACGACTGGCGGCGAATCGTCATGGCTTCAGGCGGCCAAGCCGCCCACGCGCTGGATATTGCATCGGGTCCAGAGCGTTTCGAGTGCGCAGGCCAAATCTTCGATCATGCTGTCGGTATGATTTGGCGACGGCGTGAACCGCAGCCGTTCGGTCCCGCGCGGCACGGTCGGATAGTTGACCGGCTGGACGTAGATCCCGTGCTCGCAGAGCAGGATGTCGGAGATCAGTTTGCAGTGGCCAGCGTCGCCCACGAGCACGGGCACGATATGGCTGGCGGACGGCATGACCGGCAAACCAACGCGCAGCAGCCTGTCTCGAAGGGTCGCGGCGCGCGCCTGGTGGGCGCGGCGGATGTCGGGACGATCTTTCAGAAACCGGATCGAGGCCGTGGCGCCCGCGGCGAGAGCAGGCGGCGTCGAAGTGGTGAAGATGAACCCGTCGGCGTAGCTGCGGATTGCGTCCACGATCAACGCGTCGGCGGCGATGTAGCCACCCATGACGCCGAAGGCCTTCCCGAGGGTGCCTTCGATGATGTCGATGTCCGCCATGACGCCGTCGCGCTCAGCGATCCCGCCACCCCGAGCGCCATACATGCCGACAGCGTGAACCTCATCGAGATAGGTCATTGCGCCGTAGCGTTTGGCGAGCGCCACCGTCCCCGGCAGGTCGGCGATATCGCCGTCCATTGAGTAGACGCTCTCAAGGGCAATCAGCTTGGGAAGCCCGGAGGCCGACCTGGCCAGCAATGCCTCCAGATGGCTGAGGTCGTTGTGCCGGAACACGTGTCGCTCACCGGCACCGGCGCGGATGCCGGCGATCATCGAGTTGTGGTTCAGGGCGTCGGAGAACACGACGAGGCCAGGCAGGATCTTGTAGAGAGCCGACAGGGACGCCTGGTTGGAAACATAGCCAGAGGTGAACAAGAGCGCCGCCTCCTTCTGGTGAAGGTCGGCCAGCTCGGTCTCGAGTTGCACATGGTAGCGGGTCGTCCCGGAGATGTTGCGGGTGCCGCCCGAGCCCGCGCCGGCGGCGTCCAAGGCCGCCTTCATTGCCGCGATGACCAGGGGGTTCTCCCCCTGGCCGAGATAATCGTTGGAGCACCAGACCACGACGTCGCGGCTCGCGCCGTCTGGTCGACGCCAGGTCGCCATGGGAAACGCCCCTCGATGGCGCTTTAGGTCGGCGAAAACCCGATAGCGGCCTTCGACGACCAATTGATCGAGGGCTGCGCGGACTTGGGATTTATAGGGCATATGACATAGATCCGTACGAAGGTTAGGACGTCCGCATCACCCGCCGAATATCTCTGGCATGATGTGTTAAGCATCACTAAGCACAATTGACATATCTTGCGCAATGTCTAGTGTGTGATCCAAGGGAGAGCGGGCGAAGATCCGGGCTTCGGGGAGGAAGCGCTCCCGGCTGCGACCCGTCGCGGGCAACCGCGACGGGTCGCAGCTTGTCTGGGCCGCTGATCAGATTGGGCTCCAAATCGTCCAGCATGGCCTACTCAGACTTCTGCGGCGGGGCGACCTCGGCCCATGGCATTTCGCTGGAGGTCCGCTGCGATGCGCTCTGTTTAGCTACGGATCTCGACTTCAATCTGCGAAGATCAACTTCAGTGGCGAGCTGTCGGCCTTTGCCAACCTCGGGGTAGGCAGGCCCCCCCGGATCCAAGCATCGTTTGCAGCGCGAACCGAAACGGCCCGGCGCCTACAAGGGGCGGGCGACTTTCTGTGTCGATGGCGGCTGGGCGCTGCGATGTGCGGCGAAGACCCTTAGCGCTGCACGGTTCTCCAAGAGCGCGAAGGCCGTCACTGCGATGCTGACTGCCCCGAGGAACAGCCACAAGAGTAACCATCCCTTGTTGCTCAGGAGGCGGTTGAGCCCCCGCCGCCGCCCGCGCCCGCGCTGAAATCGACGCTCGGCCATGGCCTATAGCGCCGCCGCGCGCACAGCGCCGAAGGCGGCGAGGGTCGCCATGGTGATGATGCGCGTGGGCGAATCTCCCAGGCCGCAGACCTGGACGGACCGCGACAGGCCGACCAGGATCGGCCCAACAACTGCCACCTCGCCCAAGGCTTGCACCAACTTCGTGGAGATGGCGGCGGAGTGGATGGCGGGCATGATCAGCACATTGGCCGGTTCGCGGAGCCTCTGGAACGGGTAGTTCTCCCAGAGCGACGGGTCGAGCGCCACGTCCGGGGGCATCTCACCCTCATACTCGAAATCGACGCCGCGCCCGTCCATCAGTTCGACCGCGTCGCGCACACGGCGGGGCTGGTCGGCGAGCGGATGGCCGAAGGTCGAGTAGGACAGGAAGGCGACGCGCGGTGTGTGCCCCAGGCGGCGCACGGCGTCTGCGGCCGCGCAGGCGATCTCCACTAAGTCCTGAGAGGTTGGCAACTCGCAGACCGAGGTGTCCGCAACGAAGATGGTGCGCCCGCGGGCAAGCAGGGCGGAAAGCCCAATAACCCGGTCGCCTGGCTCGGGATCGATCACCCTCGAAACCTCTTCAACACACTGGTCGAAGGCGCGGGTGACGCCGGTGACCATGGCGTCGGCGTCGCCCAGGGCTAGCATCGAGCCCGCGAAGGTATTGCGATCTTGGTTGATCAGGCGCTGCACATCACGCTTCAAGTAGCCGTCACGCTGCAGGCGGCCATAGAGGTGGTCGACGTAGGCTCGGTTGCGATGCGACAGGCGGGCGTTGACGATCTCGACGCTGAACTCATCAGGGTCGAGGCCGATTTCGAGCACGTTTGCGCGAATCTGCTCTTCGCGCCCGACCAGCACCGGGATTCCGAGACCTTGGTTCCCGAAGGCGTAGGCGGCGCGGATGACCGCGGGCTCCTCCCCCTCGGTGAACACGACGCGCTGTTGCGGCCCCGAGCGCACGGCGTCGGTGATAGTCTGAAGGAAGCCGGCGGAGGGTTCGAGGCGGCGGCGCAACTGGGCGCGATAGGCGTCCATGTCGGCGATGGGCTTGCGCGCAACGCCGGTCCGCATGGCCGCCTCGGCGATGAACGGCGGCACATACCAGATCAGCCGGGGGTCGAACGGGGAGGGGATGATGTAGTCACGGCCGAACTTCAGCTTGCGGCCCTGATAGGCGATCGCGACCTCGTCGGGGACGTCCTCGCGGGCCAGCATGGCCAGGGCCCGCGCCGCGGCCACCTTCATCTCGTGATTGATCGAGCGGGCCTGCACGTCGAGGGCGCCGCGGAAGATGTACGGGAAGCCGAGGATGTTGTTGACCTGGTTTGGGTAGTCCGAGCGGCCGGTGGCGACGATCGCGTCCTGGCGGACCTCCAGCACTTCCTCTGGAGTTATCTCGGGGTCGGGGTTGGCCATCGCGAAGATCACCGGGTTGGGGGCCATGCTCGCCACCATGGCCTGGGTGAGGACGCCTTTGGCCGAAACCCCGATGAAGACATCGGCCCCGACCAGAGCCTCCGCGAGGGTCCGGTGCGCGGTTTCGGTGGCGTGAACCGACTTCCACTGATCCATGCCGACGGTGCGCCCGCGATAGACCACTCCGTCAATGTCCACGAGGGTGGTATTCTCTGGCCGTACCCCGAGCGCCTTCATCAGCGTGATCGAGCCCAGCCCGGCGGCGCCCGCGCCGCAGAGCACCAGGCGCACGTCCTCGATCCGGCGGCCGGTGACTTCGCAGGCGTTGATCAGGCCGGCCGAGCAGATGATCGCCGTGCCATGCTGGTCATCATGGAAGACCGGCACGTCGAGCAGGTCCTGCAGCTCGGCTTCAATCCGGAAGCAGTCGGGGCTGGAGATGTCTTCAAGATTGACGCCGCCGAAGGTCGCGCCGATGTGGCGGACGACCTCGATGAAGGCGTCGGCGTCGGCGGTGGCCACCTCGATGTCGAACGAATCCAGATCCGCGAACCGCTTGAACAGAACCGACTTGCCTTCCATCACCGGCTTGGAGGCGAGCGATCCAAGGTTGCCAAGGCCCAGGATGGCGGTGCCGTTGGAGATGACCCCAACGAGGTTACCCTTCGAGGTGTAGTCATAGGCCGCGTCCGGATTCTCGGCGATCTTGCGGACGGGCGCGGCGACCCCCGGCGAGTAGGCGAGGCTGAGGTCGCGCTGGGTCGCCATTGGCTTGGTGGCGGCGATCGCGATCTTGCCAGGCTGCGGGTAACGATGAAAATCGAGCGCTTCCTTGTCTGCGCGCGCGCGGCGTTCCTGAATTGTCATGGCGCGGTCCTCTCGGTGCGGTGTGGCTTGGCAAGCGCCCACAGCACGCCGACAACCGCGCCCTTGACGACGGGCAGCAGGGTCAAGGCAAGCACGGTGAGAGCCGGCATCAGGATCGCGAGCACAAGCCCGACCGGCCAGGTCCAGATAAAGCGAAAGATCAGCAGAGGGCCGATCACAAAGTGGCCCAGGATCAAGATCGTGAAATAGGGCGGTGCGTCGTCGGCGGGGTATTGGCCGTTGTCATGGCTGCAGACCGGACAGACCGGCTGGACCTTGAGGTAGGCGCGAAAGAGCTTTCCGCGACCGCAGTTAGGACAGCGACCCGCCGCCCCGCGCCTGAGGCCGACAAGCACCGGGCGAGCGCCATCAGCTCCGTCCGCGATGGGTTGGGTCGCGCTCACGGGTGGTGCAGGGAAAAAAGAAGTCGGTCGCCGCCAGGAAAGGGTTCGCGCAGGGCCACAGAGTCGAGCCCGACGCTCGCGCGGACACGACGAAAGACGTCCCAGTCGGGTCCCAGGCACAGGGCGCTGGCGACGTGAACGACCGTAATGGCGGGGGGACGCAAGAGGGTGACGATGTCTTTCCAGAACGGCGCCGCGAGGTAGGCCGCCGGCGTGGCCGCAGAGTCCTGGAAATCGATCAGCACAGCGTCGAAAGACAGGGGGGTGGCCGTGGCCACATAGTCCGCCGCATCAGCGATGATCACGGGCAGATTGGGCGGCGCCCGGAAAAACAGGCGTCCCAGGCCCTCGGCGCAGGCATCGCTGTCGACGGACACGACGTCGATGCCGTTCTTGTAAAGCAGGCTTGAGGCGGCGCCCCCGCCGTGACCAAGCACCAGGACCCGTCGAACGCCCTCCTGCTTCAAAAGCTTCACGGCCTTGGCGACGAACGGCGACAGGTTGTGGCCTTTGCCGTCGACTTCGGTCTGGACGATCCCGGCTTTGCGGTAGCAGACGACGCTGGTGGCCTGATCCAGCGTGACGCTCACCTCGCCGCGGGGCGTCTGGGTGCGATGCAGGCAGATCATGCCGGCGCCTGGATCGCGGCGCGGGCGTCCTCAAAGTTGGCGACGAAGGCGATCTTTGCCAGGACGCCCGCCGCGATGGAGCGGTTCAGATTCGTCCGGACGCCTTCGCGCACGCCACAGAGGGTCACGCTGGCCTGGTCGTCAGCCGCCCGCTTCAGGAACGACGCCAGCGCCGCAGCTCCAGTGGGGTCGATCAGCGGCACGTCCTCAAAGCGTAGGATGTAGCGCTTGCTGCGCGCCCCGATCTGATCGAGCGCATCCTTCAGAACGCTGGTGCTGCCGAAGAACAGTGGGCCTCTGAAGGTGATCACCGAGGTGTCGTGGGGCAGTCCCTCATAAGGCTGGTAGGCCAGCTCACCCTTGCGGGCAAAATCATCTTGGTCCTCATCGATCAGCGGCGCGCCGCCGTTTTGGACGCTGGAGAGCTGGCTCATGCGGTGCATGAAGACGAATGCGGCCAGCACCATGCCAACCTCTATCGCCAGCGTCAGATCGACGACCACGGTCAGGCCGAAGGTCAGCAGCAGCACGGCGCGATCGCCGTTCGCGGCCCCCAGCAGCGTTTTGAAGCGGTGCAGCTCAGCCATGTTGAGGGCGACGACGACCAGGATCGCCGCTAGAGCCGCCAGGGGTACGAACTTGGCCAGCGGCGCCAGAACCAGCATGAACAGCAGCAGGAAGGCTGCGTGCAGCATGCCCGCCAAGGGCGACCTGGCCCCTGACCGAATGCTCGTGGCCGTGCGGGCGATCGCGCCGGTTGCCGGCAGGCCGCCGACGGCGGCGGAGGCGATATTGGCGATGCCTTGGGCGACGAGCTCGATATTGGAGCGATGCCGTCGTCCCGTCATCTGGTCGGCGACAACTGCGGAAAGCAAGGATTCCACGCCGGCCAACAGGGCGATGGTGAACGCGCTCGGCAGGACGTCGCGGACCTTGGACCAAGACCAGAAGGCGAAACTGGGCAGAGGAATGCTCGATGGGACCCCGCCAAATTTCGAGCCGATAGTTTCGACCGGCATGACCAGGAAGAAAGCGGCAGCCGAGGCGGCGATTGTCACCACCAGGAAGCCGGGCGCCTTGGGGAGATAGCGCCGCAAAAGCATGATGGCGGCAAAGCAGCTAACCGCCATCGCCAGCGTAGGCAGGCTCAGGGTGGCCCGAGCGGCCCAAAGAGCCTGCAGCTTCGGGATGAAGTCGGCTGGGACGTGGTCGGCGTGGAGACCAAATATGTCCTTCAACTGGCTGGCCAGGATGATGGTGGCGATGCCCGTGGTGAAGCCGGTGGTCACGGGGTCGGGGATATACTTAATCAGAGTGCCGACGCGCAGAAGTCCGGCGGCGACCAAGATGACCCCGGCGATCGTAGTGGCGATCAGCAGACCGTCGTAGCCGTGCTTGGCGATGACCCCGTAGACGACAACGACAAAGGCACCTGTGGGTCCGCCAATCTGGAACCGGCTACCGCCAAAAAGCGAAATGGCAAAGCCCGCGACAACTGCGGTGATCAAGCCTTGGGCCGGCGTCGCCCCGCTGGCGATCGCCAGCGCCATCGCCAAGGGCATGGCGACGATCGCCACTGTGAGCCCAGCGATCACGTCGCCGCGGAAGTCGCCCAACCCATAGCCCTGCCGAAGGACCGTGACGGACTTGGGGATGAACAGTTTCCAGTCACGCCACATCGGCCGTCACCCTGCGTCCGCTGCGCTGAAGGAGCCGGACCCCGAAGCCCAAGCCGGCGCTGGGCGCGCCGTCCGCGATGAGCTCGACGCCGCCGGCGGCGAAGGCCTCAAGAACGCGCTCAAGACTATCGACGACCGCGCGCACCGAGCCTGGGGAGGTCTCCATCCGTTGGATGGTCGGCAGGGACAACCCGGCGAGCCTGGCCAGTTCGCGCTGGTCGAGCCCCAGTAGAGCGCGCGCCGCGCGCATTTGGGCGCCCACGATCACGTCAGCCCCCAGCGCCCGCGAAGCGGCGCCAAGCGAATGCCGGAGGTCCCGCGACTAGCGCGTGCGCTGGTCGTCATTTCGCGCCTCCGAAGCATGGTTGCGGAATTGAAGGGCAATGAGAACGCCCTTGAAGGGCCGCAATGCGCCCAACGTCAGAGCCGTAATCAGCGGGAGCCAGATCACCAGTTCCAGCCAGACAGGTGGATGGAAGGTCAGTTCCGTGAACAGCAGCCCGCCGCAGCCGATGGCCCCGACGATCAGCAGAATGAAGACCACGGGCCCATCGCCGGAATCGGCGGTTGAGAGATCCTGGCCGCAAGCTTCGCACCGCGGCCTCACGGTCAGGTAGCCCGCGAAAAGCGGCGCCTCGCCACAACTTGGGCAGCGACATTTCACGCCGGCCAGGAGCGCTTTAAGAATGGTCACGACGGAACCTCGGCGCCGATCCGGCACGGTTCTGGGGAGCTGCCTGCGCGCGGATGGGCGTCGCGATAGAGCGACTGCAGGGTGCTGCGAAAGGCCGGCCGGCCCCCGACCAGGCGGATGAACCGCGACAGCTTCGCGCTGTCGAGCGGGTGGACAAGCGTATGGGCGCCCGGACGCGCACGCGCCGGATCGGTCTGTCGCGGGGTGAAGATCACCGCGGCGCGGGGCGAGAGCGTCTTGGCCTGCTCGGCGAATTCGCGGTCGGTGAGCGGGCCGTCAAGCGGCGCGACGACCAGCACCGCGGGCCGTTCGCCGCGGTTCAGCGCCTCTAGCGCCGGTCCGATAGAGTCGAAGCCCGACACGGTCATGCCGTCAAGGCGCAGGCCTTCGGCAAGCGTCTTGCGCAGCTCTGCATCGGGCTGGATCAGCCAGATGGCCGGCAGGGGCAGGGGCCTGGGCATGGCTGGAGCTTCCATTAGGCCGCCGACAAACCGGCTGCCTGGTCCTATGTCACCTACATATGATGACAGATTAAACATCACAAACGATAATAATAATTGCAATGAATTGGTCTGATGATGTCATATTCGCGCGTGAAACGTGAGTATGCATTGTTTTTCTTGGATCCCGACCCACGAGGAAGCTGGCCACGAGGGTCGGTCCCGGATAAGGAATGTGAATTGTGATATTTTGGACCTCATTGATGAGGCTTTGACGTGGCTTCGCCACTCAGGAGGCCACGTGGAAGATGCTCGCGCGCTTGCTCGCCTGCGGGTGACGGTCGACCTGATTGGTGATGAGCGGACGATCGAGGGTTGGGCGGCTCTTGGCGCTCAGTCCGGCGTCCCGGTGCTGGGGTTGATCCTGGTGACCGATCTGCGGCTGATCTTCGTTGATACGGCCGGTGGCATGATGGCGTTTCCGATCCACAAGATCTCTGCGGCGGAAGTGACCGCGCCTTGCAAGATCACCTTCACCGCCTGGTACGGTCGCATGTCCTTGGATTTCGATACGCCCGCGACCCTCAGCTCGATGCTGAACCTGGTCCGGCAGGATCCAGCCTGGTGCGCGGTTGAAATTAATTTGACCCGAGCCGCCGCGGCTATTCGCCTGATCGATGGCTTCGAAGCTCCGGGTCTTGCCGTCGGCGCACCACTTTGCATTGTGGATCGGGTCGGTGCGATCACTGAACCTCTCGAGGCCGCCTAGCTTAGACTCAGGGTCCAGGCGCCTCTTGATGATGTCATAAACATCACTATGGATAGGGGAATGATCACCGGTTCGCAGATGAAAGCCGCTCGCGCCCTCCTTGGGATTGACCAGAAGGAATTGGCGCGGCTGTCGGGGGTCTCCCTTCCGACGGTCCAGCGGATGGAAGCCAGCGACGGCATCGTTCGCGCCGTGGTCGACAGCCTTGAGAAGGTGGCGAACGCCATTAACGAGGCCGGCGTGGAGTTGATCGGCAGCGGCGCCCGGAGCGAAGGCTCGGGTCGCGGTGTCAGGCTGATTGAGGGAAAGCGGCCCTAGATCGTTCCTCCTTGGGATGTCTTGGACATCAGAAGCGACATTTAGGTCATCGTTTTAGATGCCTCAGGCGTGATAAGCCTTGAGGATGCTGTTCATGCGCACCTCCACCTTTGCCTCCCTCACACTCCAATCCAGCTGTGCCTTGGCGTGTGATTGCTCCTGCGTCGGACTGAGGTCTCGCCCGTCCCGGAGCCGCTTGGAGGATCTGATCGGGGAGGTGACGCAGACCATTCCGCATCGGGCCATCGGTCAGGCCATTGATCTCGTCATTCACATCGCGCGCACGCCGACCGGGCGGCACGTTTCGTAGATCATGCGGGTGAGCGGCTGGGGGAGGGGGGATACGAGTTGCGGGCCGCCTAGCCCCGAGGGGCGGGGAAATCCCTTCCCCAGCGGCCGAGCGTTGAGGTCTCGGCCGCCCCCTTCAGCAGGGACACCCCGCAATGCCCCCGGATACGGGGAGCGGCCGGCGGGCGTGCTCCGTCCTGACGCGAGCCGCGGCTCCTACGGGTCCGCCCCTGGCGGGCGCCTTCAGGCGCCGCCGGCCGCTCGACGGCGCGTCCCGCCCGCTGGCGCGGGCTCCTTGCAGCCTTACATGGGGATTTTAGTGTCAAGCTAGGCAGCATGCCGGGAAGCGGACGTTCTCTAGGGGCTCAGTTGGGTGGGGCGGCCCGAGCCCTCCGAAAATCGGACACAAACGGGTATGTCACGCCGTGGGAACAATAAGTGGAGGTGAACGTGCTTCGACGCGAACTCATGGTCGGCGGTCTAGGGATCAGTCTGGGAACAACAGCGTCAGCGTCGAGCCGTCCGGTACCGTCAACGCGACGAACGGACGGCGCCGCCCCTGCAAGCCAAGTGATCTTTCAAGAAGCAGACGGCGAACATCTCGTCAGACGCGCGGGCCCGATGGGTGGACTGCCGTTCGTGATCAAGCTGGATGGAAAGGTTGGCGGATCACGGGATCTATTTGTCTTCACGGAGACGTTGGCTCCAGGTCAGACCATACCATGGCACCGGCACGACGGGTGTGAGGAAGTTATGTTGATCGAGGAAGGTGGCGTCACAGTCACTGTCGGGATGGAAAGAAAAGAAGTCGCCGCGCGCGCGATGGCCTTCATGCCACAAGGTGTTTGGCACTCGGCCATCAACACAAGTGCACACCCCGTCCATGTGACCTCGATCTATTCGGGGCATGATTTCGACTATTACATGCGCGCCATCAGCGTTGCACCTGGTGACCCCATTATTCCAATTGATCCAAAGGTACTTCCGAGACTGCGCGCGATGGGGCATGCGACATACTGGGATCTCAAAATGGGTCCGTATCCCCCAGGCGTCGCTCGACCCTAAACGCCCGCAACGGCGTCCGAAGGGGTCGCTGACCGCATGGCCAGAACCGTAATTTCACCCTCTGATCCAGAAAGCGCGTCCGTGCCGCAGATTCGGTTCGGCTGACCAGCTGGGTACTGTTCGGAATCCAAGGTCTGAGCCCGCTGCCCGATTCGGCCATCGAGGCCAGATCAACCTGACATTCGGTGGTCGCGTTGCGGGGGCCGAACCAACTTCCCGCATTGGATGGCGTTGCGCTCAGGCGGGCGGGCTGTGGTGGGCAGGTTTGGCGTATTGGCGGGCAAACAGGCCGATCCCGCGTTTGGCCAGTCAATCTTTCACGCCCGACATGTCTGTTGTTGGCGACCTCGCCAGTGCAAGCTCCCTCTCAGAACGGCGCAGTATGCGTCGCCTCGAAGGGGCAGCCTTGGTCATCCGTTTCGTCCATACGTCCGACTGGCAGCTCGGCAAGCCCTTTGGGAAGGCGCCGGACGACGCGCGCGCGGCGCTTCAGGAGGCGCGTCTCGACGCCATCGGCGCGCTCGCGGCGGCGGCGCGCACCCATGGCGCGGCCTTTGTCCTCGTTGCCGGCGACGTCTTCGACTCCGCCGAGCCTGGCGACAGGGTTTTTCGCCAGGCGCTGTCGCGTATGGGCGGCGCTGCGGACCTGCGCTGGATTCTACTGCCCGGCAACCACGACCCGGCGCGCGCTGATGGATTGTGGTCCAGGCTTGCGGCCGAGGCTCCGCCGAACGTCGTCGCCGCAACTGAGCCGACGCCGCTCGCGGTTCTAGAAGACGTCTATCTTCTGCCGGCGCCCCTCGCCTTCAAGCGCACCGTGCAGGATCCCACCGCCTGGTTCGACGGGGCGGAAACGCCGACTGGCGCTCGGCGGCTCGGCCTGGCGCATGGGTCTATCCAGGATTTCGGCGTCGGGGAGACTGCAACTAACCAGATCGCCCCGGATCGGGCCCGGCGCGCAGGACTGGACTATCTGGCGCTGGGAGACTGGCACAGCCGCCGTCAGATCGACGCGCGGACGGCCTACTGCGGCACGCCCGAGCCTGACGACTTTGGGCGGGAGGCTAGCGGCGAGGCGCTGGTCGTTGAGCTGGCGTCGCCGGGCGAGGCGCCGCGCATCACACCCGTGCCGATTGGCCGTTACCAGTGGGTCACCGACACCTGGACGCTGTCGGCGGCGGCAGATCTCGACGCGCCCTTGGCGGCCTTGAGCGCCGGGCAGGATCTCAAGCACCTTGTCGCCCGTATCAAACTCGCCGGGTTGCTCACGCTTGGAGAGCGGGTCGCCGTCCGCGAGCGGCTGGAAGCCGGATTGGCGCATGAGGTTCGTTGGCTCGACCTGTCCCTTGCCGACCTCTTCGCCCGGCCAACCGACAATGATCTCGCCGAGATCGACGCCCAAGGAGTTTTGCGCGAAGCGGCAGAGCGGCTTCGTGCCTTGGCGGGTGAGCCAGGCGAACAGGGCCTACGGGCCATGGCCGCCCTCGAACGCCTCTACGTCGAGCATCAGAAGGCCCAGCGGATAGGAGCCACCTGATGCTGATCCGCGAGGTAACGGTCGAGAATTTCCGAAAGTTTCGTGCGCCCGTGCGGATCGCGGGCTTCAGCCGTGGCCTCAATCTGGTCTGCGAAGCCAATGAGACCGGAAAGTCGACCGTTCTCGAGGCCGTCCGGGCGGCGTTCTTCGAGCGTCACGGCGCTAAGAGCGAGCGGATCAAGTCGTTCAGGCCACACGGCGACGAGGTGGCGCCGACGGTTACCGTTGTCTTCGAGGTCGCTGGCGAGACCTGGACGGTCATCAAGCAATTCCTCCAGCATCCCAGCGTCAGCCTCACTGGCCCCGTGTCCCGCCATCAGAGTGATGAGGCCGAAGAGAAGCTTCAGTCGCTTCTGGGCTTCACCCGCGCGGGAAATCGCGGGGCCGACGATGACAGCCGCGGCGCCCTCGGCCTGCTGTGGGTGGAGCAGGGTCAGTCTTTCGTCCTGGGGACACCGGGCCAAACGGCGCGCCGCACCTTGGAAGATGTCTTGGCGGGCGAAGTCGGGGCGGTGACGGGCGGCCGTCGCACTCTGGCGGTCGTGCAGGCGGTCGAGCGCGCCCTAACGGAATTCTTGACGCCCACTGGCAAGCCGACGCGCCGCCTTCTCGAGGCGCAACAGATAACCGTTCACGCCGAGCAGGCGTTCAACGAAGCCCAGGCGGAACTTCGTCAGTTCGAGGAGGTCCTGGGCCAGCTCGAGGCAAAGCGAGGCGAACTTCGCCGTGTTGTGCGCGATCTCGGCGACGCCGAGGTCACAGAGGCTGCGAATGTCCTGCGCGCGGATCTGGACCGCGCTCGGCTGGCCGCGGAACGCCTGCATAATGCCCAACTCCTGTTCGAGCGGGCAGCTGGCGAGCGGGCCCGGGCCCAGACCCAGGTCGAGACCAGGGTCGAGGAGCGGGCACGTCTGGAGTTGGCCGCGACCAGCTTGGCGCGAGCGCAGGCAAAGGCCAACGAACACGGCGAGGTTCTGAGCGCTGCGAAGTCCGCCGAGACGTCCCACGCAAAGGCGCTCGAACAGGCGCGGAAGGATTTGGCCAAGGCCGAATTGGCGCGGGAATTGGCAGTTCGCGCGCAGCTCGCCGCCGATCGCACCCGGGCCCTGCAGGCGGCCTTCGCTAGGCTCGATCGCTGTAAGGCTATCGCCGATGCGCTGGTCGCCCAAGAGACAATCATTAAGGCCGAGGCGATTGGTCCGGAGCAGGTTGAGCGCCTCGATCAGCTCGACCGCGCGGTGCTCGATGCGCGATCGGCCTGCGAAGCCGGGGCGGCCGTGATTGAGGTTAGTCTTGAGCCCGGCACGGTCGGTGTCCGCGTCGATGGTGCGGTGCTCCGAGGTGACCTTCGGCGCGCCGTGGCACACCCGTTGTCGCTCGTCATCGATGGCGTCGGGCGTATCGATGTCACCCCGCCGGCCACGGGAGAGGCGGCGGCCGTCCGTTTGCGCACGGCGGAGCAGGACCTCGCCGCCTTGCTTGCCCAGATCGATTATGCGGATGTTGCCGCCGCCCGGGCAGGCGCCCGTCGTCGCCGCGAGGCGGAGGCGGAGCATAAGGCCCTCGAAGCGCGTCTCAGTGGCGAGAGCCCGGCCGATTCTGCGCTCGGCCTCGCGGCGGGGCTCCCAGCCCTGCGCGCCGGTTTGGCGGATATCGCCCTGCCGTCGCCTGACGACGCCGACGACGCCGCGCTCAAGGTGGCGGCGCTGGCCGCTGACACCGATTTGCAGGCGGCGCGCGGGGCCGAGAAGACGGCGCTTGGGCGCCGCGATGGCTCGGCCGAAGCGTTGCAGGCGGCGCAACTGACTGAAGTCCGGTTGGCCGGCGTGCTGGACGCGGCCAAAGCTGACCATGATCGAACTGCGGCAGAACTCACGACGGCCGAACAGCAGGTGAGCGACGAAGCCCTAGGCGAAGCGCTCCGTCATGTCTCCGCGGCCGAGACCTTGGCCAATGACGCATTGACGGTGGCGCAGAGGGCTGCGGAGGGGCTGGACCCGACCGTATTGGCGCGGCGCCTCGAAATCACGGAGCGACGCCGTCAAAGCCTCTTCGATGCACAGCTTGAGCTTGCCCAGACGCTTGCGCGACTTGAGGAGCAGGCCAAGACTTTGGGTGCCGCTGGCCCAGCGGCGCGGGCCCAGGCAGCTGAAGAGGCTTTGGATCTGGCGCGGTCGGACGCAGCGCGTCTCGCGGGGGAAGCGGCCGTGCTCCAGTTGCTCAAGACGACCATCGACACCGCGCAGGCCGAGGCGTCACGACGGTATCTTGCGCCGATCACCGAGCGCGTTGCGCCCTACATACGACGCCTACTTCCGACCGCTTCCCTGGCCTTTGGCGAGGATCTTCGGCCAAGCCGGCTGATCCGTGGCGGGGTTGAAGAGGCGGCCGACGATCTCAGTAAGGGAACTCAGGAGCAGATTGCGGTCCTGACTCGCCTGGCCTTCGCCGATCTGCTGCTCGCCCGAGGCAAGCCCGCCTCCCTGGTGCTCGACGACGCCTTGGTGTTCGCGGACGACGACCGGTTCGAGACGATGACGGAGATCCTCACGGAGGCCGCGTCGCGCATGCAGGTCATCATTCTCAGTTGCCGCACTTCCGCTTACCGGCACGTCGTCGAGGCCACGCGCCTCACCCTGGAGCGCTGAATTCGTCATGTATCTGGCTCAACTGCGGATCGTGAACTTCCGCAAGCTTGTCGATACGACTCTGGAATTCCGGCCCGGGCTCAATGTGCTCGTTGGCCCCAACAATGTCGGCAAGACGGCGGTGGTCGATGCCATGCGGGCACTTTTGGCCGGCCACGACGAACCCTATCCTCGCCTGTCCATGGACGACGTCCACCACCCCAAGGACGGCAAGCCGGAAGGAGCTATCCGGTTCGACTACGTCTTCCGGGAGCTGGATCCCGACGACGAGGCAGACTTCATGTCCGCGCTGAAGCCAGATGAGGGCGGCAAGCTCGAAGCGCACATCACCGTGCGCTACTCCGAAGCGGACAAGGCCGGGCGGCTTCGCGTCAAACGCTGGTGCGGCGACCACGAGGAAAACGGCCTTACCAGCGACATGATCGAGAACCTGCGCGGGGTGTATCTGCCGCCTCTGCGGGACGCCTCGCAGGGACTGAAGCCGAGCCGTGGCAGCCAGCTCGCGCGCCTGTTGCAGTTGCTCGCCGATGAGGCTGGCCGGGACACCATCAACGCGGCCCTCAAGACAGTCGACGACGCGCTCAAGGCGCACAAGCCGATCATCGACACCCAAGCCGCCATCGCCGGCCGGCACAGCGACATGCTAGGAGCGCAACTGGCCCAAGCGCTTGAGGTGGGTCTGAGTGCGAGCGATTTTCAGCGGCTGTCCGCCAGGCTCTCGCTCATCGTCGATAGGTTCGAAATAGAGCAGAACGGTCTCGGGTTTAACAACCTGATCTACATGGCCGTTGTGCTGAGCGAGCTGGCGAAAAATCCGGACGCTGCCTATCGCGGCCTGATTGTCGAAGAGCCCGAGGCCCACCTCCACCCGCAACTCCAGTCCGTCTTGTTGCGGTATCTCCACGACATCCAGACCGTGGTCGACGGTGAGAAAGCGGTTCAGGTTTTCGTCACCAGCCACTCCCCCAACTTCGCCAGCATTGCCAAGCTCGACACCCTCGCTTGCCTTGTCGATGCCGGCGGGGAGATCGAGGCCTTCTTCCCTCGCACGATCGCCTTCGAGAAGGGCAAGGGCGAGAAGCTGGAGCGGTACTTGGATGTCACCCGGGCCGAGCTCTTCTTCGCGCGCCGCGTCATCTTCGTGGAGGGCGCCGCCGAACTCATGTTGGTGAGCGTTCTGGCCGAGAAGGCCGGTTTCAAGCTGCGCGATCACGGGGTGAGTTTAATCAGCGTCGAGGGTTTGAACTTCGATTCCTTCCTGCCGCTCTTCGGCGAGAAGGCTCTCAAGATTCCCGTGGCGGTGATCACCGACGCCGATCCGGAAGGGGAGGCGAGCGAGGGCGGCAAAACCGCGCCGCTCTATCCCGCGCTCGGCGATGTGGTCGCCGTCTCGGCCAACACCGCGAAAATGAAGAAGCAGGAAGACAGCTTGGTGGGCGTCTTCCACGGGGTGAAGACGTTCGAGTACGATTTGGCGCTGCGGGCAAAGAACCGCACGGCGATGATTGCGGCGCTCAAAGAGCTTCACCCTCAGATCGGGCTGACGGTCGAAGCCGACGTCGCCAAGGCCGCTGACGATGCGGGCGCCGCCCGGGCGCTTTTCAGCGGCATGTTCGAGCGCGAGCAGAACAACGTGCAGAAGGGGCGTTACGGCCAGGCTCTCGCGCAGGCTTTCCTGGCCGTGGGCGCGGAATGCGAGGTGCCCGACTACATCCGCGACGCCGTCGCGCATGTTTGTAAACCCATGACCGCCAAATGATGGAGCTGTCCGCCGAGCAGCAGGATGTCGTGGCGGCGCCGTTGGCACCGCTCTGCGTCATCGCCTGCGCCGGTAGCGGCAAGACCCGGACGGCGGTTCATCGTCTGGCTGAGCTGCGTCGCCGTCTCGACGCCGATCGCGGTCGTGTCGCACTGCTGTCGTTCTCCAACGTGGCTGTCGATACCTTCCGGGCCAGCTATGCAGCGCTCGCCAGCCGTCTGCCCACTACGACGGCGCGCAGCCGCGTCGAGATCGACACCGTCGACGGTTTCATCACCAGCCATGTGTTGCGCCCTCATGCACACCGCATCATGGGCGCCACGAAGGCCGCCTATCTGGTGTCGGGCGAAGAGCCCTTCCTGCAGGGCTTTACGATCATCAAGAAGCCCGTTCCGAAATCGATCTCGTCGCTCCGGGTGGGATTGAGGAACGGGGCCTACTATTTCTTCTACGCCTACTTCGACGCCGTGACCGAGCTCGACGGACCGGCATCCCTCAAGCTGATCCAACGGTTGGCCCAAACGGGCGCTTACACCCACGAGCTTGGCCGATACTGGTGCTTGCGGACGTTGCAGGAGCAACCCGAGCTTCTTCGGGTCCTGGCCCATCGCTATCCACACATTCTGGTGGATGAATCCCAGGACATTGGAGCGCTGCACCGTGCCATCCTCGATCTTCTTGCAGTGGCCGGCTCGCAGATCACGCTGATCGGAGACCCCAACCAGGGCATCTATGAGTTCGCGGGGGCGGACGGCGACTACCTCACGAGCCATGCGAAGCAGCCCAACGTCAAAGTCTACGGGCTCACCCGCAACTATCGTTCGATCCCGGCTATCACGGCCATTGCGAACCGGCTTTCGGTGCGCAGCGACGAAACCGAGCGTGCGTCTCGCGCCGCGCCGCACGGCGCCTATGTCGTCCCCTATGTCAGCGGCAAGCAGAACGAGCTGCTAAGCCGCTTCGGCGCGGCTCTGACGGCGGCGGGTTTGCGTCCGGCAAACTCGGCCGTGGTCTGCCGTGCGATCAAGATGGCGGGAGAACTGTCGGGCGTTGGAACGCCTGTGGGCGTCGGCGCCATCAAGGGCTTGGCGAAGGCCGCGATTCTCCGGGATGAACGCCAGGATTATCTCAGGGCTTTTCAACAGGTCGCCGGTGTAGTGGCGACCTTGCTCGCGAAACCGCCCGCGGGGTTTGTGACCCAGGTCTCGCAGCCCGAACGGTATCCGGAGATGATTGTCGCCCGGAGACTGATCTGGGCGTTCACGCGGAGCCCGGAATCAGGACTCCCTTCCGCCGCGCTCCCCGCCGACAGCGAATGGCATCCCCAGCTCTGCCTCCGCCTTCGGGCGCTTCTTGACGCTTTGGTGTCGTCTGCGGGATTGGCGCCCGGCGACAACCTGGGCCAGCGCTTGGCGAAGAGGGGCTTGGACTCCAATTCCGTCTTCACCCTTACCGAAGGGCAAGCCGGCGACGCGCCACTGCGGATCGACACCGTGCATCAGGTCAAAGGGGAGAGCCTCGATGGCGTCCTCTACATCGCCACGAAGCCACAGATCGAAGCCATGCTGGCCGGCGTCGGCACGGAAGAGGGCCGTATCGGCTATGTCGCGGTGACCCGGGCCACAGACCTGCTCTGGCTCGGTGTGCCGGAGGAGGCATTCAAAGCACTTAGCCCCAGGCTTCTGGAACGGGGCTTTGCAGAATTGCCCGAGTAGGGCGACCGCACAGATGCGGTACGCTGAACATGCCATCATGGAAAAATAACAAGTGAATTCACTGTGTTAAAATGTGCGCCTAATGTATCTTATCGGAAATCCAAAGTTATATCGCATTGATAACGAACGAGTTTGACCGTTTTCGGATTCGACGATGATCAAGTGTGAGGCCAAGATGTGCTCGAGCGCGTCAAGGCGCGCCTGATCGTATTGCGCGCATACGTTCCCACCCATGGCTGACGTTTGGAATAGAGATCCAATTTCCGGCTTTCAGGTCACTGGCGTCGGCGCGCGCCCGATCGCGCAGGCACTGAGAAGGGCATGCAGTTACACAGTTTTTTAGGTCACTCAGGTGATCTTAAATCAGATTGCGGCCAACGCACGACGGCGGTTGCGCAGCGCGGCGCCGACACCGCCGAAGCCCATGATCATCAGCGCCCAGACGCCAGGTTCCGGCACTGCAGCCGCGCCGACGGACGAAAGCGTGACGCTCGTTGGCGTGAAGTAGAGCTCGGCGCGCTGGGTTTCCTCGTAAACGCCCCCAGCGTAGCTATGCCCGCTGATGCCCACGTACGCATAGGACGGGATCAACGACGGGCCGATGGTCAGCGACGCATCAGAGGCGAAGGATGCCGGGGTATCGGATGAGTAGACCCATGCCTGCACCACGTACTGACGAACAAGATCCGGCACCGCAGGATAGAAGTAGAAGGGCGCGTAGTCCTCGCGAGTGGAATATCCGAAGGTTTGCCCGACACCGGTCCCATTGGCGGCGGCATCGCTCGTGGAGACTCGCTGGACAGCATCTCCGGATAAGTCGCGGGTGACATCGTTAAACGTTACGAGCGTCTGAAGGCCGAATGCCGGACCCCCATAGCCCGGACCATAGCCAGGACCTTCGATCGCTTGGGTGTGAGCTGTTGTCACTTGCTGGCCAGCGCCGTCGTCGAAGCGGAAGGTGATGCTGATCGCCCGGTTTGCGAGATCGAACGTCGGCTGGGCAAAGCCGAACTCCCCCGTCCGGTCGTAGCCGCTGCTGGTGAGTCCGCTGAAGGTCAGTTCCCGCACGGCGGCCTCCGCGCTCGCGGCCCCCATCGCCAAAGCAACCGCGGCCGTGGCCGCGCAGATCAAAACACGCATTTTTGTTCACCCAAAAAATGACGACAGGACTTCTAACGCCAGGTTAGAGCCAGCTAGGGTCTGGCTGGGACAGCGCCAATAGTGCGAATGCACTATGCCCGTGGCGAGCGAGCCACTTGTCAGGCGTTGGGTTGAGTACAGTTTGTAGTGCGTGCGGAACGATGACAGCCCGAGCAGATGACCAATATCTCTCTAGTATCCTCGATGCCTTGTACCGCGTGGCCTCCGATCCGGACCGGTGGGAGGAGCTCATTGACGCCCTGCCGCTGGAGGGGATGGAGTCCGCCGACCACATGGCGCCTGACCTTCGCCGGAGTATCGAAATTTCCGACCGTCTCGCGTCGGCGGTCCAACCGGCGAAAGCCCGGCCGCGCGGCCAAGCCCGGCTAAGCCCCCGGTTGAGCGTCTTAGAGAGCGATATGCCCTTCCGGCGCATGGTGGGCCTCGCGCTCGATGGGTTGGATACGACGATCAGGTTCGCTGATGCAGACTGCGAGGCGGCTCTGGAGCGAGCGGCGGGCCGTGCAATCAGCACAGATGGGCCGGCCTTCGTGGTCCTTCGCTTCGCAAACTCGCCGGATCGTCTCGTCGGTCGTATCAAGGTCTATGGCGGTGGGTTTCAACTTCGGCTTAGCGCCCTCCCGCGCTCCGCCTCGGGCCTGGGCGCTGCTTTGGGGCTCTCTCCATCAGAAGCGCGACTTGTAGATCAGCTTCGGAGCGCCGGTAGTATTCGGGAGGCGGCCGGCGACCTGGAAATCAGCGTCAACACGGCTCGCAATCAACTCGCTTCGGTGTTCGACAAGCTTGGTATCCGCCGCCAGAGCGATCTCATCGACGTGCTGAGCGAGGCGGAGCGATATGTCGAGACGTCCGCCCCATCCGACAGGCATCACCCGCCAATCCAGAGCTTCACCCTGCCCGACGGTCGGCAGTTGGCGTTTCGCACCTATGGTAACCCGATCGGGCGCCACGTCATGGCCTTTCACGAAGGGCTCGGTTCAAGCCTCCTGCCGTCATCGAGTGATGACATGGCGCATGCCCTCGGCCTCTATATTGTGGCGGCAGACCGCCCCGGATTCGGCGGATCCGACGCGCTGGCGTCTTACAGCTTCGCCGCTGTCGCCGCGGATATGGAAGCCCTCTGCGACCATCTGAAGTTGGCAGACTTAACCCTCATGGGCCTGCTGTCCGGGGTCGTGCCGATGTTGGAGACGGCCGCCAGGCTCGGCCATCGAGCCAACCGCGCAGTACTTCTTTCTGGCCGACCGCCGGGTGACCCCGGTAGCACGACCGATTTGCTTGCGCTCTTCCGAACGCGCCTCACCCGGAATGCATGGGCGACGCGCACTATCCTGCTGCTGCTAAAGCATCGCAATACGCCCGAGAGCGTCGCTCGAATGCTCCAGAAGGCCACGAAGTACTCGCCCGGCGACGCGGAGTTTCTGCAGCGCAGCCCAGATGTGTCCGGTTACCTAAGCTTTTGCGTTGCTGAGGCGCTTGCGCAGAAAGCTGAAGGCCCGGCGGCCGAACTAGCTGCTATGCTGACATCTGACAGAGGCGTCCTGTCGCGAATCTCCGCCCCATTACAAATTTTCCATGGTCAGGAGGACCGTCTGGCCCCGATGGGCGCCCTGGAACGCTTTCTGGGCGAAAGGCCATACGACCTGCGGTGCTTTACAAACATCGGTCAGTTGATGGCGCTCAAGCATTGGCATGAAATCCTTCAGCTCATCTGACGTAAGCCTCGCAAACCGGCCACTATGCGCAGCGGAAGGCTTGAACGAGGCATTTCGCAAAGCGGACCCGCCGAATGTCGCCTTCCAGTCAAAGGCGACTATCGCGGGTGACCGTGTTCAACCTCGCTGCAAATAAGCATTATCGGAAATAATGCGCCGCTAACCCTTGCAAGTATGCGGGCTTTATCGATCGCTCTGACGATGTGTTTTCGGAAATCACCGCATCACAATACTTCGCTGTTCATTCGGAAATTGAAGTTCCACCAGGAGGCCCGGGCTATTGTCGCGTAGCCGTAGTTCCGCCCCGTGCAGCTCAGCTATGGCCGCGACAAGCGACAGCCCAAGCCCAGAGCCGGCGGTACTTCGACTGGCATCCAACCGATAAAACCGCTGGACCACCCGCCCGTGCTCCGCGTCGGGAATGCCCGGCCCGTTGTCAGCCACGGTAGCGGTTACGGCGCCATCGACACTGGCAAGGCGCATGGAGATTTCGGCCCCTTCGCCGGCGTGCCGCAGGGCGTTCTCGATAAGGTTGGCGAACAATTGCGTCAGGAGCTGGGGATCCCCACGGACCTCAAGATCGGGCGCAATCTCCGCGTCGAAGCTTTTCCCAGCGTCCTCCGCTGCTGTCTCGTAGGCGAGATGCACGCGTTCCATCACCGCAGAGAGATTGACGGCCTCGAACCTGGCCCGACCCGCGCCACCTTCAATTTGCCCAATCCGCAGCAAGGCGTGGAAGGTCGCCAAAACCTCGTCCACTTGCGCCAGCGCGTCGTCTATCGCGCATTCCAATGCCTCCGGGTCGCTGAGGTCGCGCATCGACTCCAGATGCTGCCGCAGCCGACCCAGGGGTGTCCGCAGGTCGTGTGCGATATCGGTGGACACCTGCCGCAGCCCGTCCATCAGGGCCTGAGTGCGGTCCAACATGAGGTTCATGTTGCGGGTGAGACGACTGAACTCCGCTCCCATACCGATGGGGGGGACCCGATCATCCTGAGCGCCGTCCATGATGCGCTGGAGCGCCTGGTTCACGCGGTCCATCCGGCGCAGGAAGATCCCGCCTATCAACAGCCCCCCACCGAGCGCCAAGATGGTGATGCCCAGGCCGCTCCAGAGCGTCACAAGCCGCAGCCAGTCCGACAATTCGGTCAGGTCCGAGGTATCGCGGCCAACGACTAGGACTGACCCGTCAGCCAATCGAACACCGTAGGTCCGCACGGTCACCTGCCCGTCCGATGGTTCGTTGGGCTCCGTAAATTCGGCCACGCTGAGTTCGCCCCACCCAGCCCTGGCCGCCGTCGCCGGAAGGTCTCCAGCGACCCGTCGGCCCAGCGGGTCAAGCAGCAGGTAAAGATACGGCCGCGCGTGCACGATCCGCTGGCGCTTGAGGATCAGTTGACCCAGGGTGTCGGGCCCGTGGGCCCGGGCCTCCCCGCGCAGGAGCTGGCTCTCGTCAACCAGCGCCGCGTCCGTCGCATGGCCAGCATAACGGCTCACCGCGACGTTGACGGCCGCAACCAACGCAGTCGCGCCGACCGCGAAAATCACCGCGAAAATGAGCGCGAGCCGAAAGGCCCCGCTCTGGAAGGCGCTAAGTCGGCGCATCGATCATGTAGCCGGCGCCACGAACCGTCTTGATCATGTCCGAGTCAAATCCGCGGTCGATCTTGGCGCGAAGCCGGCTCACATGGCCTTCGATGATGTTGGTCTGCGGGTCGAAGTGAAACGACCAGACGTTCTCCAGTAGCATGGTGCGCGTGACGACCTGACCGGCATGGCGCATCAGGTATTCCAGAAGCTTGAACTCCTGGGCCTGAAGCTCGATCGCCCGCCCCGCCCGCGTTGCGTTGCGCTTGAGTAGGTCGATCTCCAGGTCGCCCACACGGATGATTGTGGGCGCCTGGGCGAGATGCGGACGACGCGCCAACGCGGCGATCCGGGCCAACAGTTCAGACATGGAGAAGGGTTTGACGAGGTAGTCGTCTGCGCCGGCCTCGAGACCCTCGACCCGATCTTCCACCCCATCCATGGCGGTGAGGAAGATCGCGGGCGTCTTGACGCCTGTGATCCGCAACGCCTTGAGCACCGCCAACCCGTCGACGGACGGGACCATGCGGTCGATTATCAGAACGGCGTAGGCGCCGTCCGTCGCGTGGAAGATCGCATCGCGCCCCGTTGCGCAGGCGTCGACCACATGGCCAGCCGCCCGCAATCCCTTCTCGATGAAGGCCGAGGTCTGCTGATCGTCTTCGAGCAGAAGTATCTTCAACGCCATCTCGTTGTGAACGCGTCACGGGCCGTGTGGAGCGACCAAGGGCACGCCTGTCGCTCCCCGCCGCAAGTTCGCAATTCCGAATGTTCGGGCCATCACCTCAGTACATGAGAACGCGCAAGGTCAGTCCGTGGAGGCACTGTCGCCTCCGAACGGAGTTCCAGTCATGAAATATGCTCTCGCACTCACAGCCGGCTTGGCTCTCGCCGTTGGGGGCCTTGCCGCCTCGCAAGCCGCCACACCCGCGCACGCCGCCTATGCCGGCGCACAGTTGGCATCGAACGCCAAAGTCACCATGGACCAGGCCAGGGCCATCGCCCTGAAGGCCCGCCCCGGTCAGATCACCGACCAGGAGCTTGAGAAGGAAGGCGGCGGCAGCGGGCTTCGCTACTCCTTCGACATCAAGAGCGGCGGCAAAATCCACGAGGTTGGGGTCGATGCCCAAACCGGTCGCGTTCTCGAGAACAAGGCGGAAGGCCCGAACCCTGACTGATCTTCTTGGCGGCGGAGTGGGTACTGCTCCGCCGCCATCCGTCTCCTCCAGAAGGCGAGGATTTGATGCCAGCCTCCGGCCGGTTTGCGCTGCACCATGTAGTCCGTGTCGCCCGAACAATGTCTCCAGCCATATCTGTTAGGCCCGCACGAGTGGCGTCTCCCAGAAGTTGGCCTACTACCATTGAACCAGCCAGTGGCGCGTTCACCCTGGCGCGATGAAAAAGAACGCCAAGGCAAGCAGCACATAGACACCGATCAGCAGCAGCCCCTCGAACCAGCTGCTGTCCCCGTCAGCGGTGATGGCTCGAACGATGAAGGCCGCGCCGGTGATCGCAAACAGATCGAGGGAGTTCGGGAACACCAAGGTCATGGGCGTTCCCATCGCCCATGAGATCAGGACGAGAAGCGGCGCGATGACCAAGCCGACCTGGATCGCCGAGCCGATCGAAATCGCCAGGACAAGATCCATCCGGTTCTGGCGCGCAAAGCTCATGCTGGCGAAAAGGTCGGCCGCCGTTCCCACCAGCGCCAACGGAACGACACCCAGAAACAGCAGCGGCAGATGGAGCGTCTCGGCTGACCCCTCCAGGGCGCCCGAGACGATACTGGCGCACACCGCGATGGCCGCCGTCGCGCCGACCAGTACCGCAACCGACGTCACCAGGCCCCACGACGCGTCATCGGGATGCGCTTCTTTCGGATTGGCGCCGGCGAAGACGTCGCGATGCGTAATTAGGGTGTAGACGAGATTGCCGGCATAGAGCAGCAGCAGAACGACTGCGACACCGACGCTCAAGGCCCGCTCACTCACTAGCCGTTGCTGGACAGTGAAGCCCCGCCCAAGATCGGCGTCGTGGAACACGGCGGGCAGCATCAGGGCGAAGACGACGATCAGGAAAAGGCTGGCCAACAGACCTGTACGTCGCTGGGAAAACGGCTGCTGGTCGCGGGTGAGGCCGCCCACCAGACAGGCGAGACCAAGACCCAGCAAACTCGTCCCGATGATCGATCCGGTGATCTGGGCGCGGACGACTTCGGGGTGGCCGGACATGACGACAAACAGCATGAGGATAAGTTCGGCGGCGCTCCCGAAGCTGACATTGAGCAGGCCGCCGATCGCCGAGCCGGCCCGTTTGGCGATCTGATCGGTCGCGCGTCGCATCCAGACGGCCAGAACCGCGACGGCGAGCCCACCCAGGATGAACGCCGCAAGGGGTGGCAGTGGGCTCAGATATCTAAGCCCGACGGCAAGCGGGACGATTGAGGTCAACCAAGCCAGTCGGATTACAGAAGAGGTCATCGCCAAGCCTAGCACGACGGGTGTTCGCCGAAGGGCAGACGAAATTGCCTCAGCCGCGCGCGATCACTTCGTACAATCGAATGATCGGCCAACGACCCCGAGCTCTTGGCGGCCGGCTCCACTCCGAACCTGCGCCTCCCACGGTCGCAGGCTGGCCAACGCCGCGGAGCCGCTTCGCGCCGCGTCGACCTGGGACATCAGACGCCTGCACCCGAGCCGACGCCCTGTTGGAGGACCAGCATCTGCCGCCGAAGATCATAGAGCTGGTCGAGCAGCAGCAGCACTACCGGCAGGGCCGCCTCGTTGACCTCCAGCTCGTCCCTGAGCTCCAGGATGAGGCGAACCCGCGCGACGTCGATCTCCTGGAAGATGTAGCGCCCGGGGACGCCATCGGCGCGTACCCATTCAAAGGCGATCCAGCGTTCGAGATCCTGCTGCGGCAAGCGAGGCAACTGGGCGAGCAGGCCCTGCTGGCTGATCATGGCAGCGTCTCCATCGCACTGCGGGGATTGAACGGGGTTTCGCGGGTCCAGCTCTTCATGAAGGCGTCAAGCGCCGGATCCGGCGGTCCCAGCCGGACGCGCAAGGTCGCAAGGAGATCGCCGGCGGGCTGGGAGCCATGCTTGGGCACGCCTCGGCCGCGCAGCCTAAGCTCCGAGCCGGTGTCCGAATGCGGTGGGACCCTGACCCGCACCGGACCGCCCGGGGTCGGCGTCTCGACGAATCCCCCCAGTACGGCCTCGGCCACCGTTATCGGCAGATCGAGACGAATGTTCTGGCCCACCCGGGAGAAGAAGGCATGCGGCGTGACACGGATTTCAATCAAGGCGTCGCCGGCGGGGCCTCCGTTCCACCCCTCGCCGCCTTGGCCGCGAAGGCGCAGCACCTGGCCGTCCAATGTCCCCGGCGGGATCTTTGCGTTCAACGCCCGCCCGTCCGGCAAGGTCAGGCGTCGAGTCGCGCCATTCACCGCGGATAGAAAATCGGTTTCAAGGCTGTAGTGTTCGTCGCCGCCGCGCGCCCGCGCCTCGGCCCCGCGATTGCGCGCACCGCGGAAGACCGAACCGAACATGTCGGCGAACCCTTCGTCGCTCCAACCGCCGAAGTGTTCGCTCTCGCGGCTATAGCGCCGTCCCGCCTCGCCGTCAGCGTGGTCGTGATAAGAGCCTTGCGGGGCGCTCGGCTGCCCTGCCGCATCGATCTCACCTCGATCGAAGCGGGCCCGCTTGCCTGGATCCGACAGCAGATCGTTGGCGGCTGACACCGCCTTGAACACGTCCTCGGCCTTGGCGTTGCCGGGGTTCAGATCGGGGTGGTGCGTCTTGGCCAGCTTGCGGTAGGCGCGGCGGACATCGTCCGCGCTTGCGGACCTCGCAACGCCCAGGATTTTGTAGGGATCATCCAAGACTAGACCCTATGGCTCAGACGTGACGTCTTCGCCAGATCGCGGAGCGCGAGGCTCGGTCTCCTCATGATCGGGCGTCGGCGTGCGCATCTTGAGGCGCACTCTTCCGAGCCTCAGTTGCGCGCGCGAAGGCCCCGGACAAGGTCAGGATTCGGAGATGATCGACGCCGCTCTCGGACACCGGCATAACCTCAGCGCTGGGCACCGCCACCCCCAGTGTGTTCGATATCAACTCGACACCCTTGACCCGCCGCACGGCGGCGCCGGCCACATCCCTTTGCACGTTGCTGGTCACGTACCCGGCTAGCGTAACGACGCCGCCCCGGACCGAAACGCCGATGTGCCGGGTCGTGAGGCAGGGCTCGGAGATGAGACTGACAAGGACAGCGCGCCGCAGGTCCGCGTCGCGGGCTTCGACAGACGTCAGCGTCTCGTGGTCGCGCGCAGACAAGTGCGCGCCCTTTTGGGAGACCATGGTGGAGCTTCGATTCGGCCGGCCGCGATGGCCGCCTTGGCCAGACGGGGAACTCGCGTGCGTCATAGGAGAGTACTCCTGGCGTCGGTTGCGTGGGGAGCGGGGCTTCCGGCATACAGCCGGTCCGGAGATCTCGTCAGGAGATGATCAGGTGGTTCTCGACGTCGGTAGCCCCGGGCGCGGCCCAGGCCGTCGATCCCGCAAGAGCTCGGTCGTTCCACGAATCCACATAGCCCGTCAGAGTCACGCGGCCGCCATCGGCTGTCACCTTGACGCCTTTGGGGTCCAGCCACGATCGGTGTAGGGCACGAATGATGTCGCTGGTCAGGTTGAAGGTGTTCACCCGCGCCTTGACCTTGATGTTGTTGGTGACCCCGACGACGCCCCAGAGCCGGCGCACATCTTGCGCGGCGGCGTCGTGCTCGAAGCCCCACCCAACCTCGCCGCTCAATGTGATCCAGCCATTCTGGACGGTGATATCGATCGCATCTCTCGGAAGCGTTGAGTTCCAGTCGAGGCGGGCCCTCGCCGCCTGGGCGATGTCATCGTCGCCCCGATGGATGCCGTCGGGCAGCTTGACCACGATCTCTTCGGCGACCGCCTTAACGCCCTTCACCCGGCGGACAGCCGCCTCAGCGGCCTGCTTTTCAGCGAACCGTTGGACGTGCCCGGAGAGCATGACCACCCCGTCCCGAGCGGTGACGCCGATATGCGCGGCCGTGACACTCGGGTCCCAGGCCAGTTCAGCCAGAACATCATCTCGCAATTCGTTGTCACTAGACACAGCAGTCTCCTGGTCCGCGGATGCAGGAGAAGAAGCTCTTCTCCTGGCTCGTCCGAAGTGTCGATGGGCCTCAAGGATGCGCAGGACGTGTCGGGAGGCTTGCACCGAACTTGAGGCTAGGGAGGGCCCGGGGCTGGAAACAGGGTCGGAAACTACTCAATCGCCGGGCCCAATCCCGCTTTTTGGTGAGATCTCGCGTTTCAGTCGATCCCGCGGCGCCATCGCGTCCCACCAAGCATTGTGTTCGACCGCACCCACCAGTGCGGTCGGATAGTGCTCGACGCGATGGATCTCGAACCGCAAAGCGCTGGATGGGCGCCGGCCGCCCCGGTGCGATCATCAAAGCCTGGCAACACAGGCGCACGTCATCGGGCCAGTCCGCGATGAGTTGGGGATCGGGATCGCCGCGCAGGAAGACTCCGATCGCACGGCGGCCATTCGCCTGGTTAAAGCGGCGGACCGCGATATCGGCGGGCAGAGCTGTTTCGGCTGAACGGGGTCGCTGATGACAAAGCTGTCTGCGGCAGACAATACGCCATAGACCAGATAGGCGCGCGCCTCGCTCACCAACGCCAGCGAGATAAGCGCGCCGCCAAACCCATTGGATTCCGCATCGAGGACAAAACGCGATGGCGAACCTCGCCCCTGCCGGGGCGCATCGCCGCTAGAGGTTAGTTTGCGAGTGGATCAGTGGCGATCGACGATTTCGGCGACCCGGCGTTCGACGGCTTGGCCGGCGACGCTCGCGACGACGTTTGCGTCGGCCTTCCCGATCCAGCGGGCGGCCTCGTCCTCGTGACCCGGGTCGAACACCTTCACCTCGGGATCAAGAAACACCTTTACCGCGCCGACCAGCCAGTGTTGCCAGTCGCGCCGCGCGATCACTGCGATCCGGGCGACCCTCTTCTGGTGAGCCTTTATGAACCCGGCATGTTTCTCAAGGGTCGTCAGGCTGTCCCAACCCTCAAGGTGCGACGCATCGATGAGGACTCGGATTTCGCCGAAATCCTTGATGATCGCGTCCACCTGCGGCGACACCGCGAGGAAGTCGTCGGCGTGCAAGGTCTCCGGCGCGACGATCTTCAGGACGCCAGGGGCGAGGATCTCGGTCTTCAGCATAGGATGCCTCGTTGGGTCAGGATTGAAGGACGACATTATTGAAACGCTCGCGTGGCGACGAATAGCGCGCGGGACAGGTTCATGGTCCGGTTGAGACCTTAGGGTTCGACGCAAGGCTGCGGCAGGTTCGGTATCTACTCACGACGGCGCTTCGCGCCCGCAAGGCGTCGGCCCCCATGTCCAAGCCGCGCGTAGTTTCCAGGTCTGCGGCCTACTCTGGTCGCGTGGAAACCTAAGCGACGTCATACGGCGGGCGGGGGTACCGACGGCGGGGAGACACGAGCCCGCAAGTTCGCTCCGGGGCCGCCAGCCGCTGCCACACGCCAGAATCGGAATCGCCGCCATGACCCCGGAAATCCTTGAACAGACCAGTACGCGGCTACCTTGAAGGTCGAGCGGCTGCGAATCCGGCTGGCCGCCCCATCCGAGCCGAAGCCTCGCTAGAGCACGGCGAAACGCGCGATCGCTTCCCTTCGCGACCCGCAGACGGCTCCCGTATTCCTTCGGCCTGCGTAGTTTCCGACCCTGAGGCTGTGGTTCGCCGCGACCTAGACTGAACGCTTAGAGGGTTAGGCGGTCTGGAGACATGTGGCGACCGCATGTTCGCTGCACCGCCGGTCGGGCGCCGCGATGGCTATCCGAGCGCAGATCGCCTGACCCGCGTCGTCAACCTTCAGCAAGGCTATCGCATCATGGGCAAGATCATCGGCATCGACCTCGGCACCACGAACTCGTGCGTCGCGGTGATGGACGGCAAGACTCCCAAGGTCGTCGAGAACGCCGAGGGCGCGCGCACCACGCCGTCCGTGGTGGCGATCCAGGACGACGGCGAGCGCCTCGTCGGACAGTCGGCAAAGCGCCAGTCGGTGACCAATCCGGCCAACACCTTCTACGCGATCAAGCGGCTGATCGGCCGCCAGTTCGACGACCCTATGGTGACGAAGGACAAGGGGATGGTCCCCTACGAGATCGTCAAGGGCCCCAATGGCGACGCCTGGGTCCGTGCAAACGGCAAGGACTATTCTCCGCAGCAGATCTCCGCCTTCATCCTGCAGAAGATGAAGGAGGCCGCCGAAGCCCATCTTGGCGAGAGCGTCGACCAGGCGGTGATCACCGTCCCAGCCTATTTCAACGACGCTCAGCGTCAGGCCACCAAGGACGCCGGCAAGATCGCAGGCCTTGAGGTGCTGCGGATCATCAACGAGCCGACCGCCGCGGCGCTCGCCTATGGCCTTGGCCTGAGCGAAGGCAAGAAGATTGCCGTCTACGACCTGGGCGGCGGCACCTTCGACGTCTCGATCATGGAGATCGAGGACGGCGTCTTCGACGTGAAGGCCACCAATGGCGACACGTTCCTGGGCGGTGAAGACTTCGATCTGCGGGTGGTCGACTACCTGATCGAGGAATTCAAGCGCGAGACCAGCCTCGACCTCGGCAAGGACAAGCTCGCGCTACAGCGGCTGCGGGAAGAGGCCGAGAAGGCCAAGAAGGAGCTGAGCTCCGTCCTGCAATACACGGTCAACCTGCCCTTCATCTCGATGAACGCCTCAGGCCCCGTCCATCTCAACGTCAAACTCACGCGCGCCAAGTTGGAAGGCCTGGTCGAGGACCTAATCACCAAGACCATCGGGCCCTGCGAGCAGGCGCTGAAGGACTCCGGCTACAAGGTCTCCGACATCGACGAACTGGTGCTGGTCGGCGGTATGACGCGCATGCCGCGCGTGCAGGCGGCGGTCCAGGCGTTCTTCGGCCGAGAGCCTCACCAGGGTGTAAACCCCGACGAGGTGGTGGCGCTCGGCGCAGCCATTCAGGGCGGCGTGCTGCAAGGCGACGTCAAGGATGTGCTGCTTCTGGATGTGGCCCCGCTGACCCTCGGCATCGAGACCTTGGGCGGTGTGCTGACCGCGCTAATCGAGCGCAACACCACCATCCCGACCAAGCGCAGCCAGACCTTCTCGACGGCCGCGGACAACCAGTCCGCGGTGACCATCCGCGTCTTTCAGGGCGAGCGGCCGATGGCCGCGGACAACAAGCTCCTGGGCCAGTTCGATCTGGTAGGCATCCCCCCTGCCCCGCGCGGCGCACCGCAGGTCGAGGTCACTTTCGACATCGACGCCAACGGCATCGTCAACGTCGGCGCCAAGGACAAGGCGACCAACAAGGAACAGTCGATCCGCATCCAGGCCAACGGCGGCCTCTCCGATGCCGACATCGACAAGATGGTCCGGGAGGCCGAGGCCCACAAAGCCGATGACGTCTTGCGCCGGGAGATCGTCGATGCCCGCAACCACGCCGACGCCTCAGCAGACTCCGCCGAGAAGGCGCTAGCGGAACACGGCGACAAGGTTCCGGCGGGAGACCGCGCGGCCGTCGAGACCGCGCTGGCCGACCTCAAGGCGACCAAGGACAGCGACGATCTCGACGCCATCAAGACGAAGACCCAGACCTTGATCCAGGCGTCCATGAAGCTTGGCGAGGCGGTCTACGCCGCCCAGTCCGGCACCCCGGACGGCGGTGCGGATAGGCCCGCCGACGATAATGTGGTCGACGCCGAGTTCGAGGAAGCCCGGCCCTAGCCAAGGGGAATCTGACGGCGCCGCCGACATCGACGCGCCGCAGGTCAGGCGGCTTGGATTAGACGGCCGCAACCGCAAGCCGCGCCAGTTCCGGCAGGGATTTCACACCCGTGCGCTTCATGACCGCTGCCCGGTGATTCTCGACTGTCCGCTGGCTGATTCCGAGATCAGCAGCGATGTTCTTGCTCGGATGACCGGCAAGCACGAGGTCCATGATCTCGCGCTGGCGACCTGTGAGAGAGGCGATCTGGATGATGGCATTGGCATGCCAGGCCGACGTGCTGGTTGCATCCCGCGCGTGGTCAAGCGCTCGCGTGACAGCCGCCAACAAATCCTCGCGGGCGATCGGCTTTTCGATGAACTCCATCGCCCCGGCCTTCATCGCTTCGACGGCGATCGCGATGTCGCCATTGCCGGTGATCATCGTCGTCGGCAGCGAATGCCCAGCCTCGGCCAAGGCCTGAAGCAGCTCAAGGCCGCCCATTCCGGGCAGGTAGGCGTCGAGGAGCAGGCAGGCCGAGCCGCCGGGACGATAGGCTTTCAGGAATGCCTCGGCAGAGCTGAACGCCGCCGTCGCCCAGCCGGCGTCTTCCAGCACACTGCAGATCGCCTCGCGGACACCGTCATCGTCGTCGACAACGAAAACTCGAGGGTCGACTTTCGCTTCGACCCCGTCCTCGAGCGCCGCGACCGGCGTCCGGTCGTGCGAAAGGAGCCCCTGGATCACTCTGTTGAGCTCAATCAGCTTCACCGGCTTGCTCAGATGGACGCAGCTGTCGCGCGCGATATCGTGAAGGGTGCCTGAGGAAATGTCGCCTGTAAGGATCGCGACAGGAATCTGACGGCGCAGGGCGCCTCTGACCTTTGCGGCCAGTTCGAGCCCGTTCATATCGCCCGGCAGATTGAAGTCCGCCAGCAAGATGTCGGGCCGGATCGATCCCGTCGCCAAGAGGTCAAGGGCTGACGTTCCATCGGCGGTCGCGGCGACGGTATGGCCTTCCGCCCCCAACAGTTGTTCGAGAAGTTCGCGGATGTCGGGATCGTCCTCGACCAGGAGGATCGCGCCGGCCTTTGCCTCCCGCCGCTCGACGGTCGCGGCGGATCTGGCGGCGGCAGGGCCCGGTCGGTCCTTGGGCCTTGCGACCTCAATGCAGAACACCGAGCCCTTTCCCGGCTGCGACGAAACGTGAACCTGGTGTTGGAGCAGTTCCGCGAGGCGCTGGACGATCGAAAGCCCCAACCCCAGCCCCTGGCTTCGCTCGCGCGCCGGATTGTCGATCTGATGGTACTCTTCGAAGATTGCCTGCAACTGGCCCTTGGCGATGCCGACGCCGGAATCCAGGATCTCAATCCGAATAAATTCTCCGCGGCGACGACAGCCCAACAGGACTTTGCCGTCTTTGGTGTACTTGAGGGCGTTGGCCAGCAGGTTGCGGATCATCTGCTCCAGCAGCAGCGGATCGCTGTCGACCCAAAGGCTGGAGCGGACCTTGCGCAATTCCAGTCCCTTGGCCTGCGCCGGATGGGAGAATTCCGCTTTCAGCCGTTCGAGGATCTCGTTGACACGAAAGACGGTCCGATGAACTTCCAAGGCTCCGGACTCGATCTGGTTGATGTCCAGCAGGGTGTTGAGCATGCCCGACATCGAGCCGAG
The DNA here is from genome assembly GCF_041691455.1 of Phenylobacterium sp. Classification (GTDB taxonomy): domain Bacteria; phylum Pseudomonadota; class Alphaproteobacteria; order Caulobacterales; family Caulobacteraceae; genus Phenylobacterium. The sequence continues at coordinate 12,410 of NZ_JBEPUO010000026.1, read as the reverse complement.
CGTTTCGGCCAACCGGGACACCAGGGCCTGGGCGCGATCCCCCTGAACGATTTTGGCGAGCAGGCCCTGTAGAAGGGCCAGCGCCTGCAGTGGTTGTCGAAGGTCGTGGCTCGCCACGGCCAGGAAGCGAGATTTTGCGAGGTTCGCCTGATCGGCCTCCTGCTTGGCGGCTTCGAGCGCCTTCGCCACGCGCTTGCGCTCGGTGATATCAGTGAAGGTGACAACCACCCCCTCCACCCCGCCGTCGTGGGCTCGGTACGGTAGGATGCGACGCACGAACCATCCCCCACTTTCGGTCTCGATCTCCTTTTCAACGGGGACCAGCCCCTTCAGCACCACCCGTGCGTCATGGGACAAGGTGTTGTCGGACCAAAAGGGCTTGAGATCCGACAATGGTCTGCCGACATCACCGGGGATGATGTTGAAGAGCAATTTGGTTGCCGGCGTGAAAAACCGGATCTTGAGATCGCCATCGAGGAACATTGTCGCGAGGTCGGTGCTGTAGAGAACATTTTGCAGATCGTCCGAGGTCGTTCGCTGCCGTTCCAGCGTTTCCTGAAGCTGCCCGTTGAGCGCCGTCAGCTCTTCGTTGAGCGACTGCAATTCCTCTTTCGAGGTCAGCAATTCCTCGTTTGCCGACTGGAACTCCTCATTGACCGAGAGCGCGTCCTCATTGATCGCCTTCTGCTCCTCGCTGGAAAGCTCCAGATCGAGGATGGCGCCGCGCAATTCGGTCTTGGTGGCCTCTAGCTCATGCTTGAGCGCGGTGACGCGACCGGTGTCAGCTTTTCCCTTCGGCTGACCTGCCAGTTCGGTGACGCCGTTCTGCTCAACGAAGCAGACCAGAAAGAGCGTCTCGCCCCCACTTTTGACGGGCTGGACTTCGATGCTGAAGCGCAGGGAATGACCGTCGTGTTCGACGCGGCCGCCGTCCACGCTGACACGTGCCAAGGTCTCACTGGCTCGATGAATGGCCGAGCGGAGCTTGGCCCGAACGCCGGCCGGCGCCATCGCCAGAACATCGTGGGTGGCATGGCCAGGGGGGACCCGGAGGTAGCGCTCGGCGGGGCCTGCCATGTAAAGGCATTCGTGCCTGATTGTGACCAATGCCGCAGCCGGCGTAAAGTTGGCCAGGATTTGCTGGCGGCAGAGATCGGCCAACGCCGATTGGCGCGAGGGCGGGCGTACGTCGCGCCCAGCTGCGTCCCGCAAACCGCGCTCGCGGCCGGCAAACAGCTGGCCAAACTCGCCAGGGCGGCTAAGCCCGACTTGGCGATAGAGCCTTTCCGCCTTGGCGACCGCCTCAAATTGTCCCTTGGCGCGGCCTGCCGTCTCGGCCTTGCCCAGCAGCAGGATGCCGCCGGGGCGCAACGCAAAATGGAAGAGCGAAATCACCTTCGCTTGCGCCGTGGCGCTGAGGTAGATCAGCAGGTTGCGGCAGGAGACCATGTCCAACCGCGAAAAGGGCGCATCGGCCAGCACATCGTGAACTGTGAACACCAGTGTGGCGCGGAGCTCTGGAGAGACGCGATAGCCGCCTTCCTCCTTGACGAAAAAGCCGGCCAGGCGCTTGGACGAGACGTCCTTCAGGGCAGACTCCGGGTAGTAGCCCTCGCGGGCGATCGCCACGGCGTCAGCATCAACGTCTGAAGCAAAAATCTGCAGCCTTACGCCTCGCTTGGCCGCAGCCACGGCCTCCAACAGCAGAATGGCCACAGAGAAGGCTTCCTCCCCGGTGCTACATCCGGCGATCCAAACCCTTACCGGCTGGTCTGGGGCATGGTTTGCGATGAGCTCGGGAATGGTCTTGGTCGCGAGATATTCAAACACCTGAGGATCGCGGAAAAAGCTGGTGACATTGATCAGCAGATCCTTTGCGAGAGTCTCCAGCTCTCCAGCGTCGCGCTCCAGCAGGTCCCGGTAGAGCGCCACATCGTTGGGTTTGATCGCGGCGAGGCCCATGCGCCGCTCGATGCGACGGTCAAGCGTGCCCGACTTGTAGGGCCTGAAGTCATGGCTGGTCTTGTGGCGCAGAAGATCAAGGATGGCGTCAAAGGGGTCGGCAGTATCGGCGGTGGTGACCGCGCCCCTGACCGGGACACGAGCGGTATCGCGGCGCTTCACCAGGGCCGCCATCATACCCGCCAGCGGAATGACAAGGTCGACCACCCCGGTCGACACAGCGCTCTGGGGCATGCCGTCGTAGGCAGCTTCCAAGGGGTCCTGAACGATTACAAATCCGCCGGCCTGTTTGATGGCTTGTAACCCGATCGTCCCGTCCGTGCCCGTGCCGGAGAGCACGACGCAGACAGCTCGGTCACCACACTCACTAGCGACCGAGCGCAGGAGAAAATCGAAGGGCAGCCGCACAGCCCGAGGCGCTTTGGGCTCCGAGGTTTGAAACACGCTGCCTGCGAGCGCCAGGTAAGCGCCGGGCGGGATGACGTAGATCTCTCCAGGTTCGATAGGCATCCCGTGGCAGGCCTCACGCACCGGCATCGACGTGCAGTTGGCCAGGAGTTCAACGAGCAGGCTGTCGTGGTTGGGATCCAGGTGCTGGACCAGAATGAAGGCCATGTCCCCGTTCGCCGGCAGGGTTCGCACCAGAGCGCTGAAGGCGTCGAGGCCGCCCGCGGAGGCGCCCACCGCGACCACGAACACGCCAGCGGGCGGCGCGGCCCGAGTCGGGGGCGCCGAAGCGCCAAACTTCGCCCGCACCTTTACCGTGCCAGCGTGCTGGGGTTGGCGAACCGCCATAAAATTATCTCGGTGGGGTGGTGCTTGAGGAAGCACCGGCTATGTCTAACAAAGAATGCGCCAGCCTGACCGGCTGAGATAAGCGTCTTGCTAGTCGGAGAAAATAGCGCGTCGGCGGAACTTTCGTTCCGGCCTCAAAGCAGAAAACGCAATCAGACTCGGCTCTGAGTAGTTTCCGACGCTGCTGCGTGGACCATCGCGCCGATAGGGTTTGGTGTGAAGGGGACGTCAGCGATGAAACTCGCGAGTTCGGGCGCTCTTGACGCCATCGCAGCCTTGAACATCGCCGCGAAAGCGCCGTCGGTGCCACGGGCCAGTCTTCGCGCGAGAGGATCGCAGTTGGCGTCGGATACACCTTCGGCTCCGGCGCCGAGAAGAATAGGGACCGCAGCGAGGCCGGCCAATCCCCCCACTGATTCCGTGTAGAGCGGCAGACGCCATATTCGACGAGGAGACAATGACCAAGCCTGGCCCCAAAGCTCCGCGCGATGCGCTCCTGGAGTCTGGCGCCGACGACCTCCTCGCCGACGGTGCGCGGAACGCAGTCGCGCGCTCCGTCCAGGCGGCGGAGGCCGGTTCCGAACAACATGTCCTCGCGCAAGCCTGGCTGAACGAGGGCGGGGCGGTGGGCTCCCCTGAAGGGCTCAATCCCCTGCGCATCCTGGTGGTTGAAAATGATGCCATGATCGCGACCCTGATCGCTGAAACGCTCGAAGCGATGGGGCACGAAATCTGCGCCATAGCGGCCACTCAGGCAGACGCGGTGGCGGCCGCGGCGCGCTATCGGCCAGATCTTTTGCTGGTTGATGTCCATCTGGGCGCTGGGAGCGGGACCGGGGCCGTGGCAGAGATCCTGCTCGCAGGCCCGGTGCCCCACATCTTCATGACCGGCGACGTGCTAACTGGCGACCGGTCCGATCCTGGCGTGATCACGCTGCGCAAGCCGTTTCAGGACCATCACCTGGCACGCGCGATAGAGGTTACCTTCGCCAGCAATCCGACCACCTGACCGGACTCGGCGCGAACGTTTGCTACCGAGATGATCCAGCAGACTTGGCCCCGCGACGCGGACGGCATGGCGACGACGTTTGAGACCCAACCGCGCCGCTTCGGCGACAACCTGGGCTTCCTATTCAACTCACTTTCGGTGAGGCGCTTGCAGCGCTTGCTCCCAGCATCTGGTTGCGCGGCTAAGTCTCGGCGTGCCGACGCGTGGGTAGATTCCGACCCTGTCGTCTGGTCCCGCGACCCGCGCTCATGCCGGGGAATGCCCGCGCCGGGCAATTTCGCCATGGCGCGAGCCGGGGACATCCGATGAGTCGCCCTATGATCGCCGCCAGGGCCAACCCAGGCGGCCTCCAGAAGCAGGATGCTTTCCGATGATCCGCAGCCATACGCAATTCGAACTCAAACTCGATGAAGCCACGCGCCTTCTTGATATCCCGCTCGTGGAGGGGACGCCTGGTCATGAGAAACTCATGAGCCTGATGCGCGAGATCGCCGCCTATCGGCCCGCGGTCCTGGTGGAGACGTCCAAGGCGGTACCTGAGACCGAAAGGCTGGCCCGGCGGCTTGATGCGTTTGAAGCGCGTCTGGCGCCGCATTACGCTCCTCACTGGCACGCGATGATCGGCGGCGATCTGCGTCCCACTCCGACCCCATCGGAGTGAGATGAGACCGTCGCTCTGAGTAGATTCCGTCGCTGACGCGCGTATTCGCTTCGGGCCTAGGCTCTCCGCACATCCGATAGTTGAGGGTTCACGTCATGTTGCGGCCGATATCCGAGATCGCGGGCTACGCGGTTGGGGCGACGGATGGGCCGATCGGTTCGATCGTCGATTATCTGTTCGACGACGCCACATGGCGTGTGCGTTGGCTGGTGGCTGATACGGGTTCCTGGCTGTTCGGCCGCCACGTTCTGTTGCCCCCGTCGATCCTTGGCCACGTCAATCACATAGGGCATCAATTCGCGGTCCGGCTAACCCAGCAACAGGTCCGCGAAAGTCCCAACATCAATACCGATGAGCCCGTCTCGCGGCTCATGGAACACAACCTCTACGACCACTACGGGTGGACGCCTTACTGGTCTTCAGGATTTTACCTGAGCGGCTATGGCTACACGGGCGCACAGACACCGCCTGGCGATCCCAGTTCGGCGCCGCGGGAAACGGAAGACCAGGTGGCGCAACGCCTCGGAAGCGATCCCCACCTGCGCAGTGCTCGAGAATTGGCCGGCTACCACATCCACGCCCGCGACGGCGACATCGGGCACGTCGCCGACTTCATCATCGAAGACGGCGATTGGAGCCTTCGCTACCTGGTCGTGGAGACGGGCCACTGGTGGCCGGGAAAGCGTGTGCTGATCTCGCCCCGGTCGATACTAACGGTGGACTGGGCCGGAAGGTCGATTGACCTCAGCGTGGACCGGCGTGGCGTGAGTCAAAGTCCGGCCTATACGGGAGCCGAGCTCATCAACAGGGCCTATGAGCGTGATTTTCATCAATACTACGACCGGTTGACCCTGGCCGAGGTCGCCTGATCGGCGGCCGGGATACCCCTGCTCGGCGCCGCGGGGCGATCATTGCGGACGGAGCCGCGTGGTGTGAACCCTCATGTCAAACGCGAACTCAAGCCGCGCATTTGGGGCGGCCTAAGGCGCGTTGAACTCTGCGAGGCGGGAATGTCTGCGTCGATCTCGCAACATTCAAACTGACGGCCGACCTGGCCTTGCCGGGTCAAGGCGTCAGAACGGCCGCGCCCTCGAACCGCCCGGCGCGGAGATCGGCGAGCGCCTCGTTGGCCCGTTGTAACGGATAGGTCGTCGTCTTGGTGACGATGCCAATCTCCGGGACCTTGGCCAGGAAATCGAGGCCGTCCTGCCGGGTCAGGTTGGCGACCGAGAGCAGTTGTCGCTCCTCCCAGAGAAACCGATACGGGAAACCGGGAATATCGCTCATGTGGATTCCCGCGCACACCACCCGCCCGCCCTTGCGGACCGCCTTCAGCGCCAGGGGCACGAGATCGCCGACAGTGGCGTAGATGATCGCCGCATCGAGTTGCTCGGGTGGTGCTTCATCCGAGCCACCCGCCCAAACAGCGCCCAGGCTCTTCGCGAAGGCCTGGCCAGCCAGGTCGCCTGGCCGGGTGAAGGCGAAGACCGAGCGGCCCTGCCATCTGGCGATCTGGGCCACGATATGCCCGGCCGCGCCGAACCCATAGATTCCCAGGGTCGCGCCCGCCCCTGCGATCGTCAGCGAACGCCAGCCGATCAGGCCGGCGCACAGCAAGGGCGCCAGGGAAACGTCGCTGCCGGCGTCGCCAAGCGGGAAAGCGTATCGCGCGTCGACGATCGTGGCCGTCGCGAACCCACCGTCCCGTGTGTAGCCAGTGAACAGCGGGTGATCGCAGAGGTTTTCGCGATGCATGACGCAGTAGGGGCAAGTCCCGCAGGTGTAGCCAAGCCAGGGAACGCCCACACGCTGACCCACCTGGAGTCCGGCGACGCCTTCCCCGACCGCGTCAATCCGGCCGACGACCTCGTGGCCTGGAATGATCGGCGTCTGCGGATGCGGAAGCTCGCCGTCGACGACGTGCAGGTCCGTTCGGCACACCCCGCAGGCGGCGATCTTGACGCGGACCTGTCCTGCACTCGGCATTCGATCGGGGAGCTCGGTCCATTGAAGCAGCGAGCCGATCTTGTTCAGCACCATGGCCTGCATGTCAGCTCACACGCCTCGCAAGGTCCTGCAGGACGCCGGGCAAGACGTTGGCCAGGTCTTCAGCGACCAGCCCGAGCCCGAAGGCTGACCCGGCCGCGCCGTGGAGCCAGACCGCCGCGGCGGCAGCTTCAAAGGCAGGCAAACCCTGGGCGATCAGGCCCGCCACAAATCCGGTCAGCACATCACCGCTGCCGCCCGTGGCGAGTTGCGGCGGGGCGTTGGCATTGATGATCGCGCGGCCATCCGGGGCAGCTATCACGGTGTCTGGGCCTTTGAGCACCACGACCGCGCCGCTTTGCGCCGCCGCCTGTCGGGTTCGCGAAAGCTTGTCGGCTGCCTTGGCCAGCTTGCCGAACAACCGGGCGAACTCGCCGGCATGCGGGGTCAGCACGCACGGCCCCGAGATGGCGTCAAAGAGCGTCTTTGACCTTGCCTCGAAGGCGGTAATCGCATCGGCGTCGAGCACCACGGAACGTTTGGTCGCCAGGGCTGACAACACGTAGCGCCGCGTCGACTTGCCGACGCCAGCGCCGGGGCCGATCGCGATCGCGTTGCGCCGCGGGTCTGCCAGAAGTCTACTCAAGCCGTCGGCCCCGCGGAACTCGGAGACAATGACGCCCGCCAGGGCCGCCGCATCGATCGCCCAGGTCGCCGTCGGGGCCGCCAAGGTAACCAGGCCCGCGCCAATGCGCATAGCGGCTCGCGCTGTCATGCGCGTGGCGCCCGCGATATGCGGGCCGCCCAGGACCAAGACCTCGCCGCGTTGATACTTGTGTCCCTCGGCCTGCGGCCAGGGGTACCGATCCAACCAGAGCAATGGCCCGTTTTCAAAAGTCTTCGGGTCGATTGCTTCCAACACGCTGTCGGGAACGCCGATATCCGCAAGCACCAAATCCCCGCACAGCCGGCGGCCTGGAAACAGCAAATGGCCGGGTTTCTTCCTGAAGAAGGTGACGGTCATGTCGGCGGCGACCGCTATTCCGCGCAGCTGTCCGGTAGCGCCGTCGAGACCGCTGGGGACATCAATCGCGCAAACCGGCACACCTGCAGCGCCCAGGGCCTCCAGGATCGCCCGAGCCGGACCGTTGACCGGTCGCGACAGGCCTGCGCCGAAGATCGCGTCAATGACCAACGCAGCCCCGTCGAGACATTCGGGGGCGAGCGCCGCAGGCGTGTCTGGCCAGAGGGCCGCGTGGTGGGCGGCGGGGCCGGACAGCTGATCCCGCTCGCCAAGCAGCGCCACCCTCACCGCCCAGCCCGCGGCTGCGAGGTGGCGCGCTGTGACAAAGCCGTCCCCGCCGTTGTTGCCTGGCCCGCAGAGCACCGTGGTCGCCCGAGGTGACCACCGGGCGATGACGGCTGCCGCGACAGCGCGGCCGGCAGCTTCCATCAGATCGACCCCGCTCACGCCGCCTGCCGCCGCCTGGCGATCAGCGCACGCCATCTGTCTGGGGGTCAGAAGGGTCAGATTGTACGGCCGCCGCGCTATTGAATTGTCCATGATCACCTAGTCTGAGGTGGACATAGGCCGTCCGCCGCGGGCCCCTGAGGCTCGGAATCTACGCAACCCGGCGCGGTCTGCGGCGCGCCCCGATCTCGACTATCGCGGTTGAGTAGTTTCCGACCCTCGCCGCCGCCGGCCGCGGCACTCAGTCTTGGGGTCACGAATGAAGCGGGTCTTCGGCTCGCCCCACAAGTTCAGGCCACAAGGTGTCATCGATGAACGCTATCACCCAGATCTCGATGATGAAGGCCCTCGTCTATCACGGCCCGGGCAAGAAGGCCTTCGAAGACCATCCCAAGCCCACGATTATCAATCCGACCGATGCGGTCGTGAAGATCACCAAGACCACCATCTGCGGCACCGACCTCCACATTCTCAAGGGCGATCTGCCGAGTTGTAAACCGGGTCGGATTCTCGGCCACGAAGGCGTGGGCGTCATCGACAGTGTCGGCGCGGCCGTCACGACCTTCAAGCCCGGCGACCGCGTGCTGATCTCCTGCGTCAGCGCCTGCGGCATATGCGAATTTTGCCGCAAGGGGATGTTCTCCCACTGCACGACCGGCGGCTGGATCCTCGGCAACACCATCGACGGGACCCAGGCCGAGTTCGTCCGCACGCCGCATGCCGACACCAGCCTCTATCCGATCCCCAAAGGCGCCGACGAGGAAGCCCTGGTGATGCTGAGCGACATCCTACCGACGGGCTTCGAGTGCGGCGTGCTCAACGGCAAGGTCCAGCCTGGCTCATCCCTGGCGATCGTCGGGTCTGGGCCGATCGGGCTGGCCGCGCTGCTGACAGCCCAGTTCTATTCGCCGGGCGAGATCATCATGATCGACCTCGATGACAATCGCCTTGAGGTCGCCAAGCGCTTCGGCGCGACCCAGACCATCAACAGCTCTGACGGCAAAGCCGTTGAGGCCCTGATGAAGCTGACCGACAATCGCGGCGTCGACACCGCCATCGAGGCGGTCGGCGTGCCCGCGACCTTCGAGCTCTGCGAGCAGATCATCGCGCCCGGCGGGGTCATCGCCAACATCGGCGTACACGGCGTGCCGGTGGCGCTCCACCTCGAACGGCTGTGGGACCGCAACATCAGCCTGACGACGCGCCTCGTCGACACCTTCTGCACGCCGATGCTGCTCAAGGTGCTGAAGGCCGGGAAGATCGACCCGAAGCAATTGATCACACACCGCTTCAAGCTTGCGGACATCGTCGAGGCCTACGAAACCTTCGGAAACGCTGCAAAGACCAAGGCGCTGAAGGTGATCCTCGAGGCGTAGCGCGCGTGGCGCAGGTGGACGCGCCGTCTCGTGTCGTCCTCGCCTTCGCGGACAGGGTTCCGAAGGTCGTGGCGGGGGAGCGGGAGCTGGAGGCCACATGAACAGGCTTCTTCCAACAGCCTCACCCGGACACAGATGAAGGTCGAGCGCCAAGGGCTCAGGGTAAGGGGATGACGGTCGGTCCCGGAAGATCGACACGCCATGCCTGATGGAACCTCCACCACGAACCAGTTGAGGCCGAAGCTCGCGACGATCCTGCGAGAGGGCTACAGCCTCGCCTTCTTGCGCAAGGACGCCACGGCAGCGGTCACGGTAGCGATCGTCGCCCTGCCGCTCTCAATGGCGATTGCCGTCGCTTCCGGAGTCGGACCCGAGCGCGGGCTGTACACGGCCATCGTCGGTGGCTTCGTGGTCTCCGCCTTCAGCGGCAGCCGATTCCAGATTGGGGGGCCGGCTGGTGCGTTCATCGTGCTGGTGGCCGCCACAGTCGCGCGGTTTGGTGTCGAGGGCCTGTTCCTGACCGTGCTGATGTCCGGATTGATGCTCACCCTGTTGGGCGCATTGAGACTGGGCTCGCTCATCCGCCATATTCCCCACGCAGTGACGGTTGGATTCACCTGCGGCATCGCGGTTACCATCGGGGCCAGCCAACTGAAGGATCTGGGCGGCCTGCGTCTCATCGCCCCCGAACCGGTCCCGCTGCTCCCCAAGCTCGCCGCGCTGACTTCCGCCCTGCCGTCGTTGGCGCCGGCGGCGCTCGCGCTCGGTGTCAGCTCAGCGGCGTTGATCTTTGTGCTTCGGCGCTATCGGCCAGCGTGGCCGGGGATGCTGATCGCCGTTGCCCTGGCATCCGCCGCCGCCGCCGTTTTCCAACTGCCGGCGGCGACTATCGGCAGCCGCTTCGGCGGCCTGCCCCATGAACTGCCTATCCCGCGGCTACCGGTGATGAACCTTCACCTGGCGCTGCAGCTCCTGCCAACAGCTCTGTCGTTCACCCTGCTCGGCGGCATCGAAAGCCTGCTGTCAGCGAAGGTCGCCGATGGCATGACCGGCCGTAAGCATCGCTCGAACATGGAACTCATCGCTCAGGGGCTCGCCAACGTGGTCTCAGCGCTGTTCGGCGGCATCAGCGTGACAGGAACCATCGCCCGGACCGCCACCAACATCCGGGCGGGCGGCGTCACCCCGATCTCCGGCATGTTGCATTCGGCGTTCCTGCTTTTCTTCATCCTGATTGCCGCGCCTCTGGCCAGCTTCGTACCCCTGGCCGCCCTCGCTGGCGTTCTAGTGGTGGTGTCCTGGAACATGGCCGAGAAAGCCGAATTCGCCCGCCTGCTGCGCAATTGGCGGACCGCCGCCGTGCTGCTCGCGACCTTCGTGCTCACACTCGTCAGAGACCTCACCTCCGGCATTGTCGCGGGCTGTGTGCTCGCGGCGCTGTTCGCCATGCTGAAGCGCCCGGTTCCTGAAGAGGGCGATGGCAGGCCATGTACAAGGTTAGGCCCCAGGGCGAGTGGACGTTCCCACAGGAGGCGGTGATGGTCGCTCGAGCCGGATGCCTGCCCGGAATGGCTTGGTGTCGATTTTCATGGCCGTTCTACAGGGGCCTGCTACGCCCCGACGAGCGCTTCGAAGCCTGAGATGACGTCGAACAGTTCTTCATCTATGTCGCTCTGACGCAGCTGGTTGGATGTGGCGTGGAGCTGTTCCAACAGGTCGCTGATGTTCTTGTCGGCCCGTTGCATCGCCGCCAGGCGGCTGGCGTTCTCGCTGGCAAGGGACTCGGCGCAGGCGCGGAACAGCGAAATGAACAGGTACTCGCGGACCAGGGCGTGCAGGCTGGCGACTGGGTCGCCCACGATCTCGGCGAGATTGGCGGTGGGCCAAGGAATGTCTGCCAGGCGCTGGCTCCACTGACGATCGAGCGGCAATAGCCGCTGGCTGGCCGGTGCGTAGAGCGCGCCGGCTTGCGGACGATTGTGAAACACCCAAAGGCTGTCGCTCCCAGTCGCCGCCCGATGGGTTTCGCTTTCGATCTGAATCCGACCGACGAGAGACGAGATGGCTTCGATTGAGTTTGGCACGGTAAAGAGTCCGAGCAATTCGATCCCCGCGTCGGCAAGGCGCGCACGAACCCGTTCGCCGACCGCCCAGACCTGCGGCTTCCCGGGCAGGTCCGCCAGCGCCTTGATCGCATGCTCGGCCACGACGTCGTTGAATTGACCGACCAGTCCCTGATCAGATCCAAATACGATCGCGCTGATCGCCGCGTGGCGGGTAGGCAGGCCGGGCTTCATGAGGGGGGCCGACAGGTGCATCGCCCTCAGGCAGGCGCCCAGGCCTAGTTCAACGGTCCGGTCGTAATCGGCCAGCGCCAGCACGGACTTTTCGTATTGCCCGATGCTTGAGGCCGCCAGCGCCTTCATGGTGCGGACCACGGACTGGAGCTCGCCGGCGCTGCCGATCTTTCGGCGCAGGCTTTCGGCGGTGTCAATCACGGTGCAGCAGCGCTCTTCGCGGGCTGGGAATCTGAGGGATTACCGCCAGCGGCGTCGACCGGTTTGGTTTTGGCCTCGGTTTCCGCCTTCGGTTGGAAGGGCTCGAGGGCCTGGCGGGCGATCTCGACAAGGCTCTTGCGGTCCTCGTCGCTCAGCTTGCCTGCGCTGTCGAAGCGAGCGCGCACCTCGGCCGGGATTTGGTCTGCCGCGACCTGGACGGCCTGTTCGGCCGCCGTCATCTGGTCGAGCGGCACGGGGTCGAACAGGCCCGCGGTCAGCGCCAACAGAACCACGATCTGCGCAGCCTCCGGCACCGGGGCGGCTTCCCCTTGCTTGAGGCACGCGCGGATGCGTCGCCCGTGCTCTATCGTCTTGCGGGTGTCGTCATCCAGGCGGGCGCCGAACCTGGCGAAGGTTTCGAGTTCCTCGAACTGGGCATAGGCGAGCTTCAGATCACCTGCGATGGCGCGATAGGCGGCATGCTGGGCCTTGCCGCCGACGCGCGACACGGACTTGCCCACATCAATCGCCGGCAGGACGCCCAGCTCGAACAAGGAGGGCGATAGATAGATCTGGCCATCGGTGATCGAGATCAGATTGGTCGGGATGTAGGCCGAGATGTCCTCGGCCTCGGTCTCGATGATCGGCAGCG
>NZ_JBEPUO010000025.1:0-49749 GCF_041691455.1 Phenylobacterium sp. | reverse complement strand
GTCGGGATCATGTGCGACGTGGCGCTCGACCCCTTCACCGACCACGGCCACGACGGCCTGATCGAGAACGGCAAGATCCTCAACGACGCCACCGTCGAGCGCCTGGTGGCCCAGGGGATCATGCAGGCCCAGGCCGGCTGCGACATCCTCGCGCCGTCGGACATGATGGACGGGCGCTGCGGCGCGCTGCGGACCGCGCTCGAGGCCGAGGGCCTGCAGGACGTGATGATCATGTCCTACGCCGCCAAGTACGCCTCGGCCTTCTACGGCCCCTACCGCGAAGCCATCGGCTCGGGAAAGCTCGGCACGGGCTCCGTCGAGAACCCCGGCGACAAGAAGACCTACCAGATGGATAGCGCCAATTCCGACGAGGCGCTGCGCGAGGTCGCCATGGACATCGCCGAGGGCGCCGACATGGTGATGGTCAAGCCGGGCATGCCCTACCTCGACATCGTCCGCCGGGTGGTCGAGGCCTTCGCCATGCCGACCTTCGCGTTCCAGGTGTCCGGCGAATACGCCATGCTGATGGCCGCCGCCCAGAACGGCTGGCTGGAGGAAGAGCGCGCGATCATGGAAAGCCTCGGGGCCTTCAAGCGCGCCGGCGCCGCGGGCGTCATCAGCTATTTCGCGCCCCGCGCCGCGCGGCTGCTCGGCGCATGATCGTCGAGGTCGTCGGCGCGATCCTGTTCGACCGCGCCGGGCGGCTTCTCACCGTGCGCAAGCGCGGCACGGATCGCTTCATGCTGCCGGGCGGCAAGCGCGAGCCCGGCGAAGACGACGTTCTGGCCCTTGCGCGGGAGCTGGCCGAGGAACTGGGCGTGGCGTTGGTTTCCGCTAGGCCGTTCGGGCGCTTCGAGGCGCCGGCGGCCAACGAACCCGGCGCCCTCGTGCGCTCCGAGGCCTACCTCGTGTCGGTCGAGGGCGAGGTCGTCCCCCGCGCGGAGATCGAGGAGATGCTGTGGATCGACCCCGCCGCACCGCCGAGCGCGGCCATCGCCCCGCTGCTGACCGGCCAGATCCTGCCCGCGCTCACCGCGCGGCGGAAAGCCACTCGGCCAGGATAGCGTTCACCGCCTCCGGCGCTTCCTGCTGCACCCAGTGGGAGACCTTTGGCAGGCGCCGGATCGTGAGGTCGCGGACGTAGGCGTCCGTCCCGTCGAGCAGCTCCAGGCCGAGGGCTGCGTCCTCCTCGCCCCAGATCACCAGGGTCGGCGTCTCGATCATCGGCCAGGGGCCGGCGAGCTTGCCGGGGCTTTGGGCCGCGGCGCGGTACCAGTTGACCATGCCGGTCATGGCGCCCGGTCGTTGGGCGTCGGCGGCGTAGCGGTCCAGCACCGCGTCGGGGAAGCGGCTCTTGTCGACCGCCATGTCGTGGAAGGCCCGGCGGATCAGCTTGGCCCCGTCGCGGGTGTTCAGCCACTCCGGCAGGCCGGGGATCTGGAAGAACAACATGTACCAGGACCGCGCCATCTGCCGGAACGAGCGGCGGAGGTGTTCGGCGAAGACGCCCGGATGCGGTACGTTCATGATCACCAGGCGCTTCAGCGGCCGGACACGGTTGGCCGCGAACGTCCAGGCGAGGCCCGCGCCCCAGTCGTGGCCGATCAGAGTGACCTCCCGCGCGCCGCTGGCGTCGATCAGGGCCGCGACGTCCTCCATCAGCCGCTCGATCCGGTAGCTCGCCACATCCTTGGGCTTGGGTTCGGTCTCGCCGTAGCCGCGCAAGTCGGGCGCCCAGGCGCGATAACCCATCTCGGCCAACAGCGGCAGCTGGAAGCGCCAGGAAAACCGGCTTTCCGGAAAGCCGTGCAGGCAGAGCGCCAGCCGGTCGCCCTCGCCGGCTTCGTCGACGGCGAAGTCGAAGCCGTTGGCGGAGATCCTGCGGGTCGCGATGGGCATTGCGGCGTCCTCAGGCGGTTTCGAAGTAGCTGCTCTCGCTGTCGGAGCCGGGCAGCACCCGCAGCCCCAGGAACTTCAGGCCGATCTTCTCCAGCACCGCGATGGAGCCGAGATTGGCGGGCTTGGTGATCGCCGAGATCACCGGCAGGTCCAGCATACGATGGCCGTGCGCCAGCACCGCCGCCGCCGCCTCGGTGGCGAAGCCCTGGCCCCAGAACCGCTGCAGGAGCGCGTAGCCGACGTCCGGCAGGTCCAGGCCGTCGCGCTTCACGAGCCCGCAGATGCCCACCGGCTCGCCGGTCGCCTTCAGGGTCGCGCGCCAAAGGCCGAAGCCGTGCTTGGCGTAGCTCAGCGCCACGCCCTCGATGTAGCCCCGCGCGCCGTCGAGATCGCGCACCCCGCGGTCGCCGATATTGTCCCGGAAGGCCGGGCTGTCGACGAGTTCCAGGATGAACGGCGCGTCGGCCGGGACCAGTTCGTCGAGCGCCAGGCGCCCGGTCTCAAGAATACGCACTCAGGGTTTCTCCAACCGGGCGACGAGGCTTGAGGTGTCCCAGCGCCGGCCGCCCATGGCCTGCACCTCGGCGTAGAAGCCGTCGACCATCGCCGTCATGTCGAGCGCGGCGCCGTTGCGGCCGGCCTCGTCGAGCACCAGGCCCAGGTCCTTGCGCATCCAGTCGACCGCGAAGCCAAAGTCGAACTTGCCCTCGCTCATGGTCTTCCAGCGGTTGTCCATCTGCCAGGACTGCGCCGCACCCTTGGAGATCGCCTCATAGACCGCCTGCGGGTCGAGCCCGGCGCGCGTGGCGAAATGCAGGCCCTCGGCGAGCCCCTGGACGACGCCGGCGATGCAGATCTGGTTGACCATCTTGGTGAGCTGGCCCGAGCCCGGGCCGCCCATCAGCCGCGTCGCCTTGGCATAGGCGCCGATCACCGGCTCGATCCTGGCGAACGCCGCGGCCTCGCCGCCGCACATGATGGTGAGCTGGCCGTTCTCGGCCCCGGCCTGGCCGCCCGACACCGGCGCATCGACGAAGGCGCGTCCGTCCTTGGCCGCGAGCGCCGCCATCTCGCGCGCCACTACCGCCGAGGTCGTCGTGTGGTCGACCACGACCCCGCCCGGCGCCATGGCCGGCAGGGCTTCGGCCACCACCCGCCGCACGTCGTCGTCATTGCCGACACAGAGCACGAAGACCTCGGCCCCCGCCGCGGCCTCCGCCGCCGTCGTCCCGGTCCGTCCGCCATGGGCCGCGACCCAGCGGGCGGCTTTTTCGGGCGAGCGGTTGAACACCGCCATCTCATGGCCCGCCGCGGCCAGGTGCCCGGCCATCGGGAAACCCATCACGCCGAGGCCGGCAAACGCCACCTTCATTTTTCAAAAACTCCTTAACCCTGCGCAACGGCATTTTAACGCCGGCCTGCGCACTTGGAATGCTCGTAACAGGCTTGAGCGGGGCGAACCAATGTCGATGAGCGGCGAGCGGCCGATCATCATCAAGCGTATCAAGAAGAGCGCCGGCGGTGGTCACCACGGCGGCGCCTGGAAGGTCGCCTATGCGGACTTCGTGACCGCGATGATGGCCTTCTTCCTTCTGATGTGGCTGATCAACACCACCTCGCCCGAGCAGAAGCGCGGCATCGCCGACTATTTCGCGCCGGCCAGCGTCTCCCCGACCACCTCGGGCGCCGGCGGCATCCTGGCCGGCACCGCGCTCGGCAACGAGGGCGCCAAGCAGAACGGCTCGCAGTCGATCGTCCAGGACGCCAGCCCCGATTCGCGCCACCCCAATGACGGCAAGTCCAAGGACGGCGCCAAATCCTCGTCCAGCGACCAGACCGCCTCCGACACCATGAAGGCGCAGCAGCAGAAGAGCGAGGCCGCGGCCTTCGCCTCGGCCGCCCAGTCGCTGCGCCAGGCGCTGCAGGACATGCCGGAGCTCGCCGAGCTCTCCAAGAACATCATCATCGACCAGACGCCCGAAGGCCTGCGCATCCAGCTCGTGGACCAGGAAGGCCGCTCGATGTTCAACCAGGGCACCGCGACGCCCAACGACCGGGCCAAGCTGCTGCTGCGGGCCGTCGCCAAGATCATCAACCAGCTGCCCAACCGGATCAGCATCTACGGCCACACCAGCGCCAACGCCGGCCAGGGCGGCAAGGCCGAGGGCGACTGGACCTTGTCTGCCGCCCGCGCCGATGCGTCGCGGCGCATCCTGCAGAGCGGCGGCGTCGACGCCGACCGGGTCTATCAGGTCTCCGGCAAAGCCACCTCCGAGCCGCTCTATCCCGACGACCCCACCCTTCCCGGAAACCGCCGCATCGCCATCGTGCTGCTGCGTGAGGCGCCCGTGCTGCCGCCCGACCAGGGCCTCTGAAGCAGAGGCTTGCGCCGGAACGCGGCATGACGCCTAATCGTCCGCGAGGCCCCGGTATGAAGGCGACCGCAAGTCCGTGACGCAGCATTTCCCGACCCGACAGCTCAGGTTCTTCCTGACCGCCCCGTCGCCCTGCCCCTACCTGCCCGAACGCTATGAGCGCAAGGTGTTCGCCCACCTGCCGCTGTCCGACGGCGCGACCGTCAACGACAGCCTGACCCAGGTCGGCTTCCGCCGGTCGCAGAACATCGCCTATCGCCCGGCCTGCGAGGCCTGCACGGCGTGCGTCTCCGCGCGCCTGCCGGCCGCGGACTACGTCTTCGCCCGCTCCGAGCGCAAGGCCATCGCCCGCAACGAGGATCTCGAGCGCCACCTCGTGGAGGCCGAGGCCACCATGGAGCAGTTCGACCTTCTCCGACGCTACCTCACCACCCGCCACGCCGACGGCGGCATGGCGGAGATGACCTGGCCGGACTACGTGGCCATGGTCGAGGACACCGCCGTCCGCACCCACATCATCGAGTACCGCACCCGCTCGAAGGACGGCGGCCCCGGCGATCTCGTGGCCTGCGCGCTGGTCGATGTGATGAGCGACGGCCTCTCGCTGGTCTACAGCTTCTACGACCCGACCCAGAGCCGCCGCAGCCTGGGGTCCTTCGTAATCCTCGACCACGTCGTCCAGGCCTGCCTGACCAGCCTGCCGTACGTCTATCTGGGCTACTGGGTCCGCGGTTCCGAGAAGATGGACTACAAGGTCCGCTTCTCGCCGATCGAGCTCCTGAAGCCCGAAGGCTGGACCCGGGTGGTCGGCGCCGCGGCCAAGGCCGCGACGGACACGCTCTAGGACCTAAGGCTCTACGAAAGGGGCGCATGGCTAGGCAGCTGCGGCTGAGCCTTCGCAGGCCCGCCGCCCACACCCGCGACGCCTTCATCCAGGGCGCGTCGAACGCGGAGGCCGTGGCCGCGCTCGACGCCTGGCCGCGCTGGCCCGGCGGGACCCTGGCGCTGGTCGGGGCCGAGGGCGTCGGCAAGACCCATCTGGCGCGCGCCTGGGCCGCGGAAACTAAGGCGGTGATGCTCGACCGCGAGAGCCCCGACATCGCCGCGGCCGCAGGGCGTCCGGCCCTGCTGGAAGACGTCGACCGGGGCATCGATCCCGAAGCCCTGTTCCATCTGATCAACCTGGCGGCCCAGGACGGCGCGAGCCTGTTGCTCACCGCCCGCGTCCAGCCGACGACCTGGCCGGCCGAGCTGCCGGACCTGCGATCGCGGCTCAACTCCCTGATGGTCGCCGAGATCGCCGCACCCGATGACGATGTCCTCCGGGGCGTCTTGAAGAATTTCTTCCGTGAACGGAACATCCGTCCGCACGACGATGTCTATCCTTACCTGCTGCGGCGCATGGAAAGGTCGATTCCGGGTGCGCGCGAGATCGTGCGGCGCCTCGACGAAACCGAAGACGGCATGGTGCGGCCGGTTTCACGTGTCCTGGCCCGCGAAATCCTTGAGGCCGATATCGAAAATCTTGACCTTTTCGAGGGATGACTTGAAGCCGTCACACGCGAGGCTCAAGATTTAGGGCCCGCAACCGTCCTGGAGCCCTGAATGAGCTATGCCGCGCCCATCGCCGCGAACGCCGCGAGCGACACCGCGCGCGCCCCGCTCGCCTGGGACGAGGAGCTGGCCGCCTCGCCGACGCGGTTCTTCAACCGAGAACTCTCGTGGCTAGCGTTCAACCGCCGGGTGTTGGCCGAAAGCATGAACCCGCGGCACCCGCTGCTCGAGCGGCTGCGGTTCCTGGCGATCAGCGCCAACAACCTCGACGAATTCTACATGGTCCGGGTCGCGGGCCTCCGCGCGCAGATCCGTGAAGGCGTGCGGGTCACCAGCCAGGACGGCCTGACGCCGGCCGAGCAGTTGGAACGCGTCAACGCCGAAGCCGCTGACCTGATGGGCGACCAGCAGACCCGCTGGCGCGAACTCTGCGACGAGCTGACCTCTGAAGGCCTGCACGTCGTCTCGTCGTCCGACGTCACCAACGCAGAGCTGGATGCGCTGGAGGAGCCCTTCGTCTCCCAGCTGTTCCCGGTGCTGACCCCGCTGGCGATCGACCCGGCGCACCCCTTCCCGTTCATTCCGAATCTGGCGTTTTCCCTAGTCCTGAAGCTGCGGCGCCTGGCCGACGGCCGGATGCTCTACGCCCTGGTGCCGATCCCAGCCCAGGTCGCGCGGTTCTGGGAACTCCCGGCCCAGCGCACCGGCCGCCGCAAGGCCGAGCGCCGCTTCGTCTCTCTGGAAGCCCTGGTCAGCCTGTTCCTCGACCACCTGTTCCCCGGCTGCGAGATCCAGGCGCAGGGTGTTTTCCGGCTGATCCGCGACAGCGACGTGGAAATCGAGGAAGAGGCCGAAGACCTGGTCCGTGAGTTCGAGCTGGCGCTGAAACAGCGCCGCCTGGGCTCCGTGGTCCGCGTCGAGATCGACGCCTCCATGCCCGAGGAGCTGCAAAGCTTCATCTGCTCGAGCCTGCATGCCGAGCCGCAGGACATCATCCAGATCGACGGCTTACTGGGCCTCGACGAGCTGAACCAGCTGATCCCGTCGGACCGGCCGGACCTGAAGTTCAAGCCCTTCGAGCCGCGCTTCCCGGAGCGCATCCGCGACCACGGCGGCGACTGTTTCGCCGCGATCCGCGAGAAGGACATCCTGGTCCACCACCCCTTCGAGAGCTTCGACGTGGTGGTCCAGTTCCTGCGGCAGGCCGCCCGCGACCCGAACGTGCTGGCGATCAAGCAGACGCTCTACCGCACCTCCCACGACAGCCCGATCGTGGCCGCCCTCATCGAGGCGGCCGAGGCCGGCAAGAACGTCACCGCGGTGGTGGAGATCAAGGCCCGCTTCGACGAGGCGGCGAACCTGAAGTGGGCGCGCGACCTGGAACGCGCCGGGGTCCACATCGTCTTCGGCTTCGTCGAGTACAAGACCCACGCCAAGCTCTCGACGGTGGTGCGCAAGGAGGGCGACACGCTGCGCTCCTACTGCCATTTCGGGACCGGCAACTACCATCCGATCACCGCGCGCTTCTATACCGACCTGTCGCTGTTCACGACCGATCCGGCGCTCGGCCGCGACTCCGCGCGGCTGTTCAACTTCGTGACCGGCTACGCCCAGCCGGAGGGCCTGGAGAAGCTGTCCTTTTCGCCCGTGACCATGAAGCGGGACCTGCTGACCCTGATCAGCCGCGAGGCGATCAATGCGCTGGAAGGCAAGCCCGCGGGCATCTGGGCCAAGATGAACTCGCTGGTCGATCCGGAGATCATCGACGCCCTTTACGCCGCCAGCCAGGCCGGCGTGGAGATCGACCTGGTGATCCGCGGCATCTGTTGCCTGCGGCCGGGCCTTCCCGGCCTCTCGCAGAACATCCGGGTGAAAAGCATCATCGGCCGCTTCCTGGAGCACGGACGCATCGTGGCCTTCGCCAACGGCGCGGCCCTGCCCTCCTCGGAGGCGCGGGTGTTCATCTCGTCGGCCGACTGGATGCCGCGCAACCTCGACCGCCGCGTCGAGTGCCTGACCCCGATCGAGAACCCCACTGTCCACCAGCAGGTTCTGCAACAGATCATGCTGGCCAACCTGAAGGACGAAGCCCAGAGCTGGACCCTGGACGAAAGCGGCCACTTCGACCGCGATCCCTCCTGGGACCATCCGAGCGCCTTCTCCGCGCACGAGTATTTCATGACCAACCCCAGCCTTTCGGGTAGAGGGCAGAAGGTGAAGGACATGCCGCGCGCGATCGATCATGTGGCCTCGCGGGGATAGCGGGCCGTCGACCCGGCAGGCCGCCGTAATCGACGTCGGGTCGAACTCCGTCCGCTTGGTCATCTACCGGCTGGACGGGCGCGCCATATGGACCGTCTACAACGAAAAGGCCCTGGCCGGGCTCGGGCGGGACCTGCCCACCACCGGGCGGCTGTCGCCGGAAGGCGTCGAGGTCGCGCTGACCGCCATCCGCCGCTTCCGCGCCCTGCTTGACGGCTGGCGCGCCGAGGACGTCACCGCCGCCGCCACGGCCGCGGTGCGTGAAGCCGCCGACGGCCCGGCCTTCCTGAAGCGCGTGCGCGAGGAGACCGGCCTCGTCGTGCGCGTGCTCACCGGCGAGGAAGAGGCCCGCTACGCCGCCCTCGGCGTGATAGCCGGCCAGCCGGACGCGCAAGGCGTGGTCGGCGACCTGGGCGGCTCCAGCCTGGAGCTGGTCCTGCTGAACGGCTCGGGCCCGGAAGAAGGCGCGACCCTGCCGCTCGGCCCCTTCGCCCTGGGCGCGCCGCGACCGCTCGACCTCGACCGCACCCGCCGGGTGATCGAGAGCGCGCTCGCGCCCCACGCCGACCGCTTCGCCACCCGCCATTTCCACGCCGTCGGCGGCGCCTGGCGCAACCTGGCGCTCTTCCATATGGAACTCGCCGACTACCCGCTGCACGTCGCCCACCAGTACGAGATGAGCCGCGCCGACGCCCTCAACGTCTCGCGCCTGGTCGCGCGCCAGTCGCGCGCCTCGCTGGAGCGCATGCAGGGCCTGTCGAAGAAGCGGATCGAGACCTTGCCCTATTCCGCGGTGGTCCTGGAGGCGCTGATCGAGCGCCTGGGGGTTGAGCGGGTCACCATCTCGGCCTTTGGCGTGCGCGAGGGCCTGCTGCTGGAAGCCATGGACCCCGAGGTCCGCAACCGCGACCCGCTGATCGAGGGCTGCGAGGCGCTGACCGCCACGCGCGGCATCTCCTCGGAACTGGGCGGGGCGCTGGAGGCCTGGCTGACGCCGGCGTTCGAGAAGCTGACGCCGGTGTTCGGCGCCCGCGATCCGGTGTTGCTGGCCGCCGCCTGCCGGTTGGCCGACCTCGGCGCGCGCCTGCACCCGGACCATCGCGCCGACCTCGCCTTCGAGCAGGTGCTGCGCGCGCCGATCGCCGGGATGAACCACCCCGAACGCGCCTTCCTGGCGAGCGTCGCCTTCGCCCGCCACACCTCCGCCCCCAATCCGCCGGAAGCCGCCGCGGTCGCACGCGTGATAAACGCCGAGCGCCGCCAGCGGGCCCGCGCCCTGGGCGCCGCCGTGCGGCTCGGCTGCGACCTCTCCGGCCGCAATCCGCGGCTCCTGGAATCCTCCAGCCTCACCCTGCAGGGCGAACGCCTGAAACTGACCGCCGCGGAGGGCTGGGAGGACATGCTATTGGGCGAACAGACGACCAAGCGCGCGCAGATGCTGGCGTCGGCCCTGAAACTGAAACTCGAGCTGGGTTGAAGCCATGCAGATCCTGATGACCAAGGCCGCCTCCGATCGCGTCCGCGGCCGGTTGGCGACCTTCGCGCCGGACGCCGAGATCGTCACCGCCGTCTCCGCCGACGCCTACGAGCGGGACGGCCAGCCGATCGCCGTCGAGGAGATCAATCCCGAAGTCGTCTGGCTCAGCCTCGACAGCTACGCCTCGGGCACGCTCGGCCAGCTGTTCGGCCGGCTGATGAAGACCGAGGCGCCGCGCTGGACCCAGATCATGGCGGCCGGCATCGACAACCCGATGTTCCGCTCGATCATGGAGAAGGGCGTGCGCATCTCGAAATCCAGCGCCCAGGCCACGCCGATCGCCGAATATGTGGTCGCCCACGCGCTCAGCCTGCAGGTCCCGATCCAGGCCCAGGCGGCGCTCCAGGCCAAGCACGAGTGGAAGAACACGCCCTATCGCGAGCTGGGCAAGACCCGCTGGGTCCTGGTGGGCTTCGGCAACATCGGCCACGAGATCGCCAAGCGCATCAAGCCGTTCGGGGTGGAGCTCACCGTCGTGCGGCGCAATCCCGCGCCCGACCCGCTGGCGGACCGGGTCATCGGCCAGGCGCAGCTCGCCGCCGCCCTGCCGGACGCCGACGTCATCGTGCTGGCGTGCGCGCTCAACGACGAGACCCGCGGCATGTGCGACGCGGCCTTCTTCAAGGCGCTGAAGCCCGGCGCGATCCTGATCAACATCGGCCGCGGCGGCCTCGTCGACGAAGAGGCGCTGAAAGCCGGGCTGGACCGCGACCAGCCGGCCTACGCGGTGCTCGATGTCTTCGCCACCGAGCCCCTGCCCGCCGACAGCTGGTTCTGGGACCATCCAAAGGTGCGGGTCAGCGCCCACACCTCAAATTCGGGCGACGGCAACCTCGGCCGCGGCGACGAGCTGTTCCTGGAGGACCTGCGCCGTTATTTGGCCAAGGAGCCGCTGCTCAATGAGGCCGACCCCAGCGAGGTTGGCCTGCGCCAGCCCGAGCCGGTCTAGCGGAAGAGCCGTCCCATGATGCTGCCCATCGTCCTGACGCTGGTGATCGTCGCCGCGATGATCGCCGGCGCGTCCTGGTCGCGAAAGCGCAAGTCCGACGACTAGGCGCGCATAGCAAGAGGGCGGCGCCTCGGTTTCCCGAAACACCGCCCTCTGAACCAGATCCGTTGGGGGATCTGAGCTTTCAAGGTCGAGGGGAACTTGGGCTCCGCTGAGTCACCCCAGCTCGACTTCAGATCTTCCTCGGTGTCCCCGGGATCGAAAGGTTCGGGTCGCCCTGAGCCGTCCTACCCCCGGGAGCCTCCTGTCCGCTTGCGATCCGGTCGCCCGGTCCGCCGCGCCGCAGTCCCTCTCGGCAAGTTCAGATTTGCGCCGATCCCGGCGGCGCGCAAGCGGCCCCCGGCGCGTCCCTGTGCGCGAACCCGGGCGCGGCAGGTGGACAGCCTGTGGAGAACCCCGGGACGCCCACGGAAACCCACGCGAAATCAATCGCCGGCGCTTATCCTCAGGAACCGGCAGGTCTCTCGGCTATGGGGCCCGATCAGCCTGCGGTGACGACCTTGGGGGCGCGGCGAACCTCGACCACGCGCACCCGGGCGCCGTCCAGCACCAGGGCCAACTCGCCGCGTTTCAGCTTCAGGGCGTCCTCGCCGAACGCCTCGCGCCGCCAACCCTTGAGGGCGGCGTTGTCCGTTTCGTCGTCGTTGGCGATCTGCTCGAGGTCCGAGACCGTCGCGATCAGCTTCGACGCGACGCCCGCCTCCTCGGCCCGCGCCTTCAGCAGCACCTTGAGAAGCTCGACCACCGCGCCGGCGGCTGGCGATGGCGGCGTCCGCGAGCGCTCGACGACCGGCGCATAGGCCTCCGGGTCCTTCAACGCCTCGCGGATCGCGATCAGCAAGTCCGGCCCGAAGCGCGAGCCGGAGAAGCCCTTGGGCACCGAACGCAGGCGGTCGAGCTGGTCGGCGTCGGTCGGCGCCTGGGTCGCGACTTCGTCGATCGCCTCGTCCTTGAGGATCCGGCCGCGCGGCTGGTCGCGCAGCTGCGCGGTGCGTTCGCGCCAGGCGGCGACGGACTTGTAGACCGCCATGTACTTCGCCGTGTGCTTGCGGGGCCGCAGGCGTTTCCAGGCGTTCTCCGGCTCCACGTCATAGACCGCCGGATCGGTGAGGTTGGCCATCTCGTCGGTGACCCAGCCCAACCGGCCTTCCTTCTCCAGCCGCTCGCGCAGCATGGGATAGAGGGCGGCCAGATGGGTCACGTCGGCCAGGGCATAGGTGAGCTGGTTATCGGACAGCGGACGGCGCGCCCAGTCGGTGAAGCGTGACGACTTGTCGAGTTCGATCCGCAGCATCTGGCGGACCAGGGCGTCATAGGCGATCTGCTCGCCGAACCCCGCCGCCATGCCGGCGACCTGGGTGTCGAACAGCGGCACGGGCATGGCCTGCAGGTTGTTGAAGATCTCCACGTCCTGCCGCGCGGCGTGGAACACCTTCAAGATGCTCGTGTCACGCATGATCGCCAGGAATGGCTCGAGGTCGATGCCCTCCGCCAGGGGATCGATGCAGGCCTCGGCGCTCCCGGCCGCGGCTTGGATCAGGCACAGCTTTGGCCAGTAGGTCGTCTCGCGCATGAACTCGGTGTCCACGGCGACGAACGGTTGGCCCTTGAGCTTGTCGCAAAACACCGCCAGTTCCGCGGTGGTCGTAATCGGCGTCATCGATTAGCTATAGCCCGGCGAGGCGCCGAGTCTGCAAGCCCGCGTTTCCCGACCCGTATTTTTCTCGAAAGCGTCTCTCCGATGTCCGACCGGCCGAACGGCCTCACCTACGCCCAGGCCGGCGTCGACATCGACGCCGGGAACGCGCTGGTCGAGCGGATCAAGCCCCTGGCCAAATCCACGCGCCGGCCGGGCGCGGAGGCGTCGCTGGGCGGCTTTGGCGCGCTCTTCGACCTGAAGGCGGCCGGCTATGACGACCCGCTGCTGGTCACGACCACCGACGGCGTCGGCACCAAGCTGAAGGTCGCCATTGAGACCGGCATCCACGACACCGTGGGGATCGACCTCGTCGCCATGTGCGTCAACGACCTGTTAGCTCAAGGCGCTGAACCACTGATGTTCCTGGATTATTTCGCGACCGGCAAGCTCGACGTGGAGGCCGCGGCCACCGTCGTCGCCGGCATCGCCGAGGGCTGCCGCCAGGCCGGATGCGCCCTGGTCGGCGGCGAGACGGCCGAGATGCCCGGAATGTACGCCGAGGGCGACTACGATATGGCGGGCTTCTGCGTCGGCGCTGTCGACCGCGACAAGGTCCTGCCGCGCATGGGCGACCAGAAGCCGGGCGATATCCTGGTGGGCCTGGGCTCCACGGGCCCGCACTCCAACGGCTATTCCCTGGTCCGCCGCATCGTGGAGCGGTCCGGCCTCGCCTGGGACGAGGCCGCCCCCTTCGAGGACGGCAAGACGCTGGCGCAGGCCCTGCTCGCGCCCACCCGGATCTATGTGAAGACGGTCCTGCCGCACCTGAAGGCCGGCCGCATCAAGGGCCTGGCGCACATCACCGGCGGCGGCCTGATCGAAAACCCGCCCCGCGCCATCGCCGAGGGCCTGGTCGCCCGGTTCGACTGGAACGCCTGGGAGCTGCCGCCGGTCTTCGCCTGGATGCAGCAGGTGGGCGGCGTCTCAGACCTGGAGCTGCGCCGAACCTTCAACTGCGGGGTCGGCCTGATGCTGATCGTCGACCCGCGCGATCTGGCCGAGGTGCTGGAAGGCCTGGTCCGCGCCGACGAGGACGCCTTCGTGATCGGAGAACTGGCGAAGGCCTAGCGCAGGCTGGCGTTGATCCTGTCCAGCGCCGCCGCGCCCGGGATGAGAGCTGCATCGCCGAGCTCGTTCAACGGGGTGTCCACGGTCTCCAGCGCGTCGTGCAGGTCGCCGGCGTCCGGATCGATATAGAGCAGGCCCGTGACCACCTGGCCCCTCGCCTGCCGCGCCTGCAGATAGCCCAGCGCCTGGGCGCGGTTGTTGGGATTGTAGAGTTCGGCGAGCTTGTGCAGCGACAGCACCGAGCCGTCGTGCTGCGCCACCTTCACCGTCGTGCCGGGCGCGTAGTCCACCTTGATCGACGCGCGCGCGGGGATCATGTCGAGCCGGTTCACCGCCTCGTTGTGCTCACGTACATAGTCGAAGCTCTTGGTGGAGCCCGCGTGGTTGTTGAACTGCACGCAAGGGCTGATGCAGTCGATGAAGGCCGCGCCCTTGTGCGCCAGGCCGGCCTTGATCAGCGGCACCAGCTGATCCTTGTCGCCGGAGAACGAGCGCCCGACGAAGGTCGCGCCGAGCTGCAGAGCCATGCCCACGAGGTCGATGCCGGCGTCGTGGTTGACCACCCCGCGCTTGGACTTCGAGCCCTTGTCGGAGGTCGCCGAGAACTGGCCCTTCGTGAGCCCGTAAACGCCATTGTTTTCGACGATGTAGAGCATGTTCACGCCGCGCCGCACGGCGTGGGCGAACTGGCCGAGCCCGATCGAGGCGCTATCGCCGTCGCCCGAGACCCCGAGGTAGATCAAGTCCTTGTTGGCGAGGTTGGCGCCGGTCAGCACCGAGGGCATGCGCCCGTGCACGGTGTTGAAACCGTGGCTCGCGCCCATGAAATAGTCCGGGGTCTTCGACGAACAGCCGATGCCGGAAAGCTTGGCGATCCGGTGCGGCGGCAGGTCGAGCTCGAAAGCCGCCTGGATGATCGCCGAGGAGATCGAGTCGTGGCCGCAGCCGGCGCAGAGCGTCGAGACCGAGCCCTCGTAGTCGCGGCGGGTGAAGCCAAGGGCGTTTTCCGCCAGCTTCGGGTGATGCAGCTGGGGCTTCAGGATGTAGGTCATTCGGCGGCCTCGATCTGGCCCATGGCGAGGATCTGGCCGATCTGGCCGGCGATGAAGCGCGCGGTGATCGGCGTGCCATCATAGTGCAGCACCGGGACCAGCTTGCCGGGGTCGATCTCGCCCTCGTTGACCAGCAGGGTCCGCAGTTGCGCGTCGCGATTCTGCTCGACCACGAACACCCGCTTGTGGGCGGCCACGAAGTCATAGACCTCGTCGCAGAACGGGAAGCCCCGCACGCGCAGCGCGTCGAGGTGGCGCCCTTGCTCTTCCAGGGCGTCGAGCGCCTCGTGCATCGAGGGGGTCGAGGAGCCGAAATAGATCACGCCGTCGGTCGTCTTGCGTTTGGCGTTGCGCCGGACCGGGGCCGGGATCAGCGCCTTGGCGGTCTCGAACTTGCGCAGCAGCCGCTGCATGTTGTCGACATAGACCGCGCCCTCTTCCGAATAGCGGGCATAGGGGTTCCGCGAGGTGCCGCGGGTGAAGTAGCTGCCCTTCGACGGATGGACGCCCGGATAGGTGCGATAGGGGATGCCGTCCCCGTCGACGTCCTTGTAGCGGCCGAAGTCGGCGCCGGCCTCCAGCTCGTCGTGGGTCATCACCTTGCCGCGGTCGAGATTGCGGCCGTCGTCCCAGGCGAAGGGCTCGGTCAGCCACTCATTCATGCCGATGTCGAGGTCGAGCATGACGAAGATCGTGGTCTGCAGCCGATCGGCGAGGTCGAAGGCGAGCGCGCCCATCTCGAAGGATTCCCCGGGATCGGCCGGCAGCAGCATCGGGTGCTTGGTGTCACCGTGGCTGGCGTAGGCCGCCCCGATCAGGTCGGCCTGCTGGGTGCGGGTCGGCATGCCGGTGGAGGGCCCGCCGCGCTGGACGTCAAAGATCACCGCGGGGATCTCGGCGAAATAGGACAGGCCGATGAACTCGGTCATCAGCGAGACGCCGGGGCCGGAGGTGCAGGTGAAGGCCCGCGCGCCGTTCCAGCCCGCGCCCACCACGATGCCGATCGAGGCGATCTCGTCCTCGGCCTGGACGATGGCGTAACGCGCCTTGCCGTCCGGGTCGGTCCGCAGGTCCTCGCAATAGCCGGTGAAGGCCTCGGCCAGCGAGGTCGAGGGGGTGATCGGATACCAGGCGCAGACCGTGGCCCCGCCATAGAC
Source organism: Phenylobacterium sp. (assembly GCF_041691455.1). GTDB lineage: Bacteria > Pseudomonadota > Alphaproteobacteria > Caulobacterales > Caulobacteraceae > Phenylobacterium. The sequence continues at coordinate 34,137 of NZ_JBEPUO010000025.1, read as the reverse complement.
CGCGCCCAACGCCGCAGCCGAATTGCCTTCGACGTAGATCCGGTCGCCGACCTTGTCTGCCTGCTGGACCCGCAGGCGCAGCGGCTCGAGGTTCGCCTTCACGTAGTCGACGCCCATGTGCAGGGCCTCGACATTGGCGGAGATCAGCTTCTGCCGGCCCTCGAACTGCTCGGCCAGCAGTTGTTCGGTCACCGCCGGGTCGATGCCCAGCAGCGCGGCCAGCGCGCCCACATAGACGATGTTCTTGAAGAGCTGGCGCTCGCGCGGCAGGGCGTATTTCTCGTTGCACATCGCCGTCAGCGGCACGCCGACGATCGTCACGTCATCGCGGAACTTGGTCGGCGGCAGGGGCTTGGTGGAATCGTAGAAGAGGTAGCCGCCGGCCTCGATCTCGGCGATGTCGCGGTCCCAGGTCTGCGGGTTCATGGCGACCATCAGGTCGACCCCGCCGCGGCGCCCCAGGTGCCCCGCCTCTGTCACCCGCACCTCGAACCAGGTCGGCAGGCCCTGGATGTTGGAGGGGAAGATGTTGCGGGCCGCCACCGGCACGCCCATCCGCAGGATCGACTTGGCGAACATGCCGTTGGCGCTGGCCGAGCCGGACCCGTTCACATTGGCGAACTTGACCACGAAGTCGTTGACCATCACCGCCGCGGTCTTCACCGCGTCCGGCTTCACCGAGACTGACATGCCGCCCCCGCGTGCGTCATTTCCAGGGTGAAGCGCTGCATGTCCCAGGCGCCGGTCGGGCAGCGTTCGGCGCAGAGCCCGCAGTGCAGGCAGACGTCCTCATCCTTCACCATCACCCGCCCGGTCGGCAGCGAGCCGGAGACATAGAGTTCCTGATCGAGGTTGGTGGACGGCGCCTTCAGGCGGGTGCGCAGGTCAGCCTCGTCGCTTTCGGGCGTGAAGGTGATGCAGTCGACCGGACAGATGTCCTCACAGGCGTCGCACTCGATGCAGAGGTTGTCGGCGAACACCGTCTGGACGTCGCAGTTCAGGCACCGTTCGGCCTCGCGGTAGCCGGTCTCGCGGTCGAACCCGAGCTCGACCTCCATCTTCACGTCCTTCAGCGCCACGGCCTTCTCGCGCAGCGGCACGCGATAGCGGCGGTCGTTGGCGATGTCGTTGTCGTAGCTCCACTCGTGGATGCCCATCTTCTGGCTGACGAGGGAGAAGTCCGGCGGCGGGCGCTCGGCGACATCCTGGCCCTGGCAGAACTTGTCGATCGAGATCGCCGCGTCATGGCCGTGAGCCACCGCCCAGATGATGTTCTTAGGCCCGAAGGCCGCGTCGCCGCCGAAGAAGACGTTCGGGATGGTCGACTGCATGGTGATCGGGTCGACCTTGGGCATGTCCCATTCGTCGAAATCCATGCCGATGCCGCGTTCCATCCAGGGGAAGGCGTTCTCCTGGCCCACCGCCACCAGCACGTCGTCGCAGTCGTAGTGCTCGTCCGGCTCACCGGCGTTCACCAGCCTGCGGCGGCCCTTCTCGTCGACCTCGGCGCGGACCACCTCGAAGAGCACCCCGGTCAGCTTGCCGCTCTCGTGGGTAAAGGCCTTGGGGACCCGGAAGTTGAGGATCGGGATGTCCTCGTGGATCGCGTCTTCCTTCTCCCATGGGCTGGCCTTCATCTCCTCGAAGCCTGAGCGGACGATGACCTTCACGTCCTCGCCGCCGAGGCGCCGCGAGGTGCGGCAGCAGTCCATGGCGGTGTTGCCGCCGCCCAGCACGATCACCCGGCGGCCGATCTTGTCGATGTGGCCGAAGGAGACCGACGAGAGCCAGTCGATGCCGATGTGGATATTGGCGAAGGCCTCCTCGCGGCCCGGCAGGTCGAGGTCGCGGCCGCGCGGCGCGCCGGAGCCCACGAAGATCGCGTCATAGCCTTGCGCCAGGAGCGCCTTCAGGCTGTCGATCCGCTCGCTCAGCTTCAGGGTCATGCCGAGGCCGGTGATGTAGCCCACCTCCTCGTCGATGACGGTCTCGGGCAGGCGGAAACGGGGGATCTGGCTGCGAATCATGCCGCCGGCCTTGGCGTCGCCATCGTAGATGGTGATCTCGTAGCCCAGGGGAGCCAGGTCGCGCGCCACGGTCAGGGAGGCGGGGCCCGCTCCCACCATGGCGATCCGCTTGCCGTTGGTCTTGGCGGCGGGCGCGGGCAGGCGCGCGGTGATGTCGTCCTTGTTGTCGGCCGCGACCCTCTTCAGCCGGCATATGGCGACCGGCTCCTCCTCGACGCGTCCTCGCCGGCAGGCGGGCTCACAGGGACGGTCGCAGGTCCGCCCGAGGATCCCCGGGAAGACGTTCGACGTCCAGTTGACCATGTAGGCGTCGGAATAGCGGCCGTCCGCGATCAGGCGGATGTACTCCGGGACCGGGGTGTGGGCGGGACAGGCCCACTGACAATCCACGACCTTGTGAAAGTAGTCGGGAGTCCACGTACTCGTACGTTGCAAAACCCTGATCCCTTCGCGCGACGCTCTCCTCCCGCGGCGGCAAAGTCGCACTCGGCTGGCGAACTGATGCTGGCTGAGTGGGCCTTTAAGCCGTCACGACGCGGCGTTCTTCATCAGGGTAGGCCTCGTTCAGTGGTCAAGCCAAGCCGATTCCTGATCTGTGATCGCCGATTAGAAACGGCCGACGGCCTCAATCCGGCGAAATCCTGCCTTGGCGCGCTGAAGCTTGCCCTCAAGCGAACGTGAGGGCGGCGACAGCTTTTCTGGCGGGCGTCGCGGCTCCCTAATGATACCTTAACGACGGGAGCCCTCCGACCGAGGGCCTGGGAGAGTAGCGATGAGCACGCCGAGTGAAATCGTCCCCGTCCCTGAGGCCCTCAGCCTGTCGCCGAGCCCGCTCGACGAGGACCTGGGCCCGCTGAGCCTGTTCCAGGAAATCAACGAGCGCCGCGCCCGCGTCGAGAACGCCGAGCTGCTGCAGCACCTGCGGGGACTGTAAGTCCGCTCATCCCCGCGAAGGCGGGGACCGACGCGACGGCCGACATGCAAAAACGCCCCGGACCAGGGTCCGGGGCGCTTGCTGCGGTTTGGATCCCCGCCTTCGCGGGGACGAGCGGAATAAAGAGCGGCTACTCCCCGTAGCCCGCCGGCAGGTCGTCGTCCTTCATCAGGTCGTCCTTGGAGACCTTCTGGTCCTTCACCTTGGCCTTGCCGACGATCAGGTCGACGACCTTGTCCTCGAAGATAGGCGCGCGGAGCTGGGCCTGGGCGTTGGGGTTCTGGCGGAAGAGGTCGAACACCTGCTGGGCCTGCGGGCCGTACTTCATGGCCTCGGTGCGCATGGCCTCGCCCAGTTCCTGCTCGGTGACCTGGACGTTGTTGGCCCGGCCGATCTCGGCCAGCACCAGGCCCAGGCGCACGCGGCGCTCGGCGATCTTGCGGTATTCTTCCTTGAGCTTCTTGTCGGACTTCTTGAGGTCCTCGGGCGGCAGGTCGCCGGCTTCCTTGTCCTGCTCGACCTGCTGCCAGATCGCGGCGAACTCGGCCTCGACCATCTTCGGCGGCAGGGGGAAGTCGTGCTTGGTGTCGAGTTGGTCGAGCAGCGCGCGCTTCAGCTTGAAGCGGCTCGCGCCGGCGTATTCCTTTTCGAGGTTGCCCTTCAGGAACTCGCGGAGCTTCTCGAGGGTCTCGATCCCCAGGCGCTCGGCGAAGGCGTCGTCGGCGGGCGAGTCGACCGGGCCCTTCACCTCCGTCACCTTGACCTCGAAGACGGCCTCTTTGCCCTTCAGGTTTTCCGCCTGGTAGTTCTCCGGGAAACTCACCGTCACAAGTACGTCGTCGCCCGGTTTGGCGCCGACCAGCTGCTCCTCGAAGCCCGGGATGAACTGGCCCGAGCCCAGGACCAGTTCCGCGCCCTCGGCCGCGCCGCCGTCAAAGGCCACGCCATCGAGCTTGCCCAGGAAGTCGATGACGACCATGTCGCCGTCCTTGGCCTTCACCGTCTTGCCGGTCTTGGTCTCGTAGGTGCGGTTCTGTTTGGCGAGGTCGGCCACCGCCTCATCGACTTCCTTGTCGGTGGGCTCATAGACCGGGCGCTTCAGCGAAAGCGTCGCAGGGTCGACGGGCTCGAAGTCCGGCATCACGTCGAGAGAGATCTCGTAGGAAAGGTCGGCCTTGCCGTCCATCACCGCGTTCATGTCGCCTTCCGGCTTCAGGTCCGGGTCGCCGGCCGGGCGCAGCTTGTTGTCCTCGAGCACCTTCTGGGTGGATTCGGTGAGGGTCTTTTCGACCACCTCGCTCATCAGCGCCTTGCCGTAGAGGCGGCGCACGTGGGCGGTCGGCACCTTGCCGGGGCGGAAGCCCTTGATGCTCAGGGTCGGGGTGATCTCCGCGATCCGCGCTTCCAGCGCCAGGGTGAGATCCGCGGCGGGGACGGTGACGCCGAACACGCGGCTCAGGCCTTCACCAGACTTTTCAACGATCTGCATCGACATTCTCGAACTTCCGGTTGCCGCGCTGTAGGAGCGCCGGTCAGCCGCCTTTGGGATGAAAACGAACGCCGCCGACGGGCCGGCGGAGGGCGGGGGTTATGTCACGCGGGGCCCGCGCCTCCAAGTGCAAAGGCGAGGGCCGGATTGGTGCGGATGAGAGGACTCGAACCTCCACGCCTTGCGGCGCTGGAACCTAAATCCAGTGCGTCTACCAGTTCCGCCACATCCGCCTAGCCTCGCCCTTAGCCGGGAAGGCCCGGTCCGCCAAGCCGCCACGCGCGGTTGGACAGGTGACAGGCCTCGCCGCAGGGGGCAAGTTCCACCCTGGGTTGGGAGGACCCCCAAGATGGCCGACCCCTTCAGGGCCGCGGTGCAGGCCGAGATCGACGCGGCCGCGACCGCCCCGACGCTCGACGACAAGGCCGCCGTCGCCCTCTCCGGCTCGTTCTACAAGGACTACGCCACCGGCCAGATCGTGGTGACCTTCGGCCCCGGCTGGGACGAGCTGCTGCATGTCGACGCCGAGGGCGGCTACGACGGCATCGCCCTCTTCCATGCGGCCAGCGGCTCCATGGTGGTGGTCAATCGCGGCACCGAGGGCCTGCACTCCTTTTCCGACTGGATGGAGAACATCGGGGCTGGGCTGTTCGCCGCGCCGGGGCCGCAGATGGACAGCGCCCTGCAACTGCTGCTGGACGGTTTCGGCAAGGCGGATCCCACGGCCGTGAAGCAGATCCTGATCACCGGCCATTCGCTGGGCGGGGCGCTGGCCGACGCGCAAGGCGCGCTCATCCAGTCGCTGTTCGCCGCCAATTCGCTCACCTGCCCGCCGGTCCGCGTGGTCGGCGTCGCCTCGGCAGGCTTCGCCCATGCGGCCCAGGCGCTGGCCGCCGCGCGCCACCTCACCGCCTCCCCCGACGCCCAGCACTTCATCACCCACTATGTGCGCGCCGAGGACTATGTGCCGCATCATCCCGGGCGCTCGGTGTTCGGCCGCGACCAGACGGTGGCCTCGATCTACGAGGCGCGGCGCGAGCCGCAGCCAGGGCCGCACTCCCAGGGCATGTACGAGTGGGACTGTATCGCCGACGGCCTGCGCCAGCACGACTGCGAGCTCTATTACGCGTTCTGGGACCAGCCGGGCAGCAGCCACATCTGGTACAGCACCCAGGCTGACAGCTACACGCCGGCGCTGGGTGCGCGGCCGAGCTGGAGCCGCGGCTTGCTGGCGCCGGACAACTACTAGGCTCCGCCTCCGCGGCAGGTGACAGCCGCGCCGCACGCGGGCAGAAGACGGCCATGGCTGCGGGTGTCCTCTTCGTCCACAACAACTTCCCGGCCCAGTTCCGGAACCTCGCGGAAACCCTGGTGGCCCGCGGCGTTCCGTGCGCCGCGATCGGGGGCGCCCAGGCGCCTGGGGTGCAAGGCGTCAGGATCGGGCGCTACGGTCTCGACCGCGGCACAGCCCCGGGCATCTTCCCCCTCGCCGTCCGCGCCGAGGCCGATCTGATCCGCGGGGCGGGCGCGTTGCGCATGGCCGAGGCGCTCAAGGCAGAGGGCTTCGATCCGGCGGTCATCGTCGGCCACCCGGGCTGGGGCGAGACCGTGTTTCTGGAGGAGGTCTGGCCCGCCGCGCGGCGCGTCCTCTATCCGGAGTTCTTCTACCACGGGCGGGGACTGGACATCGATTTCGACGATGAGTTCTTCCCGATCACCGAGGACGCGATCCTGAAGGGCAAGGCCAAGAACGCGGTGATGACCCTGGCGCTGAGCGACGCCGAGGTGATCGTCATGCCCACCGAATTTCAGGCGAGCACCCTGCCCTCCGTCTTCCGGCCGCGCATACGGGTGATCCACGAGGGCGTCGACGTGGATCTGATCCGCCCCGGCCCGGCCGAGCCGTTCCTCCTGCTTGGCGGCGGCGTCATCGAGCCCGGCGCGCCGGTCATCACCCACATCAACAACAACCTTGAGCCGGTGCGCGGCCTGCACATCTTCGCCCGCGCCCTGCCCGCCCTGATGGCCGAGGTTCCGGACGCCCAGGTCCTGGTCATCGGCCATGACGCGGGACGGCCCTACGGTGGGGCGGCCCCCGACGGCCGGAGTTGGCGCGACGTGTGTTTCGACGGCCTCGACCTCGATCCGGCCCGGCTGCATTTCGTAGGCAAGGCGCAGCACGCGCGCATGCTGCATGCGCTGCGGCTCTCCACTGTGCATGTCTATTACAGCTATCCGTTCGTGCTCTCCTGGTCGCTGATCGAGGCCATGGCCAGCGGCTGCTACATCGTGGCCTCGAACACAGCCCCGCTGCGCGATGCGATCGAGGACGGTGTCAACGGCCGCCTGCTGCCGTTCTTCGATGTGGAAGCGCTATCGGAGGCGCTGATCGCGGCCTGCCGCGACCCACAGGCCTCGGCGCCCTTGCGCGCCGCCGCTCGCGCCACGGCGGTGGCGAAATTCGCCAGCCGCGACGGCCGCGCCGCCTGGCTGGCGTTGCTTCAGGAGCTGGGAGTGGAGATTCCGCCGGCCTAGCCGCAGCGGACCTGCTTGATGATCCCGGTCTCGGCGTCGAAGAAGAAATTCAGCCGGTCCGCCCGGTAGTCGAGGGTCACCGGGCAGGTCGTGCAGGCGACCCGCTGCCTGTCCGGATCGATGGGGATCGGGATCTCTGTGCGAGGCCGGCCGATCAGGCCCTGATGCGTGGCGGCGTCGCACTGGTCCCGCACTGAGACCTGCGGCGGCCGGATCGGGGAGCGCCGAGGCGGCGGTTGCGGCGCCGTGGGCGCGCTTTCCGCCGGCGGCGGCGTCACCGGATAGCTGGGCGCGGCGCAGCCCGCCAGCAGCAGCGCCAGTACGAGGCCGCCGCGCGGCCTCACGCCTGCTTCTCCCAGCCGCGCGCCTGCTGCTTCCAGTAGGAGACCGAGACGCCGGTCGCCTTGACCGCGCTCCACTGCGCCCGCGCCACCGCCAGCTGCGCCTCGTCGGCCCCGTCGAACAGCACCACGCAGCGGGCGTAGCCCGAGAGCTCGCCAGGCTCGGCGCCATCGACCAGGAAGAGGGCGTCGGCGCCGTTGGCGTTCTCGAAGCCGGTGGTCAGCAGGATCGGCTGGCGCGCGGCCCCCGGTTCGTCGTCCGGGGCGTGCGGCAGGAAGCTCTCGTCGCGATAGGTCCAGAGCCAGCCGTCCAGGTGCTGCAGCCGGTCGGGCGCGCGGACCCGCACCACCGCCTTCCAGCCGCGCTGCAGGGTCTTCTCCAGAAGCTCCGGCAAGGCCTGCTCCAGCCCCGTGCGCTCCAGGTGGTAGAACCAGACCTCGGTGGCCGCCGCCTCAGCCATTGGCCGCCCCGGTCAGGCGCGCGGCCAGCGAGTCCAGGGCGGCCGCCACGGGTTCGGGGTTGGTCAGCATCGCCAGATGATGCAGCGGAAGGCGCACCAGAGGCCAGCCGTATCGTCCGGCGACCTTGCCCTCGTCGTCATAGGCCCCGCTGAGCTGCAGGTAGGCGGCCGGCGCCGCGAGCGGCGCGGCGGGCGCGGGCTCCTCGAAATAGGCGAGCGGCAGCGGCTCCAGCTCGGCGACCAGGGCCGCGCGCAGATCGGGATCCGACACGAGCCGCTCCAGCGCGCCCGGCGGCCACCATTCGTCCCAGGCCGGCAGCTCACCCATCAGGGCGCCGGCCCGCAGGCGCTCGCGCATCTCCGCCGGCGCGGTGTCGAACCAGCTCCGGCCCGGGTGGGGCAGGATAGCGTCGGCGAAGATCACCCCGGCCACGCTCGCGCCCAGGCGGTCGGCAAGCGCCGGCAGGAGGGCGCCGGCCCCGCTGTGGCCCACCAGCACCAGTCCGCCGCCGGTGGCCGCCAGGGTGCTCGCCATTCCATCCGCGAGGTCCTGGTAGAAGCCTTCGGCGATGCTGGAGAGCGGCGCCCAGGCCGGCGCCTCGGCGGCATTGCCCCGGCGCACAAGGTCCGCAGCGACGGCCTGCCAGGTCATCGGCCCCAGCAGCGGGCTGTGCAGCAGGACGAAGCGGGGCGGCGCCACGGTCAGCGGTCAGCCCTCGTACTTCTCCGCCACCATGCGGTTCAGCAGCCGTACGCCGTAGCCGGTGGCGCCCTCCGGACTGGTCGGGACCGATGAGGGCTTCCGCCAGGCGGTGGCGGCGATATCGAGGTGCGCCCAGGGCACGCCGTTGGTGAACCGCTGGATGAACATGGCCGCGGTGATCGAGCCGCCCGGCCGGCCGCCGGTGTTCTTCATGTCGGCGATCATCGAGTCGATGTTCTTGTCGTAGGCCGCCGGCAACGGCATCCGCCACAGGGGCTCGCCCTCGGTGTTGGAGGCCGCGATCAGGTTGCCCGCCAGTTCCTCGTTGTTCGAGTAGCAGCCGGCCAGGTCGTGCCCGAGCGCGATGATGATCGCGCCGGTCAGCGTCGCCAGGTCGACCATGAACTTCGGCTTGAAGCGGTCCTGGCAGTACCAGACCGCATCGGCCAGAACGAGGCGGCCCTCGGCGTCGGTGTTGATGATCTCGATGGTCTGGCCGGACATCGAGGTGACCACGTCGCCCGGACGCTGGGCGTTGCCGTCCGGCATGTTCTCGACGAGGCCCAGGATGCCGATGGCGTTGACCTTGGCTTTGCGGCCGGCGAGCACATGCATCAGACCGGCCACCGCGCCGGCGCCGCCCATGTCCCACTTCATGTCTTCCATGCCGTCGGCGGGTTTCAGCGAAATGCCGCCGGTGTCGAAGCAGACCCCCTTGCCGACGAAGGCGATCGGCTGCGCCTTCTTATCGGTGGCCCCGTTCCACTTCATGATCGCCAGCTGGCTGTCGCGGACGCTGCCCTGGCCGACGCCGAGCAGCGAGCCCATGCCGAGTTTCATCATCTCGGCCTCGCCGAGGATCTCGACCTCCAGGCCCAGGGCCTCCAGCTTCTTCACCCGCGCGGCGAACTCGGCGGGATAGAGGACGTTCGGCGGCTCGGAGACCAGGTCGCGGGTGAAGCTGATCGCATCGGCCAGGGCGGCCAGCGGCCCGAAGGCGTCGAGCGAGGCCTTGGCGTCGCCGGCCACGATCTCGGCCTTGGCGATGGAGGGCTTCTTCTCCGGCGGCTCCTTGGTGCGGTATTTGTCGAAGCGGTAGCTCGCCAGGCGGACACCTAGGGCGGCGCGGGCGGCGAGTTCCGGTCCGGTATTGGGAAGCTCGATTCGCAGGGTCGTCAGACCCGAGGTCTTCACCGCGCCATAGGCGGTGGCGGCGGCGTGCTCGACGCCCAGCGCGTCGTAGCCGTCCTGCTTGCCGACCCCCACCAGCACCAGCCGCGCCGCGTCCGTCCCGGCCGGCGCCAGCACGTCGAGCGTCTGGCCCTTGGCCCCCGTGAACCGGCTGGCCGCGGCCGCCTGGCCCAGCGGTCCGTCGAGGGCCGCACCCTCGAACACGATGCGGGCGAGCGCGGTCTTGGAGGACAGGGCCGCGTTGGCGGCGACGAACTCGATTTCCATGCGAACTCTCTAGAAAGGCCAAAAAGGGAGGGCGGCGTCCGACAGCCCTTTCCGGGGCGGCCCCGGCGGTTGTCTGACACGGCGACGCATGGTTTAGATCAGCTCCGCGGCGGGGGCGCGGCAAAAACTCCTAGCGAGCCCTATTTCTTACCGATGCGCCTGATCGACCGATACCTGCTCCGCCAGCTGCTAGGCCCCACCCTTCTCGCCACCCTGGCGCTGACGGCGGTCGCCCTGCTGAGCCAGAGTCTCTCGGGCCTCGACCTGATCGTCAACCAGCGGCAGAGCGCGCTGGTCTTCCTGAAGATCACGCTCCTCTACATGCCGCAGCTGATCAACATGGTGCTGCCGATCGCCATCTTCGTGGCGGCCCTGGTGGCGCTGAACCGGCTGCATACGGAGCAGGAGATCGTGGTCTGCTTCGCCGGCGGGATGAGCCGCTGGCGGGTGATCTCGCCGGCCATCCGGCTGGCCTCCACGGTCGCCTTGCTGGCGCTGGCGATGAACCTCTGGGTCCAGCCGCTCTCCTACCGCGCCCTGCGCGAGGAGCTCTTCAAGGTGCGCACCGACCTAGCCGCGACCCTGGTGCGCGAGGGCGAGTTCACCGAGCCGGTTCCGGGCCTCACCGTCTATGCCCAGAGCGTCGACGGCAACGGCGACATGCACAACCTCTTCATCCACCAGATGAAGGACGACGGCACGGCCACGACCTACATGGCCAACTCCGGGCGCATGGCCAACCGGCGCGGCGAGTCGGTGCTGATCCTGCGCGATGGCTCGACCCAGGAATTCTCGCCGGGTGGCGTGTTGAACTACCTGACGTTCAACGAGTATCCGTTCGCGCTCGGCACGCTGAACAATCCCGACGAAATGGTCCACTACAAGCCCTCGGACCGCTACCTCCACGAGCTGTTCTTCCCCGATCTGCAGCAGGGCTGGGAGCAGAAGAATCGCCGCGCCCTGCTGGCCGAGGGCCATTCCCGGGTGGCGACCCCGCTCTACAACATCGCCTTCATGGCCATGGCGCTGTCGGCGATCATCGGCGGCGGCTTTTCGCGCATGGGCTACGCGCGACGGATCGCCATCTTCTGCGGGATCGCCGCGGCGGTGCGCATCCTGGGCTTCGTCGCCCAGTCGGCCAGCGAGGCGAACGTCTGGCTGAACGTCCTGCAGTACGCGATCCCGCTGGCCACCGCCGGCCTCGCCCTGCGCGATGTGTTCCGCCAGCGGGTCAGCCGCTTCATCGACATCCGCCGCCGCCCGGCGCGCATCGCCCCGGTGCCCGCATGAGCGCCGCCCGCCTGGAGCGATACGTCCTCCTGCGGACCCTGGCCGGCGTCGGCGCCGCGCTCGCCGTGATCTCCTCGGTGATCCTGCTCGGCCAGTTCGTCGACCTCTCCCGCTCCATCGGCGTACGCGCCGACGTGAGCGCCGGCGACATCTTCGGGCTGACGCTGTTGAAGTCGCCCTCGGTCATCCAGCTCCTGCTGCCGATCGTCTTCCTGTTCGGGGTGATCGGCGCGTTCTCGGGCCTGAACCGTCGCAGCGAGCTCGTCGCCATGCGCGCCGCAGGCGTCTCGGCCTGGCGCTTCATCGCCCCGGCGGCCACCGCCTCCTTCATTGCGGGCGTCATCGCGGTCGCCGCCATCAATCCGGTCTCGGCCGCGCTCAGCGCCCGCTTCGAGGCCGACCGCGCCAAGATCATGTCCAACTACCTGGGCGACATTCCCAAGGACATCTGGCTGCGCCAGGGCGACGAACACACCCAGATGGTCATCCACGCCAAGTCCCGGGACACGGTCCAGGGGGAGATCCGGCTGCGCGGCGTCTCGCTGTTCATCTACCAGAAGAACAAGGCCGGCCAGCCGGAGTTCAAGCGCCGGCTGGAGGCGGGCGAGGCCGTGCTGCGGCCGGGCTTCTGGCAGTTGAAGGACGTTCGCGAAGCCTCCGCCGGCGAGAGCTCGGTGCGCTCCGACAGCCTGTCGCTACGCTCGACCCTCGATTCGGAAGCCGCGGTGGAGCGGTTCGCCTCCCCCGACGCCATCGCCTTCTGGCGTCTGCCCGCCGCCATCCGGCTGACCGAGCAGGCCGGCTTCTCGGCCTCCGGCTATCGCCTGAAGTTCCAGCAGATGCTGGCGACCCCGGTGCTGTTCACCGCCATGGCGATCCTGGCCGCGGCCTTTTCGCTGAGGCTGGCGCGACTCGGCGGCCTGGCGGGCCTCGCCGGGGCCGGGGTCGCCCTGGGATTCGTGGTGTTTTTCTTCGACAAGTTCGCCGGCGCCCTGGGCCGCGCCGACATCATTCCGCTGTTCGCGGCCGCCTGGGCGCCGGCGGTTGTGGCGCTGCTGTCTGGCCTGACCCTGCTCTGCTACACCGAAGACGGTTGAATCCTCCGCATGCCCGGCTATGCAGGCTGCGCGGCGTGTCGCGAAAAGGATCGGAAGCGGAAAATGAGCTCGCGTCGGCGCACGCCGCCCGCACCCGTCCGAAGCTCTGCGGCCAAGCGTGCGCTCCTCGCAGGGGCGGCGATCGCGAGCCTGTGGCCGGCCCTGGCGCTCGCCCAGCCGGCCGGCGAAGGCACGCCGGGAATCAGTCCGCTCAGCCGCGACCAGCGCGGGCAGGTCCTCAATCAGAGCCAGACGCCGGCTGAGAAGGCCAAGGCCACGGCCCCGGTCAACACCGACGGGTTGAAGCCGGGTGAACTCTACATGGAGGCCGACCAGCTCATCCGCGACGGCAAGAACGGGATCACCACCGCCGAGGGGTCCGTCGAGATCCGCTACGAGGACCGCACTCTGCGCGCCGACCGCCTCATCTATAAGGAGGCCCCGCCACCGCCGCCCGGCCAGCCGCGCGTGGCCCAGGACAGGGACGCGCCGGCCCAGGGCGTGATCCGCGCCTATGGCCACGTCCAGGTGATCCACGACGACGGCACGGTGGAATACGCCGACCAGATGGTGCTCGACGACAAGATGCAGGCCGGCGTGGCGATCGCCTTCGCGGCGCGCATGCACGACCAGCGCCTCAACCAGAACATCGAGATCGCCGGGGCCAGCGCCGTGCGCCGCTCCGACGACATCCAGGAACTGAACAAGGCGATCTACACGCCCTGCCCGATCTGCGTCGGCGACACGCCCAAGACCCCGACCTGGTCGATCACCGCCGACCGCGTGGTCCAGGACAAGGTCCGGCGGGTGATCTACTACCGCCACGCCAAGATCCACATCCTGGGCATCCCGGTCCTCTACCTGCCGGTGTTCTGGCACGCCGATCCGTCGGCCGACCGCCAGTCCGGCCTGCTTTCGCCGAGGATCGGGGTCTCGAGCCGTCGCGGCTTCTCCTACGAGCAGCCCTATCTGCTGGTGTTCAATCCGTCCGCCGACCTGATCATCAGTCCGCAGATCAACACCAAGGCCAATCCGTTCCTCAATCTCCACTACCGGGAGGCTTTCAACTCCGGCGTCATCGATGTGCGCGCCGGCTACACCCACGAGGCCGACCTCGATTCCAAGGGCAACCGGTTCGGCGACAACACCAACCGCAGCTACGTCCTGGCCCGCGGCTCGTTCAAGATCGACGACGACTGGATCGCGGGCTTCACGGCCGAGCGGGTCTCCGACCCCCTGCTGTTCGACAAGTACGACATCGGCCGGGTCTACGAAGCGCGCGGACCCTATGTGGCAGACGACCACCGGCTGATCAGCCAAGCCTATGCGATCCGCCAGGACGACCAGTCCTACGCCTCGGTCGCGGCCTTCAGCATCCAGGGCCTGCGCCCCGGCGACAACAACCGGACCTTCCCGATCGTCGCCCCGCTGGTCGACACCCATTACGAGCTGCCGAGCGACATCTTCGGCGGGCGCCTGCGCCTGAGCGGCAGCGCCGTGGCGCTGACGCGCGACCAGTCGCCCGACAGCCAGCAACTGAACCTGCCGGGGATCGACAGCCGCCGGGTGACCGCCCAGGCGGACTGGAACCGCACCTTCACCTCGACGGGCGGCCTCAGGGTCGAGCCCTTCGTGAACCTGCGGGTCGACGGCTACAGCCTGAGCGACGTGCCGGTCGGCACAGCGACCTCGAGCAACTCCCCGACCACTTCCAGGTCGCTGTCCCGCGCGCTCGGCGTCATCGGCGCGGACGTCTCCTATCCGGTCTACCGCCGCTGGGGCGACGCCACCGTGGTGCTGGAGCCGCTGGTCCAGGTGGCCGCCTCTCCCAAGGCGGCGCAGGTGACGATCGGGACCGATCCGACCACCGGCAAGCCGATCTACCTCGACGAGGACAGCATCGCCTTCGAGTTCGACGAGACCACCCTGTTCCGCGCCAACAAGTTCCCGGGCTACGACCTCTATGAGGACGGCTTGCGCCTCAACGTCGCAGGCCGCGGCTCGATCCTGTGGGACGATGGCCGCCGTGCGAGCCTGCTGATCGGGCGCAGCTTCCGCGACAGCCCCAACACCGTCTTCTCGCCCGGGTCCGGCCTGACCGAGCGCGCGTCCGACTGGATCGTGGCCGGCGACGCCCAGCCCTGGAAGGGCCTGTCGTTCTTCGCCCGCACGCGGCTGGACGCTGACACCCTGGAGATCCACCGCCTGGAGGCGGGCGCCAACGTCAATATCAAGTGGGGTTCCGGCTACATCCGCTACCTGTCGGACGACCAAGGCATCAACGGCACGCCGATCAAGAACATCGACCTGGGCGGCGATATCAACCTGACCCAGCACTGGGGTCTGACCGCCTACGGCAACCGCGATCTGCAGCAGAACGCCTGGGTGATCCGCGACCTGGGCGTCTTCTACAAGGACGAGTGCATCCGCGTGGACGTGTTCTATCGGCACGAAGACATTATCGTCGGCCGGCTGGGCTCCAGCGACCAACTGTCCGTGCGCCTAACGCTCGCCACATTGGGCGGACCAATCTATGGACGATAGGAATTGCGGCCGGACGCGGCCGAACGAGGGAATGATCTCATCCATGATGCGCGCGCGTAACGTCACGGGCCGAGGGGCGCGCGGCGCTGTAGCCGTGACGGCCCTGATGGCTGTCGCCCTGCCCTTTGCCGTGCGGGCCCAGGTCGCTCCGGGCGCCGCGCGCCCGCCGGCGGTGACACAGGCGTCGCTCCCGGCGCCGCAGTTCACGCCCGCGCGGCCGATGACCGAGGCGGTGGCGGCGATCGTCAACGACGAGATCATCTCGACCTACGACCTGGCGCAGCGGATGCGCCTGCTGATCGCCACCTCCGGCGTCCAGCCGACCCAAGACACCCTGCCGGAATTCCAGCAGGAGGCCCTGCGCTCCCTGGTCGACGAGCGGCTGCAGATCCAGGAGCTGCGGCGCGTCCAGAAGGACCAGAAGATCACCATCATCGCCACCGACGACGAGATCCAGGAGGAGCTCACCGGCATGGCGCAACAGAACAACCTGAAGCCTGAGGGCTTCCTGTCCGCGCTGAAGTCCCAGGGCATCGGGTCGGAGACCCTCTACGAGCAGATCCGCGCCCAGATGAGCTGGCAGCGCTGGATCCGCGGCCGTTACGGCACGCGCCTGCGGATCGGCGAAGACCAGATCAAGGCGACCCAGGCGCGCCTGACCGCCGCGGCCTCCAAGCCGCAGTACGAGGTCAGCGAGGTGTTCCTCGACGCCGGCCGCGCCGGCGGGATGGAGGCGGCCAACAAGGGCGCCACCCAGCTCGTCGCCCAGATCCAGCAGGGCGCGCCCTTCGCAGCGGTCGCCCGTCAGTTTTCCGCGGCCTCGACCGCGGCGTCCGGCGGCGAAGCGGGATGGATCAGCCAAGGCGAGATGCCCGCCGAGGTGGACGCGGTGCTCGACCAGCTGCGGCCCGGCCAGCTCTCGCAGCCGATCCCGGTGAAGGACGGCGTCTACATCATCTATCTGCGCGACAAGCGCTCCGGCGCGGGCCAGACCCTGGTCAGCCTCAAGCAGGCGGCGATCGCTCTGCCGGCCACGGCCACCCCGGCCGACATCGAGGCCGCCCGGGTGAAGCTGGAAGCCGTGAAGGCGACCATCAAGGACTGCGCGACGATGGAAGCCACCGCCAGCAAGACGCCCGGCGTCGTCGCCGGCGACCTGGGCGAGGCCGAGATCGGCGATCTTTCGCCCGAGTTCAAGGACGCCGCCCAGACCCTGAAGGTCGGCCAGCTGTCCTCGCCGATCCGCACCAAGGTGGGCCTGCACGTGCTGGCCGTCTGCGGCAAACGCTCCGCCGGCGCGGCGCTCGCCGACCACGACCAGATCGAAAGCCGCCTCACCGGCCAGCAACTCAGCATGATCTCGCGGCGCTACATGCGCGACCTGCGCAATTCCGCGACCATAGAGACCAGGTGAAGGGCGGGCCGCTCGCGCTCACCCTTGGCGATCCGGCGGGTGTCGGCCCGGAGATCATCGTCAAGGCCTGGAGCGAGTTGCGCCATGGCGGCCCGCCGTTCCTGGTGGTCGGAGACTTCCAGGCCCTGGCCTCGGCCTCGGCCGGCGGCGCCTCGATCCTGAAGAAGGTGATCGCCCCGTCCCAGGCGGCGGCCGTCTTCGAAAACGCCCTGCCGGTCCTCGATCTGCCGCTGCGGGCCCGGGTGGTGGCGGGCCAGCCATCTTCGGCGGCGGCCCCCGCGATCATCAAGTGGATCGAGACCGCTGTCGGCCTGGCGCTCTCCGGCGCCGTCGCCGGCGTGGTCACCGCCCCGATCTCAAAGGCGCCGCTCTATGAGGCCGGCTTCAAGTTCCCCGGCCATACGGAATTCCTCGGCGAACTCACGGCGGCGGAGACCTTCGAAGGCGCCCGCGGCCCGGTGATGATGCTGATCGCCGGCGACCTGCGCGTGGCCCTGGTCACGGTGCACGAGCCCCTGGCCAAGGTCTCGGGCCTGCTCAGCATCGAGGCGATCGTCAACGCCGGCCTGGTCACCGCCCAGGCGCTGCGCCGCGACTTCGGCGTCGCCAAGCCGCGGCTGGCGGTCGCTGGTTTCAACCCGCACGGCGGCGAAGGCGGCGCCCTTGGCCGCGAGGAGATCGATATCGTGGCGCCGGCCGTCCGCGCGCTGGAGGACCTCGGCGTCGACGTGACCGGCCCGCATCCGGCCGACACCCTGTTCCACGAGGCGGTGCGCTCGCGCTACGACGCCGTGCTCTGCCTCTACCACGACCAGGCGCTTATCCCGGTGAAGATGCTCGATTTCTGGGGCGGGGTGAACGTGACGCTGGGCCTGCCGATCGTCAGGACTTCTCCGGACCACGGCACGGCCTTCGACATCGCCGGCCGCGGCCTCGCCCGCCCCGACAGCCTGATCGCCGCCATCCGCCTGGCCGACCAGCTGGCCCAAGCCCGGGCCAAGGCGGCCCGCGCCCGGTGACCCTGAGCGATCTGCCGCCGCTCCGCGAAGCGCTGGCCGAGCACGGCCTGATGGCCAAGAAGGCCTTCGGCCAGCACTTCCTCCTCGACCTCAACATCACGCGCAAGATCGCCCGCCTGGCCGAGATCGGCCCCGGCGACGGGGTGATCGAGGTAGGGCCCGGGCCCGGCGGGCTGACCCGCGCCCTGCTGGAAACCGGCGCCCAGGTGACCGCCATCGAGAAGGACCAGCGGTTCCGCCCGCTGCTCGAGGACCTGGCCCGCGCCGCCGAGCCCGGCGCACTGAGACTGGAGTTCGCCGATGCGCTCGCCGCCGACGAGGCCGCGCTCACCGCCGGCGCGGCCGGTCATGTGGTCTCCAACCTGCCCTACAACGTCGGCACCCCCCTGCTCCTCAAGTGGCTGACCGGGCCCTGGCGGCCGGCATCCCTGACCCTGATGTTCCAGAAGGAGGTCGCCCAGCGGATCGTCGCGCCTGTCGACAGCCAGGCCTATGGCCGGCTCGCGGTCATCGCCGGAGCGACCAGCGAGGCGCGCATCGTCATGGAGGTTCCGGCCCGCGCCTTCACCCCGCCGCCCAAGGTGGAGTCGGCCGTCGTGCGTCTGACGCCGCGCCTGGATCGCCCGTCCGAGGCGCGCCTGGACGCCTTGCAGAAACTCACCGCCGCGGCCTTCGGCCAGCGTCGCAAGATGCTGCGGGCGAGCCTGAAGGCGCTGGGCGGCGAGCCGCTGATCGAAGCCGCCGACCTCGACCCACAGGCGCGCGCCGAGACCGTCGATGTGGCGGGCTTCCTGCGGCTTGCCGACGCCTGGCTCGCTCAGCGCTCCCGGTAGCCGTCGATCGACCGCGGCTCGTCACGCCTTGGCGCGACAAAGGCGGGCGGATCGCTGGCGGGGAAGGACTCCTCGCCGGCCTCTTGCACGGGATCGCGTTCTTCGGTTTTCGGGTCCAGCGGTTCGCTCATGGCAGATCCTCTGTGAGGCCGATAAACCTAGCCCGTTGCCTCGGCAGGCTCCAGACGATCCTATGGCCACGCCGTTCGCGAAGGAGACCGGATGCTGATCCTGCTGGGCGTGGCCGTCATCGTCGTCGGCTTCGCCATCCGCCTCAATCCGCTGCTGGTGGTGGTGCTGGCCGCGCTCACCAGCGGATGGTTCGCCGGGCTTTCGCCGCTGCAGGTGATCGCGGCCTTCGGCAAGGCCTTCAACGACAACCGCTTCGTCAGCACGGCCTACCTGGTCCTGCCGCTGGTGGGCGTGCTGGAGCGGGCCGGCCTGCGCGAGCGGGCCGCCAGGATCATCGCCGGCCTGCGGGGCGTGTCGGTCGGGCGCCTGCTGATCAGCTACATGGTCTTCCGCCAGGCGACCACGGCCGTGGGCCTGATGCCGATCGCCGGCCAGGCCCAGACCATCCGGCCTCTCGTCGCGCCGATGGCCGAGGCCGCCGCCGAGGTCCGTGACGGCCCGCCGGCGCCCGAGACCCGCTACGCGATCCGGGCCATGGCCGCGGCCACCGACAACGTCGCCGTCTTCTTCAGCGAGGACATCTTCGTGGCCATGGGTTCGGTGCTGCTGATGGTGGGCTTCCTGACCAGCAGCAAGATCGTGCTCGATCCGATCCACCTGTCGGTGTGGGCGATCCCGACGGCGCTGGCGGCCTTCGCCATCCATGCGACCAGGCTGGTGCTCTTCGACCGCCGCCTCGCGCGCCAGGCCGCGCCGTGATCAAGCTCGCCGTCGTCTATCTCCTGGCCGGGCTGATGTTCGCGGGCTTCGCGGTCCTGAGCGCGATCGACCGCGATAATCCGAAGTGGCCCGGCAACACCGCCTTCTGGTCGCTGGTGGCCCTGAGCTTCCTGGCCGGAGACCGGCTGGGCGATCTGGGGAACGGCGTCCTGGTGCTGGGCCTGGCGCTGCTCGCCGGCCTCGGACTCCTGGGCCGCAGCCAACCCAGGACAACCTCGCCCGAAGAGCGGACCGCGCTTTCCGAGCGGTTCGGCAACAGGCTCTTCGTCCCGGCGTTGATGCTGCCCCTGGTGGTGGCGATCGGGGTGCTGGTCCTGAAGCCCGTCCAGATCGGCGGCGTGCCGCTGATGGACCCCAAGCAGGCGACCCTGATTTCGCTGGCGCTGGCGGTGATCGTCGGCCTGGCGCTCGCGCTCAGCCTGCTCCGCCAGCCCGTGCTGAGCCCGCTGCAGGAAGGCCGGCGGCTGGTCGACACCGTCGGCTGGGCGGCGCTCTTGCCACAGTTCCTGGCGGCCTTGGGCGCGGTCTTCGCGCTGGCCGGCGTCGGCGCCCAGATCGGCCATCTCGTCACGACCTACCTGCCGGTCGACACCCGGCTGGCGGCGGTCGCGGTCTACTGCCTCGGGATGGCGGCCTTCACCATGCTGATGGGCAACGCGTTCGCCGCCTTCCCGGTGCTGACCGGCGGCGTCGGCATCCCGATCCTGGTGGTCCACTTCGGCGGCAATCCGGCGGTGATCGCCTCGATCGGCATGCTGTCGGGATTCTGCGGCACGCTGATGACCCCGCTCGCCGCCAACTTCAACCTCGTCCCGCCCGCGCTGCTGGAGATCCCCGACCGCTATGCGGTGATCAAGGCCCAGATCCCGACAGCGCTGCTCATGCTCCTGGTCAACACGGTGCTGATGTATGTCCTCGCCTTCCGCTAGCCGGCTCACGGCCGAGATCGCTTCCAAGTTCGCCGGCATCGCCCTGGGCCATGTGACGCGCGAATATCCCAACAAGCTCGACCACGTACTGAGCGGGCCGGCCGACGCGCGAGGGCCCCGCGACCTGCACCCGATTTTCTACGGCAGCTTCGACTGGCACTCCTGTGTGCACGGCTACTGGCTGCTGGCGAGCCTGCTGCGCCGCGAGCCCGGCATTCCAGAGGCGGGCGCCATCCGCGCGCTCTTCGACCAGGCCTTCACCGCGCAGAACGTCGGCGGCGAAGTCGCCTACCTCGCCCGTCCCTCGTCGCGGGGCTTCGAGCGGCCCTACGGCTGGGGCTGGCTGCTCAAGCTGCAGGCAGAGCTGATGGCCCACGAGGCCCCTTGGGCTGCGACCCATCAGCCGCTGGCGACCGTTTTCGCCGACCGCTTCCGCGACTTCCTGCCCAAGGCCCACTATCCGATTCGCACCGGCGTCCATTCCTCCACCGCCTTCGCCATCGCGCTGGCGCAGGACTACGCCGCCGCGGCGGGCGACGCGGCGCTCAGCGCCCTCTTCCGTGAAAAGGTCCGCGCCTGGTATCTCGCCGACCGCGACGCCCAGGCCTGGGAGCCCTCGGGCGATGAGTTCCTGTCCGCGACCCTGATGGAAGCCGAGTGCCTTCGCCGGCTGCTGCCGCCGGCCGAGTTCGCGCCTTGGCTCAAGGCCTTCCTGCCCCGGGCCGCGGAGCGCCAGCCGGCGAGCCTCTTCACCCCGGCGGAGGTCTCCGACCGCTCGGACGGCAAGATCGCCCACCTGGACGGCCTGAACTTCTCCCGCGCCTGGTGCTGGCGCGAGCTCGCCGCCACCCTGCCCCCAGCCGACCCCCTCGCCGCCGTGGCCGAAGCCACCGCCCAGGCGCACATGGCCGCGAGCCTGCCCCACGTCGCCGGCGACTACATGGGCGAGCACTGGCTTGCGTCCTTCGCGCTCCTGGCGATGACAGCCGGAGAAGATGTTGGATAGATTACGAATTTTTTAGAAACCGCCGCCACGCGGTTTTCAGCCACGAGGCCGCGCAGAACGCCGCGGATACGCGCATTGCCCCTGCGGAAAGCGGCAAAACCGCATGCGCATCGGCTTACACTTTCCTCCAGTGAAGCAAGTTTTCTGTCGAGGGCGGCTATGAAGCTCTGCGGTCAAATCTCCGTCGAACTCAACGTTGGCGACTATATCGAAGCCGCTGACCACCAGAAGCGTCTGGAAGACATCCTGAAGCTTGTGCGCGACGCCTATCCGGATGCGACGCTGGCCATGCGCGAGCGGCGCCAGCGCAAGGCCCTGCCCCTGACCCGCGCCGCGCCGCGCTCGGCCGCCACCGGGGCCCTGAACCGCTACGCCGACGACTGACGTCGCGAATGCGTCCGAGAGACTCCCTGCTTGAGGCCATCCTCACGTTGAAGGCGCTCGACCCGCGCATCAGCGTCAATGAGATCGTGGCCTTCCTCTACACCTGCGAGAACGAGGGCCTGTCGGTGCAGGAGCTGGCCTATGTGGCGGGCCTGACCCAGTCCACCGCCTCGCGCAGCCTGCGCTCGCTCGGCCGGCCGGGGTCCGACTGGGCCCAGGCGCCGGCGCTCGGCCTGGTGGACGCCTTCCTCAATCCCACCGACGGGCGCAGCCACGTGGTCCATCTGACCGACCGGGGGCGCGACCTTCGCGACCTCCTGGACGAGCTGATCCGCCGCGCCGTCCCCATTGAATATGGAGAATGAGCAGAGAATTTCTCATCGAATTTCATAGAAAACTCCATGCATAGTCGCAACAAACCCAAGATCGAATACCCATTCGTCACGTTGTTACGTCAGATGAACGCAAGTTAACTGTCGAGAATACGAATCCTGTGGTTGGCTCCCAACGATTGGGGAACGCCGACCGTCATGGCTTACGCACTCGACCGCCTGGACGTTCAGATCCTGGCCGCCTTGCAGGAGAACAACCAGGCCACGGCTCAGGCCCTGGCCGATCGGGTGCCGCTGTCGCCATCGGCCATCCTGCGCCGCATCCGCCAGTATCGCGACGAAGGCGTGATCTCCGCGGATGTCTCGATCATCGAGCCCGGCCAGGTCGGCGAGCGCATCTCGGTCATCATGATGGTGCAGCTCGAGCGCCACTCGCCGGCCGCGGTCGCGGAATTCCGCGCGCACCTCTGCCGCTCGCCGCACGTCCAGGTCTGTATGGAGATCTCCGGCGCCTACGACATCTCCTGCATCGCCATCTTCCGCGGCATGGAGGAGTTCAACGCCTTCACCGACACGAACATCGCCGGCCACGCGGCCGTGAGGCGGTACGAGGCCAGCTTCGTCAAGAAACGGGTCAAGTTCACCACGGCGATACCTCTATAGCCCCCAAAGATGAATTCAAGTCCGATTACAATATAAGAAACTTCGCATACTCAAGACTTTGTGACCACAACGCGACATCTCGGCATTATAAGCCGATTATATTCACCCTTAGGTTGACCCTCCCCGATCAGACTTAGCAACGTCCAGGCAATCGGACCCCCCGGCTGGGGGAGTCGGGACCCTGAAGCTTGTGATGCGCGGCCCGCCCTCTCGGGGTTGGCCGCCGGAGGATTCAATCTTGAAAACCCAAACCATCCGAGGGCGCCTGCTGGCTTCCTCGACGATCTGCGGCGCTGCGTTCCTGGCGCTTTCGACAACCCACGCCGTCGCCGCGGACGCGGCCGCGGGCGAAGTGTCCGAAGTCGTGGTCACCGGCTCGCGCATCCCGCAGCCGAACCTGACCAGCGTCAGCCCGATCCAGGTCGTGACCGACCAGGAGATCAAGCTGCAGGGCAAGACCGACGTCATCGACCTGATCAACAACCTGCCGCAGAACTTCCAGAACGCCGCGGTCGACTTCTCCGGCACCTCCAACCCGCTCTCCAGTCCCGGCGGCGTCTCGACCGCCGACCTGCGCGGGCTCGGACCGCAACGCACGCTCGTGCTGGTGGACGGCCGGCGGCTGGGTATCGGCGACGCCAACACCGGCAACCCGAACCCCGCGCCGGACCTCAACCAGATCCCCGCCGCGCTCGTCGACCGCGTCGAGGTGCTGACCGGCGGCGCGTCCGCGACCTACGGCTCCGACGCCGTGGCCGGGGTCGTCAACTTCGTCATGAAGCACAACTTCCAGGGCGTGCAGATCGACGGCCAGGTGGGCATGGCCCAGCACAGCCAGAACAACGAGCAGGGCATCCAGGGCCTCGAACGGGCCGGCGGGATCACCGTCCCGAAGGGCGATGTCTGGGACGGCCGCTCCCGCGACCTGTCGATCCTGGTCGGCACCAACGGCGCCGACGACCGGATGAACATCACGGCCTACCTCGCCTATCACAAGCAGGACCCGGTCTCGCAGTCGACGCGCGACTATTCGGCCTGCCAGATCCGGGTGCGGAGCGGCACGACGCCCTTCTGCAACGGCTCGCCCAACTCAAACCAGTTCTTCCAGGCGACCGGCAGCGGGCCGGGCATCGACAACGTCACCGGCTTCGCCGTCGTCGGCCGCCAGTTCATCGACTATGCGGTCGCACCGACCACGGTGAGCCCGCCGCTGCTCTTCAACTCCAACCCGTTCCAGTACCTGCAGCACGACGACGAGCGCTACTCGGCCGGCTTCTTCTCGCATTACGAGCTGTCCAAGAACCTCGACCTTTACGGCGAGTTTTCCTACATGAACGACCGCTCGACGACGGCCGTCGCACCGTCGGGGCTGTTCCAGGGCAGCGGGCCGTCACCGAACGGCGGCTTCCTGGTCAACTGCAACAACCCGCTCCTTAGCGCCCAGCAAGCCAATACCCTCTGCTCGGCGGCGGAAATCGCCAGCGGCGCCAACGTCGACCTGATCTATGGCCGGCGGAATATTGAGGGCGGTCCCCGCGCCAGCACCTACGAGCACGAGAACTATCGCGCGGTGGTCGGGGCCAGGGGCGACGTGCCTGACTTCGACGGGTGGAAGTACGACGCCTACGCCCAGTACTACTACACGACCCTCTTCCAATCGAATGAGAACTACCTCTCCAACCGGCGCATCCAGAACGCCCTGCAGGTGGTCAACGTCGGCGGCACGCCGACCTGCGTCGCCAAGGTCAACGGGTCGGACCCCGGGTGCATCCCGTACAACATCTTCACCGAGGGCGGCGTCACCGCCGATCAGGTGGCCTACCTGAATTCGACGGGCACTTCCTACGGCAAGATCAGCGAGACGATCGTCGAGGCCACCCTGACCGGCGAACTCGGCCGCTACGGCATCAAGTCGCCGTGGGCCGACGATGGCGTGGGCGTGTCGGTCGGCATCCAGGACCGGCGCCAGACCTATAACTACCAGCCCGACGCGAACGAGCTGTCGAACGACCTGTCCGGCTTCGGCGGGGCGGGCACGATCGTCAACGCGAGCCTGGGCGTCACCGAAGGCTACGGCGAGTTCCGCGCCCCGATCGTCCAGCACCAGCCGTTCTTCGACGAACTCACCCTCGACGGCGGCTACCGCTATTCGCACTACTCGAACGACGTGACCGCCGACACTTACAAGATCGGCCTGCAGTGGGCGCCGGTTCAGGACATCAAGTTCCGCGCCTCCTTCAACCGGGCGATCCGCGCGCCGAACATCCTGGAACTGTTCAACCCGCAGTCGGTGACCAACCAGAGCGAGGTCTCCGTCGACCCCTGCGCGCCGACCCCCACGGGTCCGGCGACGGCCACGCTCGCACAGTGCATGAACACCGGCGTCACGGCCGCCCAGTACGGCAACGGCGGCTCGACCAACCACATCATCCAGTGCCCGTCGGGCCAGTGCGCGGTGCTGAACGGGGGCAACACCAAGCTCACGCCCGAGCGGGCCAACACCTATTCGGTGGGCTTCACGGTGCGCCCGAGCTTCCTGGAAGGGTTCATCGGCAGCGTCGACTACTTCTCGATCAAGCTGGACAACACGATCAGCAAGATCCCGCTGGCCTTCACCCTGAACCAGTGCCTGACGACCGGGAACCCGGTCTTCTGCTCCGGCGTGGTGCGTAATCCGAGCGGTCTGCTGTTCGGCACCTCAGTGGTCGGCGGCGGCTACATCAACGGCACCGCGGTGAACATCGGGGCCGGCGAGTTCGACGGCGTCGACCTGCAGGCGACCTACAACATGCCGCTCAGCAAGATCGGCCTGGACGAGACGCTGGGCAGCCTGCAGTTCAACTTCATCGGCTCGGCCCTGATGAAGGCGACAACGACGCCGACGCCGGGCGCCCACACCTATGACTGCGCGGGGCTTTACGGGGCGACCTGCCAGACGGTGAACCCGAAGTGGCGTCATACGCTGCGGGCGTCCTGGCAAGCGCCGTGGGACCTGCTGCTGTCCGCCCAATGGCGTTACATCGGCAAGACGACCCTGGACTCCAACAGCAGCGACCCGACGCTGACCAACGGCGCCCATGACACCTTCGACGGCACGTTGCGGGCGGTGAGCTACCTCGACCTGGCCGGGATCTGGAAGGTCAATAAGGCGCTCTCCATCCGGGCCGGCGTCAACAACGTCTTCGACAAGGATCCGCAGATCCTGAACTCGGCGATCGTCGGAACGGGCCTGCCCAACGCCTACCCAACCTACGACTTCCTAGGCCGGGCGATGTTCGTCGGTTTCACGGCCAACTTCTGACCTGGAACGGCAGTGGGGCGGCGGAGCGATCCGTCGCCCTACCCTGCCGTCGCATCGAAGATCGGGAAATAGCAAAAGATGAAGTCACAAATGACTGCAATATAGCTATATGCGATTACTTTGATCTTTGTGTCCAATTCGAGACATGTTCCCGACATTACCTTCCATCCCGTGACATGCGCGTTGACCGCCTCCTGCAGTACTCAGTAACTCCAGCGTAACCGGGGCCTCCAACAGGAGTCCCGGGACTGATTTTGTGGGGGAGGCCAGCTCCGACCGGGGCCAGGCCGCTGGAGGAGTTGACCTTGAAAATTCAAAACACCCGGGAGCGCCTGTTGGCCTCCTCGATGATCTGCGGCGTGGCCCTCCTCGGCCTCTCCGCGACTAGCGCCTCCGCAGCCGCGGCCGCCGCCGCGGCGGCCGGCGAAGTCTCCGAAATCGTCGTCACCGGGACGCGCATCCCGACGCCGAACCTGACCAGCGTCGCGCCGGTCACCTCCGTCAGCTCCGCCGACATCAAGGCCCAGGGCGTGACCCGGGTCGAAGACCTGATCAACTCGCTGCCACAATCGTTCGCGGCTCAGGGCTCCAACATCTCCAACAACTCCAACGGCATCGCCACCGTCAACCTGCGGGGCCTGGGCGCCACCCGCACCCTGGTGCTGATCGACGGCCGCCGGCTGATGTCCGGCAACCCGACATCGAACGCCACGACGCCCGTCGCCGCCGACCTGAACTTCATCCCCGCCTCCCTGGTGGAGCGGGTGGACGTGCTGACCGGCGGCGCCTCGGCCGTCTACGGCGCCGACGCCGTGGCCGGCGTCGTCAACTTCATGCTGAAGAAGAATTTCGAGGGCGTCAGCCTCGATGCGCAGTACTCGATCTACCAGCACAGCCAGCACGACGGCGAAATCCAGTCGGTGGTCCGCGACGCCCGCGCCCGCGCCGCGGTGCCCGACAACTTCATCGTTCCCGGCGATTTCAAGGGCGGCGAAGGCAGCCAAGTCTCCCTCACGCTGGGCGTCAACGCCCCGGACGGCAAGGGCAACATCACCGCCTATGCCACCCACGTGCAGATCAACCCGGTGCTGGCCTCGAGCTATGACT
This sequence comes from Phenylobacterium sp., assembly GCF_041691455.1. GTDB lineage: Bacteria > Pseudomonadota > Alphaproteobacteria > Caulobacterales > Caulobacteraceae > Phenylobacterium. Next base: position 7,358 of record NZ_JBEPUO010000025.1, on the reverse strand, counting down.
ACACGGCCTGTACGCTGAACTCCGGCGCGACCTTCCTGCAAGCCGGTTGCGGCGGCTCGGGCACGGCTTTCCCGACCCGCTTCGGCAGCTTCATCGTCGACCCTTCGGGCCCCGGCAACACCTTCCGGGCGCGTAATTCGGCGAGCGACGTCTACAACTTCTCGCCGACCAACTACCTGCAGCGTCCCGACCAGCGCTACGGCATGGGGGCCTTCGCCCACTACGAGATCAATCCGCACTTCCAGGCCTATGCCGACCTGATGTTCATGGAGGACAACTCCACGGCGGCGATCGCGCCCGGCGGCATCTTCGCCCAGAGCGGTCCGGGACCCGGCGGCGCCTTCGCCATCAACTGCGACAACCCGCTGATGACAGCCGTGCAGCAAGGCCAGCTCTGCGGCGCGGCGGCCGGCACGGCCACCAACGTCAACGTCATCGTGGCCCGCCGGAACGTCGAAGGCGGCGGCCGCCTGACGATCTTCGATCACCAGGAGCAGCGCTACGTCGTCGGCCTGAAGGGCGAGCTTGCCGGTGACTGGACCTACGACGCGTACATGCAGTACGGCAAGACGTCGCTGAGCCAGGAGCAGGACAACAACTTCCTGACCTCGCGGATCAACCGGGCGCTGATCGCGCGGCGCAACGCCGCCGGCCAGATCGTCTGCCAGTCGGTGATCGACGGGACGGACCCGGCCTGTATCCCCTACAACTCCTTCCAGCTCGGCGGGGTCACGCCTGCGGCGTTGAACTATCTGCAGGCCCCGACCTTCTCGAGCGGCAACATCATCGAGCAGGTCGCCAGCGCCAACGTGGTTGGCTCGCTGCCGGACTCCATCAAGAGCCCGTGGTCGATGGACAAGATCGGCGTCAGCCTCGGCGCCGAATATCGCCGCGAACACCTCGACTCCAAGTCGGACGTGCCGCAGGCGACCGGTGATGTGAACGGCAACGGCGCGGCCAAGCCTCCGGTGAACGGCGGCTTCGACGTCTACGAACTCTACGGCGAAGCCCGCGTGCCCTTGGTGCAGGACGTGCCGTTCGCCAAGGACATCACCGCCGAGCTGGCCTACCGGTTCTCGGACTATTCGAACGCCGGGACGACCAACACCTACAAGGTGTCCGGCGACTGGACGATCATCGACGGCGTCCGCCTCCGCGCCGGCTACAACCGCGCCGTTCGCGCCCCGAACGTGGTCGAGCTCTTCGCCCCGGCCAATGTGGTGCTCGACGGCACGGTCGACCCCTGCGCCGGCCTGACCGCCGGCAACGCGCTCGTCGCCCGCTGCGCCACCCTGTTCGGCCTGACCCAGGCCCAGGTCCTGGCCATCGAGCCCGATCCGGCCAGCCAGTACAACGGCCAGGTCGGCGGCAACCCGAACCTGCGTCCGGAAAAGGCCGACACCTACACCGTGGGCTTTGTCTGGTCGCCGAGCTTCCTGCCGGGCGCGAACCTGACCGTCGACTGGTTCGACATCAAGGTTGAGGATTACATCGCCAACATCGGCGCCAACGTGATCATCAACGCCTGTGTGCTGCAGAACAGCGCGTCGGCCTGCGCCCTCGTGCACCGCGACGCCGTCGGGACAATCCACTCCACCAACGGCTTCGTCACCGATACCGAAGTCAACCAAGGCGCCCTACACACCTCGGGCGTCGACGTGAACGCGAGCTACCACACCGGGCTCGACAAGTTCGGCCTCGACAACATGGGCTCGATCTCGGCGAGCTTCGTCGGCACCTGGCTCGACAAGCTCGAGACGACCGTGATCAACGGCCAGACCGCGATCGACTGCGCGGGCCTCTACGGCTCGACCTGCACCACGCTGGGCGGGTCCGCCAACCCGAACCCCAAGTGGCGCCACAAGCTGCGCGTCACCTGGAACACGCCGTTCGAGTACGGGTTCTTCGGCAACCTCGGCCTGTCGGCCCAATGGCGCTACTTCTCCAGCGTCGATGTGGACGGCACGTCCAGCCAACCGGCGCTGCACACCCTGAACGTCGCGCCGACCGACAAGACCCTGTCCTCGCGCAGCTATCTGGACCTGCTGGCGACCTTCAAGGTGAAGGACAACTATTCCTTCCGGGTCGGCATCAACAACATCCTGGACCGGGATCCGCCGCTCGCGGGTTCGGGCGGCACGACCAACCCGGCGACGGGTCAGCTGTTCCCGTCCAACTGCCCGGCCGGCGCCTGTAACCAGAACGTCTACGCCCAGATGTACGACACCCTGGGCCGCTACATCTTCGTGGGCCTGACCGCCGACTTCTAACGCGAGCAGACCACCTCCAGAGATCGGGCGGCGGAGCAATCCGCCGCCCTTTTTCTATCGCTCGTCGAAGAGCCGGCGCAGGACTGCGGGCGCGAGCCCCGGCAGGTCCTCGGAGATCAGACCCGGCCCGTGCAGCTCGGCAGCCTCGGCGTGGATCCAGGCTCCCGCGCAGGCCGCTTCGAAGCTTTCCATCCCCTGCGCCACCAAGCCGCCGACGAAGCCGGCCAGCACGTCGCCCGAACCGGCGGTTGCGAGCCAGGGCGAGCCGTTGCCGTTGACCGCACAGCGCCCGTCCGGCGCGGCGATCACCGTGTCGGACCCCTTCAGCAGCACGACGGCGCCGGCCCGTTCGGCGGCGGTCCGCGCGGCGCTGATCCGCTCGGGCGAGGCGGCCAGCAGGCCCGGGAACAGCCGCTCGAACTCGCCCGGGTGCGGGGTCAGCACGTCGTCGCGGTCCAGCAGCGAGAACAGCTCCTCCGGGTCGTCGCGGAAGACGGTGATGGCGTCGGCGTCCAGCACCAGGGCCGCCCCGGTCTTGGCCAGCGCCAGCACGTTCAGGAGCGTGGGCTCACCGACGCCGGCCGCCGGCCCGATCACCGCGGCGTCGACGTCCTTGGCGGCCTGCTCCAGTTCGAGGTCGGTCTCGAAGGCCCGCAGCATCACCGCCTCCAGATGGGCCGCGTTCACCGCCAGCGCCTCCGGCGGCGAGAGCACCGTCACCAGCCCCGCGCCGATCCGCAGGCCCGCCCGCGCCGCCAGCCGCGCCGCCCCGGTGCTCGCAGCCTCCCCACTCACCACCACCAGCCGGCCGCGGGCATGTTTGTGCGACGCCGCCGACGGCCACGGGAAGCGCGGCAGCCAGAGTTCCGGCCCATTCTCGACCGTCTTCCCGTGCGCCGCGGCCAGGCCGATGTCGGCCACGATCACCTCGCCGCAACGGCTGCGTCCCGGCTCCAGGACATGCGCCGGCTTCTTGGCGTGGAAGGTCACCGTCAGGATCGCGCGGGCGGCGGGTCCGACGGGCTTGCCGGTGTCGCCCGGGACACCGCTCGGCGTATCGAGGGCGACCACCTGTTCCGGCGCCTCGGCCATGCGCAGCGCCGCCGCCGCCGCGGGGCCGCCGAGGGGCCGCTTGAGTCCCGCGCCGAACAGGGCGTCGATCCAGACCCCGGGCTCGAGCGCGCCGTTCAGCGGCGCGGTGGCGCCATCCCAGCGGGCGCTGGCGGCCTGGGCGGCCTGGGTCGCCGGCTCGCCGAAGGATCGCACCTCCACCGGCCAGCCGCGGTCCCTGAGGAGGCGCGCGACCACATAGCCGTCGCCACCGTTGTTGCCCGGCCCGCAGAGCACCAGCGCCGGCTGGCGGGCGAACCGGGCGCAGACCGCGTCGGCCACGGCCGTCCCGGCGCGCTCCATCAGCGTCAGGCCGGGCGTTCCAGCCGCGATCGCCGCCGCATCGGCCCGGGCCATCTCCGAGACGGTAAGAATTTGCCGTATCAAACGCTTAACGCCCCATCCTAAAGTACGCCCGTGGTCGCTTCGCGGCCCATCTCTACCAAACTCAGCGTGGCGCCATCGGTTTCCAGCACGGTGATCGACGCATGGTCCGGCCGAAAGGCCAGCACCTTCGGATCGCCCAGTAGCTGGGAGACCACGGCATTGGTCGCCACATAGTGCGAGAAGACCGCGGTGTGGCCGCGCGCCGCCAGCGAGGCGGTGATCTCGGCGCGCCAGGCATCGTAGTCGAGGTCGCCTTCGATCTCGGCCCAGGTCCCGGCGAAGGACGTGCGCAGCCACGGACCGCGCTCGTCCGCGGCGAGCGCCGCCGGCGTCGGGATCTCCCCGACCCGCGCGTCGATCTCCACCGCCACGCCCAGCGCGGCCGCCGTCGGGTCGGCAGTCTCGCGGCAGCGGCGCAGCGGCGAGCTCACCACCTTGGTCGGCCGGTCGGCCGCCGGCAGGGCCATGAGCCAATCCCGCGCCGCCCGCGCCTGCGCCTGCCCCGTCTCGTCCAGCCCCGGATCGTCGTCGTCCCCGCCCCAGACGGCGGCCGGCTTGCCGTGGCGGATCAGATAGAGGCGGGCCATGGGCGTCAGTCCGGGGTGAAGAGGTTGGTCTGGCCGCCAGGACCCGCATCCGGACCCGGGCCGACGCGCCCAGAGCGTCCGACCTGCTCGCCCTGCTCCAGGCCGGCCAGGGTCTCCGGATCGCCCGGCGTGTGGGCCACAAACCGGCGATCGGCCTCGTCGCGCCCGATGACGATCCCCATGAACGGCCCTTCGCGGCGGTGGACGACGGTGTAGGTCTCGATCCTGGCCGGACCTTGCGGCGTTTCGGTGACGGCCGGGTGCGGCAGGGCGTCGATCTGGCGCTGCAGGACGCCGGGGTCCTGGCGCTCGAACGGCGCCTTGGGCCGCGTCGTCGAATAGACACCGGTCGACTGCTTGGTGAGGTACCAGCCGTTCGCCGTGACCAGCCCGTGGGCCCCCGGCTTGGCCCGCAGCTTCTGCGCCATCACGGCGATGGAGTGCATGGCGTAGTTGTTCCCCGGACCGCCGGCGTAGGGCAGTCCGCCGGTCACGGTCAGGCCGCGCGGATCGTCGAGCGCCAGCCCCAGTTCCTCGGCCCCGATCTCCACCGCGACCGGGAAGCAGGAATAGAGATCGATGAAGTCGATATCGCTCAAGGCGACGCCCGCCATCTCCAGCGCCCGCTGGCCGGTCAGCCGCATGGCCGGGCTCGAATGGAAGTTCTGCCGGTCGAGCGGGAACCACAGGTCGGCGGCGTCTGCGCAGCCGTGCAGATAGACCCACCGGTCCTCCGGCACGCCGAGCTCTCGGGCCTTGCGCTCGCTGGCGATGATCGCGCCGGCCGACTGATCGACCTCCATGATGGCGTTGAGCAGCTTCGGATAGGGGAAGCCGACCATGCGGTTGCGGTCGGAAACCGCGACCAGGTCCTCGGCCGTGCGCTCGACAGGGAACCAGGCCTCGGGATTATCCGCCGCCACCTTGGTGAAGGGCGCGAAGAGCCGGCCGAGCCGCGCCTGGTGGTCGGCGAGCGAGCGATGGTCGCGGGCCCGGAGCGCGTTCTCGAACAGCGGATAGGTGTTGATCGGCCGGTTCAGCCCGTGCCGCGCCTCGTAGGGGGTGACTCCGGGGCGAGGATCGCCGATCCGCTGCGGCTCCGGCAGGTCCTGGTCCTCATGCCAGTCGTCGAATCCCAGGCCCTTGGTCAGCCGCTTCACCGCCGAGCCGAGGAACTCCGCGCCCACCGCCAGCGCCAGCTCGGTCTCGCCGCGGGCGATCCGCTCGGCGATGACATTGACGAGCTGCTGAGGCGTGTTGCCGCCCATGTGCGAATAGACGGCCCAGCGAGGCGCGGCGCTGAGTTCCTTGGCGAGGCTGGCGGGCGGGTTCGACGAATGCGGGATGGTGCTCCGCGTCGAGCCCGGCGCGTCGATGGTGAAGCCCGCCACCGCCAGGCCATCGATCGCCGCCAGACCCGCTGGGCCGATCCCCGCGTCCGCCGCCGCCCGTTCCGCCGCAATCTTCAGCAGGGCGACCGGAGAGGGCGAGGCGGCCGGATCGCCGCGATAGGTGAATTGGCCCACTCCGATGAGAACTGGGGTCGTCCCGTCCATGCCGCCTGCGCCTCCGAGCGTTGAAGGCCGCGATCCTAGGGGCCGAAACCGCGCTCTTGAAGGCAATTCGGCGCTGTCCGGTTTTTGATCTTGCGGCGCCTCAATTCTAGGCGCCGGCCGCTTTGCGGCGCAGGGTGCGCACCAGCACCCGCGAGCGCGCTTGTGAGGCCGCGCTGAGCTGTGCTCCGTCGCCCACGACCGCCCCCGGTTGCTTTTGGGGGAGCGGCCGCGTCCGAGGGTGCATGAAAAAGATCGAAGCCATCATCAAGCCGTTCAAGCTGGACGAGGTGAAGGAGGCCCTGCAGGAGCTGGGCGTCCAGGGCATGACGGTCATCGAGGCCAAGGGCTACGGGCGCCAGAAGGGCCAGACCGAGCTCTACCGCGGCGCGGAGTACGTCGTGGACTTCCTGCCCAAGATCAAGATCGAGGTCGTGGTGGCCGACGACCAGGCGGGACGCGCCATCGAGGCCATCGCCAACGCGGCGCGCACCGGCCGCATCGGCGACGGCAAGATCTTCATTTCCGACGTCCTCGACGTCATGCGCATCCGGACGGGAGAAACCGGGGCCGACGCCATCTAACCTTCCATCAAATCGAGATTTCTAAAGGGGATAACCACCATGGCCACCGCCAAAGACATCCTGGCCCAGATCAAGGAAAAGGACGTCAAATACGTCGACGTGCGCTTCACCGACATCCGCGGCCAGATGCAGCACGTGACCTTCGACATCGACCTGGTCGACGACGACTTCCTGACCGACGGCACCATGTTCGACGGCTCGTCGATCGCCGGCTGGAAGGCGATCAACGAAAGCGACATGAAGCTGCGGCCCGACCTCGCCTCGGCGCACATCGACCCCTTCTATCAGCAGACGACGATGGTGCTGTTCTGCGACGTGGTGAACCCCGACACCAACACCCCCTACAATCGCGACCCGCGCTCGATCGCCAAGGGCGCGCTGAACTATGTGAAGTCGGCCGGGATCGGCGACACGGTCTACTTCGGGCCGGAAGCCGAGTTCTTCATCTTCGACGACGTGCGCTGGGGCACCGCGCCCGACCACACCTTCTACGCCTACGACTCCATGGAGCTGCCGGTCAGTGCGGCCAAGTCCTATCCCGAAGGCAACATGGGCCACCGCCCGGGGCCCAAGGGCGGCTACTTCCCGGTCAATCCGACCGACAGCGCCCAGGACCTGCGCGGCGAGATGCTGGCGGTGATGGGCGAGCTCGGCATGATGCCGGAAAAGCACCACCACGAGGTGGCGCCCGCCCAGCACGAACTCGGCCTGAAGTTCTCCGACCTGCTGACCATGGCCGACCGGCTGCAGCTCTATAAGTACGTGATCAAGAACGTCGCCCACGCCTACGGCAAAACGGCGACCTTCATGGCCAAGCCGATGTTCGCCGACAACGGCTCGGGCATGCACGTCCACCAGTCGATCTGG
>NZ_JBEPUO010000024.1:0-50932 GCF_041691455.1 Phenylobacterium sp. | reverse complement strand
CAGACGTCGCAGGTGACGTAGACGTCGGGCAGGAAGTGCATCTCGATCTTGATCAACCCGTCGCCCTGGCAGGCCTCGCAGCGGCCGCCCTTGACGTTGAAGCTGAACCGGCCCGGGCCGTAGCCGCGCGCCTTGGATTCCGGCAGGCCGGCGAACCAGTCGCGGATCGGCTGGAAGGCGCCGGTATAGGTCGCCGGGTTCGAGCGCGGCGTGCGCCCGATCGGCGACTGGTCGATGTCGATGACCTTGTCGAACAGCTCCAGCCCCTCGATCCGCTCATAGGGCGCCGGCGCGTCGGAGGCATTGTGCAGCCGCCGGGCGGCGGCCTTGTAGAGGGTCTCGATGGTGAAGGTCGACTTGCCGCCGCCGGAGACGCCGGTGATGCAGGTGAAGGTCGCCTGCGGGATCTCGGCGGTGACGTTCTTCAGGTTGTTGCCGGTGGCGCCGATCACCCGCAGCACGTTCTTCTTGGAGAGCGGACGGCGTTCGGCCGGCACCTCGATCTCGCGGACGCCGGAAAGGTACTGGCCGGTGACGCTGCGCGGCTCGGCCATGATGTCGGCGGCCGTGCCCTGGGCGATGACCTCGCCGCCGTGCACGCCGGCGGCCGGCCCCATGTCGATCACATAGTCGGCGGTGAGGATCGCTTCCTCGTCATGCTCGACCACCAGCACCGAGTTGCCGAGGTCGCGCAGGCCCTTGAGGCTGACCAGGAGGCGGGCGTTGTCGCGTTGGTGCAGGCCGATGGAAGGCTCGTCGAGGACGTAGAGCACGCCGGTCAGGCCCGAGCCGATCTGGCTGGCCAGCCGGATGCGCTGGCTCTCGCCGCCCGACAGCGTGCCAGAGGCTCGTGAGAGGTCCAGATAGTCCAGGCCGACATTCACCAGGAACCGCAGGCGGTCGACGATCTCCTTCAGGATCCGCCGGGCGATCTCCATCTGCTTTTCGGTGAGCTGCGGCTCGAGGTCCTCGAACCACTCCTTGGCGTGCTTGATCGACAGGTGGCTGACCTCGCCGACGTGCTTGCCGGCGATCTTCACCGCCAGGGCCTCGGGCTTCAGGCGATAGCCGTGGCAGGCCTCGCAAGGCGTCTCCGACTGGTAGCGGCCGAGCTCCTCGCGGACCCACGAGCTGTCGGTCTCGCGCCAGCGGCGCTCCAGGTTGGGCAGCACGCCCTCGAAGGTCTTGTTGACCTCATATTTGCGGGCGTTGTCGTCATAGACGAAGCGGATCTTCTCGGCGCCCGAGCCGTGCAGGATCACCTGCTTGGCCTGGTCGGGCAGCTTCCAGAAGGGGACGTCCATCGAGAAGTCGTAGTGCCGGGCGAGCGCCTGCAGGGTCTGGGTGTAGAGCGGCGAGGGACCCTTGGCCCAGGGCGAGATCGCGCCCTTGTGCAGGGTCTTGTCCTTGTCCGGCACCACCATGTCGGCGTCGAAGGCGAGCTTGGCGCCCAGGCCGTCGCAGACCGGGCAGGCGCCGTAGGGATTGTTGAACGAGAACAGGCGCGGCTCGATCTCGCTGATCGCGAAGCCGGAGACCGGGCAGGCGAACTTCTCGGAGAACAGCAGCCGCTTGGGCTCCTCCTCGGTCGGGTCCTTGTCGGCCCACTCGGCGACCGCGATGCCGTCGGCCAGCCGCAGCGCCTGTTCGAGGCTGTCGGCGTAGCGGGTCTCCTGGCCGGACTTGGTGACCAGCCGGTCCACGACGATGTCGATGTCGTGCTTGAACTTCTTGTCGAGGGTCGGGGCGTCCTCGATGGGGAAGAACTCGCCGTTGATCTTCAGCCGCTGGAAGCCGGCCTTCTGCCACTCGGCGATCTCCTTGCGGTACTCGCCCTTGCGGCCGCGGACCACCGGCGCCAGCAGATAGAGCCGCTCGCCGTCGGGGATCGCGGTCAGCTTGTCGACCATCTGGCTGACGGTCTGGCTCTCGATCGGCAGGCCGGTGGCCGGCGAATAGGGCACGCCGACCCGCGCCCAGAGCAGGCGCATGTAGTCGTGGATCTCGGTGACCGTGCCCACGGTGGAGCGTGGATTGCGGCTGGTGGTCTTCTGCTCGATGGAGATCGCCGGCGAGAGGCCCTCGATGAGGTCCACGTCGGGCTTGCTCATCAGCTCCAGGAACTGGCGGGCGTAGGACGACAGGCTCTCGACGTAGCGGCGCTGGCCCTCGGCATAGATGGTGTCGAAGGCGAGCGAACTCTTGCCCGAGCCCGACAGCCCGGTCAGCACGACGAGCTCGCCGCGCGGGATGTCCACGCTGACGTCTTTCAGATTGTGCTCGCGCGCGCCGCGCACGCGGATGAAGTTCAGTTGCTCGGCCATCTTGTCCCGGAAACACTCGACGCCGTCGGGATGCCCCGGGGCGACCTCCTAATGTAGTGCCGAGACTCAGAGATAACACAGGAACATATTGGGAACAAACGGCCTGCGGCGCGCCGCCGCGCCAAGACTGCTGACACCACGGTGGCAGCAGCCGAGGGTCGGCCGCTCAGGCGACGGCGAAGTCCGCGCGCCGCCGCCGCATGGCGACGCCGACCAGGCCGAAGCCCGCGAGCATCATGGCCCAGGTCGCCGGCTCCGGAACGATCGCCCGGAAGGTCGCGGCGTCCGGCGCGAAGTCGGAGATCACCAGGTTCCCGGAACCCGCCGAGCGCGGCCAGAAGCTGTAGCCGTAGTCCTGGATCGCAAAGCCGTTGGTGGGCAGCGGATCGGTCAGGATGGTCTAGTCTCGGCGCATGACCGCCTCCGCCATCCGCTGGCCTGACCGCTTCGCGCCCGGCCGCGCGCCGGTGCATGTGGTCAATTCGCTGGAGATCGCCGCGCCGCCCGAGGCGGTCTGGAAGGTGCTGATCCGCGCGGCCGACTGGTCAGGCTTCTACGCCAACGCTTCGAAGGTCGTGGTCGAGGGCGGCGGGGCCGACCTGCACGCCGGTGCGCGGTTCACCTGGCGGACCTTCGGCGTCGGCCTGAAGACCGAGGTCAAGGAGTTCGAGCCGTTCGAGCGCATCGCCTGGCTCGCCGTCGCGCCGGGGATCGAGGCCTATCACGCCTGGCTGATCGAGCCGTCGCCCGGCGGTTGCCGCGTTATCACCGAAGAGACGCAGCACGGCTTCGCCGCTCGCGCCGGCCGGCTGATCTTTCCCGGCCGGATGGAGCACTGGCACCAGCGCTGGCTGGAAGGCCTGGCGCGCGTCACGGGCGGCTAGGCCCGGTCGATCCGCGCGGCGTAGCAGCCCATGCCCGCGTAGTGGGCGTGCAGATAGGCGACCTCCGGCTCCGCCAGCAGGCGTTCGATGGCCGGCTTGAGCTCGGCGCCCTGCGCGACCGCGGCCGTGCGCATCATGCCCGCCTCGTCGAACGCCCGCAGGGACATGATCCGGGCCTCGAAGACCGGCGGCAGCTCGTCCTCGGTCACCGTCGCGTCCTGGGCGCTCTCGCGGACGAAAATGGCATGGCGGGCCCGGAACGGGGTGTCGGCGCTCTGATGCTCGTAGTTGAGCAGCAGGACGGTTTCGCCCGGCGCGGCGTCCTCCAGGCTGACGCGGCAGGGAAAGCCGGGGCTGACGTCGACCGTGCGGCGGATCACGCCCTGCTCGGCGAGGGCGGCGTCGGACAGGCCGAACAGCGGGCGGAAAGGCTCGGGCGAGAGGCCGGAAACGACGAAGGACATGGAATTTCTCCTCTAGAGGGCGTCGTGGAAGATGACGCCCAGGGTGTGCCGGTGGCCGGACCGGAGCCGGCTGACCCCATGGCGCAGGTTCACCCGGTAGGATCCGTGCGAGCCCTGTACCGGGCGGTGGTGGACGGGGAAGATCACCGCGTCGCCCTGGCGGAGCGGGACGACCTCGGCGCGCGACTGCATGCGCGGCCGCTGCTCTGTGAGCACGAACTCGCCGCCGGTGAAGTCGCGGCCGGGTTCGGACAACAGGATCGCGGCCTGCAGTGGGAAGACGTGCTCGCCGTAGAGGTCCTGGTGCAGGCAGTTGTAGTCGCCCTCGGCGTAGCGGAGCAGCAGCGGCGTCGGCCGCTTCTGGCCCGCGGCGTGGCACCGGGCGAGGTATTGCGCGTGGTCAGCGGGATAGGTGGTCTCAATGCCGAGCCGGGCGTTCCACCGCCCGGCGATGGCGGCGAGCGTCGGATAGAGGGTGGCGCGCAGACCTGCGACCAGGTCCGGCGTCGGGTAGGCGAAATAGCGGTACTCGCCGCGCCCGAAGCCATGGCGGCTCATGATCACCCGGCTGCGGAACAGCGCATCGTCGTCGTACCAGCCGGCGACCGTCGCGCAGTCGTCCGGCGACAACAGGCCCGGGATCATGGCGGCGCCGTGGGCGTCGAGATCGCGCTCGACGCCGTCCCACGGCAGGGCGGCGATCCGCTCGCCGATCGCTGGAAAAGAAGCTGTCGCGTCCATGGCGACTAGATCGCCGCCGAGGGCCTCGACTTCAATGCAGCCAACTTAACACATGTCCGAAAGCCGCTAGCTCGCGAGCCTATTTGACGTCGCCGGAGCCTTCCCACTTGCGCATCCAGGCTTCCTCGACGGCGTAGGAACGCTCGATGCAGGCCTTGGTCGTGCAGCGCTGGCGCTGGGCGCGGCCTTCGCTGGCGCGGTACTGGGTCTCGCCGGTGGTGTCGCGGGTCTCGGCGTTGGCGATCAGGGCCGACAGCCGGCGCTCGCGCGCGCCGTAGTCGGCGCGGGACCACCGGACGGCCTCGACCTTGGGCTCGGGGCGCGGGGACTCTGGAGTCGCCGCGGCGGCCGGCGTCGGCTCAGGGGCGGGCGTCGCTTCAGGGGGTGTGGCGGCGGGCGTCGTTGCGGGCGCGGCGGCCGGAGCGGCGGGCGGCGGCGCGGCAGTCTTCGGCTTCGGCGAGCATCCCACGGCCATGACAGCCAGAACTGAAACTGCGATCCAAGCCGATCCGCGCATTGCCCCGTCCCCCGGAAACCATCGTTCCGCAACGATCATCCCGCAGGCGCAATCGTCAAGCTGTCTGTCTGAGGCCGTGGTGGACCAGCATCGGCGGCGCGGGCGCGGTGGCGGCCTCCTCGATCAGCCATTCCCGGAACGCCTTCAGGCCGCGCTTCGGCGGCGAGCCGGGGAGGATCAGGTGGAAGCGCGCCGGCGTCGGGGTGAAACCGAAGGGGGCCGCCAGCCGGCCGGCGGCGATGTCGTTGGCGACATAGATCCAGGGCGAGATCCCGACGCCCTGGCCGCCCACCGCCGCCTCCAGCATGTAGAACAGGTGCTCGTACTCGCGCCCCTCCGGCGCGTCGGGGACCGGGACGCCGGAATGCTCGGACCACTCGGCCCAGGCTTGCCGGTGGGAGCGGGTGTGCAGGCGCGGCGTGCTGGCGAGGTCGAGGCCGCCCTGCGCCAGTTCCGTCGCGACGACCGGACCGTGGAAGTTGTCGAGGAAGGGCGTGGCGGTCATGTCGCCGCCGGTGACGCTCTCCGTCAGGCGGATGGCCCCGTCGAACGGCTCGCGGGTGAAGTCGACCGGCCCATAGGCCTCGGTGACCCGGATCGAGAGTTCGGGGTGGCGGGCATGGAAGCCCGAGAGCCGCGGGATCAGCCACTTCATGGCCAGTGTCCCGACGCAGGAGATGTGCAGCTCGCGGTCGGCTGCGGCCCGCACCTCGCGGAACGACTGCTCCAGCTCATCGAAGGTGTGGCCGAGCGAGCGGGCGAGACGCTCGCCGGCGTCGGTGAGCTTCAGCGCATTGCGCGGGCCCTGGGTGAGCTTGACGCCGCAGAGCGCCTCGAGGCCTCGGACCTGGCGGCTGACCGCGCCGTGGGTGACGCAGAGCTCGTCGGCGGCCAAGCTCATCTTGCCGAGGCGTGCGAAGGCCTCGAACGCCCGAAGGGCCGTCAACGGCAGTTGGCTTCGCTTGGCCATGTGACCTCAGCTCACAAGCATCAGCCTGGATATAAGGCGCCCCGGGCCCAGGTGAAAACGACATCTGGGCGCGACATTCGTGAGCTCAGATCACAAGGCGCCCAGCCACCTCACAAGCGGGGCGAGGGTTGCGAACGTGGAGAGCGTTTCGGCGAACAGCTTGTCGCCCGCGATCGTCACCGGGTCGGTGATGTCGCGCCAGGCGTTCAGGCCCTTGCGGCGCAGGAGGTCGGCACGGGGGTGGTCGGCTGCATAGGGCGCAGGCACGCGCTTCAACGCCGCGCCCTCGATCCTGAAGCCGGAGGCGGCGAGTTCGGCGAGGATGGCCTCCAGCGCCGCGCCCTTCGCCGGGTCGGCCGCGGCGGCGCGATAGGCGTCGAGCACCGGGCCCGAGAAGTCGAAGCCGCCGGCCCCGAGCAGCACCCGATCCGGCTCCAGGGCGAAGAAATAGCCGCAGGCGGTCACCGCGCTCGGACCGCCGCGCGCCGGGAAGGCGATATGCAGGTGAGCGTTGTAGGGCCGCTTGTCCTTGGAGAACCGCACGTCGCGGTGGATGCGGAAGATCTTGCCGGTGACCGGCCCGCCGGTGAGCGCGCCCAGCGCCGGCTCCAGACAGGCGAGGAACGTCTCGGCCGGGCCGCGGATCGCCTGATCGTAGGCCTTGCGGTGGGCGGCGAACCAGACGCGGTCGTTGTTGTCCCGCAGGTCCGCCAGGAAGCGCATTGCCGCGGGCGGGAAGCCGGGGAAAGGTTCGTCTGCCATGGCCGCCAGCGTTCTCCGCGGGGCGGCGCTTGGCAAGGGCCTCAGGGGCGGCCGCGCGGCCAGCCTTCGAGCCAGCGGGCCGGCGGCGGCTCCAGGGCTTCGTCGCGCGGCATCAGATGGGTATCCGCCACATAGGCGCGCAGGAGCCACCACCAGCAGGCGAGCCCCTTGCGCACCGCCGCGCCGATCGGACGCAGTCGGGCCGCGCGCTCGGCGATCATCGGAGACCCCTTTCGACGCCCGCGAGGATCGCGAACGGAAAAGGCGGCCGCAAACGACCGTTAGGCTTGGTCTTTGTGCGTCGAACTCAAGACGAACGGGCGGTCAGAAAGGAGACTTGAACTGGACGCCTTTGCCGCCGAGGCGGACGCCCTCATCGGAGAGCCACTCGGGCTTCGGCTCCACTGGCGCGGCGGCCTTGGCCTCGGCCGCCTCCGAGGCGATCTTCGCGGCCGCGGTGGTCGGTTCTGGCGGTACGGACGCCGGTCTCGCCCCGGGCTTGGCGAAGGCGGCCTGCGCCAGGTCGTGCGCCTCCTGCGCCTTCTTGGCGCCGGGATCGGCTACTGGCGCGGAAGTCGGGGACGCGGACGTCTGGGCGAGGGCGGGCAGGGCCCAGATGGCGAGCGCGGCCGCGGCGGCGAGGCGCGCCAGCGGGTGAGTCCGGTCCGATGTCCGCTGGGTCATGGCTGGGTAATCCGCCGCGCGCGCCTTGGTTTCCCCTATCTTGCCACAGAACCACCTCGACCTCGACTCCATCGGCGCCGCCGAGGCCGCTTTGGGCGGATACGACGGCGCCTTGCTGGTCGTCAGCCACGACCGCGACGTCCTGGCCGCGATCGGGATCGAGCGCGAGGTGACGCTCGGCTAGTGGCCGCCTACTGCTTGTAGCTCAGGCGCAGGTAGAAGAAGCGCCCGGGCGCGTCGTAGGCGTTCGGGTCGTAGTTGTTGAGGCTGCAGGTCACGCAGCCCGGAGGATCCTTGTCGAAGAGGTTGTTGACGCCCACGGCGACGCCCAGGCCGTTCAGCAGGGTCTCCGGCGTCCAGCGGAGCTGGGCGTCGACATAGGTGCGGCTCCCGAGCTTGTTGGGATCGCCCGACTCCTGCACCGCGGAGATGTAGCGCAGGCCCGCCGTCGCCCCGAAGTCGCCCTTATCCCAGTCGGCCGTGAGGTTGGACTTCCACTTGGGATAGGCCTGGTCGGGACTGCCCCGTTCGGTGCCGAGCCGCTTGATCGGCTGAAGCCCGTTGGAGGTCGGCTGCATCTCGGTGAACTCAAGCAGCCGCGTGGTGTAGGAGTGCAGGCCGAACCGCCCGAACGACCAGGCTGGCGACGCCCAGTTGATGTTCAGGTCCATCGCCCGGGTCTTGATGCCGCCGATGTTGATCAGCGGGTTGGCGATGGCGGACACCACACCCGAGGCCGTGCGCGTGATAGTGGCGCAGGAGAGCGCGTCGGCGGTCTGGGCGCAGCGGTCCAGCAGGGTCTGGCCGCTCAGCGCCTGGATCGCCTGGTCCAAGGTGATCTGGGTGTAGGCCAGCTCCACCGAGCCGCCGTTCGCCCAGCTGGCGTCTCGCAGGAACTTGGGCGCCCACACCCCGCTGAAGTTCCAGCTCTCGCTGGTCTCCGGCGCCAGCGTCTTGTTGCCGCTGGTGATCACCGGAAGCTGTTGGTTGAGCTGCACGTAGGAACCGTTGGCCGGCACGCCGCGGGCGATACAGTTGGCCCGCACGGTGGCGCTTTGGACCGTGCCGCCGCCCAGCTCCAGGAAGTCCGAGCAGGGGTCGACGACCACCTGGTCGAAGCGCGAGGCGGAGCCGAAGAGCTCGCCGATCGACGGAGCGCGGAAGCCCTGGCCCCACGACCCGCGGAACAGCACATCCTCGGTGGGCTTCCAGTTCAGCCCGGCCTTGTACGTGGAGTCCGTGCCGGAGGTGGAATAGTCGAACCAGCGGCCGGCCACCGAGGCGTCCAGGCGATAGAAGAACGGCGTGTCCTTGATCAGCGGGATCCTCAGTTCGCCATAGGCTTCCTTGACGGTGATCGACCCGCTCGCCGGCTGGGCGGGGATGTCGGAGGACAGGCCCGCGACGACGATCGGATCGGGCTGGAAGAAGCCCTCGGTCACCCGGTGTTCGATCCCGACGGCGAAGGCGACAGGCCCGGCCGGGAGCTCGAACAGGTCGCCGGTGAGGTTGGCGCTGACGTCGCGCAGCTCCTGCTGCGAGGTGTCCTGCTGGGTGAAGCCGATGAAGTTCAGCATCGCCGGGGTGATGGTGCCGGCGCCGCCGAAGATGTTCAGCGGAACGCAGGAGCCGGTGCAGCCTGAGAGCGGACCCAGGGCCTGCTGGACGCGCTGGGCGTTCACGTTGCCGGTGAAGGTCTGTTCGGCGTGGTTGCGCGACCAGACGCCGTCGACGTCCCAGTGCCAGGTGTGGTCGCCCACCGCGAACTCGCCGTCGAGCGTGCCCGAGACATTCCAGGTGTCGACCGTCTGTTCGTAGTGCCGCGGCCCGGCCTCCACCAGCCGGCGGCCGATGAACGAATAGGTGCCCGGCTGCAGGGTGAAGCCGAAGGGGTTGTAAGGGTTGGTCGCGTCGACATTGACCGTGTCGAGCAGGTTGCCGTTGCCGGCGTCCGGCCCGACGAACAGCGGCAGGGGCGCGGCCTGGTTCGCGGACTTCCGCTCGACGTAGGAGGCGCGCACGCGGAAGTGGATCTTGTCGGTGATGTCCTGGGTCACCGATCCGAACAGGCTCAGCCGCTCCAGCGGCGTCTCGATGTAGTTGAACGGCTGGAAGTTGAAGCGGTCGGCGACGGTGAAGGGCTTGAAGCTGCCGGTGGGACCCGTGGGATCGGCCGGGTTGTAGACCGGCCGCTGCCCGGGCTGCAGCGCCTGGCGCAAGGTCGCGCTGAAGTCCTGGCCGGTGTTCGGGTCATGGATGATGAACCGGCCGTTCGGGGTCCCGGAGCTGCAACCGCCGTCGCAGACCGTGCCGAACGGGGCGGGGAAGCGGGAGATGTCGCGGTCGCCGGCGAACACCGCGTCCTGCTTGAAGTAGCCGCCGCCCACCACGATCGAGGTTCCGCCCTGGGTGACGCCCCAGGACACGTCATAGGTCTGGCTGAAGCCGTCGCCCTCGCCATAGCCGCCGACCTGGGCGCTCGCCTGGAAGCCGTCCTGCCGCTGCTTGGTGATGATGTTGACCACGCCGGCGATGGCGTCCGAGCCGTAGATCGGCGAGGCGCCTTCCTGCAGGACCTCCATACGGCTGATCATCGAAGACGGGATGGTGTTGAGGTCGACCGAGGCGGGGACGCCGGAGGCCGCCGCGCCGCCGACCCAGCGCAGGCCGTCGACGAGCACCAGCACGCGCCGGGAGCTGAGGTAGCGCAGGTCGATTTCCGCCGAGCCCGCGCCCACCCCGCCGCCGTCCGGCGGGTTGCCCAGGTTGCCTGAGTTGTTGAACTTGCTGTTCAGGCCGCCGCCCGCCGAGGGGATGCGCTGCAGCACGTCGACGGTGGAGGTCAGGCCGGTCTTGGCGATGGCGTCCTGGTCGATCTGCACGACCGGCTGGGTCTCGTCCAGCGGGCTGGTGCGGATCCGCGAGCCGGTGACGACGATCTCGGAAACCGAGGCCGCCGGCTCCGCCGCCTGGGCGACACCGAAGCTGCCGCCGGCGGCGAGCGCGCTGACCGCCAACAGGGCTGCGCCCCTCGAAAGTTTTTTCATTTTGCATCCTCCCTTGGTCCCCCGCGGTCATTGTCCTGGCGATGGCCGGGTTGTGACTCGCGGGGCACTTGCTACCGGAGGATGCAGTTAGGGCCGTAACGACTGTCAAGCCTAATACGGTGGGTGCGGAGCATCGCCCGCCCGCCTGCCGGCTAGGGACCGAGGCCCCGGACCAGCAACACGGCAGCCTCGCTCGACGCCGTCCGGTCGCTGGCGATCGCCCGGTAGGCGGGGGAGGCCGCCCAGGCCCGCGCCGCCTCGGGGTCGGGAAAGGCGATCAGCACCAGCTTTTCCCGGGGCCAGGCGCCCTCCAGCACCTGCGGCGCCTCGTCGGCGGCGAGCAGGCGGCCTCCGAAGGGCCCCAGCGTCGGCAGGAAACCCGCCGCGTAGCGGTCGTAGCGGGTGCGGTCGTGGATGGTGAGCTCAGCCACCACATAGGCGCTCATGCGGCGGTCCTGCGCACGTCGCCGCCCAGCACGCGGAAGACGGCGTTGGCCCGCGCGCAGGGCTGGCCGTCGGCGGTGACGAAGGCTTGGGCGAAGCACAGGGTGCGGCCGGGCTTCACGAACACCGTGTCGAATTCCAGCCACTGGCCCTCCAGCGCCGTCCCCAGGAAGTCGACGTTGAGGGTCACGGTGACCAGGCCGCCGGTGTGGTTCAGCCGCCGCGCGCAGGACAGGCCCATGGCGTTGTCGGCCAGCGCGCCGATCAACCCGCCGTGTACGAAGCCGCGGCTGTTGGTGTGGGCCGGGCCGGCGTGCAGGCCGAGGACGACGGCGTTCTCGGCCTTGCGGCTGAACAGCGGCTCCCAGGGGTCGGTGAGCGGGCTCTTGCGGTCGTGCGGCGAGAACCCGAGGGGCGGGGTTTGGGTCTGGAGTTCCATGGCCAGGCCCCTCACGCCGCCGCCGCGAGACTGGCGAGGCTCTGCAGGGTCCCGACGCAGGCCCGCGCCGCCTCCTGGCCCTTCACGCGGAAGTGCTCATGGAAGAACCCCTGATGCGCGTCGTGCTCGTGGAAATGGTGCGGGGTCAGCACCACCGAGAAGACCGGCGTCTCGGTGGCGAGTTGCACCTGCATCAGGGCGGAGACCACCGTCTCGGCGACGAACTCGTGGCGATAGATGCCGCCGTTGACCACGAAGGCGGCGCCGACGATGGCGGCGTAGCGGCCGGTGCGGGCCAGCGTCTGGGCGTGCAGCGGGATCTCGAAGGCCCCGGGCGTCTCGAACCGCTCGACGGTCTGCGGCGGAAAGCCGAGCACCGCTATCTCCTCGAGGAAGCCGACGTGGGCCTGCTCGACGATCTCGCGGTGCCAAAGCGCATGGACGAAGGCGATCCGCGCGGCGCGGAAGGCGCCGTTGGCGGTGGGAAGCTCCAACGCGGGGACTTGGGTAGCTTGGGTCATGGGTCTTCTCCCTGACGGGTTCGAGGAACCACGACTCAGGGAGACGCCGTCGAAGTACGCCTGGCCGAAGCCCGTGCGCACGCCGCCAGCGGTTCTCATAACCGGACTCTAACCGTCGGCCCCGGGATCGCACCGGTGTCTGCTGACCCTTGCGGCGCCCCTGCTCCGGAGAGAAGACGGCCGCCAGGCGCCCGCGGGCTCGTCCCTTCCTCGCGGAAAGGCATTACCGCCGGTGGGGACTTTCACCCCGCCCTGAGAACGTAGATCGCCGGAAAAGCTCCGACGACAGGGCGAGATTAGCGCGCTGACGTTGCGTCAAACAAGTGTTTGAATCCTGCCTCCCCCGCGAGGCGGGGGAGGGGCGTTGGGGGCGAGCCATCGCGGCGAGCTTGAGGTTTGCCCCTTCCACCATCGGTTCTTCGCGTCGCTCGGCCGGTGGTCCCCCTTCCCCATGAATGGGGAAGGTAAGGTTAGGCGCGCTTGTTGAGGGTTATCGCCGTCGCGGCCGGAGTCGCGCTCTGCAGACCGCCGGCGCCGTAGCTGGCCCCCTTCTGGCGTTGCGTCGCCACTTCTTCGGCGATCGAGCGGACCAGGCCTTCGGTGACGGTCTTGGCGGCGCCGACCGCGCGGGCCTGGCGGGCCAGCACCGCGTCGAAGGCCTCGGTGGCGCGGACCAGATGGGTGCGCAGGGCGAGGCTCACCCCGGCGATCAGGTCGGGATTGCCGCGGATCCGGGCGGACTCGTGCCGGTAGAGGTTGGCCAGCCGGCCGGTCTCGGCCATGTAGCCGGCGGCGTCCTGAGGTCGGCGGGCCTCGAAGGCCTGCGCGCCCTGCGCCACCAGATGGGTCAGGCGCTCGGTGAGCAGGATGAGCTGTTCGACGCGCTCGGTGGCGTCGGCGCTGGCCGGAGCGGCCATCACTTCAACCCCTGCATCTTCAGCATCTCGCGCTGCACGGTAGCGGCGATGCCGATGCCGCCCCGGTCGCTCATCTTCTTGGCCATGGCCTCGGTCAGGAACGACTTGAACATCGCTTCGCCCGGGCCGCCGCCGAAGGGCGCGGGCGTGTCGGTGCCCTCGAACATCTGCTGCATCATGATCGACAGGAACGAGGACTCGAACTTCTCGGCCGTGCGCTTGATGTCGCCGCGCTTGGCCAGCTCCGCCGCGGTGGGCGCGGCCGGTGTCGCCAGCAGGTTGGTCGGGACGGCGGTGGCGGTCAGGTCGGCCATCACATCACCTCGATGTCGGCTTGCAGGGCGCCGGCGGTCTTGATGGTC
Organism: Phenylobacterium sp.; assembly: GCF_041691455.1. Lineage (GTDB taxonomy): Bacteria > Pseudomonadota > Alphaproteobacteria > Caulobacterales > Caulobacteraceae > Phenylobacterium. Next base: position 37,856 of record NZ_JBEPUO010000024.1, on the reverse strand, counting down.
TGCAGGATGGAGATCATGTCGCGCGGGGTGACGCCCAGGGCATTCAGCCCGGCCACCAGGTTCGCAAGCGACGCCCCGCTCTTGAGCGTCAGGAACTTCTTGCCCTTCTCCTCGTCCACCGAGACGTCGCTCTGCGGGACGATGGCGGTCGTGCCGCCCTTCGAGAAGGCGGTCGGCTGACTGACCTGCGAGCTCTCGTGCACGGTGATGGTCAGGTTGCCCTGCTGTACCGCCACGGTGGAGATGCGCACGTTCTCGCCCATGACGATGACGCCGGCGACCTCGTCGATGACCACCTTGGCCGGGCCGTCGGGCTCGACCGAGAGGTTCTCCACCTGGGTGACGAAGCTCATCATGTTCTCGCCGTTCACCGGGTGAATGGCGACGATGGTCGGGTTCTCCGCGACCGCGGAGCCCGGGAAGGCTGCGTTGATCACCTGGGCGATGCGCCCGGCGGTGGTGAAGTCGGGATTGCGCAGGGTCATGCGCAGGGTGGTCATGTTGGCGAGCTGGAAGCCGCTCTCGGCCTCGACGATGGCGCCCGAGGCGATGCGGCCGGCTGTGGGTACGCCCTTGGAGATGGTGCTGCCCGAGGCGCCCGAGGCGCTGACCGAGCCGGTCTGCACGGTGCCCTGGGCGACCGCATAGGCCTTGCCGTCGGCGCCCATCAGCGGGGTCACCAGGAGGGTGCCGCCCAGCAGGCTCTTGGCGTCGCCGAGCGCCGAGACGCTGGCGTCGATCCGCGCGCCGCTGGCCGCGAAGGAGGGCAGGTTGGCGGTGACCATCACCGCGGCGACGTTCTTGGTGTTGAGGGTCGCGTCGCGGGTGTTGACGCCCAGCCGCTCCAGCATCGCCTCCAGGCTCTGCTTGGTGAAGGGGGCGTTGCGCAGGGCGTCCCCCGTGCCGTTCAGCCCGACGACGATGCCGTAGCCGACGAGCTGGTTATCGCGCACGCCTTCGAAGGCGACGATGTCCTTGATCCGCGACTTGGCCGCGGCGGGGCCTGCGCACAGGCCCGCAAGCAGGCTGGCGGCCAGGACGAGAAGGGAGAAGACGCGGAACGGCTGACGCATGGGACCCGGATGCAGTTGTTTCCTGCGTCCCTATGCGATCAGCGTGCCAAGCCAGGGTCTCCGGAAAGTCCAAGGAAAACAGCGCCGAGAGTCGGGACGCCTGAACGCCGCGGGCGTCCATCGGCAGATTCTGCCCGGCATTAACCATGCTGCAAGCTTGGAAGCAGAGAAGGAGGATCCAGAGTTCGCGTGGTCAGGGATTGAAACTCGCAGCATGAAGGTCACCGGCCCAAGCGGGATCGGATCCTCTTCAGGCGCACGTCCGGCGCATGGCGCCGGCGGCGAGGGCTTCCGCATCGTCACGCCGGGCGCGGCGCCCGAGGCGGGCGCGGCCTCATCGGTTTCAGCCACCCGCGGGGTCATGGGCGTCGAAGCCCTGCTGGCGCTGCAGGACGTGGGCGGGCCGCTGGAGCGCAAGCGCCGCGCCGTGCGCCGCGCCGGCCGCATCCTCGACGTCCTCGACGAAATCAAGGTCTCTCTCCTTGAAGGCGCGCTGAGCAGCGCCGATCTAGACCGCCTGCGCCGCGCCGTACGCGACGAGCGCGAAGGCACGGAGGACCCCGCTTTGGAGGCGGTTCTCGACGAGATCGAACTGCGCGCCGCCGTCGAAGTGGCCAAACTTGAGCGCGCCGACCATGCGGCCTAATTGCTCAACCATTTTATGGCTCATTGAAACCAATGTTCCATTTGCTATAAGCGCCCCGCGTGTCTCGGGGAGTTTAGGGGGCTCGGAGTGTCCATGAAGGCAGCCGAAGTTCTGGCTGACAGGCCTGTGTATCGTCCTTCCGAGGACGAGGTGTTCATGAGTGAGCGGCAGCTTGAGTATTTCAAGCAGAAGCTCATTGATTGGAAAGAGGATATCCTCCGGGAATCGGGGGAGACCCTCAAACATCTGCAGAGCGAAACCGAAAATCATCCCGACCTCGCCGATCGTGCGTCGTCGGAGACCGACCGGTCCCTCGAACTGCGTACCCGTGACCGTCAACGCAAGCTGATCTCCAAGATCGACGAGGCCCTGCGCCGGATCGAGGACGGGAGCTACGGCTACTGCGAGGAGACCGGCGAGCCGATCGGCGTCGCCCGCCTTGACGCACGGCCGATCGCCACGCTCAGCCTGGAAGCCCAGGAGCGCCACGAACGGCGCGAACGGGTCCATCGCGACGACTGATAATCTATTCCCCTGAGGGGATGGCTCTTTGCCAAATCTTCAGGCTCGACCTATATATGCTCAAATTGAGCATTTCTCCCGGGCGGCAAATCAGGCGCTAGTGGCGGGGGGATGAGAGGCGAGCCGGTGACCAAGCCGTTCCACGCGATCCACAGCCACGGCCTCGTGCGCGTGGCGGCCTGCACGCCGGCCGTCGCCGTGGGCGACCCCGGCTTCAACGCCGCCCAGACCCTGGCGCTCGCCAAGGAAGGCCATACGGGCGGCGCCGACCTGATGCTGTTCCCGGAGCTCGGGCTCTCGGCCTACGCCATCGACGACCTTTTCCTGCAGGACGCCCTCCTGGCCCGGGTGGAGGCCGAGATCGCGGGCCTCGCCACGGCCAGCAAGATGCTGGCGCCCGTGCTGATCGTCGGAGCGCCGCTGCGGCACAACGGAGCGCTCTACAACTGCGCCGTGGTGATCGCCCGCGGCCGGATCCTCGGAGTCACGCCCAAAAGTTTCCTGCCCAACTATCGGGAGTTCTACGAGAATCGCTGGTTCGCGCCGGGCGCCGGCGTGACCGGGCTGACGATGCAGCTGGCCGGCCAGAGTGTCCCGTTCGGCACGGACCTGGTCTTCGAGGCCGCCGATCTGGCCGATTTCAGCTTCGCCGCGGAGATTTGCGAGGACGTCTGGTCGCCGACCCCGCCTTCGACTCAAGCCGCGCTGGCGGGCGCGCTGATCCTCTGCAACCTCTCGGCCTCCAACATCGTGGTGGGCAAGGCCGATGAGCGCGACCTGCTCTGCGCCTCGCAGTCCATGCGCTGCCAGGCCGCCTACCTCTATTCGGCCGCCGGGCCGGGGGAGAGCACCACCGACCTTGCCTGGGACGGCCAGGCGACGATCCACGAACTCGGGCGCCTGCTTGCCAAGACCGACCGGTTCCCGGCCGGCGCGCAGATGGCGATGGCCGACGTGGACGTCGAGCGCCTGCGGCTGGAGCGCCTGCGCACACCGACCTTCAACAACGCCGCGGTGGCGGCGGGCCGCCCGGAAAAGAGCTTCCGCAAGGTGACGTTCGAACACCAGCCGACCTTCGCCGACGTCGGCCTGATGCGGCCGCTCGACCGCTTCCCGTTCGTGCCCAGTGATCCCGCGCGGCTCGACCAGGACTGCTACGAGGCCTTCAACATCCAGGTGCAGGGGCTCTCTCAGCGCCTGCGGGCGACCAAGTCCAAGCACCTGGTCATCGGCATCTCCGGCGGCCTGGATTCCACCCACGCCCTGCTGGTCGCCTGCAAGGCGTTCGACGCGCTCGGCAAGCCGCGCGCCGACATCCTGGGTTTCACCATGCCGGGGTTCGCCACCAGCGAGGGCACCAAGTCCAACGCCTGGGCGCTGATGAAGGCCCTGGGCGTCACTGGCCAGGAAATCGATATCAAGCCCACGGCCCTGCGGATGCTGGAGGACATCGGCCACCCCTTCGCCAAGGGCGAGAAGGTCTATGACGTGACCTTCGAGAACGTCCAGGCGGGCCTCAGGACCGACTACCTGTTCCGGCTCGCCAACCAGCACTCGGGCTTCGTGCTGGGCACCGGCGACCTCTCGGAACTGGCGCTGGGATGGTGCACCTACGGCGTCGGCGACCAGATGAGCCACTACAACGTCAACGGCTCGCTGGCGAAGACCCTGATCCAGCACCTGATCCGCTGGGTGGTGAAGACCGGACAACTGAAGGAGGGCGCCTCGGAAACCCTGATGGCGATCCTCGACACCGAAATCTCGCCCGAGCTGGTGCCGGCCGACGCCGCCGGCGCCATCCAGTCGACCCAGGCCAAGGTCGGGCCTTACGAGCTGCAGGACTTCAGCCTCTATCACATCACCCGCTTCGGCCTGCGGCCGTCGAAGGTGGCGTTCCTGGCCTGGCACGCCTGGCGCGACGTGAAGCTCGGGACCTGGCCGCCGAACTTCCCGGAGGGCGTGCGCAACGCCTACGACCGCGCCGAGATCAAGAAATGGCTGGGCGTCTTCCTCTACCGCTTCTTCGAGATCAGCCAGTTCAAGCGCTCGGCCATGCCCAACGGCCCCAAGGTGATCTCCGGCGGCGCGCTCTCGCCGCGCGGCGACTGGCGGGCGCCCTCTGACGGCACGGCTCGGGTGTGGCTCGACGAACTGGAAGCCAACGTTCCCTAAGCCGCCTCAGTGTGGCCCGGCGGGGTTGTTGAGGCCGACGCCCAGCGTCTCGACGACCGAGGCTTCCACGCCGGCGAGGCCTGCCGAGGCTCCGAACAGGCGCCTGATCGCCCGCAGCACGGGCCCGATCCAAAGCACCCAGCCATAGGGAACGTCCTTATGGGTATTGTACATTCCGTCCATGTCGATCTCCCGAAGCCCTCTCTTGAAGCAGAGGGAAGGTCGGGCTGGGGAGCGCGCGAGACAAACCGGTTCTGCTGCTCTATACATAAATCACCCTTATGTCAGATCCTCTCGCCGCCTTCCCGCTCAGCGCTATCCGTGTCTTCGAGGCGGCCGCGCGCCTGCTCAGCTTCACGCGGGCGGCGGAGGAGCTTGGGATGACCCAGGCCGCGGTCAGCTGGCAGGTGAAGGCGCTGGAGCGCCGGCTCGATCAGCCGCTGTTCCGGCGGTTGCCGCGCGAGGTCGTGCTGACCCCCGCCGGCGAACGCCTGGCGCAGGGCGCATCGGAGGCCATGGGCGCGCTGAGGCGGGCGGTCGCGGACCTCTCCGAGAGCGGGGAGGGTGTGCTGGCGATCACCACGCTGCAGACGGTGGCCGCCCAATGGCTGGCGCCGCGCCTGGGGGGCTTCCAGCTGGCGTCCCCGAAGATCGCGGTGCGGCTGGAGGCCAGCGCGCGGTTGGCGGATCTCTCGCGGGACGGGTTCGACGTGGCGATCCGGGCCGGATCGGGCGACTGGGCCGATCTGGAAGCCCTGCCGCTGTTCCCGGCGGTGATCACGCCGCTTTGCGCGCCGCAGACACTCGCGGGCCTGGGCTCGCCCCTGTCGCCCGAGGTCCTGCTGACCGCGCCGCGGATCGGATTGGACGAGGAATGGGCGGACTGGTTCGCCGCGGCGGGTGTCACATCGCCGGACGCCGCGTCGCGGGCCGCGCCGCGCTTCGCCGCCGACAACCAGGTCTTCGAGGTCGCCGCGGCGATCGGCGGCCAGGGGATCGCCCTGGGCTCGCCGATCCTGTTCGCCGCCGACATCGCCGCCGGCCGGCTGGTGCAGCCCTTCGACATCGTGGCGACGATCGGCGGCGGCTATTGGCTGGCCTATCGCCGGGATCGCCGGCGGACCCGCAAGATCGCCGCCTTCCGCGATTGGATCGTGGCCGCCGCGTCGGCCGACCCCGCCGTCGCGCGCTATGCAGGGGCGGCCAGGTCGGCGGCCTCTAGGTGAGCGCGGCCAGCATGGGCGAGGCGCCGGCCTTGGGGCCTGCGAGCAGGGCCGGCACGATATCCTCGACGCGATCGACGACGGTCCAGGCGTCCATGAAGGCGGGCGGCGTCAGCTTGGCGTCGACGGTGTGCTGGAAGAGGGCGAACAGCGGCCCCCAGAAGTTGTCCGGATTGTAGAACACCACCGGCATGCTGTGCAGGTCGAGCCGGCGCCAGGACAGGAGCTCGATCACCTCCTCCAGCGTGCCGATGCCGCCGGGCAGGATGACAAAGCCGTCCGACTCCTCGAAGAACATCTGTTTGCGCTGGTGCATCGAGGTGACGACCACGTGCTCGACGGTCTCGAGCGCGCGTTCCTTGCCGACCAGGAAGTCGGGGATGATCCCCAGCACCTTGCCGCCGGCCTCGTGGGCGGCCCGCGCCGTGGCGCCCATCAGGCCTACTCCGCCGCCGCCGTAGACCAGCCGCAGGTCCGCCGCCGCCAGGGCGTGGCCGAGGTCACCGGCGGCGCGCAGGTACGCGGGGTCCGCGGCGTCGGACGAGCCGCAGAAGACGCACACCGATTGGAGCGGGTTGGGCGTAAGCCCCATCGATCGAACTCCGGGAAGGTCGGCGCGCTTGCGAGCGCACCGTGAAAGCCTGATTAGCTATGCTCTGGGTTAAGGAGTTTCAACCAAGCCGTGGTTCCCGCGAAGCCCGCTATTGCCGCGTTGTCGGCGTTCCTGCTGCTGGCGGGTTGTGACGGCAAGCCCCTGGTGGCGGCCGCGCCCGACCCCGCGGCCTCGGAGGAGGTTGGAGACCTGACGCCACCGATGCCGACGGGCCTGAAAGCCTCCGCCGACGGATGGAGGCTCTCGGGCACGGCGCCGGCTGGGGCGCGGGTGCGGCTCGCGACCCCGCAGGGCGAGGCCCTGCACGCCGAGGCCGACGTCCGGGGCCGCTGGGCGATCGCGCTCGGTCCGGCCGCCGAGGCGCGCATCTTCGGGCTTTCGGCCAGCGCCCGGGGCCATCAGATCCAGTCCGAGGGCTATGTGCTGGTCACCGCCGAAGGACAGGCCGCCGTGCTGCGCTCCGGCGCCGGCGCCCGCCGCATCGACCCGGCGCCGGGCCCGGGGCTGCGGGCGATCGACTTCGATCGCGGCGGCGGGCTGGAGATCTCTGCGACCGCGGCGCCGGGCGCGACCGTGATCCTCCGGCTGGACGGCCGGCAGGTGGCCGAGGGACGCGCCGACGCCGCCGGACGCTACGACGTGAGCCTGCCCTCGCAAGGCTCACAGAGCCGCATCCTGCCCGGCGCGCACCAGGCCCAGGTGTTCGGCGACGGCTTTTCCGACGCGGCGAGCTTCCAGGTCGTGGCCGTGCCGCCCCTTGCGCAGGGGCCCTTGCGTAGCCAGCTCACCCCTGCCGGCCTTCGTGTCGACTGGATGACGCCGGGCGGCGGCGTGCAATCCACGATCCTTGTCCACTAGACGGAGCAGCGGTTGGCCTTCGCACACCCCGGAATGACGCGCCGCTTCGGCGGTGAAATGGCGGCTGTCGAGACCAGGTTCAGCTTCTGGGGCTCCATGGCCGACCTCGGCCGGCTGGTGATGCGCTCCGGCGCGCCGCAACTGCGGCTGCGGATCGCCGCGGCGCTGATCCTGGTCTTCGTCGGCAAGGCGGCCGGCGTCACCGCGCCCGTCATGCTGGGCGACGCGATCAACACCCTGCAGCCGGCGGCCCAGGGTGGCGTCGCGATCGGCGCGACGTTCATTTTCCTGGCGGTGGCCTTCGCGGCCTTGCGGCTGGTGGCGGCCTGCGCGCCCTATGCGCGCGACGCGATCTTCACGCGGGTCTCCCAGTCGACCATGGCCAAGGCGGCGGTCGAGACCTTCGCCCACGCGCTGGGGCTCTCGCTCGATTTCCACCAGTCCAAACAGACCGGAACCCTGACCCGGATCATCGACCGCGGTTCGCGCTCGACCGATTTCCTGATCCGCAGCCTGATCTTCAATCTCGGCCCGACCGCGGTCGAGCTGGTCATGGCCATGGTGGTGATGGTGGTCCGGCTGAACTGGCGGTTCGCGATCACCGCGCTGGCGACCATGGTGATCTACGTCGTGGTGACCTTCCGGATCACCAACTGGCGGCTCTCGCACCGCCGAGAGCTCAACGATACCGACAACCGGGTGGCCGGCCTCTCCGGCGACGCCCTGATCAACTACGAGACGCTGAAGACCTTCGGCGCCGAGGATCGGATCGTCGAGACCTACGAAAAGGCCATGGGCGACTATGTGAACGCCAGCGCCCGGGCGAACGCCTCGCTGAACCTGCTGAACGGCTCGCAGTCGGTGATCCTCAATATCGGCCTGGCCGCCATGACGGTGATGGCCGGGTACGAGGTGTCCGGCGGGGCGCTCAGGATCGGCGACATCACCACGGCGATCTTCCTCTTGAGCGGGCTCTATGCGCCGCTGGGGATGCTGGGCTTCCAGTACCGTGAGATCCGCCAGGCCTTCATCGACATGGAGCAGATGGTCTCCCTGCGCGACGTCCAGCCCGACATCGTCGATGCGCCGGACGCCCGCGACCTGCCGCCGGCCAGCGGGCAGGGGGCCTCGATCGGGTTCGACCATGTGAGCTTCCAGCACGACGCCCGCTCGGTGGGCCTGCGCGACGTGAGTTTCGACGCGCCGCCCGGCACGACCACCGCTCTGGTCGGCCCGTCCGGCGCGGGCAAGACCACCGCGGTGCGGCTAGCCATGCGGCTCCTCGATCCCCAGGCCGGCCGGGTGCTGATCGACGGCCTCGACATGCGACAGGTCAAGCAGACGGCACTACGCCAGGCCGTGGCCCTGGTGCCGCAGGACGTGGCCCTCTTCAACGACAGCCTCTACGCCAATATCGCCTTCGCGCGGCCCGGCGCGGGCAACGAGGCCGTGCGCGCCGCCGCCGAGGCCGCCGAGCTGGGCCCGTTCATCGACAGCCTGCCCAACGGCATGTCGACCATGGTCGGCGAGCGGGGCCTGAAGCTCTCCGGCGGTGAGCGCCAGCGGGTGGGGATCGCGCGCGCCCTGCTGGCCAATCCGCGGGTCCTGATCCTCGACGAAGCGACCAGCGCCCTGGACGGGCCCACCGAGGCCGCGATCCAGGAGACCCTGCGCAAGGTGAAGGCCGGGCGCACCACCCTGGTCATCGCTCACCGGCTCTCGACCATCGTCGACGCCGACCAGATCCTGGTGCTGCGGCGCGGCCGGATCGTCGAGCGCGGGACCCACGCCGAGCTCCTGGCCCGCACCGGCGAATACGCCGCGCTCTGGCGGCGGCAGACCCGGGAAACCTAGGGGGCGATCGCCTTGCCCATCCGCACCAGCGGCACCGGCTCGCCGCCGCGGCTGTCGACGATCTCCTCGATGGCGATGAAGCCGTAGCTCTCGTAGAGCGGGCGGCCGGACATGGTGCCCATCAGCTCCAGGCGCCGGAAGCCCTCGGCGCGCGCCGCGCCCTCGCAGAGCTCGAGGATCAGCCGGCCGACGCCGCGGCGGGCGAAGTCCGGGTGGGTGTACATGGCCCGCACCCGCGCCGGGTCCTTCGCCGGGTTCAGCAGGGCCGCGTCGCGCCCGGGCGTATGGTCGCCGCCATAGAGGGTCGCGCGCCGGCTCCAGCCGCCACAGCCGGCGATCCGGCCGCCGTCCTCCACGACGAAGTAGCCGCCGTCGGCGATCAGCTGGCGGTCGAGGCCCATGATCATGCGGCTGGAGGCGATCTGCCCCGGCGTCAGGAAGCCCCGCTGCAGTTCGGCGATGGCGGCGTCCATCACCGCTTCCAGGGCCGGAATGTCCTGCGGCCCGGCGATGCGGGACGTGAGCCCCGCCATCGGCTACTCGGCGGCCCGGGGGATATCGTAGGGCTTCACCGCCTGCGGCTTGGGCTTGATCCCCGCCATCCGCTGGCCCCAGCGCCAGTAGCTGCCGAAGCGGGCCGAGGCGACCTTCGGCGCGGCCAGCAGGGCCGGCGTCAGGGCGAGCGTCAGGACCGTGGCGAACGAAAGGCCCCAGACGACGGCGGCGGAGAGCTGCACCCACCACTCCGAGCCCGGCGCCTTCAGTTCGATATGGCCGTTGTGGAAGTTCGGGTGGATCTGGAACATCAACGGCAGGAGGCCCACGACGGTCACGAGCGTGGTCAGCATCACCGGCCGGAACCGCTGGGCCGCGGCGCGCACCGCGGCCTCGTCCGCCGGAAAGCCCTGGCGGCGCAGCTGGTAGAAGGTGTCGACGAGCACGATGTTGTGGCCGACCACGACCCCGAACAACGCCACCACGCCGGTCCCCAGCATGATGATCGAGATGTAGTCGAAGGTGTGCAGCAGGTTGATCTGCACCCCCAGCAGGACGCCGACTGTCGACAGGATGACGGCGAAGAGGGTGACGACCACGCCGTAGAAGCTGTTGAACTGCCAGAGCAGGATCACGAACATCAGGAACAGCGAGACCGCCATGGCCGCGACGAAGAAACCGACCGCGTTCTGGCCCTCCTCGTCGGCGCCGGTGAACTTCACATGCACCTCGGGATCGAGCCCGGCCTTGCCGACCCAGGCTTTGATCTGACCGACCTTCAGGTTGGCGGCGACGCCCTTGATGGCGTTCGCCTGGATGATGACCATCCGCTGGCCTTCGCGGCGCTGGATCTGGGTCACCTGCTGGCCCGGCAGGCGCTTGACGAAGTAGCTGGCCGGCACCGGACCGTTAGGCGTGGTGATCTTCAGCTGGTCGAAGGCCGCGACGGTGCGCGCGTCGATCGGGAAGCGCACCCGGATGTCGAGCTCGTCCTGGGCGTCGTCGGGACGGAAACGGCCCACCAGGACGCCATCGGTCATGAACTGGATCGCCTGGCCGACCGACAGCACGTCGACGCCGTAGCGGCCGGCCGCGACCCGGTCGACGGTCAGGTTGTATTCGATGCCCGGCGAGGTGCGGTTGTCCTCAAGCTCGATCAGCTGCGGGTCGGCGGACAGCTTGGCCTTGACCTTGTTGGCGGCGATGTCGAGGGCGCCGGGGTCGTGGCTGGTCATCTGGACCTGGACGCCCTTGCCGGTGGGCGGTCCGCCCTCCGGCTCGCGCACCTCGACCTGCATGCCCGGCAGATCGGTGACGCGGGCGCGGATCGCATCAGCGACGTCCTTGCCGTTGATGCCCAGCACCTTGCGCTGCTCGTACTTGTCGAACTGCACCTGGATGCGGCCGATGGTGTCGTTGGGCGCGGAATTGGGCCCGCCGTTGCTGCTGAAGCCGCCGGCCCGCACGTACATGGACTCGATGCCCTTGACGCCCACCAGCTTGGCCTCGACCTGCTTCATCAGGGCGTCCTGGGCGTCGGGCGAGAGGTTGCCGCGGGCCTTGACGTAGACGGTCACCTGTTCCGGATCCTGATCCAGGAAGAACTCGGTCCGGTGCGGCGTTTTGACGAACCAGAAGCCGACGAGGAAGATGATCAGGAAGGTCGAGAGCACGGTGCGTCCCGGGTGGCGGCCCAGGTAGGAGACCGACCGCGCGTACCAGCCCATGAAGCCCCGCATATCCCGCGGGTCGCCATGCTCCGACTTCTCGATCTCCGCCAGGTGCTCGGCGTCGACGGCGGTGGGCCGCCCGAAGATCGAGCCCACGGCCGGGGTGAAGATCAGCGCCACGAAGATTGAGGCCCCCAGCACGAAGAACAGGGTCAGCGGCAGGTAGCTCATGAATTTTCCGGAGATCGAGTTCCAGAACATGAACGGCAGGAAGGCGCAGAGCGTGGTCAGGGTGCCGTTCACCACCGGCCAGAACATCCGCTTGGCGGCGGCCGCGAAGGCCTGCTCCTTCGGCATGCCCTCGGCCATCTTCCGGTCGGCGTACTCGACCACCACGATGCCGCCGTCGACCAGGATGCCGACCGCCAGAACCATGCCGAACATCACCATCTGGTTCAGCGTCACGCCCTTGGCGTGGATCATCAGGAAGGCGATCAGGAAGCAGGCCGGGATCGCCAGGCCAACGATCAGCCCCTGGCGGATTCCGAGGCTGGCCACGATGATCATCATCACCAGCAGGCTGGCGGTCAGGATGCCGCTTTCCAGCACCGTCAGCGTGCGGCCGATGAACTCGGAATTGTCGTAGGTGAAGTCGACCTTGACCGTCGCCGGCCAGTGTTTCTGCTCCTCGGCGACGAGGGTGCGGATGGACTTCACGGTGTCGAGCAGATTGGCGCCGTTGCGCTTGGTGACGTCGAGCGCCACGGCGGGTTGGCCGTTGAACCGGGTGATGAAGTCCGGCTCCTTGAAGGTGCGCCGCACGTCGCCGATGTCGCCGATGGTGACGATCCGGTCGCCGCTCTTCTTGACCGGCAGGGCCAGGATATCGGCGGGGTTGCGGACCACGCCCGGCACCTTCATGGCGAACATGCCGGCGCCGGAGCGCAGGGCGCCGGCCGGCACCAGCTGGTTGTTGCGCGCGATCACGCCGGCGAGGTCGGTGGCCGTGACGTTGTAGGCCTCCATCCGCAGGGGATCGATGGTGACGTCCAGCAGCTCCTCGCGGGCCCCGCTCTCGAAGGCCTCCTGGACGCCGGGCGAGCTTTCCAGGCGCTCCTTCAGGTCCTTGGATATCCGCGCCAGTTCGCGCTCCGGCGCCTGGCCATGCAGGACGATGCCGAGCACCGGCTGGTCGGCGAAGCTTTGCTCCTGGATGATCGGCGGCTCGGCGTCGGGCGGGAAGCGGCCGCGCGCCAGGTCGACTTTCGAACGGACGTCGTCGAGCGCCTTCTGCTTGGAGAAGTCCGGCTCGAATTCCAGGGTCACGACGGCCGCGCTCTGGCGGGCCACCGCGTTCATATGCTTGACGCCCTGGATGGTCTGGAGCTGGACCTCCAGCGGCTTGATCAGCAGCCGCTCGGCGTCTTCCGGGCTGACCCCCGGGAAGGGGACGATCACCGAGATATAGGGCAGGTCGATGTCGGGCTGCGCCTCGCGAGGCATGGCCAGGTAGGAGAAGAAGCCGAAGACGCAAGCGATCAGCGTTACGCCCAGCACCACCTTGCGGCGCTTGATGGCTCCATCGATCAGCGCACCGATCATCGATCTTTCTCCAACCGCCTCGACACTAGCGCGTCAGGGCGACACGAACCTTCTGGCCGTCGGCGACATAGGACTGGCCGACGGTGATCAATTGCACGGGCCCCGAAAGTCCCGTCACCCACAGGCCATCGCTGGCTTCCTCCACGATGGTCACCGGCGCGAAGGCGACGCGGCCATCGGCCAGGACGTAGCGGACGCCCTGGCGTCCGGCGGAGTCCAACACCAGGGTGGAGACGGGCACAAGGTGCGCCGGTCCTGAGCCCGCCCCGATGTGCATCTCGGCCGAGAGGCCCGAGCGGACGTCGAGGCGCGAGTTCGGCACGGTCACCTCGAGGTGATAGGTGCGCGTCTGCGGGTCGGCGTCGCGGGAGACATAGCGGATGCGGCCATGCAGCAGCTGGCCGGACACCAGCCTGGCCGAGGCCGGCGCGCCGACCTTCAGCCGGGCGGCCTGGGTTTCCGGCACATCGCCGACGATCAGCAACGGGTCGATTTCAATCATGGTGCCGCAGGGCTGGCCGGGCGCGAGATAGGTCCCGACCTCGGCGTCGCGATGGTCGAACACGCCGGTGAAGGGGGCCTTGATGTTGACCTGGGCCAGCGCGATCTCGCCCTGCCGGACGGCGGCGGCCGAGGCGTCGAGGTTGGCCTGGCTGAGCAGCACCTGGGCGGCGGAGCGGAAGCCCTTCTTGGCCAGCTCCACATTCTGTTGCTGGGCGAGCTGGTTGGATTTCTGCATCGCCCGCGCCTGGTCGAGCGCCGCCTGGCGCGCATCGACGGCCAGCCGGCAGAGCACGTCGCCCCGCTTGACGAAGCTGCCCTGGAGAACCGGCGCGGCGGCGACGACGCCGGCGGTCTCGGAGCGCACGACCACCGCGCGCGTCGCCTGGGTGCGGCCGCGGATCACCAGGTCGTACTGGCGCTCAACTTCCGGAATCAGCCGGGCCTGGACGCTCGGCGGGCCGGCCGGGCCGGTGGTCTTGGCATGCGCGGCTTCGGGCGCGCCCGCGCTGAACAGGCTGCGGACAATGAAATAAAGCGCGACCGCACCGACTGCGACGATCACAAACAGATACTGGGATTTCATCCGCATTCAGCTGTCCCCGGCCCCCTACAGCTCTCTCGAATCAGGGCCGTATCTGATGCGCGGCCTCATCTTCAGGTTCCGCGCGCTTGTGATGCCACTGTTACGCGAGGGCAAATGAAATCGCGGACAGGATAGCAACACGGCGGTTATTCTGTTTCGCAGCGGCCCATTGAACACGCCGCCACGATGGGCGCCGCGTGACCACGTGTCGCAGAGCTTACTTTGTAAAGGATAACCACTCGTGAAATACCTCCACACCATGGTCCGGGTCGCGGACCTTGACGCCTCGCTGGATTTCTACTGCGACAAGCTCGGCCTGGTGGAGGCGTCGCGGACCGAGAATCCCGGCGGCCGCTTCACCCTGGTGTTCCTCTGCGCGCCCGGCGATGAGGCCGCCGCCAAGGCCAGCAAGGCCCCGATGGTGGAGCTGACCTACAACTGGGATCCCGAAGCCTATGAGGGCGGCCGCAACTTCGGCCACCTGGCCTATGCGGTCGACGACATCTACGCGCTTTGCCAACGTCTGAAGGACAAGGGCGTGGTGATCAATCGCCCGCCGCGCGACGGACGCATGGCCTTCGTGCGGTCGCCCGACAATATTTCCATCGAGCTTTTGCAGGCCGGAGCCGCCCTGCCGCCCGCCGAGCCCTGGACCTCGATGCCCAACGTGGGGTCCTGGTAGGGCCGGCCGCCTGGGCCGATCCCCAGAAAAACTGAGGCCTAGGGATTTAGCCGATCGCCTATATGCCCTCGGATCAGAGGGGCCTAGGCAGATGACTTCCGCGAGACGGCCGTTCGGCCAGAACTATGCCTGGGTGGTGGTCGCCGCGACCTTCGTCTCGCTGTTGGCGGCGGCCGGCCTGCGCGCCGCGCCGGGTGTGCTCATGACTCCGCTGCATGACGCCTTCGGCTGGCCGCGGAGCGAGATCTCGCTGGCCGCCGCGGTCGGCATCTTCCTCTACGGCCTGGTCGGGCCGTTCGCCGCCGCCCTGATGCAGACCCTGGGGATCAAGCGGACGCTGCTCGCCGGCCTCGCCCTGATGAGCGCTTCCACCGCGCTCAGCCTGTTGATGCGCCAGCCCTGGCAGTACGTCGCCACCTGGGGCGTCTTGTCGGGCATGGGCTCCGGCGCGGTCGCCTCGGTGCTGGGCGCGGCGGTGGTCAACCGCTGGTTCGTCTCCAACCGCGGCCTGGTGATGGGCCTTCTGAGCGCGTCGACGGCCACGGGGTCGCTGATCTTCCTGCCGCTGATGGCGGCCATCCTGCAGCACGGCGGTTGGCAAGGTGTCGCGGTCACCGTCTCGGCGGCCTGCGCGGCGCTCATCCCGCTGGTGGCGCTGCTGATGGCCGAACGGCCGTCGGACATCGGCCTGGCGCCCTATGGCGCGACGGAGGTCGCCGCGGCCGCGCCGGCCGGCCGCGCGTCGGAGAGCATCGGCCTAGCCTTCTCGGCCCTGATCGGCGCGGCGCGGAAGCCGGCGTTCTGGCTCCTCTTCGGCACCTTCTTCGTCTGCGGCCTGTCCACCAACGGCCTGGTCGGCGCGCACCTGATCAGCTTCTGCGGCGACATGGGCCTGCCGATCGTCGCGGCGGCCGGCCTCCTGGCGGTGATGGGCGTCTTCGACCTGGTCGGCACGACGGCGTCGGGGTGGCTCACCGACCGCGTCGATCCGCGCAAGCTGCTCTTCATGTACTACGGCCTGCGCGGGCTCTCGCTGATCGCCCTGCCGTTCAGCCGGTTCGACCTGGCCAGCCTCTCGGTCTTCGCGGTGTTCTACGGCCTCGACTGGATCGCCACCGTGCCGCCGACGCTGAGGCTGGCGAACGAGAACTTCGGCGAGCGCGAGGCCCCGATCGTCTTCGGCTGGGTGCTGGTCGGCCACCAGGCGGGCGCGGCGGTCGCGGCCTTCGGGGCGGGCTTCCTGCGCGATCTGACCGGGACCTACGTCGACGCCTTCGTGACCGCGGGCGGCTTTGGCCTGATCGCCGCGGCCGCTGCGCTGTTCATCCGTCGGGGACCGGGCGAGGCGGCGGTGGGGCCGGCGGTCACAGTTCCGGCCTGAGTGCGACACGGACGCGACATCCGCGACACCAGGCGGCCCTGGCCGCGAGATACTTTAGAAACCCCTCTCTGCCATACCGTCATTGCGTCGATGCGCCGAAGCGCGCGGAAGACGCCGGCCGCAATCTGCTGAAGCCAGGTGCGGGCGAGGGGTGGCGAGGTCCAGAATCGGGCCTGACGGGAGACCAGCGGCATGGACGGCGATAGCGTCCTCAATCCTGTGGCGAGCGTGCCGCACGTCGGCGAACCCGCGCCTTTCTTCACGGCCGCGACCGACAACAACGACCACTACAGCCTGGAAGTCGCCGCCGGACGCTGGATCGTCCTGATGGCCTTCGGCACCCTGGGCGAACCCGCGTCTGCGAAGGCCTTCACCGAGATCGTCGCGCGGCGGAACCTGTTCAACGACTTCGACGCCGCCTTCTTCGGGATCAGCGTCGATCCCGCCGACCGCCTCGAGCGGGGCCTGGCGAATTCCGAACCGGGCCTGAGGTTCTTCTGGGACTTCGACTGCCGGATCAGCCGCCTCTATGGCGTCGCCGATGCGCAGCACCTGCGCCCGGCCGTCTTCCTGATCGATCCGGCGTTTCGCATCGCCATGGTCGAGCCGATCGAAGCCATCGGCGCGGTGCTCGACCGGCTGACCGCCGCGCTGATGGACGCGCCCCGCGAGGCCGAGGCCCAGGTCGCGCCGGTGCTGACCCTGCCGCGGATCCTCGAGCCCGAACTCTGCGCCGCGCTGATCGACCACTACCGGACCGGCGACCAGACGCCGTCAGGCTTCGTCAAGGACGAGGATGGCCGCACCGTCCTCAAGGTCGATCCGTTCTTCAAGCGCCGCACCGACGTCACCATCAACGACGACGAGCTGATCGAGGCGCTGGGCGAGCGCCTGGAGACCCGGCTTTTCCCGATGCTCAAGCGCGCCTTCGGCTGGCAGGCCAAATATATCGAGCGCTATCTGATCTGCCGCTACGGCGCGGAGGACCAGGGCTTCTTCTCCCGCCACCGCGACGACGTCACCGCCGGCACCGCGCACCGCAAGTTCGCGGTCTCGATCAACCTCAACGACGATTTCGACGGCGGCGATCTGCGGTTCCCGGAGTTCGGCCCGCGCACCTATCGGCCGCCGGTCGGCGGGGCGACGGTCTTCGGCTGCAACCTGCTGCACGAGGCGACGCCGGTCACCCGCGGCGAGCGCTTCGCCTATGTGCCGTTCCTCTATGACGAGGCGGGCGCCAAGATCCGGCGCGCCAACCTGTCCCGCGTCGAGCTCCGGCAGGCGGAAAACCGCCGCACGCGCCGCGCCCAGCGCGGGCGCTAGCTTCCCGCGAGCCAGCGCGCCAGGTTCCCGAAATAGCGGTGGGTCTCGGCCAGCGCCGCGGGATCGCGCCTGAAACCGTCGCCGGGGGCTTCGCTGACGAAGCTGGGCGCACCCATCGCCGGGTCGAGGTTGTAGTCGGCGAAATGGTGGAAGGTGCTCTCGGCGATCGCGCGTCCGCCCTCCTCATCGGCCTCGAAGGCGACGGCGAGGTTGAACGGCCGCCCGGTCGTGCGGCTGACCCCGGTGGCGATGACGTGGGCCGAGGGGTGCTTGGCCGGCGCGCCCACCGCGCCCTCATGCGGATGGGCGGGCAGGCGGGTGACGCCTTCGAGCACCGGGTGCCGCTCGCCGACGACGCTGACCGGCTGGAAGTCGCCGTTCGCGCCGGAGTGGTAGTTCGGCCAGTCGATGTCGCGCGTCGCCTGGTCGTCGCGGACCTGGCGGCTGGTGTCGGGGTCGGGGTTCTTGGAATGGAAATAGTGGGCGTCGCCGACCCCGCCCAGGGTGCAGACCGACGAGCCCAGGTCCATGTGGTCGCGGGTGACCATCAGTCCGCCGCCGCGCTTGCGGAACCGGCCGATGGCGGCGCACTCGTCGGCGTTGAGGCCATCGCCCACGTCGACGGCGAACAGCCACATCTCGTCGAAGTCGGACGCATCCAGCGCGCCCAGCACCGGATCGGTCTGGCCGGGCGGCGCCTCGCGGTTGCGGGCGGTCACCTCGACGCCCGGCAGGCCGGCCAGATGGTCCCGCAGGCGGGAAAATCGGCCGATGTGCCAATCGTCCTCGGTGTAGGGAATCGTCGTTTGCAGCAGGATGCGGACGGGATCGGCCATCGGGTCTATCCAGTGGCTATCATCGAACCAGGATCGGCGACGCTGACTTGGTGAGGCCTGCGGCGGCGGGCAAGGGGGAAGTGAACCATGGCGTCACGGGGCAAGGGAAGAGGCGCGGTCGGTTGGGCGGCCTGGGCGCCGATCGGCCTGGCCGCGGGGCTCATCGGGCTCGGCCTGCTCTCGCTGTTCTACCGCGACTTCGCGATGGTCTGGCAGCCGGTCCCGAAGTCCTGGCCGAACCGTCCGGAGCTGGCCACCGCGTCCGGCCTGATCCTGCTGGCCAGCGGCGTGATGCTGCTGTTCCGGCGTTCGCGGCCCTGGGGCGCGGCGCTGGCGGCTGTCTTCGTCGGCCTGTGGGTCGTGGTGCTGCATCTGCCGGGCGCGCTCGCCAGGCCGCTGGAGCTGGGCGGCTGGCAGGCGGTCTGCGAGTCCCTGGTCATCGCCACCGGCGCCTACCTGGCCGGCCGCGAGGCCAAGGCCGGCGGCGCGGAGCGGATCGCGGTCGTGGCGATGGGCCTCTGCTTCGTGGTCTTCGGTCTGTCGCACTTCGTCTATGCGGCCTTCACCACCTCTATGGTCCCGACTTGGCTGCCGGCGCGCCTGCAGCTCACCTACCTGACGGGCGGAATCCACCTGGCGGCCGGGCTGGCGGTGATCTTCGGGGTGCAGCGGCGCTGGGCGGCCGTGGCCGAGGCCCTGATGATGACCTCGTTCGTGCTGCTGGTGCACATCCCCCGGGTCTTCGCCCATCCCAACGATCGGATGGAGAGCACCGGCCTCTTCATCGCCATCACGCTGAGCTCGGCGGTCTGGACGCTCGCGGCCTCAGGGGCCGCGCGCCAGGGGCGGTGATCCCGCGGCGGCCAGACTCAGGCTGTGGGCAAGGTGGACGATGGCTCCCCGGGCAGGACTCGAACCTGCGACATCAGCATTAACAGTGCCGCGCTCTACCAGCTGAGCTACCGAGGAATAGGGCCGTCGAGGGCCGGGCGTATACGCTGGCCGGCGCAGGCTGGCAAGCGGGGCTGAGCCCCTCTGAAAAGTCAGCCAGAGAAAAACAGTCACCAAAGCAAAAAAAGAGCCCGGCGCGAGCGCCGGGCTGGAAAAAGTCGGTGATGGTGGGGTGTCTTCATGGAAGACACTGCGAGGTTGGACTCGCGTGGTTAAGGCCGAGTTAACGACCTTCTGGCGTCGAAAAGACCTGGTAACGGGACCCTTCGTCACGGCCGGATTGGAGCCGGCGGCGCAATCGGCTAGTCGTTGAGCGCGGGGGCCGAACGAGTCGAAAGGAAGCGCTCACGATGCGCATCCACTTCACCGGCGTCGCCGGGGCCGGCATGAGCGCCGCGGCCCTGATGATGCGCGAGGCGGGCCACGAGGTCTCGGGATCGGACGAGGATGTCTTCCCGCCGATGTCGACCTATGTGGCGGGCCTGGGCTTTCCGTTCCATCGCCGGTTCGACGCCGCGAACCTGCCCGACGGCCTCGACGTGCTGGTGCTGGGCGCGAGCGCCAAGCTGGGCGGTGAGGCCAATCCCGAGGTGGCCGAGGCGCGCCGGCGGGGCGTGCGGATCACCACCTTCCCGGAGCTGGTGGGCCAGGCGACGGCGAACCGCACCAACACCGTGGTCGCGGGCTCCTTCGGCAAGTCCACCTGCACCGCCCTGATGGCCCATGTACTAAGCGAGGCCGGCCGCGACGCCGGCTGGATGGTGGGCGCGATCTCGCCCTCGCTGCCGGACACCGGCCACTGGGGCGAGGCGGCCGAGGTGGTGCTGGAGGGCGACGAATATATCGTCGGGCCCACGGACCGCCGTTCGAAGTTCCTGCTCTATCATCCCCGCGACGTGCTCTTGACCTCGCTGGTCCACGACCACGTCAACGTCTTCCCGACCTTCGCCGACTACGAGGCGCCGTTCCGCGATCTCCTGCGCCTCTTGCCCGCCGACGGCCTGCTGGTCGCCCGCGAAAGCCCGCCGATCCGCGCCATCGCCGGCGCGGCGGCCGCCCGCATCGTCTGGTACGACACCGAGCGCTGCGACGGCTGGTGGGCCGAGGATGTGGCCTATGGCGACATCAGCCGCTTCGTCCTGGTGCGGCCGGACGGGGCCCGGATCGGCCTCTCGACCAGCCTGCTCGGGGAGCACAACATCGAAAATATCGTCGGCGTCTGCGCCTACCTCCTGGAGCGTGGCCTGGTCAGTGAGCAGGCCCTGAAGTCCGGCGTCGCCAGCTTCGCCGGCATCCGCCGCCGGCTCGACCGGCTGACCACGCGGTCCGCCGTGCCGGTGATCGAGGGCTTCGGCTCCTCCTACGAGAAAGCCCGCTCGGCGATCGAGGCGCTGCTGCTGCACTATCCGCATCGGCCGCTGACGGTGGTCTTCGAGCCGCACACCTTCTCCTGGCGCAGCCGCGACGCGCTGGCCTGGTACGACACGGTCTTCCAGGGCGCGGCCCGGGTGCTGATCGTCCCGCCGCCGACCCACGGCGCAGCCAGCCACCACCAGTCGAGCTTCGAGGAGATCCTGGCCCGCACCGCGGCCACCGGCGTGCCCGTGCAGGGTGTCCGCACCGCCGACGAGGCCACGGGCGCGCTCAGCGCGCTGAAGGGCGACGAGGTCGTGCTGCTGCTTTCGTCCGGGCCGTTGCTCGGCCTGCCGGACAGCCTGCCGCCGGTGTTCGACAGCCTTTACGCCGAGGCCGCGGCGGCCTAAGGCCGCGCCGGGACCGGCTGGACGTAGTCGTCGCGCCCGATGCCCGCCGCGTCGAACTCGCGGCGCTTGGGTCCTGCGTAGCCGAACAGATAGGCGGCGACCTTGCGGATCTGGATCTCCTCGGAGCCCTCGGTGATCCGGTAGCGGCGGTGGTGGCGGTAGATGTGCTCGAAGGGCTTGTGCCGCGAATAGCCCATGCCGCCGTGCACCTGCATGGCCCGGTCGGCCGCCTCGCAGACCAGGCGGTTGGCCCAGTAGTTACACATCGAGACCTTGTCGGAGATCGTCCGCTCGATCTCCTTGTGCTCCATGCGATCCATCTGCCAGGCGGTCTTGCGGATCAGCAGCCGCAGCATCTCGCATTGGGTCTGCAGCTCGACCAGCGGCCACTGGATGGCCTGGTTTTCGCTGAGCGCCTTGCCGAACGGCTTGCGCTGGCGGGCGTATTTCACGCTCTCGTCGACGCAGAACTGCGCCGCCCCCAGGGACGAGGCCGCCTGGCGGATGCGGTTCTGGTGCACGAAGCTCTGGCCAAGGCCGAGGCCCCGGTCGATTTGGCCCCAATAGCTGTCCTCCGGAATCCACACGTCGGTGAAGCTCACCCGCGGGTGGTCGGTCGGCATGTTGAAGGTCCACATATATTCTTCGATCTTCACGCCGGGCGAGTTGGCCGGGACGATGAAGCAGGTGATGCCGGTGGCGTCGCCGTCCTTGCCGCTCGTGCGGGCGAAGACCATCACGTGGGTCGCCACGTGCATGCCGGTCGTCCACATCTTCTCGCCGCGGATCAGCCAGCCGGGCTGGCCGGCCTTGTCCTGGCGGACGGCGGTGGTCTCCATGAAGGTGGCGTCGGAGCCGTGGTTGGGTTCGGTCAGGCCGAAGCCCGTGCGCATCTTGCCGCCCAGCAGCTTCTCGCCGTCGCGCTCATACTGGGCGTTGGTGGCGAACTCCTTGAACATCAGGATGAAGGGGTTGTTGCCGACGATCGAGTGTTCGGTCTGCAGGTCGTTGAAGAGGCCGAGCCCCTTGGCCGCCAGGTGTTCGCGGATCACCGCCATGGCGAGCTGGGTGCCGCCCTTGCCGCCCATCTCCGGCGGCCAGGCGTAGCGCAGGTGGCCGGCGTCGTCGGCGAGCTTGCGGGCCTTGCCCAGCAGTTCCTCCCACTCCTTGCGGGGCAGGCCGTTGTTGTCCCAGTCGGTGCGGGCGTGCTCGCGGCGATGGTCGAAGAACCGCTCGTTGTCGTCCTGGGCCTGCAGCGGCTTGATCTTCGCTTCGATGAAGGCGTCGAGCTCGGCCAGATAGTCGACGAGATCCTTGGGCAGATCGAAGTCCATGGTCGCTTCCTCTCACACAAGCTCTTGGCGGCTTGACGTTGGGTCGGGATTTACAAGCGGGCCCGGGACCCGCCACATCGCCAGCCTAGATCAAACCACCTATTCCGTGGGGTCATGACAGTCGATGTTCCATCAGCCCTCGAAAAGCTGGCCCGCCGCCTGGGCGGGGAGGGCGCCGAACTGGCCGATGCGGGACGGTTGTCCGGCGGGGCGAGCATGGAGACCTGGGGCTTCGCGATCGAGGGTGCGCTCGGCCGCGAGGACCTGATCCTGCGGCGCCGCTCGGCGCCGTTCGATCCGGAGAACGCCCGCTCGATCAGCCTCGCCACCGAGGCCGCCCTGATCCGCGCCACCGGAGCCCGCGGCGCGCCGGTCCCGCCCGTGCGGCACATCTGCGACGAGGCCGATGGGCTGGGCGAGGCCTATGTCATGGGCCGGGTGGACGGCGAGACCCTCGGCAAGCGGATCGTCTCCGATCCGCGGTTCGACGCGGTGCGTGGCGATCTCGCCCGCCAGTGCGGCGAGGTGCTGGCCCAGATCCATGCCACCCCGCCGCCGGAAGGCCTGAAGCTGAAGACCGTCGACGGGGTCGGCGAGCTTGACCGCTACGAGGAGGTCTACCGCTCCGTCGGCGCCGGGCGGCCGATCCTCGAGCTGGCCTTCCAGTACCTGCGCAAGCACACGCCCAAGCCCGTCGAGCCGGTGCTGCTGCACGGCGATTTCCGGAACGGCAACCTGATGTTCGATCCGCAGACGGGCCTGGCGGCGGTGCTGGACTGGGAGCTCTCGCACATCGGCGACCCGGCCGAGGACATGGGCTGGATCTGCACCAACTCCTGGCGCTTCGGGCGGCCCGACCGGCCGGTGGGCGGCTTCGGCGACTACGCGGACCTGCTGGCCGGCTACGCGGCCGGCGGCGGACGGCCGATCGAGCTTTCGCGGGTGCGGTTCTGGCAGATGCTGGGCTCGCTGCGTTGGGGCGTCATGTGCCTGACCATGTACATGAGCTGGGCCAACGGGACGGAGCGCTCCGTCGAGCGGCCGATGATCGGCCGGCGCGTCTCGGAAACCGAGGCCGACCTCGTCACCCTTCTGGAGCAGGGCCTGTGATCACTCATCCCCGCACCGAGGAGCTGGCGGAGGCCGTCGCCGCCTGGATCGACCAGATCCGCCCGAGCCTCGATCCGCGCAACGCCTTCCTGGCCCGAGTGGCGGCCAATGCGCTGGCGACCGTCGGCCGCGAGCTGACCCTGGGGCCTGCGGCGGAGGCCGCCGCCGTGGCGCGGATGAGCGAGGTGCTCGGACGGGACGGCGACTACGCCGGCCTCAATGAGGAACTCTGCGAGCGCATCCGGGCCGGCGAGCTGATGGTGGAAACCCAGGGCCTGCTGGCCGCGCTCCGGGTGATGGCGACCGACCAGCTCGCCATCGACCAGCCGAGCTACAGGCCGGAGGGCACGCCTCCGCCGGCGCCTTGACGCCGCGCCCGGCTGGGCGGGCCGCCATCCTCCTGCCGCTCGCCGCGGTGGTGACCGCCATGGCGGCGTTCCAGGTCAGCGCCGCCTTCGCCAAGTCGCTGTTTCCGGTGATGGGTCCGCAGGGCGCCGCGGCCCTGCGGCTGACCCTCGGCGCCTTCATGCTGCTGGCGATCTCCCGGCCCTGGCGCGCCTGGCCGAAGGATGCGCCCTGGCTCGCGGTGGCCGGTCTGGGTGTCTCGGTGGCCGCCGCCGTCGGCTTCTTCTACGCCGCCATTTCGCGGATGCCGCTGGGAGTCGCCATCGCGCTCCAGTTCGTGGGGCCTCTATCCGTCGCCGTGTTCGGGTCCCGCCGGATCCGCGATCTGGTGTGGGCCGTGCTGGCTGCCGCCGGGGTCTGGGCCCTGGTCGGACACGGCGCGGCCGGCGCGAAGTTCGACGGCGTCGGGGTCGCCTATGCCCTGGGGGCGGCCGCCGGCTGGGCGGGCTACATCCTCTGCGGCCGCGTGGCCGGCGGGGCGCTTGGCCAGTCGGCCGCGCCGCTCTCCGTGAGCATCGCCGCGGCGATCATGCTGCCCATCGGCGTCGCGCACGCCGGCGCGGCCCTGATCACGCCGGCCCTCTTGCCGCTGGCCGCGATGGTGGCGCTGTTCTCGGCGGTCATCCCGTTCTCGCTGGAGCTCTATGCCATGGCCCGCATGCCGTCGCGGACCTTCGCGGTCTTCACCAGCCTGGAGCCGGCCTTCGGCGCCCTGTCGGGGTGGGTGCTGCTCCATGAGCGCCTGGCCTTGGCCCAGATGGGCGGCATCGCGGCGGTCATCGCCGCCGCGGTCGGCGCGGCCTGGTCCAGCGCCCAGACGACTAGGCCGCTTCCAACACCCGAATGATCTGGCTCTCGTCCTCATTCCAGAGGATCGCGACGTTGGCGGCGCGGGCGGCGAGCTTGCCGAGGCAGGCCTTCACCTCCGGAGCCTTCAGGCGCTTGGGGCTGAGGCGCAGGAGCGTGCGGCCCGAACCCTGGTCCTGGGCCTCGTCGTGGAAGCGCAGCACCGCGTCGACCACGGATCCGGGGAGGGCGGGGCGCTCCAGCACCGGCGCCTCGAACGGGCGGACGGCGAAGCGTCGGCGGGAGAATTGCGAAGCCATGGGAAGTCTCCAGTTGCGGAATGTCCGTGGCTCCCTTCTGTTCCTTGGGTGCGCCAGAATCGGACGTAGGTTTCCATGCGACATGAAAAGGCCGGACGGCTGCTGGAGTTGGCGCGGCTATTGGCCAGCACCTCGGAGGGCCTGACCCTCGACGACATGGCCGAGCGGCTGGGGGTCGGGCGACGCACCGCCGAGCGGATGCGCGACGCCGTGCGCGACGTCTTCCCGCAGCTGGAGGAGGTCGACGATCCGCCGACCAAGCGGTTCCGCATCCCCGCCGGCCTCGACGGCCTCTTCCAGGCGCCGACCGCCGAGGAACTGGCGGCGCTGGCGGCGGCGGCGGAGACCTTCGCCCAGCAGGGGGCCGGCGCGCGGGCAGGCGCGCTCAGGTCGCTGGAGCGCAAGGTGCTGTCGGCCACCCGGGCGGCGGCCCGGCGCAAGCTCGCCCCCGATCTCGAGGCTCTGCTGCAGGCCGAGACGATCGCCGTCCAGGCCGGGCCCCGGCCCTTCGAGGACGAGAGGGTGCTGTCGGCGGTGCGCGAGGCGGTCATGTCGCTCTCGACGCTCACCTTCCGCTACGAGGGCGGCTCCAATCCCGGGCGCACGCGCGAGGTGACGCCCTATGGCGTGCTGTTCGGGCGGGCCAATTACCTGGTGGCGGCGGAAGGCGAGGGCGGCCCGCGCAACTGGCGGCTCGACCGGCTGCACGAGGTGGCGGCGACCGGCCGGCCAGGAAGCCGCCCGCCCGGCTTCTCGCTGCAGGACTACGCCGACGAGAGCTTCGGCATCTACCAGGACGACACCGAGGACGTGGTGCTGCGCATCCTGCCGGCCTCGGCCGAGGGTGCGCTGCGCTGGCGGTTCCATGCCAACCAGCACGTCGAGCCGCAGCCGGACGGCGCGGTGATCGTCAGCTTCAGGGCGAGTGGCATGCGGGAGCTGGCCTGGCACCTCTTCACCTGGGGTGACCAGGTCCAGGTGCTGGGGCCCGCCCGGCTCAAGGCCCTGCTGATCGAACAGATCGAAATCGCCCGCCGCGCCCATGCGACCGAAACTGACGCAGCGGGCGCCTAGAACCTCTCCTCATTCATAAGGAGGAGGCCGCCATGAGCGTCATCGCCGACTACGCCAATCTCTACGAAACCGAATTCCGGCCGCGCCGCCGGGGCCTGCGCTACCTCGGCGTGCTCGCTGTGTGGTTGATCCTGTTCGTGGCGCGGCCGCGGCTCGCGATGTCCATCTGGCGCGAGCGGCGTTGAATTCGTTGAAGGTCTGGGGCGGTCGGGAGGCTCGGCGCGCCCGCCTATTGAGCTAAAAATTCAACCCCTACGGGACTCCACGTAGGTAGTCATCTCGGGGTGATGGCTGCGAATCAGCATGGTTAAACCCATTAACCATAAGTCAACCAGCTGAGTTCGCCCCCATGCCCACCCCTCGCCGCGCCACGCAAGACCTTGACGGCCGCACCTGCGGCAAGGTCCTGCTGATCGACGACGATCCGGCCCTGCTGTGGCTGATGGGCCAGGCCTTCGAGGCCGCGGGCTACACGACGCTCTCCGCTGAAAACGGCCGCAAGGGCCTGCGTCTGCTGGACGCCTACAATCCCGACCTGGTCGTCACCGACATCGTCATGCCCGAGATGGAGGGCATCGGCGCGATCATGCAGATCCGCCGCAAGGCCTCCCCGCCGAAGATCATCGCGATCTCCGGGGCCGGGCCGGGCGGCCGCCAGAACTACCTGAGCTGGGCAAAGCACCTGGGGGCCGACGCGGTCCTCGCCAAGCCCTTTCGCATGTCACAGATCGTGGCGCTGTCAGATCGGCTGATCGATCACAATTCAAACCACTCAAAAGGACGGGAAAGCTGATGCATATTCTGTTGGTGGAAGACAATCCGGTTGCGGCTAAGAGCATTGAGCTGCGCCTTACCGCCGAAGGGCACAACGTCTTTTCGACGGACCTCGGTGAGGACGCCATCGAGCTGGCGAACGTCTACGACTACGACGTCATGCTGCTCGACCTCGAGCTGTCGGACATGAGCGGCATGGAGGTGCTTCGCGCGCTTCGGCTGAAGCGGATCAAGACGCCGGTGATCATGGTCACCGCGTCCGGCGACCTCGACACCAAGGTCCTGGCGCTCTCGGCCGGCGCCGACGACTTCATCACCAAGCCGTTCCACAAGGCCGAGATGGCGGCGCGGATCAATGCGGTCGTCCGGCGCTCGCGCGGTCATTCGGAATCGATCATCCGGACCGGCAACATCGCGCTGAACATCGACACCCGCAGCGCCGAGGTCTCCGGCATCCCGGTCCATCTGACGCCCAGTGAATACAAGGTGCTGGAACTGCTCTCGCTCAGGAAGAACACCGTGCTGACCAAGGAGATGTGCCTGAACCATCTCTACAACGGCCTCCGCGAGCCCGAGGTGAAGATCATCGACGTGTTCGTCTGCAAGCTGCGCAAAAAGCTCGCCCAGTCGAGCGAGGGCGCCAGCCAGATCGAAACCGTATGGGGCGGCGGCTACATGCTGCGCGACGCCCCGGCCTCGGCCCAGGCCAAGCCCGAAACCGAGGTTCAAGTGCACGCGCTGGCGGCCTGATCGCCTCCCCAAGCCAGCGCCAGGAGGGCCGGACGCGACGCGCGTCCGGCCCTTTTTGCGTTTGCAGCGGTCGCGCGAACAGGAGCGCCGGCCAAGATCAGGGCCCGGGTCGCCTGTGGGATGAACTGGGTGGGGTTTAGGCGGCGGCCGCGGTGGCGGCGAGGTGCGCCAGCGGCAGGTAGAGGGTGGCCGTCGTGCCGCGGCCTTCGCAGGATTCCAGCGCCAGCGCGCCGCCCTCGGAGGCTGAGAATTCGAGAACCGAGCTCAGGCCGAGGCCCGTGCCGGTCGCCTTGGTGGTGAACAGCGGATCTGTGGCCCGCGCCAGGGTGTCCGCGGACATGCCCTCGCCGCTGTCGCGGACCGCGAAGGCGACATAGCCGCCACACGCCAGGCCGAGCTTGCGGGCCTCGGCGACGCTCAGCCGCGTGGCGCAGGCCTGCACGGAGATAAGGCCGCCAGGCGGCGTCGCCTGGCCGGCGTTGAGGCAAAGATTGAGCAGCGCCATCTCGAGCCCGGTCCGGTCGCCGGCGCAGGCCAGCGGCGTGACCGCGGCGTTGACCGCCAGCCGCACATCCGGCGCGATCGCCTGGCGCGCCAGGCGGCGCAGGGTCTGCAGCACCTCGGCGCAGTCGACCGCCTTGAGTTCCGGCGGCTCGTCATGGGTCTGCGCCAGCAGGCGGCGCATCAGGTCGGCGCCGCGTTCGGCGGCCTCGAGGCTGAGCAGCGCCAGTTTCTGCTGGTCGGTGCCTTCGCCGAGCTCCTTCGCCAGGCGCTCGTTGGCGCTGAGGATCACGCCGAGAAGGTTGTTGAAATCGTGAGCCAGGGTTCCGGACGAGCGATGCAGGCTCGCCAGCCGTTCCGCCGTCGACCCGCCCTCGGCGGGAAGGGCGGTTTGGGGACGCTTCGCTACTGTCGGTCTGCGGGCCATTGCATGTTCGAATCAAGCATACCCGGGGGCGGCTTGCACGCCAGAGGCACTACCTAGGGGCATCTACCTAGGCGTCGGCTGGGTGTCAGGCGGCGCCGCTGGCGAGCGTCATGCGGATCAGGTCCGACAGGCTGTCCGCCCGCATCTTGGACATCACATTGGCGCGGTAGATCTCGACCGTCCGCGGGCTGATGGAGAGGTTCGCCGCTATGACCTTATTGCTTGAGCCCTGCATGATCATCTCGAGCACCTGGCGCTCGCGGGGGGTCAGGCTTTCGATGCGGCGGGCCACCCGGTCGCGCTTGGCGTCAGCATCCACCAGGTCGTCGTTGTCTTCCAGGCAGGCGCGGACCAGCCGCAGGATCAGTTCGCTCTCGAACGGCTTCTGGATGAAATCGGCGGCGCCGGACTTCATCGCCTGCACCGCGACGGTGACGTCGGCGTGGCCGGTGATGACGATCACCGGCAGCAGGCAATTCATGCCCTTGAGCGTCTTGAGCAGCTCCACACCGTCCATGCCGGGCATCCGGACATCGCTGATGATGCATCCGCGGGCGTCCGGCTGAAGGGCTTCCAGAAAGGCCGCGGCGGAAGAGAACCCGCGCGGGTTGAGTCGATCCGAACGCAACAGCATGACCAGCGAGTCCAGCGCGGCCTCGTCGTCATCGACGACGAACACGGTCCGGTCGGCCGCTGGCGTCATCATCAGTCACACCCGTCCGCGCCAGCACGAAACTAAAGGCGGCGCCTCCCAACGGACTGGGTTCGACCCAAATTCGCCCGCCATGATTTTCTACTATAGCCCGACAGATCGAAAGGCCTAGCCCCATTCCAGTCGCCTTGGTGCTGGCAAGAGGTTGGAAGACGCGACCCATGACCGTGGGATCGACGCCCGGGCCACTATCTTCGACTGTCGTCAGGAGTTTCCCATCTGCCTCCGGACGGGTTGAAATGCGAATTTCTCTATCCGGGAACTTGGCGACTGCATCGATGGCGTTGCGCACCAAGTTAACCACGAGCTGCTGAATCTGGATACGGTCGGCCAGTACTGTGTCTGCCCCATTGTAGAGGTTGTAAAATATCCGCGCGCCAGCATCTCGGACCATGAGGTTAATAATGAATTCAATCTCTCCGAGGATGCCGGACAGGCTTTCGGGCTTCTGCTCCGTGCCGCCGCGTGTGGCTAGGTCACGCATCGTCCGGATGATCTCGCCAGCCCGCACGGCCTGGTCGCCGGCCCGCGAAACCGCATCGAGCAGGTCGTCGTCGTCGATCTCCAGATTGGCGATCAGCGTCCGGGCGGCGCGTAGGTAGTTGGCGACCGCGGACAACGGCTGGTTGAGTTCATGGGCCAGCACCGAAGCCATCTCGCCCATCGAGTTCAGGCTCCAGATCTGGGTCAGCTGAGCGTGCAGTTCGTCCGAGCGCCGCTCCGCGTCGCGGATCGTCGTGAGGTCGCGCACCACGCCGATGAAATACCGGCGCGGGCCGATGCGCACCTCGCCGATCCGCAGCTCCATCGGAAGTTCCGAGCCGTCGCGGCGCCGCCCCACGACCTGGCGCGAGCTGCCGATCACCCGCCGCTCGCCGGTCTGCAGATAGCGCTGAACGTACTTGTCGTGAGCGTCGGTGTGAGGCGCGGGCATCAGCACCCTGACGTCCCGGCCGACGATGTCGGCGGACGCCCAGCCGAACAGCAGCTCCGCGGCGTGGCTGAAACTGACGATGATCCCGGCGTCGTCGATCACCACGCTGGCGTCGGCGACGGCGTCGAGGCTGGCGCGCAGGATGGCCTCGCGCTCCGCCTGTATCGCTTGGGTCCGCGCCTGCTTGGCGACGGTCGTCCGCAGCCGCCCGGCCCCGTAGGCCACCGCCGCGCCCAACGCGAGGAAGATCGCGACCCGCCCGATCCGCTCGGGCTCCGAGAGGCCCGCATAGGCGTCGGCGACGAAGGCCCCGGCCGCGAGGATCAGGGTGACGCTGAGGCCCGAAGCTCGGCCGCTCAAACCCGCGCAGATCAAGAGGGCCGGCAGGCAGAACAGATAGACCGAGTGGCTGAAGGGCGGCCCAAGCAGCTGGTGGGCGCCCAGGGTGGCCACGGCCACC
Organism: Phenylobacterium sp.; assembly: GCF_041691455.1. Classification (GTDB taxonomy): domain Bacteria; phylum Pseudomonadota; class Alphaproteobacteria; order Caulobacterales; family Caulobacteraceae; genus Phenylobacterium. Next base: position 7,518 of record NZ_JBEPUO010000024.1, on the reverse strand, counting down.
AGCACCGCCAGGGACTGGCCCAGGAAGAAGGCGCGCATCGGGTGGCCGCCGTCCCCCGGGGCCAAGCTGAAGGCGAACGGCAACCTATTCATGGACCTGCGGCCTAGGGAGCATCGCCCATCCTGCGCGCCTTCCTGTTCGGATCAATCCGTACAAACATCTAGCATCGCACCCCCTCCATCCCACGCGCTTAGCGTGTGCGATAGGGTCTTGAGCTTCCTGTCGGCATCGCCCCCTATCAGCGGCGAACAGTCGGGGAGTCGAAAGATCATGATCGTGCGTGCGATGGCGGCCCTCCTGGCGGGAGCATTCCTGATGGCCGCGGCCCCCACCAGCGACCCCTATGCGTACATGGAAGAGGCCGAGGGCGCGAAGGCGCTGGCGTTCGCCCGGGCCGAGAACGCGCGATCCCTGCCGCAGCTGCAGAACGACCCGCGCTACGCCGGCCTCTACGCCGACGCCCTGAAGATCGCCACGGCGAAGGACCGCATCCCCAACGTCAGCCTCGAAGGCGAGGGGATCGTGCGAGACTTCTGGCAGGACGCCGACCATGTACGCGGCGTGTGGCGGACCACGACGCTCGCGAGCTACCGGACCGCCACGCCCGACTGGAAGACGGTCCTCGACATCGACGCCCTGGCCAAGGCCGAGTCCGCCAACTGGGTCTACAAGGGCGCCCAGTGCCTGAAGCCGGCCAACCGCTATTGCCTGGTTTCGCTGTCGAACGGCGGCAAGGACGCCGTGGAGGTCCGCGAGTTCGACGCCGCCACCGGCAAGTTCGTCGACGGCGGGTTCCACCTGCCGGAGGGCAAGCATCGGGTCGAATGGATCGACCACGACACGCTGGCCGTCGCCACCGACTGGACGAAGGGCGAGGTGACGACGTCGGGCTACCCATACGTCGCCAAGCTGCTGAAGCGCGGCCAGCCGCTGTCGGCGGCCCAGGAAGTCTATCGCGGAACCGCGGCCGATGGCGGCTACGGCGTCTCGCCGATCACCCTGACCGATCCGGACGGCAAGGTCCGCGCGCTGGTCATCCAGCGGCCGCTCGACACCTTCAATTCCGAATACCATCTGGTCACCGACCAGGGCGCCGTCCGGCTCGATCTGCCGAAGAAGTCCACCATCCAGGCCTATGTCGACGGCCAGATGGTGGTGACCCTGGAGGAGGACTGGGCGGCCAAGGGCTTCAAGCAGGGCGACCTGCTGGCCTTCGACCTCAACGCCGTGAAGGCCGCGCCGGCCAGGCTCGCCGGGACCCTGATCCTGCGGCCCAGCCAGAGCCAGGCCATCGACGAGGTGGTCGACACCAAGACCCGCCTGGGCGTCGTGCTCTACGACAACGTCAAGGCCAAGCTGGTCAGCTTCCGGCACGGGCCCAGGGGCTGGACCTCATCGGCCGTCGACCTGCCCAAGGACTCCACCATCGGGGTCACCTCCACCTCCGACGCCGACGACAGCATGATCGTCAATGTGACGAGCTTCCTCACGCCATCGAGCCAGTGGTTCGCCGACGCCGCCTCCGGCAAGGCCGAGATGCTGAAGACCACGCCCGCGCGCTTCGACGCCTCGAAGGACGTGGTCGAGCAGCTCTGGGCCACCTCGAAGGACGGCACGAAGATCCCCTATTGGGTCGTGCGGCCCAAGACCCTGAAGCTCGACGGGACCGCGCCCACCCTGCTGACGGCCTATGGCGGATTCCAGGTCTCCTCGACGCCGGCCTACGCCTCGGCGGTCGGCAAGCTGTGGCTGGAGAAGGGCGGAGTCTATGTCCTGGCCAATATCCGCGGCGGCGGGGAATTCGGGCCGCGCTGGCACAATGCGGGCCTGAAGCTCACCCGCATGCGGGTCTATGAGGACTTCTTCGCCGTCAGCCAGGACCTGATCGCGCGCCGGATCACCAGCCCGAAGAAGCTCGGCATCATGGGCGGCTCGAACGGCGGCCTGCTGATGGGCGTGGCGCTCACCCAGCATCCGGAGCTCTACAACGCCGTCGTCATCCAGGTGCCGCTGTTCGACATGATCGGCTACACCCACATCGGCGCCGGGGCCTCCTGGGTGGGCGAATACGGCGACCCCGCGGTCCCGGCTGAACGCGCTGTGTTGGATAGTTATTCGCCCTATCAGCTGCTGGCGGCGAACAAGCCCTATCCGCGGGTGTTCATCGAAACCTCGACCAAGGACGACCGCGTCCACCCGGCCCACGCCCGCAAGGCCGCGGCCCGGCTGAAGGAACTCGGCTACGACTACCTCTACTACGAGAACGTCGACGGCGGCCACGCGGCCTCGGCCAACCTCAACGAGCGGGCCATGCGGGTGGCGCTGGAATACACCTACCTGGCCCAGCGCCTGATGAACTGAGCGGGGCGGGCATGGCGGCGCCGGCCGGCAGATGAGCGCGACCCCAGCCAGCGCCACGACGAGCAAATCCTCGTTTCCCGCCGTGGCGAACGAGAAGACGCGCCTCCTGGTGCTCGGCAGCCTGCCTGGGGAAGTCTCCCTCAAGCGGTCCGAGTACTATGCCCATCCCCGCAACCAGTTCTGGCGGCTCATGGAGGCGGTGATCGGCGTCGAGCTGACGGGATCGCCCTATCCGGCTCGCCTCGCGACGCTGCTCGCGGCCGGGGTCGGGCTGTGGGACGTCATTCGCTCCGCCGACCGGACCGGGAGCCTGGACGCCAACATCCGCGGCCACAGCCCCAACGCTCTAGGGCAGTTCACAGCGACGCTGCCTTCGCTGCGAGCCATCGCCTTCAATGGCGGAAAGGCGTCGGAGATCGGGCGCAAGCAGCTCGGCGTCAGCGACGGCCATGCGCTCATCACGCTCCCATCCAGCAGCCCGGCGCACGCAATCCCATTCGAGCGCAAGCAGGCGGAATGGCTGCGTCTCAGGGCATTTCTCGACGCAGCGTCCTGAACGGGACGCCCTGCTCCCGAATGGCGTCACCGCGTCGGCATCGGCGGCTGGGCGCCTGCTTTCCAGTGCGGGGAAGGTTGGAGGCCTGACCGAGAATCGAACTCGGGTGCACGGATTTGCAGTCCGCTGCGTAACCACTCCGCCATCAGGCCGCCGAAGCGGGCGGATCGCTAACAGATGGGCCGCGCCGGGGCAACGGTGCGTCACGGACGCCATGCGCCATGGCCACGATTGCCTTGGTCCGCGGCGCAGACCTATAAGCCGACGACAACTCTACGCGCGTCCCGAGGACTTCATTCGATGGCCGACCCCGCCGCCGCCCGGTTGAACATGGTGGAGAGCCAGGTGCGCCCCGCCGACGTCACCGATGTGCGCCTGCACGACGCCATGCGCGACCTCGCCCGCGAGCGGTTCCTGCCGCCGGCCAAGGCTTACCTCGCCTACGCCGACATCGAGGTCGAATATGCGCCGGGCCGCGCGCTGCTGAAGCCGCGCGATGTGGCCAAGCTGTTGCAGGCGGTGCGGCCGATGCCGGGCGAGCGCGCTCTGGCGATCGCCGCGCCCTATGCGGCCGCGGTGCTGGAACATCTCGGCCTGGGGGTGACCCGGCTGGAGGAGGGCGACCTGTCGCAGCTTCCTGGCGACGCCGCCTATGACGTCATCGTCTGCGAGGGGGCCGTGGCCCGCGCGCCGGCCGCCTGGCTGGACGCCCTGGCGCTGCGCGGCCGCCTGGCCGTGATCGAGCGCGACGGACCGGTGGGCAAGGCTTGCATCTACATCCGCGCCGAGGATGGCGTCGGCCGGCGCGAGGCGTTCGACGCCACGCCGCCGATCATGGCCGGGTTCGCCGCCGAGCACGGATTCGCCTTCGAGTAGCGGTATGAACGGCTGGAGGAACGCCGTGGTGAAAAAAGCTTAAGGTGACGCGGCCTAGGTGTTGGCGCCACACCTCAGCCTATAGAACAAGTCTCGCTCGCCTGTTTCGGGGATACGTAATGTCGAAGAGCCTTCGCGGACGCCTGCTCGCCGCGATCTTTAGTGCAGGTGTCGCGGGGGCCTTTGCGGCGCCGGCGTGCGCCGAAACCCTCGCCGACGCGATCGCGCTCGCCTATGACACCAACCCGAGCCTGCAGGCCCAGCGCGCCACCCAGCGCTCCCTGGATGAGAACTACGTGCAGGCCCGCTCCGGCTGGCGCCCGCAGATCAGCCTGCAGGGCGCGGCGGCCTTTACCGAATTCGCCTCGCCGAGCGCCGCCCGCACCCAGGCGATCGACACCAACGGCGACGGGGTTCCCGACACGGTGCTGCCACTCCAGGGGGATGGCCGCAACTTCATCAACTCCGGCAGCCTCGGCCTGAACCTGTCGCAGCCGATCTGGACCGGCGGACGCACCGCCGCGGCGGTCTCGGCCGCCGAGGGCGACATCCTCTCGGGTCGCGAGACCCTGCGCCGGGTGGAGTCCCAGGTGCTGCTGACCGTCGTCCAGGCCTATGTCGACGTCCGCCGCGACCAGGAAGGCGTGCGCATCCGGCAGCTGAACGTCGAGGTCCTGCGCAAGCAGCTCGAGGAATCCAAGGCGCGCGCCGACGTGGGCGAGCTCACCCGCACCGACGTCGCGCAGTCGGAATCCCGGCTGGCGGCGGCCCAGGCGCTGCTGCAGACCGCGATCGCCCAGCTCGGCATCAGCCGCGCCAACTATGCCGCGGTGGTGGGCCAGAATCCCGGCGACCTCACGCCCGAGCCCACGCTCGCCTTCCTGATGCCGAACAACCCCGACGACGCCTTTGGCATCGCCGAGCGGTTCAGCCCCCTCCTGCGCGCTCAGCAGTTCGCCGAGCAGGCCAGCCGCGCGCGTGTGGCCGCCGCTCGCGCCGAACGCATGCCGAGTGTCTCGCTGCGGGGGACCCTCGGGTTCTCGGGCTCCGTGCAGCCCTTCGACAGCGGCCGCTGGTCGAAGGAGATCCAGGGCCTCGCCGTGGTCACCGTGCCGATCTTCACCGGCGGCCTGACCAGTTCGCGCATCCGCCAGTCGGTCGAGCGCAACAACACCGACAAGATCAATATCGAGACGCAGCGCCGCGCGGTGCTGCAGACCATCACCCAGGCCTGGAACCAGCTGGTCGCCTCGCGCGCCAACATCGATTCCACCGCCGAGGCGGTCCGCGCCGCGCAGATCGCCGCCGAGGGCACGACGCTCGAGCAGAAGCTGGGCCTGCGCACCACCCTCGACGTGCTGAACGCCGAACAGGAACTGCGCAATAACGAGCTGACCGCCGTGGCGGCCAAGCACGACGCCTATCTCTCCGAGGCCACTGTGCTGGCGGCCATGGGCCGGCTGGAGGCCAAGGACCTGATCCCCTCGATCACCCAGTACGATCCGAAGCGCAATTTCCACAAGCTGCGGTTCACCCTGGGGTATGTGCCCTGGGAAGAGCCGATCTCCGTGGTCGACCGCGTGGTCGCCTTCCCGCCGATCCCGATCAGCGCGGACCGGCCCGGCGAGGCGCCGATCGGCCCCGGCCTGCAACCGCCGCCGGCGGCCGCGCCGGCCGCCGCGAGCGCGCCTAAGAAGTAGGTCTGTCGAAGCGGGCCTCCCCTTCGGCTGAAAATGGTCTAGGCTGGGTTGCAACGGATTCATTTTTCGCTCGGCGGCCGGCATGTCCGAACAGACCTCACAAGAACCGACCATGGAGGAGATCCTCGCCTCCATCCGACGCATCATCTCGGAGGATGACGCGCCTGCCCCTGAGGAGGCCGAGGCGGCGCCTGCGCCCGCCGAGGAGCCCGTCGCCCTGGAAGCCGAACCCGAACCCGAGCCGGAGCCTGTCGCGGCCCAGCCGGAACCCGTCGCCGCCGCTCCCGAGCCGGAGCCGGAGCCGATGGTCGAAGAGGAGGCGTTGGAGTTGACCGAAAAGGTGGAAACCCACGGAGACTTGGATGTGGTGACCCCGTCGCAGGCTCCGGAGCCCATCGCCGCTGAACCCGAGGCCGAGCCCGCGCCGGTCGAGGCCCTGGTGAGCGAGCGCGTGGCGAGCGCCGCGGCCTCGTCCTTCGGTGCGCTCTCGGCGGCGATCACCATGCCCCGGGGCGACCGCACGCTGGAGGACGTGGTGCGCGAGCTCCTGCGTCCGCTCCTGCAGCAATGGCTGGACGACAACCTGCCGGCCATCGTGCAAACGGCCGTCGAGGCCGAAGTCGAACGCATCGCCCGCGGCCGAGTACGCTAGTCCAGTTGCTCCCCTAAGGGGGAGCTGTCAGCGAAGCTGACTGAGGGGGCTTCCTCCGAGGTCGGCTCCGGCGGTTTCCGAACCATTTGAGCGGAAACCCCATCCGGCCCTCCGGGCCACCTCCCCCTGTGGGGGAGGAACGTGTAAGCACCGCCCAGCCATGCTTGAAAAGACCTTCGATCCGAAATCCGTCGAGCCGCGCCTCTATGCCGCCTGGGAGGCGTCGGGCGGTTTCTCGCCGATCGACGATCCGGCCGCCGAGCCGTTCTCGATCGTCATCCCGCCGCCCAACGTCACCGGCTCGCTGCACATCGGCCACGCGCTCAACAACACCCTGCAGGACGTGCTGATCCGCTTCGAGCGCATGCGTGGGAAGGCCGCCCTGTGGCTGCCGGGCACCGACCACGCCGGCATCGCCACCCAGATGGTCGTGGAGCGCCAGCTCGCCGAGGCCGGCAATCAAAGCCGGCGCGACCTCGGCCGCGACGCCTTCGTCGAGAAGATCTGGGAGTGGAAGGCCAAGTCCGGCGGTACAATCACCAACCAGCTCAAGCGCCTGGGCGCGAGCTGCGACTGGAGCCGCGAGCGGTTCACCCTCGACGAGGGCCTCTCGGCCGCCGTCCGCAAGGTCTTCGTGACGCTCTACAAGGAAAAGCTGATCTACCGCGACAAGCGGCTGGTGAACTGGGATCCGCACTTCCAGACGGCCATCTCCGACCTCGAGGTCGAGCAGCGCGAGGTGGACGGCCACTACTGGCACTTCGCCTATCCGCTGGAAGACGGCTCGGGCGAGATCGTCGTCGCCACCACCCGGCCGGAGACCATGCTCGGCGACACCGCCGTCGCCGTGCACCCCACCGACGAACGCTACAAGGCCATGATCGGCCGCGCCGTGCGCCTGCCGATCGTCGGCCGACCCGTGCCGATCATCGCCGACGACTACGCCGACCCCGAGAAGGGCTCCGGCGCGGTGAAGATCACCCCGGCCCACGACTTCAACGACTTCATGGTCGGCAAGCGCAACAACCTGCCGATGATCAACATCTTCGACGACTTTGCGAAGATCAACGACAACGCCCCGCCGGAGTACCGCGGCCTCGACCGGTTCGCGGCGCGCAAGAAGGTGGTCGAGGAATTCGAGCGCCTGGGCCTGCTGCGCGAGGTCGAGAAGACCCGCCACACCGTGCCGCACGGCGACCGCTCCGGCGTCGTCGTCGAGCCCTATCTGACCGACCAGTGGTACGTGAACGCCGAGGTCCTGGCCAAGCCGGCGATCAAGGCCATCGAGGACGGCAGCACGGTCTTCGTGCCCAAGGCTTGGGAGAAGACCTATTTCGAGTGGATGCGGAACATCCAGCCCTGGTGCATCTCGC
>NZ_JBEPUO010000023.1:0-52159 GCF_041691455.1 Phenylobacterium sp. | reverse complement strand
GGATCGCCTTCATCTGCTCGTTCAGATAGTACTCGCGCTGGGTCTTCTCCATCTGCCGCTTCACGCGGTTGCGGATCTTCTTCTCGGTCTGCATGACCGAGATTTCGCCCTCCATCAGGGCGTAGACCTTCTCCAGGCGCTTCACGACGTTGAAGACTTCCAGGAGCTGCTGCTTCTCGGCGATCTTCACCGACAGGTGGCTGGCGATGCGGTCGGCGAGTTCGCCGGGATTGTCGATCTGCGGGATCGCGGCCAGCGCCTCGGGCGGGACCTTCTTGTTGAGCTTCACGTAGTTTTCGAACTGCTCGACCACCGCGCGGCTCAGCGCCTCGGCCTCGGCCGAGCCGACGCCATCCTCGGCCACATAGGCGATCTCGGCCTCGTAGAACTCGGCCTGGTCGGTGAACCGCGAGATGCCGGCGCGCGCGCGGCCTTCCACCAGCACCTTCACGGTGCCGTCGGGCAGCTTCAGGAGCTGCAGGACGGTGGCGACCACGCCCACGTCATAGATGCCGTCGGGCGAGGGATCATCGTCGTCCTTGTCCTTCTGGGTGGCGAGCAGGATCTGCTTGCCGTCGTTCTTCATCGCTTCTTCCAGGGCGCGGACGGACTTCTCGCGACCCACGAAGAGCGGAACCGGCTGATGCGGGAAGACAACGATGTCCCGCAAGGGCAGGATTGGGAGGATTTTAATCTCAGACATAATGCTTCAACTCCTGACCGGCCGCTTGGTCGCGCAGCCCGGCCTCCCGGATCGCAGTCACCCAGACGATGCGTCTGAGTCGGACGATCCGTCCGTCCCCGAAGGCGACGGGTTTCGGTGATTTATGTGGACCGTTTGATCCGTGGTTCAAGCGGGGCAATCCCTTTGCGCGACACTGGGTCCCATCGCGATTCACGGCCCTTTGGAGCCGAAAAGGCGAGGTCCAGCGCGCAACTCTATGCTCCGACCCTAAACGATATGTGGGGATTGCGAACGATTGGCTCAAGCCGCCGGTCTGATCAGGGCTTCCTCGACGAAATCCATGCGGTCCTGGCCGAAGAACATCTGGTTCCCGACGAAGAAGGTCGGCGCGCCGAAGACGCCGCGCTGCACCGCGCCTTCGGTGGCGGCCTTGAGCCGCGCCTTGACGTCGTCGCGCTCGACCAGGGCTCGGAATTCGTCGGCCTCGACGCCGATGGCCTCGATCACCGGCGCAAGCTCCGCCGGATCGCCGAGATTCCTCGGTTCTCGCCACATGGCGTCGAAAACCGCGTCGCAGTAGGCCATGAACCGCGGATCGTCGATCAGACCGGTCGCGCCGCGCATCAGGTGCAGGGTGTTGATCGGGAAGTGCGGATTGCGGTGGAATTCGATGCCGTCGCGCCGCGCCCAGCGCGCGAGGTCGGCGTTCATCCAGCGGCCCTTGGCCGGGATGGCGGCCGGCGAGGCGTTGCCGGTCGCCTTGAAAATCCCGCCCAGCAGCATCGGCAAGTAGACGATCCTGGCCCCCGTCCGGCCCGCTAGGTCCGGCACCCGCTGATAGGCCAGGTAGCTCGCCGGGCTGCCGAAATCGAAGAGGAATTCCACCATCTGACCCATGGTCACCAGGCCTCCATCCAGGGCCGCAGATCGAGTTCGTGGGTCCAGGCGTCCCTCGGCTGGACGTGCAGCGCCCAATAGGCGTCGGCGATGTGTTCGGGGTTCAGGATGCCGTCCTGGCTCTTCAGGGCGTGCCGCTCCGGGAAGTTCTCGGCGATCCAGGCGGTGTCGATGGCGCCGTCGATGATGGTGTGCGCCACGTGCACGCCCTTGGGACCCAGCTCGCGCGCCATGCTCTGGGCCAGCGCGCGCAGGCCATGCTTGGCCGAGGCGAAGGCGGCGAAGCCCTCCCGGCCGCGGACGCTGGCCGTGGCGCCGGTGAAGAGGATGGTCCCGCGCCCCCTCGGCGTCATGACCTTCGCCGCCTCGCGGCCGGCCAGGAAGCCGGAGAAACAGGCCATCTCCCAGACCTTGTGGAACACCCGGGACGTCGTCTCGGCGATCGGAAAGCGGACATTCGCGCCGATATTGAAGACGCAGACCTCCACCGGACCGATTTCGGCCTCCACGCGAGCGAAGAGGCCGGTCATGTCCTCCTCCTTGCGGGCGTCGAGCCCGAAGGGGTGCGCCTGGCCGCCCGCCTCGCGAATCGCCGCGGCGAGCGGCTCGAGCTGGTCGGCGTGCCGGCGCACGATGACCGCGGCGTAGCCCTCTCGGGCGAAGCGTTTGGCGATAGCGCCGCCCAGCGCGTCTCCGGCGCCTACGACGATGATCGCTCTGTCGGCCATCTGTGTATTAGATGATGCTCGTCATGTCGTAGCAAGCATTACCGCGCCCGGGACTTGGCTTTTGGCCTGACCGTGAGGGCGGCGATCAGCGCGGCCGCCGCGGAGGCCATAGCGGCGGCGATCATCGCCGCGCGATATCCGGCCGCGATGGCCTTCGGGTCCGATCCGGCGATCACGAATCCGACCAGGGCGACCGCCAGCAGACCCGCCACCCGGGCTACGGCGTTGTTCACCCCGGCCGCGGCGCCTTCATATTCGTCGGCCACCGCGCCCAGCACCGCATCGGTGAGCGGCGCCACGGCCACGCCCGCGCCCACCGCCAGGACCGCCAGGCCCGGAAAGACCGACGTCCAGTAGCTTCCGTCCTGAGACAGCAAGCCCAGCAGGGCGAAGCCGGCGGCGACCAGCAGCGGCCCGACGATCAGCAGGGGCCGGGCGCCGATCCGGGAGGCCAGGCGTCCGGCGGCCGGCGAGAGCACGGCGAGGCCCACCGACAACGGCAGCAGCGCGGCGCCCGCCGCCGAGGGTGGATAGCCGTGGGCGCGGATCAGCTCGAACGGCAGCAGGAACAGGGCCCCGCCCAGGGCGGCGTAGAGCAGGAAGGTCAGCGCGTTGACGCCAGAGAAGGTCAGCGACTTGAAAAGTGTCAGTGGCGTCATGGGGTTGGCCGCCTTTCTTTCGATCACGACGAACCCGATCAGGGCCGCCACGCCGAACCCGGCGGCGCCCAGGACCTGGATGTCCGCCCCCTGCTTCGGCGCGACGGTCAGGGCCCAGGTGAGCGCGCCGAGACCTGCGGTGACGGCGGCCGCCCCGGCCCAGTCCACTGGCCCGGACCGCGCGCCCTTGCTCTCCTTGGCGTTGGCCAGCACCAGCCAGACCGCGATCGCCGCCACCGGCAGGTTGATGAAGAACACCGCGCGCCAGGAGATCGCCTGGGTCAGCCAGCCGCCGAGCACCGGGCCGACGGCGCTGGTGAGGCCGCTGGCGCCGGCCCAGATCCCGACCGCCTGGCCCCGGCCCTTGGCGTCATAGGCGGCGCCGAGCAGCGCCAAACTGGCCGGAGTCAGCAATGCGGCGCCCACGCCCTGCAGCGCCCGCGCCATGATCAGGACGGTGAGGTTCGGGGCGAGGCCGCAGACCGCGGAGGCCGCGGTGAACAGCAGCACCCCGGCCGCGAACACCCGCTTGCGCCCATAACGGTCGGCCGCGGCGCCGCCGGCCAGGACCAGCGCGCCCAGCATCAGGGCGTAGGCGTTCATGATCCACTGCGCCGCGGCGAACCCGCCGCCGAGGCTCTGCTGGATCACCGGCAGCGTCAGGTTGACCGCCGAGGAGTCGATGAAGGCCAGCCCAGAGCCCAGCACCGTGCCGGTCAGCACCAGCGCCTGGGCGCGCGGCGGGTGCGCCAGCGCCGTGACCCGATGTGCGAGCGCGCGGTCGCACGGCGGATGGACCGCGTTCATCCCGCCTTCGGCGCGCGGCAGTTCAGCTCGATGGTCACGCCGTTGAGTTCGGTGACGAACATCTGCCGGATGCCGCCGTTCGGCGCCACGGACGGCTCATAGGCCATGCCGGCGGCGTCAAGCTTGGCCTTGGCGTCCTCATAGTCATCGATGGCGAAGGCGAAATGATCGAGGGCCGAGCCGCGGGAGGCGGCGGAAGGTTTGCCGACCTCCACGAGGTGCACCACGTCCTTGTCCCCGGCATAGAGCCAGGTCCCGCCGAACGGGAAATCCGGCCGCCAGCCGACGGTGAGGCCGAGCACGTCGGTAAAGAACGCCTGGGTCCGGGCGAGCTGCGTGGTGCGGATGTTGACGTGATCCAGGCCGATGATCGCCAAGCGCGCCTCCGTGTTCGAAGACGCCAGTATCGCGCATGAAAAAGCCCCGCCGTCACCAGCGGGGCTTTCCGAATTCAGGCCGAGGACTGGCGCCTAGGCGGCGCCGCCCTTGTCGCGGCGTTCGGCGTAGATGATCAGCGGCTGAGCGCGGCCTTCGACCACCTCGGCGTTGACCACCACCTCCTCGACGCCGTCGTAGGTCGGCAGCTCGTACATGGTGTCGAGCAGGATCGCCTCGAGGATCGAGCGCAGGCCCCGCGCGCCGGTCTTGCGAACGATGGCCTTGCGGGCCACGGCGTTCAGGGCGTCGTCGGTGAAGGTCAGGCCGACGTTCTCCATGTCGAAGAGGCGCACGTACTGCTTCACGAAGGCGTTCTTCGGCTCGGTGAGGATCTTCACCAGCGCCTTCTCGTCGAGGTCGTCCAGGGTCGCGATGACCGGCAGGCGGCCGACGAATTCCGGGATCAGGCCGAAGCGCAGCAGGTCGTCCGGCTCCACCTGGCGGAAGATCTCGCCGGTGCGGCGCTCGTCCGGATCTGTGACCTTGGCGCCGAAGCCGATGGAGGCGCCCTGCCCGCGCGCGGAGATGATCTTCTCCAGGCCCGAGAACGCGCCGCCGCAGATGAACAGGATGTTGGTGGTGTCGACCTGCAGGAACTCCTGCTGCGGATGCTTGCGCCCGCCCTGCGGCGGCACGGAGGCGACGGTGCCTTCCATGATCTTCAGCAGCGCCTGCTGCACGCCCTCGCCCGACACGTCGCGGGTGATCGAGGGGTTGTCGGACTTGCGGCTGATCTTATCGACTTCGTCGATGTAGACGATGCCGCGCTGCGCTCGCTCGACGTTGTAGTCGGCCGCCTGCAGCAATTTCAGGATGATATTTTCGACATCCTCACCCACGTAGCCCGCTTCGGTGAGGGTCGTGGCGTCGGCGACCGTGAACGGAACGTCGATGATTCGCGCCAGAGTCTGGGCCAGAAGCGTCTTGCCGGTGCCCGTGGGGCCGATCAGCAGGATGTTCGCCTTGCCCAGTTCGACGTCGTTATTCTTCGTGGCGTGGTTCAACCGTTTGTAGTGGTTGTGGACCGCGACGGAGAGAACCTTCTTCGCGTGATCTTGCCCGATGACGTAATCGTCGAGGACCTCGCGGATTTCCTTCGGCGTTGGCACGCCGTCCTTCGATTTGACGAAGGAGATCTTATGTTCTTCGCGGATGATATCCATGCACAGCTCGACGCATTCATCACAGATGAACACTGTCGGGCCCGCGATAAGCTTGCGGACCTCATGCTGGCTCTTGCCGCAGAAAGAGCAGTAAAGCGTGCTCTTTGAATCTCCGCTCGCGGCCTTGGTCATGGTCGGTTCTCACTCTCTAGGCGATCCGAACCGGCGTCTCAGCCTGAATCGCCCCACGGACGTTGCCGCCCTATCAATGCAGAATACGCGCCGCGGGTTGTCTAAGTCTTGACAATCCTCGATCCCGCCCGGGATCACAAGCCTTGCGACAGGGTCGCGACAATTGGCGGCGCGACGTCCGAATCCCGGACATCTTGCAATTCTAGATGGGAAACGGATCGAAATGGCACAAGACCGGCCGGCGCCTGGGGCCGCGGGACTGGCCGATCGGCCCGGCGATCCGCCGATCGTGGCGTTCGACTTCGACGGCACCTTGACCACCCGCGACAGTTTCACCGCGTTCCTCAAGTGGCGGGCAGGCCCGGGCCGCTATGCGCGGGGCCTGGTCAAGCTGGCGCCGAGCGCGCTTGCCTACCTCTTCCACCGCGACCGCGGGCGGATCAAGCAGGCGGCGGTGAAGGAATTCCTGCGCGGCGTCCCCCGCACGCAGCTCGAGGCCGAGGCCCGCGAATTCGCCGAACGCTTTTCACGCAGCCTTTTGCGCCCGGACGCCGTGGCGGCCTGGAAGCGCTGGCGGAGCGACCATGTGCGGCTGGTGATCGTCACCGCTTCGCCCGTGCTGGTCGTGGCGCCCTTCGCCCGGGGCCTGGGCGCGGACGCCATCCTCGGCACCGAACTCGCCTTCGACAGCCGAGATCGGGTGGAAGGCGGCTTTGCGACGCCCAATTGCCGGGGACCGGAGAAGGTCGTGCGCCTGAAGGCCGCGTTCGGGCCGGCGCTGGAGCTCAAGGCGGCCTATGGCGACACCAGCGGCGACCGCGAGATGCTGGCGATGGCCGAAACCTCCGGCTACCGGGTCTTCAAGGGGACGCCATGAGGCACGCTCGCGACGCCGATCTCGACCGGCTGGAAGACCTGCTCGCGAAAATCCGCGAACTTCCCGGCCTGAAGGAGAAGAAGCGCGGGGTGTTCTACCGCAAGTCCCGCGGCTTCCTGCATTTCCACGAAGATCCGAAGGGCATGTTTGCCGACATCGCCGATCCGGACGAGCGGATCGACGTCACCCACGCGGCCGGACAGGCGGCCCTGCTGGCCGCCGCCCGCCGGCGCCTGGCCTCTTAGCTCTCGGCTTCGCGCTTTTCCCAGACGTGGTCGACGATGCCCCATGCCTTGGCTTCGTCGGCGGTCATGAAGCTGTCGCGGTCGAGGACGCTTTCCACCGTCTCCACCGTCTGGCCGGTGTGCTTGGCGTAGAGTTCGTTCAGGCGGGCCTTGGTCTTGATGATGTCCTCGGCGTGGCGCTCGATGTCCGAGGCCTTGCCCGAGAAGCCGCCGGACGGCTGGTGGACCATGATCCGGGAGTTCGGCAGTGCGATGCGCGAGCCCTTTTCACCGGCCATCAGCAGGAACGAGCCCATCGAGGCGGCCATGCCGAGGCAAAGGGTGATCACCGGGCTGCGGATGTATTGCATGGTGTCGTAGATCGCGAGGCCCGACGTCACCACGCCGCCCGGCGAGTTGATGTACATCTGGATCTCCTTCTTCGGGTTCTCGGCCTCGAGATGCAGCAGCTGGGCGCAGATCAGCGCCGCCATGCCGTCCTCGACGGGACCCGCCAGGAAGATGATCCGGTCCTTCAGGAGCCGGGAGAAGATGTCGTAGGCGCGCTCGCCTCGGCTCGTCTGTTCGACGACCATCGGCACGAGGCCCAGCGCGGTGGTGACGGGGTCACGCATAGGGGAAGTCCTTCTTGGAATCTTTGGCGAGCCTGCCGACGGCTCGTCGCACACCCGATATCGCGTGCCGAAGGCCAGGGCGCAAGGTGACCTGAGGCCGCGCCGCCGTTTCGGCTTGATCGCTTGCGCCACCCAGCCATGGTGATTGCGACAGTTTGGGGGATTCCATGAAGCTCGGATTCATCGCGGCCGCAGGGGCCGTGGCGCTGATCGGCCTGTCCGCGCAGGCGGCGCCGAAGGCCGCGGTCCCCCAGACCGTCGCCAAGGACGCCAAGGTCTGGGCGGCGGCGGAGGCCGCAAAGCCCGAGCAGCTCAAGTTGCTCGGGCAGATCGTCAATATCGATTCGGGCACGCGCGACGTCGAGGGCGGGCGCAAGGTCGCCGCGATCCTGGCCGCGCGGCTGAAGGCGCTCGGCTACGCGGTGGAGAGCGTGAAGGCCGAGGCCGACGGCCTGCCGGACAACACCGTCGCCACGCTCAAGGGGGCCGGCAAGGGCCGCATCCTGCTGATCGGCCACATCGACACCGTGTTCGGGCCCGGCACGGCGGCCAAGCGGCCGTTCCGCATGGACGCGGAGAAGGCCTATGGGCCAGGGGTCTCCGACGAGAAGGGCGGCGTGGTCGAGGGGCTCTACGCCCTGCAGATCCTGCACGATCTCGGCTTCAAGGATTTCAAGCAGATCGTCTTCCTGATCGAGACCTCCGAGGAGGGCGGATCGCCGGGCACCCACGGCCTGATCGCCAAGCTGGTGGCCGACGCCGATGTGGAGTTGAACCTGGAGCCCGGCGACCTGCCCGACGTCATGACCGTCTGGCGCAAGGGCGCGGTCGGGCTGCACATCGAGGTCAAGGGCCGGCCCGCGCACGCGGGGATCGCGCCCGGCGAGGGGCGCAACGCGGCCACCGAACTGATCCACCAGATGGCCGCCGACGACGTGTTCCCGAAGACCGGCGACGGGATCACCATGAACCTCACGATGCTGCAGGCCGGGACCCGGGACAACATCATCCCGGAAGACGCTTCGGCGACCTACAGCGTGCGCATCCGCGAAAAGTCCGACCTCCCCAAGGTGATGGCGGTGGTGGAGAAGAACGCCCAGACGACCGCCGTTCCAGACACCAAGGTGCGGGTCTATCATCAGGAGCCGTTCTTCCCGCCCCTGCCCGAAAACCCGGGGACACAGGCGCTGGCGGCGCGGGCGGAGGCGATCTACGCCGGGCTCGGCAAGACGATCACCCGCGGCGGCAACGGCGGCGCCTCGGAATCGGCCCTCGCCTATGAGGGCGGCATCCCGGCTCTGGATGGCCTTGGCCCGGCGGCCGGCGGCTTCCACGCCGATACGGAATATCTCGTCCTGGGCTCGGTGACGCCGCGGCTCTATCTGCTCACCAAGCTGATCCAGGACCTGGGCCACAATCCGCCGCCACGCCTGAAGTAGCCCGGCGCAGGACCTCAGGAGGCCTTGGCCGGCGACGGGCTGATCACCGGCGGGACGGGGTAGAAGACGGCGGCGATCTTGCCGTCGTCGGTCAGGTAGATCACCCAGTCCATGCCGCCATGGGCGAAGGTCGCGTGGTAGACGTCGGCCCCCATCATATCGACCTCCTTGAAGGTCAGGGACTGCAGCGGCCCGAGGTCGGCCAGCACCTTGCGGACATCCGGCATGCTCGGTTTCACGGCTTCGGCCAGGTCGGGCGTCAGGGCCGCGGCATCGAAATCGCCGCGCTGCGTGTGCTCGATCACCCCGCGCAGGGCCGCCTCGGCGCGGGGCGAGCGCTCGGTCCGCGGCGTCTGCAGCGCCGCCTCCGTCCAGGCTTCCGCCTCGCCGCCCGTAGCCGCCAGCCGCGCCTTCAGGGCCGCGCGCCTAGGTGCGGCGGGCGCGGCCTCGAGCGCCGCCCTATAGGCCGCGGCGAAGGCGGCCTGGGGCGCGGTCGGGACATCGGGAATAACGCCGACGCCCTCCCAGCTCGTCTTGGTGATGGGGTTCTCGGCGCGGCCGCCGGGCACGAACAGCAGCAGGCCCGCCCCCACCGGCTGCACCCCGCCGGGGTTCGCGCCGCCGCCCGTGGTCTCGCCGACCACCCTGGCGCGCTTCAGCACCTTCAGATCGTTGGTGAACTCCTCGCCGCCGGAGAAGGTGTGCGGGCTGGTGATCAGGATCACCGGCTTGCCGAGGTAGTGGCTGGGCACGGCCACGGTGAAGAAGGTCTGGGTCCGGAAGGTCTCGGTCCCGCGGTTTCGGTAGATGAGGTCGTTGAGGTGGGTCGGCTGCGCCGGATCGAAGAGGAAGCTGCAGAGGTAGGCGACGGCCTCGGGCGAGCCGCCGCCGTTGCGCCGCATGTCGATGATCAGGGCGTCGGTCCCCTCGACTGCCCGCATGGCGGCGTCGGCCGCGTCCTTGAACATGCCAGGGGCCGGAAATCCCGCGAGCGCGATGTAGCCGATGTTGCCCTGCAGTCGGTCGACCCGGATGAAGCCCGCGCGGCTGCGCGGCGGCGGGCCGGCCGGGGCGCCGGCCGGCGGCGGGCCGCCCGGGTCCATCACCCGCATGTGCTTGTCGTGGGTCACCGCCTGCAGGTCGGCCGTGAGGCGGGCGGCGAAAGCGGCCTTGTCGGCGATCGCGGCATAGTTTCCGGCCTCGAGGCTCTTCTGCAGGGCCGCGCCGGCCTGGCGGCCGCGGTCGGGATAGACGTAGCCGTCCGCCAGGGCCGCGGCGGCCTTCGCCACCACCTCCTGCTTGGCCTCCGGGGTCAGCGCCGCCACCTGCGCCGCCGAGATCTGCGGAGACGCCACGAGGCCAAGCCACAAGACGATCGCGATAGACCTGCGCATGTCGTTCCCCGTTCGCCCGGAACTTGCCGGCCAAGGAAATGTACACCTGTAATCTAACCCGTCAACCGAGCTCAGGCCGCGATACGGTCCAGCCATTCCTTGAGGATGCCCACCACCTGTTCGCCCGGCGCGAAGCCGCGGGTGACGACGCCATAGACGCCGTCGGGATTGGGCCCGGCCACCAGGGTCGGGAAGCCGGTGACCCCGGCGCGCTGGGAGATCGCATAGTCGCGCCAGGTCTCTTCCTTGGTCTCCGGCGCGGCCCAGGTCTCCAGGAACGACTGGCGGTCGAGGCCGAGTTCGTCGGCGAGGTCGGCCAGCACCTCGCCCGTCGTGACGTCGCGGCCCTCGGCGTAGAAGGCCCGCTGCGCTCGGCCAAGGAACGCCGCGGCCATCTCCTCGCCGTCGCGCCGGGCCGCGACGACCGCACGGGCGGCGGGGTCGGTGTCGTAGACGAAGCCCGGCCGCGACATGCCCGCGCCGTTGAACGGCAGGCCAGTCGCCTCGTGGACATGGGTCCAGTGGTCGGCGATCTCGAGCTTCGCCTCCTCGGTCATCGGCGTCTCGGTCCCCGGGCGCAGGCCGCCCATCACCACCCGGACCGGCAGGGCGCGGCCGAAGGTCTCGCGGATGTCGGCGATCACCGGCGAAAAGCCGTAGCACCAGGAGCACATCGGATCGGAGAAGTAGATCAGGTGGGGCGTGGTCATGGCAAAGAGCCCTCCAAGCCCGCGGAGCATCGCAGGAGACGCGAGTCCGGTCACCTGCCGGGGCTTCACCTTTCCGCGCTTCTCCCGCATTTTCCGTCCATGGCGCACGATCACCACGACCACGACCACGATCATGGCGACGACCACGGCCAGGCGCCGCCGTCAGACATGGCGCTCCGCGTGAAGGCCCTCGAATCGCTGATGGTGGAAAAGGGCTTGGTCGATCCGGCGGCGCTGGACGCCATCGTCGACCACTTCGAGCACAGGGTCGGACCCCGCAACGGCGCCCGGGTGGTGGCCAAGGCCTGGACCGACCCGGCCTACAAGGCCCGGCTGATGGAGGACGCCACCGCCGCCATCGCCGAGTTGGGCTACGCGGGCGGCCAGGGCGACCACATGATCGTCGTGGAGAACACGCCGGAGATCCACAACGTCGTCGTCTGCACCCTGTGCTCCTGCTACCCGTGGCCGGTGCTGGGCCTGCCGCCGGTCTGGTACAAGTCCTCGCCCTACCGCTCGCGCGTCGTGATCGATCCGCGCGGGGTGCTGGCCGAGTTCGGGACCGAACTGCCGGCCGAGACCGAAGTCCGGGTCTGGGATTCGACGGCGGAGATCCGCTACCTGGTGCTGCCCGAACGGCCGGCCGACACCGATGGCCTGGACGAGTCCGCGCTGGCCGCCCTCGTCACCCGCGACGGCATGATCGGGACGGCGCGGCTGTGAACGGCGTCCATGACATGGGCGGCATGCAGGGGCTCGGCGCCATCGAGCCCGAGGCCGAAGGCCAGGTCTTCCATCACCCCTGGGAGGGCCGGGTCCACGCCATGAGCCTGGCCTCGCCGACCCGCGCCAACATCGACTCCGGCCGCCACCAGCGCGAGCTGATCCCGGGCCCGGAATACCTGCGGATGAGCTACTACGAAAAGTGGTTCCGCTCGCTCAGCGAACGGCTGCTCCAACAGGGCCTGGTGACCCCGGAAGAGTTCGCCAGCGGCCAGCCCGCGCCCGGCTCGGCCAAGGCGACCCCTCGCCTCGCTCCCGAGGCGGTGGAGAGCACGCTCGGCCGCCAAGGCTCCTACGTCCGCGAGACGACGGCCCGGCCGCAGTTCGCGTCGGGCGATCAGGTGCGGGCGCGCAACATCAATCCCAATGGCCATACCCGCCTGCCCCGCTACGCCCGCGGCCGCCGCGGCGTGATCGAGCGGCTGCATGGCGCGCACGTCTTCCCGGACTCCAACGCCCACGGCAAGGGCGAGGACCCACGGCCGCTCTACACCGTGCGCTTCACGGCGCGCGAACTGTGGGGTGAGGCCGCCGACGCCCGCGACAGCGTCAGCCTCGACCTCTGGGAGCCCTATCTTGAGCGCGCCTGACCCGCTGACCCTGCCGCGCCTGCCGCGCGACGAGGCGGGACCGGTGTTCGCCGAGCCCTGGCAGGCCCAAGCGTTCGCGCTCGCCCTGCAGCTCCACGCCCAGGGCGCCTACACCTGGACCGAATGGGCGCAGGCGCTGTCCGAACGCCTGATGGCGGCCGGGCCGGACGACGACGGCTCGCGATATTACGACTATTGGCTTGCGGCGCTGGAGGACCTGGCGACCGCCAAGGCCCTGGCCGGGGCCGCGGAACTGGCCGCGCGCAAGGAGGCCTGGGCGGACGCCTACCGCCACACCCCGCACGGGCGTCCGGTGGAACTCAAGGCGGAACCTTTACCATAGCCGCACGCTCAAGCTCGAGCGGAGGTCTACGGACGAAATGGTTCAGTACGCGGTGACCCTGAAGGATGGAGACTGGACGGTCTTTTCCGACGGGAAAGCCATCGAGCACGGCCTGAGCCGCTCGGCCGCCATCGAGCTCGCCAAGGACATGGCCTTCAACGCCGAAGAACGCGGCGAAGCCGTCGAGCTGCTGATCCAGGGCTACTATGGCGACCTGTCCCGCAAGCTGACCGGCGGGTCGGAAGACTAGACCTGGAGTCAGCCGCGGCGCTGGGCCGATTTCGCTTCGCGTTTGGCGCGGGCTTCGGCCTTGGCCTGGGCCTTGCGGTCCTTGCGGTCCTGGCGCTTCAGCTCGAGCTGGGCTTCTTCGTTGTTGGCGAGCGCCAGACGCGCGTCTTCCACGGCGGCCTCGGCCTTCAGGCGCGCGGCTTCCTTGTCGGCGGCCCGCTTGGCGCGGACCTCCTCGACTTCGCGGGCCTTGCGCTGAGCGCGGGTCTCAAGGACGGCGGCTTGGACGGTGGGTTTCGGCTTGAACTTTTCCAGCAGGGCTCTGCGGGCTTCGGCCTGGGAGCTCAACCTTTCGTTGAAACCCCCGATCTTGTCTTCTCTCATCACGGCTTTCGAATGGAATGGATACTAGGCGGGAAAACCCGCCGGCGGTTTCGGGCGCCAGCCTCAGCCGACGATGTCGCCCTCGGTGAAGAACTGGACGATCTCGAGCGCCGCGTTCTCCGAGCTGTCGGACCCATGCACCGAGTTCTCGCCGACGTTCTTGGCGTAGAGCTTGCGGATGGTGCCGTCAGCAGCGTCGGCCGGGTTGGTGGCGCCCATGACCTCACGGTATTTGGCGACGGCGTTCGGACCTTCAAGGACCTGGACGACGACGGGCGCCGACATCATGAAGTCGACCAGCTCGCCGTAGAACGGGCGGGCGGCATGGACCTCATAGAACTTCTTGGCCTGGGCCTCGGTCATGCGGATGCGGCGCTGGGCCACGATCCGCAGGCCCGCGTCCTCGATCACCGCGTTGATCTTGCCGGTCAGGTTCCGCTCGGTGGCGTCCGGCTTGATGATCGAGAAGGTGCGTTCGGTCATGAGGGTCTTTGCGTCTCTTGAGGCAGGGTGACGGGGCGCGTCGCGCCGCGAGGTGGCGGGCTCTATACCCGCCCCGCCGCCGCTCGCCAAGGCGCTGCGCTGCAACAGTGCCGCCGGATCGGCATGACGCGGGCGCGCCGGTCTGCTATGGACGCGCCCGGTCAGGCGGCGGCGCGGCTTTTCATCCCTGACCTTTCCCTTTCTCCGCAGGTCCGGCGAAACGCTGGTCCGCGCCCCGTTTCGCGATTCCTCCGATGTTGCAGATCAAAGACCTCGTATTCGACGCCTGGGGCCGCCGGTTCTTCGACCAGGCGACCGTCAGCCTGCCGAAGGACGCCAAGGTCGGCCTTGTCGGCCGCAACGGCGTCGGCAAGTCGACCCTCTTCAAGCTGATCCTGAACCAGCTCGTACTGGGCTCGGGCGAGATCGGCCTGCCGCGCGCCGCGCGCATCGGCTCGGTGGACCAGGAGCACCCGGCGACGCCCGTGCCCCTGCTGGAGACCGTGCTGGCGGCCGACGTCGAGCGCGCGACCCTGCTGGCCGACCTGGAGACCGCCGAGCCGGAGCACATGGGCGAGATCTACGCCCGGCTGATCGAGATCGACGCCGACCGCGCGCCCAGCCGGGCCGCCGAAATCCTGGCCGGCCTGGGCTTCTCCAACGCCGACCTGGCGCGGCCGATGGCCGAGTTCTCCGGCGGCTGGCGGATGCGGGTGGCGCTGGCCGCCTCGCTGTTCGCAGCGCCCGACCTGCTGCTGCTCGACGAGCCGACCAACTACCTCGACCTGGAAGGCGCGCTCTGGCTGGAGGCGCGGCTGAAGAAATACCCGCACACCGCCATGGTGATCAGCCACGACCGCGAGCTGCTGAACAACTCCGTCGACCACATCCTGCATCTGAAGGACGGCAAGCTCGACCTCTATGCCGGCGGCTACGACAGCTTCGAGCTGCAGGTGACCGAAAAGCTGCGCCTGCAGGAAGCCATGCGGGTGAAGATCGAGGCCAAGCGGGCCCACATGCAGTCGTTCGTCGACCGCTTCCGGGCCAAGGCCTCGAAGGCCACCCAGGCCCAGTCGCGCCTGAAGATGATCGCCAAGCTGCCGCCGGTCTCCAACATCATCGAGGACCGCGTCGCCCCCTTCTCGCTGCCCTCTCCCGAGCGGCCGTTGCCGCCGCCGCTGATCCGGCTGGAGGGCGCCGATGTCGGCTACGGCGGAGCCCCGATCCTGCGGAAGCTCAACCTGCGGCTGGATATCGACGACCGCATCGGCCTGCTGGGCGTCAACGGCGCCGGCAAATCGACCTTCGCCAAGCTGGTGGCCGGCGCGCTGGACGTGGAGTCGGGCACCCTGCTGCGGTCCTCGCGCCTGAAGGTCGGCTGGTTCCACCAGCACCAGATCGAGGCGATGGATCCGACCGACACCCCGCTGGAGATCATCCGCCGGGCAATGCCAGGGTCTTCGGAGGCGCAACGCCGCTCGAAGCTCGCCCAGTTCGGCCTGGGCTACGACAAGGTCGAGACGACCGTCGCCAATCTCTCCGGCGGCGAGCGCGCGCGTCTGCTGCTCAACATGGTGGCCATGGAAGCGCCGCACCTGCTGATCCTCGACGAGCCGACCAACCACCTGGATATCGACAGCCGCCGCGCCCTCCTGGACGCGCTCAACGACTACGAGGGGGCGGTGATCCTGATCACCCACGACCGGTCGCTGATGGAACTGGTCGCCGACCGGCTCTGGCTGGCCGCCGACGGCGGAATCGAGCCCTTCGATGGCGACATGGAGGACTATGCCAAGTTCGTCCTCGACCGCGCCCGGGTCGCCGCGCGTGCGCCGAGCCAGGTGGCCGAGGAACCGCTCAAGGCGCCGCCGCCTCCCCCGCCCCCCGCGCCAAGGGTGAAAGTCCCGACCGGAACCGCGCGACGCCGGGCCGAGGCGGCCGAGGCGGCCCTGGCGCGAGCCACAGCCGCACTGACAGAGATCGACGCCCGCCTGACCGACCCCGCCACCTTCGCCAAGGATCCGGCCAAGGCCGCCGATCTCGGGCGCCGGCGCGACGCCGCCCAGGCGACGATGGAAGCCGCCGAGGCCGAGTGGCTGGCCGCCCAGGAAGCCTACGAGGCCCTGACCGCGGCCTCCTGATCAATCCCACCGGGGGCCGGAACGGTCTCGTGGATACGGGTGATGTCGAGCTCGATGAAGCCGCCGGGCAGGTCGCGCAGGATGTCCGTGAAGACGTGGCCGAAGCGCAGATCCTCGCGCCGATAGCTCTTGCGGTCGTTGATCGTGGACGAGATCGCCTCGTCGAAGCCGGCGATCGAGACCATCAAGGTCGGCGCCTCCGCCTCCATCCGCGCGTCGGTCATGCCGAACAGCGGGCTTTCCTCGTCGATCAGGTGGATGAGGGTCCAGGTGAGGCTGAGCACAGGGATATTGCTGCGGACCAACTTGAGCTCCGTGAACCGGCGGAAGCGGCTGTGGCCGACCGGCTCGTCGCGCAGATAGCTGATGCGCGCGGTGGCCTCGCTTATGCCCTGCATCCGGCGGCTTGCGACCCGCACCATCAGGGCCTGGCGGCCCTCGTAGGGCGCGACCACGGCGAAGTCGCTGAACACCAGCCGCGCCGAGGGACGCGCGAAGCGGGCGAAGAAGGCGCCGGTCGCCAGCGCCGTCAGGAACATGCCGATGAAGATCTCGCCGGTCACCACAAGGTGGCCATAGAGCGTGGCCGGCGTCATGACGCCGTAGCCGACCGTGGCCAGGGTCTCCACGCTGAAGAAAAAAGCGTCGCCGAAGTCCCCCGGCCGCGCGCTGTTGACGGAGCCCGGCGCCAGCCAGAACAGCGTGGCGAAGACCAGGTTCGCCAGCAGGAACACCAGCAGGACCGAGATCAGGAAGGTCGGCCAACGCATGGCCAGGATCAGATAGTAGGGATCCTCAAGGCTGAACCGGCGGACGCCGAGCTTTACGGCCGTCAGGCCTCTGAGGTCGATGCGGGGCGGCGGCAGCTTCACCGCGCCTGCTTAGCATGACCGGCGGCCCCGTCGAGCAGACGGGGCCGCCTTCAGGTCAGGTGATGTGTTTCGGACTGATCGGGTCGCTGCCCGGGAAGGTCTCTTCCAGGGCTTCGTCGAGCAGCGCCTCCTGGCGGTCCTCGGAGCATTTCTCCTTGGCGGCCATGTGGTCGTGCTTCTCGTCGTGCTTCAGCGGCTCCACCTCGCGGTGGTGCGGCGTTTCGATGTGGCGGTCCTCGTGGACGGGCGCGGCTTCCACCGCCATGTCGGCGTTGGCGCCCCCGGACCCGTGCGTGAACGCGCGGCGGGCCTCATCTTCGGTCTGCTTGCGGGGCATCGGGTTATCCTCTCGGCTGTGTCAGGACGAAAACCCCCAAGGTGAGGCTTAGGTTGCCCGCTATTTCCGGGCGAGCAGCAGCTGACCCTCCTTTTGCAACGTGCCCTGCACCTTGCCCGCGATCATCGCCAGGAAGCCCGGCAGCAGCACCTCGACCGTCACCAGGGCGTCGGCCACCGCCACATAACCGGAGATCGATTGGCCAAGCGAGGTGAGCGAAAAGCTCAGCCGATCGCCCTCCCAGTGCTTGTCCAGGGCGCCGACCGAACCGCCCAAATGTCGAGAGAGGTCGGCAAAGCCCTCTTCGATACGCCGCCGCGCCTCCGGCCGGCCAAGCTGGTGGGGGATGACGATGGTGATCGGCTTGCTCATCGCGCGCCTAGAAGAATGTCCAGTGGCCGCGGTCGTGAACGCGCAGGTTGTTCTGGACGTGCCGGACGCCGTCGATGTCGGCCACGTCCTCGATGCGCCGCTTATCGGCCTTGTGGCGGACCGAGCCGTTGAGCGTGACCTCGGCATCCTCCACGATCACCTCCAGGCCGCGCAGATCGAGGCTTCGCTCGTCCTCCAGCCGCTCGACGATCACCGCCCAGAGCACGCGGTCGGACGGGCCACGGCGGCGCGGCTGCGGATCCAGGCTGGCCGCCCGCGGGTTGCCGGAGAAGAAATCGCCGGCCCGATCCATCCAGGACCGAGGCGGGGCGGAAGGCCGACCGCGGTCTCCGACGAAGCGCCGGCCCGCGTCTTGATCGCCCTCGAAATAGCGGCGATAGGCGCGGCGGCTTTCGGCGTCATAGACATGGTCGCTCGAATAGTCGGCCGGGCCGCTGTCGCCGCCCGGCGGCCGGGTGTCCTGCTCTGCGCGGTAGCCCGTGCGGCGGCGCGGATCGTAGGCGTAGTCTTCGGAATAGTCGGCCTGGCCGAAGTCCTCGCGCCCGGCCAGGTTCGCCCTGCGGCGCTCCTCCTCGCGGTCTTGCCAGTCTTCGCGGGCCATGGCGTGCGTTCTCCCTTGCTAGAGCCTGTCTGCGAAGAACCTGCGCCGTGGCTATCGGTTCCCATATGTAGGGGAACCGGTTCGCCGGCGACGCCCTCTCTCAGCGCCCGGACTCACCCGGCCGACTCAACCGAGACTGCACCCCCGTGACCGCCCGCGACGCGCCCCGCTCCGCCCCGCCAGAGCCCGTCGAGGTCGAGCTCGCCGAGGCCCTGTCTCCGCCGCGCCGCCGACTGGCGGGGATGGTTCGCACGGCCCTGCATATCGTGCCGCCGATCATGCTGGTCGCCGCGGTCTGGGTGCTCTGGGGGGAATTCCACCACCTGAGCTTCGCCGCCGTCCGCGCGTCGATGGCCGGCTGGGGTCTTCAGGCGATCCTGCTGTCGGTGGTGCTCTCCGCGGTGAGCTTCGCCCTGATGGGGGCCATCGAATGGGTCGGCCTGCGCTGGACCGGCGCGCGCGTGCCGCTGGGCGCGACCCAGGTCGGCTCCTTCCTGGCCAACGCCATCGCCCACGCCATCGGCGCGAACCTGTTGATCTCCGGGGCGATCCGGGCGCGCTTCTACGACCGCTACGGCGTGAGCCTGACCCAGGTCGCCGGCACGACGCTCTTCGCGGCCTTCTCGTTCGGGGTGGGGCTGGCGGCGCTGTCCGGCGGCGGGCTGTTGCTCGCCTCGCACGCCGAGCTCGCCCGCACGGCTATCCCGCCTGCGGTGGCCAGGGCGCTCGGATGGACGCTGCTGGCGGGCGCGGCCGGCTATGTGACCCTCTGCGCCGTCCGGAGAAGGCCGATCACCGGGTTCGGGCGCAGCGTCACCCTGCCCAGCCTGCGCGACGCGCTTTCACAGCTGGTGCTCGGCGTCGTCGACAACGGCATCGCCGCGGCGATCCTGTGGATCCTGCTGCCGGCCGGCGGCCCGAGCTATGTGACCTTCGTGGGCGCCTATGCGGTGGCCTGCATCGTCGGCCTGATCTCCTCGGTGCCGGGCGGCGCCGGGGTGTTCGAGAGTGCGATGGCGGCGCTGTTGCCGGGCGTCGAGCCCGCGGCGCTCGCCGCCGCCTTCCTTGGCTACCGGCTTGCCTACTACATCCTGCCGCTGATCCTAGCCGCCGCGGCCCTCGGCGTGGAGACGGTGCGGAGCGCCCGGCGGGCCTAGTCGGGCTTGGCGGGCTCGATGGTGACGCTCTCGCCGCAGCCGCAGGCGTCGGTCTCGTTGGGATTGCGGAACACGAACTTGGCCGCGAGCCGGCTGACGTCATAGTCGATCACCGTACCGACCAGGAACAGCACCGCCTTGGGCTCGACCAGGATGGTGACGCCCTTGTCCTCGACGACCTCGTCGAGCGGCCCGGCCGCCTCGGCGTACTCCAGGACATATTCCTGGCCCGCGCAGCCGCCGTTCTTCACGCCCACGCGCAGGCCCGCATAGGGCTTCTCGGCCTTGCCCATGATCTCGCGAACGCGCTCGGCCGCGGCCTCGCTGAGCGTGACCACCTTGGGCCGTTCGCGCCGCACGCGGGGCTGGGTTGTGAGGTTCAGGTCCATTAGAACATGTTCAGTTGCAGCTTGGCCTCGTCGGACATCCGCGAGGGATCCCAGGGCGGCTCGAACACCAGCTCGACCTTGCAGGAGCGGATCTCGGGAATCTGCCTGATGGCGTCTTCCACCCAGCCGGGCATCTCGCCCGCCACCGGACAGCCGGGCGCGGTCAGGGTCATGTCGATGACCACGTCCTTATCGTCCGACACGTCGACCTTGTAGATCAGGCCGAGCTCGTAGATGTCGACCGGGATCTCCGGGTCGTAGACCGTCTTCAGCTGGTCGATCAGCTTGTCGGTCAGCACGTCGAGCTCCCCCTGCGACAGGGGCGCTGTGGTCTTGGCGTCGAGGCTGGAGGCGTCATCCATCGGGGTCATCTTACGCGAAGAAAGCCATGCTAAGCGAAAAAGGCTTGGGTCTTGGTCAATGCGTCCACGAAGGCGTCGGCCTCCTCGTGGGTGTTATATAGGGCGAATGAGGCGCGCGCGCTCGACGTCACGCCGAACCGCCGCATCAGGGGTTCCGCGCAGTGGGTCCCGGCGCGGACCGCCACCCCGTACTTGTCGAGGATCTGGGCCACGTCGTGGGCGTGGGCGCCATCGACGGTGAAGCTGAGGATCGCGCCCTTCCCCGGCGCCTCGCCCAGTACGCGCAGCCAGTTGGCCCCGTTGAGGCGCTGGCGGACATGGTCGTAGAGGGCCTGTTCGTGCTCGGCGATGGCGATGCGGTCGAGGCCCGAGAGCCAGTCGATGGCCGCGCCCAGGCCGATCGCCTCCAGGATCGGCGGCGTGCCGGCCTCGAAGCGGTGCGGCGGGTCCGCGTAGCTGATGGCCTCCAGGGTGACCGTCCCGATCATCTCGCCCCCGCCCTGGTAGGGCGGCAGGGCGGCCAGCCGCTCGGCCTTGCCGTAGAGGGCGCCGATGCCGGTCGGGCCATAGAGCTTGTGGCCGGAGAAGACGTAGAAATCGACGTCCAGCGCCTTCACGTCGACGGGCTGGTGGACGATGGCCTGGCAGCCGTCGAGCAGCACCAAGGCGCCGGCCTCGTGCGCCAGCCGGATCAGATCGGCCACCGGGTTCACCGTGCCCAGCACGTTCGACATGTGGGTCAGCCCCACGACCCTGGTGCGCTCGCCGAGCAGTTCCTTGAAGGCCTCGAGGTCCAGGCGGCCGTCGTCGGTGACCGGCACGAACTTCAGGACCACGCCCTGCCGCTCGCGCAGGAAGTGCCAGGGCACGATGTTGGCGTGGTGCTCCATCTCGGAGAGCAGGATCTCGTCGCCGGCCTTCAGGCTCGCGCCGAGGCCCGCGGCCACCAGGTTGATCGCCTCGGTGCCGCCCTTGGTGAAGACGATTTCGGACGGCTCCGCGCCGATGAAGCGCGCCACGGACTTGCGGGCGGCCTCGTAGGCCTCGGTGGTTTCGTTGGCGAGCGTGTGCAGGCCGCGGTGCACATTGGCGTAGCTGTGCTCCATGGCGTGGGTCATGGCCTGTATCACCGCGCGCGGCTTCTGGGCGGAGGCAGCGCTGTCCAGATAGACCAGCGGCTTGCCGTTCACCCGCCGCTGCAGGATCGGGAATTCGGCGCGGATCGCTTCGGCGTCGAAGGCCATGCGTCAGCGCCTCAGCCTTTCCGCCGCCCAGGCGCGCACCAGGTCGCGGGCGGCCTCGTGCTCGATGCGGTCGATCACCTCGCCGATGAAGGCCTCGGTGAGCAGGGCGCGGGCTTCCGTCTCGGACATGCCGCGCTGGCGGGCGTAGAAGAGCGCGTCCTCATCCAGCGCGCCGACCGTATTGCCGTGCGCGCAGGCCACGTCATCGGCGTAGATTTCCAGCTCGGGCTTGGCGTCCACCTCGGCGCGGTCGGAGAGGATCAGGGCGTGGTGGCCCATGCGCGCGTCGGTGCGGTCAGCGCCCCGCTCGACAACGATGCGGCCTTGGAAGATGCCGCGCGCCTGGTCGCGGACGACCCCTTTGGTGAGCTGGACGGTGGCCCCGTCGGCGCTTTCGTGGGTGACGACCGTGGTCTGGTCGGAGTGGCGCTTGCCGGCCAGGAGGTAGACCCCGTCGAGGCGCAGCTCGGCGTGGCCGCCGGGATGCTGCACCCGGGTCTCCAGCCGCTGCCGGCGGGCGCCCGAGGCGATCACCGTCTGAGCGAACCTGGCCCGGGGCGCGAGGATCACCTCCGCCTGGCTGATGGAGATCGCCTCGGCGTCGTCCTGCGCCAGCACCACGCGCTCGACGCTCGCGCCCTTGCCGAGCGTGAGGGTCAGCACGGCCTGTGAGACCGACCCGCCGTCGCTCTCGTAGCTTTCGAAAAGGCGCAGCGTCGCGTCGGGGCCGACGATGACTTTCAGCCGCGCCACGTGGACGCCGGCGCCGCGCGAGACGAACCGGGCCGCGACAGTCGCCGTCGAGCCGCGGGCGATCTCGATGGGGTCCGCGCCGCGGCCGTTGACGATCAGCCGGCTATCCTTGGCGAGCGCGTCGAACGGGCCCTCGCCGGGGTCACCCCCGAACGGCTCCGAGGGCGCCGGCAACTTGCGGATCAGGCCGCGCAGGTCCGTCCAGCGCCAGTCCTCGTCGCGCTTGCCGGGCAGTTCGGCGACGTCGCGGTCGCGTATGGCGGCGGCGAGGCTCAAGCGGCCTTCTCGTAGCGCTCGTAGCCGTCGCGCTCGAGCTCGTGGGCCAGTTCCGGCCCGCCGGAGGCGACGATCCGCCCGCCGGCCAGCACATGGACGCGGTCGGGTTTTATGTAGTCCAGCAGCCGCTGGTAGTGGGTGATCACCAGCATGCCGCGCTCGCGGCTGCGGAGCGCATTGACCCCGTCGGAGACGATCCTAAGCGCGTCGATGTCGAGCCCGCTGTCGGTCTCATCGAGGATGAGGAACCGCGGCGAAAGCATCGCCATTTGAAGGATTTCCATCCGCTTCTTCTCGCCGCCGGAGAACCCGACGTTGAGCGCCCGCTTCAGCATGTCGAAGTCGATCTTCAGCTCGGCGGACTTGGCGCGCGCCAGCTTGAGGAACTCCGGCGCGGTGATCTCGGCCTCGCCGCGGGCCCGCCGCTGGGCGTTGAGCGCGGTGCGGATGAAGGTCAGGGCCGGGACGCCGGGGATCTCCAGCGGATACTGGAACGACAGGAAGACGCCGCGCGCGGCCCGCTCGTCGGGCGCCAGCGCCAGCAGATCCTCGCCGTCGAGCGTCGCGGAGCCTTGCGTGACCTGATAGCCGCTACGGCCGGTCAGCACGTAGGACAGCGTCGACTTGCCGGCTCCGTTGGGGCCCATGATGGCGTGCACCTGGCCGGCCGGAATCTCCAGGGAGAGCCCTTTGAGGATTTCCTTGCCGTCGACCTCGGCGTGCAGGTTTTCGACCTTCAGCATCAATGGATCTCGTCGGCGAGGAACTGGGCCACGACGCGCAGGGCGTCGGCGACGCTGTCGGCCTGTTCGCTTTTCAGGGGCGCAGGCGTGGCGGAGACGGCGACGTTGCGCTTGTCGCCCACGCTGACCGTCGCCTGGCCGGCTTCGAAGTAGGCGCGGATGCGGAAATCGGCGCTCTCCAGCAGAACGGTGTAGCGCCGCCAGTCGACGGTGAGCTTGTGGGCGGCGAGGAAGTCCGGATCGCCGATCAGCGCGTCGTAGAGCTGGCCCGCGCGGCTGAGGTCCTCCTCCTGTTGGAGGCGCTCGGCCTCGGCGCGGGCGGCGCGGTCGGCGTCGCGGCGCGCCTGCTCGATCTCGAAGGCATGGCGCAGCGAGAGCGCGATCGTCTCGTCCTTCTTCATCTGCGAGGTCATCCGACGCTCCCTTCCAGAGAAATGGCCACCAGTTTCTGGGCCTCGACGGCGAACTCCATGGGCAACTCCTGAAGCACCTCCTTGACGAAGCCGTTGACCAAGAGCTGCACGGCCTCTTCCTGCGAAAGCCCGCGCTGCATCACGTAGAACAGCTGATCTTCGGAGAGCCGGGTGGTCGTGGCCTCGTGCTCGAACTTCGCGTGGCCGTTGCGGGCCTCGACGTAGGGCACGGTGTGGGCCGCGCACTGCTTGCCGATCAGCAAGGAGTCGCACTGGGTGAAGTTGCGCGCGCCCGTGGCCTTCGGGTGGGCCGAGACCAGGCCGCGGTAGGTGTTGGACGACTTCCCCGCGCTGATCCCCTTGGAGATGATCCGCGAGCGGGTGTCCTTCCCCAGGTGGATCATCTTGGTGCCGGTGTCGGCCTGCTGGCGACCGTTGGTGATGGCAATCGAATAGAACTCGCCAGAGGAGCCATTCCCCCGAAGGATGCAGGACGGATACTTCCAGGTGATCGACGAGCCGGTCTCGACCTGGGTCCAGGAGACCTTCGAGCGGTCGCCGCGGCAGTCGGCGCGCTTGGTGACGAAGTTGTAGATGCCGCCCTTGCCGGTTTCCGGATCGCCCGGATACCAGTTCTGGACGGTGGAATATTTGATCTCGGCGTCGTCCAGGGTGACCAGCTCGACCACGGCGGCGTGCAGCTGGTTCTCGTCGCGCATCGGGGCGGTGCAGCCCTCGAGGTACGAGACATAGGCGCCTTCATCAGCGATGATCAGGGTGCGCTCGAACTGGCCGGAGTTCTCGGCGTTGATCCGGAAATAGGTCGAGAGCTCCATCGGGCAGCGGACGCCCGGCGGCACGTAGACGAAGCTGCCGTCGGAGAAGACCGCGGCGTTCAGGCAGGCGAAGTAGTTGTCGCTGACCGGTACGACCGAGCCCAGGTACTTCTGGACCAGTTCGGGATGCTCGCGGATCGCCTCGCTCATCGAGCAGAAGATCACGCCTACGGCAGCCAGTTCCTTCTTGAAGGTGGTGACCACGCTGACGCTGTCGAAGACCGCGTCCACGGCGTAGCGCGGGGCCCCCACGACGCCGGCCAGAACTTCCTGTTCCCGAAGCGGGATGCCGAGCTTCTTGTAGGTCTCCAGGATGTCGGGATCGACCTCGTCGAGGCTCTTCAGGCCCACCTTCTCCTTGGGCGCGGCGTAGTAGTAGCTGTCCTGGTAGTCGATCCGCGGGAAGTTGACTTTCGCCCAGCTCGGCTCGTCCATCGCCAGCCACCGCTCGAAGGCGTCCAGGCGCCAGGCCAGCATCCACTCCGGCTCGTTCTTCTTGGCCGAGATGAAGCGGACGATGTCGGCGTTCAGGCCCTTGGGCGCGAAGTCCTGCTCGATGTCGGTGACGAAGCCGTGCTTGTACTTTTCGAGACTCTCGACGTGTTCGACGGTCTGACGGACGGCGGCCATACTCTACGCTCCGGCGACGGCAGGTTGGCGGCGCGCGGCGTGGCGCCCGTGGGCGGCGAGCCAGGCTTCGACGAAGCGGTCCCAGTCGGCCTCGATGGTGTTCCAGCCGCCGCTGACGCGGATCGCGCAGCCGGAGAGGTCGCCCTGTCCCATGGCCGCCAGGACCGGAGAGGCCTTGACCTTGCCGGACGAGCAGGCCGAGCCGGCGCTGATCATCACCTGGGCCAGGTCGAGGCCCATGACCTGCAGGTCGGAGGCGAAGCCGGGCGTGGCGATGCAAAGGGTGTTGGCGAGGCGGGGCGCGGCTTCGCCCATGACCACGCCGCCGGCGGCCTTCAGGCGCGCGGCGGCGGCGTCGCGCCAGATCGCCCGGCCTTGGAATTCGTCGAGCCCTTTCATGGCCTCAGCCGCCGCGGCGCCGAAGGCGGCGATACCGGGTACGTTCTCGGTGCCGCCGCGGCGGCCGCGTTCCTGGCCCCCGCCGTGCTGGCGGCGAGAGAGCGTGGCTCGCGGGCCGAAGGTCAGGGCGCCGACGCCCTGGGGGCCGCCCAGCTTGTGGGCGGAGATCGACAGGGTGTCGGCGCCGAGCGCGCGACTGTCGACGATGACCTTGCCGGCCGCCTGGATGGCGTCGACGTGCAGCCAGCCGTCGGCGGCGCGCACGATCTCCGAGGCCTCATGGACGGGCTGGATGACGCCGGTCTCGTTGTTGGCCAGCATCAGGGTGACGAAGGGCCTGCCGTCCGCCGGGTCCCAGGCCGCAAGCCGCGTCTGCAGCCAGGCGAGGTCGGCGCGGCCGTCGGCGGTGACCGGCAGGACCTCGACCTCGACGCCCAGCACCCGGGCGGTTTCCTGGATGCTGTCGTGTTCGATGGCCGAGACAATCAGGCGCCGCGCGCCGGCGGCGACGGCGCTTTCGAGGGCCAGCGCATTGGCTTCGGTGCCGCCGCTGGTGAAGATCACAGTTGAGGCGGGCGCCGCGATCAGGGCCGCGACCTCTTCCCTAGCCTGCTCGACGAGCGCGCGGGCCGCACGGCCGGCGGCATGGATGGAGGACGGATTGCCGCCGATCTCCAGCGCATGGACCATGGCGTCGCGGGCCTCGGGGCGGACCGGGGCGGTGGCGTTGTAGTCGAGGTAGACAGACGACGTCATGCGGCCTTCCGGCTTCCCCCAAGGCGGCCCGAGACCACGTCGGCGAGGCTGACCGAAGCCAGGTAGTCCTCGATCCGGTGGCCGAGGTCCTCCCAGAGGTCGTGGGTCAGGCAGCGCTCGCCCTTCAGCATGCAGCCCTTGCCCTGGGCGGCGCAGCGGGTGGCGCGCAGGGGCTCGTCCACGGCCAGGACAATCTCGGCGATGGAGGTTTCGGCGGCGGTGCGGGCCAACCTGTAGCCGCCGCCGGGGCCGCGGGCGCTCTGCACCAGGCCCTTGCGGCGCAGGCGCGCGAAGAGCTGTTCGAGGTAGGAAAGCGATATCTCCTGGCGTGCGGCGATCTCGGCCAGCGCCACGGCGCGGGTCGGCTCGCAGTCGCGCCGCGCGAGATCCGCCATGGCCATGACGGCGTATCTGCCTTTGGTGGAGAGACGCATGTGATGCGGTCCAGTGCAGTTTTCTCGCGTTTCGCAGCGACGCTATGTTATTAGCCGCCGCCTTGCGCGATCCGGGTCCTTGCCGTTGCGTTGCGACTTAGGAAGACCCAGCGCAGTAGTCAAGTATTCCGGGCGGCCGAGATGGCGCGCCCGAGCTGAAAGGGTTCGTATGCCAGAAGTGGTTCTGACCGGCGCCGCCGGGCGCATCGAAGGCCGCTATTCGCAGGGCAAGAGCGAGACGGCCCCCGTCGCGCTGATCCTGCACCCGCACCCCAAGGCGGGCGGCCAGATGAACAATCCGGTCACCGTGCAGCTGTTCCACCTGTTCATGAAGCGCGGCTTCTCGGTTCTGCGGTTCAACTTCCGCGGTGTCGGCCGCAGCCAGGGCGAGTTCGACAGCGGGATCGGCGAGCTGGCCGATGCGGCCACCGCGCTGGACTGGCTGCAGTCCACCAACCCGGCCGCGTCGCAGTGCTGGGTCGCCGGCTATTCCTTCGGCGCCTGGGTCGGCATGCAGCTGCTGATGCGCCGCCCGGAGACCGACGGCTTCATCTCGGTCTCGCCGCCGACCAACGCCTACGACTTCTCGTTCCTGGCCCCCTGCCCGGCCTCCGGCCTGATCCTGCATGGCGGCAACGACACGGTCGTCCCGCCGATCGAGGTGGAGCGCGTGGTCTCCAAGCTGCGCACCCAGAAGGGCATCGTCATCGACTACGACGTGGTCGAGGGCGCGAGCCACTTCTGGATGGAGAACCTGCCGGACGTCGAAAGCCGGGTGGGCGCCTATCTCGACAAGCGCCTGGCGGCCGACCCGGCCTGAGCCGCGCCGTGACGGCTCCGGACGACGCCATCCGGGCGCGGCGTCGGCTGACCAACCGGCTGATCGCCGAACGCCAGGCCGCGCGGCTGCGGCCGTTCTTCGTCCCCGACGCGAGGCTGATCGCCGGCGACGGCGGGCTGATCCTCGGCGCGGAGGCCATCGTCGAGGCCTTCGCCGCCCAGTTCCGTGAGCCGGGCTTCGTCGCCTATGTGCGCACGCCGGACAGCGTGGAGCTCGACCAGGCCGGCGACCGCGCCGCCGAGACCGGCCGCTGGACCGCCGGCGGCATGGCCGGGGCCTATATGGCGGCCTGGCGCAAGGTCACCGGCCAGTGGGCGATCGAGAGCGAGCTGTTCATCACGCTCTCCGATCACGCCCCGGCCGATCACTCGTAGCGCAGGGCGCTCACCGGCCGCGCGCGGGCGACACGCAGGGCGTGGAAGAACACCGTCGACCAGGCGATGACCACGCCGGCCCCGGCCGCCGCGGCGAAGGTCCAGGGCGCCAGGTCGACATGATAGGCGAAGCCCTTCAGCCAGTAGTCCATGGCCAGCCAGGCCAGCGGCAGGGCCAGCAGGTTGGCCCAGAGCACCGGCTGGGCGAACTGCCAGAGCAACAGCCGCAGGATGTCCGACGATTTCGCGCCCATGGCCTTGCGGATGCCGATCTCCTTGGTCCGCCGCTCGGCGGTGTAGGCCGAGAGCGCGAAGAGGCCGAGGCAGGCGATCGACACCGCGATCAGCGCGCAGACGGCGATGAACCCGCCCTGGATGACGTTGTCGATGTAGAGCCTGAGCAGGAACTGGTCGGCGAAATACTGCTGCAGGGGCTGGCCGTGGCTGATCCTCTCCCACACCTTGTCGACGCGTTTCAGGGTTTCGGCGGGGTGCGCGGGATCGAGTTTGATGTTCAGCGCGACCGAACTGAACATATCGGTCTTGGGGCCGACGAAATAGAAGCTGGCGATCACCTTCTGGCGGATCGAGGCGAAGGTGAAGTCGGGCACCACGCCAATGACTTCGGACGCCCGGGCCGGCGGCACCACCACCAGGTTCGACATGTTGATGTGCGGATTGTAGTGCCAGGTCACCAGATGGCCGATCGCGTCTTGCGGCGACTTGAACCCCAGTTCCCGCACCGCGGTCTCGTTCAGCACGATCGGCGGCGGCGTGTCCCCGAGGCGGCCGCCATCGTCGCCAGGCCGGGACTCGTTCGGCAGGCGGCCCGCGACCGAATGGATGCCGTAGACCTGGAAGAAGCCGAAATCGATCGGCGCGTAGTTGAGCATCGCCTTGTGGCCGTTTGCGAAGCTCATGTCGTTCGAGAAGGACAGGGCGACCGCGGCCGGCGATGAACAGGCCGCGCCCGTGACGCCCGGCACGGCGCGGACGGCGTCGCGCAAGGCGTTGGTGCACGGCGAGGCGAACAGCATCACCACCCCGTCCTTGTTGGTGTGGGTAGCGTCCTTCAGGGCGAATGTCGTCTGGCGGTAGATGGTGAGCGCGCTTAGCAGCAGTGCGATCAGCACGGCGAACTGCGCCACCACCAGGGCCTGGCGCACCCCGCCGCCGCCCGAGGCCGCGATCGGCCCACCCTTGAGGACGGATGACGGGCGGAATGAGGACAGGACAAATGCCGGGTAGAGGCCCGCCAGAAGCGCGGTCGTCAGGGTGACGCCGATCATCACCGCGAGCAGTTGCGGGTCCGAGAGATAGTTGAAGGCGATCTTTCGCTGCAGGGCCGCGCTGACGGCCGGCAGCAGCAACTCCGCCAAGGCGACCGCCAGGACGAGCGCGATGGCGACATAGATCATCGCCTCGCCCATGAACTGGATGACCAGGTCCTTGCGCTGGGCGCCGAGCGCCTTGCGCACGCCCACCTCGGTAGCCCGGCGCGAGGCGCGGGCGGTCATGAGGGTCACGAAGTTGATCGCCGCCACGACCACGATCAGCACTCCGATAATGCCGATCCCCGCGAGCACCTTCACGTCGGCGCCGGGCTTGGGATCACCGCCGTCGGCCGGCTGCAGATGGATCGAGGTCAGCGGCTTCAAGCGCATCGTATAGCTGTCGATCTTCTGGTCGGGGTTCTGCGCGCGGGCGGCCGGCAGCAGGCGCCGCTCGATGAAGGAGGCCAGCCCGGCGTCCATCGCGGCGGCGGAGGCGCCGGGCTTCAGCCGGACGTAGGTCAGGTTGGAGTTCGAGGAGTAGCCGGCGGCGTAGAGATTGGTGAGGATCGAGTCCGGGGCCTTTGATGAGGTGAAAAGCTCGTAGGCCAGGTGGCTGTTGGTCGGCAGGTCCTCAATCACCGCAGCGACCCGAACCGGACGGCCATCGATCAGCAGCTGGCCGCCCAGCGGCGCATCCTGGCCGAAGAATTTCCGCGCCGCGGAGCGGGTCAGCACCACAGCGTCGGAGGCTTCCAGGGCGGTCGCCGGATCGCCGGCGACGGCCGGCATGGGCATGACCTTGAAGAAGTCCGGATCGGCGCAGGCGAAGGCCTGTTCGCTGACGCTGAGATTGCCGCGCCGGATGACGGGCGGGAAGCCGGAGTTGCTGATCCGGGCGACATATTGGATTTGCGGAAAGTCGAGCTTCAGATCCTCGGCCAGCCGTCCGGACGTATAGTCCAGCTCCATCTTCGGCTTGTCGTGCGGGACGATGGCCTGGCTCAGCAGGTAGACGCGCTCGTGCCCCGGAATGAACCGGTCGTAGGTCAGCTCGTGGCGCAGATAGAGGCCGATCAGGATCGCCGAGGCGAAGCCGATCGCCAGGCCCGCCACGGTAAGGGCGGCATAGACGCCGTTGCGCTGCAGATTGCGGAGCGCGGCCGCGAGATAGTTGCCGAACATCGGATCGTCCCTTCTCAGGCCGCAAGCAGGGTTTCGGAGACCACGCGGCCGTCCAGCAGCTTGATGGTGCGCTGGGCGGCGGCGGCGTGGGCCAGGGAGTGGGTGACCATCACCACGGTGACGCCGGCGTCCGCGGCGGCCGTAAGCATGCCCATCACCGCCTCGCCGTTGACCGTGTCGAGGTTGCCGGTCGGTTCGTCGGCGAGGATCAGGCTGGGGCTGGAGACCAGGGCGCGGGCGACGGCGACGCGCTGCTGCTGACCGCCGGAGAGCTGTTGCGGGCGGTGCTTGGCCCGGTGGCCCATGCCGACCGTCTCCAGCGCCTCGGCGACCCGCCGGCGGCGCTCGGCGGACGGGACCTTGCGGTAGAGCAGCGCCACCTCGACGTTCTCGGCCACGCTGAGGTCGTCGATCAGGTTGAAGCTCTGGAACACGAAGCCGATCCGCTCGCAGCGCAACGCGGTGAGCTCGCGTTCGGAGCGCCGGGCGACCTCCTGGCCGAAGAATTCGAAACTGCCGCTGGTCGGCGTGTCGAGCAGGCCCAGGGTATTGAGCAGGGTCGACTTGCCGCAACCGGACGGGCCCATGACGGCGACGAACTCCCCGCCCCTCACCTCCATGGAGATGTCGTTCAGGGCCAAGGTCTCGACCTCGGCGGTGCGGTAGACCTTGCTGACGTTGGTGAGTTTGAGCATCCGTGCCCCCTATTTCTTCTTCGCCAAATTGACGCGATCGACCTTCTCGAAGGCCGCGTAGTCCGAAGTGATCACCCGTTCGCCAGGCGCGAGACCGCCCAGCACCTCGACCTGATCGGCGCTGCGGCGGCCGATCTTGACCCTGCGCCGGTCGGCATGACTTCCACCGCCGTCGGCCACCATCACCCAATCGCCGCCGGTGCGCTCCAGGAAGGGCCCGGCGGGCAAAATGAGGGCCGGCCGATCGCCACCTAGCGTCAACCGGCCCTCCAGTGCTTGGCCGGGGAGAAGGCCGCGCGGCATGGCGCCTTCGAAGGCGAGATCCACCTGGAAGGTCGCATTCTTCACCTGGGGGTCGACGCGGGTGATCTTCACCGGGACCTCGTGGCCATCGATGGTCACGGCCCCGGTCTGTCCGGCCCGCACGCGCTCCAGGTAGTATTCGTCGATCTGGGCCTGCAGCTTGAAGCCCGTATCGGCGACGATCTGGCCCAGGCGCTGACCACGATTGCGGATCTCGCCCGGCTTGATGTCCATGTCGGTCAGCCGCCCGGCCACGGGCGCACGGACCACCAGGCTGTCCAGCTTGCCGCGGGTGACCTTCAGACTTTCCTGCAAGGTTGCGAGTTCGCTGCGGATCTGCGGAATCTGCCGGCGGCGCAGTGCGTCCTGCTCGGCGTTCGAGGTGGTCTGCAGCGGCAGGAGCTTGCGGTTATGGTCGAGCTCGTCGTGGACCTGGTCGTAGAGGTCGCGGCTGACGTAGCCCTTGGCCGCCAGGGCGTCGCGCCGTTCGGCGGTGCGCTGCAGCCGGGTGATGTCGTAGGCGATCTGGGCGGCGGCCTTCTCATTGGCCACCCGGGTGTCCTCGAGCTGCTTCTCATAGGTCTGCAGTTGGGTGATCGATTCCACGAGCCGGCCCTCGCGGTCGAGGACCTCCAGCTCCAGCTCGGTGTTGCGGAAGCGCAGCAGAGGCTGGCCCACGGCGACCAAGTCGCCGGCCTGGGCCAGCACCTCCTGCACCTGCCCGCCCTCAAGCGCGTCGAGGTAGATGACGTCCTTGGGCTGGGCGGTGGCGCGCAGGACGACGAGGTCATGGAAGACCCCGCGCTCGACGGTTCCCAGCGTCACGTTCTGGGCAGGCACGCGAACGCTGGACTTGGTCCCGCTCAGCACCGCCGCGCCTAGACCGGCAGTGGACAGGACGGCGGCCAAGGCGCCGGCGACCAGCAAGGTGCGGCGCCGCCGCCACATCGGCCGTTCGATCACTCTGTCCATCACTGCGCTCATGAATAACAGTGTCGCTTGAAGTTCGGTTTCTCGGAAACCCCGTTACTTCAACAGCTTAGAGGATGGTTTCGCCGTGGCGGCCTGGCGGGCTGTCCGGAAACGGACAGTTGCGGCCGGCCCATCGCGCCGGCCTGACGGGACGGCCTTTGCCCCGGCGCAAGCAAGGCCGTAGATTCGCGCCGTGCCGAGCGCCTTCCTCATCGTCGACGACGACCCCGACGTGCTCAAGGCCGCCGCCGCCGCCTTGGGACGCGAGTGCCCACGGATCGACACGGCGCTCATCCCGGAAGGCCTGGCCGAGCGGGCGCACCTCTACGACGCGGTGCTGCTGGACATGAATTTCGCGGCGGGCGAACGCGATGGCGCTGCGGGACTCGATGGCCTGGCGCAGCTGCAGGCGGCCGATCCGGCGCTCGCGGTGGTGCTGATGACCACCTACGGCGGGGTCGCGCTCGCCGTGCAGGCGCTCAAGCGCGGCGCCGCCGATTTCGTACTGAAACCCTGGCGGAACGAGGCGCTGGCCGAGACGATGCGCGCGGCCGCCGCCCTCACCGCGGAGCGGCGGGCCTCAGGCGCCGCCCTGAACCTCGACGAGATGGAGCGCAGGGCGATCGTCCGCGCGCTCAGCGTCTACGAGGGCAACGTCAGCCATGCCGCGGCGGCCCTGGGCCTG
The DNA here is from genome assembly GCF_041691455.1 of Phenylobacterium sp. GTDB lineage: Bacteria > Pseudomonadota > Alphaproteobacteria > Caulobacterales > Caulobacteraceae > Phenylobacterium. The sequence continues at coordinate 19,498 of NZ_JBEPUO010000023.1, read as the reverse complement.
ACCCGGCCGGCGCTCTACCGCAGGATGGAGCGCCATGGCCTCTAGGCCCTTCTCCGGCGCGGCGGGATTCGCGCTCGGCGCCGGCCTGCGGGCGATCACCATCAGCGTCCTGGCGTTCGGCGTGCTGATCGCCGGCGAGCGGCGGCTCTACGCGACCGGCCTGGTGTTGCTCGGCATGCTGGTCCTGGTGATCCTCGACCTGATGCGCAGCACCTGGTCGGCGGACCGGACCCTGGCCCAGTTCGTCGATGGGCTGACCGCCGAGGGGTACGAGCGCCCGACCACGCCGGTGGGCCTGCGCGCGCTGGGCGCGGCGATCCACGGCGCGCTCGACCGGCTGGCCGTGACCCGGGCCGAGCGGCAACAGCGCACGGATTTCCTGGAAGCCCTGGCCGACACCGTCAGCGCCGCCCTGCTGGTCGTCGACGACAAGGGCGCCGTCACGGCGGTGAACCGCGCGGCGCGGGTGGGCCTGGCCGCGGGCATAGGGCCCATCGCGGCGATCCCGGCGCTGGGCGCGGACACCGCCCAGCGGCTGCTCGACCTGCCGACCGGCGCGCGGGAGATCGTGCGCCTGGCCGACCAGCGGGCCATGCTGGCCACGGTCTCGGGTTTCGCCGCGGCCGGCGGGGCCCGGCGGCTGATCGCGCTGCAGAGCCTCTCCGGTGACCTGGACGCGGTGGAGATCAAGGCCTGGCAGGACCTGGTGCGGGTGCTGGCCCACGAGATGATGAACTCGCTGACGCCGATCTGCTCGCTCTCCGAAAGCATCGCCACGCGGCTGGCCGAACCGCACAGCTCGGCGACGGAGACGGAGGTCATCGAGGCCGCCGAGGTGATCGCCCGGCGCAGCCACGGCCTGATGCACTTCGTGGAGCGCTACCGCCGCCTGACCGACGCGCCGAGCGCGGTGAAGGCGAAGACCAATGTGGCCGACCTGGTGCGCGGGCTCGACCGGCTGGCCGCCGCGATGATCGGCGAGGACGCCATCGCCTATTCCAGCATGGTCCAGCCGTCGTGGCTGACCGTGGACGCCGACGCGGACCTCCTGGAACAAGCGGTGATCAACCTGCTGAAGAACGCCGCCGACGCCGTGCGCGGCCAGCCGGGCGGCAAGGTGAGGCTGACCTGCACGCTGGAAGAGGACCAGGTCGCCTTCACGGTCGCCGACAACGGGCCGGGCCTGCCGCTGGACGATCCGGAGGGCGTTTTCGTGCCATTCTTCACCACCAAGGCGGGAGGGTCGGGGATCGGCCTGACCCTGGCGCGGCAGATCGCGCTCGGCCACGGCGGGCGGCTGGAGCATCGCCCCGCCGCGCCGCACGGGGCGGTCTTCCAGTTGATCCTGCCCCAGGCCTAGCGAGGGGCGGCTAGCCGCCGATCAGGGCGGCGCGCTCGCCCGCCGTCAGCACCCGCCACCTGCCTTCGGCCAGATCGCCGAGCTGGAGGCTGCCGATGCGGATGCGGACCAGGTCCATGACGTGCATGCCGACCAGCTCGCACATCCGCCGTATCTGGCGGTTGCGGCCTTCCTTCAGGACGAAGCGGAGCTGTTGGCCCTCGACCACGCTGACCTTGGCCGGTTTCAGCGCGCGGCCGTCCATAGTCAGACCATGACAGAGGCGGGCGATCTTTTCCGGGGTGATCTTGCCGGTGACCCGGACCAGATATTCCTTCTCAAGGTCGGACTCCGGCCCGATGATCGCCTTCGCCAGCACCCCGTCGTCGGACAGCAGCAAGAGACCGCGGCTGTCCATGTCCAAGCGGCCGAGCGGCGCCAGGCGGGTGTCGCGGTCGGGGATCGTGGCGCTCTCGCCGATCAGGGCGGCGCGGGTGAGCAGGCGCACGGCGGGCGTCTGGCCCGGCTCCGGCTGGGCGGAGACAATACCCATCGGCTTGTGCAGGACGACGCTCAGCGCGGCGGGGCCGGCGCCGTCGGCGAGCGTCAGTGTCTGGCCCGGCAGGATCTTGCGGCCGGTGTCGGTGACCGTCTCGCCGTCGATGGAGATCAGGCCGCGTTCGATGAAGCCTTCCGCCTCGCGGCGCGAGCAGACCCCGCTCTGGCCCAGCCATTTGTTGACCCGCTGCGGCTCGGCCTCGTCGTAGCGTCCGGTCCAGGCCATCAGTCGGCCTCGCCTGCGGACCGTGGGGGCGGATAGAGGTGGCTGCGTCCGGACGGGTCCTCGACCAGGCCCTCGGCGAGGTAGTCGGGACCCACCGGGACCTTCCCGTGGCCGCCGGGGATGTCGAGGATGTAGGTGGGCTGGCAGAGGCCGGAGACCGTTCCGCGCATCGCCCGCATCAACGCCTGGCCTTCGCCGATGGTGGTCCGCAGGTGGGACGTGCCGGGCGCCAGGTCAGCGTGGTGCAGGTAGTAGGGTTTGATGCGGGTCTCCACGAGCGCCCGCATCAGGGCGGTGAGCGTCTCCGGGTCGTCGTTGACGCCGGCCAGCAGCACGGTCTGGCCCAGCATGGGGATGCCGGCGTCGACGATCTTCGCGCAGGCCGCCCGGGCGGCGAGCGTCAGCTCGCGGGCGTGGTTGGCGTGGAGCGCGACATAGACCGCCTTGCCGGGCGCGCCGAGGGCGGCGACCAGTTCGTCGGTGATCGCGCCCGGATCGACGGCGGGGACGCGGGTGTGGAAGCGCACCACCTTCACGTGCTCGATTCCGCCCAGCCGCCGCATGAGGTCGCGAAGCCGGCGCGGCGACAGGATGAGGGGATCGCCGCCGGTGACGATCACCTCCCAGATGTCCGGCCGCGCGGCGATATAGGCCATGGCGGCGTCCAGCGCGGCCGGCGACAGCGGGCGCAGGCCCTCCGGGCCCACCATCTCGCGGCGGAAGCAGAACCGGCAGTAGACCGCGCAGGCGTGGTTGACCTTCAGCAGGCAGCGGTCGGGATAGCGGTGGACGACGCCTTCGACCGGCGAATGGGCGAAGTCGCCCACCGGATCGGCGGATTCCGCCGGCAGGGCGTGCAGCTCGGCCTCGGTGGGCACGAACTGGCGGGCGATGGGATCGCCGGGATCGGCCGCGTCGATCAGCTCGGCCATGGCCGGCGTGATCGCCACCGCATACTGCGCCGCGACCCGCTCCAGCGCCGGCAGCCGGTCGGGCGCCACCAGGCCGGCGTCGGCCAGGGCCGTGGGGTGGCGGAGGGTCTTGGCGAGGGTCATGCGGCTGGCGGTATGGCGCAACGGGCGTTCGGCGGCAACGCGAGGCGTCAGGGCGCCTCGGCGACCGGCGCCCAGAGCACCTGCTCGATGTGGCTCGCGCCGGCGGCTAGCATGACCAGGCGATCGAGGCCCAGCGCCCCGCCGCTGGCGTCCGGCATGCGGGCGAGCGCGGTCAGGAAATCCTCATCGACCGGATAGCGTTCGCCGTAGACGCGGGTCTTCTCGGCCATCTCGATCTCGAAGCGGCGGCGCTGTTCGGCCGGATCGGTGAGCTCGCCGAAGCAGTTGGCGAGCTCCACGCCGCAGGCATAGAGCTCGAAGCGCTCGGCGACGCGGGGATCGGCGGCCTTGGGCCGGGCCAAGGCGGCCTCGCTGACCGGGTAGTCGCAGAGGATCGTCGCGCGCTCGCGGCCGAGCCGCGGCTCGATCTTCTCCACCAGCACCCGGCTGAAGACGTCGGCCCAGGTGTCGTCGGGGGCGACCCGGACGGCGATGCCCGCCGCGGCCGCCGCCAGGGCGTCGCGGTCGGTTGCGCCATCGGCCTCGACGGTCGCCAGCAGGTCGATCTTCGCGAAGCGATCGAAGGCCTCGGCGAGGGTCAGGCGCTGCGGGTCGGCCAGCGGATCGATGCTCAGGCCCCGGAAGCTGAGCACATCCGTCCCCGCCGCCTCGGCGGCGACCGCCAGCAGGCCGGCGCAGTCGGCCATCAAGGTCTCGTAGGTCTCGCCGACGCGATACCATTCCAGGAGCGTGAACTCCGGGTGGTGCAGCGGCCCGCGCTCGCGGTTGCGCCACACACGGGCCAGTTCGAAGGTCCGGATCTCGCCGGCCGCCAGCAGCTTCTTGGCGGCGAACTCCGGCGAGGTGCGCAGATAGAGCGGAGAGCGCCCGCCGCCAGGCCCGATCGCCTCCGTGGCGAAGGCGTGCAGATGGGCCTCGTTGCCGGGCGAGACCTGCAGGGCCGGCGTCTCGACCTCGACGAAGTCGCGGGCCTCGAACCAGGCGCGGACGGCGGTCGTGATCCGGTTGCGGGCGATCAGGAACGGCCGGCGGTCGGCATGCCGGTCGGGGGACCACCAGGGCGAGGGCTGAAGTTCGGGCAAGGATGCGACCGGTGGGGGGCTGGCGATTTCGCCGCCAATCGCTATAGGGGCGCGACGAGAAATTCATCAGCGGAATCGCGCGGGCTCACAGCGCGGCCGCCGTCATCGAGGAATATCGACTTTGAAAGTAGCCGCCAGCTCGCTCCGCAAGGGGGCCGTCGTCGACATGGAGGGCAAGCTCTACGTCGTGCTGACCGCCGAGAACATCCACCCCGGCAAGGGCACCCCCGTCACCCAGCTGAACATGCGCCGCATCTCCGACGGGGTGAAGGTGTCGGAGCGCTGGCGGACCACCGAGCAGGTCGAGCGCGCCTTCGTGGACGACCGCAATTTCACCTTCCTCTACCAGGACGGCGAGGGCTTCCACTTCATGAACCCGGAGAACTACGACCAGGTGGTCTGTACGCCCGAGGTGGTGGGCGACGCCGCGGCCTGGCTGCAGGACGGCATGACCGTGATGCTCTCGACCCACGAGGGCGTGCCCATCGCGCTGGAGCTGCCGCGCCTCCTGACGCTGGAGATCACCGACACCGAACCGGCGGTGAAGAACCAGACCGCGTCCTCGTCCTACAAGCCCGCGACCCTGTCGAACGGCGCGCGCATCATGGTGCCGCCCTATATCGCCGCGGGCACCCGCGTCGTGGTCCTGACCGAGGACTTCTCCTACCACGAGCGCGCCAAGGACTAGCGGCCCGGCCCCCAGGGGAGCGCCTGGCGGACCGCCGGCCGCGGCCCCACCTAAGGCGCCGGCCGGATTTCAAAGCCTTGCCTGACCCGGCAAGCGCACCAGTGTCGGAGTAATCCCATGCGGACCACCCTCCTCGATATTCGACGGATGAAGGCGGCGGGACGGCGGATCCCCATGCTCACGGCCTACGACTACCCCTCGGCGCGGATCGCCGACCGGGCCGGCGTACCGATGCTTTTGGTAGGCGACTCGCTGGGCATGGTTGTACAGGGCCATGACTCGACCCTGCCCGTGACCCTCGACGATATGGTCCGCCATTCCGCGGCGGTCGTCCGCGGCGCCGAAAAGGCCCTGGTGGTCGCCGACCTGCCCTTCCTGACCTACGCCAGCCCGGATGACGCCATCGCCACGGCCCGGCGGCTGATGCAGGAGGCCCAGGTCCAGGCGGTCAAGCTCGAGGGCGGCCGGCACGTCGTCCCGATCGTCCAGCACCTGACGCAGCACGGCGTGCCGGTAATGGGCCACCTGGGCTTCACGCCCCAGTCGCAGCACACCCTGGGCGTCCGCGTCCAGGCGAAGGAGGCGGCCTGCGCCAAACGCCTGCTGGAGGACGCGCTCGCCCTCGAAGCGGCCGGGGCCTTCGCCGTCGTGCTCGAGCTGGTGCCGGCGCCTCTCGCGGAGGCGGTCTCCAAGCGGCTGCGGATCCCGACCATCGGCATCGGCGCCGGGGCGGGCTGCGACGGCCAGGTGCAGGTCTGGCACGATCTCCTGGGTCTCTTCGAAAGCTCGCCGCGCCACGCCAGGCGCTATGCGGAGATCGGCGCGGCGATCGAGACCGCGATCCGCGCCTATGCCGCCGACGTGGAGGGCGAACGGTTCCCCACCGCCGCCCAGAGCGCCGGCATGGACGCCGACGAACTCGCCCGCGCCCTGGCCTAGGCCCAGCCCGGCATGAAGGTCATCCACACCGTGGCCGAGATGCGGGCGGCGCGCGCGGGCGCGGGCGATCTCGGCCTCGTCCCGACCATGGGCTACCTGCACGAGGGCCACCTCAGCCTGGTGCGCCGCGCCAAGACCGAGGGCGCCGCGACCGCGGTCAGCATCTTCGTCAATCCGACCCAGTTCGGGCCCAACGAGGACCTCGGCCGCTATCCGCGCGACCTGCCGCGCGACCTTGGCCTGTTGGAAGCCGAGGGCGTCGACCTGGTGTTTGTCCCAGACGCGGCGGAGATGTACCCGCCGGACTTCGACGCCCGTATCGAGATCGGCGGGGTCACCGAGGTCCTGGAAGGCGCCGTGCGGCCCGGACACTTCGCGGGCGTCGCCACGGTGGTCGCCAAGCTCTTCAACATCGTCCAGCCGACCCGGGCCTACTTCGGCCAGAAGGACGCCCAGCAGAGCGTGGTGATCCGGAAGCTGGTCCGCGACCTGGACCTGCCCGTCGAGGTGATCGTCGCGCCGACCGTGCGCGAGGCCGACGGCCTGGCGCTGTCCAGCCGCAACAGCTACCTGACGCCCGACCAGCGGGCCGCCGCGCCGGCGATCTATCGGGCGCTGAGCGCGGCGCGGGACCGCTTCGCGGGCGGCGAGCGCGACGCCGAGGCGCTGCGTGAAGCGATGCGCGCGGTCATCGCCGCCGAACCCCAGATGCGGATCGACTATGTCAGCGTGGCGGACGCGCAGACGCTGCGCGAACTCGCGGCCGTACAGGGCCAGGCGCTGGCGTCGATGGCCGTGCGCCTTGGAACCACCCGGTTGATCGACAATCTCGTGCTCAGCGCCTAGCCGCTCACGGGTCCCGGCGGCGGGCGGCGCAGTTATCGGTGTAGAGCGCCGCCTCGGCCTGGGTCATCGACGGCAGGTCGTTCAGATAGAGGGTATAGCCCGAGCCGCCAGACTGTAGCGGCCCTGCATAGAGAAAGGCCGCCTTCTTCTTCGCCAGCGCCAGGCGGTACCAGCGGCGGGGCGCGGTCCCGCGCGGATCGACGGGGCAACGGGCCGGCGTGACCGCGAAGCCCGCCTGCCGCAGCCCGGCGACCAGCGCCTCGGGATCCATCGGCGGCGCGGGGTCGCGGACATAGACGCTGAACACCATCGAGCGCGCGCCGGAGGCCACGACGGTGACGGGTCGGCCGGACAGCGTCGCCTGGCCGGGACGAGCGAAGAAATTGCCGTCCGGCGAGGGCTTATTGAGCATGGTCGGGCCCGCGGCCCAGCGTATGGCCCGGTCGGCCTCCAGGTCGTCCCACGCCCCACCGCTGTCGGCCGGCAGGATCAACAGCGGCTTGACCAGGTCCGCCAGCGCCGTGGCGGTCGGCTCTGCGGCCACCGCATGCCCAGCGAAGAGAAGGATGGTTGCCACCGCGCTCGCCAAAGCGATGAATTTCATGTCCGTGCCCCCGCGAAACCCAAAGCTTCGGCGATCACCGTTATCGGCGCAAGGACGCTCAGTGAGGGCTATTTGGCCGGTAGGCTCTGACTGGGTATCGGCCCGTGATCCGAGATTTGGCCATCGTCCACCAGCCATACTCGACCACCCGCCACGACCATGAACGGCGTCTTTGCCTGCAATTGTAGGAAAACATGGGTTTCCACTGGCGTCGACGAGACCACATGGGTCACGACCGCCATCGCGGGTTTCGATCCCTGGCCCGTTTTGGGCGGCGCCTGCATGGTCATGCAGCTTGCCGAGAGCGCGTCGCGGCGCAACACCGCCTTGCCGTCGCGCGAGATCGTGAACCTGTAATGGCCGCCAAACGGAATGGCGCCGAGGGTCGGCGTCGGCGCAAGCAGCCAGACCAGCCATCCGTCGCCCTCCGGATCGCGCGCGACCACGCTGTTGTATCCTGCGCGACAGGCGGTGGTGAGGGCGTGAGAAGCGGTCTGACGCGCAGCAAATGCGGCCAGTTCGTCAGCCGTCAGGCGCCTGTTCGCCGGCTCCGTGACGACGGCGTGGAGCTTTCTGTCGACATCAACGTCATAGCCCGCCTCGGGCCCGTTGCCGATATCACGAAGGAACCGGACCTCCTCGTTCTGTCCGTGCGGGACGACGATCCAGCCGATCATATGGGCCGCCGCGAGATCCGGAACCTTGAGCTGGAGAGCATCCGTGGCCACCCAGGCGGCTGAATCCTGAAGGTAAATCTCCCGACCCAGCCTCTCGGTCATCGCCAGACCGAACTCGCGGATCGGCGGCGCCGGCGGCAACGCCTCTGCGGCTCGGATGGGCGAGGCCGCGAACGCCAAGGCAACGAAGGCCACGCCCAGACCCAGGATTCGAATTTTCATCTGGCACCCTAAGAACAACCTTGGCCGCACGACAACCTAGGGCTTTACGATCTTGCCGCCAGTCATCGGCTCCGGCGCGCCGGTGGTCTTCGGAAAGCTGATCGGCAGGCCGTTGGTCGTGCGGGCCGCGAGGAAGGCGATGGCTTCCGCCTCGATGGAGTCGCCGCGCCAGCCGTGGGCTTCCGCTGCGTTCACCGGCACGGGCAGCCGTTCGGCGAGCGCCTTCATGATCTCTGGATTGTGGCGGCCGCCGCCGGTGACGATCAGCTCCCGTGGCGTCTGACCGGTGATCTCCACGCCCAGACGAACGCCCTCGGCCATGAAGGCGACCAGGGTGGCGGCGGCGTCCTCCAGTTCCAGGGGTTCCAGCGGCTCCAGCGAGAAGTCGAAGCGGTCGAGGGACTTCGGCGGCGGGGCGGCGAAATAGGGGTGGCCCAGGAAACCCGCCAGCACGCCGGCGTTGACCTGGCCGACGCTGGCGTAGCGGCCCTTGTCGTCGAAGCGGCCGGCGCCCCGGGCCTGCACCATCAGGTCGATCATCCCATTGCCCGGCCCGGTGTCGAAGGCGGTCATCTCGTCGCCGCCCGACCAGAGGGTGATGTTGGCGACGCCGCCCACGTTCAGCACCGCCAGCGGCGCCTTCAGCCCCGAGGCCCGGGCCCGGGCCAGGTGATAGATCGGTGCGAGCGGCGCGCCCTCCCCGCCCGCCGCGACGTCGGCCGACCGGAAGTCATAGGCCACCGGCACGCCGGACCTCCCGGCCACGAGCGCGGCGTCGCCCAACTGCACCGTGCGGCCGGGGCGGCCGTCCTGCGGCCGCTCGTGCAGGACGGTCTGGCCGTGCATGCCGATCAGGTCGATGTCGGACCAGTTGAGCCCGTTGGTCGCCAGGAATTCATCGGCCGCGGCGAGATGCTCCTCGGCGCCCGCCCGGGCCGCCTCGGCGAAGATCGCCGGCTCCGGCGCGCCGCGCGGCCAGGCGAGCGCCTGCCTGGTCGCCTCCAGCATGAGGTCGCGCATGGGCTCGGTCAGCTTGCGCTCGCCGGCCGGCCCGAAGGCGGAAATCGCCTCGCCGTCGGTCTCCAGCACCGCCATGTCGACGGCGTCGAGGGAGGTCCCGGTCATGAATCCCAGCACGCGCATGCGGCTTGACTGCCATGCGCCACGCCCGTAGTCAGCCGCCATGTTCGGCAAAGCCGCCCTCTTCGGCCGCTATTACCGCCTGCCCTAGCTGCAGGCCGCCGACCCGTCGCGCCTGCCCATCCGGCCGGCGCAATCCACCCGACATCCCGAACGCGCCGGCCTCCTTCAACCCAAGGAGTCCGCCATGTCCCTCGAAACCTCCGCCCCGGCCATGCTAAGGCCCGGCGACCCGTTGCCTGAGAATCCCAGAATGTCCGACCAGCCGTTCGAGTCCGAGTTCCTGCGCACCATGCAGGCGCGCGGGTTCCTCCATCAGATCACCCACCCGATGGAGCTCGACGCCGCGGCCAAGGCGGGGACCATCGCGGCCTACATCGGCTTTGACGCCACCGCCCCCAGTCTGCACGTCGGCAGCCTGATCCAGATCATGATGCTGCGGCGCTTCCAGCAGGCGGGCCACAGGCCGGTCGTGCTGATGGGCGGCGGCACCACCAAGGTCGGCGACCCCACCGACAAGGACGCCTCGCGCCCGCTGCTCACCGACGCCCAGATCCAGGGCAACATCGCCTCGATCAAGGGCGTCTTCGAGCGGTTCCTGACCTTCGGCCAGGGGCCCACCGATGCGGTGATGGTCGACAACGATGCGTGGCTGTCGAAGTTCGGCTACGTCGAGTTCCTGCGCGAATTCGGCGTGCACTTCACGATCAACCGCATGCTGGCGTTCGACAGCGTCAAGGCCCGGCTGGATCGCGAACAGCCGATGACCTTCCTCGAGTTCAACTATATGCTGATGCAGTCGGTGGACTTCCTGGAGCTTGAACGGCGCCTCGGCTGCGTGCTGCAGATGGGCGGCTCCGACCAGTGGGGCAACATCGTCAACGGCGTGGAGCTGATCCGCCGGGTGGACCAGAAGCCCGCCTTCGGCCTTACGACGCCGCTGCTCTCGACCGCGTCCGGCGCCAAGATGGGCAAGACGGTGGGCGGGGCGGTCTGGCTGAACGCCGACATGCGCAGCCCCTACGACTACTGGCAGTTCTGGCGGAACACCGAGGACGCCGACGTCGGCCGCTTCCTTCGGCTGTTCACCGACCTGCCGCTGGACGAGATCGCCCTCCTGGAAGGCCTGCCCGGCGCCCAGATCAACGACGCCAAGAAGGTGTTGGCCAATGCCGCCACCGCCCTGTTGCACGGCGACGAGGCGGCGGCGCGGGCCGCCGCGGCGTCCGAAGCCGCCTTCGAGCAGGGCCGGCTCTCCGACGACCTGCCAACCCACGAGGTCGCGGTCGCGGACCTGGCCGCGGGGATCGTGCTTGCCACGCTGGCGGCGGACGCCGGCCTCGCCGCCTCGCGCGGCGAAGCCCGGCGCCTGGCGCAGGGCGGCGGCCTGCGGCTCAACGACAAGGCCGAGCAGGACGCCAACCGCGTCGTGACCGAGGCCGACTTGGTGGACGGCGTCATCAAGCTCGCCGCCGGCAAGAAGAAGATCGTCCTGGTGAAACCCGTCTAGGAGACCCTGCGATGGCGAAGGTGACCGAAGGCGCCGCGGCGCCCGATTTCGAACTGGCAGGCCCCGACGGGCCGATCCGGCTGGGCGACTTCAAGGGCAAGACCCTGGTGCTCTATTTCTATCCGAAGGACGATACGACCGGCTGCACCATGGAGGCCAAGGACTTCTCCGCCCTCGCGCCCGAGTTCGCCAAGGCCGGCGCAACGGTGGTGGGCGTCTCCAAGGACAGCGCCAAGAGCCACGAGAAGTTCGCCGGCAAGTACGGCCTGGCGATCCCGCTCGGTTCGGACCCCGAAGCCGCCGCCATCGAGCGATACGAAAGCTGGGTGCAGAAGAAGCTCTACGGGCGCGAATACATGGGCATCGACCGCTCGACCTTCCTGATCCGCGACGGGGTGATCCGGCGCATCTGGCGCAAGGTGAAGGTCGCGGGCCACGCGCAGGCGGTCCTGGAGGCGGTTAAGGCGCTCTAAAGACGCCGCGGCCTGGCGACGCACAGCCGGCGGCGGCGCATGCGATGCAAGCAGTCCGGCGGACTCGCGGGCTCGCCGCCCCGGCCAATCAAATGACTACGCCTCCCGAGGGGAACGGCGCATAATGCAGTCGCCGCAGAACGGCGTTCAGTTTCTGTTTACCAGATCACCCGAATCTGGCGACTGTTAAGCTTGCGCCGCAATCGGCGCAAAGCGTCTTGCCTCCCGCGAAAATCTGATTGCATATCCCGTGGTCCAAAGGGCTGGGGACCTTTCGAACGCATGGAACGTCTGGCGCGCCTACGCCGCTCGCTCGTTGAGCTGTTCCCGGAACGCCATCTCTACGTCCGCTCGGGCGGTGAGATGAAGGGCTACGTCCTCACTCCCAGAAAGCAGATGTTCGCCGCCGCGGGCCTGTCCGCCGCCGCCCTTTGGATGGGCGTCTGCAGCGCCGCCATGCTGGTGAACATGCTCTCGGCTTCCTCGGCCGACCGCGAGATCGCCCGCACCCAGGCCAAGTACGAACGCTGGATCGCCGACCGGCAGGCGCGGCTGAACTCGGCGGTCGCGGAACTGAACGCCGGCGGCGGCGCCAACCTCTCGCTCGCCTCCAGCATCGAGAAGCGCCACGCGGCGCTGGCCATGCTGCTCACCGACATGAAGGGCGCGCCCGGCGCGGCCGCGGCGCTCACCCCGGTGATCAACCAGGTGGTGATGACCAGCGACAAGAACCCCGCCCACATGGTCGACACCGTGCGGATCAGCCAGGAGCAGCTGCTCGACGCCGCCGACAGCTTCGCCAAGAGCCGCGCCGACCGCCTGCGCCTGGCCTTCCGACTGGCCGGCCTGACGCCGGCGGCCTACATGCCCAAGGGCGGCGCGCTGGGCGGACCGCTCATCGAGTCCAAGGACCCTCGCGCATTGGCCGCGGTGCTTGACGTGGACGAGGGTTTCGCCGACCGCATCCAGCACGCCGCCACCGACATGAGCGAGGCCCACGCCCTGGAGGCCGCCGCCCAGGCCCTGCCCTTCGCCAAGCCGACGACCGGCACGGAGCAGTCCAGCGGCTTCGGCGTCCGCTACGACCCCTTCACCAGCCACCCGGCGTTCCACTCCGGCCTCGACTTCACCGGCGGCCCGATGACCCCGATCCATGCGACGGCGCCCGGCGTGGTGTCGTTCACCGGCGTCCGGTCGGGCTATGGCAACACCGTCGAGGTCGACCATGGCCGCGGCTTCAAGACCCGCTACGCGCACCTCGCCGCCATTTCGGTGCATGTCGGCCAGGAGGTCGCGGTCGGCCAGCGGCTGGGCGGCATGGGCTCCACCGGCCGCTCCACCGGCACCCACCTGCACTACGAGGTCTGGGTGAACGGCCGCGCACAGAATCCGGACCGCTTCGTCAAGGCAGGCGCCTATGTTCTCCAAGCCGACTAAGCCCACATCGTCCTCCCGCGCTGAGACCGCCGAGACGACCTTGACCCGCAAAGCCATCGCCTGCTCGCTGATCGCCGAGAATGTCAGCGTCGAGGGCAATCTGGCGAGCGAAGGCGACGTGCAGCTCGACGGCGCCCTGCGCGGCGACCTGAAGGTGGCGCACCTGTCGATCGGCGAGACGGGCCATATCGAAGGCGCGATCATTGCCGACGCCGTGGAAGTGCGCGGCCACGTCGCCGGCACGATCACCGCCAAGAGCGTGCGCCTCTACGCCACCGCCCGCGTCGACGGCGACATCACCCACGCCCAACTGGCCGTCGAACCCGGCGCCCAGTTCGCGGGCCGCAGCGTCAAGCTGGTCCCGCCGGTCCCCGAGCAGCTGAGCCTGGTGCCGGAAGCCGCGGAATAGAGCCGTTACGCCGGCGCGCTGGCGTCGCCCGTCACGCCCACCCGCTGGGCGAGCGCCGCGCCCATAAAGGCGTCGAGGTCCCCGTCGAGCACCCCTTGCGTGTCTGAGGTCTCCACCTCGGTGCGGAGGTCCTTGACCATCTGGTACGGCTGCAGGACGTAGCTGCGGATCTGGTGGCCCCAGCCGATGTCGGTCTTCTGGTCTTCCAGCGCCTGCTGGGCGGCCTCGCGCTTCTGCAGTTCCAGCTCGTAGAGCCGGGCGCGGAGCATTTTCCACGCCTCGTCGCGGTTCTGGTGCTGCGAGCGGCCGGCCTGGCAGGCCACGGCGACACCGGTCGGGATGTGGGTCAGGCGCACGGCGGAATCGGTCTTGTTGATATGCTGGCCGCCGGCCCCGGAGGCCCGGTAGGTGTCGGTGCGCACGTCGGCCGGGTTGATGTCGATGACGATGTCGTCGTCCACCACCGGATAGACCCAGACCGAGGCGAAGCTGGTGTGCCGCTTGGCGGCCGAGTCGAAGGGCGAGATGCGCACCAGGCGATGGACGCCGCCCTCGGTCTTCAGCCAGCCGTAAGCGTTGGCGCCCTTGACCTGCAGGGTGGCCGACTTGATTCCGGCCTGCTCGCCGGAGGTCTCTTCCAGGAAATCGACGGTCATGCCGTGGGCGTTGGCCCAGCGGGTGTACATGCGAAGCAGCATGCCGGCCCAGTCGCAGGACTCCGTGCCGCCGGCCCCGGAATTGATTTCGATGAAGGCGTCGTTGCCGTCGGCCTCGCCGGAGAGCAGGGCCTCGAGCTCGGCCCGCCCGGCCCGCTCCTTCAGGCCGCGAAGCTGCACGCGGGCCTCTTCGAGCGAGGCCTCATCGCCTTCCTCGTCGGCCATTTCGGCGTAGCCCAGCGCATCGGCGAGGTCGCGTTCCAGTGACTGCACCGCCTCGATCTGGGCGGCCAGGCGCGAGCGTTCGCGGGTCAGGGCCTGGGCGGCCGCGGCGTTGTCCCAGAGCGTCGGGTCCTCGACCCGGGCGTTCAGTTCGTCGAGCTTGCGGAGCGCGGGCTCCCAGTCAAAGACGCCTCCTGAGCAGTTCGACCGACTGCTCGATGTCGGCCTTGGCGGCCTCGACATCCAATCTCATGGGACAATTCCTAGTCTTAGGTGGGTCGCGGCAGATAGACCGCGGGAGGGGTCAATACAAGCCGCTGACGTCGTCCGGCGGCTTCTTGGGCGGCGGCGGCGGTCCCACCGCGGCGGCGGCGTTCGGCGCGCCGGTGACGCCGTTCTGGAAGACCTTGTTGTAGGGCTGCGGCCCGCTGAGCGCGTCGCCGCCGTCGGCCACCCGGGGTTCGGTGCCCGGCCGGAAGGCTTCGCGGATGCCGCGGACCATGGCGAACTTGGCGTTGGCCGGCGGCTTGAAGTCGTCGGGGGCGTAGGATTTGTTCGCCTCCTTCATGAAGTCGATGAAGATCGGCACGGCGGCCTGCGCGCCGGTCTCGCCGTTGCCCAGGCTGCGGTTGTCGTCGAAGCCGATGTAGGTGCCCACCACGATGTGCGGCGTGAAGCCGACGAACCAGGCCGAGCGGAACTCGCTGGTGGTGCCGGTCTTGCCGCCGGTCGGCCGGCCGAGCACCGAGGCCGCCGCCGCCGTTCCCCGCTGCACCACGCCCTGCAGCATGGAGGTGATCTGATAGGCGGTGATGGGGTCCCAGACCTGGGCGCCGGCCACCGGGATGCGCGGGCTCTCGTCGCCATTGAAGCCCATGTCGCAGCGGTTGCAGTCGCGCTGGTCGGCCTTGAAGATGGTCTTGCCCTCGCGGTCCTGCACCAGCTCGATCAGGTGGGGTTCGACCTTCCTGCCGCCGTTGACGAAGGAGGCGTAGGCGGCGGTCAGCTTGAAGACCGTGGTCTCGCCGGCGCCCAGCGCCATGGCCAGCACGTTCTCCATCTTGGTCACCACGCCGAGCCGGATGGCCGAGGCGCTGATCTTCGGCATGCCGACGCCCTGGGCCAGCCGCACGGTCATGGTGTTGCGCGAGAGCTCCAGGCCTTTGCGCAGCTGCAGCGGGCCCAGGTAGTCGTGCTCGTAGTTCTCCGGCGTCCAGGCCTGGCCGTTGGCGCCGACCAGCGAGATCGGCGCGTCCATCACCACGCTGGCCGGGGTGTAGCCGTTCTCGAGCGCCGTCGCATAGACGATCGGCTTGAACGCCGAGCCCGGCTGGCGCAGCGCCTGGGTCGCGCGGTTGAAGCTGGAAAGCGAGAAGGAATAGCCGCCGACCATCGCCAGCACCCGGCCGGAGTCGGGGTCCATGGCCACCATCGCGCCGTTTACGGCGGGAATCTGCTTCAGGCGGAAGGCCGGGCCGCCCGCTTCGTCGGGGGCGACGAAGATCAGGTCCCCGGTCCCGATGCCCTTGGTGGCGCGCGCCCAGGCCACGTCGGCGGGCGCCAGCGCCCCGGTCTGGCCCTCGATGGTCTTGATGCGGACAGTCCCGCCGCCGACCTCGGTGACGACGGCCTGGCGCCAGGTGCGCCGCTCGGCCGGCTTGGCCGACTTCTTCGCCGCGTCTTCCCAGCCGGTGAGCGTGGTCACGTGACCCCAGGCGCCGCGCCAGCCGTGCCGGTGGTCGTAGCGCTCCAGACCGTCCATCAGGGCGGTGCGGGCCGCGCTCTGCAGGCGCGGGTCGAGCGTCGTGCGCATGTAGTAGCCGCCCTCGGTCAGGCGGGGCCCAAGGGTGGCGAGGCTGCGGCGGCGGACCTCTTCGACGAAATAGTCGGCGTCGCGGTACTTGGCGCGCGTGGGCTCCTGCTGGACGACCAGATCTTCCTGCTTGGCGGCGTTGGCCTGGGCGCGCGTCACCCAGCCGGCTTCGGCCATCTGATCCAGCACCCAGTTGCGCCGCTGCATCGCCTGGGCCTTGCGACGGATCGGATGGTAGTTGTCCGGCCCCTTGGGCAACGAGGCCAGATAGGCGGACTGGGCCAGGTCGAGGTCGGTGATCGACTTGCCGAAGTAGTTGTAGGCCGCCGCCCCCACGCCATAGGACCGGTAGCCAAGCCAGATCTCGTTCAGATAGAGCTCGAGGATCCGCTCCTTGCTGAGCGTGCCGTCCAGCTGCTGGGCGATCAGCGCCTCCTTCAGCTTGCGGCCGATGGTGGCGTCGTTGGTGAGCAGGATGTTCTTGGCGACCTGCTGGGTGATGGTCGAGCCGCTCTCCAGCCGCCGGCCCTGCGCGATGTTGACGATGTCCTTGGCGCTGGCGCGGACGATGCCGGTGTAGTCGAGCCCGGAGTGCTTGAAGAAGTTGCGGTCCTCGGCGGCCAGGAACGCCTGGGCGAGCTGGGCCGGGATCGCATCGTAGGGCACGAAAATCCGCCGCTCGCGGGAGAATTCGCCGATCAGCGTCCCGTCCCAGGCATAGGCGCGCGTCGCGGTCGGCGGATGGTAGTCGGCGAGGTCTGAGGCGTCGGGCATGTCGTGGAACAGCCACGCGGCCCAGATCGCGATGGCGAAGCCGGCCACGGCGACGAGGCTCAGCGCAGCCACGCCGGCGATCGCGACCCATTTTTCACGAGGGGTGGTCAACGGACTAGCGGCCTCCAGGGGCGCCCGACCCCAACGGCTCACGGTCTAACCGGCTTCGTCAGCGGCGCCAACGCCCGCGACCGTCCCCCGCGTCAGCGCGACGCAAGCCGAATGGACTGGACGAAATAGGCGTCGATGGAATCGCCCACGGCGTCCATCAACCGCGCCCGGCGGCGCGGATCGCGCAGCTGCTGCTCGTCCTCGCGATTGCTCACGAAGCCCATCTCCAGCAGCACGGCCGGCACGTCAGGCGCCAGCAGCACCATGAAGCCGGCGTCGCGCTGGCTGCGGCGCAGCATCGGCGTCTTGCCCTCGACGTGGCTGACCAGGGTCTGGGCGAAGGCCGCGGAGCGGTTCTTGGTATTGCGCTGGGTGAGGTCGAACAGGATGTCGCTGACGCCGCGGTCGCCGGTGAGGCTGGCCTTCATGAACCAGTCGTCGCGGCTGACGAAACGGGCGGCGCGGTTCGAGGCCTTGTCGGAGAGCGTGTAGACGCTGGCGCCGCGCACATTGGCGTCGGGGCCGGAGTCCGAATGCAGCGAGATGAACAGGTCCGCCCCGGCGCGCTGAGCGATGCGGACGCGATCCTCCAGCGGGACATAGGTGTCGTCGTGGCGCGTCAGGACCACGCTGTAGCGCGATGACTGCTCCAGCCGGGCCTTGAGGGCCAGGGCGGCGGCCAGGTTGACGTCCTTCTCGAAGCCCCGGGCGCCGCTGGCCCCGGGATCGTGGCCGCCGTGGCCGGGGTCGATGACCACGACCTTCTTCAACGAGACCGGCATGACGCGGGCCGGCGGGATCTGGGGCCGCAGACGCAGTCCGGCCGCGGGGGTGGGACTGGCCGTGTTGATCAGGCGCACCCCGCCGGCCTGAGCGATCACGTCCACGACATAGCGGTAGTGGTCGATGCCGTCGGCGGGCGGCAGGAGGAAGCGGGCCTTGACCCGGGCGTCGGCGGCCAGGTCGAGCTGCAGCCGCGCGCCCCCCGGCGTCTGCTGGATCGCCCAGGTCTTCACCAGGCCCTGGCCGGAGCCCTGCAACCCGCCCTGCGCCGAGACGGTGGGCAGGATGAGCACCGCGTGGCCGTCGGCCAGGCCGTCGGAAACCAGCTGGCCGCTGGCCGCCTGGTCGATGTCCATGACGATGCGGGTCTGCTGGGCGTCACCGCCCACGCGGACCTTCAGCAGGCCGGCGACCGAGGCGGCGGCGTGGGAGACGGCGAAAACGGCGGTCAGGCCCACGGCAACAGCGGCCGCGGCGAGGAACGCACGCACCCTATTCCGCACTAAAATCCGCCCGGCCCCAGCCAGCATCTAACCTCGTCCCCCGAGGGGATTGGTAACTACCGCATCAAAAGCCATATACGCGCCAGGCCGGTACACAAATGGTTAACCGGAGCTTGCAGGTGCGACCTTTGGCGTGCGGCTTTCCTTTTGCAGCCGGCTGTTGCAATGTCCCGCCGCGCGCCAAACCGCCTCTCGCACACTTGCGGGGCGAAGGGTCGCGCGAACCAAAGCCCGCGTCAGCTGACCGATTCCCGGCGAGCGACGCTCTATCTTATCCGCGCCACCCGGCGCGCCTAGGAACACACTCGATGGGCAGCGCTGCTCAAGCCAATTTCCGGCCTCAAGCCCCCCGAGGCGCCGCCTTCGGCGTCTTCCTGGGCGGCGCGCGCGCCCTTCCCACAAAAAGCCGGCTGCGCCTGGACCTCAAGTCCAGCGCGCGCCGCGGAGATAATCTTGATGTCCAAGAATATGTTGATCGATGCAGCCCACGCCGAAGAGACGCGTGTGGTGGTCGTCGACGGAACGCGCGTTGAAGAGTTCGACTTCGAAAGTTCCAATCGGAAGCAGCTCAGAGGGAATATCTATCTCGCCAAGGTGACGCGGGTTGAGCCGTCGTTGCAGGCGGCCTTCATCGAGTACGGCGGCAATCGCCACGGCTTCCTGGCCTTCAACGAAATCCACCCGGACTACTACCAGATCCCGGTGGCCGACCGCGAAGCGCTGATGCGCGAAGAGGCCGAGGAAGAGGACGACCATCACCACGAGCCGCGCGGCCGCCGCGGGAACGGCGCCGCCACGTCCGAGCCCTCCGAGGACGGCGAGGAAGAAGACCACGAAGCCGCCTCCGAAGACGATGACGACGTCATGGAGGAAGAGGTCGCCCGGCGCCGCCGGCGGCTGATGCGCAAGTACAAGATCCAGGAAGTGATCCGCCGCCGGCAGATCATGCTGGTGCAGGTCGTCAAGGAAGAGCGCGGCAACAAGGGCGCGGCGCTCACCACCTACCTGTCGCTGGCCGGCCGCTACGGCGTGCTGATGCCCAATACGGCGCGCGGCGGCGGCATCAGCCGCAAGATCGAGACCGCGACCGACCGCCGCCGGCTGAAGGGCATCGTCCAGAGCCTCGACGTGCCGCAGGGCATGGGCCTGATCGTCCGCACGGCCGGCGCCAAGCGCACCAAGGCCGAGCTGAAGCGCGACTACGACTACCTGCTGCGTCTCTGGGAGAACATCCGCGAGACGACCCTGCACTCGATCGCCCCGGCGCTGATCTACGAGGAAGAAGACCTCGTGAAGCGGGCGATCCGCGATCTCTACGACAAGGACATCGACGGGGTGTTCGTCGAAGGCGCGGCCGGCTTCAAGGAAGCGCGCGACTTCATGCGCATGCTGATGCCCAGCCAGGCCAAG
>NZ_JBEPUO010000022.1:0-54320 GCF_041691455.1 Phenylobacterium sp. | reverse complement strand
AGGTAATGAACCAGGTTGTAGGTGAAGCTGTCGTAGTTATCGATCACCAGGATCATGGCGCCTATCTAGGCTGTGGCGGCGCCCGCGCCAAGCGCGGCGATTGGCGCCCGATTGGCGAAGGCCGCGACTCCCGCGATCCTGCCGCCAATGGCGAGTCCATTCTCCGCGATCGATCCAGAGGCCATGGCGCGCGCCAGGACGTTGCTCCTGCGCCCCGTGCGCCCCCAGAAGATGTGGCCGGTGCTGGCCGCGGCGGCCGTCCTGGCGGTCAGCGCGCTCGCCTTCGCCGCCGCCATGATCCTGGCCCCGCCGATCACCAGCGAGCACGTCGCCCACGAGCGCGGCGCGACCTGAGGCTCAGACGAAGCGCCAGCTTTCCTCGGCCGCGCGGCGCAGGGCGCGGGCCTTGTGCAGGGTCTCGTCGTATTCCGCGTTGGGATCGCTGTCGGCCACCACGCCGCCGCCAGCCTGGACGTACATCGTCCCGTCCTTGAAGAGCGCTGTGCGCAGGATGATGCAGGTGTCGACCGAGCCGTCGCAGCCGAAATAGCCGGCGCAGCCGGCGTAGCCGACGCCGCGCTTTTCGATCTCAAGCTCGTCGATAATCTCCATGGCCCGCACCTTGGGCGCGCCGGAGAGCGTGCCGGCCGGCAGGGCGGCCATCACCACGTCGACGGGATCGAGTCCTTCCGGCGCGTCGCCCTCGACGTTGGAGACCAGGTGCATGACGTGGCTGTATCGCTCGACGAAGAAGCTGGCGGTCACCCGGACCCGCGGCGCGCCGCGTTTCGCCTGCGGGGTCTGCGGCGGCTCGTTGGCGCCCTGGGCCTTCAGCATGGCGACTCGGCCCACGTCGTTGCGGCCGAGATCCAGCAGCATCAGATGCTCGGCGTGCTCCTTCGGGTCGGTGATCAGCTCCTGCTCCAGCGCCATGTCCTCAGTGGGCGTGGCGCCACGCGGCCGGGTGCCGGCGATCGGGCGGATGGTGATCTTGCCGTCGCGCAGCCGCACCAGGATCTCCGGCGAGGAGCCGGCCAACTGGAAGTCGCCGAAGTTCAGGTAGAACAGGAACGGCGAGGGGTTCATCCGCCGCAGCGACCGGTAGAGCGCGAACGGGTCGCGGCTATAGGGGCTGCGGAAGCGGTGACTCGGCACCACCTGGAAGACGTCGCCGGCGCGGATGTAGTCCTTGGCCTGTTCAACGATCTCGCAGTAACGCTCGCGGCTGATCGGCGAGGTGAAGGCGTCGGGTTCCGGCTCGCCGTCGCCGGCCAGCGGCGGGGCGGGCGTCTTCAGATCGGCCATCACTGCCTGTAGGCGAGCCTGGGCCGCCGCATAGGCCTCGTCGGCCGCGGCCTCGCCGGGGCGAACCGGCGTGACCAGGATGATCTCCTGGGCGATGGCGTCGAAGATCGCGACGATCGAGGGCCGGGTCATCACCCCGTCCGGCAGGTCCAGGGGATCGGGATTGACGTCAGGCAGCCGCTCGACCAGCCGGATCATGTCGTAGCCCATCACCCCGAACAGGCCGGCCGAGGGCGGCGGCAGGCCGGCGGGGAGCTCGATCCGCGAGGCGGCGACAAGGTCGCGCAGGCTGTCGAGCGCGCCGCCCGGCTGGGCCACGAACCGGCCGGCGGCGATCTCCTCGCCCTCGGCGACCTCGGCCAGGTCGCCGCGGCAGCGCCAGACGAGGTCGGGATTGAGGGTGATGATCGAATAGCGGGCGCGGAAGGCGCCGCCCTCCACGGACTCGAAGAGGAAGGCGTAGGGGCGCCCGTGCCCGATCTTCAGATAGGCCGAGACCGGGGTCTCCAGATCGTCGATCAGGCGCGTCCAGACAAGCTGGGGGCGCCCCGCCTGGTATGCCTGCTCGAAAGCCGGATACGCAGGCTCGACCTTCATTTCGCCAGGGCCGGCTTGGCCGCACCCTTCGACCCCGACGCGGCCTTGGGATCGATCGGCTCCAGACCGATCGCCTGGCGGGCGCGGTTGGCGTCGACGGTCACCTTGATCGTGTTGCGGGCGGCGGTGTGCGCGGACTCCCCGATCTCACGGAAGAAGGCCTGGCTCATCTGCGGACGCAGGTCCTCGGCCATCCGCGCGATCGTTGCGGGATCGCCCGCATGGATCGCCTCCAGCTTGCCGACCACGAAGCCGAAGTGGTTGTTCTGGGCGGTGAAGGTGTCGCCGGGACGCGAGGTGAAGAGCTTGCTCAGCATGTCCTGCGAAAGCATGGGGTTCTGGCCCGCGGTCCGGCGGTCGATGCCGGGGACCTGGGTCACCGTCGCCCCAGCGGCCTTGGCGACCGCGTCCAGGCTCTCGCCCTTCTTCACGCGATCCGCGAAGCCCTGAGCGCGGGTTTCCATCGCCTTGGCGAGTTCGCGCTGCATCCAGACCTGCACGAGCTTCGGCTTGACCTCGTCGAGCGGCGGCATGGCGGGCGGGATGACCTTCTCGACGCGCACGGCGAAATATTCGCCGCCCCCGGCGTCCTCGACCTCGCTCTCGCCGCCGGCCGGCAGGGACCAGGCGGTCTCCACCAGCTTCTGGGTCAGGCCCTGCACCGGCTGGCCGGTCAGGTCGCGGCCGTTCTGGGTCAGCGGGCCGAGGGTCACGGTGGGGACACCGGCCTTCTGGGCCGCGGCCGCCAGGCTCGCGCCACCCTGGTGGGCGTCGTCATAGGCCTGGGTCAGGGCGTAGACCTTGTCGGTCGCCGCATCCTTGCGCAGCTCGGCCTCGATCGCCGGGCGCACCTCTTCCAGGGTCACGGCGTGGCCCTTGGTGACCGAGACCACCTTGACGACGGCCATGCCGAGATCGCCCTTCACCATCGCCGCCTGGCCGGCGGGCGTCTGGAAGGCCGCTGCGCCGACCTTGGGGTCGGGAATCGCGGTCTGGGGCTTGTTGTCATAGGTGATCGCCTCGACGCCGGCGGCCTTGGCCACCGCGGCGGCGTCCTGGCCCTTGGCCAACCCCTGGATGATCTGCTGGGCTGCGGCCGGGTTCTTGACCGGGATCTGGATGATCGTGCGCGTCTCCGGCGAGGACAGGGTGTCCTTCCGGAAATCGAAGCGCTTCTTCAGCTCGGCCTCGTCGATCGGCAGGCTTCCCGCGATCAGCGCCGGCGAGAAGCGCACGACGGTCAGCACCCGGAATTCCGGCCGGGTCAGCTGGGAGGCGTTTTCCTTCATGAACTGTGTGAGCTGGGCGTCGGTGGGCGGCGCCGGCGGCGGCACGCTCGACGGTTCGATCCCGAAGTAACCGAAGTCGCGGCTCTCAAGCCCATAGACGGCGGCCAGCGCCGTATAGGCGCGCGGCGCGCGCAGCCCGGCGACGAGGCCAGTGGCGGCCTGCTGCTCGGTGATCTGGTCGCGCACCCGCGCATCGAAGGTCGTCGAGGTCATGCCGTTGTCGGCCAACCGGCGCAGGTATGACTGTTTGTCGAACCGCCCGGTCACCTGGTCGAAGAAGGCCGGAATCTTCTGGATCTCACCGGCGATCAGCTTGTCGGAGGGGCGCAGGCCGATCTTCGTCAAGAGCGCCGCGAAAGCCTCGCGCGTGGCGACGCCTTCCAGCACCCGGCGGTCGAGGCCATTGGCCGCGGCGATCTCCGGCGTGATCGGCTGGCCGACCTGCTGTTCGACCTGCGACTTGTAGCCGTCGAACTCGCGCTTGAAGTCGGCAGGGCTGATCGAGCGGTTCCCGGCGGTGACGACGTCCGTCGAAACCTTGGCGCGGAACATGTCTCTCGCGCCGAACACCGCGAAGCTGATGATGAGCAGACCGATCAGGACGGCGGCGTAGGGCGATTTCGCGAAAGCGCGAATGGCGGCGAGCATGGATTCCCTTTCCGGGGCGCGGGCGTGCGCGCCGGGTATAGTGGAGGCGGCTCCCGCCCCGCAAGCACGTGACACCGGCGCGAGCTTGGCTTAACCGCCGCCAACAGCCGATTTTCGCGACCCCGAGTGAGGCCAGATGACCGCTCCGACCCCCCTGATCGCCGGAAATTGGAAGATGAACGGCACGGCGGCCTCGCTTGGCGAAGCGCTGGCCGTGGCGGCCCAGCAAGGTGGCGGGCGGGCGCGTGTGGCGATCTGTCCCCCCGCCACCCTCATCCAGCGGATGAGCGCAGCGCTGGCCGGTTCGGCCGTCATGGTGGGCGCGCAGGACTGCCGCGCGGAGGAAGCTGGGGCCTTCACCGGCGATGTGTCGGCCGAGATGCTGGCCGACGCCGGCGCGAAGCTGGTGATTCTCGGCCACTCCGAACGCCGCGCCGGCCACGGGGAGACCGACGCGCTGGTGGCGACGAAGGTCAAGGCCGCGCTTCGAGCCGGCCTGGAGCCCATCATCTGCGTCGGCGAGACCCTGGACCAGCGCAAGGCGGGCGACGCGCTGGGCGTGGTGACCGGGCAGGTGCGGGGGTCGCTGCCCCCGGAACTCGCCGGCAAAGCCTGGTCGGTGGCCTACGAACCGGTCTGGGCCATCGGCACGGGCCTGACGCCAACGACGTCCGAGATCGAAGAGATGCACGTCGCCATCCGCGCGACCCTGCGCGATCTCTTCGGCCCGGAGGGCGCCGGGCCGGCGATCCTCTATGGCGGCTCGGTGAAGCCCTCGAACGCCGCTGAGATCCTGCACGCGGCCGAGGTCGGCGGGGCCCTGGTCGGCGGCGCCTCGCTGAAGGCCGACGATTTCCTCGGCATCATCCGCGCACTCTAGGCGCTCGGCCCCTTGAGCTCGACGGTATTACCCTCCGGGTCGCGGACGTAGAGCGAGAAACCCGTGCCGTCGGCGCCATAGCGCTGGCCTTCCTCGACCACAGCGACGCCGTGCGAGGCCAGGTGCGCCCGGATCGCGGCCTCGTCGAACGGCCGGACCTGTAGGGCGAAGTGGTCGAGGTTGCGGCCCTCTGCGTCCGGCCCAGCGCCGCCCATCCGGCCCAGCGGCCCGTCGAGCGTCACCAGATCGATCATCTGGCGGCCGGCGCGGATGTGGGTCAGGCCGAGTTCCGGGCGGTCGCGATCCACGGAAAGGCCCATGACGCCGACATAGAAGCCGAGCATCGCGGCCTTGTCGCGGACCCGCAGAACGATGTGGTCGAAGCCGTCGATCTGGATCGGATGGGCCATGAGCGTCTCCCTGCCGGATCGCAGATAGGCAGCCGACGCCTAGAGCAGAAGGCCGAACAGTCGGCAGTCGCGCCGCTCGCCGTCGCGCAGGACATGGCCGCGCAGCAGGCCCTCCTGCTCGAAGCCGAGTTTCGCTAGCACGGCGTCGGAGCGGCTATTGCCCAGGTGGGTGCGGGCCAGCAGCCGGCGCAGGCCCAGCGTCGCAGCGTAGGACACGACCGCGCGCACCGCCTCCTGGGCATAGCCCTGGCCCCAGGCGTCGCGGCCCAGCAGGAAGCCGACCTCAGCGCGCTTGTGCCGCCGGTCGATCTCGGAGAGGTCGCAGGTCCCGATGAAGCGGTCGTCGGCCAGCGGGCGCAGCGCCCAATAGATCGCCCTGCCGTCGCCCATCTCCTCGACCTGTGCGGCGACGATGGTGTCGATCAGGTCGGGATCGTCGCTTTCCGGCATGTCCCAGAAAGCCATGACCTCGGCGTCGCGCATCAGCGGGAAGATATCGCGCGCATCGTCGGCGGCCAGCGGCGTCAGCCGCAGGCGTTCGGTCTCGAGGATCGGGAAGAGGCTGGGGTCGAAGCTCATGTCTTGTGTTGCGACTGCGACGCCCTAGCTATGGCCTTGGGGCGGGCTCGGTGATAGAGCCCGCGCTTCATTTCGGTGCGGTGTATCCGCCCGAACATATCGGACCAAAGATTAATGCTCATTGGCATCCTGCTCGCCGCCCAGATCGCCGTCAGCCTGATCCTGATCGGGGTCGTGCTGCTACAGCGTTCGGAAGGCGGCGGTTTCGTCGGCGGCGGCAGCCCGTCGGGCATGATGTCCGTGCGCGGCGCGGGCGACCTCTTGACCCGCACCACCTGGATCCTGGGCTCGGCCTTCTTCATCATCAGCCTGCTGCTGACCATCCTGGCCGGCCGGGAGAAGGGCGCGTCCTCGGTCGTCGACCGGCTGAAGATCGACAACGTCGACCCCGGCGCCCTGCAGCAGTCCAAGCCCAGCCAGCCGCCGGCCGGCACGGCCCAGCCCGGCAATCCGCAGAGCGCGCCCAGCCCGCTGCAGGCGCCGACGCCCACCGTGCGCAACCCGTTCCTGGGCGACACCCAAGGCCAGCCCGCCCCTACAGCGCCGCCGCAGAAATAGCCGTGGCGAAAAGAAGCGGGGACGAATCGCACCGGGGCAGGGGCCGCGGCCCCGAATCACGGCTAACCTGAACGCCCATGGCCCGGTACATCTTCATCACCGGCGGCGTGGTCTCCTCACTTGGTAAGGGTCTCGCGTCAGCCGCTCTCGGCGCGCTCCTGCAAGCGCGCGGCTATGGCGTGCGGCTGCGCAAGCTCGACCCCTATCTGAACGTCGATCCGGGAACCATGAGCCCCTACCAGCACGGCGAGGTCTTCGTGACCGACGACGGCGCGGAGACCGACCTCGACCTTGGCCACTACGAGCGGTTCACCGGCGTCAACGCCACCAGGAACGACAACATCACCACCGGCCAGATCTACAAGACCATCATCGAGAAGGAGCGGCGGGGCGACTATCTGGGCGCGACCGTCCAGGTGATCCCGCATGTCACCGACGAGATCAAACAGTTCGTGCTCTCCGACCCGGGCGAGGGCGTCGACTTCGTGCTGGTCGAGATCGGCGGCACGGTCGGCGACATCGAGGGCCTGCCGTTCTTCGAGGCCATCCGCCAGCTCGGCCAGGAGCTGCCGCGCGGCCACGCCTGCTTCATCCACCTGACGCTGCTGCCGTTCATCAAGACGGCCGGCGAGATGAAGACCAAGCCGACCCAGCACTCGGTCAAGGAGCTGCGCTCCATCGGCATCCAGCCGGACATCCTGCTCTGCCGCTGCGAGATGCCGATCCCAGAGGGCGAACGGAAGAAGCTCGGTCTGTTCTGCAACGTCCGTCCCAGCGCGGTCATCCAGGCGATGGACTCGGCCAACATCTACGCCGTGCCGCTCGACTATCACGCCCAGGGCCTGGACGCCGAAGTGCTGGATGTTTTCGGCCTGACCGACACCGCGCCGGCTCCCGACCTGACGCGCTGGGAGACCATCGCCCATACGCTCAGCCATCCGGACGGCGAGGTGAACATCGCCATCGTCGGCAAGTACACAGCCCTGACCGACGCCTACAAATCGCTGATCGAGGCGTTGGCGCACGGCGGGGTCGCCAACAACGTCCGCGTCAAGTTCGACTGGATCGAGGGCGAAACCTTCGAGCGCGACGAGGAGCTGATCGGCGAGCGCCTGACCGGCGTGCATGGCGTCCTGGTGCCCGGCGCCTTCGGGGAACGCGGCTCGGAGGGGATGATCCGCGCCGTGCGCTTCGCCCGCGAGCACGACGTGCCCTATTTCGGCATCTGCTTCGGCATGCAGATGGCGATGATCGAGGCGGCCCGGAACCTGGCCGGCATCCATCAGGCGTCATCCTCTGAATTCGGCCCGACCTCGGAGCCGATCGTCGGCCTGATGACCGAGTGGGTGCGCGGCAACGACAAGGAATTCCGCGCCGAGGGCGGCGAGCTCGGCGGCACCATGCGCTGCGGAGCCTATGAGGCGGTCCTGACCCCCGGCAGCCAGGTCGCGGAGATCTACGGGACCTCGGCGATCTCCGAGCGCCACCGCCACCGCTACGAGGTCAACATCGGCTACCGCGAGGCCATCGAGCAGGCCGGGCTGAAGTTCACGGGCCTCTCTCCCGATGGGGTGCTGCCGGAGCTCTGCGAGCGCGAGGACCACCCGTGGTTCATCGGCGTGCAGTTCCATCCCGAGCTGAAGAGCCGCCCCTTCGACCCGCATCCGCTGTTCGCCAGCTTCATCGGCGCCGCGCGGAACCGGAGCCGGCTGGTCTAGGGCGATGGCCGGCGCGGCCGATCTTCGCCGGATCGCGCTGGCCCTGCCGGAGGCCTATGAGGACGTCCATCGTCGCCGGCCGGCCTTTCGCGTTCAGGCCCGGATCTTCGCCATGCTGGGCGTGACCGGAAACCAGAGCCTGTTCACCTCGCTGGGCTGGGACAACGTGGCGGTCGTGAAGCTCGACCGGGAAGACCAGTTGAACATGGCGGCCGCCCATCCCGACGCGATCCAGCCCACCGAGACCTACGGCCACCACGGCTGGACCTACTTGCGTCTGGAAAACCTCGACGGACCCACGCTCGAAACCGTGCTGCGGCTCGCCTGGATCCACGTGGCGCCCAAGCGCCTGTCGAAGGCGCTCTAGCGCAGGGAGAACAGCGCCCAATAGGCGATCAGCACGAGGTTGCTCAGCGCGAAGGGCAGGAGCCGGTGCATGACCCGGTTGTAGGTCAGGTGGATCAGTGTGTGGACGACGCGGAGCGCCACATAGAGCCAGGCGGTCGCCAGCACGATGCCATCGACCTTGCCGGCCACGAAGAACATCAGGCTGCCGGCGTAGAACAGCATCGGCAGCTCGAGCAGGTTCATGTAGTTGCGGTTCGGAATCGAGACGTGGCCGGGGACGTTCCCCGATTCGCCGAACTTGAAGTCGTCGCTGACGATCTGGCCCGCCGCGCCGGCCCGGAAGCGGCGGATCGGGATAAGGGTGAGGACGCTGAAGGTCAGGAAGGCGAGCGCGCCCATCGGCGCGAAGATCAGATGCTGGTCCACGATTTGTGCCCGCTTGTGACTTACGTCGTAAACTACGCCCGTCACGCTTGATCGGCCAGGGGCTTTCAGGCATAAGCCCGCGCTCACGTCGCCGGCCCGTATTTGGCCGGCGTCCTCATTTCCACGCCAGCGAGAGTCTCCGATGGCCGTTCCTAAACGCAAAACATCGCCTTCGCGGCGGAACATGCGCCGCTCGCACCACGCGCTGGGCGCCAACTCCTTCGTCGAAGACAAGGAAACCGGCGAGCTGAAGCGGCCCCACCACGTCGACCTGAAGACCGGCATGTACAAGGGCCGCCAGGTCCTGACGCCGAAGGAAGACTAGGCGCTTTCAGCGCTGGACGAGCCTGAGACGCCGGCCGCCATCGCGGTCGGCGTTTCTGATTCTGCGGCCGGGCCTTAGGGTCGCAGATCATGTCGCTGCGCCGCTCGGTCCTCATTGCCTTCATCGCGCTGGTTGCGGCCTCTACTGCCGCGGCCGGCCCGGCCCCGCTCACCGCCGAGGGCTGGGGAAAGCTGCGCATCGGGATGCGCGAGCGCGACGCCGTGCGCCTCTTTCATCTGAAGGTTTCGCGAAACGACGGGGTCAGCAGCGATGAATGCCGCGAGGACGCCTGGCCGGGACATCCCGGCATCTGGGTTATGGCGCAGCAGGGGCGGGTCACGCGCATCTCGGTGACCGCTGACGGGCCCAGGACGGACAAGCACGTCGGCGTCGGGTCCCGTGAAGCCGACATCGCGCGGGCCTATGGCCCGGCCCTGATCGTTTCAGAGCACAGCTATGAAGAAGCGCCGGCCCACTACCTGACGGCTTGGGCCGTGAAGGGCCGCCGCGGCGTGCGTTTCGAAACCGACCGGCTGGGCAAGGTGACCGCCTTCCACGTGGGGGACAGGTCCATCGAGGATATCGAGGGCTGTCTGTGAGCGGCTACTGCGTCCGCCCGCGCGCCTGCACCGCCGCTCGCCGCGCCTCGACCATCTGCGGCGTCACCGCCGCGTTGTGGACGACCGAGCGGTCGTGTTCCAGCGCCAGGCCTTCGCCCATGGAGAGCGCATAGCCGTCGTCGATCATCGCCTTGTAGGTGACCAGCATCTCGGCCTCGATGGAGGCCATCTCGTGGGCGAGCTTCAGGGCCGCGGGCATCAACTCGGCGGGTTCGACCACGCGGTTCACCAGGCCCCAGTCGTAGGCCTGCTGGGCGAAGAGGAAATTGCCGGTCAGCGACAGCTCCTTGGCGCGATAGGGCCCGATGGCGCGGCTCAGCTTTTGCGAGAGGCCCCAGCCCGGCGTGATGCCGACCCGCGCGTGGGTGTCGGCGAAGCGGGCGTTGGTCGAGCAGATCAGCACGTCGCAGGCCAGAGCCACCTCGAAGCCGCCGGTGATCGCCACGCCGTTGATCGCGCCGACGATCGGCTTGGAGCAGGCCAGGACGGCCCGGGCCGGGTTCTCCGCCGGGTCGGTCGCATTGGCCGCGCCCATGCCCAGCGGGTCGGTGGAGAGCTCCTTCAGGTCCAGCCCGGCCGTGAACGCGCGCTCGCCCGCGCCGGTCAGCACCACGACCTTCACGGTCGGGTCGGCGTCCAGTTCGAGCATCGCCTGGCGCAGCGCCGCCCGCAGCGCCTTGGAGAGCGCGTTCATCGCCTCGGGACGATTGAGCGTGACGACGGCGACGGCGTCCTGGCGTTCGACGAGCAGCATGGGTGGTCCTTCCTTGCGGCTCCGGGATGGGCCGCGGACGCCGCGTCCGTCAAGCCATGGCGCGCAGAGGGACCGGCGGCGGATCGAGGGCGTCCCGCAGCGCCGGCAAACGCGACCGGCTGACCGGCAGGGCTGGGCCTTCGCTCATGTGGAGGCGCCAGCGCGCGCCGTCGCGCTCCAGCCGCTCGGCGTGGGCGAGATTGGCGATCACCGAGCGGTGGATGCGCACGAAACTGGGAGGAAGCTGGGTCTCCAGGCGTTCCAGCCGCGCGGAGTGCAAGAGGCTGCGGCCGCCGCTCAAGCGCAGTTCCGCATAGTCGTCGGCCCCCAGGATGGCGACAATGTCCTTGAGCGGCGTGAGTTCGACCCCACGCGCGGTCGTGACGGTCAGGCGGTCAGGCCGGCTGGCGGCGCGGGTGAGAGCGGCTTCGCGGTCGCGGTCCTCCCGGCCCAGCCGAACCACCTCGGCGACCAGTAGCGGCAAGGTGAGGGTGGCGGCCAGGACGAAGAACGACAGGTCGAGCAGCCAATAGGGCCAGGCGACGCCCGCGACAAAGAACACGACGAGGTAGGCGAAGATGCTCCGCGCGCCGGGGCGCTTCTCGCGGATGCCCACGGCAGCCGCAAGGCCGGCGAAGCCGACCCCGGTGAGCAAGGCTGCGCCGCTCTTCACGTCGAAGCCTTTCAACAGGTAGGTCGCCGGGATCGCGATCGCGGCGGCGGCGAGGAGGACGTTCCGCCGGCGCGGCAGGAAGCGCTGCGCCGCGAAAGCCGCCAGCAGCAGCGCGAAGATCGCCGACAGGGCCCAGATCGCGTTCACGCGCCAGACGTGGAACGGATAGGGGTAGTTGACGAGGCTTCGGTAGTTTTCGACGCCCGCCTGCAGCGCCGCCACGCCGGCCATCGCCGCCAGCGTCAGGCTCGAGCCCGTGCGGCGCATGGCGTAGACCGCGCCGAACCCGAAGAACGCCGCCAGCAGGGCGCCCGCGGCCGCGAAGGTGACGGCGATCTGCGGTGAGCGCGAGGGCTGGGGATAGCGCCCGATGCCGATGCCGCCGACCGGCTGATCGAAGCGCATGCCGACGTGGAAGGCTGACAGGCGGACGATCAGATCCCCGCCGGCCGGCCGCCATAGGGCCTGCGGAATCGGGAACTCAGCTTCGTAGCGGCCCGGCCGTTCGGCCGCGGCGGTCGGGCCGGGCGCGCCGTTTGCGCCGAGATGAACTCCGTTGAGCCAGACCTCCGAGGACGCCGCGCCAAAGATGTAGACGGCGGAGGGCGTCTGCTCGCGCGCCGTCTTCGCCCGCACCGGCGCACGCAGCCACAGCTCCCGGCCCTGGGGATCGATGACACCCTTGAGGGGGTGGCAATGGCTGAGCGTCGGAGCCGCCGATGTCGGGGCGCCATCGCAAATCTCCCAGACGCCGACCAGCGGGTCGGCGCTCGCCCATCTCGGCGAGAGGCCGAGCGCGACTATCGCCAGGAAGAGGCTCCGCCACATCGCGCCAGTCTAGGGCGCCGTTCGCCGAGCCGCTTGTCCGTTCGCCGACCGAGCGGCGCCATTGGCCGAACCGGGGCGGCGCCGGCGAGGGGGATCGGGCTGGTTGGCGGCCATGATGATTCATCGCCGCGCCCTGCTGGCCGCCGCCGGCCTCCTCGTTCCCGCCACCGCGTTCGCCCAGACCGCCGGCCCGATCAAGTTCCGCTCCTCCAAGGGCGTCGAGGTCGAGGCTGAGCGCGGGGTCTTCGAGGTTCCGGAGGATCGGCGGGACCCCGCATCCCGTCGTATCAAGCTGACCTATGTCCGGTTCGCCTCGACCGCGGCGAAGCCTGGACCGCCGATCATCTACCTGGCCGGCGGACCAGGCGGCACGGGTAGCGGGACCGCGGCCGGCGCCCGCTTCCCGATCTTCATGGCGTTGCGCGAGGTCTCCGATGTCATCGCCTTCGACCAGCGGGGGACCGGGCTCTCTAACCACATCCCGCCGCGCCCAAGGCAGGGCGGCCCACCGCCGCCGTTCACCCGCGACGGCTTGACCGCCTATTTCCGCGCCGAATTCGCCCGCGCCTGGACGGACTGGACAAGCGCCGGCGTCGCCATGCGCGGTTACAACACCAACGAGAGCGCCGACGACGTCGACGAGCTGCGCCGTCACCTGGGCGCCGAGCGCATGCACCTGTGGGGCATCAGCTACGGCTCGCACCTGGGCCTGGCGGTGCTGCGGCGTCACGGGGACAAGGTCGACCGCGTCGCTCTGGCCAGCCTCGAGGGTCAGGACCAGACGGTGAAGCGCCCGGCGCGGTGGGATGACTATCTGCGGCAGGTCGACCGGCTGATGGGCGCCGATCCCGCCGCCCGCGCCGCCGTGCCGGACCTTCTGGCGCTGATGCGGCGGGTGCACACTCGGATGGAGGCCGAGCCGGTGCGGACCTCGATGCGCCAGCGCACGGGCGGACCGATCGATGTCCAGATCGGCGGGTTCGCGGTGCAGATGCTGGCCGGGTCGCTGGCGGCCAATCCCGAGACCTTGGCGCTGCTGCCGGGTCTCTACCAGGCGCTCGACGCGGGCAAGACCGATGTGTTCGCCGCTTTCGCCGGACAGATGGACGGGCTGCTGGGCATAGCCGGCATGCCGGAAACGATGGACCTGGCTTCCGGAATCTCGCCGCGAAAGCTGGCCCTCATCGAACGCGAGGCGAAGAGCGCGGTGATCGGCGATGCGCTGAACTTCCCGATGCCGCATCTCCTGGGCGTGGTCCCCGGCGTCGACCTCGGCGAGGGCTTCCGCAGCCCGTTCAAGATTCCGAACCGCTCGCTGCTGGTCGCGGGCTCGCTCGACGGCCGCACGGTGCTGGCGGAGCAGGCCGAGGTGGCGGCCCAGTTCCGGAACAAGTCGCAGATTCTCGTCGAGAACGCCGGCCACAACGTCTTCGAGGCCCACCCGCAGGTGCAGGACCTGCTGCTGCGCTTCTTCCGCGGCGAAACGGTCCCGGACACCAAGCTCGCCCTTCCTCCCCCGAAGTTTCGGCTGACCTAGAGGGCGACTAGTCGTCCTCCTCGTCGTCATAGGCTCCGAACAGTTTCAGCCCATCGATCCAGGTGGCGCCGTCCTTCTTCAACACTCTGCGGATCTCGGCGCCGTCGCTGCGGCTCACCAGTTCCGCGAGGCGCTCGGAGTGGGTGACCAGCCACACCTGGGTCCGCTTGCCAGCGCGCACAATGAGATCAGCCAACGGCGCCATAAGGTCGGGATGCAGGCTGGATTCCGGTTCGTTCAGAGCGATGAAGGGCGGCAGGCGGTAGGCCATCAGCGCACCCGCCAGAGCGAGGAATCGCAGGGTGCCGTCGGAGAGCTCGGCCGGCGCGAAGACCCGCCGTGGGAACTCAGCGAAGCTCATGCCGAACGTCGCAGACTCGTCCGGCCGATCGATGACCAGCCGGGCGCCTGGAAAGGCGTTGGCGATAACCTCGTCGAGATCGGCCGTATCTCCGCGAATCTCCGATAGGGTCGCGAACACCGCCGCCAGATTAGCGCCATCCGAGGCCAGCGTCGGGCTTGCGACAGCGACACAGGGTCGCCGAATAGGCGAGGCGTCATCGGTGCGGAAGTCATGATAGAAGCGCCACTCCAGCAGGGTCCTGCGCACGGCGTCCATCGCCGGGTATTCGCTCGGGTCCTGCAGCCGTCCCATCACCGTTTCGGACGCCAGCAGGTCGATATCGACTTCCACGGGCCGCCCGTCTTCGCCTCGCGCCATGACCGACGCGCCTTGCCGGTCGACGAGGCGGACCGCACGTCCGCCCGCGATGGCGACGAGGACCTCGCTTTTTACGTGCGGCTCTCCCCTGAAGGCGCCGGCGGGCTGAGCCGGAAACCCGACTTCGATCTCGTAGCTGAACCGGGTCGCGCTGGAGGACCCCGCTAACGTGGCGGCGAACTTCATCCGCGCCGGGGAGCCCTGCCGCCGAGGTCCCGCCCAGAATGCCGACCTCAGCCCCTCTCGAGCCAGCACCAGTCCCAGCCGATTGGCCGCGGCCGCCTGCAGCAGCTCCAGACCTCGGTAGAGGTTGGTCTTGCCGACCCCGTTGGCGCCGACGAACACCTCCAGCCCGCCAACCGGATAGGTGATGGCTCGCAAGGAGCGATAGCCGGAGGTCGAGACTTCTCTAAGCGAGAGCATCGTCGGTCCGTTCTTGTGCGTGAACATAAAGAGAACAAGAAACGGCGAAGTCAACCGGCGTTGCCCCACGCCGTGAAGCTGGCTAAGCCTCCGGCGCGCCCGAAAGCCTGAGGACCCCATGACCGAGATCGTCGACATCACCGCCCGGGAGATCCTGGACAGCCGCGGCAACCCCACGGTGGAGGTCGACGTGATCCTCGAAGACGGATCCATGGGCCGCGCCGCCGTGCCTTCCGGCGCCTCGACGGGCGCTCACGAGGCGGTCGAGAAGCGCGATGGGGACAAGAAGCGCTACGGCGGCAAGGGCGTCCTGCAGGCGGTCGATGCGGTGAACGGCGAGATCTATGACGCGCTGGCCGGCTCTGACGCCGAAGACCAGCGCCGCGTCGACCGCATGCTGATCGAGCTCGACGGCACGCCGAACAAGGCCCGCCTGGGCGCCAATGCTATCCTGGGCGTCAGCCTGGCGACCGCCAAGGCGGCGGCGAGTTCGGCGGCCCTGCCGCTCTACAAGTACGTGGGCGGGGTCTCGGCCCGCGTCCTGCCGGTGCCGATGATGAACATCATCAACGGCGGGGCCCACGCCGACAATCCGATCGACATCCAGGAGTTCATGATCCTGCCGACCGGGGCGGCGACCTTCGCCGAAGCCCTGCGGATGGGCGCGGAGATCTTCCACGCCCTGAAGGGTCAGCTGCACGCCGCCGGCCACAACACCAATGTCGGCGACGAGGGCGGATTCGCCCCCAACATCGGCTCGGCCGAGCAGGCGCTGGCCTTCATCATGAAGGCGGGCGAGGGCGCCGGCTACAAGGCCGGCAAGGACTTCGTGCTCGGCCTCGACGCGGCCTCCAGCGAGTTCTTCAAGGGCGGCAAATATGTGATGGCCGGCGAGGGCAAGACCGTCGATCCGGCCGGCATGGTCGACTATCTGGCGGGCCTCGCCGACAAGTTCCCGATCGTCACCATCGAGGACGGCTGCGCGGAGGACGACCTGGAAGGCTGGAAGCTGCTCACCGAACGGCTGGGCGCCAAGTTGCAGCTGGTCGGCGACGACCTCTTCGTGACCAATTCCGAGCGCCTGGCGATGGGCATCGGCAGGGGCTTGGCCAATTCGATCCTGGTGAAGGTCAACCAGATCGGCACGCTGTCGGAGACGCTGGACGCCGTCGATCTGGCGCACCGCAACGCCTACACCGCGGTGATGAGCCACCGCTCCGGCGAGACCGAGGACTCGACCATCGCCGACCTCGCCGTGGCCACCAACTGCGGGCAGATCAAGACCGGCTCGCTCTCCCGTTCCGACCGTACGGCGAAGTACAACCAGCTCCTGCGGATCGAAGAGGAACTCGGCGACCAGGCGGTCTACGCCGGCCGGGCGACCCTGAAACACTGAGACCGTCGAGGAGCGCCATGCGCCTCACCAACGACAACATCCTGGCCGCCTTCCACGAGGCCGCGAGCCTGCAGGTGGCGGGCGACCTGACCGCGGCGGCGGACCTCTGGCGCCAGATCGTCGCGGCCGCGCCCACCAGCGCCGAAGCGTGGCGCAACTTCGCCGACGTCCTGACCCGCCTGGAGCAGTTCACCGACGCAGAGGCGGCCTATCGCCAGGCATTCACCCGGCGACCCGACGCGGCCTGGTCGCAGTGGGGGCTCGCGGGCTTCCTGCACAAGACCGGGCGCTGGCGTGAAGCCGAGCCGCTCTACGCCCAGGCGCTCGCCGCGACGCCGAACGATCCGCAGCTGCGGCTGGCCTACGCCCATCTGCTGCTGGGCCTCGGCGACTTTGACGCGGGCTGGCCGCTTTACGAGAGCCGCAAGGGCCTGGCCGGCCAGGGGGCCGACCCGCCGCCGATGCGTGACGAATGGATCGGCGAGCCGGTGGCCGGCCGGTCGTTCCTGATCTGGCCGGAGCAGGGGTTCGGCGATCAGATCCAGTTCGTCCGCTATGCGCTGGCCCTCCGGGACCAGGAGGCCAAGGTGGTCCTGGTCTGCCCGCCGGAACTGCATGCCCTGTTCTCCGAACTGCCGGTCAAGGTCGTGGCCGGGGCCGAGAGCCTGACGCTCGACGTGCCGGACTATTGGGCCATGACCTGTTCGATCCCCGGGCGCTTCGGCGTGACGCTCGACGACCTCAGCGGCGCGCCCTACCTGAAGGCGCCGGCCGATCGCCGGGCGAAGTGGGCGGGGCATGCGCCGCCGGGCGCGGTGGGCGTGGCCTGGCGCGGCCGCACCAGTCACCCCAACGACTCGCACCGCTCCCTGCCGACCGCCGAGGCCCTGCAGCCGCTCAGGGACGCCGGAGCCCATCTGGTCGACCTGACCGAGCCGGTCGGTGACTTCGCCGATCTCGCCGCGATCATCGAGCAGCTCGACCTCGTGGTGACCGTCGACACCGCCGTCGCCCATCTGGCCGGCGCGCTCGGCAAGCCTTGCTGGGTCATGTTGCCCTGGTTCCGCCAGGACTGGCGCTGGCTGCACGGCCGCGACGACAGCCCCTGGTACGACAGCGTGCGGCTGTTCCGGCAGACGGCGCCGGGTGACTGGGCGCCGGTCGTCTCCGAGATCGCCGCGGCCTTCGCCGCGCGCGCCTAGCCCGCCCAGAAGTCCAGGCTGAAGGCGAGGCCGAAGACCGCGAGGCCAAGGATGCTGGCGAGGCTCCAGAGCCGGTCGAAGGTCACGCTGCGCCCCCACCGCGCGGGCGCCAGGAAAAGCGCCGGGACGGCGATCACATAGCGCGGCAGGCCGAGCGCCGCGCCGCTGGTGAGCGCCACGGCCAGGATCGCCGCGCCGTAGAGCGCGACGGCCTTGTGGCTGCGCCAGAGGACCGCCGAACACACCGCGGCCGCCAGCACGGCGAGCCCTTCGACGGCGTAGTAGGCGCGCGCCTGGGCGTCGCCCTCCTGCATGAAGTCGATCAGGTCGGCGAAGGACTGGGCGGTGGCGCGCAACTGCAGCAGGCCGCGGCCGAAATAGTGAGCTTCGACATAGCCGAACCGCGCGCCCAGGATCGCGCGCCAGGCCAGGTAGGCGATGGCCGGCGCCGCGGCGAGCACCAATGTCACGGCCGAACCGCTCCGCAGCCGGCGCAGGCCGCCGTCCGCCAGCCAGGTCCAGACGAAGGGGATCAGGAGCAGGCCGCCGGTCGCCCGGGTCCAGGTGGCGAACGCCGCCAGCACCGCGGCCAGCACCCATTTCCGGCGCCCCATCATGGCGAGCGCGCCGAACGACAGGCCGACGAAGAGGCCCTCCGTATAGACCTGGGCCAGGAAGATCGAGGCCGGCCAGATCAGCAGGTAGAAGCCGGCCCGGATCGCGTCATCGGCCCGTTCGCCCGCGAGATCGGAGAGCGCCCACATGCCGGCGAGCGCGCCCGCCAGGGAGATCAGCACCCCGGCCAGAGTCGCGGCCGCCACCGGATCGAGACCGACCAGGCCGAGTGGCGCGGCGAGCGCCCGAATCGCGAAGGGGTAGGCCGGGAAGAAGGCGTAGTTGATCGAGGTCCAGGTTGGATGCTCGCGCTGAAGGCCGCCGACCGGCGCCTCGGCGGTCGAGGCCGGCGAGACCGCCCGCATCTGGGGGTCGTCGTATCCGTGCAGCGCGATCGACAGATAGTATTCCGAGTCCCAGGCCACGTGGGTGTTGAGGAAGGCGCCGGAGAGATAGGGGCGGCCCTTGAGGCGCCCGGGTCCCGTCTCGTCAGCGCTGAACGAGGTGGCGCGGTCGGGCCGCTCAAGCGGCAGCCGGGCCGGGGCGAAGGCCTGATAGGCCAGCATGATCACCGCCCAGCCCAGCCAGATCAGCGCGATCGTGCGAAAACTGCGCGGAAACCCGGTCGTCATCGCGCGCTCATTCGTCATGGGTCTCCCGTCTGGCCGGCGCTCCGGCGGATCGTCCGCCGAGGGACGTTAGCTGGCCCTTAACCACAACGCGCCGAGAAATCGTTCCTGCGCCTCAGGGAATCGCCGTGCTTGCTCGTCTCCGCTCCTATCTGCCGACCGCGGCCCTGGCCTTCCTGATCTTCTACTTCGGTTTCCACGCCTTCACGGGCGATCGCGGCATCCTGAGCTCCAACCAGCGGGACGAAACCCTGGTGGCCAAGACCCGCGAGCTCGTCCAGGTGCGCGCCGAGCGCCAGGATCTGGAGACCCGGGCCCGTCTGCTGCGCGACACCAGCCTATCGGCCGATCTCCTGGAGGAAAGGGCGCGCTCCCTGCTAGGCTTCGCCGATCCGAGGGACTATGTGATCCGGATGAAGCCTTAGCGCCCCTCGGGGGTTCTAGAGGACTTATCGGAAGTATCACGGAGAGACGCATGGCGCGTGAGCAGACCGGCGCGGCCGGTCGGCGGAAAGCCAACGGCGCCGCAACCTCAAAATCCGCCAAGGCGGATGGCGGCGGCAAAGACGAGTTGTTGAAGTACTATCGCGACATGCTGCTGATCCGCCGCTTCGAGGAGCGGGCGGGCCAGCTCTATGGCATGGGTCTGATCGGCGGCTTCTGCCACCTCTATATCGGACAGGAAGCCATCGCGGTCGGCGTCCAGGCAGCCCAGAAGCCTGGCGATCAGGTGATCACCGGCTATCGCGAGCATGGCCACATGCTGGCCTGCGGCATGGACCCGAAGGAGGTCATGGCCGAGCTCACGGGCCGCGCCTCGGGCTCGTCGCACGGCAAGGGCGGGTCGATGCACATGTTCTCCACCGAGGCCCATTTCTACGGCGGCCACGGCATCGTGGGCGCCCAGGTGAGCCTGGGGACGGGCCTCGCGCTCGCCAACCGCTATCGCAAGAACGGCCAGGTGGCCTTCACCTACTTCGGCGACGGCGCCGCCAACCAGGGCCAGGTCTACGAGAGCTTCAACATGGCCGAGCTCTGGAGCCTGCCGGTCGTCTATGTGATCGAGAACAACCAGTACGCCATGGGCACCGCCGTCGACCGTTCGTCGGCCGAGACCCACCTCTACAAGCGCGGCGCCTCGTTCCGCATTCCCGGCGAGGAAGTCGACGGCATGGACGTGCTGGCGGTGAAGGCCGCCGCCGAGAAGGCCGCCGAGCACGCCCGGTCCGGCAAGGGGCCCTACATCCTGGAGATGAAGACCTACCGCTACCGCGGCCACTCGATGAGCGACCCGGCCAAGTACCGCACCCGCGACGAGGTCGACGAGATCCGCAAGACGCGCGACCCCATCGACCACGCCGAGGAGCTGCTGGAGAAGGCTGGATTCGCCGACGAGGCCGCGCTGAAGGCCATCGACGCGGAGGTGAAGCGCATCGTCGCCGACGCCGCCGAGTTCGCCCGGACCAGTCCCGAGCCCGATCCCAAGGAGCTCTACACCGACGTCTACACCGACGCCCCGGTAGGAGCGCCCGCATGACCGACGTCCTGATGCCGGCGCTCTCGCCCACCATGGAGGAGGGCACCCTCGCCAAGTGGCACGTGAAGGTCGGCGACACGGTGAAGTCCGGCGACGTGATCGCCGAGATCGAGACCGACAAGGCGACCATGGAGGTCGAAGCCGTCGACGAGGGCACGGTCGAAGCGCTCCTGGTGCCGGAGGGCGCCGAGGAGGTTAAGGTCAACACCCCCATCGCCCGGCTCTCCGGCGAGGCCGGTGCGGCACCGCCCCCGCCGCAACCCTCTGCTCCCAAAGCAGATGCGCCGCAGTCTCGCGCGGAAGCCTCCGGCGATCCGGAGCGCAAGGCGCCGGAAGCCGACGCCAAGCCGCGGCCGGAAGGCGAGGGGACGGCCCCCGTCGCCCCCGCCCAGCCGCTGAAGGACCCGGAGCTGCCGGAAGGCGTCAAGCTGGTGAAGGTCACGGTCCGCGATGCGCTGCGCGACGCCATGGCCGAGGAGATGCGCCGCGACAAGGACGTCTTCCTGATGGGCGAGGAAGTCGCCCAGTACCAGGGCGCCTACAAGGTCTCCCGCGACCTCCTGCAGGAGTTCGGCGACCAGCGGGTGATCGACACCCCGATCACCGAATACGGCTTCACCGGCCTGGGGGTCGGCGCGGCGATGGCCGGACTGAAGCCGATCGTCGAGTTCATGACCTTCAACTTCGCCATGCAGGCCATTGATCATATTATCAATTCGGCGGCCAAGACGCTCTATATGTCCGGCGGCCAGATCAAGACCTCGATCGTCTTCCGCGGGCCCAACGGCGCGGCCGCCCGGGTCGGCGCCCAGCATAGCCAGGACTATGCCGCCTGGTACGGCCACGTGCCGGGCCTGAAGGTCATCGCCCCCTACGACGCGGCCGACGCCAAGGGCCTGCTCAAGGCCGCCATCCGCGACCCCAACCCCGTGGTCTTCCTCGAAAACGAGATGATCTACGGCCAGGAG
Organism: Phenylobacterium sp.; assembly: GCF_041691455.1. Classification (GTDB taxonomy): domain Bacteria; phylum Pseudomonadota; class Alphaproteobacteria; order Caulobacterales; family Caulobacteraceae; genus Phenylobacterium. Next base: position 33,334 of record NZ_JBEPUO010000022.1, on the reverse strand, counting down.
TTCGACGTCCCTGAGGGCGTCGACTGGGTGGTGCCGATCGGCAAGGCCAAGGTCCGCCGGCAGGGAACCGACGTCACCCTGGTCTCCTATTCCCGCATGGTCGGCTTCTGCCTGCAGGCCGCCGAGAAGCTGGCGGAGGAGGGGATCTCGGCCGAGGTCGTGGATCTGCGCACCATCCGCCCGATGGACATCGAGACCGTCGTCGAAAGCGTCAAGAAGACCAATCGCCTGGTCACCGTCGAGGAAGGCTGGGGTCCGATGGGCGTCGGCGCCGAAGTCGCGGCCCGGGTGGTGGAACTCGCCTTCGATTACCTCGACGCCCCGCCGGCCCGGGTCCACCAGGAGGACGTGCCCTTGCCCTACGCCGCCAACCTCGAGGCGCTCTCCCTGCCGTCCTTGGACAAGATCGTGAAGGCGGCCAAGGCGGTGAGCTACAAATGAGCCCGACGCCCTTCACCTGGCATGCCGGCGGCTGCCACTGCGGCGGGGTCCGGTTCGAGGTGGCCCTGCCGGCCGTCGTCGAGGCGCAGAGCTGCAACTGCTCGATGTGCGCCAAGACCGGCTTCGTGCACATTATCGTGCCGGAGAGCCGTTTCCGCCTCACCAAGGGCGCCGAGCGGCTGGCCGAATACACCTTCAATACCCGCGTGGCGAAGCACCTGTTTTGCGCCGAATGCGGCATCAAGGGCTTCTATCGGCCGCGGTCCAACCCCGACGGCTGGAGCGTCAACGCGCGCTGCCTGGACTCCACCGACGGCTTCGACCTGCGGATCGAGGCTTTCGACGGCCAGAACTGGGAAGCCAACGCCTCGGAGCTGGCGCACCTTTCCAGGGAGCCGGCATGACCGAACTGGCCGGCCACTGCCATTGCGGGGCGATCCGCGTGGAGCTGACCACGGCGCTCGCGGTCGAGGACCTGCCGCTGCGCGCCTGCCAGTGCGGCTTCTGCCGCCGGCATGGGGCCCTGACCACCAGCGATCCCGAAGGCTGGCTGCATATCGAGGCCGCGCCGGGGGCCGCCAACCGCTACCGGTTCGGCCTGGGCATCACCGACTTCCTGCTCTGCGCCGAATGCGGGGTCTATGTCGCGGCGACCATGGAGACCGAGGGGCGCCTGACCGCGGTCCTGAACGTGCCCGGGGTCAACCTGCCGGGCTTCGAGGGCCGCGCGCCCAGTCCGATGATCTATGATGACGAGACGCCGGACGAGCGCGTGGCGCGGCGCGCCGGCCGCTGGATGCCCGCGGTCTTTGTCGAAACAAGCCCGAGCGCCTGACGCATGCCCATCGACATCCTCATGCCCGCCCTGTCGCCCACCATGGAGGAGGGCACGCTCGCCAAGTGGCACGTGAAAAAGGGCGACCAGGTGAAGTCCGGCGACGTGATCGCCGAGATCGAGACCGACAAGGCCACCATGGAGGTGGAAGCCGTCGACGAGGGCACCATCGAGGAGTTGCTGGTGCCGGAAGGCGCCGAGAACGTGAAGGTCAACGCCCCGATCGCCCGCCTGTCCGGCGACAGCGCCGGCGGCTCCGCGCCGCCTCCGCCCAAGGCCGACGCCGCGCCAGAGGCTCCGAAGGCCGAAACTGCGCCTGCGCCTGCGCCTGCGCCCGCACCCCAGCCGGCCGCGGCGCCGCCGGCCCAACCCGCCGCGCCTGCGCCCGTCGCCAAGGCCGCGGACGGCCAACGCATCTTCGCCTCGCCGCTCGCCCGGCGCATCGCCGAGCAGAAGGGCCTGGACCTCGCGAGCCTGAAGGGCTCCGGCCCGCACGGCCGCATCGTCAAGGCGGACGTCGAAGGCGCCCAGCCCGGCCAGGCCAAGGCTCCGGGCGCAGCGCCCGCCGCTCAGCCCACGGCGCCGGGCCAGGCCCCGCCCGCCGCGCCGCGCCAGGTCCAGTCGCTGGAACAGCAGGGCATTCCGGCCGGCAGCTACGACCTCATCCCGCTGGACGGCATGAAGAAGACCGTCGCCCGGCGGATGACCGAGAGCGCGCGCGACGTGCCGCACTTCCCGCTGACCATCGACCTGGAGATCGACGCCCTGCTGGCGGCGCGCGCCAAGATCAACGCGCTCTTGGAAAAGTCCGGCGGCAAGGTCAGCGTCAACGACATGGTGATCAAGGCCGCTGCGGTGGCCCTGATGCAGGTGAAGGAGGCCAACGCCTCCTACACGCCCGAGGGCATCGCCATGCACCACCACGCCGACATCGCCCTGGCGGTGGCGGTGCCCGGTGGCTTGATCACGCCGATCATCCGCATGGCCGAGACCAAGGGCCTCGCCCAGATCGCGGCAGAGGCCAAGGACCTGGCTGAGCGCGCCCGGACCAAGAAGCTGAAGCCCGAGGAGTTCCAGGGCGGCACCTTCTCGATCTCCAACCTCGGCATGTTCGGGATCAAGTCGTTCTCCTCGATCATCAACGAGCCGCAGGGCGCGATCCTCTCGGTGGGGACCGGCGAGAAGCGGCCCGTGGTGCGCGGCAATGAGCTCGCCATCGCCACCGTGATGACCGTCACGCTCACCTGCGATCACCGGGTGGTCGACGGGGCCACCGGCGCGCGCTGGCTCGCCGCCTTCAAGCCGCTGATCGAAGACCCGATCACCATGATCGTCTGAGGACCGGCGGCATGGGCATCTACGACTTCAGCGCCGAGACGATCGATGGAAAGCCGGCCCCGCTCGCCGACTGGCGCGACAAGGTGGTGCTGATCGTCAACACGGCCAGCAAGTGCGGCTTCACCCGCCAGTACGAGGGGCTGGAAGCGCTCTACCGCAAGTACCGCGACCGCGGCTTCGTGGTGCTGGGTTTCCCGTGCAACCAGTTCGGCCACCAGGAGCCGGGCGACGAGGCCGAGATCGCCAGCTTCTGCAGCCTGACCTACGAGGTCGACTTCCCGATGATGCGCAAGATCGAGGTCAACGGGCCGACCGCGCACCCGCTCTACGCCTATCTCAAGAAGGCCAGGCGGGGCCTGCTGGGCACCGAAGGCGTGAAATGGAACTTCACCAAGTTCCTGATCGACCGGAAGGGCGAGGTCGTGGGCCGCTTCGCCCCCGGATTCGAACCCAAGGCGCTGGAAGGCGAGATCGAGGCGCTGCTCTGATGGCCGACACCTTCGACCTGATCATCATCGGTTCCGGGCCCGGGGGCTACGTCACCGCCATCCGCGCCGCCCAGCTCGGGATGAAGGTGGCCATCGTCGAGCGCGAGCTCCTGGGCGGCATCTGCCTCAACTGGGGCTGCATCCCGACCAAGGCGCTGCTGAAATCCGGCGAGGTCTACGAACAGCTCGACCACCTGGCCGACTACGGCCTGTCGGTGGAGAAACGCGGCTTCGATTTCAGCAAGGTCGTGGAGCGCTCGCGCAAGGTAGCCGCCCAGCTCAACGCCGGCGTCGCCTTCCTGATGAAGAAGCACAAGGTCGAGGTGATCGAGGGGACCGCGAAGCTGGCCAAGGGGCAGGCGGCGCCGAGCGTCGTCGTAGCCCTGAAGGCCGGCGGCTCGCGCACCATCACAGCCAAGTCGGTGATCCTGGCCACCGGTGCTCGGGCCCGCACCATCCCCGCCGTCGGGCTGGAGCCGGACGGCGAGCAGGTCTGGACCTACCGCGAGGCCCTCGTTCCGAAGACTGTTCCGAAAACCCTGATCGTCATCGGCTCGGGCGCCATCGGCATAGAATTCGCGAGCTTCTACCGAGCCTTGGGCTCGGATGTTACGGTGATCGAGGCCCTCCCGCGCATCCTGCCGGTCGAGGACGAAGAGGTCTCGAAGGCCGCTCACAAGGCCTTCGAGAAGCGCGGCTTGAAATTCCGTGTTCCGGCCAACGTCAAGAAGCTGACCAGGTCCAAGTCCGGCGTCGCGGTCGAGATCGAGGCCGGCGGCAAGACCGAGACCCTGGACGCCGACGTCGCCATCGTCGCGGTCGGCATCGTCGGCAACGTCGAGGACCTGGGGCTCGAAGCGCTGGGCGTGAAGGTCGAGCGCACCCACATCGTCACCGACGGTCACGGCGCCACCAACGTCGCCGGCCTCTACGCCATCGGCGATGTCGCGGGGCCGCCCTGGCTGGCCCACAAGGCGAGCCACGAGGGCGTCCATTGCGTCGAGCACATCGCGGGCCTGAAACCCACCAACATCGAAAGCCCGATCCCGGGCTGCACCTATTCCACCCCGCAGATCGCCTCGGTGGGCCTCACCGAGGCGCAGGCGAAAGAACAGGGCCGCGAGCCCAAGGTCGGCCGCTTCCCGTTCCGGGTGAACGGCAAGGCCATCGCCTCCGGGGAACTCGACGGCTTCGTGAAGACCGTTTTCGACGGCAAGACCGGCGCGCTGATCGGCGCCCACATGATCGGCGCCGAGGTCACCGAGATGATCCAGGGCTTCACGCTCGCCATGACGCTGGAAGCCACCGAGGCCGAACTCCACGCCACTGTCTTCCCGCACCCGACCATGAGCGAGGCCATGCACGAGGCCTCGCTCGACGCCTACGGCATGGTGCTGCACATCTGAAGCGTCACGCCGCCCGGCGCAGCTCCGCGTCGACGATGCGCTGCAGGGCCACGTAGTCGGTCTTGCCGGTGCCCAGCACAGGGATTTCCTGGACCCGGATGATCTTGCGCGGCACCGCGATCTCCGGCGCGCCGATCGACTGGGCGTGGGCGATCAGCGGGGCGGTGTCGGCGTCTCTACGGTCGGTGACCAGGATCAGCCGCTCACCCTTCTTGGGGTCGGGCAGGGAGATCACCGCATGGCGGCTGTCGGACCAGACTGCCGAGGCCAGGTCTTCGGCGGCGGTCAGCGAGACCATCTCGCCGGCGATCTTGGCGAAGCGTTTCACCCGGCCCTTGATCTTCACCCAGCCGTCCTCGGTGATCGAAACCACGTCGCCGGTGTCGTGCCAGCCGTCGACAAGCGGCTCCAGGCCGCCGCCGGGGGCGAGATAGCCCGCCATGACGTTGGGCCCGCGCACATAGAGCTTGCCGCCGCCGGGGATGCCTTCCACCGGCTCCAGCCGCGTCTCCATGCCGGGCAGCAGACCGCCCACCGTGCCGCGGCGGTTGTCGGTCGGCTTGTTCACCGCGATCACCGGGGCGGCCTCGGTCGCGCCATAGCCCTCCAGCACCGGCACCGGGCCGAACCGCTCGGCGATCAGGTTGTGGGTCTCCTCGCGCACCTTCTCCGCGCCGCAGACGATGAACTTCAGGCCCGAGAGCTCGTCCGGCTCGGCCGAGCGCGCGTACTGGTTCACGAAGGTGTCGGTGGCCAGCAGGATCGAGGCGCCGGTGTCCTTCACCAGCGGCGGGATCTGCTTGATGTGCAGCGGCGACGGGTACTGGAAGGCCTTCATCCCGGTCAGGATCGGCAGCAGCGCTCCACCGGTCAGGCCGAAGCAGTGGAAGGTCGGCAGCGGGTTGAACATCACCCAGGCCGGGTCGAGGTCGATGTGGGCCGCGATCTGACGCACGTTGGCGACCAGGTTCTCCTGGCTAAGCATCACCCCGCGCGGCGCGCCGAAGCTGCCGGAGGTGAAGAGGATCACCCCGGGATCCGACGGCTTGCTGGGGTTGCGGAACTGCTTGGGAAACGCGCCCGCCGCGGCGGCGAACAGCTTGTCGGCGACGCCCAGGCTTTCGCGCACGTCCTCGAGGTAGGTGATGGTGGTGAGCGTCTCGAGCGCGTCCACCAGGTCGTGCAGCTTGCCCTGTTCGACGAACCGGTGGGAGGTCAGCACCCGCCGCACACCGGCCAGCTCGCAGGCGGCCTTCAGGTTGCGGATGCCGGCGGTGAAGTTGAGCATGGTCGGCACCCGGCCGAAGGCGTGCAGGGCGAAGAAGGTGACCACGGCGGCCGAACTCGCCGGCAGCATCACGCCCACGCGCTCGCCAGGCCTGGTCATGGCCGCGATCTTGCGCCCGAGCGCGAAGGCCGCGCGGATCAGGTCGGTGTAGCTCAAGGGATTGCGTTCCTGGTCCTCCAGGATCGGCTTCTTGGCGCCGTAGGTCTGGCGCGCCTCCACCAGGGCGTCGAACAGGGTCGTCTTCGCCTGGCTGGCGTCAAAGAAACGCGACAAACCCACCACCTCCCGCTTGTTATCGTTGGGGCAAGCCTATCCGCCGCCTGCGCGGATGAAAAGAATGGTTACGGAGCGTGAGCAGGCGGGAGCGGCCATTCGCGACTTGATCCGGAGGCCCCGACCGCCGATCTAGGGCTCATGGCCGTGGTCATCGACAACCTCTCGGGCGCGATCCGCCCGCGTCACCCGGAAAAGCAGGCGAACCCGGAGACGCCGCTCCTGCGCAAGCCCGACTGGCTGCGCGTGCGCGCGCCGGGCTCGGCCGGCTACAACGCCACCCGCGACATCGTGAAGGCCCACGGCCTGGTCACCGTCTGCGAGGAGGCGGCCTGCCCGAACATCGGCGAGTGCTGGTCGAAGAGCCACGCGACCATGATGATCATGGGCGAGGTCTGCACCCGGGCCTGCGCCTTCTGCAACGTCGCCACCGGCAAGCCCCAGGCGCTCGACCCGACCGAGCCGGCGCGGGTGGGCGACGCCGTGGCCAAGATGGGCTTGAAGCACGTGGTCATCACCTCGGTGGACCGCGACGACCTCAGCGACGGCGGGGCAGGGCACTTCGCGGCCGTCGTGCGCGCCATCCGCGCCGCCGCGCCCGGCACGACCGTCGAGATCCTCACCCCGGACTTCCTGCGCAAGCCCGTCGAAGCGGCCTTCGAGGTGATCGATTCCAAGCCCGACGTCTTCAACCACAACCTGGAGACCGTGCCGCGGCTGTACCTGTCGATTCGCCCCGGCGCGCGCTACTACCACTCGCTGCGCCTGCTCGAGCGGGTGAAGGAACGCGACCCCGAGCAGTTCACCAAGTCCGGCGTCATGGTCGGTCTCGGCGAGACCAAGGAAGAGGTCATGCAGGTGATGGACGACATGCGCTCGGCGGGCGTCGACTTCATCACCATCGGCCAGTACCTGCAGCCGACCCGCAGGCACGCCCCGATCGACCGCTTCGTCCATCCCGACGAGTTCCACGCCTACGAAGAGATCGCCCGCGCCAAGGGCTTCCTGATGGTGGCCGCGAGCCCGCTCACCCGTTCGTCGCACCACGCCGGCGAGGACTTCGCGCGCCTGCAGGCCGCCCGGACCGCGCGGGACACCGCGGCCTGAAACACCACGTCTCAAAACGCCTGCCCTACACGCCGGACCAATTGTTCGCGCTGGTGGGCGACGTCATGGCCTATCCGGATTTCGTGCCCTGGATCACCGCCATGCGCACCTGGAATGCGCGCTCGCTGGAGGACGGCGTGGAGACCTTGGACGCCGAGGCGGGCGTCGGCTTCTCGTTCCTGAGGGAACGGTTCTCGACCCGCGTGCGCCGCGACGCGCAGAACCGCCAGATCGACGTCAACCTGCTCTCAGGTCCGTTCCGCCGCCTCGCCAACCGCTGGCAGTTCTTCGCGGCGGAGGAGGGCGGGACCCGCGTCGAATTCGACATCGATTTCCAGTTCAAGTCCCGCCTGCTGGAGGCCCTGCTCAGCGCCAACTTCGCCCACGCGGTCGACCGGCTGATGACCTGTTTCGAGGACCGGGCGAGGGCGCTCTACGGCGCGACCCCGCCGGCGGCCTAGGTCATCCGCTCGCGCAGCATCTCCAGCGCCGACTGCACGGCGGCGAGCTGGATGCCGATGCGGTCCTCGACCTCGAAGAATTCCAGGCGGTGCGAGAGGCCGTGGTTGGTCCGGGCGGTGGCGATGTGGACCGTGCCCACCGGCTTCATCGGCGTGCCGCCGCCGGGCCCCGCGACCCCGGTGATCGCCACCGAAATATGGGCGTTGGAGTTCTCCAGCGCGCCCTCGGCCATCATCCGCGCCACGGGCTCCGAAACTGAGCCCAGATCGGCGATCAGGTCGCCGGGCACGCCCAGGAGCTCCTGCTTGGCGCGGTTGGAATAGGTCACGAAGCCGCGCTCGAAGACGTCCGAGGCGCCGGCCACCTGGCAGATCGCGCCCGCCACCAGCCCGCCGGTGCAGCTCTCGGCAGTGACGATCCGCAGCGACCGCTCCCGGGCCTCGTCGACAAGCAGGCGGGCCAGGGTCACGATCTCAAGCGAAAACATCGGCAGGCCTCTTAACGGCTCGGAAGGTGGCTGGACCAGAGCATCGGACAGACAGTCCATTCAAGGCGATTCGCGCCTACGGTTCCGCATCCATGACGACGCTCGCTCCAGATGCTTCGAACCCCGGCGCTGTACGCGGCCGTCCGCCCGCCGCGCTCTTCGCGCTCACCGTTTTCGCGAGCGCCGCCCTGGTGTTCCTGGTCGAGCCGATGGTGGCCAAGCTGGTGCTGCCGAGGCTGGGCGGCAGCCCATCGGTCTGGAACACCAGCCTGGCGTTCTTCCAGGCGGCGCTGTTGGCCGGCTACGGCTACGCCCACGCCCTGCAGCGGCTGCGCTCGCTCCGCGCCCAGGCGCTGACCCACGGCGCGGCCCTGCTGCTCGCCGCGGTCGCCCTGCCGCTGCGGATCAACGAGCTGGTCGGACCGCCGTCCTCCAATCATCCGACGCTCTGGCTTTTGGGCGTGCTGGCGGTCTCCATCGGCGCGCCCTTCGCCGTGCTCTCGGCGACGGCGCCGCTGGTGCAGGCCTGGCATGCGCGGACCTTCGGGGAAGGCGAGGAGAGCGAGCCCTATGTGCTCTACGCGGCCAGCAACCTCGGCAGCCTGCTGGCCCTGCTCGCCTATCCGCTGATCGTCGAGCCGGGGTTCACCCTGCACGCCCAGCGCTTCGGCTGGAGCGGCGGCTATTTCGCCTTCATCCTGCTGATGGCCGGCCTGGCGCTCAGCGTCATCCGCGCCGGCGACGGCCGCGCCCAGGCCGCCCCGCACGCCGCCGCCGTCGCTCCGATCTCCTGGGGCGACCGGCTCATCTGGGTCGGGCTCGCGGCCATTCCGTCGAGCCTGATGCTGGGGGTCACCACCTACATCACCACAGACGTCGCCTCGGCGCCCTTCCTGTGGGTGCTGCCGCTGGCGCTCTACCTCCTGACCTTCATCATCGCCTTCCAGGCCAGGCCGATCATCTCGCGTGACCTGACGCTGATCCTGCAGGCCGCCGCGCTCGCCGCCTGCGTGGCGATCCTGCCCTTCACCAACGCCTCCTTCGCCCTGCAGCTTCCGGTCCACCTGATCGCCTTCTTCCTGACGGCGTTGATGTGCCACCAAGCCCTGGTGGCCCGCCGGCCGGACCCTGCGCGGCTGACCGAGTTCTATTTCTGGATGTCGCTGGGCGGCGTCGTCGGCGGCTCGTTCAACGCCTTCCTCGCCCCGGTGATCTTCGATAACGTCTGGGAATATCCCCTGGTCCTGGTGCTCTCCTGCTTCGCCCGGCCGTGGGGCGACTGGAAGATCGACCGCATCACCTGGGCGATGCTGATCCTCGGCGTGCTGGGCGGTCTCGCGACCCCGGTCCTCAACACCTTCGTGGCCCCGCACACCTTCGCCCGGCCGTTCGTCGCCGGCTTCACCCAGATCGAGGCCTTCGGGATGGCCGTCCGGGTCGCGATCGGCGTCGCGGTGATCTGCGCCTTCATGGTCCGCAGCCGCGCGCTCTTCTTCTTCGCCCTGATCGCGGTGCTCTCGATGGGCGCCGACGCCGCAGCCAACCGCAGCGACACCACCAGGAGCTGGCGCAGCTTCTTCGGGGTGCTGCATCAGTCGGAGACCCAGGTCCCGGCGCTCGGCGGGCCGGTGCGGATGCTGGCCCACGGCACAACGCTTCACGGGGCCCAGGCGCTGACCGCGCCCTGGAACTGCAATCCGCTGGTCTACTATGCGCAATCGAGCCCCATCGGGCAGGTGTTCCTGGCCCAGGAGCGCGAGAAGGCGGCCTTGCGGATCGGCGCGGTCGGCCTCGGGACGGGCTCGGTCTCGGCCTATGTCCGGCCGGGCGACCGGCTGACCTTCTTCGAGATAGACCCGCTGGTGATCAAGCTCTCCAGCGACCCGAGCCACTTCAGCTACACCACCCGCTGCGCCAAGGCGCCGGTGGCCTACGTGCTGGGCGACGCGCGCCTGACGCTGGCCCGGCAACCGAGGGACATCTTCGACGTCCTCTTGATCGACGCCTTTTCGTCGGACGCCGTGCCGACCCACCTGCTGACGGTGCAAGCCGTGCAGGGCTACCTGACCCACCTCAAGCCTGACGGCGTGCTGATCCTGCACCTCTCCAACCGCAATCTGGAGCTCAACGGCCCGGCGCAGGCGGTGGCCAGGGCGGCCGGCGGCGTCGCGCTGATCCAGCACTATCGCCCGGGCCCGAAGCAGGACCTGGGCGGCTGGCCCTCGCCGGAGGACGCGGTGATTGTCGCCCGGTCGCCGGCCGGCCTCGCCCGTTTCGCCCACGACCCACGCTGGCAGGCCACCGATCCCAACAGGGTCGCGCCCTGGACCGACGACTACACCAACCTCTTCGGCGCGCTCTGGCGCTCGCTGAAGCAGAAGTTCGATCCCGACGCGAAGCGCTAGGCCGGCGTCTCCACGCTGACCACCGCCTGGGCCATCAGGCCTTCCTCGCGGCCGGTGAAGCCCATGCCCTCGGTGGTGGTGGCCTTGACGCTGACCCGCTCGATCGGCAGGCCCAGCAGCTCGGCGATGCGCGCGCGCATGGCCTCGCGGTGCGGCCCGATCTTCGGCCGCTCGCAGACCAGCGTCAGGTCGGCGCTGAGGAGTCGGGCGCCCTTGGCCTGGGCCAGCCCGACCGCATGGACGAGGAAACGGTCGGACGAAGCGTCCTTCCACTGCGGGTCTGACGGCGGGAAGTGCTGGCCGATATCGCCCTCGGCGATGGCGCCCAGCAGCGCGTCGGTGAGCGCGTGCAAGCCGGCGTCGGCGTCGGAGTGTCCGATAAGACCATGATCATGGGCGATCCGGACACCGCCCAGTATCACCGCGTCCCCCGGCCCGAAGCGATGGGCGTCGAGGCCGAAGCCGGTCCGCACGATCCGCTGGCCGCCCGCCAGTTGCTCCGCCATCAGGAAGTCCTCCGGCCAGGTCAGCTTCATCAGCATGGGGTCGCCCGCGACCATCGCCACCCGGCCGCCGTCGCGTTCCACCACGCCGGCGTCATCGGTGGGCTCCTCGCCGGCCGGCCACCGCCCGTAGGCCGCGCCGAGGCGGCCGCGGCGGAAGGCCTGCGGGGTCTGGGCGCGCCACAGGCCCTCGCGGCTGACGGTTTCGGCGACCAGGCTCTCGCCGCGCTTCAAGGTGTCCGGGACGGGCAGGGCGGGCACCGCGCCGTCCGCCGTCTCCAGCGCCGCCAGCAGCCGCGCCACATGGCTCGCGGTCACGAAGGGCCGCGCGGCGTCGTGCACCAGAACCATCGCCTCGTCCGGGCAAGCCAGGGACGCGAGGCCCGCCTGCACGGACTGCGCCCGCGTCTGGCCGCCCGCCACGGCCCGCCAGCGTTCGAGACCTTGGAGCGCCTCGCCGGCCGCGGCCAGCCGCTCGGCCGCCACGACCACCACGACCTCGTCCGCCCCGGCCGCCAGCAGTCCCTCCACCGACCAGCGCACCAGCGGACGCGCGCCCAGCCGGCGCCAGGCCTTGGGCTCGCCCGGACCGGCCCGCAGGCCTTCGCCCGCCGCTACGACGATGGCTGAGAAACTCATGGGCCCCGTGTTTAGGGGCAGGGCTGCGCTTGTCCAGTTCGGGCGGGGTTTACTGCACCGCACAAATTGCCTAAAAACCCAGCGGTGGGGATGATTACAAAATGAGCAGTGCGCTCAAGCTTCGCGACATCACGGTCGGCGGCCACGTGTGGATCGCGCCGATGACCGGGGTCTCCGACCTGCCGTTCCGGCGGGCGGCGAGCCGGTTGGGCGCGGCCTATGTGGCCACCGAGATGGTCGCCTGCGCCGAGTTCTCCAAGGGGCGGCCCGATGTGGTCCGGCGCGCCGCCGTGGGGGAGGGTCTGCCCCTGATGGTCGTCCAGCTGGTCGGCCGCGACCCGGTCCACATCGCCGAGGGCGCGCGCCTCGCCCAGGCGGCCGGCGCCCAGATCATCGACCTCAACTTCGGCTGCCCGGCGCGCGAGGTGACCGGTGGCCATGGCGGCTCGGCCCTGATGCGCGAACCGGAGCTCGCCGAACGCCTGATGGCCGCGGCCATCGCGGCCGTCGACGTGCCGGTCACCGTCAAGATGCGGCTGGGCTGGGACGACGCCTCGCAGAATGCGCCGGAGATCGCCGCCCGCGCCGAGGCGCTGGGCGTCGCGGCCGTCACCGTCCACGGCCGCACCCGCTGCCAGTTCTACAAGGGCGCCGCCGACTGGGCCGCCGTGCGGGCGGTGAAGGAGGCGGTCTCCGTCCCGGTCATCGTCAACGGCGACATCGTCGATGGCGCGACCGCGCGCGCCGCGCTCGCCGCCTCGGGCGCCGACGGGGTGATGGTCGGCCGAGGCGTCTATGGCCGGCCCTGGATCGCCGCCCAGCTTGAGGCAGAGCTGGCGGGCCGCGCCTTCGCTCCGCCGGACGCCGCGACCCGCCTGGGTATCGCCCTGGACCACTTCCGCGATGCGCTCGGCTTCTACGGCGACCGCCTGGGCCTGAAGGTCTTCCGCAAGCACCTGGCCTCCTATGTCGACCAAGCGCCCTGGCCGGCCGACGCCGAAGCCCGGCGTGAGGCCCGCGGAATCCTCTGCCGCCTTGAGGCGCCGGGAGAGGTCGAGCGCGGCCTGACGGCGCTGTGGGCCGATCCGGAACGGCGGCTGGCGGCATGAGCTGGCGTACGCTCCCCCAATCGCTCGGCGTCGATACCCTGGCCCTGAAGGCCGCGGCCTTCGAGCTCAGTCCCGACCCGGCCATGGTGGTCGACGACACCGGCGCCCTGGTCGCGGTCAACGAGGCCGCCGAGGCGCTGTTCGGCCAGGGCCTGGGCCTCCTGGCCCGCGGCCGCTTCAGCGCCGCCCTGCCGCCGGGTTCGGCGCTCGTTTCCCTCCTCAACCGCGCGATCGAGGAAGACGCCAAGGTTCGCGAACGCGGCGTGCAGATCAGCCTTTTCGGCCTGCCGCCCTTTGAGGCCGACGGCGCGGCGGCCCCGCTCGGCGACGGCTCGGTGCTGCTGACCCTCAGCGTCAAGGCCGGGCTCGGCGCCGAACGCAACGGGGCGGAGGCGGCCGGGGGCCTGCGGTCCATCGTCGGCCTCGGCCGCATGCTGGCCCATGAGATCAAGAATCCGCTGGCCGGCATCCGCGGCGCGGCCCAGCTGCTCAAGTCCGGCGCGAAGGCCGAGGACGCCCCGCTCGCCCAGCTGATCGTCGACGAGACCGACCGGGTGCGCCGGCTGGTCGACCGCATGGAGGCCTTCTCCGACGACGCGCTGCCTTCGCTCGCCCCGCTCAACATCCACCAGGTGCTGGACCGGGTGCGGGCGCTGGCCGCCAACGGTGTCGCCGACGGCCTGACGTTGCGCGAGCAGTACGATCCTTCGCTGCCGCCGGTGCTGGGCGACGAGGATCAGCTGATCCAGATTTTCCTGAACCTGGTGAAGAACGCCGCTGAGGCCGCCCATTCGCGCGGCGACGGGCGCGGCGCGATCGGCATCTACACGGCCTATCGGCACGGGGTGCGGGTGCGCGCGGCCAAGGGTCAGGCGCTGCGCGGCGCGCCGCTTGAGGTGCGGATCGTCGACAACGGCCCCGGCGTGCCGGCCCACCTGCGTGAGCACCTGTTCCAACCCTTCGTGACCTCCAAGGCCAATGGCGCGGGTCTTGGCCTCGCCTTGGTCAGCAAGCTGGTCGGGGCCCACGGCGGCCTGCTGGACTTCGAATCCGAGCCCGGGCGGACGGAATTCCGCGTCTTGTTGCCTATCGCTTCCGCAGAGGACGTCCCGGCATGAACGCCGCCAGTAAGAAGATTCTGATCGCCGACGACGACGCCTCGATCCGCCTCGTGCTCTCCCAGGCCTTCACCCGGCTGGGCTACCAGGTGCGGGCCACGGGCAACGCCGCGACCCTGCTGAAGTGGGTCTCGGACGGAGAGGGCGACCTGATCATCACCGACGTGGTCATGCCCGACGAGAACGTCTTCGACGTCCTGCCGCGCATCCGCAAGGAGCGCCCGAAACTGCCGATCATCGTGATGAGCGCGCAGAACAACCTGATCACGGCGGTCAACGCCGCGGAGATGGGGGCCTTCGACTACATCCCGAAGCCCTTCGACCTGGACGACATGACCTCCGCGGCGCGGCGCGCGCTGTCGCGGCCCGCCGATCCCGAGGCCGCCCGCGCCCAGGCCCGCGCCGTGCGTGACGACCGCCTGCCGCTGATCGGCCGCTCAGGGCCCATGCAGGAGGTCTACCGCACCATCGCCCGGCTGGTGGGCGCCGACCTCACCGTGCTGTTGAGCGGCGAGTCCGGCACCGGCAAGGAATTGGTAGCCCGCGCCCTGCACGACATGGGCCGCCGGCGGGACGGCAAGTTCGTCACCATCAACCTCGCCGCCGTGCCCCGCGAGCGGGTCGAGACCGAGCTTTTCGGCAAGGAGGACGGCGACTGCGGCAAGCTGATCGACGCGGACGGCGGCACGCTGTTCCTCGACGAGATCGGCGACATGCCGCTCGACGCCCAGACCCGGCTCCTGCGGGTGATCGACGGGTCGGAGCCGGCGCTCAATCCCAAGACCAGCCGCCGGCCGAACGTGCGAATCATCGCCGCCACCAACCGCGACCTGCGCGGCCTGATCCAGCAGGGCCTGTTCCGCGAGGACCTGTTCTTCCGCCTGAACGTCGCGCCCCTGCGCCTGCCGCCGCTGCGCGACCGGGTGGACGACATCCCCGACCTGGCGCGGGCCTTCCTGCTGCGCGCCAATCGTGAAGGCCTGCCGTCCAAGACCATCGACGCCGCTGCGCTCGACCGGCTGAAGCAGCACCCCTGGCCAGGCAACGTCCGGGAGCTTGAGAACCTCGTCCGCCGGATCTGCGCCCTTTACGGCGAGGATCTGATCACCGCCCGCATCGTCGAGCGCGAACTGGCAGACCAGCAGCCGACGGTCCAAGGGGAGGAGGGGCCCGCGACGCTCTCCCAGATCGTCGAGCGCAAGCTCTCCAGCTACTTCGCCGACCAACCCGACGGCCTGCCGCCGGCCGGCCTCTACGACCGCGTGCTGGAGGAGGTCGAGCGCCCGTTGATCCAGCTCACCCTGTCCGCCACGCGGGGGAATCAGGTCCGCGCAGCGGAGATCCTCGGGCTCAACCGAAACACCCTGCGCAAGAAAATCTCCGACCTTGGCGTGGAAATGCAGCGGGGCCGCCGCTAGAAAAAGCCTGCCTGCGAGCGGCCTGACACATCTCTGCCACAAGCCTGTTGAGTTTAGGGCACAGTCCCTTAGGCTCCCTCACGCAATGGCTTTCGACCTTCGACAGTGGATCGCCGCCGCCGGCTTCGGCCGCGTGTGGCAGGCGATGCAGTCCCGGGTGGTGCTCGGCATCGGCTACGGGCTCGCCGCGGCGCTCACCGGCCTTGCGATCCTGCTGGCCGCCTCGCCGCCGTCGACCGGCCCCCTCGGACCCGCCAGCGACCTGATCCTGACGGTCCTGGGCTTCAACCTGGTCCTGATCCTGGCGCTGACCCTGGTGGTCTTCCTGCGCTTCGCGGTCCTGCTGGACGCCCGCGAGCGCGACCCCGGCGCGCGCCTGCAGGTCCGATTCGTCATGCTCTTCGCCGTGGCGGCCGTGGCGCCGGCCGTAGTGGTCGCGCTGTTCTACGGTGTGCTGGTCAACCGGGGCGTCGACAACTGGTTCAGCACGCGGGTGCAGACCGTCGTCGAGAACTCGGCCACCGTCGCGCGCTCCTACGTCGATGAACAGAGCCGCTACATCCAGCGGCACGTGACCCTGATGGCCGGAGACCTGAACCACGCGGCGCCGGCGCTGCAGGCGAGCCCGATCACCTTCAACCAGTTCCTGGGGCAGCTCGCCTCGGCCCACGCCTTCTCGGCGGCCTATCTGATCGACCGGGACGGGCGCGTGCTGGCCCGCGCCGAGGCGGCGGGCGCGCCGGAGCTGGTCATGCCGACCGCCTCCAGCTTCAAGGCCGCTGACCAGGGCGACATCTGGCTCTGCTATCGGACCTGCGGCGACGTGATGCGCTCGGTCTACCGGCTGCGCGCCTATCCGGACGCCTACCTCTATGTGATCCGGCCGGTGGAGAAGGGGATCGTCGCCCACCTGCTGGAGGCCGAGGCGAGCCTGGTCGCCTATCGCGACGCCGCCCAGAACCGCCAGAAGATTCAGACCATCTTCGCGCTCAGCTACGCAGAGAC
The DNA here is from genome assembly GCF_041691455.1 of Phenylobacterium sp. GTDB lineage: Bacteria > Pseudomonadota > Alphaproteobacteria > Caulobacterales > Caulobacteraceae > Phenylobacterium. Next base: position 17,012 of record NZ_JBEPUO010000022.1, on the reverse strand, counting down.
CGCGCTCCTCGTGCTGGTCGGGGCGGTCTGGCTCGGTCTGGGCGCGGCCAGCGCCATCTCCGCCCCGGTGGCGCGCCTGGTGCAGGCGGCAGGCAAGGTGGCCGGCGGCGACCTGACCGCCCGCGTCGACGCCGACAGCGACCCCGAGGAGATCGCCGTCCTGTCACGCGCCTTCAACAGCATGACCCACGATCTCCAGACCCAGCAGGAGGCGATCCGCACCGCCCACGAGGAGGCCGAGCGCAGGCGTCAGTTCATCGAGACCGTGCTGGCCGAGGTGAGCGCCGGCGTGATCGGCCTCGACGCCAACGGCAAGATCTCCGCGGCCAACCGCCAGGCCGAGGTGCTGCTGGGGCTTAAGGCCAATCAGGGCCGCGGCCGCAAGCTTTCCGAGATCGCGCCCGAGATCGCCGCCGTCGCCGCCGAGGCCGGCCGCGGGGCTGAGGCCGAGGCCGAGGTCGACATCGTCCGCGGCCGCGACACCCTGCGCCTGCGGGTGCGCGCGAGCCGCATCGAGGACGGCCTGGTCCTGACCTTCGACGACATCACCCGGCTGGTCACCGCCCAGCGCAACGCCGCCTGGCGCGACGTCGCCCGCCGCATCGCCCACGAGATCAAGAACCCGCTGACGCCGATCCAGCTCTCGGCCGAGCGGCTGCGGAAGAAATACCGCAAGGACATCGCCGCCCCGGAGCTGGAAACCTTCGACCGCTGCACCGACACCATCGTGCGCCAGGTGGACGCCATCCGGCAGATGGTCGACGAGTTCTCGTCCTTCGCCCGGATGCCCGCGCCGAAGTTCGCCGACCAGGACGCCTCCGAGCTGATCCGCGCGGCGGTCTTCGCACAACGGGTGGCGAGCCCCGACATCGCGGTCGAGCTGCTGGAGCCGATCCCCGAGGTCCGCCTGCTGGCCGACGAGCGGATGCTCACCCAGGCGCTGACCAACATCCTGAAGAACGCCGCCGAGGCGGTGGGCGCCCGCCGCACGGCCAAGCCCAAGGGCCGCATCCGCGCCCGGCTGGTCTCCGACGAGACCGGCGTCGCCTTCGAGGTCGAAGACAACGGCGTGGGCCTGCCCGAGAAAGACCGCGACCGCCTGACCGAACCCTATGTGACGACCCGCGAGAAGGGCACCGGCCTGGGCCTCGCCATCGTCAAACGCATCCTCGAAGACCATGGCGGCGAGCTGGAGCTTTCCGATGCCCGGACGGGCCCGGGCGCGCTCGCCATCCTGCGTCTCCCCGCCTCGGCGCGCGTGAAGCCTGCGCCGAAATCCGAAACCGTGACGGCTTGAAGGACTGAATGATGGTCTCCGACGTTCTGGTGGTCGACGACGAGGCGGATATCCGCGAGCTGGTGGCGGGCATCCTCGCCGACGAGGGCTATGCGGTGCGCACGGCCACCGACTCGGAGTCGGCGCTGGCCGCCATCCGGGCGCGCAAGCCGGCTCTGCTGATCCTCGACATCTGGATGGCCGGCGGCGGCATGGACGGCCTGGAACTCTTGGACATGGTCCGGACGCTGGACGGCGACCTGCCGGTGATCATGATCTCCGGCCACGGCAACATCGAAACCGCCGTCAGCGCCATCAAGCGCGGCGCCTACGAGTTCCTGGAAAAGCCGTTCAAGTCCGACCGCCTGCTGCTGGTGGTCGAGCGCGCCCTGGAGGCGGCCAATCTTCGCCGCGAGAACCGCCGCCTGCGCACCCAGGCGATCACGCCGGAGGGCATGACCGGCAAGTCGATGGCCGCACAGCAATTGCGCCAGATGATCGTCAAACTGGCCGGCGCCAACAGCCGCGTGCTGATCTCCGGGCCGCCGGGGTCCGGCAAGGAGACCGTGGCCCGCCTGATCCACGGCGCCTCCAGCCGCGCGCGCAACGAGTTCGTGCCGATCAGCGCCGCCGGCATGACGCCGGAGCGCATGGACGTGGAGCTGTTCGGCCAGGAGGGCGACGATGGCCGCACCGCCAAGGTCGGCGTCTTCGAGCGCGCCCACGCCGGCACGCTCTACCTCGACGAAGTGGCCGACATGCCCCGCGAGACGCAAGGGCGCATCCTGCGCGTCCTGGTCGACCAAAGCTTCCGCCGGGTCGGCGGCGACTCGGACGTGCACGTCGACGTCCGCGTGGTCTCCTCGACCTCCCGCGATCTGCGCGAGGAGATCGCCGCGGGCCGCTTCCGCGAGGACCTGTTCCACCGGCTGAACGTCGTGCCGGTCAACGTGCCGGGCCTCTCCGAGCGCCGCGAGGACATCCCCGAGCTGGTCGAATACTTCATCGAGCGGATCAGTGACGCCACCGGCATGCCCAGGCGCCGGCTGGCCGATGACGCGCTCGCCACCCTGCAGGTTCGCGCCTGGCCGGGGAACCTGCGCCAGCTGCGCAACAACGTGGAGCGGATGCTGATCCTGGCTTCCGGCGCGCCCGCCGACCCGATCACCGCCAACATGCTGCCGGCCGAGGCCATGGTCACCGACCAGGCGACCAGCCTGGGCGCCGAGCGGATGATCGCGCTGCCGTTGCGCGAGGCCCGCGAGGTGTTCGAGCGCGAGTACCTCAACGCCCAGATGCTGCGCTTCTCCGGCAACATCTCGCGCACTGCGGCCTTCATCGGGATGGAGCGCTCGGCCCTGCACAGGAAGCTGAAGTCGCTGGGCCTCTCCGGAGCACGGGCTCTGGAGGAAGAGGTCAGCTGATGGGCCGCGTCGCCTACGTCAACGGCCGCTTCGTCCCGCACGGCGAGGCGGTCGTCCACATCGAGGACCGTGGCTACCAGTTCGGCGACGCGATCTACGAGGTCTGGGCGCTGTTCGACGGCAAGCTGGCCGATGCCGAGGGCCACTTCGCGCGCCTGGAGCGGTCCCTGGGCGAACTCTCCATCGACATGCCGATGAGCCGCGCGGCCCTGACCTTGGTTTTGAAGGAGACCGTGCGCCGCAACCGGGTTCGCGACGGGATGCTCTATCTGCAGGTCAGCCGCGGCGTAGCCAGGCGCGACCACCCCTTTCCGAACCCGCCGGTGCGGCCGGCGGTGATTATGACGGTGAACGCTACGAACCGGGCCGCCGCCGAAGCCCGCGCGGCCAAGGGTGTGTCGGTGGTCACGACGCCGGAAAACCGCTGGGGCCGCTGCGATATCAAGACCGTGAACCTGATCCCCAATGTGCTCGCCAAGCAGAAGGCGCGCGCGGCCGGGGCGGTGGAGGCCTGGTTCGTGGACGAGCTCGGCTTCGTCACCGAGGGCGGCTCCTCCAACGCCTGGATCGTCGACGGAGACGGGCGCCTGCGCACCCGCGACACCAACGCCAACATCCTGCGCGGCGTCACCCGCAGCTCCCTCCTGGAGGTGATCCGCCGCGACGGCCTGGAGGTGGACGAGCGGCCTTTCACCCCCGCCGAGGCCTTGGCCGCGCGGGAGGCGTTCATCACCGGGGCGGGGACGCTTGTGCTGCCGGTGATCGCCGTGGATGGCAAGCCGGTGGGCGAAGGCACGCCCGGTCCGGTGGCGACGAGGCTCCGGCGTCTCTATATCGAGCAGGCGAAGGCTTCGGCCATCTGAAGCCTCGCCCGCGATTGCGCCCGTCGCAAATCGCGGTCTAGCTAACTTTCGTGTGTGGGTGGCGCTTTGGCCGCCCGAAGCAAAAAGAAGAGGCGAAAAGCCGTGAGCGAGAAGAAACAAAACCTGCAGGACACGTTCCTGAACAGCGTGCGGAAGTCCAAGACGCCGCTCACCATCTTCCTGGTCAATGGCGTGAAGCTGCAGGGCGTGGTGAGCTGGTTCGATAATTTCTGCGTCCTGCTCCGCCGGGACGGGCAGTCCCAGCTGGTCTACAAGCACGCCATCTCCACCATCATGCCGGCGCAACCTGTGCAGCTCTACGAGCCCGGCGAAGACGAGTCCGATTGAGTTCCTCCAAACCCGTAGACCGTGAAGCGCCGGTCCAAGGCGCCATTGTGATCCACCCTGACCGGGAAGGGCGCAGCTCTTCCCGGCAGGCGGCCGCGCGCCTGGAAGAGGCCGTGGGCCTGGCGCTCGCCCTCGACCTCGACGTCCGCGAGACCCTGATCGCCAACCTGCGCCAGCTGACGCCGGCCACCCTGTTCGGCAAGGGCAAGGTGGCCGAGATCGGCAAGATCATCGAGCTCGCCGAGGCCGACGTGGCGATCGTCGACGACAGCCTGACGCCGGTGCAGCAGCGCAATCTGGAGACCGCCTGGCAGGTGAAGGTCATCGACCGCACCGGCCTGATCCTGGAGATCTTCGCCCGCCGCGCCCGCACGCGGGAAGGCCGGCTGCAGGTCGAGCTGGCGAGGCTCTCCTACGAGCGCTCGCGCCTGGTGCGCACCTGGACCCACCTGGAGCGCCAACGCGGCGGCTTCGGGGTCATGGGCGGCCCCGGCGAAACCCAGATCGAGACCGACCGGCGGCTGATCGCCGACAAGATCCGCAAGCTGAAGCTTGAGCTGGTCGAGGTGCGCCGCACCCGCACCCTGCAGCGCTCGGCCCGCAAGCGGCATCCGTACCCGACGGTGGCGCTGGTCGGCTACACCAACGCCGGCAAGTCGACGCTGTTCAACCGCCTCACTAAGTCCGAAGTGGTGGCCGAGGACATGCTGTTCGCCACCCTCGATCCGACGCTGCGCATGCTGAAGCTGCCGGACGGGCGCCCGGCGATCATGTCCGACACGGTGGGCTTCATCTCCGACCTGCCGCATGAGCTGGTCGAGGCCTTCCGCGCCACCCTGGAGGAGGTCAAGGAGGCCGACGTCGTCCTGCACATCCGGGACATCGCCAGCGCCGAAAGCGCCGCCCAGGCGGGCGACGTGCGTGAGGTGCTGTCCAAGCTGGGCGTCGACATGGAGGAGCGCTCAATCCTGGAGGTCTGGAACAAGACCGACCTCATCCCCGCCGAGGACCGCGACATCGTCCGCGGCGACGCTCGCCGCGCGCATCCGCCGGCCATTCCACTCTCGGCTGCGACCGGGGAGGGGTGTGACGACCTGCTCGACGCCATCGCCGCCCTGGTCGACGAGGCCCCGCCGGTCGACGTGTTCACGCCGATGGGCGAGGGGGCCGCCATCGCCTGGCTTTATCGCCACGGGCGCGTCCTCGAACGCCACGACGGCAAGGACGGCTCGGTCCGTCTGGCCGTCAGCCTCTCACCCCAGGCGCTAGGCCAGTTCGAGCAGCAGTTTCCTGGCGCCGAGATCCGGGGACACTAGGCCCGGCGCTCGGTCGCCTTCGCCTCGTCCCAAAGCGCATCCATCTCGGCGAGGTCGGACTGGTCGGGGGTCTTGCCGCGTTCGGCGAGCCGCGCCTCGATATACTGGAAGCGCCGCGCGAACTTGGCGTTGGTGAACCGCAGCGAGTCCTCCGGATCGACCTCCAGGGTGCGGGCGAGATTGGCCACCACGAAGAGCACGTCGCCCATCTCCTGACGGGCCTTTTCCAGGTCGCCGGCGGCGATCTCGGCCTCCAGCTCGCCGATCTCCTCATGCAGCTTGGCCATCACATCCTCGACGGTCGGCCAGACGAAACCAACGCCTGCCGCGCGCTTGGAGAGCTTCACGGCGCGGGTGAGGGCGGGGAGGCCCACGGGCACGTCGTCCAGCAGCGACGCCGTCCGCCCCTTTCCCTGACGCTCCGCCGCTTTCAGCGCCTCCCAACCCTCCTTCTGATGGGCGAGGGACGCGTAGGTTTCTTCTGCGAAAACATGCGGATGTCGGCGAATCATCTTGTCGTTGATCGCGATCGCCACATCGTCGAATGCGAAGACGCCCTGCTCCTCGGCCATGCGCGCGTGGAACACCACCTGCAGCAACAGGTCGCCGAGTTCATCCTTCAGGTCGGAAAGGTCGTTCCGCTCGATCGCGTCGGCGACCTCATAGGCCTCCTCGACGGTGTAGGGGGCGACGGTCGCGAAGGTCTGCTCCAGGTCCCAGGGGCATCCGCCCTGCGGATCGCGCAGCCGCGCCATGATCGCCAGCAACCGGTCGATGGGCCGCAAGGTCGCGGGCGGTGCGGCTCGGGTCATGGGATTCTCTGGGATCAGCGCGCGACGATCAGACCGCGCGTCGGTCCCAGAGGCAACCGCGTTCAGCGGCGGGCGACGGCGTCGCCGCGGCCGAGCTGGTAGGCGAACCGGTCGATGGTCCATTGGGCGTCCGCCCAGGTGCCGCCGCGGCGCGCCCAGCGGATGTCGGACTCATAATATTTGTAGCTGATCGGCGTGACCTTGCCGTCCGATGCGATGGCGCTGCCTTCGATCCGCGCACCGCCGACGCCGAAGCTCTCGTAGGAGAGGCCGGGCTTGTCGGCGAGCTGCTTGAAGGTCGGCCGGTTGGGCTCCACGTCGGTCAGTTCGAGCTGGATCCGCTGGCCGTCATAGGCGCCGGTCTTGGCGAGCTGCTTTTCGACTCGGGTCCGAAGTTCGGTGGCGAGGTCGTTCACATCCCGCTGGCCGAGCGTCTTGGCGGCCTTGGCCTGCAGCTCAGGGCCGACGGTGACGGTCACCGAGGCGGGCGCCGCGGCCGCGGCGGTGGCGCTGGCAAGCAGCGCGGCGGTGGCAAAGACTAGGGTGCGCATGGTCTTCTCTCAGTTCTCGCCCTCACGCTTAAGGTAAGCCTCCCAGCGGTCACCGCAACTCTCGGGCGCGCGCGCCAGCCCTAGAATGTCTGTTTCACCCCTGTCCGTCGCCCGGTTGGCCCGGCGCGAAGCAGGGCGGTCCTGGGGTAAGAGGGGACGATGACGACTCACCATCCCCTCGACCGGCCGGTCTGGAGTTCGCTGACGACCCGCCAGGCGCCTCTGTCGCTCGGCGACGCGCGCGCCCTGCGGTTCGCGCCGGACTACGGCCTGTTCGCCGCCGTGACGGACACCACGCCCGAAAGCCTCGCCGCGCTCGCCGCCCTGATCCCCGCCGACGGCCAGGTGGCCCTGGTGGAGGCCGCAGAGCCGCCGGCCGTTCCCGGAACGGCCATCGAGTCGCGCTCCAACATCTGGCAGATGGTCCTGCAGGGGCTCACGCCGGCTGGACCGCCGGATTTCGAGATCGTCCCGCTTACCGAGGCCGACGCGCCGCAGATGCTGGCGCTCGCGACCCTGACCCGGCCCGGCCCCTTCTTCAGCCGCACCCACCAGCTCGGGGACTTCGTCGGGGTGAAACGGGAGGGCCGGCTGCTGGCCATGGCCGGCGAGCGCATGCAGCCGGCGGGTTTCACCGAGGTCAGCGGCGTCTGCACCGATCCGGACCACCGCGGGCGCGGCTACGCCGGCGCCCTGATGCGCGTCGCGGCCGGCCGCATCATCGCACGCGGCGAGACGGCCTTCCTGCACACCTACGCCCACAATACCGGCGCGATCGGGCTCTACGAGTCCCTCGGATTCGCGTTTCGCCGGGAACTCGGCATGACGGTCCTGAGCCGCGCCTAGGGTGCGAGCGGGCGCGGAGCCCTCCCACCGCGCAGCCTACGAGCGGATCTTATCGCCTGCGGCGAAGTGCGCCATCTGATCGGCATGAGCCTTCTTGAACGAGGGGCGCTCTGTGATCCGAGTCACATAGGACTCCGTCGCCGGTCGATTCCCGAAAGAGCGAACTCTTGCGACCCGGAGCACATCGGCCATCAGTAGGTCTGCGACCGTGAATCGGTCGGCCGCCAGCCATTGCCGCTCTTTCAGGATGCCCTCCATGTGGTCGAGGCGGCCTTCCAACCAGCCAGTAAGCTGATTGTCCTTTACGCCTGTCACTTCCAGGAACCACCAGGGGACTGAAACCATCTCGATCGAATTGAGCGCGGCGATCGTCCATTGCAGCGTTTGAGCTTCGCCGACCGGATCGCGCGGCATCAGCGCTTCGCTTTTTCCGGCGAGATGCAGCAGCCCCGCGCCACTTTCGAATATTTGAAGCTCGCCATCGCTCAGGAATGGGACCTGGCCGAACGGTTGAAGCGCCAGATGGTCAGGCCCCCGGTCTTCGAACGGGACTGTTCGCACGGAGTAGGCGAGCCCGGCTTCCTCGCACGCCCACCTCAGCCGTATGTCGCGCACAAAGCCACGGGGGCCTTCGGGCACCCAATCATAGGTCCAAACAATCGGTTCGCTCACACTAACCAATTCCGGCCATATCCCTGTTGCGCCTAAGGAAGATTATCGGAAATATAGCGAGCCCTCACTTGGGCTTTCGGAATTTCAGCAGGAACTGGTCGGTCTTCCCGCGGATCGACGGATGGAACACCATCTTGTCGCGCGGGTCGTCCGGATTGGCGAAGATCGCGCTCTCGCCGTCCAGCTTGAAGCCGGCCTTGAGCACCTCGGCCACCACGGCGTCGCGGTCGATCCGATGCAGCGTCTCGGTCGCCGTCAGGCCGGAACCCTTCACGGCCGAATGGTCCAGGATCACATAGACACCGCCGGGCTTCAGCGCGGCATAGACTTCCTTGTTGAACGTCGGCACGTCGGCCGGGCTCATGAACTTGTCGTAGAGGTCGTGGTAGTTCTGGCGGATGAACACCACGTCGAGGCGGCTCGGCAGCCCCAGGGCGTTCGTCGGGTTCGTGCTCATCACCTCGATGTTGTGACCCTCGGCGCCTTCGGCCGCCTTGGCCATCGCCGGCAGGACCTCGGAGTGGGTCTTCACGATCTCGGCCGGTTCGACGGCGTAGACCTTGCCCTTCGGCCCCACGGCCACGGACAACGCCCGCGTGAAGCGGCCCGCGACGATGTCGGCCACCCGGTCACCGGGCTTCAAGCCCATGAACTTGATGACCTCCTCGCGCTTGAAGGACGGATCGGTCATGGCGTCGGCCGGCGGCGGCGGTTGCGCCAGCGCGGGCGCGACGGCGCCAGCCATCAGAATGAGGCTCAGCCCGAGGCCGGCGGCGCGGATATGGTTCTTCATGTCACCCTCCCAAAGGTCATCTGGACGAACGCTGTAACGGAAGTCCGTTCCGCACAACCGCATTCGCACTCAAAGGACGATCTCGCCCCGCGCAATCCGACAGAGCGTCTCGACGAAAAATCCCGGCTCCAGGCCGGTCACCCGGACCTCCAGCGTCTCCGCCGTGTCGCCGGCCATCACCGGCACGGCCATCCGGGCGATCACCGGGCCGCGATCGTACTCCTCATCCACCAGGTGGATGCAGATGCCGCTTTCCGCGACGCCAGCGGCGATCACCGCCTCGTGGACGCGCCGCCCGTACATGCCGTGGCCGCCGAATTCCGGCAGCGGGCCCGGATGGATGTTGAGAATCCGCCCGGCGTAGCGCCCCAGCGTCTGAGGCCCGAGCTGGCGCAGATAGCCGGACAGGACGATCAGCTCGACGCCATGGCCGGCCATCGCCTCGGCGAGCCGCGCGTCGGCCGCCGCCGGATCGCCCTGGGTTGGAACATAGAGCGCCGGTACGTCCATCTCGGCGGCAAAGGCCAGGGCCGGGGCGCTTTTGTTGTTGCTGACCAGCAGCCGCGCCTGCGCCGCGAGCCCATCGGCCTGGATCGCGGCAGCGATCGCCCGGGCGCTGGAGCCGTTTCCCGACGCGAGGAAACCAAGCTTAAGCGGCGAAGATATCACGCGAAATCGCCGCTGAGTTCATGTTCGAACCGAAGCCCGTCGAAGGCCGGCTCGACGCCCGCCGGCAGCTCGGCCTTGAGGGTCTCGTAGTCCAGGTCGATATGCAGGTTGGTGAGGATCGCCCGGCGCGGCTTCAGCCGCTCGATCCACGAAAGCGCCAGCGCCAGGTGCGCGTGGGTCGGATGCGGCCGGTAGCGCAGGGCGTCGACGATCCAGACGTCCAGGTCCGCCAGCGCCGCGAAGGCGGATTCATCCAGGTTAACGACGTCGCTGGAGTAGGCGACCCCGCCGAACCGGTAGCCCACCGAGCGCACCCCGCCGTGATCCTGATCGAAGGTCACGACCGGGATCGCGCCCGACGGCCCCTCGACGGCCCACCGTTCGCCGTGCGCCGGGATCGCGCGCCGCTCGCAGATCGCCGGATAGCCGCCTTCGCCCTCGAAGATGTAGCCGAACCGCCGCATCATCGAAGTGTCGGTCGCGGCGTCCATGTGGCAGCCGATCTTCGCCCGCTGGCGGATGAAGAAGGCCCGCACATCGTCGATGCCGTGCACCTGGTCGGCGTGGTCGTGGGTCAGGAGGATGGCGTCGAGCCGCTTGGCGCCGGCGTTCGCGGTCTGCAGCCGCAGGTCCGGCGAGGTGTCGACGATAGCGGTCGTCTCACGCTCCGCCCCCTCCCCCAGCCGCCGGACGAGGAGGGAACAGCGCGAGCGCAGGTTCTTCGGGTTCGCCGGATCGCAGGCGCCCCAGTCGCCGTCAGCCCTTGGCACACCCCCCGACGAGCCGCAGCCCAGCACCGTGAACTCCAGGCGCCCGGTCACGGGCGGGGTATCCGGTCGAAGAGCGCGAAGAAGGCATCCTCGCTGCGGGCCTCCGCCTCCTCCAGCGTCCAGCCGCGGATCTCGGCCAGCTTGGCCAGCACATGCGGCAGGAAGGCCGGCTCGTTGCGCCGCCCGCGATAGGGTACGGGCGCAAGATAAGGGCAGTCGGTCTCGACGATGATCCGGTCGGCCGGCATCTCGGCGATCACCGCGCGGACCTCCGTGGCGGCCTTGAAGGTGGCGATGCCGGAGACCGAGAACCAGGCGCCCAGCGCCGCGGCGCGCGCCGCCAGCTCGGGGCCGGAGGTGTAGCAGTGCATCAGGATGCGGAACGGACCCTGCGCGTATTCCGCCTCCAGGATGTCGCCCATGTCCGCGTCGGCCTCGCGGGTATGGACCACCAGCGGCAGGCCGGTCTGCCGGGCCGCGGCGGCGTGGGCGCGGAACACCTTGGCCTGGATGACGCGCGGGCTGAGGTCATAGTGGAAGTCGAGGCCGGTCTCGCCGACGCCCACGACCCGCGGATCGGCCGCCAGCGCGACCAGGGTCTCGGCCGCGAGGTCCGGGTCCTCCTTGGCCTCGTGCGGGTGGGTCCCCACGGTGCACCAGATGTCGGGATGCTGGGCCACCTGCCGCACGGCCTCATAGTTCGAGACCTTGTCGCAGATATTGACCATCAGCCGCACGCCGGCCGCCAGCGCGCGGGAGATCACCGCCTCGCGATCGGCGTCGAACTGCGGGGCGTGCAGGTTCACGTGGCTGTCGATCAGCATGGGCTGGTCTAGGCCGCCCGGGCCGCCTGGCGCAACTCGCCGAGCGCGGTGAAGAGGGCGTCGGCGCGGTCGAGGTTCAGCGCCTCGGCCTCGCGCGGCAGCCGCTGCAGTGTCTCCCAGGCCTGCGCCCAGCGGTCGAGGCCGCCGATCCCCTGCCCCGCCCGTTCTGCGGCGAAGCCGTGGACCCGCTCGGCCAGGCGGTCGAACAGCAGGTTGAACTGCGCCTGCCCCTCCCCACCCCGGAACCGGTCGGAGAGCGACAGCGCCATGGCCTCGTCCACCCTGGGCAGGGCCTCGATCAGCGCGCGGGCCGCGTCGTCCATGGCGATGGCGTTGGCGCCGGCCAGCGCCCAGGCCCGGCCCGGCGCCCCGCCGGCCATCTTCGCCAGCCTGAGCGCGTCCTCGGCGCTGACGTCTTCGCGCTCGCGCACGAAGGCCGCGGCCGCCTCCAGCGACAGCGGCTGGAACGCCAGCCTGCGGCACCGAGAGCGGATAGTGGCCAGCAGGCGCCCGGGGGAATGGCTGACCATCAGCAGCACCCCATGGGCCGGCGGCTCCTCGAGGGTCTTCAGGATGGCGTTGGCGGCGTTGACGTTGAGGTCGTCGGCGGCGTCGACGATCGCCACCCGGTGCGGGGCGCTGGCCGGCGACTTGGAGAAGAACTCGGAGAGGCCGCGCGCCTCGTCGACGGGGATCACCTTGCGGACCTTGCCGTCCTCGCCCACCCGCTCCAGCACGAAGAGATCGGGGTGCGAGCGGGCGATCACCTGGCGGCTGACCGGATGGTCCGGACTGGAGCCCAGGACCCCGTAGGCGGCGTCCGCGGGCGCGCCCAGCAGCCGGCGCGCGGCGCGGTAAGCGAAGGTCGCCTTGCCGTCGCCCTCCGGACCGGTGAGCAGCCAGGCGTGGTGCAGCCGCCCGCGCGCCCGCGTCGCCTCGAAGGCCGCCTCGGCGGTCTCGTGGCCGATGAGGTCGAAGACCTCGCGGGGATGGCGCATCTCAGCCATGGACCGAGATCCGGCCCCAGACCGCCGCCCAGACCGCCTCTTCGACCTCGTCCAGCGAGCCGGTGGCGTCGATCACCGCGCAGCGCTCCGGCTCGGCCCTGGCGATGGCCAGGAAGCCCTCGCGCAGACGTTCATGGAAGGCTTGGCCCTTGGACTCGAAGCGCATCTCCGCCCCGGCCCGCGCGTGCGCTCGCTCGAGGCCCACCTCCACCGGCAGGTCGAAGATCAGCGTCATGTCCGGCCGCGTGTCCTCCAGGATGAAGGTCTCCAGCGCCGCGATCAGCGCCGGGTCGGCGCCGCCGGCCGCGCCTTGGTAGGCCCGCGTGGAGTCGGAGAACCGGTCGCAGACCACCCAGGCGCCGCGCTCCAGCGCCGGGCGGATCACCCGCTCGATATGGTCGCGCCGCGCGGCATACATCAGCAGCGTCTCGGTGACCGGGCTCCAGCGGTCGGCATTGCCCTTCAGCACAAGCTCGCGGATGGCCTCGCCGCCCGGCGAACCGCCCGGTTCGCGGGTGGCTACGACCTCACGGCCGCCGTCGCGCAGGCGCGTGACCAGCCGCACGAGCTGGGTGGATTTCCCCGCCCCCTCGCCGCCTTCGAGCGTGATGAATTGACCCGGCTGCACCAGGCCCAAATTGGCCAGTTCGGCGCGGAAGTCTAGAAGCTAGCGGGCCGGATCACCCGTGCGTCGGTAAAGCCGATGGCGGCCACCTTGTCGCGGACCGCATAGGCCTCCGCCTCGTCCGAGGGGCCCGGCAGCAGCACCCGATAGAGCGTCGTGCCGCCGTGGTCGAAGGGCTCGACGGTCGCCGCGCCCTGCGCGGACAGCTGGGCGGCGACACGGCGGGCGCGGTCCTGGTCGCTGAAGGCGCCGGCCTGGATGCGATAGAGGGCCGCGTCGGCGCCGGCCGCCGACGACCGCGGGACGGAGGCGAGCGGCGTGAGCGTCGAGACCGAAACTGGCTCGGGCGGCGCCACCAGGGGCTTCACCTCGACCTGCAACCCGCGCTGCGCCGAATGCGGCGCGGCGATGGGGGTGGCGGCGACGGGGGCGCCAGCGATGGGGGTGAACGAGCGCGTGGGCGCCGCATCGGCGAAGATCTCCTCGTCGGCCGGCCGCGCAGACCGGGCGGCGGGCGCATAGGCCGGCGCGGTCGCCCGGGCATAGCGCACCCCGGCCTCCGGTCCGCCCAGAGGCGCGGGCCCGACGTAGCGCACGCGCACCCGCGCCGTTCCCTGACGGTCGTAGCCGAGCTCCCGCGCCGCGGCCTGGCTCAGGTCGATGATCCGGCCGCCGACGAAGGGGCCCCGGTCATTCACCCGCACGATCAGCTTCCGCCCGTTGCCGAGATTGGTCACCTCCACCATCGAGGGCAGCGGCAGGGTGGTGTGCGCTGCGGAGAATTGGTTGAGGTCGAAGATCTCGCCGTTGGCGGTGGCCTTCATCTGGAACGCGTCGCCGTACCAGGAGGCGATGCCGGTCTGGTCGTAGTTGGGCTGCTCCTGGGGCACGTACCAGATGCCGCCCACCTGATAGGGCTCGCCGGTCTTGTAGCGGCCGTTCGGCGCCGGCGCTGGGGCGGTCCTGGCGTAGGCCTTCGGCGGCGCGGCCGCGGACCCCGGCCCGCGCACGGCGTATTGCGGCGTCATGCAGGCTGTCAGCGAGCCCGCCGCCATCAGCACGGCGGCCAAGCGGCCCGTGCGCATGATCCGTCCGCGATCCATGGCGATGCTAGCTCCGCTGGCGTTTGCTAGGCCCGAGCTTGCCCGCGCAAGCTTTCGCCAGGGTTAACCGGAGATTGCCGATTTAGGCCCATGAGTCGGGATTGGTGAGAGTTGGGGCGGGGAACAGCCGTGACGGTCAGGCGTCGCATCAAGGTCAGGCTGAAGTGGGCGATCCGGCGAACCGTCGGGGCCTTGCGCGTCTGGGAGTGGGTTCTGGCCCTCAGCCAGGCGCACCGCGTCCCGGCCATCTGGCTCTTCGAGCGCCGCGAGATCGCCCGGCTTCGGCGTGCGCTCGGGCCCCAGCCGCGGGCCCGCGTCGCCTGCATCGTCTCCACCTATCGCCGGCCGGAAAAACTGCGCCTGGCGGTCGAGTCCATCCTGGCCCAGACCGAGCCCGATTTCCGGATCGTGGTGGTCGACGACGGCGCGGGCCTGCCGGAGCTGCCGGCCGATCCGCGCCTCCTGGCGGTGTCGCTCTCGCGGAACACCGGCATCCCCGGGGTCGTGCGCAACGTCGGGATCGGCCTCGGCGCCTCGGACTGCATCGCCTTCCTCGACGACGACAACACCTGGGAGCCCAACCACCTGGCCGTGGGCCTGGCCGAGCTCGAGGCCGGCTATGACCTGGTCTACACCGGCCTCACCCGCCGCAGGCCTGACGGCGAGGTGCAGGACACGCTCGCCAGGCCCTTCGATCGCCGGACGCTGGCCCGCCGCTCCTATGTGGACACCAGCTCGATCCTGGTGCGCCGCACGCCCAAGGTCCGCTTCAGCCGCCTGCCGCGCTCGCACCTCAGCCGCGGCGGCGAGGACCGCGAGCTGGTCTACCGGCTGAGCCACAACGCCCGCGTGACCCTCGTGCCGGTCGTCACCGTGAACTACCTCGTCCACCCGGGGAACGTGTTCAACATCTGGAAGGACTGAGGCCGCAGCCCGGCCGCCTGGGTCTTGCCAAACCCGCCGCCCTGGCGGGAAGTGGCGGATAGGCCCGCGCCAGACGGGCCGGCGATGGGCGGAGGACGCGAGGATGCGGTTCGGGATCTTCTACGAGCACCAGCTCCCCAAGCCGTGGAACGACGGCGACGAGGCGCGCTTGTTCCACCAGGCCCTGGAGCAGGTCGTGCTCGCCGACCGGCTCGGCTACGACTACGCCTGGGAGGTCGAGCACCACTTCCTGGAGGAATATTCCCACTCCTCCGCGCCCGAGGTGTTCCTGGCGGCCTGCGCGGCCCTGACCAAGACCATCCGGGTCGGCCACGGCATCCGCCAGGTGATCCCCAACTACAACCACCCCGCCCGCACCGCCGAGGGCCTGGCGACGCTCGACATCATCTCCAATGGCCGGCTCGACTTCGGCATCGGCGAGGGCGCGACGCGGCTGGAGCTCGGCGGCTTCGCCATCCCGGCCAAGGAAAAGCGCGCCCTGGCCATCGAGGCGGCCGAGCAGATCGCCAACATGATGGTCATGGCCCCCTACCCCGGCTTCGAAGGGCGGGGCTTCTCCTTCCCCTGCCGCAACGTGGTGCCCAAGCCCGTGCAGAAGCCGCATCCGCCCATGTGGATGGCCTGCACCAACCGCGACACCATCAAGGTCGCGGCCTCCATCGGGGTCGGCGCCCTGGCCTTCTCCTTCGTCGATCCGGAAGAGGCGCGGAACTGGGCCGAGATCTACTACGGCATCATCAAGTCCGATGAATGCGTCCCGGTCGGCCACGCGGTGAACGCCAACATGGCCATGGTCTCCAACTTCTCGGTCCATCCCGACCGCGACGAGGCGATCCGCCGGGGCCAGGAGGGGTTCGAGTTCTTCAACTATGCGGTCAACGCCCTGGTCGCCCACGACGTCCTGCCCGGCCGCTCGGCGCTCTTCGCCGACTTCCAGAAGGCCCGCCAGGCCTCCGACGAGGAGATCATCGCCGCGCGCAAGGCCAGCGCCCGCAACGCCAGCGGCATCGGTACGCCCGCCGACATCCGCGACCATATCGCCGCCTTCCGCGACGCCGGCGTCGACCAGGTGATCTTCCTGCAGCAGGCCGGCCGCAACAAGCATGAGCACATCTGCGAGGCCCTGGAACTCTTCGCCGCCAAGGTGATGCCGCAGTTCAAGGCCGAGGTCGCCGAGCGCGAGGCGAAGAAAGCCGCGGACCTCGCGCCGTATATCGAGGCGGCGATGGCGCGGAAGGTCTGGATGCAACCGCTCGCCGACGCGGACATCCCGGTGGTCCCGGCCTCGCGGAAGAAGGCGGAGATCAACGAGGCGAGATAGTGGCGGCATCGCTCGTCAAGTGGGGTGCACGGTTGACACACACACCTACGCACGCTGAAGCTCGAACTCGTGAAGGTGGGGTGAGCAATGCGTTGGATTGCGTTGGCTGCGATGTGCGCGGCTGGATTGGTGGCTGCTTTGCCGGCAGATGCGGCGAGCATCACCTATACGATCAGCGGGCTAGGTTCAGGCTCGCTCGCCGGGACCGCTTTCACCGACGCCGGCTATACCTTCACACTCTCCGGGGACACGGAAGACATCTCCGATCTAGGCACGGCTGGCTATCAGCTGAGCCCTTTGGGGTCGACCTCCATCCTGATCGATGGTTTCTCCGCGGCCTATCTCACGGACCCGCTGCGGTTATTTATCAACTCTTCCAGCACATTGGGGGTAGCGCCAACCTCGACGACTGCGAGTGATTTTGTAGTCCACCTGACTGGGTTTCCGGATATCAGCCTGAGCTTCGGCCCGCTGACCGGATCTGCCGCGCCGGGCTTCTTTGGCATTCCGTTGCCTACTTCCAGCGGCGAACTCGTGCTTGACAGCCTCGGCCGCGCCAGCGTTTCCGCAGTCACGGACAACACCATCTCAAGTCTGTCGGGCGACATAGTCCCCTTCGGTACACCGGAACCCGACAGCTGGATGCTCATGTTGTCCGGCTTCTTTGCGCTGGGAACCATGCTACGGCGCCGTCAGAGGGCTCACCCATAGCTTGGGCTACGCCGCGGCGACCTTCTGAGGTTAGCGAGAGCCCACCAAAAGGTCGTGTGCAATGGCGGACGGGGTGGGATTCGAACCCACGGTGGGCTTTCACCCACGGCGGTTTTCAAGACCGCTGCCTTAAACC
>NZ_JBEPUO010000021.1:0-55834 GCF_041691455.1 Phenylobacterium sp. | reverse complement strand
CTGGCTCAACCAGGCGGCTTTCCGCGTCTCCTAGCCCTGCCGCGCGGCGTCGCGCCCCTGCCCGGACGCCCGCCCGGCGCGGCCGAGGCCAGCCCTGACGGGGCTCCGCCGGACGCAGCGCGGCCGGGGGGTTTCGGCGGGGGCGTCTTCGCGGGCCGCGGCCCTGGCGGCGGAGGACCAAGCGGCCCCGGCGGCGGCGGACGCGGCGGCCGTGGCGGGAGCCAGGACGGCCGGCTGCGGATCACCGTCTTCCACACGATCTACTTCGACAACCAGTACCTGGTGCGGCCCGGCGGACCGCTGCTCGACTTCCTGGACGGCGCCTCGCTGGGCGGCCTCGGCGGCCAGCCGCGGCAGGAGATCCAGGCGCAGGTGAACATCGCCGAGCGCGGCTTCGGCGCCGAGCTCAACGCCGACTGGAAGAGCGGCACCTCGGTGCGCGGCGGCGCGCTGGGCGACCTCGACTTCTCCGGCTTGGTCAAGGTCAACGCCCGTCTCTTCGCCGACCTTAGCCAGCGCAAGACCCTGATTGACCGCGCGCCCTGGCTGAAGGGCGCGCGGGTCACCTTGTCGGTCTCCAACATCTTCGACCAGCGGATCACGGTGCATGACGCGACCGGCGTGACCCCGCTCAGCTTCCAGCCTGCCTACGTCGACCCGCTCGGCCGCACTTGGCGGGTCGGCTTCCGCAAGCTGTTCTCCTGAGGCCGTCTGTGCAGCTTTGCTACGGACCCTGTGAGAAACCATCGCCTTGAAGACGCCCACATCCGGCGCTAGAAAATCCTACTAGAACAGTCGGACATTACGGGCCGGACTCCCACCGGCCTTCCGCCGCCGCAACCGCGTACTTATCTAAAGGTTGAGGGGGTGGATGGTCCCTGCGCGCGGAAGGCGCGCCGGCCCAGACGTCCAGGAGTTGAGGGGAATAAAAATGGCCGCAAGCGCCCTGTCTGTGATGTCGCCCGATGGCGGCCTCAGCCGATATCTGTCTGAAATCCGCAAGTTTCCGATGCTGGCCAAGGACCAGGAATTCATGCTCGCCAAGCGTTGGCAGGAGCACGAGGACCCCGACGCCGCCCACCAATTGGTGACCAGCCACCTGCGCCTGGTGGCCAAGATCGCCATGGGCTACCGCGGCTACGGCCTGCCGATCGGCGAAGTGATCTCCGAAGGCAACGTCGGCCTGATGCAGGCGGTGAAGAAGTTTGACCCGGACAAGGGCTTCCGCCTGGCGACCTACGCCATGTGGTGGATCCGCGCCTCGATCCAGGAATACATCCTGCGTTCCTGGTCGCTGGTGAAGATGGGCACGACCGCGGCCCAGAAGAAGCTGTTCTTCAACCTGCGTAAGGCCAAGAGCGAGATCTCCGCCCTGCAGGAAGGCGACATGCATCCTGACCAGGTCAGCGTCATCGCCACCAAGCTGGGCGTGCTCAACGAGGAAGTCATCTCGATGAACCGTCGCCTCTCCGGCGGCGATGCTTCGCTGAACTCGCCCATGCGGGCGGACTCGGAGAGCGAGTGGCAGGACTGGCTGGTCGACGACAAGACGCCCAGCCAGGAGACGGTGGTCGCCGACAATCAGGAGAAGACCATCCGCATGAGCCTTCTCGAAGAGGCCATGACCGAGCTCACCGACCGCGAGCGGCACATCCTGACCGAGCGCCGGCTGAAGGACGAACCGACGACCCTGGAAGAGCTCGCCTCGCAATACGGCGTCAGCCGCGAGCGGGTGCGCCAGATCGAGGTCCGCGCCTTCGAAAAGCTGCAGAAGTCGATGAAGGCCGCCGCCCACGAGCGCCACCTGGTCGACGCCTAAGATCCGAGGTCAGGCTTCGTCCAGCCTATCGCTGCTGACGCGCCTCGGCCGTCGCGGCGTTGAGCTTGCGGATTCGCGCCTCGTAGAGCCCGGCCAGGCGGCTGGGGTCGGTGACGGTGCTCCGCGCATCGCGCCAGGCCAGCTGGCGCTGGCGCAGCAGGTCGCGATCCTGGTGCGCGTCCAGCGCCTCGGCATAGGCCTGCCGCAGCTCGTCCTGCAGCCGCCGCAGCCGCGGGTCGCCGCAGATCGCGCGATCCGCCGGCGTCGGCTCGGCCGCGCAGCCGCTGGCCGCGGCCGGCGGTGACCGGCTCGGAGCCGTCTCAGCGGTCCTCACGGCCTCGGCGCTCCTGGTCGCGGGCCGCGACGGTTCACCCGCCGGGCTCTCCGGTTCGCGGGCGGGCTCCTGGTCGCTGGAGGGCGGCGTAACATCCTGCGGCGGCGGCGTTGCCGCGGCGGCCGGCGGGACCGCGGCCTCGGGCGTGGGCTCGACGAGGACCGGAGCTAGGGGCGCGGGCGCCGGGGTGGGCTGAGGCGTCAGCGCCGCGGTCTGGATGGGGGCCGGCGCGGCGGACGGCGACAGCACGTCGCGCGCTATCCGGCCGCCCCACCAGCCGAGCGCGATCCCCAGGGCGAGGCCGACCGCGAAGGTCGCAACGCCCCCGAAGCGAGGTTGGCGGGGCGGACGAACCTTCTCAGGCGCCGCGGCGCGCAATCGCAGCTCCGGCTCCTGCGGCTCGACCGCCTCGTCCTGCGGCGGCGGATCGGCGTCCTGCAGGCGGAGAGGCCGGCTTGTCTCTAGGGTCGGCGGCGGAGGTTCGACCACGACGGCCGCAACGGGGACGGCCGCGACGGACGCCATGGCCGGGGCCGGTGGCCTCTTGCGCCGGGACGGGCGCGGGGCCGGCGCCGAAGCCGAAGCCGCTTCGGGCTCCGGCGACGCCAGCGCCTCGACCTCGCGCGGCGGCGGACGCCAGTTCGGCATCGGCGGAAGGTCGTCGTCCTCCAGCGGCTCGCCGAGCTCGACGGCGACCAGGCGCGGCCCGGCCTGGCGCCGCTTCGCCGGGGCGTCCCGGCGCGCGGCCATCTCCTGGAGGATCTTATAGGATAGCGCCGCGTCGCCACGCCGGCGGCTTGAGTCGAGCAGTCGCCTGAGCTCCTGCGCGGTCACGTCGGTGAGGTTGACTTGCGGCATCGACAGCCGTCCTGGGCGCGTCTCAATTTCACTCGCCGGCGCCCGTCACTTCACCAGCGGGGCCGATATTAAGTCACGGACGAAAAGAGGGAAGGTCTATTGCTTGCAAGGACTGCGACCGAAGGTCCGGTTCCCGGCCGGCGTCAGGCCGCGAAGGCGGTGGCCTCGGCGTCCTTGGGCATATAGGCCAGCAGCGGCGCGGCCTTGGCGCTGAGCTGCTCCTGGTCGTAGGGCGCGCCCTTGCGCTCGATCTCGTCGAGGTAGCGGCCGAAGTCGATGGCCGAGGTGGTCAGCTTCAGGTCGGCGACGCTCATGCCGCATTTGCGCAGGTCGGTGACCTGGGCCTGCATGGAGCGCATCGCCTGGCTGGGATCGGTGTCGATCGCCGCGATCGCCGAGCGCAGGATCTTCAGCGCCTGGGCCATGCGTTCGGAGTCCGGCGTCGCGCGGGTGTCGGAGCGGCGCTTCAGGGAGCCGGTATAGTCGCCGGAGTTGAACCGCCGCCGGTCGGGGCCGACGTAGCCCACGGCCTCGACCCAGTCGCGCTGGCGTAGCGTCACCGCTTCCAGCCGGCGCAGCAGGTCCTTCATCGTGAACGGCCGGCGCAGGAATTCATGAACCCCGCCGTCGCGGGCCGCCAGGATGCCGGCCGCGGTCGCCTGGCCCGTGACCATGATCACCGGGGTGTAACGGGACGACAGGCTGCTGCGGCGCAGCTCGCGGGTGAAGGCGACGCCGTCCACCGGCTGCGGCCCCAGGTCGGCGAAGATGATCTGCGGATCGACGTTGCCCGCCAGTCGCATCGCCTTCGCGCGGGTCTCGGCCACCCAGATCTGCGAGCGGGCGACGTCGCGCATCAGCTCGCCGATCAACCGCGCGCTGGAGGGCTGAGAATCGACGACGAGTACGCGTTGCAGCATGGGCGCCATGCGTTGGATGATCTTGGCGTCGGTGTTGAACAAGGCGCGCGCTCCGGCTGGCCCCTCGTTGCTAACCCGTAGCTGGTAAAGAACGCCTTGACGGTAACTACGTTTTTCAGGGACGCCTTAATCCTGGAACGGATCGCGCATCAGGATGGTGTCGTCGCGTTGCGGGCTGGTGGACAGAAGCGCCACCGGGGCGCCGATCAATTCCTCGATCCGGCGGACGTATTTCACCGCGCTGGCCGGCAGGTCCCGCCAGGAGCGGGCGCCCTGGGTCGTCTCGCTCCAGCCGTCCATTTCCTCATAGACCGGAGTCAGCGAGCTCTGCGCCTTCAGGCCGGCCGGCAGATAGCTGAGGTGCTGGTCGCCCAGGCGGTAGCCGGTGCAGATCTTCAGGGTCGGCAGGCCGTCCAGCACGTCGAGCTTGGTGAGCGCGATGCCGCTGATGCCGTTCAGTGCCACCGACTGCCGCACCAGCGCCGCATCGAACCAGCCGCAGCGGCGGCTGCGGCCGGTGACCGTGCCGAACTCCTTGCCCACCGAACCCAGGTGCTGGCCGACCTCGTCGAACAGCTCCGTTGGGAACGGCCCCTCGCCGACCCGCGTGGTGTAGGCCTTGACGATGCCCAGCACATAACCCGGCCCCTTGGGTCCGAGGCCCGAACCGGCGGCGGCCTGGCCGGCCACGGTGTTGGAGGAGGTCACGTAGGGATAGGTGCCGTGGTCGACGTCGAGCAGGGCGCCCTGCGCGCCCTCGAACAGCACCCGTTTTCCGGCCTTGACCAGGTCGCCAAGCACCAGCCACGCCGGCTTGGCGAAGGGCAGGATCAGTGGCGCCATGCGCTCCAGCTCGGCCAGCAGGGCCGCGCCGTCGGCCTCCGGCAGGCCCAGGCCCCGGCGCAGCGGCGAGTGGTGGGAGAGCAGGCGGTCGATCTTGGCCTCCAGCGCCTCGCGGTCGGCGAGGTCGGCCACCCGGATCGCCCGGCGGCCAACCTTGTCCTCATAGGCCGGGCCGATGCCGCGGCCGGTGGTGCCGATCTTGTTGACCGCCGCGGCCTCGCGCGCCTGGTCGAGGTCGCGGTGCAGCGGCAGGATCAGGCAGGCGTTGTCGGCCAGGACCAGCAGGTCGGGCGTGATCGCGATCCCCTGGCCGCCGAGCTTGGCGATCTCTTCCAGCAGATGCCAGGGATCGACCACCACACCGTTGCCGATCACCGACAGCTTGCCCTGCACGACGCCGGAGGGCAGCAGGGAGAGCTTGTAGACCTGGTTGCCGACCACCAGGGTGTGGCCGGCGTTGTGGCCGCCCTGGAAGCGCACCACCACGTCGGCGCGGTTCGACAGCCAGTCGACGAGCTTGCCCTTGCCCTCGTCGCCCCACTGGGCGCCGATCACGGTGACATTGGCCATGGGTATGATCCCTCCCCCTGCCAGGAGAAGACCAACCGCCCTTCGACAGGGGCTCGGCGGATGGCTGGGATCGATTGTGGCGCCCGGCTCGTGGACGCGGCGGGTGTGTAGACCAGTGCGGCCTGCGTCTCAACCCCTCCTCTCCCCCGAGCGCAGCGAGAGGGGGAGAGGGCAGGGAGAGGGCGGCTGGACCTCTCACGTCCACAGCGGTGACCCGAGGGCCCTCGATGAACGGGTGGCGAATGACATGTGTCGAGCCGCCCTCTCCCTTCCCTCTCCCACTCGCTTCGCGTGGTGAGAGGAGTTTGCTATCAGGCGGGCATGGACATACCCCGCTTTCACCTGGCCTTTCCGGTGCGCGATCTCGCCGAGGCCCGCGCCTTCTACGGCGGCCTGCTGGGCTGCCCGGAGGGCCGGTCCAGCGACGAATGGATCGACTTCGATTTCCACGGCCACCAGATCGTCGCCCACCTGGCCCCCGACGAGATCGGTCACAAGGCCACCAACGCCGTCGATGGCCACGACGTGCCGGTCCGCCATTTCGGGGCGATCCTGCAGCCCGCCGACTGGGACGCGCTCGCCCGCCGCCTGCAGGCCGCCGGCACGGCCTTCGTCATCGAGCCCCACACCCGCTTCAAGGGCGAGGCCGGCGAGCAGTCGACGATGTTCTTCCTCGACCCGTCCGGCAACGCGCTGGAGTTCAAGGCCTTCGCCGACGACGCCATGGTGTTTGCGAAATGAGTGTCACCTTCGCCGACATCGAAGCCGCCGCGGCGCGCATCAAGGGCCATGCCGTCGAGACGCCGCTGGTCGAGAGCCCCGCGCTCAACGATCGGCTTGGCGGCCGCGTGCTGATGAAACTCGAGACCCTGCAACGGATTGGGGCCTTCAAGTTCCGCGGCGCCTACAACCGCCTGGTCCAACTCACCCCCGACGAACGCACACGCGGCGTCGTGGCCTTCTCCTCCGGCAACCACGCCCAGGGCGTCGCCCTGGCCGCCAAGCTGCTGGGCATGCCAGCGCTGATCGTCATGCCCGCCGACGCGCCGGCCATGAAGGTCGCCAACACCCGCGGCTACGGCGCGGAGATCAAGCTCTACGACCGCCTGAAGGAAAGCCGCGAGGCCATCGCTGCGGAGATCGCGTCGAGCCGCGGCGCCGTCGTGGTGCCGGCCTTCGACGACCCGCACATCATCGCCGGTCAAGGCACCGTCGGCCTGGAAATGGTCAGCCAGGCCAAGGCCGTGGGCGCCGCGTTCGACATCGTGCTGACGCCGGCCAGCGGCGGCGGCCTGATGGCCGGCGTCTCGGAGGCCATCAGGACCCTTTCGCCCAAGACGGCGTTCTGGGGCGTCGAGCCGGCCGCCTTCGACGACCTGGCGCTGTCGCTGGCCGCCGGCGAGCGGGTGACCATCCACCCGACCGGCCGCTCGCTCTGCGACGCGCTTGAGAGCCCGGCGCCGGGCGTGATCAACTTCCCGATGTTGAAGAAGAACCTGGCCGGCGCGGTGGGGATCACCGATCCCGAGGTCGCCGAGGCCATGCGCTACGCCTTCTCGACCCTCAAGCTGGTGGTCGAGCCCGGCGGCATCGTCGGCCTGGCCGCCCTGCTGACCGGCAAGGTCGAGGCCAAGGGCAAGACGGTCGGTATCGTGCTGTCCGGCGGCAACGTCGATCCGGAGCTGTTCGCCCGGGTGATCCGCGGGGAGATCTAGTCCGGAGCGAGGTCCGCGGTGAGTTCGCGGTAGATCTCCGCCCAGGCGGCGCCGAACAGGGCGAAGAAGGCCGTGGAGAACACCGCGACCACCAGGGCCCCGCCGACGATCAGCGGCATGAGCTGCGACAGGTCGATCTGCGGGTGCTGGAACCAGCCCCGGAGCCGCTCCAGGCCGCCCAATCCGCCGCTCAGCCCAAACACGACGCCCCCGAGCGCCATCTCCACAACCCACACCACGACGATCAGCACGAAGGCCACCCCGAACATCTTGCCCGCATGCCCGCGGGTCCGGTCCCAGGATTCGTAGAGCCTGAAGGCCCGCTGGTCGAAGCTCATCGGCGTGGCGAGCGACAGGCGCAGCATGACCCAGATCATCACGCCGAAGGCCGTGACCATCACCGGGATCATCAGCAGCGCCATCGCCGGCGATCCGCGCGCCAGGGCCCCGATGATGCCGATCATCACAAAGGTCGGCAGCATCACCGCGACCGCCAGGATGCAGGCCATGACGAACAGCACCAGCAGCACCAGGCCCAGCCAGAGCTCGCGCCCGCCGAGCCGCAGGTAGAAGAACGCGCGATCCTCCGGATAGAGCACCGCGCGGTAGATGGCGCTCAGCAGCACCGACTGGCTCAGCAGGCCGGCGATCCAGGAGAGCGGCTGCAACTGCATCATCCCGCCCTGCGCGCGCATCATCTCCGCCGTGCTCATCGGACTATGCGAGGCGCCCGCGGCGGTGACCTCCTGCATCAGCCGGGTCCATTCCGGCAGGATCAGGGCCATCACGCCGATCTGCGGCAGGACGCCCAGCACCAGATAGGCCGCCGACCAGGCCAGGAACGCGAGCGGATGGCGCCCGATCAGGCGAAAGCCCGCTCCGATCGCGGCGCCCGCTGAAAAATCGCCCATCCCGACCTCTCCCGCTCTTTGCCCGAGGATAGGCGCCCTTGCCGAAGCTTGACCAGCCGTTGACGCCGCCGGCTTAAGCCGGGCTTCACCCGGCCGCCCTAGTCTGGGCGGATGACCCGCTCCCGCATGGCGCCAAGGTGAGCGTCGCCCCCATCTCCCCGGCGGCCGCGCTGCTGCGTGCGCAGATCCTCGGCGCGGCTGAGACCGAACTCATGGCGCTGATCGGCGCCGTACAGGAACCCGCGACGGCGGCGCCGGAAGCCCTCAAGAAGACCGCCCCGCCGACGGCCGCCCCGCCCGCCCCTCCGCCCGATCCGGTCAGACAAGCCGTCGCGACCGCCAAGGCGCAGGCCGCGGGCCAGCAAACCAGCCTCGCGCCCCTGTTCGCCAATCTCGCGCAGGCGCTGACGCGTCCCGGCCTCCCGGCCCCGGTCCAGGCGGCCATCGGCCAGGTCCTCCAGCTCCAGACGCCGGTCGAGGGCCCATTCACCGCCGAAACCATCCGCCAGGCGGTGGCCCAATCCGGCCTCTTCCTGGAAGCCCACCTGGCGCAGGCCGCGCCGGACGCGCCGCCGCCGCCGGACCTCAAGGCCGCGCTCCTGACCCTGCAGCGGGCGCTGAGCCCCGCCCCTGCGCCGGACAGCGCCCCGCCGGCCCAGCCGGCGGCGTCGCCCGTGCGAGGCCCCGTGCCCGCCGGCCAGGCCCCCGCCTTGCCAAGCCTCCCGGCCGATGCCGACGCGACCACGATGGTCCGCGACCTGCTAACCCATCTGCCGCAGCCCACCCCCGACGAGGCGCCGACGCCGCCCCCGCCGACACCGGAGCTCAAGGCCGCGCTCCTGACCCTGCAACGGGCTCTCAGCCCGCCTGCACCGCCGGACGGCGCCCCGCCGGCCCCGCAGGCGGCGTCGCCCGAGCGCGGCCCTGTGCTCGCCGGCCAGGCCCCCGCCTTGCCAGGCCTGCCCGTCGATACCGCGGTGGCCACGATGGTCCGCGGCCTCCTGGAAGCCTACCTGGCGCGGGCCGCTCCAGGCGAGGAACCGCCGCCGGAGATCAAGGCTGCGCTCCTGACTCTGCAACGGGCCCTCAGCCCCCTCCCGCCGCCGGAAGGCTTGCCGCCGGCGCCGCGGACCCCACCGCCGGTGCGCGGGGCGGCCATGGCCGGCCAGGCCCCTACGCTCCCAGACCTCCCCGCCGGCGCCGACCTGGCCACCGTGGCTAAGCGCCTGGGGGTGGAGGTGGAGCAGGCGCTCGCCCGCCAGACCCTTCACCAGCTCGCGTCCGTGCCCGATCGGGCGACGCCGCCGACCTGGATGTTCGAACTGCCCATCGCCACGCCCCAGGGAACCGGGGTCGCCCAGTTCCAGGTCGAGCACGACGCTCCCGAGGCGGGCGCCGACGGGACGGCGGAGTCCTGGCGCGCGCGGTTCTCGGTGGATCTCGAGCCGCTCGGACCGGTGCACGTCCACCTGGCGATGAGCGGCGATCGCGCGGCGGTCACGGTCTGGGCCGAACGCCCGGAGAGCGTCGAGGTGCTGCGCAGCCAGGGCGAAGAGCTGGCCCGGGCCCTGCCGGGCGACGTGGTCTTCCGCCTGGGGGCGCCCCGGCCGTCCGCGCCGGCCAGCGGCCAGTTCGTGGACCAGACCTCATGAGCGCCGCCGACAAGGCCCCGGCCGCCAAGATCTCACTCGCGGTGGCGCTGAAGTACGACGCGCCCGGGGCGCCGAAGGTGGTCGCCGTCGGCCGCGGAGACCTGGGCCAGCGGATCATCGACGTGGCCCGCGAGCACGGCGTGCCGCTCGAAGAGAACGCCCCGCTCGCCGAAGCCCTGTCGACCGTCGAGGTGGAGACCGAGATCCCGCGCGAACTCTACGCGGCGATCGCCACGATCCTCGCCTTCATCCTGCGCGCCTCGGCGACCCGCGGCGCGGCGCCGCTCAGGCCCTGAGCGCCCCTAGAGCCGGTCCTCGGGCGCCGGCCGCAGGGCGTCGTCGCGCGGCGTGACCAGCCGGGCGAGCTTGGGCCTGAGCCACTGCTCGAAGTCGTCGACGAACTCGTAGACCACCGGCACCAGCACCAGCGACAGGATGGTGGAGGTCATCAGGCCGCCGATCACCGCCACGGCCATCGGCTGGCGGAACTCCGCGCCCTTCTCCAGCGCCAGCGCGGTCGGCAGCATGCCGGCCATCATCGCCATGGTGGTCATGACGATCGGCCGGGCCCGCTCGCGGCAGGCCTCCAGCAGGGCCTCGCGCTGGGACAGGCCGTCGCGCTCGCGCTCGATGGCGTACTCGACCAGCAGGATCGAGTTCTTGGCGGCCAGGCCCAGCAGCATCAGGAAGCCGATCAGCGACGGCACCGACAGTGACAGGTGGAAGATCAGCAGGCCCAGGAACGCTCCACCCACCGCCAGCGGCAGGGCCGAGAGGATCACGCCCGGCTTGAAGAACGAGCGGAACAACAGGACCAGCACCCCGAAGATCATCGAGACCCCGGCGAAGATCGCCAGCAGGAACGAGCTCATCAGCTCCTTGAAGGCCTGCTGCTGGCCGATGTCGGCCGGACCGACGCCCGGCGGCAGGTGCTTCATGATCGGCAGGTTGGAGATCGCCTTGGCCGCCTGGCCCAGCTCCACGCCGTTCAGCTCGGCCTGGATGGTGATCTGCTGCTTGCGGTTCAGCCGGTTGATCTTGGCGGGGCCGGCCTGGAACTCCACGTCGGCGACCGCGTCGAGCGTGGTCACCCCGCCGTTGCCGGTGGGCACCCTGAGCGCCTTGATCTGGGTGACGTCGGCCCGCGCGTCGGCCGGCAGGCGCACGCGGATGGGGATCCGGCGCTCGCCCTCGTCCAGCTTGGCGACGTTGGCGTCGATGTCGCCGACCGTGGCCACCCGGGCGATCTGGGCGATGGTGTCCACCGAGACCCCCAGCCGCGCCGCCTCGTCGGGGCGCGGACGGATGACCACCTCGGGCCCGATCGGCGGGCTCGAGGGGTGCACGTCGGCGAGCGACGGCAGGGTGCGCATCTCGCGCTCCAGCTCGAGCGCGGCGGCGGCCAGCGCGGTCGGATTGTCGCTGGCGAGGATCTGCTGGTAGCCGGCGGCGCCCTGGAAATCCAGGAAGCCGACCCGGGCGTCCGGGATGTTGCGCAGGTCGGCGCGCAGCCGCCGCTTGAACGCGTCGTCCGAGGTCTTGCGATGGGGATCGAGCAGCACCGTGATGGTGCCGTCCTGCAGGTCGGAGCCGCCCCCGAAGCCGAAGCCCGGGCCGCCGGTCGCGGCGTTGGAGCCCACCTGGGTGAAGATGCTGGTGACCTCGGGTTGCTTGCGCATCAGGTCGGTCACCCGCTGGGCGGCGTCCTCCATCGCCTGGACGGACGCCCCTGGCGGGCCTTCGATCTTCACATAGACGTAGTCCGGGTTGCCGGCCGGCTGGAAGCCGGTGGGCAGCAGCGGCACGAGCGCGATCGAGGCGAAGAACACCACCCCGCCCACGATCGAGGCGACGATACGGTGGTCGAGCGCCCATTCCAGGACGTTGCGGTAGAGGCCGGTGAACGGCTTGCGCGGATGCGGGTTCTTGGCCGGCCGCAGCAGGTAGGCGGCCATCAGCGGCGTCACCAGCCGGGCGACCAGCAGCGAGAACAGCACGGCCACCGAGACGGTGAGGCCGAATTCCTTGAAGAACTGCCCGGCCTGGCCCTTCATGAACGAGACCGGGGTGAACACCACGACGATGGCCATGGTGGTGGCCACCACCGCCAGGCCGATGGCGTCGGCGCCTTCCATGGCCGCCTGATAGGGCCGGATGCCGGTCGCCACCCGCTTTTCGATGTTCTCGATCTCGACGATGGCGTCGTCGACCAGGATGCCGATGACCAGCGTCAGGGCCAGCAGGGTCACCAGGTTCAGCGAGAAGCCGAACAGCTGCATCACGAAGAAGGTGGGGATCAGCGAGATGGGCATCGCAAAGGCGGTGATCATCGTCGAGCGCCAGTCGCGCAGGAACATGAACACCACCAGGGCGGCCAGGATCATGCCTTCCAGCAGCACGTGCTGGGTGGCCTCGAAGCTCGCCCGGGTCTCGTCGACCGAGGAGAAGATCTTGGTGAACTTCAGCCCCGGATTGGCCTTTTCCAGCTTGGCCAGCGACTTGATCACCGCGGTGTCGACGTCGACGTCGCTGGAGTCCTTGGTCTTCATCACCTGGAAGCCGACCACCGGCCGGCCGTTCAGCCGCGCGAAGCCGCGCACTTCGGAGGCGCCGTCGCCGACCTCGGCCACGTCGGTCAGCTTTACGAAATGGCCGCCGCCGGTCGGGATGTTCAAGTCGCGGAGCGCCGCCAGGGTCTTGACCGATCCCAGCACGCGCAGGGTCTGCTCGCGCCCGCCCACCGCCACCCGGCCGCCGGCGGCGTCGAGGTCGAAACCGCGCAGGGCTGTGGAGACGGAGGCCGCGGTCAGCTTGCGGGCCGCCAGCCGGGCCGGATCGACCAGGATGTTGATCTCGCGGTTCACGCCGCCGACCCGGCTGATCTGGGCGACGCCCGGCTCGGCCTGCAGGGCGCGCGCGATCGTGTCGTCGACCAGCCAGGACAGGTCGGCGTCCGACAGGCCGGGCTTGGCCGCCGCATAGGTCAGGATCGGGGCGCTGGAGATCTCCACGCGCTGCACCGTGGGCGGATCGATCTCCCGGGGCAGGATGGCGCGGGCCTGGTCGACCCGCTGGCGGACGTCGTCCACCTTCTTCTGCAGGTCCGAGCCGATCTCGAATTCGATGGCCGTGGTGGTGACGCCGAGGCTCACCGAGGACTGGATGTTGCGCACGCCCTCCAGGCCCGCCAGCGCGTCCTCCATGGGACGCGCGATCTGCGTCTCCATTTCGCCGGGCGCGGCGCCGCTCTGGGTGATGGTGACCGTCACCACCGGGAATTCGACGTTGGGGAACTGCTTAATCGGCAGGCCCGAGTAGGCGATCATCCCCGCGAGCACGAGGGCGATGAACAGCACCACCACCGGCACAGGGTTGCGGATCGCCCATGCCGAGATCGGGAAGCCGGTGCTGCGCGTGGCCGGCGAGGTCATTTCCGGGCGCTTCCCACAGTCGCTACGGCGGCGCGCGGCTGGGCGGCTGCCACGGGGGCGGCGCCCTCCTGCGGCTTGATCAGGTCGCCGTCGAGCAGGAAGGCCGCGGCGTTGAGCACGATGCGCGAGCCGGCCGGCGGACCCTTGGTGAGCTCCACCAGGCCGCCGCCGCGCTGGCCGGTCTGCACAACGACCTTCTTCACGCGGTTGTCGGCGCCGACCACCATCACGCTCGCGCCGTCGGCGTCATAGCGAACGGCGGTCTCCGGCGCGGCCAGCACCGTGCCGGTGACGTCGCTGAACACCGCCCGGGCGAAGCCGCCGGCGCGGATGTCCGAACGAACCGGCAGATGGACGCGCACCGCGCCCAGCTTGCTCTGGTTGTCGATCTGCGGGCTGACCAGGCGCACCACGCCCTGGACGATCTCGCCGCCGGGCAGGGTCACCTGGGCGTGCTGACCGGGATGGATGTTGGCGAGATCGTCTTCCGAGACCTGGGCGGAGAGCTCGACCTCGCTGTCGCGGGCGATGCGGAACCACGGCGTCGCGGCCACGGCCGAAAGGTCGCCCGGCCGCACGGTCCGTTCGAGGATCAGGCCGGAGACCGGCGAAGAGACCGAGAGCTTGCTGACCCGGGTCCTGATGTCCTTCAGCGCCGCGGCCTGGGCCGCGGCGGTGGCCTGGGCGGCGCGGGCCTGGAACCGCCGCTGGTCGATGGCTTCCTGTGAAATCACCCCGGCGTTGTCGAGGTCCTTCACCCGCGCAGCCTGGTCGGCGGCCTGCAGCGCCTGGACCTGGGCCTGGGCGGCGACCGCCTCGGCCTGGGCGAGCTGGGCCTGGACCAGCGCCGGATCGAGCTGGACCAGCGTCTGGCCCTGCTTCACGTGGTCGCCCACGTCCACCAGCACCCTGGCGACGCGATAGCCGTTGACCTCGGGCAGGACGGCGGCTTCCTCGCGCGGCACCAAGTCGCCGGACGCGGTGAGCGCGCCGGAAATCGCCTGGGGCTGCAGCCGCACGACGCGCATGGCGCGGGCGTTCTCGGCCTCGGTGACCTTCGCCTTGGGCTTCTGGCAGCCCGCCAGGGCGAGGCTCGCCAACAGCGGCAGGATGAGGAGCGCCGAAGCGGCTTTTGATCGTTGCATGCGGGTCACGTCTCAGCGGGCCTGCTTTTGGGTCGGGAAACGCTCGGCGGGCCAGCCGCCGCCGAGCGCCTTGTAGGCCTGGACGGTGCGGCGGAACGCCTGCACCTGGGCGGCGGTGAGTTGCGAGCGCGTGGCCCGCCAGGACTGCTCGGCGCTGAGCGCCGTCTGCAGGTCGGTCAGGCCCCGGTCGTAGCCGATCTTCGCGGCGCGGGAGCCGCGCGCCGCGCGCGCCTCGCCGTCGGTGAGCAGGGCCACGCGCTTGCGGTCGGCGTCGAGCCGCACCAGCGCGCCCTCGGACTCCGAGAACGCGGTCTGCACCGCCTTTTCGTAGGCGATCACCGCCTGTTCGGTCCGCGCGTTCTGGGCCTTCAGCTCAGCCAGCAGCTTGGGAATCGACAGCAGGGGCTGGGTGAAGGCGCCGCCGGTGATCAGCGACTGGGCGGTCACCGAGAACCCCGGCTGCGACTGCTTCTGCCAGCCCAGGGCCGGCGTGAAGGTCAGGGTCGGCAGGAAGGCCAGGACGTCGGCCTCGGATCGGCCGGCCTGGCCGGCCACGCGGGCCTCGGCCTGGCGCACGTCGGGACGCCGCTTCAGAAGCTCGCTCGGCAGCGACTCTGGCATGGGTGGCGGCGCGCCGACGGTGGCGTCGACCGCGAGATTGGCGGTCGGCTCGATGGTGCGGCCGGCGAGGATCAGGATGGTGCGGCGCTGGGCCTGCAGCTCGGCCTCGAGGCCCGCGGCCTGGGCGTCGGCCTGCGCCAGGTCGCCGGCCACCCGGTCGGCGTCGGACGTGGCGGCGATCCCGACCGCCGCGCGCTTGGTCGCGCTGTCGTAGAGTTCGCGCTCGATCCGCGCCGTCTCGCGGGCGTCGGCGAGCTGGATGGCTAGGCCGCGCGCCTGGAAATAGGCGTCGGCCACGCTGGCCGCCAGGCTGGCGCGGGTCCCCTCGTAGTCGAAGCGGGCCGCGGCGAGGTCGCCGTTCACCGCCTTCCGCGCCGCCAGGAAGCGGCCGAAGATGTCCACCTCCCAGCTGACGTTGAAGTTCACCGCCTGGGCGTCGGAGACGCCGCTGGAGGAGAAGCCCGGGATGTTGAACACCGTGCCCGCCAGCTGGTGGGTGTCGGTCCGCCGGCTCGAGCCGGAGACGTCGCCCTGCGGCAGGTAATGGACCAGGGCTTCGGTGTGGTTGGCGCGGGCCTCGTTGAGCCGGGCCGCGGCGCTGCGGGCGTCGGGATTGGCCGCCAGCGCCTGATCGATCAGGCCGGTGAGCTCGGGGTCGTTGAACGCCAGCCACCAGCGGTCGAGGTCGATGGCGCCCGCGGGCGCCGCGCCCTTCGGGGCCTCATAGGCCGTCGGCAGGCGCAGGTCCGGCGTGCGCACATGGGCGCAGGCGCCGATCGCGAGACAGGCCCCAAGCGCAAGGAAGACCGGGACGGCGGAAGCGGCGGAACGCATGGAGGGTTTTCGTGACCGAGCGGCGGGAGGACCTGAGGACCCGTCCCTAGTCGCCACGCGCGGCCACACTGGATGCAGGGCCCCGAACCGGACGTCTAGCGACATGAACACACAAGCCCAGTGATGGAGACGCCCCTGCCGGCGCCTCTGGTGGGCCCCTAGCCGGGCTCCTCTTAGCGAAACTCCGTATGTTGTAAAGTGTTATTCGCTGTGTAACGTGGCCCTATGACGACGGAGTTCACAGGCCGCGGCGATCCGGGACGGAGCATAGCCTTGCTCTGGGGCCTGGCCGGGACCGGGCGGCGCGGGCCCAAGCCCCGCCACTCCGTCGACGAGGTGGTGCAGGCGGCCATCGCGCTCGCCGACGCCGAGGGCCTCGCGGCCCTCTCCATCCGCCGGGTGGCCGAGACGCTCGGGCTCTCGCCGATGTCGCTCTACACCTATGTGCCGTCGAAGGCCGAACTCGTGGACCTGATGCTCGACCGGGTCGCGGGCGAGGCGGACGACCTCGGCCCCGCCGTCGGCTGGCGGCCGAAGCTGGAGCAGCTGGCGCGGCAGGGTTGGGCGCGCGCCCAGCGCCACCCCTGGATCATCCAGGTCGGCGTGCATCGCCCGCCGCTCGGCCCCCGCGTCCTGGCCCGGGTCGAGGCGACGCTGCAGGCCATCGACGGCCTCGGCCTCGACGAGCTCGAGATGGATCTCCTCACCACGCTGATCGGCGACTATGTGCGCGGCGCCGTCCGCGCCGCCTTGGAAGCCCGCGAGGTCGAGCAGACCAGCGGCATCAGCGACGAGCAGTGGTGGGCGCTCAACGAAGAGCTGCTCAAGGGCCTGGTGGAGCCGGACCGCTATCCCACCACGGTGCGGGTCGGTCAGGCCTACAAGGCCGCCCGGGAGGTCGGGCCCGACCACATGCGCAGTTTCGAATTCGGCCTGCAGCGGGTGCTGGACGGCATCGAGGTGTTCATCGATCGGCGTCGCGCCAACCTGGCCTAGCTCTGCCGCGCGCGGACCATTAGGGTCGCGCCAACTTCGCACCCCTTTCCGAGTGATCGATGAAAAAGCTTCTGCTGAGCGCCGCCGTCTGCGCCCTTTCCACCTCCGCCTTCGCCGCCGATCCGCACATCGATCCGGCCAAGCTCTCCGAGCACATCAAGGTCCTGTCGTCGGACGCCTTCGAGGGCCGCGGACCCGCCACGCCCGGCGAGACCAAGGCGGTCGCCTACATCACCCAGGAGTTCAAGGCCGACGGCCTGCAGCCCGGCGGCGACAAGCTGAAGTCGGGCCAGCGGTCCTGGACCCAGGCCGTGCCGCTGGCCGAGTTCGACATCAAGGGTCCGGTCGCGGTCAGCGTGAAGGCCGGCGGCGAGACGCTCACCTGGAAGCAGGGCCAGGAAGTGGCGATCCGCGCCGCCCAGACCGGCGTCGACCACGTCTCGGTCAAGGACGCGCCGGTGGTCTTCGTGGGCTATGGCGTCAAGGCGCCGGAGCGCAACTGGGACGACTTCAAGGGCGTCGACCTGCACGGCAAGATCGCGCTCGTCCTGGTCAACGACCCGGACTTCGAGACCGGAAAGGGCGACTTCGGCGGCAAGGCCGAAACCTACTACGGCCGCTGGACCTACAAGTACGAGGAGGCCGCGCGCCAGGGGGCCATCGGCTTCATCGTGATCCACGAGACCGCGCCCGCCTCCTACGGCTGGAACACGGTCAAGAACTCCAACACCAACGCGGTCTTCGACATCATCCGCAAGGACCCCTCGAAGGTCCACGCGCCGATCGAAGCCTGGATCCAACGCGACTCCACCGTCGAACTCTTCAAGAAGGCCGGCCTCGATTTCGAGGCGCTGAAGAAGCAGGCCCAGACCCGCGAGTTCAAGCCGGTGATCTTGTCCGGCGTGACCTTCTCCACCGACTTCGCCGTCGACGCCAAGAAGGTCGTCTCCCACAACGTCGTGGGCCTGCTGCCGGGGACCAAGCATCCGAACGAGCGGGTCATCTACACCGCCCACTGGGACCACCTGGGGGTCGGCCTGCCCGACGCCAAGGGCGACCGAATCTATAACGGCGCGGTGGACAACGCCTCGGGCGTCTCCGGCCTGATCGAGCTCGGCCGCGCCTTCGCGCACGCCCCGCGCACCGAGCGGACCGTGCAGTTCATGGCGGTCACCGCCGAGGAAAAGGGCCTCCTGGGCTCGGAATACTACGCCACCAACCCGGTCTATCCGCTGGCCTCGACGGTCGCGAACATCAACATGGACGGCGCGGCGGTGAACGGCCCGGCCAAGGACATCTCCACCTCCGGCGACGTCGGCCTCACCCTGCAGGACGACCTGATCGCGGTGGCCAAGGCGCACGGCCGCAGCTTCACCCCGGACGCCCGGCCGGAAGCCGGCAGCTTCTTCCGCTCCGACCACTTCTCCTTCGCCAAGCAAGGGGTGCCGGCGCTGTCGTTCGGGTCCGGCCAGGACCTGGTCAAGGGCGGGGTCGCGGCCGGCAAGGCGGCCCGCGAGGCCTACACCCGCGACCGCTATCATCAGCCCGCCGACGAGTTCGACCCGAATTGGGACCTCTCGGGCATGGCCGCCGACCTGACCATCGGCTTCGACCTCGGCCGGCAGCTCGCCAATTCCCGCGAGTGGCCCGAGTGGAAGGCCGGTTCGGAGTTCAAGGCGATGCGCGACAAGACCGCGGCCCAGAGGAAGTAGGAACCATGGCGGCAGGAACCATCCGGGCGGGCATCGGCGGCTGGACCTTCGAGCCCTGGCGCGGGGTCTTCTATCCGGAGGGCCTGCGTCAGGCCGACGAACTCGCCTATGCCGCCTCCAAGCTCACCGCCATCGAGATCAACGGCACCTACTATTCCAGCTTCAAGCCGGACAGCTGGGCCAAGTGGCGGGCCGCGACGCCCGATGGCTTCAGGTTTGCCGTGAAAGCCTCGCGCTTCTGCACCAACCGCAAGGTGCTCGCCGATGGCGCGGAGAGCGTCGGCAAGTTCCTGAACCAGGGTCTTTCGGAGCTCGGCGACCGGCTCGGGCCGATCCTCTGGCAGTTCGCGCCCACCAAGAAGTTCGACGCCGCGGATTTCGAGGGCTTCCTAAAGCTGCTGCCCAGGACCCAGGACGGCCTGCCGCTGAGCCACGTCCTGGAGGTGCGCCACCCAAGCTTCGCCGACCCGGCCTTCATCGCGCTCGCCCGCAAGCATGAGGCCGTCGTCTGCCTGGCCGACCACTTCACCTATCCGATGATCGCCGACGTCACCGGGCCCCTGGTTTACGCCCGCCTGCAGACCGGCTCGGACGACGCGCCGACCGCCTATCCGGCCGAGAAGCTCGACCTCTGGGCCGGGCGCTTCAGGACCTACGCGGCGGGCGGACGGCCCGACGACCTGCCGGCCGCCGATCCCGCGACGCCGGCGTCCAAGGTCCCGCGCGACGTCTACGCCTTCGTAATCCACGAGGGGAAGGTCCGCGCCCCGGCCGCCGCCATGGCGCTCATCGAGCGGGTCGCGGGCTAGCCCCAACGCAAACGGCGCCCCTGAGGGGGGCGCCGCCGCTTGGATCGGATTGTCTTGGAAGCCTAGGCGAAGGCGAGCGCGGTCCGGCGACGACGCATCATCGCGCCGACCCCGCCGAGGCCCACGATCATGATGGCCCAGGTGCTCGGCTCCGGAACGCCGCCCGGTGTCACGAAGGCGAAGGCCTGGTGCTCGGGCGAATGGCCGTCCTGGTCGAAGATCACCGTCATGGCGCCCGTCGACTGGCCGTTCAGGAAGTTGGCGCTGGTGTAGGTATTCACCAGGCTGTCGACCGAGCTCGTGCTGTCGAAGTTGTAGGACGGGTTCTCGACCCGCCAGATGGCGATCTGCACGGCGGCGAGCTGGTTGGCCAGCGTGCTCGAGATGTTGTGGTTCGGGTCGCTGAGCGTGTCCGAGTTCCACAGGTTCGTGCCGAAGGTGATCAGCTTGTTGATGTTGGTGACGTCCTGGGCGCCCAGGTCGTGCTGCTGCCAGAACGAGTCCGCGCCGTTATCCGTCAGCGTGCCGGTCGTGTAGGCGAGGTTCACGTTGCCCGCGCTGTTGATGCCGACATCGATGCTGTGGAAGATGTCCACGCAGAAGCCGAGGAACTGGAAGGTGTTCTGGCTGGCCTGCGAGCCGTTGTTGGCCGTGAACAGGATCGGCCCGGCGTTGACGTTGTTGGCGTTGTAGAAGAAGCCGTCGATGTCGACCTGCTTCGGATTGAACATTTCGCCCTTGTCCAGATAGATGCTTGCCGCGCTGGCGGGGGCGGCCATGGCCAGGAGCGTCGCGCCGGCGACGGCGGCGACCAGGAGGCCCTTCAGGCCGCGGGCGACGAATTTCGTTTCGATCTGAGACACTGAGAACTTCCCTTGTGAGTTGTGCGGTCCTCCAAGCAAACGAGGCGCCGTTTTCCCCCGCCGGGCGAGTTGCGGCGCCGAAGGCCGTTGACCGACCTAGGGTCACGGGCGTCCGATCGGGCCAACGGAAGGAAACCCCCGATGGCTGAGCTCACCCAGAATGACCTGATGTACCGACCCGGCCTGATGAAGGGTCAGCGGATCCTGATCACCGGCGGCGGCACCGGCCTTGGCAAGGTGATGGCCGAGGCCTGCCTGATCCTGGGCGCGGAGGTCTATATCTGCGGCCGGCGCGGCGGGGTGGTCGAGGCCACGGCCAAGGAGCTAACCGACGCCCACGGCGGAAAATGCGTGGGCGTGGCCTGCGACATCCGGGTGCCTGAAGCCATCGCCGACATGATCGAGACGGTCTGGGCCGACGGCGGCGCGCTCACCGGCCTGGTCAACAACGCCGCCGGCAACTTCATCAGCCGCACCGAGGACCTCTCGGCCCGCGGCTTCGACGCCATCTCCAACATCGTCTTCCGCGGCTCCTTCTTCGTGACCCTGGAATGCGGCAAGCGCTGGCTGGCCGAAGGCAAGCACGCTTCGGTCGTCTCGATCCTGACCACCTGGGTGTGGAACGGCGGCCCCTTCACCGTGCCCTCGGCCATGTCCAAGGCCGGCCTCAACGTCATGACCCAGTCGCTGGCGGTCGAGTGGGGCGGCCGCGGCGTCCGCTTCAACGCCATCGCGCCCGGCCCCTTCCCGACCGAAGGCGCCTGGGCCCGGCTCAATCCGGGCGCCGGAACCGACTCCGAGCCCGCCGACCCGACCATCCCGCTTGGCCGCAACGGCGAGATGCGCGAACTGGCCAACCTCGCCGTCTATCTGCTCGACACCGGCTCGGCCTATGTGAACGGCCAGACCATCGCCATCGACGGCGGCTCGCACCTGCAAAGCGGCGGCGGCTTCAACCGCCTGGCCTCCTGGGGCGATGCGGAGTGGGAGGCGGCGCGGGACTCCATCCGCTCGGCCAACGAGAAGGACCGGGCGCAGCGGACGGTCTAGTGGGTGAGGGAGCTTTGCTTTCCGCAGCGGCGCCCCTAGAGTGACGCGCGTCACTTTTGAGTCTTAGTAGAGCTTCATGTCCCAGGTCGCATACCTCAATCCCGGCAAGCGCGAGCAGACCAAGGTCGCCAACCGCCAGGCGATCCTCGACGCCGCCCGCGAGGTGTTCGGCGAGCTGG
The DNA here is from genome assembly GCF_041691455.1 of Phenylobacterium sp. GTDB lineage: Bacteria > Pseudomonadota > Alphaproteobacteria > Caulobacterales > Caulobacteraceae > Phenylobacterium. The sequence goes on along the minus strand of NZ_JBEPUO010000021.1, from coordinate 34,572 downwards.
GCTATGAGACCGCCACGGTGCGCGACATCATCCGCCGCACGGGCCTCGCGGCGGGCACCTTCTACAACTACTACCGCTCCAAGGAGGAGGTGTTCGCCGCCCTCGCCGACGACGGCGCGCGGCGGTTCGGCCCGATCCTCAAGAGCCTGCGCGGCAAGGGCTACACCTTCGAGGAATTCGTCCACCGGGCGATCAGCGCCTATTTCGACTTCATCGCCGACGAGCACCGCAACTGGGCCGCCCGCCGCCCGGCCGGCGAGCCGCACCTGCACGTGCAGGGCGAGACCCCGGAGATGGCGGCGGTGTTCGCCGACATCCGCGACGCGCTCGCCGAGGACATCGCCCAGCGCAAGGGGCCGTTCGCCGATCCGGACTACATGGCCGCCGCCTGCATCGCCATCGCCCGCGATGTCGGCGACAAGATGCTGGAGCGCCGGCCGATCGACACGGCCGGGGCCACCACCTTCGCCGTCACCATGATCCTGGGCGGCCTGAAGGGCTTGCCGACGGCGCCCGCCTGACATGCCGAGCGTGGCCACGCAGCGCTGGCTGCTCTCGAAACTCCTGAGCCTGCCGGCGCCGGTGCTGCGCCTGATGTCCGGCGGCGGCGTGGTCTACCAGGGCGGCCGCACGCTGGATCCTCGCCTGCAGTTCATAGCCGCCCAGGCCCGCCGGGAGCCGCCGCTGCCGACGCTGTCGCCCGAGGAGGCCCGCCGCGCCTCCGCGCGCCTTGGCGCCCTGCTGACCGGGACCCCCGAGCCTGGCGTGACCACCGAAGCGATCGCCATTCCGGGGCCCGGCGGCGTCATCCCGGCGCGCCTCTATCGGCCGCGGAGCCAGGACCCCGACGCGCCGCTGATGATCTACGCCCACTTCGGCGGCGGGGTGCTCGGCGACCTGGAGACCTGCCACACCTTCTGCACCATCCTGGCCGCCACCGGCCGGGGCCCGGTGCTGTCGGTCGACTATCGCCTCGCGCCCGAGCACCGCTTCCCGGCCGGCCTGGAGGATATGCTCGCCGCCTACCGCTACGGCCGCGACAACGCCGAGCGGTTCGGCGCGCCGCTGGCCCAGGCGGCGATCGGCGGCGACTCCTGGGGCGGCAACCTCGCCGCGGTGGTCTGCCAGGACCTGAAGCGGGCCGGCGAGCCGCAGCCGGTGCTGCAACTGCTGATCTATCCCGGTACGGACGTCGCCTGCGAGAGCGCTTCGGTGACCACCTACGCCGACGCCTTCCCGCTCAGCAAGGCGGTCATGGACTGGTCCATGGGCCACTATATGGGCCCCGGCGACGACCCCGCCGACCCGCGCCTCTCGCCGCTGCGGGCGGAGAGCCTCGCGGGTCTGGCGCCGGCCATCGTCGTCACCGCAGGCTTCGACCCCCTGCACGACGAGGGCGAGGCCTATGCGCGGCGGCTGAAGGCGGCGCACGTGCCCACCGTCTACCGCTGCTACGACAGCCTGGCCCATGCCTTCACCGCCTTTACCGGGGCGGTCCCCTGCGCCGACGTGGCCTGCCGCGAGATCGCCGGCCTGGTGCGCGAAGGCTTCGAAGGGCGCATCGCCTGATGCGCGCGCCGCCATGAGAGCCTTGGTCGTCGAACAGCTGGCCGCCGACTACGCGGGCTGCGTGGTCAAGGAGATCCCGACGCCGGATCCCGGCCCCGGCGAGGTGCGCATCCGCGTGCGCGCGGCGGCGGTGAACTTCCCCGACCTGATGCAGACCCGCGGCGAACACCAGCACAAGCCCACGGTCCCCTTCGTCCCCGGCATGGAGCTGGCCGGCGAGATCGACGCGGTGGGCGACGGCGTCACGGGCTTCGCGGTCGGAGACCCGGTGGCGGGCGGCGGGCGGGGCGGCATGGCCGAATACGCCGTGCTCCCGGCTCAGGGCCTGCGCCGCAAGCCCGAGACCCTGAGCTTCAGCCAGGCCGCGGGCTACGCCGTGGCCTACCTGACGGCCTATGTGGCCTTCGAGCGCTGCGCCCGGCTGCAGGCCGGCGAGTGGGTGCTGGTGCACGGCGCGGCCGGCGGCGTCGGCCTGGCCGCCGTCGACCTCGCCCAGATCATGGGCGCCAAGGTTATCGCGGCGTCCGCCTCCGACGCCAAGCTCGCCACCATCGCCGCCGAATACGCCCCCGAGGCCATCGTCAACGTGACCCAGGGCTTCCGCGAGCGGGTGAAGGCGCTCACCGGCGGCAAGGGCGCGGACGTGATCTACGACCCCGTGGGCGGCGACGTCTTCGACGAGAGCCTGCGCTGCATCGCCTTCGGCGGCCGCATCCTCTCCATCGGCTTCACCTCGGGGCGGCTGCCGGTGCTGCCGGTCAATATCGCGCTGATCAAGGGCTTCTCGGTGATCGGCGTCCGCGCCGGCGAATACGGCCGCCAGTTCCCCGCCAAGGGCCGCGAGAACCACGAGGCCATCTGGAAGCTCGCCGAGGACGGCAAGGTCCGCCCGCGCGTGGATGCGGAATACGCGCTCGACGACTGGCGCCTGGCCTTCGACTCGCTTGCCGACCGCAAGGTGATCGGCAAGACCATCGTCCGGCCGGATCTGTAGTCCTGGCGCTGCGCCCTTGTGGAAAGGATCCGAAGGCATGAGCGACACCCGAAAGCGCCGGGCCAGCCTGTGCATCCGCGCGGCCCTCGCCATGGCGCTCGTCGCCTTCCTGGCCGGCTTCAGCGGCAATATCGTGGTCTTCTATCTGGCGCTCTTCATCGCGACGCTGTTGGTAGCCGCGTGGTTCGCGATGCGGCCCGGTCCCGAACTCTAGCGCGCATAAGGTTGACACCGCCCCGCGCTTCCCCTATCCACCGCCGCTCGATTTTCGACCCCCGGAGCCTTCCGTGAAGCGGACTTTTCAGCCTTCCCGTCTCGTCCGCGCCCGTCGCCACGGCTTCCGCCTGCGCATGTCCACCAAGAACGGACAGAAGGTGCTGGCCCGCCGCCGCGCCAAGGGCCGCAAGCGCCTGAGCGCCTAAGCCACAGCTAGGCTATGGTGTCGGCCGTGCCCGACTCCTCAGACAAAGACAACGTCCCCGAATTCAAAATCGAACGTTTAAAGAAGCGCCCGGACTTTCTGGCCTGCGCGCAGGCGATGCACTGCGCGCGCGGCGCTGTGGTGATCCAGGCCCGCGCGCGGGACTCCGAACCCCTGGTCCGCGCCGGCTTCACCGCCACCAAGCGGATCGGCGGGGCCGTCGAGCGCAATCGCGCCAAGCGGCGGATGCGCGAAGCCGCCCGCCTCTTGCTTCCTGGCCTGGCGTCCCCAGGTTTCGACTATGTGTTCGTGGCCCGCGGCGGCGTGACCGTCCGCCCCTGGCCGCGTTTGCTTGACGATGTGAAAAGCGCGCTGATAAGGCTCGCCGCCGATGGCGATGGCCGCGCGCGCGACCCTGCACACGCCCCGCCCTCCCAAGATTGAGCAGCTCCCCCTCGATGACCCCCCAGTCCTGATGACCGAAGACAATCGTAACCTGCTCATCTTCGGCGTATGCGCCGCGATCCTGTTCGTCGTCTACCAGATGTGGGTGGTCGAGCCCGCCAGCAGGCGGCGGCAGGCCGAGCTCAAGGCCCACCCGCCGGCCGCGGCCTCGGTGATGCCGGGCGCGCCGTCGCTGGCCGCCCCGGTGGCGGTGACCCGCGCCGCGGCGCTCGCCGCCAGCCCGCGGATCGCGGTGGCCACGCCGGCGCTCAAAGGCTCGATCTCGCTGCGCGGCGCCCGCCTCGACGACCTCTTCCTCACTCAGTACCGCCAGACCACCGCCAAGGACTCCCCGCCCGTCGAGATGCTGCGGCCGGAAGGCACGGCTTTCCCCTGGTTCGTGGACTTCGGCTGGGTGGGCCAGAACGTTCCTGGCCTGCCGGGCCCCGCCACCGACTGGACACTTGCCCAGGGCTCCACCCTCGCGCCCGGCCAGCCGGTCGTCCTGACCTATGCGAACGGCCAGGGCCTGACCTTCACGCGCAAGATCGAGGTCGACGAGAACTACATGTTCACGCTGACCGACACGGTGGCCAACACCGGCGCCGCGCCGGTGACGTTGGCGCCCTACGGCTCCGTGCAGCGCCAGGGCGTGCCCGCCGACATCGGCAAGAGGGGCATCGTGCACGAGGGGACCATCGGCTACCTCGACGGCCGCGTGCGGGCCTTCAAGTACAAGGACCTGTCGAAGGACGGCGCCGCGCCCCAGGAATTCAACGCCTCCGGCGCCTGGACGGGCATCACCGACATGTACTGGCTGGCCGCCCTGATCCCCAATGCGGGCGAGCAGGTCCACGCCGTCTACCGCGACGCAAAGAACGGCAAGCTCGACGTCTATGAGGCCAACTACACCGGCGCCGCGCGCGCCGTGGCGCCCGGCCGCCAGGTGACCGCCGTCCAGCATCTCTTCGCCGGCGCCAAGACCGTGCCCCTGCTCAAGAGCTACCAGACCAAGCTCGGCATCGCCCACTTCGACGACGCCGTCGACTGGGGGATGTTCTGGTTCCTGACCCGCCCGATCTTCGCCTTCCTGGAATTCATCTTCGCCCATGTCGGCAGCTTCGGCATCGCCATCCTGCTGCTCACCGTCTGCGTGCGCGTGGCCTTCTTCCCGATCGCCAACAAGCAGTACGAGTCGATGACCAAGATGAAGAAGGTCCAGCCGCTGATGGAGGAGCTCCGCAAGCGGTACAAGGACGACCCGGCCAAGCAGCAGCAGGAGATCATGGCCCTCTACCAGCGGGAAAAGGTCAATCCGCTGGCCGGCTGCCTGCCGATCCTGCTGCAGATCCCGGTGTTCTTCTCGCTCTACAAGGTGCTCTCGGTGACCATCGAGATGCGCCACGCCCCCTTCATGGGCTGGATCAACGACCTGTCGGCGCGCGATCCCACCACCATCTGGAACCTGTTCGGCCTGATCCCCTGGAACCCGGCGCATGCCCCGCTGGTCGGCGGGATCCTCGACACCACCCTGCACCTGGGCCTGCTGCCGCTCTGCTACGGGATCACCATGTGGCTGACCACGTCGATGACCCCGCAGACCGGCATCGACCCGGCCCAGCAGAAGATCTTCCAGCTGATGCCCTGGGTCTTCATGTTCATCATGGCCCCCTTCGCCGTGGGCCTCCTGATCTACTGGACCTGGTCGAACGTGCTTACCACCCTGCAGCAGTACGTGATGATGCGCCGCTTCAAGGTCGACAACCCGATCGACCGGATGATCGCGCGGCTGAGCGGCAAGGCTCCCGCCTCGTGAGCGAGCCCTTCGACGCGGAGGCCCTCGAGGCCGCCCGCGTGCTCTTCGCCCACGAGGTGAAGTTCATGATGGGGGCGGTGGCGATCGAGGGCCTGCCCCCCGCCGACCTGCCGGAGGTGGCCTTCGCCGGCCGCTCCAACGTCGGCAAGAGCACCCTGATCAACGCCGTGACCGGACGCCTGCACCTGGCGCGGGCGTCGAACTCGCCCGGCCGCACGCGGGAGGTGAACTTCTTCGTCGCCGACGAGAAGCTGCGGCTCGTCGACCTGCCGGGCTACGGTTTCGCGCGGGCCTCGCGCGGCGACGTGCGCAAGTTCCAGAACCTCGGCCGCGACTACCTGCGCGGCCGGCCGAACCTGAAGCGCGCCTATCTGTTGATCGACGCCCGCCATGGCCTGAAGGACGTCGACACCGAGGCGCTGGACACCTTCGACATCGCCGCGGTCTCCTACCAGATCGTGCTGACCAAGGCCGACAAGCTGAAGCCCGCCGAGGTGGAGGCCGTCACCGCCCGCACCCTGGCCGCCATCGCCAAGCGCCCGGCCGCCTTCCCCCGCGTGCTGGCCACCTCCGCCGAGAAGGGTCTCGGCATCCCCGAGCTGCGCGCCGAGATCGTCGCGGCCTGCGCGGTCTAGCCGACCGGGCGCAGGCTCTCGACCAGCGACCAGAACACCGGGGCCGCCGCGATCCAGGCGACCGCGAGCGCCAACACCGATTTCCGATAATTCTCCGCCTGCCAGCCCTGCCACGCGATCAGCAGGGCCGCGGCGATGACGATCATCTGGGCGGCGGCGAAGCCGATCTGCCGCCAGGCCTCACCGGGCAAGTCCTCGTCGAGCCGGACCGCGAAGCCCGTGAAGCTGACCAGTTGCCAGCCGCAGACGAAACAGGCCCAGGCGCACGGCAGGGCCGCGAGGACGAAGCCCGCTGCGGCCAGACCCCTTTTCATGGTCCGGGGCTCACGGCGTGCGTTTCGCCACCACGCCGCCCTTCATCACGAACACCGGGTGTTCCAGCAGCGTCACGTCGGCCAGCGGATCGCCCTTCACCCCGACGAGATCGCCGTAGTGGCCCGCCGTCGCCTGGCCCACGTCCTTGGCCTGGTCGAGCGCAGCCGCGGCGTTGAGCGTCGCGGTCTGGATGGCCTGCAGCGGCGTCGCGCCGTAGCGCACCATGGTCGCGAACTGCCTGGCGTTGGTCCCATGCGGATAGACGCCCGCGTCGGTGGAGAAGATCATCTTCACCCCGGCCTTCAGCGCCTTGCGGAAATTCTCCCGCTGGATGTCGCCGATGTCGCGGTCCTTCTGCAGGTTCTCTTCCAGGACCCCGTTCTTCTTGCCCTCCGCCTGGGTGTAGTCGGTGTTGTAGATGTCCATGCCGAAGTAGCTGCCGTGCTGGATCGCGAGCCTGATGCCCTCGTCGTCCACTAGGCTGGCGTGCTCGATGGTGTCGACCCCGCCGAGGATCGCGGCCTTGATGCCCGACGCGCCATGGGCGTGGGCGGCGACCCGCATGCCGGTGGCGTGGGCCTCGTCGACGATGGCCTTGATCTCCTCCAGCGTCAGCTGCTGGGCGCCGGGCGTGTCGCCGTGGCTGAAGACCCCGCCGGTGGCGCAGATCTTGATCACCTGGGCGCCGTATTTGTGGAGCTGGCGGACCATCTTGCGGCCCTCGTCGGGGCTGTCGATCACCGCGTCGCCCTTCTGCTTCATCGACGGCGGGAAGAAGGTCGAGTCGCAGTGGCCGCCGGTCGAGCCGATGGCGTAGGTGGCGGTGACGATCCGCGGCCCGATCACATAGCCGGCGTCGATGGCTTGCCGCAGGCCGACGTCGTCGAAGTTCTTGGAGCCCACATTGCGCACCGTGGTGAAGCCGGCCTCGAGCGTCGCCCTGGCGTGGCTCGCCCCGATGATCGGCCAGAAGCTGTCGGTGAACTGCAGCCGGTTGTAGCCGCCGTAGAGCGGCGAGGACGTCAGGTGCACGTGCATGTCGATCAGCCCGGGCAACAGCGTGACGCCCGGCAGGTCGACCCGCTCGGCGCCGGCCGGGACCTTGTCGCCCTGATGCTCCACCGCCGCGATCCGGCCGTCGACGATCACCAGCAGAGGCTTGTCCAGATATTTGCCGCTCGCCACGTCCAGCAGCCGGTCGGCGCTCACCGCCACCGTCGCGGCCTGCGCGCCCGCCGCCATCGCCCAGGCGGCCATAGCCGCCGTCACAACTCTCGAAATCCGCATGCCGATCCCCCGACCCGAAGCCCTGACCCAAGGCTTAGCAAGGCTGCGGCAAAGGTGACAGGGGCCGCGCTCTCCGCTATCGGAGCGCTCCGAAGTTGAAGACCTCAGGCGCGCCCGTGACCGACAATAGCCAAGGCGAAGGATGGGCGACGGCCAAGACGCTCGCCGAGGCCCTGCCCTATATCCAGCGCTATGACCGCGAGACCGTGGTCATCAAGTACGGCGGCCACGCCATGGGCGAGGAAGAGGTCGCCAAGCTGTTCGCCGCCGACGCGGTGCTCCTGAAGATGCTGGGCGTCCATCCGGTGATCGTCCACGGCGGCGGCCCGCAGATCTCCGCCATGCTGGAGCGCGCCGGCGTCAAGTCGACCTTCATCGATGGCCTCAGGGTCACCGACGAGGCGACCATGGAGGTGGCCGAGATGGTCCTCTCCGGCGCGATCAACAAGGAGATCGCCAACTGGATCACGCTCGCCGGCAAGGAAGCCGACGTGCGCGGTGTGGGCCTCTCCGGCAAGGACGCGCGCCTGATCACCGTCGAGAAGGTCACCCGCACCAAGAAGGACCCGGACTCGGAGATCGAGAAGATGGTCGACCTCGGCTTCGTGGGCGATCCCAAGCGGGTCGATCCGAAGCTGATCGAAGCCCTGATCTACGCCGACGAGGACTATATCCCGGTGATCGCCCCGATCGGCGTCGCCGAGGACGGCCAGACCTACAACATCAATGCCGACACGGTGGCGGGCGCCTTGGCCGGCGCGCTCAACGCCAAGCGCATGCTGCTGCTGACGGACGTGGCCGGCGTGCTCGACAAGAACGGCGAGCTGATCCGCCAGATGACCGTCGCCGAGGCCCGCAAGGCCATCAAGGACGGCGTCGCCACCGGCGGCATGATCCCCAAGCTCGAGACCGCCATCGCCGCGGTGGAAGCGGGCGTCGGGGCCGTGGTCATCCTGGACGGACGCCGCCCGCACGCCTTGCTGGTCGAGCTCTTCACCGAGCATGGGGCGGGTACGTTGGTTTGCGAGTAGGGGGTCTGCGAATGACCGCCGACCTCCGACACGTCGACACCTGGCTCTTCGACCTGGACAACACCCTCTATCCGGCCGACTCGGGCCTGATGGGCGAGATCGAGCGCCGCATGACCGCCTATGTCATGCGCGTCACCGGCCTCCCGCGCGATGAGGCCTACACGCTGCAGAAGAAGTACCTCGCCGACTACGGCCTGACGCTCGGCGGCCTGGTGGAGCACCACGGGGTCGAGCCCAAGGACTTCCACACCATCTTCCACGACATGCCGCTGGAGGGCGTGGCCCAGGACCTGGAGCTGGCCGCCGCCATCGCCCGCCTGCCGGGCCGCCGGCTGATCTTCACCAACGCCGACGCCTTCCACGCCGAGCGAGTGCTGGAGCACATGGGGCTCACCGAGCTCTTCGACGACATCTTCGACATCGGCTTGGCCAACTATGTGCCCAAGCCCGCGCCCGCGACCTTCGCGCGGATCAACGAGGCCCATGGGATCGACCCGGCCACCACCGCCTTCTTCGAGGACTCCGAGCGCAACCTGGCGCCGGCCGCGGCGCTCGGCATGACCACCATCCTGGTCGGGCCTTACGCCCTAGCCTCGACCGCGGCCTTCATCGACTACAAGACCGACAAACTCGCGCCCTTCCTGGCGCACGCCCAGCTCAAGGAGGCCGCCTGATGCCCAGCTTCGCGCACGACGACCTGAAGACGGTGATCGAGGCCGCCTGGGAGGACCGTGATGCGGTCACCCACGCCACGAAGGGGCCGATCCGCGAGGCGGTGCTGGAGACCCTGGAGCGCCTCGACGCCGGGACCCTGCGTGTCGCCTCCCGCGAGCCCGACGGCGCCTGGGTCACCCACCAATGGGCCAAGCAGGCGATCCTGCTCTACTTCCGCCTGACCCCCAACGCCCTGGTCAGCGCCGACGCGCCCGGCCCCTTCTGGGACAAGATCCCGCTGAAGTGCGCCGGCTGGGACGCCGCCCGCTTCGAAGCCGCGGGCTTCCGCGCCCTGCCCGGCACGATCATCCGCAAGGGCTCGTTCATCGCCAAGGGCGCGGTGCTCACCCCCTCCTTCGTCAACATCGGCGCCTATGTGGACGAAGGCACCATGGTCGACACCTGGGCCACGATCGGCTCCTGCGCCCAGATCGGCAAGCACTGCCACATCTCCGGCGGCGCGGGCATCGGCGGGGTGCTGGAGCCCCTGCAGGCCAACCCGACGATCATCGAGGACAACTGCTTCATCGGCGCCCGCTCCGAGGTCGCCGAGGGCGTCATCGTACGCGAGGGCTCGGTGCTCTCCATGGGCGTCTACCTGACCTCGACCACCCCCATCGTCGACCGTAAGACCGGCGAGACCATCACCGGCGAAGTGCCGCCCTATTCGGTGATCATGTCCGGCTCCCGCCCCAGCCCGCACGAGGGCCTGCCCTCGACCTACTGCGCGGTGATCATGAAGACCGTGGACGAGCGCACCCGCTCCAAGACCTCGATCAACGATCTGCTGCGGGACTAGGCCCCGCCCGGGTAGGGCGTCCCGTCGCGGTGGCGGTAGACGCGCTCCGCGGGCCGCGCCACCATGTCGATGTCGGGATAGTCGCAGGCGTCCGTCTCCGGCCGGCGCGCGCCGATCTCCAGGTAGACCGCGTCGCGATCGCTGCGGTTCTGCAGGCAGTGGCCGTTGGCGGCGCCAGCCTGCCAGCCGACACAATCGCCGGGCCCCAGCCTGTGGCCGCCGTCGTCCTCGACGACCACGACCTCGCCTTCCAGCACCCAGACGAACTCGTCCTCCTCCGTATGCCAGTGCCGCTGGCTCGACCACTTGCCGGGCGGCAGACGGACCAGATTGACTCCGAAGTCCGTGAGGCCGGCCGCATCGCCGAGCTTGCGCCAATCGGCGCCCAGGCACGGCGCGTCGAACGGGGCCGGATAGTTGCAGCCCGAGCGCAACGGAACCGCGGCGATATCGATCTTGGGCATCAGCGGCTCCGCGCCGTCTTGGTGTCGGCGTAGGCCGTGCCGTCCTTGTGGCTGTATTCCGTGTCGCCGGTCTTCAGCATCAGGTCGATATCGGGATAGTCGCAGCCGTCCTCCGCCTCGCGGCGGGAGCCCACCTCCAGCACCACGGCCTCGGCGTTCGAGCGGTTCTGCAGGTGGTGGCCGTTGGGCGCGCCGGCCGGAAAGCCGGCGCAGTCGCCGGCCCGCAGCACCTGCTCGCCCTCGTCGGTGACCAGCACCACTTCGCCGGAGAGGATCCAGACGAACTCGTCTTCAGCGGTATGCCAGTGCCGCTGGCTCGACCACACGCCGGGCGCCAGCCGCTGCAGATTGACCCCGAACTGGGTCAGGCCGGCCGCGTCGCCGAGCTTCCAGCGCCGACGATCCAGGCATGGCGCGTCATAGGGCGGCGGGTAGCCGGTCCCGAAGCGGGTGGGGGCGGTTGCGATGTCGATCTTGGGCATGCGGTCATTCCGGTCTAGGAGGGACGCGAACTTAGCAGACGATATTTCGGGGGCGAGATTGATCGACGCGATCAACCTGACGCGGGAGCTCATCCGCCGGCCCTCGGTGACGCCGGCCGACGCCGGGGCCATGGATATAGTCGAGCAGGCGCTGAAGGGCCTGGGCTTCTCCTGCCGCCGCATGAAGTTCGGCGAGATCGAGAACCTCTACGCCCGCTACGGGACCGAGAGCCCGAACCTCTGTTTCGCCGGCCACACCGACGTGGTGCCGGTGGGCGACGCCGGCGCCTGGACGCAAGAGCCCTTCGACGCCGAGGTCGTGGACGGCATGCTGATCGGCCGCGGCGCCGTCGACATGAAGAGCGCCATCGCCGCCTTCGCCGCGGCCTCCGCCAAGGCGATCGCCGCCGGCCAGGTGACCGGCTCGCTCTCCTTCCTGATCACCGGCGACGAAGAGGGGATCGCCACCCACGGCACCAAGATGGTCGTCGAGGCGCTGGGCATCGAAGACGAGGTCATCACCCACTGCGTAGTCGGAGAGCCCTCCTCCAGCGAAGTCTTCGGCGACATGATCAAGGTCGGCCGCCGGGGCTCGATCAACGCCGAGATCACCGTCAAGGGCGTGCAGGGCCACGTCGCCTACCCGCACCGGGCGGCCAATCCGGTGCCGGTGCTGCTGCGCATCCTGCTGCGGCTGCAGGACCGGGTGTTCGACCAGGGCTATCCGGAGTTCCAGCCGTCGAACCTGGAGATCACCCGGATCGACGTGCCCAACACCGCGACCAACGTGATCCCCGGGACCGCGACGGCGCGGCTCAACATCCGCTTCAATCCGCACCATACCGGCGCCGAGCTCGGCCGCTGGATCGAGGCCGAGGCGGCCGCCGAGGCCAGCGATTTCCAGGGCTCCGTCACGGTCGAGCCCCAGATCAGCGGCGAGGCCTTCCTGACCGAGCCCGGGCCGTTCACCGACCTGGTGGCCGCCGCCGTCTATGACGCCGCGGGCCGCACCCCAGAACTCTCCACGACCGGCGGCACCTCCGACGCCCGCTTCATCCGAGCCCTTTGCCCGGTGGTCGAGTTGGGCCTCGTCGGCCGGACCATGCACCAGGTCGACGAACGCGCCCCGGTCGCCGAGATCCTGCAGCTCCAGGCGGTCTACGAACGCCTGATCGAACGCTATTTCCAGGTGTTTTCGGGCGAATAGCTCACCCCGGTCAGATAGAGCCCCTCGGCCGGGGCCACGGGCCCGCAGGCCTTGCGGTCGACCGCGTCAAGCGCCGCCTTCAGGTCGCCGGCCGTCCAGCGGCCGAGACCGACCTCGGCGATGGAGCCGGTCATCGAGCGTACCTGGCGGTGCAGGAAGGACCTCGCCTCGAAGACCAGCACCACCTCGTCGGCCTCGCGGCGCACTGTCGCGACATCCAGGGTCTTCACCGGCGACTTCGCCTGGCAGGCCAGGTCGCGGAAGGTGGTGAAGTCGTGGTGGCCCACCAGCGCCTGGGCCGCGGCGTGCATGGCGTCTGCGTCCAGCGGCGCCTTGACGTGCCAGACGTGGCCCTGTTCCAGCCCGGGGGGGCTCACCCGGTTGAGTATCCGGTAGCGGTAGCGGCGCTCGACCGCCGAGAACCGCGCGTGCCAGCCCTCCGGCGCGACCTCGGCTTCCAGCACCACGATCGGCTCGGGCCGCAGGTGGGCGTTGAGCGCATTGCGCACCGTCTCCGCCGGCCAGTCCTTCTCGAGGTCGATGTGTGCGACCTGGGCCGTGGCGTGGACGCCGGTGTCGGTGCGCCCGGCGGCGGCCACGCGCAGGGTCTGGCCGCAGAATGCCTTCACAGCGCGCTCCAGCGAACCCTGCACGGTCGGCAGGTCCGCCTGGGCCTGGAAGCCGCAATAGGGGCCGCCGTCATACTCCAGGGTGAGCTTGTAGCGGGGCATCAGCCGAGCAGGGTCCCGGCGGCCACCGGCTGGCCGCGCAGGAAGGCCTCGGCGTCCTGCGGCCCCCGTCCCTCGCGCTGGACGCGCAACAGCCGCACCGCGCCCGCGCCCGCCGCCACCAGCAGCCGGTCGTCGAGCACCTGGCCCGCAGGCCCGTCGGCGTCCTCGAAGGCTGAGAGCAGGGCCTTCACCCGGACCGGCCCCTTGTCGGTCGGCAGGCTGAACCAGGCGCCCGGGAACGGCGACAGGCCGCGGATCTTCCAGTCGATCTCGGCCCCCGGCCTGGTCCAGGCGATCTTCGCCTCCTTCGGCCGGATCTTCTTGGCGTAGGTGGCGCCGTCCTCGGCCTGAGGCGTCTCGACCGCCGTCCCGGCCTCGATCTGCGGCAAGGTGCGCGCCAGCAGGTCCGCGCCGATCGCCGCCATCCGGTCGTGGACCGTGCCGGCGGTGTCCAGCGGTCCGATCCGCAGGGTCTCCGAGGCCAGCACCGGCCCCTCGTCCAGGCCCTCGGTCATCCGCATGACCTCGACGCCGGTCAGCGGGTCGCCGGCCATCACCGCCCGCTGGATCGGCGCGGCGCCGCGCCAGCGCGGCAACAGCGAGCCGTGCAGGTTGAACGCGCCGAACATCGGCGCCTCAAGCACCTCGGCCGGCAGGATCTGGCCGAAGGCGACCACCACCGCCGCGTCCAGCTCCAGCGCCTGGAACGCGAAGATCTCGCCCGGATCGCGCATTGAGGCCGGCGTCCGCACGATCAGGCCCTGGTCGAGGGCGAAGGCGTGGACCGGCGAAGGCTGCAGCGTGTGGCCACGGCCGCGCGGCGCAGGCGGCTGGGAATAGACACAGGCGACCTCGTGGCCGGCCTCGACGATCCGCCGCAGCGCCACGAGCGCGAAATCGGGAGTTCCCAGGAAGGTGAGGCGCATCGCGCCGGTTCTACCTGCGGGGGAGGACTGGCGCAAAGGCCGGGAACCTGGGTTAAGCTTAACGGTTCGTTAACGAGCTTTCCAAGGAGCACCGCATGCGCAACTCCCACCTCGCCATCGCCCTGGGTCTATGGCTGGCGGTCGCCGCCTGCTCCAAGCCGACCCAGGAGAAGACCTCCGCCGACCTGAAGGCCGTGGGGTCGGAGGTCGGCGCGGCGGCCAAGTCGGTCGCCGGCACCTCCGCGGTCAAGGACCTGGGCTCCGACATCAAGCAGGGCGCCAGCGAAGCCGCCGCCAAGACCAAGGTCGCCGCCGACGAAGCCGGCGACAAGCTGAAGGCCGGCGCGGACAAGGCCGGCGACAAGATCAAGGCGGGAGCCAAGGACGCCGGGGACAAGACCGACGCGGCGCTCAACAAGGCCAAGGACAAGGCGCAGTCGAAGTAGCTGCGCCGCTAGGCCGCCTTGGCCTGCTTCTTGACCTTCTTCACGGCCTGCTCGCGCTTCAGCCGTGACAGGTGATCGATGAACAGCACCCCGTCCAGGTGGTCCATCTCGTGCTGGATGCAGACGGCGTAGAGGCCCTCGGCGTCCTCCTCGACCGTCTCGCCCCGGTAGTTCAGGTAGCGCAGCTTCACCCGCGCCGGGCGTTCGACCTCGTCGTAGATCTCCGGCACCGAGAGGCAGCCCTCCTCGTAGGGCAGGGTCTCCTCCGAGGCCCAGAGGATCTCCGGATTGACGAAATAGCGCGGCTCGCGCGGGTCTTCCTGGCGCGAGATGTCCATGACGATCACCCGCTTGGGCACGCCGACCTGGATCGCCGCCAGGCCGATGCCGGGCGCGGCGTACATGGTCTCCAGCATGTCGTCCATCAGCGCGCGCAGGCCGTCGTCGACCGCCGTCACGGGCGCGGAGACCTGCTTCAGGACGGGATCGGGGACAACGAGGATCTCTCTCAGGGCCATGCCGCCGACGTAGGGGCGAGGAACCCGAGCGTCAAGGTCGGACCTGTGCCTGCGGCCCCCTAGCGCGCAGGTGCGAGGATCGCCACGCGGCGGCGGCGCAGTCCGGAGCCAAGGCCGAAGAAGCCGATCAGCATCATCGTCCAGGTCGCCGGCTCAGGGATCGTCGGCGGGGCTGTCGTCACGTCGCTGGTGACCGTCAGCGTGGCGCCATGGCCGCCCGTATCGTTCATGTTGGCGTAGGATCCCGGCGTCACCAACGCGAGCTTGGAGAAGCTGTAGATCAGCCCCACCGAGCCGCTGGGGTCGATGAGGTTGTCCAGATTGATCTGGATGCCGTCGTCGGACCCGCCCCCGATGTCGTTGGTGAGAAAGGCGCCGGAGCAGACATAGGTCGCCGAGGTCACGTGACAGCCGAGCGTCGAGGCGTCGTAGAAGGTCGTCACCCCGTCGGGAATGTCGTCGAAGGTCGCGTTGAAGCCGCCGCTAACATTGAAATCGGAGTCCGCGAAACTCAAGTCCAGCGTCACGCTGGCGTTCGCCGCCCCGCACCACAGAAGCGCCGCAACACCCGCGGCTAACGCGGTCCTTTTCATGGAATCCTCCCACACCCGCAGACATTTCTGCGCCCGATTGCGCGGCTGTCAACATGGCTAACGCGATCGGAGAATCGCTCGCGCCGACGGAGGCGATCAGGCCTCGTCGCCGGCCACCAGGCGCACCTGCGGCGGGGTCTCGGGCGTGAGCTTGGTCAGCGGCCGGACCGCGGTGTCGAGCGGCTCGAGCTGGGTCACCGAGCGGCCCTCGTGGTCGACCTTCAGCTCCTCGAAACGCCGCGCCTGGGTCAGGACCTGGGTCTCCAGCGAGCCCACGAACTGGTTATAGCGGGCCACCGCGGCCTCCAGCGCCTTGCCGACCGAGCCGGCATGGCCGCCCATCACCGCGATACGCTTATAGAGCTCGCGCCCCAGCTCGGCGATCTTCTGGGCGTTGGCCGCCTGCTCCTCCACCCGCCAGCCGTAGACCACGGCCTTGCAGAGCGCGAACAGCGTGGTCGGCGTGACGATCACCACCCGCTTGTCCATGGCCTCGGTCATCAGGTCCGGCGCGCGGTCGAGGGCGGCGGCCATGGCGCTATCCAGCGGCACGAACATCGCCACGAAGTCGGGCGACGAGTCGAACTGATCCCAATAGGCCTTGGCCGACAGCCCCTGGACGTGGCTGCGCACGCTCTGGACGTGGCGCTGGCCGCAGGCCTCGCGCGCGGCGTCGTCGGTGGCGTCCTGCATCTCCAGGAAGGCGTTCAGCGAGCACTTGGCGTCAATGACGAACACGCCGCCACCGGGGAGTCGGACGGTGACGTCAGGCCGCCGGCGGCCCTCCTCGGTGTCGGTCGTGGTCTGCTCGTCGAAGTCGTAGCGATGGGCCAGGCCCGCGGCCTCCAGCACGTTGCGCAGGGTCTGCTCGCCCCAGCGGCCCTGCACGCCCGCCCCACGCCGCAGCGCGGCCGAGAGCTTGCGCGCCTCGTCCTGGGTGGCCGTCGAGGCCAGCAAGAGGGCGGCGATCTGTTCCTTCAGGCCGCCGGTCTCCTCGACCCGCACCTTCTCGGCCAGCGCCACATGTTCCTGGAATTTCTGCAGGCTCTCGGCCACCGGCTTCAGCTGCGCCTCGAGCCTGGCCTGGGCGAGTTGCTCGCGGTTGTGGATCGCCTCCTCGTTCTTCTTGAGGATGGCCTCGGCGACACCGGTGGCGGACTGGGTCAGTTGCGCGCTCACCAGATCCGCCTGTTCGCGCAGCATCTCGATCCGCAGCTCGGCCGCGGCCGCCCGCATCCGCTCCTTCAGCGCCCAGGCGATGGCGCCCACGGCGACAAAGGCGAGGAGGATCGCGGCGATCAAGGTCCCGTTCATGTTGCGTTCTTAGCGCGAACACTGAGTCGGGGCTAGGCCGGCCGCCGGGCGCGCATGGCTTGCGCGATCGTGCCGTCGTCCAGCCAGTCGAGCTCACCGCCCACCGGGACCCCGCGGGCCAGCATGGTCACCGAGACATCGGCCTGGGCCAGGCGGTCGGCGAGGTAGTGGGCGGTGGTCTGGCCATCGACGGTGGCCGGCAGCGCCAGGATCACCTCGCGCACGCCGCCCTCGGAAGCCCGGGTGACAAGGCCGTTCACCCGCAGGGCGTCGGGGCCGACCCCGTCCAGGGCCGACAGCAGCCCGCCCAGCACATGGTAGCGGCCGCGGAAGGCGCTGGCGCGCTCCATGGCCCAGAGCGCGCCGACCTCCTCGACCACACAGATCAGGCTCGGGTCGCGGTGGCCGTCGGCGCAGATCGCGCAGGGGTCCTGGGTGTCGAGCGAGCCGCAGACCGAGCAGACCCTCACCCGCGCCGCGGCCTCGGCGAGCGCGTCGGCCAGGGGGCTGAGCAGCTGGTCGCGCTTCTTGAGCAACGTCAGCGCCGCGCGCCGGGCCGACCGCGGCCCCAGGCCCGGCAGCTTGGAAAGCAGGCTGATCAGCCGCTCGATCTCGGGTCCGGCGGAGGCGGCCATCTCAGGCGGCCGGAACCCGCGTGGCCTGGGTGAAGACCACCTTCCAGGCGCCGCCGCGCTTGGCCCAGACGTCCATGAACCGCAGCCGCGCGGTGAAGGGCTTGCCGCCGTCGGTCCCCTTCAGGGTCGCGACGCCGCCCAGCAGCGCGGTGTCGCCCATGACCTTCTCCAGCGGCTCTTCCACCGTGAAAGGCTCCATGTGGAAGCCCGGTGCGGTGGAATCGGCGATGAAGGCCGCCTTGTCCTGCACCTGACCGCCGGAGTTGAAGAGCCTGTAGTCCTCGGCCAGCAGCCGCGTCAGCTCGGCCTTGTCGCCATGCATCTGGGCCAGGTCGTAGTCGTGCGCCGCCTTGGCGAGGTCGGCGGGCAGGGCGGCGGCGTTCATCGCGGCGGCGGCGAGGATGGCGGCCAGCATCAGAACTTGGGCATGCCGGGCATCCCGGCGAGCGACCCCGCCGCCTTCTGCATCAGCTCGGCGGAGCGCCCGTCGAGCTGGCGCTTGGCGTCGGCGTGGGCCGCGGCCACCAGGTCGCCGACCATCTCGCCCTCGCCCGGCGCCATCAGGCTGTCGTCGATGTCGACGCGCAGGATCTGGCCCGTGCCCTTCAGCGTCACCTTCACCAGGCCGTCGCCCGCCTGGCCCAGCAGCACCATCTGCTCGAGCTCGGCCTGCGCCTGGCCGAGCTTCTCCTGCATGGCCTGGGCCTGCTTCATCAGCGAGGAGAGGTCTTTCATTTCGCCCAATCCTTCACTTCGGCAACGGCTCCGTCAGTCTCGTCGTCCCGGCCTTGGAGATCTGCACCACCACCAGCTGGGCGGGCTCGGTGCGGCTGGCGTTGACGATATAGTGCGGCTGCAGCGGGGTTTCAGACCAGGACTGGCCGGTCTCGAAGCGTTTTTCCGGCTGGTCGCCCAGGCGATTGATCACCGCGCCCTTCGACACATAGGCGTAGGTCGAGGCCGGATGCCGATGGCCCGCCTGGCCCGCCGTGGTCAGGGGCCCGTCGCCGGCCGGCGGGATATTGACCACCAGCAGGGTCGCGTTGAACCCCGGGGCGATCGCCACCGGCTCCTGGATCAGCGGCGGCGCCGGTTGCGCGGCGACCTGGCCGGCAAGCGCCAGCCCCGCCGCCAGGGCCGCGAGGCCGAGCCTAGTCCTCATCGTCGTCTCCCCCGGTGACCTCGTCCGCCGGCGCCGCGGTCTCGGGCTGCGGCAGGGTGCGGACCCCCACGATCTCGGCGCCCGGGAAGGTCTTCATCACGGCCAGAACGAAGGGGTCCTGCTCGATCTGTTTGCGGACCTCGCGCTCCTCGCGCTTCTGGCGCTCCCAGAGGCTCTCGGCCCCGCCGCCGCCCTGGGCGGCGATCAGCCAGCGCTCGCCGGTCCAGTCCTTCAGCCGCCCGACCAGCCGCTGGGCGAGGTTGGCGGGCGCGCCGGGGGCAGGCTCATATTCGATGGCGCCGGGCCGGAAGCTGATCGGCCGCACGTAGCGCTCCACGTCGAGCTTGAGCGCGATGTCCCGCTTCTTCTCGATCAGCGCCAGCATGTCCTCGAAGGTGTTCAGCACCGCCACCGGCTCGGCGGAGGACTGCGGCTGCGGCGCGGCGAAGCCCCGCGCCACGGTCGTCCCGCCGCCGCTCTGGGCCGCCACGCCACTGCTCCCGCCGCCGCCCGAGGGCCCGCCGTGCGATGCCGGTCCAGCCGGCGACGCAGGGTCGCCCGCCTGCAGCCGCTTCAGCGCCTCCTCGGGCCCCGGCAGGTCGGCGGCGTAGGCCAGCCTGATCAGCGCCATGTCGGCTGCGGCGGCGGCGTCCGGCGCGCGGCGCACCTCCTCGTAGGCCTTCAGGGTGAGCTGCCAGAGCCTGGACAGCGTCCCGGCCGAGACCGCCGCCCCGACCGCCGCCAGCCGCGCCGACTGGTCCTTGGGCATGATCAGCGCCTGCGGCCCGATCGCCTTGGCGACCGAGGCCCCGTGGCAGTGGTCCATCAGGTCGAGCATCACCTGGTCGGGATTGGCGCCGTAGCCGTAGAGCGTGCGGAAGGTCTCGATCGCCGGCCCCGCCTCGCCGCGCATCACCTGTTCGAAGAGGGAAATAGTCTGGGCTCGATCGGCCAGGCCCAGCATGTCGCGGATCGTCGCCGCGGTGACCGTCATCCCCGGCTCGGCCTGGACGATGGCCTGGTCGAGCATCGACTGGGCGTCGCGCACGCTGCCCTCGGCGGCGCGGGCGATCAGCATCAGCCCCTCGGCCTCGACGCGGGCGCCCTCGGCCTCGGAGATCATCTCCAGGTTCTTGACGATAACCTCCGGCTCGACGCGCCGCAGGTCGAACCGCTGGGTTCGCGACAGGATGGTCACCGGCACCTTGCGGATCTCGGTGGTGGCGAAGATGAACTTGGCGTGCGGCGGCGGCTCTTCCAGGGTTTTCAACAGGGCGTTGAACGACTGGGTCGAGAGCATGTGCACTTCGTCGATGATGTAGACCTTGTAGCGGGCCGAGGTCGGCGCATAGCGCACCCCGTCCAGCAGTTCCCGCATCTCGTCGACCTTGGTGCGGCTGGCCGCGTCGAGCTCCAGCACATCCATGTGCCGCCCCTCGATGATCGACTTGCAATGGATCCCCTCCACCGCCAGGTCGAGCGTCGGCTCGTGGATCGTGTCGCTCTCGTAGTTCAGCGCCCGGGCCAGCAGCCGCGCGGTCGTGGTCTTCCCCACGCCCCGCACGCCGGTCAGCATGAAGGCGTGCGCGATGCGGCCCGAGGCGAAGGCGTTCTTCAACGTCCGCACCATGGCCTCCTGGCCATAGAGGTCGTCGAAGGTCATCGGCCGGTACTTGCGCGCGATGACGGTGTAGGCGGCCGACGGGTCGTCGCTCAGCGTCGGCTTGCCGCCGAACATGTCCACGGCGTTCGGATCCCGCTCCGGAGCGTCCGACTCGTCAGGCGTGAGGTCTTCGTCGGCCATGGGGCTCATGTAAGAGCACGGCCCTCCGCCGCGCCACGCGAAAGTTCAAAGCCGATGCGAAAGTGAAGGTGGAGACCGAACGGCGACCCGGAACGGAATTCGTTGTGGCTGCTGCCTTCCGGCCCTGACCAGGTTGGCGAAGCGTCCGCCCGCCGCCGATCTCCGCGCGGGGATATGGCGGATGGGGGCGGCGGAGGCAAGGGGGGCGGTTCACCGGGCCGCCGGCGCCTGTCCCCAGCGGTCAGGCTTTTGATACATTGAGACATGGCCCCAGGGGCCCATCGGCCTAGGCTCGGCCCGGTGACGGACGATCTGACGATGCGAGCCGCTGTCGTAACGCGCTACGGGTCCCCCGACGTCGTGACGGTATGCGATGCGCCCAAGCCTGCGCCGGCGGCGGGCGAGGTCTTGATCCGGGTCCATGCCGCGACGGTCAACCGGTCGGACTGCGGCGAGCTCCAACCCCGCGTCATCGGGCGTCTCCTCTTCGGCCTGCGCCGGCCGCGACGCACGATCTTCGGCATGGACGTCGCCGGCGTGGTTGAAGCGGTCGGCGCCGGGGTCATGGCGTTCAAGCCGGGCGATCGGGTGTTTGGCATGTGTCCGTTCCGGACCAACGGCGCCCACGCAGAATACGTCTGCATCGCCGAGACAGGTCCGATCGGCTTGATGCCGGCCCATACGCCCTTCGCCGACGCCGTGGTCTGTGAGGGGGCCTACTACGCCGACAGCGGCCTGAAGAAATTCCGCGTCGGGCCCGGCCACAGGATTCTGATCTACGGCGCCTCCGGCGCCATCGGCTCGGCCGCGGTGCAACTGGCGAAAGCCTATGGCGCCCACGTCACCGCGGTCGTCGCCACCCGGCATCTGGAGCTGGCCAGATCCCTCGGCGCGGACCGCGTCGTCGACTACACCGCGGAGGACTTCAGCCGCATCGGCGAGCGCTTCGATTTCGTCTTGGAGGCGGTCGGGAAAACCAGCTTCTGGCGATACCGCAGGCTGTTGAAACCCGAAGGCACGTTCATGGCGACGGACATGGGACCCTGGGGGCAGTACCTGCCGCTGCTGCTCTGGTCGGCGATCGCCAAGAACAACCGGGTCGTGGTGCCCCTGCCGCCCCGGGGCGGCGGCCACGCATTCGTCGCGTTCCTGAAGGCCCGCATGGAGGCCGGCCAGTTTCGCGGGGTGATCGACCGAAGCTATCCCCTCGACGCGATCGCCGAGGCCTACCGCTATGTCGAGACCGGGCAAAAGGCCGCCATCGTGGTGATCGAGGTGGCGGCGGACGACCAACCTTGAAGCCGCCCCAACCAACTGAGCGAATTCAATCCGGCTGAAACAGCTCGACAGGATTGCCCGAGGGGTCGTCGAGCAGGATCTCGCTGCCGCCAAGCCCGACAACGATGTCATTGCGGAAGTGCACGCCGTCCTTGCGAAGCCTGGCCACCTCGCCCTGCAGATCGGAGACGTTGAGAACGATGCGGGTCCAGCCGCCGGGCGCGGGCCGATCGCCGTTCGGCATGGGCTGCGAGGCGCCGCCCGGCCCCCTCACCGGGCTCAGGAGAAGCTGCAGGCCGTTGCGGGACAGCGCGGCGAAATAGGTTCCGGATGAGAAATCGACCTTGAAGCCGAGCTTGCTCGCATAGAAGGCCGTGGCGGCCGGCACGTCGCTCACCATGTAGCGGACCCTCACGGTCGCGGCGCCGTTCTTCGCGCGGTCCTGGGCGCCTGCGCCCTGCGCGACGCCGGCGAGCAGCAGCGCCAGGGCGCAAATCGTCATTCTGTTCATGATGAGCTCCTCCTCCGGCGCCATATGCACCGATTTCAATTGATGCATCAAGTGCAATTGATGTATAACGACGCCTATGAGCGCGCTTGCCCCGGACCTAGCC
This sequence comes from Phenylobacterium sp., assembly GCF_041691455.1. Classification (GTDB taxonomy): domain Bacteria; phylum Pseudomonadota; class Alphaproteobacteria; order Caulobacterales; family Caulobacteraceae; genus Phenylobacterium. Next base: position 12,373 of record NZ_JBEPUO010000021.1, on the reverse strand, counting down.
CCGCCTGAGTTCCTGCAGCTGGCCGGGCATCCCCTGCGCTGGCGGCTTCTGAGTGAGCTGGGTCGGAGCGACCGCAGGGTTCACGAGCTGACGGGGTTGGTCGGCGAGCCCCAGAACCTGGTCTCGTACCATCTGGGCAAGCTGCGGGATGGCCGTCTGGTATCGGCGAAGCGCAGCTCCGCCGACCGCAGGGACACCTACTACGGGTTGGACCTGGAGCGAGTCGGCGGCCTGTTGTCGGCGACCGGCGGGGCGCTGCACCCCGGCCTTCGTCTGACTCCGCCTCAGCGTGACAAAACCTTGTTGGCCCCGGTGAGAGTGCTGTTCCTCTGCACGGGCAATAGCGCGCGCTCCCCGATGGCCGAGGCGCTGGCCAAGGCGTGGTCGAGCGGCGCCATCGAGGCGGTGAGCGCCGGCAGCCATCCCAGGCCCGTGCACCCCAACGCGGTGAAGGTGATGCGGGACGAGCATGGCCTCGACCTCGCCGGTCACGAGTCGAAGCATCTGGAGGTGTTCGCCGGCCAGACTTTCGACCGGGTGATCAGCCTGTGCGACCGGGTGCGCGAGGTCTGTCCCGAGTTCCCTGGCCACCCGGAGACCATTCACTGGAGCATCGCCAACCCTGCGGCCGGCGATCCCGACGACGTCACCTACCCGCTGTTCCGGCAAACGGCCGCCGAGCTCGCGACCCGCGTCGAGTTCCTGATCGCGGCGCTCGCCGATCGGACACCCGCTCCGCGGCGCCAAGGAGAAGCCCATGACCGACCTCAGTGAGATGGTCAGCGTCCGTTACATGGTCGATGACGTCGAGGCGGCGGTCGGCTTCTACACGACGTTCCTCGGCTTCGAGGTCTTGACGAACTTCGCGCCCGCGTTCGCCGACGTCGCCCGCGGCCGCCTGCGGCTGCTGCTGAGCGGACCGGCGAGCTCCGCAGGACGCCCCATGCCCGACGGCGCGAAGCCCGGACCCGGCGGCTGGAACCGCATTCACCTCATCGTCGACGACATCGAGGCCGAAGTCGCCCGCCTTCGCGAAGCCGGCGCTCCGTTCCGCAACGAAATCCTCTCAGGACCGGGCGGCAAACAGATCCTGCTCCAGGACCCCTCCGGCAACGTCGTGGAACTCTTCCAGCCCGCCGCCTTCAGCCCAAGACCCTAAGACCCCCACGCCGGGGCAAGGATGAGGACGACTCACGGACCGCTCCGCAACCCATCGCGGTCGCCGCCTTGACGCCAAGCGCCTCCCCGCGCCACCGTGGTCCGCCCACGGAGGCCTCAGACATGTGCCGCAACATCAAGACCCTGTTCAATTTCGAGCCGCCGGCGACCGACGAGGAGATCCGGGCGGCGTCGCTGCAGTTCGTGCGCAAGCTCTCGGGCTTCAATGCGCCGTCGAAGGCCAACGAAGCCGCGTTCCAGGCCGCCATCGAGGAGGTGTTCGCCGCCGGCCACCGGCTGCTGGGCTCGCTCGAAACCCAGGCGGCGCCGCGCGACCGCGACACCGAGGCTCAGAAGGCCAGGGCGCGCTCCGCCCAGCGCTTCGGCGTCCGCGCCCCGGCCTGACGGGCGAGCCGGCCGCATCGCCTCGACCGGACCCGAGGCTCGCGATACGCTGTTCGGCGATCGGGCGGGAGGCAGACTCATCTCGGATATCTTCATTTCCTACAGCAGCGAGGACCAGGCGGTCGCCAAGCGGTACGCGGAGGCGCTCGAAGGCCTGGGCTTCAGCGTCTGGTGGGACGCGGCCCTGCGGTCGGGCGAAGCCTTCGACGAGGCGATCGAGGCGGCCCTGCGCGCGGCCAAGGCGGTCATCGTACTGTGGTCGCCGCGGTCGGTCGGGTCGCGCTGGGTGCGGGCCGAAGCGACCATCGCCGACCGCAACAAGACGCTGGCGCCGGTGATCATCGAGCCCTGCGAGCGGCCGATCATCTTCGAGCTCAGCCACACCGCCGACCTCAGTCATTGGCAGGGCGCGCCGGACGATCCCGCCTGGCTGTCGCTGGTGGCGGAACTGCGCCGCTTCGTGGGCGTCCGCGCCGCGCCGCGCGCGGCCGTCGCCACGCCCAGCGCCCGCCCGGCGGACGACTCGCGGCCCTCGATCCTGGTCCTGCCACTGGTCAACATGAGCGGCGATCCCGAGCAGGAATACTTCAGCGACGGGGTCAGCGAGGACATCATCACCGACCTTGGACAGCTGTCGGCCCTTTCGGTGGTCTCGCGGGCGACGGCATTCTCCTACAAGGGCAAGACCGTCGCGCCGGGCCAGCTCGCGGTCGCGCTCGGGATCAGCCACATCCTGGAAGGCAGCGTCCGCAAGTCCGGCTCGCGCGTGCGCATCACCGCGCAACTCCTGGACGCCCGGCGCGACACCCAGATCTGGGCCGAGCGCTTCGACCGCACGCTGGACGACATCTTCGCCATCCAGGACGAAATCTCGCGGGCCATCGTCGGCGCGCTGAAGGTGAAGCTGGCGCCGGCGGAGAAGCAGCGCCTGGAGCAACGCCAGACCGCCAGCGCCGAGGCCTATGAACTCTATCTGCTCGCCCGCCAGTTCAGCCGGACGGGCAGCGAACGGTTGAAGCCGCTGATCGTGCGCATCTGCGAGCGGGCGGTGAGCCTCGATCCGGGCTTCGGCCAGGCCTGGGCGCACATCGCATTCGCCGAGGCCGAGGCCGCCCAGCGCGGCGCCCCGGGCGCCACCCACGAGCGGGCCCTCAACGCGGCGACCCGCGCGATCGAGGTGGCCCCGGCGCTCGCCGACGCCCACGCCGCGATGGCCGACGTGATCATCCGCGGCCCAGGGATCGACCTCGCTGAAGCCGAGCCCTTCATCGAGACGGCCCTGCGGCTCGACCCGGACGGCTTCGACGGCCACATGTGCGCCGGTTGCATCTCCGTCGGCCTGCGGCGATGGGAGCCTGCCGTCCGGCACTTCGAGGCCGCCATCGCCCTGGATCCCAACGCGTACCGGGCGGCCGGGATGGTCAGCCAGGCCTATCTCGGCCTCGGCGAGCGGGAGAACCTCCTGGCGTCGGCTCGACGCACCCTGGCCTGTTGCGAGCGGCTGCTGGCCGTCGAGCCCGACCACGGCGGCGCGCTCGGGTTCCTGGTGACGGCGCTTGCGGACCTGGGCGAAGGCGAACGCGCGCGAGAATGGACGCGCCGGGCCATGCTGTTCGACCCCGACAACGCCCGCCTGCACTATAACCTCGCCTGCGGCATGGCCGAGCTCGGGGATTTCGACGCCTCCTGCGAACTCCTCGAAGGGGTCATCGACCGCGTGGGCGCCGGCTATTTGCGCTGGATGGAGGCCGACAACAGCCTGGATTCGATCCGCGACTATCCGCGTTTCATCGCGCTGATGGCGCGCGGCGCGGCGCGGTTCGCGCCGGCCGACCTGCCCCGCGTGGCCGGGGGGTAGCGGCCCGTTCAGGCCGCCCGGCTGAAGACCTGTCCGGCCTAGGCCTTCGCGGTCTCTTCCGCCTTCGCGAGCTTGTCGCCGGTCTTCAGCTCGAAGTCGCTGGCGTCGTGGCGTTCGGGGAGCTGGCTTTCCGGCTCGCCCCAGGTGCGGTTGACCATGCGGCCGCGCTTGACGGCCGGGCGCTCGGCGATCTGGTCGGTCCAGCGCAGCACGTTCTTGTACTCGCCCACCGAGAGGAACTCGCCGGCCCCGTAGAGCACGCCCTTCACCAGCCCGCCGTACCAGGGCCAGGTCGCCATGTCGGCGATGCTGTAGTCCTTGCCCCCCAGGTACTCGCTCTCCGCCAATCGGCGGTCGAGCACGTCGAGCTGGCGTTTCACCTCCATGGCGTAGCGGTCGATGGCGTATTCGATCTTGAACGGCGCATAGGCGTAGAAGTGGCCGAGCCCGCCGCCCAGGTAGGGGGCCGAGCCCATCAGCCACATCAGCCACGAAAGCGTCTCGGCGCGCGCGGCGGGCTCGGTCGGCAGGAATTCGCCGAATTTCTCGGCCAGGTGGATCAGGATGGCGCCGGATTCGAAGATCCGGATCGGCTTGGGCCCGCTGCGGTCCATCAGCGCCGGGATCTTGGAATTGGGGTTCACTTCCACGAAGCCGGAGCCGAACTGGTCGCCGGCCCCGATGTTGATCAGCCAGGCGTCGTATTCCGCCCCCTTGTGGCCGAGCGCCAGGAGCTCCTCCAGCATCACCGTGATCTTCACCCCGTTGGGCGTCGCCAGCGAATAGAGCTGCAGGGGGTGCTCGCCGACCGGCAGGTCCTTGTCGTGGGTCGGGCCGGCGATCGGCCGGTTGATGCTGGCGAAGCGGCCGCCGTTCTCCTTGTTCCAGGTCCAGACGGCGGGCGGGACGTACTCAGCGGCTTCGGACATGGATCGGGGCTTCCGTTGGCGGCGCGCGCCGGCCGCGCGCTCACCCCAGCGATGTGGGGGATCGGCGGCGGTTTGGCTAGCGGCGACGTGGCCCGCCCGCGGATGTAGGTTTGCGCGCAAATCGGAGACCACCTCATGAGCGAGACCAAGGCGCCCGGCCGCGGCGCCGCCCCGCCCGACATGGACTACGGCGACTACCTGCAGCTCACCACCCTGCTCAGCGCCCAGAACACCCGCACGGACGAACATGACGAACTGCTGTTCGTGGTGATCCATCAGGTGGCTGAGCTCTGGCTGAAGCTCTCGATCCACGAGATCCGCAGCAGCCGCGACAGCCTCAAGGCCGACGAGCTCAGGCCGGCCTTCAAGACCCTCTCGCGGGTCGCTCGCATCCAGGCCCACATGATCGGGGCCTGGGAGATCCTGGCGACCATGACGCCCACCGACTACGCCAATTTCCGCGCCAGCCTGGGGTCGAGCTCGGGCTTCCAGTCCTTCCAGTACCGCGAGCTGGAGTTCCTGCTGGGCGCCAAGGACCGCGCCATGCTGGGGGTGCATGAGAACGCGCCCGCCCACCATGACGCCCTGGCCGCGGCGCTGGGCGCGCCCAGCCTCTATGACGAGGCGCTGGCGCTCCTGGCCCGCCGCGGCCTCGCCATCCCCGCCGACCGGCTGGCGCGCGACTGGACCGAGCCCTATGCCGCCAGTCCCGAGGTCGAGGCCGCCTGGCTCGCCGTCTACCGCGACACCGAGCGCTACTGGGACCTCTATGAGCTCGGCGAAAAGCTGGTGGACCTGGAATACCGCCTGCAGCAGTGGCGCTTCAGCCACATGAAGACCGTCGAGCGGATCATCGGCTTCAAGCGCGGCACCGGCGGCTCGGACGGCGTCTCCTACCTCGTCAGGGCGCTCGACCGAAAGCTGTTCCCGGAGCTCCTCAGCCTGCGCACGACGCTCTAGGCGCGCCCGCCCACGATTTTCGGCGGGAATTATCCGGAATTAATCGTTGTTTGCGATCATCCGCCGTCAAAAGGAGGGAATCGCGACCGTGCTCAGCCTGCTCGACCGGGGCCTCGACGAGATGGCCGCCGAGACGCGCGTCTCGATCGGACCGCGTCTGGCCGCCACGATCGGCGTCGGGCTGATCGCGCTGGCGTTCCTGCCCTGGCCGATCTGTATCGCCTGGCTTGTCTTCACCGTCGGTCTCGACATCGTCAGCTGGTTCGTCACCCGCGACCAGTTCCTGGGCCGCGAAATAAGCCTGCGCAAACGCCTGGAATACGTCGCCTGCCTGGTCGGCGGCGTCGCGGCCTGGGTGCTGCTGGGCGTGCTCCTGTGGGGAACCGGCACGGCCTCCGGCGCCGTCTGCGGCGTGGTCATCTGGCTCGCCCTCATGGGATTCGCCCAAGTCTACGCCTACCAGTCGCGCGCCGGCTACGTGCTCACCGGCGTCATCCCGGCCTGCGCCATGCTGGTGACCCCGTTCCTCGCCCCCAACGCCGCGCTGGGCAAGATCCTGCCGGTCTGGCTGCTGCTCGCGGCCAGCGTCGGTTTTGCCGTCTCGAGCGCACGCCAGACCATCGCCGCGCGCCGCCGCTATGAGCAGGCGACGCAGAACCTGCGCGACAGCGAACAGAGCTATCGCCTGCTGGCCGACAACATCACCGACGTCATCGCGCTGGTCTCCCGCGACAACCAGCGGCTCTACGTCTCGCCCTCCATCGAGCGCATCCTGGACTTCGCGCCGGGCGAACTGATGGAAACCCCGAACTACACCTACATGCACCCCGACGACACCGCGCCCGTCCAGGCCTTCATAGAGTCGGTGACGGAGGACTCTGGGCCGCAGACCACCGAATACCGCGTGTTCGCCAAGGACGGCTCGGTCGTCTGGGCCGAGACCACCTTCTCGCGCCTGAAGGATGGCAGCGGCCGGATCCTCAGCGTCTCGCGCGACATCACCCGCCGCAAGCTGCTCGAGGCCGACCTGATCGACGCGCTCGCCCGCTCCGAGGCGGCCGCGGCGGCCAAGACCGACTTCCTGGCCAACATGACCCACGAGCTGCGCACGCCGCTGACCGCCATCATCGGTTTCGCCGGCGTGCTGCGCCAATCGAAATCGATGTCCAAACGGGACGCGCGCCACGCCGGCCTGATCCATGACGCCAGCCAGACCCTGCTGGGCGTGGTCGGCGACGTGCTGGACTTCTCGAAGCTGGAGGCCAGCGGCCTCGAACTCGACCCCGCGCCGTTCGATCCGGTCGCCACGGTGCGTTCCGCCGCGGCGATCGTCGCCGAGCAGGCGGCGAGCAAGGGCCTGTCGCTGACCACGCGCATCGACGAGGCCATTCCAGCCCTGGCCGGGGATGCGCCGCGCCTGCGCCAGGTGCTGCTCAACTTCCTGTCCAACGCGATCAAGTTCACCCGCGAGGGCGGCGTGGAGCTGGTCGTGACCCATCAGCTGGACGCCGAGCGCTGCCGCCTGCGGGTCGAGGTGCGCGACTCCGGCATCGGCATCGACGAGGAGCATATCGGCTCGCTCTTCGCGCGCTTCACCCAGGCCGACGCCTCGGTCTCGCGCCGGTTCGGCGGCACGGGCCTGGGCCTGGCGATCTCAAAGCAGATCGTCGAAGCCATGCAGGGCGAGATCGGCGCATCGAGCGTCGTCGGCCAAGGCTCCATCTTCTGGTTCGCGCTCGACCTGCCGCTCGCCGGAGAAGGCGCGGCCACCGACGAGGCCGAGCCGGCGGGCGCCGTGCTCGACCGGCCGATCCGCGCCTTGGTGGTGGAGGACAACGCGGTCAATCGCGAGCTGATCACCACGCTGCTCAGCCCCTTCGACATCGAGATCGACACCGCCTGCGACGGCGCCGAGGCCGTGGAGGCGGTCGGGCGCGGGCGCTACGATGTGATCCTCATGGACATGCAGATGCCGGTGATGGACGGCCTGACCGCCACCCGCCGCATCCGCGCGCTCGCCGACCGGGACCTCGCCCGCACGCCGATCATCGCCATGACCGCCAATGTGCTGCCCGAGCAGATCGCCCGCTGCCGCGAGGCCGGCATGGACGACCACCTGGGCAAGCCGATCAACCTGCCGCGCCTGCTGGAAGCCCTCGACCGCTGGACGACGCCCGCGGAACCGGCCGCCGAGGCCTTGCCCGAGGCCGGCGAGCTGGGAGCCTAGCCGCCGCGCCTCAGCCCATGCGGTGCAGGGCGCAGAGCTTGTTGCCGTCCGGGTCGCGCAGATAGGCGAGGTAGAGCTTGCCCACGCCACCCTCGCGCACGCCGGGCGGCTCCTCGCAGGTCTGGCCGCCGTTGGCGAGGCCGGCCGCGTGCCAGGCGTCGGCCTGGTCGGAATTGGCGCAGGCGAAGCCGATGGTCCCGCCGTTGGCCACCGTCGCCGCCTGGCCGTCGATCGGCAACGACACCGAAAAGACTCCGGTCGGGGTGCGATAGAAGATGCGATGGCGGTCGACCATCGCCGGCGGAACGCCCAGCGTGCCCAGGAGCGCGTCATAGAACGACTTGGCCCGATCCAGGTCGTTGGTGCCGACCATGATATGCGAAAACATCCTGCGCTTCCTTCGTCCGCGTGCTGAGACCGTTGCGGCCAAGCTTTAGGGGTCAAGGGCGAGCGCGGTCCAGTCCCGACGCGTCGCACGGGCATGACGCGTGCGCTGCAGCACGCTAGAACCCTTCCATGCCCCTAGACGCCTTCTTCAACACCTTCGCCGGCAATCCGCTGGACCGCGCCAGCGACCGGCGCGCCAAGCCCGAGTGGATCGCCGAACAGCTGGCCTCGCCGGAGTCCCTGGGCCTGGCGCTGTGGAACGGCCGTCCGTTCGTCGAAGCCTCTAAGGACGGCGGCCTGCAGATCGCCTACCTGCCCGCCAAGCTGGTCGCGGAGCTGGCTGGCGGGTCGGAGCGGCTGCTGTTCATGGGCCTCTGGAAGGAGACCGCGGTCTTCGCCGTCGACCTGGAGGACGCCGCCGACCCAGGCGACGGCCCGCTGCAGGGCTTCGGCAAGTTCGAGGACCTGCGCGCCGTGGCGCTCAAGCTGCCGGCCACCGAGGCCGCGATCGTCGCCACCGCCAAGCAGATGTTCGAATGGCGCCGGCGCCACCCGCACTGCGCCGTCTGCGGCCAGCGCAGCGAGGCACAGGACGGCGGCTGGAAGCGCAGGTGCCCATCCTGTGAGACCGAGCACTTCCCGCGCACCGATCCCGTGGTGATCATGCTGCCCTACCACGGCGACCGCTGCATGCTGGGCCGCCAGGAGGCCTGGCCCAAGGGCATGTTCTCCGCCCTCGCCGGCTTCCTGGAGCCCGGCGAAAGCATCGAGGAGGCCTGCGCCCGCGAGCTCAACGAGGAAGCGGGCCTGCACGCGGTGAAGGTCCGCTACCACTCGACCCAGCCCTGGCCCTATCCCTCGTCCCTGATGATCGGCCTCATCGCCGAGGTCGAGGACGAGGAAGGCGCGCCCGACCAGACCGAACTCTCCGAAGTCCGCTGGTTCACCCGCGACGAGGCCCGCCAGCTCATCGCCGGCCAGATCGAGGGAACCTTCGCCCCCCAGCGCATGGCCATCGCCCACCAGCTCATCAAGGCGTGGGTGGAAGAAGGCTGACCCCCTTGCCAGCCGGCCCGCCGCTCTTAGGATCGCGGCGGGGTCATGGGGGGGATTCAATGGTGTTGCGCATTCGCTGGGCGGCGTCGGCCGCCGCTGGACTGCTGACGCTGGCCGTCGCTGCGGCCGCGACCGCGCAGACGCCGCCGCCGGCCCCGCCGCAAATGGACCCCAAGGCCCTCTACGCCGGCGCGCTGAAACGCGCGCAGACCGATCCGAAGAGCCGCGAAAGCGCGCGCGCCTATCTCGCGGCGCAGGACGCGCCCATGCCGCCCAACGCGGCGCGCCTCGACGAGCTTCTCCAGGCCAAGGACTATCAGAACCTCTTCAGCGCCTTGACGTCGGCCAACGCCTACGAGGCCGTGAACCTCGACCTGAACTGGGAACAGCGGAAGCTCTTCGACGGCGCCGGCCTGATCATGGCCTTGGCCTACGTCAACGACCTCTGGCGGATGGGCCAGGCGATGAAGGCCCAGGGCGGTGACCAGCTCCTGCAGAGCGCCGTCGCCTTCAGCCTCTACGCCGACGCCCTGGTCGAGGTCGACGGAGCCCGTTGCGCCGACGCCGCGGCGCCGGCCTTTCGCCGCAAGCAGCTGTTCGAACAGCGGCCGGAGGTCTGGGCCTACGCGGCGCGCCTGCCAAAGGCCGCGCGCGACAACATCACCGCGGTCAGCCTCGGCTACGAGGCCCTGACCTCCCCGGTGCGCCGCGACGACGAGGTGCTCTGCCAGGGCCCCACGACGGGATCGATGGCGGAGATGGCCGACGGGCTGGTGGCGCTGGCGAAGGAGGGCAAACAGCCCAAACAGGTCAGCCGGCCGGACGTGATCGGCAAGTCCTACGAGGTCCCGCGCGCGCCGCCGAAGTTCCTCGCGCCGGCCGAGTGGAAGCCCCGCCAGGCCGCGGCGCGCGAGCGGCTCGCGGACCTGCTTATCGAAACCGTCGCGAAAGGGGCTCCGCCGGCGGCGAGGTAGTCACCCCCGCGTGCGGAATGGGTCGGCGGGATAGACGCCCAGGATCTCGAACTTCTCCGAGAAGAACCGCAGTTCCTCGAAGGCCAGCGCCAGGCCGCGGTCCTCGGGCCGCCCATCGGCCTCGGCGTAGAAGAAGGTCGCCGTCCAGGCGCCGCCCTCCATGTAGCTCTCCAGCTTGGAGATGTTGACGCCGTTGGTCGCGAACCCGCCCATCGCCTTGTAGAGCGCGGCCGGCAGGTTGCGGACCTTGAAGGTGAAGCTGGTGATGCAGGGCTGGGTGAACGGCGGCGGCGAAGGGCTCTTGTCCGCCGTCATGACCAGGAAGCGGGTGGTGTTGGTGTGCTCGTCCTCGATGTCGCGGGCGAGGATCTCCAGGCCGTAGATCTCCGCGGCCAGGGCCGGTGAGATCGCCGCCCGCGTCGGGTCGGGGTGCTCGCTGAGCGCCTTGGCCGCGCCCGCCGTATCGCCCACGGCCTCGGTCTTGAGCTTCAGCCGCCGCACCGCTTTGCGGCACTGGGCAAGCGCGATCGGCATACTGGCGACGGTCTTGATGTCCTCCAGCTTCACGCCCTTGTTGGCCATCAACTGGAAGTGGATCGGTTTGAACCGCTCGCCGACGATCTTCAGGCCAGACGAGGGCAGGAGGTGGTGCACGTCGGCGACGCGGCCGGCGATGGAGTTCTCCACCGGGATCATGCCGAGCTGGCAGTCGCCGCCCTTGATGGCGTCGAACGCCTCCTCGAAGGTCGCGTGCGGCACGGCCTCATAGTCGGGGAAGGCGGCCGTGCAGGCTTCGTGGCTGTTGGCGCCCAGTTCGCCCTGGAAGGCGATGCGTCCCTGGCTCATGCCAAGCTCCTTGCATGCGCCCGGGCGCGTTCGAGGTCCGCCGGGTTGTCCACCGAAATCGGCGCCTCGTCGATCACCGCCGCCCAGATCGACATCCCGAGTTCGAGCGCGCGGAGCTGCTCCAGCCGCTCGCGCATCTCCAGGGGCGAGGGCGGCGCGGCCGTGAACCGCGCCAGCGCCTCGCGCCTAAAGCCGTAGATGCCGTGGTGCAGCCAGACCGGCGCATCGCCATAGAGCACCGAACGGGTGAAATAGAGCGCCCGGCCCGATCGGCCATCGGCTTCCATCGCCGCCACCACCTTGGGGATATCGGGATTGGTCCGCTCGGCCGGATCGGCCTCGGCCACCATCACCGTGGAGATGTCGCAGTCCGGTTGGGCCGCCAGCAGCCGGGCGACCGCGCCGACGGCGTCGGGCCGCACGAAGGGGATGTCGCCCTGCAGGTTGATCACCACGTCGTGGCGGCCTTGCGGGTCCAGTTCGGCGAGCGCGGCGACGATCCGGTCGGAGCCCGACGGCAGGTCGGGGTCGGTCAGGACGGCCCGGCCGCCGGCCGCCTCCACCGCCGCCACGATCTCCGAATCGCCCGCCGCGACCGCCACCGGCCCGACGCCCGCGGCCTGCGCCTGCCTCAGTACGCGGACGATCATCGGCAGGCCGGCGATGTCGGCCAGCGGCTTCCCGGGCAGCCGGGTCGCGGCCATGCGCGCGGGGATGAGGACGATGGGGTTCACGACAGATGCTTGCGGCGATGCTTGGGCGGTTGCGCGAGCGCCGGTAGCGTGTAAGAGAGCCGGACGCAACAAGGGGCGGGATTCCCGCGCTTTCGCCGGCCCTTTTCGCCGGACGTTTAGAGGGCCGATTTCGGGACGATGAGCGACCTCACCTTCAATAAGTACGCCGGCGCGGTGCTCGCGACCGCCTTTGTGATCGCCGGCCTGGTGCAGCTGTCCGGCGGCGTGTTCAGCCAGGAGAAGGTCGCCAAGCCCGGCTTCAAGGTCGATGTCGTCGAGGAAGCCGCCGGCGGCGCCGCGGCCCCCGAAGTTCCGCCCGACTGGGGCACGGTGCTGAAGACCGCCGATCCGGCGGCCGGCGCGGTGGTCTTCGAGAAGTGCAAATCCTGCCACAACGCCGACAACGGCGGCCCCAACGGCACCGGCCCCAACCTCTGGGGCGTGGTCGGCCGCGCGCCGGGCAGCCACCCGGGCTTCGCCTATTCCGACGCCATGAAGGCCTTCGGCGCCAAACAGCCGATCTGGGACTACCAGCACATCTTTGAGTTCGTGAAGGGCCCGCAGGCCTACATCAACGGCACCAAGATGACCTTTGTGGGCCTGAAGCAGCCGCAGGACCGGATCAACGTCATCGCCTACCTGCACGGCCAGGGCTCGACCCTGCCGATCCCCGCGCCGAACCCGGCCGCGGCGGCGGCTCCAGCGGCAGCCCCTGCGGCCGGCGGGGCTCCGGCCGCTCCCGGGGCCGCCCCGGCCCCCGGCGCGGCGGCAGCCGGAAAGCCCACGGCGACGGGATCGACCGCGACGCCCGCGGCCGGCGCCGGCGGCCCCACCGGCGC
>NZ_JBEPUO010000020.1:0-64823 GCF_041691455.1 Phenylobacterium sp. | reverse complement strand
CCGACCCCGGGGCGCGGGCGGGCGCGCCCCCCCCACCCCCCCGCCGGGGGGGGGGCGGGGCGGGCGGGCCCCCCGCGCGCGCCCCCCCGCCCCCCCCCCCCCCCCCCCCTCGACCGGGGCATGGAAGACATCGTGGCCGACGACCTGGAAGTGACCGGCGAAGAGGTGATCCGCACCGATGTCGCCACAGGCGCCGAGACCAAGCTTGTCTCCTTCCAGCTCCGAACCCGCCGCAGCGTCTTGCCGATCGAGCAGGCCCTGAACGGCCTCGATCCGGCGGCCTACAGCTTCGCGATCAACGGCAAGTCGGGCCGGGCTGCCCTGGTGGTGCGTGGGTTGACCGCCACCGACGACGAAGACCGGCTGGTTCCCGCGGTGCGCCTGATCCGGCCCGAAGCGCGAACCCTCACCCCGCTGAAGGCCTTCGAGGAATCCGCCTGGGAGACGGCCGACGAAGCCGTTTGGCGGCAGGCCTGGACGGCCGAGATCGCCGAGGCCGACCCCTGGGTCCGCCGCCAACTGGTCCTGGTGACCGGCCTCCTGCTGCCGATCTGGACCAGCCTGCCCGACAAGCGCACCTCGGTCCGCCGGGTGAGGGCCCCCGATGGACGGCGCTGGCTGGGCCGGGCGCTGGATCCCGCGCAGGTCACGCCGCTGAAGATCGCGCTCGGCCTGACCGATACCGCGACGGTCGTGGGCGATGGAACCGTCGCCGCGCGGCTGGTGCTGGACGAGGGCGCTTCGGTGGCCCTCACCGGCGGTCTCTGGCTGCGCCGGACCAAGGTGATGGACCGACCCAGGCTGGAGATCGTGGGCGCGTCCGCCCAACGGACGCTGTTCACGGCGATGGGATGTTTCGTGGAGATCATCGCCTACACGCCGCGGGTGTTCGTCCCCATCGATCGGCCGCAGGTGCTGACCGCGATCCTGGCCAAGTGGCCGGCGCAGTCGATCTTGCCCAAGGCGGCTTAGCGGGGCGAGGCATTGAGGCCTCCGCGAGGGGAAGAGACTCCTGCGGCTCTTGGGACCTCGCCACCGTCCGGCCGCCGCCACAAGGGGCGCTGCGCTCAAAGCCCTTGTGGCGGCCGCCGGGCCGGCGGCGCGAGGCGGTCAACGAGCCTACGGGCTCTCCCCGCCCTCACGAAAAGGACCCTCCGATGTCTCTCTACCCCGCAACCCCGCTGACCGGCGATCTCAGCGCCTTCGAGGCCCTGGCCCTACAGCTCGACGATCCGCGTCCCCATCCGACCGAGGACGCGCTTTGCCATCTCGGCCATGCCGTGATCACAGAACTCCTCGACGTGATCGGCGACACTGCTCTGGAGGACTTCCAGGCCCTGGTCTCCGAGACCGTGATCGGCGCCTTCCACTCGGCGGCTCAGCGCATCGACCGCGATGCTGACCGCGCCCGCGACAGCCTCAACAGTTTGATCCGCGACTTCGACGGCTCCGAGGTCCTCGACGTCGAGATCCAGGAAGCCACCCAGAAGGCGCGTGCCGCCGACGTGGCCGTCATGGCGCTGGAGATGATCCGGGATACCGCCGCCGCCAGCTACGCCACCGCCACTGGTGAGGTCTGGACACCCTGGAAGGGCACCGTCCGCGCGTCGCGCACCACGGCCGCCCTGATCGAAGGCCGGGACGCGCTCCGTGCCCACAAGGCCGCCAAGCACGCCGCCGCCTATCCCGGCGCGACCATCGTGGCCTTCCGCGCTGCCCCCCTGGCCGACACCGTTGAAGACGCCGGTCGGATCTTCGACGCCCTGAACTGGGCGCGGCAGACTTGGCCGGACATGGCGCTGGCGACCTCCAACACCAAGGGCGCCGAGAAGCTGGCCATCAAGTGGGCGCAGCAGAAGGCCGTCACCCTGGTCCTGTCCAAGGCCGACTTCGATCGCAACGGCCGCGCCGCGCCATTCCGCGTGAACGATGACCTGATGGCTCTGGAGCCGGTCTGTGTCCTCACCCTCGCGGCCTCCTTGAACCCGCAGCGGAGCGACGCTCGGGGTCCCTTTGGGCCGGCCCTCAATCTCGACCAACGCGCCGAGGAGGCCGGGGTCCAGCGTGTCCGCATCGCCGCCAAGCGTCCGCCCGGCTAGGGGTGGACCTGCTCACACGCTCACGCTCCGCAATAAAATGGCGGAACGCCGCAAGCAATGTTCACCGGATGACCGCCATTAACTCTAAGTACCTGTTATTTTTGGTGGACGGTGAATATATCCATCTTGCCAAGCCGTGTTTCTGCCCCGAATTATTCTACTGGGGCGTGTCAGGTGTTGGAGTACAGCGTATGGCGACGGATCATGTAGAGCCATTCCAACGGGCGCTCGCCGAGCTTCGAGAGCGTCTGCGCGAGGGCGGTTTCCCGCCCGGGACGCGCATCGCGGCCACAGAGGTCGCCGACACCCTGAAGCTCAGCGCGACCCCGGTCCGCGAAGCGCTCTCTAGGCTGGCTGGCGAGGGCCTTCTGGAGGATCGCCGTGGCCAGGGCTTTTTCCTTCGGCCGCTATCCGGCGTCGACATCGCCGACCTCTATCGGCTCGGCTTGACCCACTTGACGATCGCTCAGGACTCCCACCGCGAAAGGGTGACTCGTCAGGGGGTTGAGCCGGTCGAGGCGCGTTCGGAGGCGCTGGGGAATCCGGTTCGTTACATCGAGCGGCTCTTCATGGATTGGGTCGCCGAAGCCGGAAGTCGAGCGCTGACCGCGAGCTATCGCACCTTGCAGACCCAACTCGGTCCGGTCCGGCGTTTCGAGGCCGCTATCATCGAGGACTTGGCACCCGAAGCAATCGAACTCGTCGCCTTGAGCGCGCCCGATCTGGTAGCCGCGCGCCTGCCGTTGATCCGCAAATTCCATGCTCGGCGAATAGGGTTGGCGGATCGGCTGGCGGCACTGGCTTATCAGGAGCCCGAAGCGCCTAAAGTATAGAGTCGATATAGTTTGAATATAGACTCCGGAAAGCGCTGCATGGGGCGTCGCCAACCCGGCGACGAGACCAAACAGGAGGTTGAAATGTCCAAGCGCAATGAAACCCCGCCCACCCCGGTGCGCATCTCGCGCCTGATCGTCGCCGGCGGCGCCAAGGCCCGCACAAACACCGGCGGCGGCAACCGGGCGATCGAGGACTTCGTGTTCCTCCCCTACAACCCGTGATCAAGTCGGCGGTCGGCGCGCCCACAAGCGCGTCGGCCGCCTGGCCGCCATGACAATCGAGACCTTCCTCCCTTGGCCAGTGCATGCGGTACGCATCGGCGACGACATCGTCTTTCTGGATGCCGCCGCGGATCGTTACCTCTGCTGGCCCAACGCTGACGGACTGTCCCTTTCAGATGACCGCCGGCGTCTGGCGATCTCCGACCCTGAGGCCTTAATCGACCTGGAGTCCGCCGGACTGGTCTCCCGCGTCGAGGGCGCGATGGGCCCATTTTGCGTCCCACCCGAACCCGTAGCGGACCTCTGGCCCGATCGGAACAGCTCGGCCCGCCGCGGCGACACTTGTAACCTCGTCCGGGCCTCCTACGACGCAACGCTCATCTATCCGCGGCTGAGCTTCGCCGACCTGCTGGCCTTCGGCGGCGCCCGCGCGCGCGCCGCCACGCCGGACGCCGAGCCAGGACCAGAGATGTGCCGTCTCGTCGCGGGATTTCATCGCTGGGCATACTGGACGCCAGCGCCGGCGAAATGCCTGATCCGCTCCTTCCTGCTACTTCGCCTCTTACGGCGCCACGGCCTCGACGCGCGCTGGGTGTTTTCGGTCAGGACCTGGCCCTTCGAGGCTCACTGTTGGCTCCAGGCAGGCTCCACCGTCCTGGACGACGCTCGTGATCGCCTCGTCGCCTATTATCCGATCCTGGTCGTCTGACCGTGGGCGGCTTCCTGGCCTTGTTCTGGAATGCCGAAGACGACCTTGCTGCGAGTGAAGCCCGCGCGGTGGAGGCCAGGGTGACCGCGACGAGCGGCTGGACATCCATCCATCGCGACGCGGACGTTCGCATCTGGGGACGCGGCCGCAAACATCCGACGGTCTACGGCCAGGGTTCCGTGCTGGCGGTCGGAATCTGTCTGCGGCATGGCAGCTGCGAGCCGGTTCGCGTCGCCGACCTGCATCCACATGTTACGGCGCGTGCGACGGCAGAACGGCTTTGCCGCGAGTCCTGGGGCGCCTACGTCGGCCTCTTGCAGGATGGCACCACCCGCAGCCTTTTCCGCGACCCGTCTGGCGGCCTGGAATGCTTCACTTGGTCTATTGGACGGGTCCGGCTTGTGACCTCGCAGGCAGGCCCCCCGGACGCGGGACTCTTCCCGCCCCGGGCCACATTGAACTGGGACGTTATTGCGTCCTGGACCGTCGATCGCGGGCAAGGCGCGATCGCCTCCGGACTGGACGGCATCGAGATCGTTCCGCCAGGTTGCCTGTTACGGCCCGGGGCGGCGGAAAGGGGGCCAACCCTGATCTGGCGGCCTTCGAAGGTCGCCTCGACATTCGATGGCCGCGACGTCGCGGAGGCTCTCGTCGATTCCGTCGGGCTTGCGGTCGAAGGCCTGATCGGAGCCCACGACCTCGTCCTGGACGAGTTGTCCGGCGGTCTCGACTCCGCCGTTGTGGCCGCCAGCATCGTCCAGCGTGGCCTCGCGCCCCGCGTGGCGACTTGCCTCAATTACTTCGGCGACCGCGCCGAGAGCGACGAGCGTCGCTACGCGCGCGCCGCGGCGGAACATCTAGGCTTGCCTCTGACCTGCGTTGCGAAGCCGGTGAATGCCTTGACGGAGGTTGACTTCGTCGAGGTCGCGAGAGGTCTGCGGCCCGGCTTTCCGGCCACCGATCCGGCCCGCGACCGAGACACCGCTGCCCGGCTCGAGACCTCCGGGGCGAGCGCCCTGGTCACCGGCCATGGCGGCGACCTGGTCTTCTTCCAAATGCCCACACCCCTAGTCGCGGCCGATCGGCTGCAGACCGACGGACTGCGAGGGCTCTCGGCCGCGTACTTGGGCGATGTCGCCCGGTTCACACGTAAGCCCGTATGGTCGATCCTCGGTGGCCTCGCACGGCCCAGCCGGCTGGACCTCTACAAGCAATCCGAATTGATGCGCGGCGCCTACTCGGCCCCATTCGCAGTTGATCCGTGGACGGAGGACACAAAATCGCTTCTGCCAGCGAAGCGCCTTCAGGTGACGAGCCTATTCAGCGCACAACTCGCCCGCGGCTGGTCGCGGCGCGAAGCCGCGGCCGACATCCTGAACCCGCTGCTGGCTCAGCCCGTGGTCGAATTCTGCCTGGGTCTGCCGGTTTCGGTTCTGGTCGAAGGAGGACGCGACCGGGCCCTCGTACGCCGGGCGTTCCGCCATCGCCTGCCGGCACTGCTGGTGGATCGCCGGTCCAAGGGGGAGCTCAATGCGCACTACGGTCGCATGATCGCCGCCAGTCTCGGCTACCTTCGCCCCCTGCTTTTGGACGGATGTCTCGTTGAGGCGGGACTTCTCGATCGCCCGGCGCTGGAATCGGCCCTGACGCCCGAACACCTGATCCTAGATCGCAGTGCGAGCGAAATCCTTTTCGCCGCCGTCATCGAGAACTGGGTGAGGTGGTGGCAGACCCGGGTTCCGGACTCTCCGCAGGCGTCGCGACCGCGACCTTGACGGGCCGGTCCAGGTTATCGGCGAGCCAGGCCAAGCCGCGGCGGTAGGCGTCACGGACGTTGCCTGGGCTGTAGAGAATATGCTCCTCGCCCCAGTAGGTGAGCAGAACAGCGTCGCGGTCCTGGCGAAAGAGGGCCGAGAATATCTCTTCCCCCTGGGCCATCGGGACATGGTCCTGATCGCCCTGGATGATCAGCAGCGGGGTGTGAATCCGGTCCGCGTGGAAGACCAGGGTATCGCGGACATAGCGTGCCGGATTCCGCCAAGGTGGACCGCCCATGGCGCCCTGCGAATCCTCCGCCCATCCGATCTCGCCTGAGATTCCGGTGCCCTCAGACGAATCCACGCGCGCCGAGGCCTGGAAGCTTCCCCACATACCCACCATGTCCATGGGGCCGGCCATCTCGATGGCGGCCCGGATGCGATTGGTCTGGGTGATAATGGCCACCACCCCGTACCCACCAAGGCTGTGACCCCAAAGCGCAAGACGTCGGCTATCGAAGGCGCCGGGATACTGCGCCGCCGCGGCGTCCACGACCTCAAGAACCTTCGCGCCGACGCCAACGGAAGGCTCTTCGCCCTGGGACAATGGCAAGCTCGGCACGAGGACGGCGTAGCCGGCGCCAAGGAGCACCGGGATACTAGGGGTCATGTAGCTCTCGCCATAGTCCGCCAACGTGGATGGCGCCGCGCGGCGCTGGCCGGGATAGGGGACAATCACGAGCGGTGGGGCTGCGCCCACGGCGCCCGGCGCGGGCAGATAGAGCCAGCCCCCAGGAGCGCCGCCCGAGGCTGGAGCCGATGTGCGGACTGGGATGGCCCGCAGCGGATCGACATCGCGCTGGCGCAGGTTCGCGGCGTCAAGAAGGGTCCACACCGATCCTACTCTGAGATTGAGGCGTGTGACGCCGCGGGCGTCCACGCTGATCGCCGCGAATTCGCCGCGCCCCGGCGCGGCGGCCTGGACGCGGAACGAAGTGTCCGGAAGCCTGACCGCGGCGGAGGTTGCCACCGGGCTCACAGCGCTCAGTTGTGCGACCCCGCCGTTCGTGGACTGCAAGGTCACCTGCTCCACGGTGACCGGCGGGTTCGATCCTAGGCGGGCCTCCCAGAAGGGCGACGTCGGCATCGCGCGCACGTCGTCTCCGACCTTCAGCGGCGTCGCACCCGTCGCGGTGAATCGCCAAGCATGGCCGTTTGCCACGCCGATCGCGCTGTCGCCCACCGGCTGCAGGTTGTCGGGAACCGCGTCCAGCCCCTCGGTGAGAACTCTCGTCCCCCCATCCATCACGGCGATCCAGTCTTGTCGCCCAGCGCGACGCACAAGCACTGCGGGGACCTCCCCGAGCCAGGCGGCCCGCGCGCCCTCCGGACGCTCGTGAAGCACGGGTTTGGCATCGCCTAGTGCAAGAACTTCCATCTGGCCTTCCGAGGACACAGTCGCCAGCCGCCCCGCTGACAACGGGGCGCCGTCCGGCCGCGCGAATGCGAGCAAGCGGCGACCGGAAGCCGACCAGCTCAGAAGCTCGCCAGACACGTCCTGGTCCGGACAGGGGTGCAGGACGTGGTGGTCTGCGAGATCCACGATCCCAAGGCGTTCATGATGCCACGCCGTGCCGTTCGGCCCCTGGACCGGCTGATCTGCGGCCAGACGAATGTCCGCGCCGGCTTCAGTGAATGCGATATGGCGTCCGTCGGGCGCCACCTCGAGGTCCTCAATGTCTCCCGTGGCCAGCGTCGTCACTCGCCCCGACGCAACGTCGGCGAGGACCATCCGGCTCGGCGGCTTCTTCGGCCGCAGACCGAAGTAGCGCCCTGCGCCGATTGCGGTGACCGAAACCTCGCCGCG
The DNA here is from genome assembly GCF_041691455.1 of Phenylobacterium sp. Lineage (GTDB taxonomy): Bacteria > Pseudomonadota > Alphaproteobacteria > Caulobacterales > Caulobacteraceae > Phenylobacterium. Next base: position 57,333 of record NZ_JBEPUO010000020.1, on the reverse strand, counting down.
CTGAGTAGCCGCCCAGCGCCCGGGCAATTCCCGGCGAGCGCCGTCGCTAAGTTTCATGACCAGCGGCAGGCTCTCCCGGGGACGATCGATCGCCACCAGCTGGCCGGGTCCACGCCATTGAACCGTGCGGTTCCGGAATGGGAATTCGGGGTCAATATCGAGCCACCGGAGACGGCGGGTGGCCAGGGTGACCACGCCCAATTGCCACCGACCCCGCCGTAGGCCGTAGACCGCCACCAAACGTCCGTCCGGCGAGAATGGCCCCAAATTGACGCCGACAGGATCGCTCGCGATCAGTGGACGCACCTGCGGCGGCTGCAACAGGTCCACGAGGCGTAGGCGGTTCTCGAAGACCTCATGCCGAGCCATGCTCGGAAAGCTGGGCGCATCGACGCGGGCGACCCGATGCTCGTAGGCGAGCCACCGGCCAGATGGATCAAACGCAACCTGGCCAAAGCTCTCCTGGTGAACCAAGTCCTCGACGGTGTAGGGGCGCGCCGCAGCTGGCGAGCATAACGCCGCCAGAACGGCCGCGAAGGCTGCGATCGCAAGGTTGCGCCCGGCCCAGGGGCCGAGACGGCTCACCACGCCTTCACCAGTCGCAGAGAGACGAACCGTCCAATGGGGTCGGCGTTGGCGGGGTCGTATCCAACGTTCGCCGGGGAGTCGTAGAAGGGCGGCTTGCGATCGAATACGTTGCGCACCGACAGGGTGGTCGAAACGCCCCCGAATCGGCTGGCCTTCGGCGCGGCGTATCGCAGTTGCAGGTCCGCGGTCCCCTGGCTGTCGACGTCCTGTCCAAGAGGCCCTTTATAGGCATTGACGAAGTTCAGGGCGAGTTGGCCGGTGAAGGATCCGCGGGTCGCCGCCGCTGTCGCCCGGCCCCGAAACCGGACGGGGAAGTTGGCGACATTGACCTCGCGGATCGAGCGGGAGGTCGGCGTCAGCGCCGCGTCGTACCGGTCGAGATAGGCCCCATTGGCGTCAAACTGCAAATGGGTGGCGCCGACATCAAGGCTGTAGGCCACCTGTGCGTCTACGCCGGACACATGCAGAGCGCCGGTGTTCACGTATCTCGCATCGACGATGGCGGTGTAGGTGGTGGGGGGAAAGGCCGAAAGGCCCCGATTTTCGGGCGCGGCGATCAGAGTCTGCACCTTCGCCAAGTCCGCCGCGTTGGTCGCCGGCGAGATGAAATTGACGAACGAGGAATAGGCGGGATCGCTTAGGACGGTTCCGAGCGCGGTAAACACAGGCCGGTCGATCCTGCCGGTGAAATTCGTGTCGAACCAGCTCGCCGAGATCCGCAGGCCCGGGACGGTGTGCGGCACCCAATCGAACCCGACGCTCCAGGATTTGGCGGTCTCGGGCTTGAGGGTCGGGTTTCCGTTTTGCAGCAGGACAACAAGCTTGCTGCCCGCCGAGCCCATCGGCAACTGAATGGGCGCGAAAAACGCCTGTCCGAATATTTCAGGCAAAGAGGGCGCCCGGAATGACGTGCCCCAGCTGGCGCGCACGTGCAGGTCCGAGGTCGGCGTCCAGATCAGTCCGTACTTCGGATTCCGAGTCGTGCCGAAGTCGCTGTAGTGCTCGATCCGGCTGGCGACCGACAGGTCAAGCGCGCCGATCGGGCTGTCGGCATCCAGCAGCGGCGCACGCAATTCGGCATAGCCCGCCACCACATTGCGCCTGAAGGCGGAGGGGGTGCTCGTGGTGGGCGTGGTGCCTGACGTGAACCGAGCGCCGCCCTGGCTGTATTCCTCGCGTCGCGCGTCCGCGCCGAAAGCCGTGCGCAGCGGGCCTGCGGGAAGCGTGAACAGCGTGCCGTCGAACTTGATGTCGCCGCTCGTCACCCGGTCGCGAGTCTCGTTTTTCGAGAACCCTTCGCCGATGAAGGCGTCGACGGCTTGACTGTTCACGCTCCCCGAGGCGAAGGGGTTGAAGTAACCGTCCCGCGCCGCGCTGTACGCCGTGGCGGGATTGTCCGCCGTCGTTCCGAGCGCTTCCGACAACGCGGTCGTGTTCACAAGGTTGGTCGTTGTAAAGCGGCTGTGGTCTTCGGCGTAGGTCGCGTAGGCCGAAATGTGCCAGTCGCGCGGCAGGCGCAGGTCGGCGCCGACCGAGGTCTCCAGGCTTTCGCTTGAGCCTTTCTGCTGCTCGGCCGGCAGGTCATCGCCGAAGCTGTAGTCGATCGTCTCCGACGCCGCGCCGATAGGCGACACGAAGAACGGGTTGCCGCGGGTCACGGTGAAGCCCGAGAAGTTGGAACCGATGGGCAGTCGAAACCGACGCCGTCCCAGCGTGAGGTCAGCGGTGAGGTCGAGCCGGTCGCCCAAGGATTGGTTGGCGCTGGCGTAGACACTGTCGGTCACCTGGCGCGGCAAGAGCGCCGATTGCGCCAAGGGCTCCCCGAAATTCTTCGTGCCGGCGACAAACTGGCCGGGCGTCAGTCCCACTCCATTCTGTCCGTTGGGGATCGCCCAGAACGGGATCGTCAACCCCGGCGTCGAATTGACGATGTTGCCGGGGTGACTGAAGGCGATGCGGCGATCGGTTCCGCCTTCCGGTCGCAGGTCCGCGGTCGCGGAGAAAGACCGCTTGGCGGCCAACAGATCGCCCCGCTGGTCGTGCTCCAGCGCCATCGTAACGCTGCCCCCGGTCCAGGTGCGGCCGAAGACCTGTGAGAATTGGAACTGCGCTGGGCCGCCCTGAGTGGCGACCCCATCGGTGATCTGCGTTTCCGCGCCCTGAAAGTTCCGCCTCAGGATGACGTTCACCACGCCGCCGACAGCATCAGAGCCATACAACGCCGATGCGCCATCCAGGAGAACCTCGACCCTCTCCACGGCCGCCGAAGGCAGGGTGGAGATGTCGCCGAAGTCGCCGTTGTCGCCGGTGCCGGCAAGGCGGTGGCCATTGATGAGGGTCAGAGTCGCGTTCGGACCGAGACCGCGAAGGTTGATGCCCGAGGCGTAAAAGCTGTTGGAGCTGGAGCGGTCCGAGGCCAGCGCGGTTGGCGTCTCGGCTCCTGCGCCTGCAAAATTCTGGGGTAGGACCTGCAAAGCTTCCGCCACCGTCTGGTAGCCGGAGCGGTCGAGGTCCGCGCGGCCAATGACCTGCACCGGCGACGGGCTGTCTGTAACACCTCGGATGTGGGTTCCCGTGACTTCGATTTCGCTGACCGTCGCGGAAGTCGGAGCTGTTGGCGTCGCCTGATCGAGGGCGCCGGGCGTTGATTGCGTCGCGACCGCGTGATTGGGATCAGGGGCGAAAGGGCGGCCACCCGCCGTCCCCTGCACCCGGTTTGGACCCGGCATGACCGCGGCGGTCGGCGGGACTGGAGTCGCCGCCCGCAGCACGACGATCGAGGGGCCGGTCCGGCTGATGACAATGTCAGAGGACCGGATCATGCGGGCGAGCGCCTGCTCCGCGGTGAGGTCGCCATCCACGGCCGGAGACGTACGACCGGCGACGAGACGAGGCGTGTAGAGCAGTTGCTCGTGGGTCTGACTGGCCAGAGTGATGAGCGCCGCGTCCAGTGGCCCGGCGGCGATGTGGATGGCGTGGCTCGTCTGCCCGAGCGCCGGCGAGGCCGCGACCAGCGCGGTGAGCGCCAGGCCGGCGAAGAGCTGGGCGCGGAGTCCGGAATCCCGTTCGGTCCGTAGCGTCATGTTTCCCCCGGGACGATCCCGTAGGGTCCGCCGACCGGAGTGGTCGGAAACGCGGCCGCTACATTTGGTCGTCTACTAGGAATGCCGCACGCGGACGGGGCATACCCTGGTCGCTCCCTGAAAATATTTATGCGCCGGGTGTGGGTTGGCGCGGGCTCAGTCGGATCGCGCCTCCGGGGTCGGCAGAAGACTGGAGGTCGAATTCCAGGATTACCGCCGAGACGAACGAGGAAGTGTCACCGGCGTCGAAGACCCCGGAGAGGGGCTGCCGGGCTAGGGCTTGCGGGCCTGACAATTCGATCTTGTGGGCAGCGTAGCGGTTCACTTCGGCAATGGCGTCCTGCAGAGCCATGCCGTGAAACGTCAGCCGTCCAGACGTCCAGCCAGCGCTCTCATCGGCGTCCGTGACCCGGGGCGCCGTGATCCCAGCCGGCGTAACGGTTAGCTCCTGGTTGGGCGCCAGCGTTGCAGCCGATGGGCCGTTGGCCTGAACGACACGGACGCGGCCTTCGACCAAGGTGACCTTCACCGCGTCGCCGTCGCGCCGGACATCGAACTTCGTGCCGATCGCCCGGACGCGGGCCCCATCGGCCTCCACCACGAACGGTCGCGCCGCGTTGTGGGCGGCTTCGAAGAACGCCTCGCCGCGGGCCAACACCACCCGGCGCTCATCGCGCCGGAAACGGACGATGAGTCGACTGTTGGTGTTGAGTCGCACGCGAGAGCCGTCTTGCAGGACGACGAGCCGCTGCTCGCCGACCCGAGTCTCGTAGGTTTGGGGCAGACCGACGATCCAGAAGGTTGCCGCGGCGAGCACTACGACGGCCAGCGTCGCGCCGATGGCGAAGGGGCCGACCCCAAAGAGACCGGCCATTCGGAGCCGGGGCTTCGCTGGTCGCTTGCGCAAGGCCGCAGCGGTCGCGGCCTGAATGTCCGGATCCTTGGCGAGGCGCTTGGTGGCCTCCCAGGTCGCCTCGATATCGGCGTAGGCCTTCGCGTTTGCGTCGTCCCGTCGCCAAGCCGCAAATTCGTAAAGGGCGGCCGTGGTTACAGACCGCTGGCTCAGGCGCATGAACCAGGCCGCTGCCTCCAGGTCCGTCGGTGACGGATTCGCTGTCAGGTCGCTCATTGTGACCTCCGCCTAATCCCGCAACAGGACTTTGCAGATCGCCAGCGCCCTAGTCATCCGTTCCTCAACGGTTTTGACCGAGACCCCGAGCCGTTCTGCAATCTGAGCATAGGTCAGAGGCGTGAAGCTTCTCAAGAGGAACACCTCCCTGAGTTGTGGAGGCAGAGCCCGTATGATCTGTTTTTGTAGGAGCGCCTCGGCAGCGTCGGGCGGGGTCACTGCCGTTTCGGTGGCTTCACCCTCCCCCACCAAGATTGGTCGGACCGCTTCGCGCCGAAATTGATCGCGGGCCGCGCAGATCGCCACGTGGACCAGGAACTTCCGCGGTTCTCTGATAGGCATTCGCGAGCTGACAGCCCGGACGAACGTCTCCTGGGCGATCTCCTCGGCGGCTTGCGGGCCAAAGCGTCGGCGGAGAAAACTCTTCAGCCAGTCGCCATGCCGACGGTAGATCTGGTCAACGTCACCCGAACTCTGAGGGGCCGAGCCAAGATCAACTCGCGCGGGATCTTGGTTGGAAACGGACAAGCGCGGCTCGCCCTACTGAATAGGGCGACAACGGAGATATATCTCACGAGCCGCTACCAAATACACACTGACAGTGTGTAGAGCCAACTGCCCGTTACCGCAACCATTGCGGGGTGGACCTCGACCCAGACCTTGTCGCGCTCGGACGCGGGATACGACGGTGCCGCAAAGCGAGCCGCCTGGCGCAAGACCGGCGAGAACGGCGAGTTCCTCTCTGTGAAGCTGGACGACCCGAGCTTCCCCGCGGCGATCTACGCCTCCCTGGTGGAGACGGACGAGACCCACAGCCTCATCTGGTCCCGCAGCCGCAGCCACTGAGCGCCGACGCGCCCCACCTCCGGGTGGGGCGCCCTCTCAGGCCGAGACGCGCTTCAGCGCTCAAAGGCCTCAGGCGTGGAACTGGCTGTCCACACTCACGAACATTGGCGCGGGCGGCAGCACGACCGGGACCACCCGTCCCGGCGTGATCTGAAACCCGTGCGGGGGCTCCACGGCCAGCGTGAACCAATAGCTCTTCTCGAGCCAATCGCCGGTTTCACGGTCCTGGCCCGACTCCTGGCTTCTCCCGGCCTCGGCATAGATGGCCTGGTCGAACGCAATGCGTTTCGCCAGGGCGGTTTGGCACTCGATGTGGACATTCCATCTGATGCGCCCTGGGTCGACCGCCGCTCGTCTCGTCAACGCGATGGGCGCGCGTCCCAAATGGCCTGCGGATTCGACAGCGGAAGATCGACCTTGAGGTCCGCCGCGATCCAGAAGGCTTTCGATTGTGTATGAACGGTGTCCAGGGCAAGCGCACCTTTGCCTCCCCGCTCGACGCCAAGATGCAGGCGTTCCAGGTCATCGAAAGTGGACAAGCTGCCGCCTACCTGAAGAAGCCCTCGGTCGCAGGCAAACGCCGGCAACGGGGTTTCTATCCGGCGAGATGAGGACGCGCGAACCGGGTTCGCACCGATGCCGCGGCGCCTAGCCTGACCGGCGCAGGTGTCTCCATTCCTCCGATGTTGTCTGTGTCCTGACTGGCTCGGTTGGGGCGCGCCGAAGGGGCGGCGGGTGGCGCGCGGGAGCCGTAGACCTACGGGTCGCGCGCACCGAGGGGAGGAGCCAGTTTAAGGGACGCGGTTGAGGGCAGGATAGCCTTGGCGGCGGCGGGTGTGCACAGACAGCGGACGTCGATGGCCGACTTCAAACTGCGCCTTCCCGATGACCTGGCGGTCCGGTTCGACGGCTGGGCGGCCGAGCGCGGCGGTCGTTCGCCGGCGTTGCGCCACCTCATCGAACAGGCCTGCACATCCGCCCCGCCGTCGTGCAATGCGCCTTGCAGGCTCGGCGTGCGGCCGATGAAACTGACCGTGCGGCTGGCGGCGGCGGACGGCCGGGGTCTCGATGCCGCCGCGGGCGAATTTGGCCTGACCCCCAACGCCTGGGCCGCTGCGCTCATCCGCCGCCGGCTTCACGCGCGACCGACATTCCGGCGCTCGGACGAACTATCGCTTCTCGCCATGCAGACCGAGCTGCGGCGCATCGGCGTCAACGTGAACCAGATCGCCCGCGCCCTGAACACCGCCGTCATGGAGGGCAAGGTCTTGGACCTGGAGCTGGCCTATCTCGACGATCTGCGCGCCGAACTCCGCGCCCATCTCATGGCGCTGCGCGAGGCCTTCGAGGGCAACCTCGCCTACTGGCAGGTCGATCCATGACCGACTTCCAGACCGTCCACGGCTTCGAGGACGCCTGGCGTCCGCCGGTGTTGCCTCGCCGCCGAACGCCGCGAGCGATCCTCTCGCCTGGTGGATCAGGCGCTGGCGATGACGCCCGCGCCCGGCTTGCCCGCGTCGCCGGCCGGGCGCCGGAAGTGATGGTCAAGGTCACGGGTCGCACCCGAGACCCCGGCCACCTGCGCGCCCATCTCCAATACATCTCGCGCAACGGCGAACTGGAGATGGAGGACCGCGACGGCGCCCTGATCACCGGCCGGCCAGCCGTGAGGGAGCTAGCCGATGACTGGAGCGCCATCGCCCTGGCCGACAGCCGCCGCCGCGCCACCGCCCCGTTCAGCCTATGCGTGGTGCTCTCCATGCCGGCCGAGACCGATGCGGCGACCGTGCGCGACGCGGCCCGCGCCTTCGCCCGCGAGGTCTTTGCTGACCGCTTCGACTATGTCTTCACCCTCCACACCGACGCGATGCATCCGCACGTCCATCTGGCCATCCGGGCGCTTGGCGATCAGGGCGAGAGGCTCAATCCGAAGAAGGCCGATCTGGAGATCTGGCGGCAGGTCTTCGCCCAGGCGTTGCGAGATCGCGGCGTCGAGGCCGAGGCGACTCCCCGGCGAGCTCGGGGCGTCACCCGCAAGGCCGAGCGCACGCCGCTGCGCAAGATCCGAGAACGACATGAGTCCGGCCGCGGCGAACCGGCGCGCGTCCGCCGCGCCGCGTACCGCGATGCGGCCAAGGCGGCGTTCACGGGCCAAACCGCGCGGACGCCGTGGGAGACGCAGCTGCTTAAACGGCAGGCCAGCGTGCGGAGCTTATACCTCGCTCAGGCGCAGTTGCTCAGCAGGTCTCCGGATCCGGCGGACCGCGCGCTGGGCTCAAAGGTGGAAGCGTTTGTTCAGTCCATGCCGCAGCCCGACAGTCAGCGCTTAGCGCTTGCTCGCGAACTCCGGGCGGCAAACGGAGCGATCAGCCAGGAGCGGGAGTCTGACGGACGAGATCGCGGCAGGTGATGGAGTCTGATTCGTTGCTGCCGTTCGACGTGTTCGGTCTTGGCGGCAATGTTGCCAGCCCGATCGGGACAATCGGCGGCTCTGATCGCTTGGGTCGGACGCCGAGTCTTGCCATGTATAGGCATCGGTCGCGTTGCGCGGGATACGCGGGGACGGACTGTGGGAGTTCTCGATGCCCAGCGCTGATACCCGGCACGTCTATCTTACGCGCTTGGAGCTGCACAATGTCCGCTCGTTCGGCGGAACCCAGGTGCTCGAACTGACCGACTCCACCGGCAAGCCTGCCCGTTGGACGCTTGTGATCGGCGAGAACGGGGTCGGAAAGACCACGTTGTTGCAATGCCTCGCTATGATGCGTCCGATCCTCGCCAACAAGCCTGACGCGGCGAATGCGGGCGCCCCCGACCACATCGAGCCCGACCTGTTCAACCGCGAAAACGACGAGATCGAGGACCTGGCCCGTGTCGGCGAGACCGAGGTCTCGCTGAAGGCGGATTTCGTGGCCGGCCACGTCCTGGGCAAGCCGGGTGGCAGGATGCAGAAGCTGGCAACTGAAGCCAGCTTCACCATGAAAGGCGAAGAACTGGACACCGTCGACCACAGCTCGATCCGAAAGCCGTCGTTTGTGGAGCCCTTGGTGATCGGTTACGGCGCGGCACGGCACGTCAGCGACCGGACTGGGGAGATCATCAACGTGCAGGACGAAGCGACGGCGTCGCTGTTCGACCCAACTCTGGCGCTCGCCGACGCCCAACAGATCCTGGAGGAACTGGACTATGCGGCGTTCAAGAAGCGCCCGCACGCCGCCGCCCTCCTTGAGTCCGTCAAGGCCGCGCTGGTCACGTTGTTGCCCGACGTCCCCAACGCCGCCGCGATCAGCCTCTATGGGCCTGCAACCCCGGGGTCCAAGGGCCAGAAGACTGGCGTCCAGATCGTGACTCCCTACGGCGAGGTCCCGCTCTATTCGCTGAGCCTCGGCTACCAAACCATGACCGCTTGGGCGGTCGACCTGGCCTGGCGGCTCTATCAGCACTTCCCCGACGCGGACGATCCGCTGGCCGAGCCGGCGATCGTCCTGATCGATGAACTCGACCTGCACCTTCACCCCCGCTGGCAGCGCGAACTTCGCGGTCACATGTCGGTTGCGTTTCCGCAGGTTCAGTTCATCGCCACCGCGCACAGCCCCTTGCTGGCGCAGAGCTACCTAGACACCAACATCGCTGTGGTGCGTGAGGAGGAGGGCCAAGCGGTCATTCTCAACGACCCCGAAGTGATCCGGACCTGGCGCATCGATGAGCTGATGACCAGCGTGCTCTACGATCTGGACAGCCCCTATTCGCCCGAGGTGACAAGGGACCTAGCGCGGCGCACCAAGCTCCTGCAGAAGACCCGCCTCTCGCCGGCCGAAAAGGAAGAGCTCGCGAGGCTGCAGGACCTGGCCGCGTCCTTGTCCGTGGCGCCGACGCCCGAAGACCAAGGGGCGCTGGACATCCTCCGTCGGGCGGCGAAGCTGATTGAACCCGTCAAACAGTGATCTCGGTCATTAAACCCGCCGCGCCGGCCGCCTTGGCGGCGGGCGTCCCGCTGACCGCCGCCAACTGCGCCGCTTACGATCTCGACCCGGCGGCCTATCGCTTGGGCACCCGGCGCTTCACTTTCGACAAGAAGGTCTACGGCCCCGCCAGCGTCAAGCAGACCCTCAAGGTCGCGCAACACCACAAGTGCTGTTTCTGCGAGGCCCGGTTTGATGCGAACCACGCCGGCGACGTCGAACACTATAGGCCGAAGGGCGCCATCACGGGGCCGGCCGGGAAGATCCGGCCCGGTTACTATTGGTTGGCCTACGCTTGGCCCAACCTGTTCTACGCCTGCGCCGACTGCAACCAGTACCGGAAGCGGAGCCTGTTTCCGCTGGCCGACGAGGCCCACCGGGCGACCGATCATCACCATGATCTGGGCGGGGAGACGCCGCTGATCCTGGATCCCTGCGGCGCCGAAAATCCACGGCTGCACATCGCCTTCAAAGGCGATGTGCCGGCCGGCGCGACGGACTTGGGGCGGGCGACGGTGGAAGCCCTGAAACTCGACCGGGAAGCCCTCAACCTGGCGCGCCGCAGCCATCTGACGATCTTGGATCGGATGCTGCGGGTCGTCGCGGCGCTGGAGCACAGCGCCGACCCCGAGCATGTCGCCCTCGTCACCGAGGCGCGGGAAACTCTACAGAACGCTGTGCTACCTCGCGCCGTATTTTCGGCCGCCGCCCAAGATTTTCTGGCTGGCCGGATTTGAACCGGGACCTGGAATTTTGAGTCTTGATCGCGTTGCAGCCTCAAGTCTGCTATTCACTCAGTACACGAGAAACGTTATATTGCATTACGGTACGATAGAAAATCGACGACTTTCCGATCACACAGATATAAACGAATTCGCCGTTCGATTGTTCGAGCTGATTGAGCGTTCCTACCGTAATTTCTTAGATGACAATTTCCCACCTATACCTTCATTTCTAGGCCACTGTCGCGTATGATAGACGTTCGCGAGAACGGAGGACTGATGATGGCCGATGGGTCTATGCCCGCAAAGCCGGTTGAGGCGAGGACGACTCCGCACCTCGACGTGCCGCTCGACAGCCCGGCGATCCGCCGGCTGATTGAAGAGGTGCGAGCCGAGACCGTTGACGTGCCGCGCAGCTACAACCGGACCTTCAACCGCCACAACCGCTGACCGGCGCGGCGGCCGTCATGCACATCGACACGGTCCTGCTGAAGGTCGCCAGCCGCTGCAATCTCGATTGCAGCTATTGCTACGTCTACCACATGGGCGACGAGAGCTGGCGGACCCTGCCCAAGCGCATGGCCGCCGACACCCAGGCGCTCGTCGCCGCGGAACTGGGCGCGCTGATGCGCGCCCAGGGTCGGCCGTTCTCGATCGTCCTTCACGGCGGTGAACCGCTACTCCTGGGGCTGCCGCGGCTTGAGGGCCTGTTCGCTGAGCTACGCGCTCAGTTGGGCGCGGCCTGCGGCATCAGCATCCAGACCAACGGGGTGCTGATTTCCGACGCCGTCCTGGACCTATGCCTCCGTTTCGACGTGACCCTGTCGGTGAGCCTCGATGGGCCGCCAGCGGTGCACGACCGGTTTCGCGTAGACCTGCGCCAGCGAGCGACCCACGGCAAGGTGGTGGCTGGGTTGGAGCGACTGAAGGCGCATACCGCGGCGGGCCGGCTGTTCTCTGGGGTGTTGTGTGTGGTGGATCCCACTTCCGACCCCGAAGCGGTCTACGACTACTTCAAGGCGCTCGACGTCCCGAGCGTCGACTTCCTGTACCGGGACGGCAACCACACGACCCTGCCGTTCGGCAAAGCGTCGGCGAGTTCAGCGGAGTATGGCGCCTGGATGTGCCGAATCCTCGACCGTTACGTGGCCGATCCGGCGCCGTTCCGAAGCCGGCTGCTCGACGACATGATGCGCCTGCTGTTGGGCGGCGCCGGGGTGAAAGAAGGGGTCGGTCTCACAGACTACGGCATCCTCGTTATCGACACCGACGGCGCGGTGAAGAAAAACGACACCCTCAAGAGCTCGCCGTTAGGGGACACCTTCGACGTCACCTGGGTGCTGGGGCGTCAGGCCCTGGCGGACATTGCCGCCAGTCCGGAGTTCAAGGCCTATCATCTGGCGCAGCGGCCGAGCTCTCCGACCTGCTACGCATGCCCGCACTTGCGGGTCTGCGGCGGCGGCATGGTCACCCACCGGTTCAAGGAGGGCGCGGGCTATGACAATCCGACCGTCTTCTGCGCCGACCAGATGCTGCTTATCGCGCGCATGGAAGCGCTGCTCGCCCCCTACCTTAAGGACCGCGCGGCGTGACCGTCGCCATGCTCGCCGCCGAGGTCCGCGCGAGGCCCTTCGCGCACGCCACCCACCCGTCGCCCCTGGCGGAGGGGTTGTGCGAGGCGGCGCTCGCCTGGATGGAGACGGATGCGCCGTGGCGCCTTCGCATCGCCAGCTTCTATGAGCAGTGGGAACTCCATCTCGCTCCGAACGCCCTTCCTGTTGAACTCAATCCGCTGCTCGCGACGGACACCGTGGACCACCTGACGCGGCTGATGTTCCAGCCGCTGGGCGCGCGGGGCCTTCGGTTGACGGAAGTAACCGCCCACAAGCTGCTGCCCGGCCAGACCATCCGCGTGCACAACGACTACCTGGCCGACGGCGAAACCCATCGCTTGCTGGTCCAGCTCAATCGCGGCTGGGCCGACGAGCAAGGCGGCCTGCTCATGTTGTTCGGCAGTGCCTCGCCGGAGGACGTCCAACGGATGCTGCGCCCCACCCACCGATCGGCCATGGCGTTCGGGATCAGCGCGCACTCTTTCCACGCGGTGTCCACGATCCAGAGTGGCGAACGCTACACCCTAGTCTATTCTTTTCAGGCCGCGCGCGGCGGCTAGGGTGACTCCGCGCCTGGATGAGCCGTGGCGGCTGCCCGGCCTGGAGATCTCCGTCGCGGTCGCGCCCCTAAATGCGGTCTGGCTCTGGCCTCTCGTGGTTGCGGCACCCCCCGATGTTGCCGCCCATGTCCGAGCGGGTGGCCTCCAACTCGCGGATATCAGGCTCACCGACAACGGCCTATTCGCCAAGGCCGCCAAGGCCATCGCTTGGGCGCCAAGCCTGGCGGCGATCGTCGCCACGCGCGTGGCTGCTGTACACCTGCTGCAGGCCGAGCCCGGCTACGACGTTAGCCATAGCGAGCCGCACTGGCGGGACCGCATCTTCGTTTCGGTTCCCGATCGTCACGATGAGGTTGGCGCACTGCGGCTCGCCGAAGGCATCATCCACGAGGCGCTGCACCTGCACCTTACCGAGCTCGATGCAATCACCCCCCTGGTCAGCGACCAGACGGGCATGTTGCCCTCGCCTTGGCGGCCGGAGCCCCGCAGCTTCGGCGGCGTCCTGCATGGGGCCTTCGTGTTCGTGGGCTTGAAGGCCTACTTCGACGCCGTCACCGCACCTTCTGATTCCTCCCTGCACCACCACCTCGAGCGGCGGCGCGCTGAGATCGCCGAGGAGTTGGGGGAGATTGATGTGGGGGCACTGGCGGCAGGGCTGACGGATCCTGGTGCTGACCTCGTACGGCGGATGTTTGAGACGCGCGACGCGGCGGCCACCGCCGAACCATGAGCATTCGGAGCTGTGGACGGATGAGGGCATTCCACACCGGCGCACCTATTTATGGGGAAGGGCTAACGCATCGAGCGGACACATGCGGCTGGACTACGGCGTTCTCAACACCGACGGCGTGAACCGGGACAAGATGCTGCTCCCGCTCTCCGCCTTGACGGAATCTGTTGAACACCACATTCGCAATTGCCTGGATGCCGGCGCGCCGATCGGCCTGCCTCTAAACATCAGCCATGATCAATGTCGCAGCGTGGGCTGGTCGCGGAGCACGGGGGTCTTACTGACCCGAGATCGCAGCCGACAGCTCGGCGTCTTCTTCATGCCGCAGGACGAAGAGGATCGCGAACAGGTCAGCCGCTTGATCAACGGCTACATGCGCCGGCGCCACAGCGCCGAGACGGCGCCCTATGCCGAAGACCTGCGCACGCGGATCGGAGACGCCGGCGAAGGTCGGCTGCTCTTCCTCGTCGCTGAAGCCGCCGCCGCAAGCCGCCCCCGGGTGGCGGCCGACCTCTACCCGCAGTTCTTCGACCCGGCGGGAGGTCTCGTCGACAAGGACGGTCTGGTTGATTACCGCGCGCTGCTGAGCCAGACCGAGCAAGTCTTGCCTGGGGTGTTTCATGAGCGGACCCACCGCCTGCTACTCTTCGCGCATCGCTTCTTCCGCCGCAGTCTGTCGCACCTGAATTCGCTAAACGGTTACGCGCTTCGAAGCTTCCACCAGGTCAGCGAGTCGGTTGAACTCAATCCACGTCTGCGCCTTGATCCGGACCTGGTTGGCCATCCCGACAGCGTTCGTGAACCGATCGAACTGGAATGGTGGCGCGGCCCGAAGTTTCAAGACGACATCTCGGCGATCCCTAGCGGCGTCGCGGAGTTCAAATCGAGCCAAAGCGGCCGGTTTTATTCTGACGTCGACAAGACCCAAATCTGGTGGAAAGCGCCGGAGACGCGCGTCGATGCGACGGGCGCACGCGAGGTCAGAACCTTCGAGGTGGAGGAACTGATCGAGGAACAGAGCCCCGGCCTGCGGGGCGAACAGTTCGGGTGCCGCTACGCCCACGCCGAATACGATGTCGCCAGCCAGACCGTTTCGCATTTCGATGGCGCGATCCGGGCCTATGACGAGATCGCCTATTTGGCGCGGATCGATGTAGCGATCGACAGGGCCGGTAAGCAGGCCGAATATACCAAGCTCTTCCGTCTAGATGGGCCCTTGGTGCCAGCGGACTGGAAGCGCCTGCTCTCGGACTTCTACCGCGGCAATCGGTTGATCCCTGAGTATCTCGGCGAGCTCGAGGATTCCGATGGCGAGGTCGACGACGCGCACCTCTCCGACGACGACGGGCGGCCCGCTCGGGCCATTCCTGCGCTCAGTGCGCTCATAAACTTCGACTTCGCGAAGTCTGACGATGTCGCGCTTGAGCCGCGCCTTGAGATCGATTGGGTCCAGGCGGTTGGGAAACACGAAACCCCTTGCGTTGAAGTGGGCCCAGGGGCCCTGGCGAAAGCGCTTCAGACCTTCACTGACCCGACGGTGACCAGCGCCGCTACCTATCTGGATGGTGAGCACAATCTGTCGACCATTACCCTGGGACATGATCAGCCCTTATCCCGGGCATGGCGCGAGACCGCCGCGGCCGTCGCCGACGCTCTCGCCCAGGAGGTTGCGGCAGGCCGAGTCGCCACAGTGTCGCTCGCGATCCGCTGGATGAGAGAGGGGCTTCTTACGACTCTCTCGTTTGCGGGCGAGGGTCCACGCGTCGCGACCTTGTTGCGGGACGCGGTTGATCTAGTGACCCCCGAGGAGCCAGCGGAGGCTTGGATTGAAGCGCTGCGCAAGGCGCTGGTGGCCCATGCCCCCGCGCTGCTGGCGCCGGTCGAGTGGCATCGCGCCGCGGTCAACCACGGCCGACTGCGCGTGGCCCGAGCCGGCGGCGAGGTGGCGTTAGCGCTTCCGGAGCATTTGATCGCGGCGGCGCAAGCTGCCGTCCCGGATCAAGGGAGTTCTTCCGAGCTCGGAAATGTAGATCCTGCGCGACTAGGATCGCCTCAACCCGAAGGCTAGGAGGCTGATCGGCGCGATGTCACCGCTCGAAGACGGCCCAAGCCAACCCGTGGGAGGAGGCCTCTGAAGGCTCGCCCGTTTCGAACGGCGTCCATTGCCAGGTGGAGAGCCCTTTTCGATCGCATCACTGCCGCGAACTTGCATGCTCTGCAATTCGATCAGGGAGACAGAGCAGCGCACGATTGGAGCTACGCTTCGCGCACCGCTACACGGTCTTGCGAGCTAATCTCGGCCAAACGAATCGGCCGCCATGACGCATCCTTCAACCCGTAGTTTTGCGCCGCTCCGCAGGGACCAAGCGCCCGACCGCGACCTCGGCCGCTGGGGCCGAGCCTATGGAGGATGGGTGGACTGGTCGGCGTTGCTGGCCCACCGCCGGGTTGTGATCCTCGCAGAAGCCTCGGCTGGCAAGACCTGGGAGCTGAAGGCGCAGGCCGACCGCCTGAACACAGAAGGCGAGGCAGGCTTTTTTGTCCGCATCGACGATCTCGCCGACGGGCGGATCGAGGACGCCCTCGATCCGGACCACGAGGCGCGGTTCGAGAGGTGGCGGAGGGAGGGCAATGGCGAGGCCTGGTTCTTCCTGGACTCCGTCGACGAGGCCCGCCTGAACCGGAAATCCTTCGAGGGTGCCCTGCGCCGAGTGGCCAAGGACCTGGGCGCGTCCCTCGCCCGGGCGCGGATCGTGATCTCCTGCCGGGCCAGCGACTGGCGGGTCAGCGAGGATCCGCGGGTCATCCGCTCGCTTTTGCCCCTGCCACCAGCACCCGAGCCCGAGGCCGTCGACGCGACTGTCGACCCGGACGAGGCCCTGCTGGCGCGGGTCTTCACCAGCGCGCCTGACCGGCGGGCGTCGCGGGTGGTGGCAGAGACCCCGCCAGAAGAACTCTACGTGGTCCAGCTCATGCCGCTAACCGGCGACGATCGGCGCGAGATCGCGGTCGAGGTCGGGACTCCGGATGTCGACGGCTTCTTGGCGGCGATCAACCGCTTCGGTTTGGACGAGGTCGCCGAACGCCCTGGTGACCTGCTCCGGCTGGCCAGCTATTGGCGGGACCACCGAGCCTTTGGCTCACTGGCCGAGATGACCGAGCACGCGGTCTCGGCCAAACTCCTGGAGCAGGACCCCTTTCGGCCAGACAATGACGTCCTGTCCGTCGAGGCGGCCCGGCACGGGGCGGAGCGTTTAGCCGCGGCCCTGACCTTGGGGCGCGCCTTCACCCTGCTGTCCCCCGGCGACGAGGCGGACCCGACGCTGGCCGCCGGGGCGCTCGATCCCGCACCGATCCTGTCCGGCCTCAACGACGCCCAGCGCAACGCCTTACTGCGGCGGGGCGTATTCGCCCCTTCGACTTATGGGCGGCTTCGCTTCCATCACCGAGGCACCCAGGAATACCTCGCCGCCACCTGGCTCAACGGCCTGCTGGCGGGCGGGGCGCCCCTGGGGGCGGTCTGGTCCTTGCTGTTCTCCGAGCGCTACGGCGTCGAGACGGTGGTCCCGTCCCTGCGCCCCATCGCCGCCTGGCTGTCGATCTGGCGGCCGGAGATCTGCACGGAGGTCATTCGCCGCGAGCCGCTCGTCTTGCTGCTGCACGGCGATCCCCGCTCGCTCAGCCTGGAGACCCGCGCCCACCTGCTACTGGCCTACGCCCTCCATGAGGAGGCCGGCGTCCAGTCCCAGGCCCATGTCGAGGACCGCGCGCTCTGGCTGTTTTCCGACAAGGCGCTGGCGCCGGCCATCCGGGCCGCCTGGGCGGCGACTGATCAGGCCGCGGTGCGGATCGATCTGCTGCGCTGCATCCGGGAATCAACGATCGAGGCCTGCATCGATCTCGCCCTGGGCGCTGCCCTTGATCCCGCCGCTGGCGACACTGAGCGGATCATCGCCGTCGGGGCGCTGAACGCGATCGGCGACGAAGCCGCCTTGGCGCAGGTCGCGGCCTGCGCGCGCGCTGCGGCAGACCAGTCCAGCGTACGGCTGGCCTCCTCCTGGGCCCTGGATCTGTTTCCGGTCCACCTGAGCGTCGCCGACTTGTTGTCGATCCTCGACCGGGTCCCGGTAGACGACAGCATGGGGGAGTTCGCGGGCTACATCCCGCACCTGCTGAAGAAGGCGACCGCGGCGCAGCGGTCTGAGTTCATCTACGGCCTGGCCGAGGCCGGCCTCGCCCTGCCGGTCGAACATCACCGCGACGCCCTGCCCGAGCGCTACGGAGACATCCTCAAGGGGTTCGTCAGCTTTGCCCTTGAGGAGATCTCGCGCAACGGGACCGCGCCGCCCAGCCGGCCGCTGGTGCGGCTGCTGCGCGCCATCAGCCTGTCGGAGCACCGCGACAAGGTCGACAATGAGAATCTGCGCGCCGCTGTCGCGGCCCAGCCGGCGCTCAACCGCGCCCTGTTCTGGGCCACGGTGGACCGTGAGCGGGAGCCGGACTGGGCGCCCACCGCGATCTTCCAGATTGGCCACAACGGCGGCTGGTTGTGGACCCTGGAGGAGCCGGACCTCGATTGGCTCGGAGAGGACGTGCAGGGCCGTGAGCTGCTGACGGACCGGAAGCTGGCCCTGAACGGCTTGATCCTCGTCCTGCGGTCGCTGGAGCGGTTCGATGCCGCGGCCGACCGGCTGGATACCCTCGTTGCCGGCTGCCCTGAGCTCGTTGAGGAGCTGGCGCGCTACCGCGCGCCGCCGCCCACCGATCCCGACGAGCGGAAGTACGCGATCCAGGACCGCAACTGGGCCAAGAAGCGCGAGACCCAGGAGGCTCAGAAGCGCACCGGCTGGCTGGCCTTCCGGGACCAGCAGATCCTGGAGGCCGACGTCCTGCGGGATCCCGAGGCAGTGGGCGTCTGGAAACGCGCCGGCTACCGCCTCTGGCAGCTCGCGGTCTGGCTCAACGAAGAGGGCAACGAGGACGTGGCGAGAACGCCCTTGCGCTGGCGCGACCTCGCCCCGGCTTTCGGGCTGTCCGTGGCTGAGGCCTTCCGGGACGGGATGATGCTGCAGTGGCGGAAGATCAAGCCGGCCCGGCCCGTCTGGACAGCCGCGGACCGGCTAACGACGCGCTACGAGAACCAGCTGGCCCTGGGCGGGCTCAACCTTGAGGACGTCACCAGGCCGGAGTGGATGGTGGGCCTGTCCGACGCCGAAGTGGAACGCGCGACGCTGCACGGCGTCCTGACGGACTTCGGCAATCCGGAATGGCTCGACCGTCTGACAGCCGCGCGGCCCGCCGCGGCCATGCCCATGCTGATCCGGTCCCTGGGCGAGGAGTGGGGCCGCAAGTGGGGTCGAAGTCCGCTGCTGGACCGCTGCGCGCGGCCATCGGCCGACGCACCGGCACCGCTGGTCCGCGAGGTGGTGCAGCTCCTGAAGCGCCGCGCGCCGCGTAGTCTCGAGGCCTTGGGCCGGGCGATCACCGTGGTGGGGCGCGCCGAGCTCGACCCGCGCGACCGGGTCGCGCTCCTGGTCGTGGCGCGACGGCGGCTCCGCAAGCACTTGGCGGCTGGCGAGGCGGAGTGGGCCCGGCTGACCCTGGCCCTGATGTTCGTCGTGGCGCCGGAGGCCGCGGTCGAAGCGCTTGAGGCCTGGCTGGGCGCGCCCGAGGCCACGCCCGCGGCGGTCGGCGTCACCTTTGTGGTGTTGTTTGGGCGAGAGCGCTCGGCGCTGCCGTCGCAGACCTGGGCGCGGTGGTCCGTGCCGGTCCTGGAGCGGCTGCTGCAGCTCGCCTACCGGCACATTCCGCTGTCGGAGGACCAGCGGCCGTCACGCCGGACCATGAGCAGCCGGGACGACGCGGCCCACGCGCGGGGCGCCCTGCTCAACGCCTTGCTCGAACGGACCGGGCCCGACGTGTTTGCAGCCTTGGTGACCCTGGCCCGGCAGCCGGATTTCGCGGACAGCGCCCGGCGGTTCGGGGAGCTGGCGCACGGTGTCGCCGAGGCCGACGCCGAGACCCGCCCCTGGTCGGCCGAGGAGGTCGTCCGCTTCGAGCGCGAGACGGTGGCGCCGGTGAAGTCCGGCGCCGACCTGCTCCGCGTGGTCGAGGGCGTCTTGCGGGATATCCAGCTGGGGTTCAGCCAGGCCGACGGCGCCTCGAACGCCGCGCTGCGGCGCCTGCAGACCGAGGAGGAGGTGCAGAATTACCTGCTCGAACAGCTCAACCTGCGTTCGAAGGGGCGTTTCCACGCCTTCCGGGAGACCGAGGTGGCCGCGGGCAACAAGCCAGACCTCCTGGCGGCCTCGACCTCGGTCTCCGTGCAGGTGGCCCTTGAGGTCAAGCACGGCGGCATGCCGGGCTGGAGTCCCAAGACCTTGCGGCACGCCCTGGAGGCGCAGCTGGCCGAACAGTACCTGCTGCCCGAAAGCCGTCGTCAGGGCCTGCTGGTGATCACCCATCACGGCGCACGGAGCTGGCGCGACCCGGTGACCCGCGCGGTCTGGGATTTCGCTGCCCTGACCGGCTGGCTGGCGGACCAGGCCAGGGCGATCGTCCGCAATCGCGCGGGCGGGGTGGAGGTGCGGGTCGTGGGGTTGGACCCGGGGCCCGCGCCGGACCGCGCGGAGGGACCGTCCCGCCGGCCGTCAGGTCGCTAGTGGGTCTCGGCGTAGGCGATCGCCGCCGACAGGAAGGCGGGCGTCAGGTGGACCTGACCGCGGTGTGAGGCCGTCTCTATCAGCACGCCGACCTGGTTGAACATCGCCTCGATGAGCCCTGCCTTGGGGATGACGAAGTCCTGGTAGCGGTCTTTCACGGCGTCCATCGCCCAGCGGTGCATCTGCTTGCCGTGGCTGGCGTCGTGGGCCGTGCCGTCGCGGTTGAGGGCGTAGAGTTTCCGGCCGTCCTGAACGAAGTGCACATGATCCTGAGTGTTCGGGACGTGCGCTCGGTGGAAGAGGATCGAGCGCCCCTGGCCAAGATCGAACCGGCGGCCCGACTCCTCAAGATAGTGGACAGCGGCATTGGCCTCGGCGTCGTCTGTGGAGAAATGGTGCACGATGTAGACGTCCGGAACTCCGAACTCTTTAAACCTCATCCTAGGTCACCCTCCTGAGCTCCGCTGCTCGCCCGGCCTCATATGATCACTGACGGGCCGTGGGAGGCGCATCGGTCTTGGGTCCGGATGACTATCAGGCATTGCGGGGAAAGACTTCTCCTGCCGCCGAGCCAGGCGTCCTTAGCTGGCCGCTGGCGGAGCGGTCGGTCGCAGCTGGACGTCTCGCCGGACTCGTTCGCACAGTTGCAAGATGGAGGTGCTCAACACCCGCGAGATTGCGACCGTCATCTGGTTCGCAATCCTTTTGATCTGGGCGGTGTGGAAGGGGAATGCGTGGCCAGCGTTGAGGGGCGTCGCGAGGTCCTTCTTCAAGCCGATCCTCCTGCGATCGATCGTTGCCATGGCGATCTATGTGGCCGGAAGCGTCTGGCTTCTCG
This sequence comes from Phenylobacterium sp., assembly GCF_041691455.1. Lineage (GTDB taxonomy): Bacteria > Pseudomonadota > Alphaproteobacteria > Caulobacterales > Caulobacteraceae > Phenylobacterium. The sequence continues at coordinate 36,600 of NZ_JBEPUO010000020.1, read as the reverse complement.
AAAGACTCGACCTCTGGCGTCTTGCGAATCTGAAGACGACCTTGGTTTGGTTTGGCACCTTCGTGCTCGGGTGGATGTTTGATCTGAAACGGTGGGAATCAGACCCGGACGACACGGTCAAGACGACGCTGCGCAAGCTCCTGAGCTTCACGGTCATCGTCACCTTCGTGACGGAGTTCTATACTTTCCCACTCGTCGCCGAACTCGTCCTCGTGCCAGTCGTCGTCTTCATTTCGCTGATGGCCGGCGTCGCGGAAAGCAAATCGGAGACTGCTCTCGTCACAAGGCCGTTCAGAGGGCTCCTGTCCCTCTTGGGCGGTGTCCTGTTGTTCTACGCCGCCTGGCGGCTGGTCAGCGACTTCAAGGGATTTGCGACCGCGTCGACCGGCCGCGAGTTCGCCGTTCCGGCCCTTCTATCGCTACTCTTCCTACCGTTCATGTACGCGTTCAACGTCTACTCGGCCTACATGATGGTCGCGATCATCCTTCCGATACGGCTGAAGGCCTCGGGCGTCGCCGGCTACGCCATGCGTAAGGCAGTGCTATCCTTCGGTCTCAACGTGAAGCTGCTTCGGCGCTGGAAAGCAGCCCTCTTCAACCTTGGGGCGGAAAGCCGCGAAGACGTCCGGCGTATCGTGGCAATGATGCAGGCGGCCCATCTTCGCGAGCGACACCCACCGCCCATTCCGCCCGAAATCGGATGGCCGCCCCAAGCGGCGGCCACCTGGCTCAGTGACAAGGGCCTTCCAACGCAAGGCTACAACCCCCAATTCGCTGAGTGGCGCGCGAACTCTGCTTACCGAAAATTGAGCCAGGACGTGTTGGGCGACAGCTTGACCTACACGGTCAGCGGCGCCGAATTGGCGGCGACGCAGCTGACTCTGACCTTGAACCTTGATTGCCAGCGGTCGTCCCCGACGCCGCAAGCCTCACTCGATGCTTTCGCCGATGCGACGCTGTCCTTGATCGTTAGCGCGTTCGGCGAGAAAGCCATTCCGGCCCTTCGCGGCCTGAAGAACCGGCATCGGCGTACGCGCCAAGGTCTCGCCACGGCCCAGCTGAAAGAAACCGAAGATCGGCTCCGGTTGACGATCACCCATCGGGCGCATGTTGAGCCGAAATTCTGAAGCTCGAATCGCGCGGAAGCGGCTTCGGCCCAGGGCCGAGGTAGGCCTCTCGGTCGGCACCGTGAATGTCGGCTTCGCGCTGGGGCGCGAATGTCCGCTCGTGGCGCAGGTCAGCCTAAGTCCGCCAACTCCACCGGAATATGCAGCGGAGTGCGTCTCGCTCGTACATCCGTTGCATCTCTACACAGGTCCTACACAGCGGACTATTGGTTGAAATTATTACGTGAAAACAATATGATGTGGCTGACCGATCTCCCACAAGGGGAGAGGATGCCCTCATTGTGATGTATGGACTCCGATGAGTTGCGCGGGCTGGTTTCGCGTCGAGGTCCGAAATCTATGGGTGTTTTTCGGACATCGACTTTGTCCGAAATTTGTATATGTATTTCGGACATGGCGATGGAGCGTTCCGATCTGAAGGCTGCGATCCAGGCGCGCCTCGCCGCGGGGGGCGCGCGGGCCGTCTGGACGCCGGGGGACTTCCTCGACCTCGGTAACCGCGAGGCGGTCGACAAGACGCTGCAGCGGCTGGTGAAGGCCGGCGACCTGCGTCGCCTCGACCGTGGTCTCTACGACCGCCCGACGCCCAACAGCCTGACCGGCCAGCCCAATCCGGCGGACCCGCGCGGCGTCATCGACGCCGTGGCGCGGCGCGATCAGATCCGCGTCCTGGTGGATGGGATGACCGCGGCCAACGACCTGGGCCTCACCAACGCCGTTCCCGCCAAGATCGTGGTCCACGCCGACGCGCGCCTGCGGCCCATCCGCCTGGGCGCGCTCAGCATCGTCTTTAGGCCCACGGCCGCGAGCAAGCTCTTCTGGGCGGGCCGTCCCGCCATGCGCCTGGTCCAGGCGTTGCACTGGCTTCGCGATACCCTGGGCCGCGAGGGGGAACGCGAGCAGGTGCTTCGCAGGGTTCGGCGGTTGCTGGACGATCCGGACCAGGGCCCGGTCCTGCGCCAGGACCTGGCCGAGGGCCTCTCGACCCTGCCGGCCTGGATGCAGGCCACGTTGCGGACCGCCCTGGCCGAGGGCGTGGAGACGTCTCCTTCGCCAGCCCTGGGACGCGAGGCGCCGCCATGATGAATCCGGCCTTCGACCAAGTGTTGTCGGCGGACCCGCAGACGCGCGCCGGGCTGTTCGGGACGACCGCGGAGCGCCTGGGCACGACGCCGCAGAACGTCGAGAAGGACTTCTGGGTTTGCTGGACCCTCGACGCCCTGTTCAACGGTTTGCCGAAGGGCGGTCCGCGCCTGCTGTTCAAGGGCGGGACCTCGCTCTCCAAGGGCTTCGGGCTGATCAGCCGCTTCTCCGAGGACATCGACGTCACCGTCTTCCGGGATGACCTGCAGGTGCCGGCGAGCGTGGAGGAACTGCTCGCCATGAGCCGGACCCGGCGGCTGGCCACCCTGGCGACCATCCACGGAACCTGCCGCGCCTATGTCCAGGGCCCGCTCGGCCAGCAGCTGACGGCGATCATCGCCGCCACGGCGGACCGGACCGGACTCTCCTTGGACGGCTTTGGCGTGCGGCCCGATGACGATGACGACCAGACCCTGCTGCTCTGGTATCCGGCCGCCACGGCGGCGGGCGGCTACATCCGGCCGGCCGTGAAGATCGAGTCCGGCGCGAAATCGGCGCTGGACCCCCATTCGCTTCGGCGGCTGGAGGCCTACGTCAATGCGGACGCCCCGGACCTCGACCTGAGCGTGGCCAAGGTCAGGACGGTCGATCCGGCGCGCACCTTCTGGGACAAGGTGGTGATCGTCCACGGGCTACGGCGCTGGTTCGAGCGGCGCGGCGAGTTGCGCGGCGGCGGCCAGCGGATCTCCCGCCACTACTACGACCTGCATCGCCTGATGGCCTCGCCCGTGGGCGGCGCGGCGAGCGCCGACCTGTCGCTAGGCGCCGATTGCGTGGCCCACGCGCGGATGTTCTTCGACCGACCCGACTACGACCTGGCGAGCGCGCAGCCACCGACCTTGGCGTTGACCCCGCACGACGGGATGGTCGAGGCGCTATACCGCGACTATGCGGCGATGAGCGCGATGATCTTCGGGCCTGCGCCGGCGTTCGACGCCGTGATCGCCAGCGTCCGTGCGCTTGAGGCGCGCCTCAACGGCTGATCGGCGCGGCGGCCGGCAGCCCTATCGACCGCGGCCGCGTTCGCGCCGCACGGTGCCCCTGCGGTCGAGATCCAGGTCATCGAAGCGGCCGCCGCGCTCCAGCCACCCGGCCACCCGGGCGCGCGCCGCCGCCAGCAGGCGGGCCTGCGCGGCAGGGTCGGCGATGCGGGATTTCACCAGCGCTTCGGCGACCTCGAGGCGGGCCTTGGGACCGGCCCGGTGCAGGGTCGGGTCAGGCTGCGCCCGGGCCTGGGCGAGGTCGCGGCCGAGGTTCGACCAGGCTTCGCGGCGGCGCTGAGCCTCGATCCGTCGCTCCAGTTCCTGACCGTCGCGGACGGTGGCGCGGTAGCCTCGGACCTCCAGCCCCTCGGCGCGGGCTGTCAGCCAGGCCTCGCGGCGGAAGGCGGGATCGCCGCTGAGGGTGATCCGCGTCCAGCCGCGGTGGCGCGCGATGGCCGTCAGGTGGCGGATGGTGTGCGGATCGCTCCGGGTGGCGACCAGGCGGTCGCCGCGGTCGCGGAACGCCGGGGTGGGGATTGTCGCGTCGGCATAGAAGCCCAGGCCCAGACCGCCGCGGCCATCCAGATAGTAGCGCCGCCGCAGGTCTTCCGGGACGTCGCCTGCGACGGTCGAGCGACGCTGGCCGGTGGCCTTGACGCTGTTCGGAGGTGGGGCATCAGCGGCCATGTTCTGGGTCTCCGGGAAGCTGAACCGACGCATCGATGAACCGCTCGACCCAGTCGGCGACCTCGGCCTCGCCGGCGCCCTGCGCCGGCAGCGGCGCGAGGCCGGTCGCCGCGAGGGCGGGGAGCATCAGCTCCAGCCGCAGGTCGGCGTCGGCTTGAGCGGAGGTGGGCGACGACGCGAGGGGGACGGGCGAGACGCTGTGGGGTCCGGCGACGGTCGCGTGCGGCGGGATGACCGGCGCCGGGGTCTGGCGCCGGCGGAAGGCCCGCTCGCGCCAGTAGACGATCTTGCGACCGCGGACAGCCGGCATGCCGGCCCGCAGGACGATCAGCCGGTCGGCCGGCATCTGCATCAGCTCCTGCGGCAGCATCAGCGGCCGGCGCTGGTCGGACTCGGTGCGGCTGCGGTGTCCCTTGGCGAGACCAGTCGGCCGGCTGCTGGAGCGGCCCTCGTAGGTGTAGACGCCCAGACGCTCTGAGAGCTCCTGGGCGATCTTCAGTTCCTTGGGGGCAAAGGCGATCTCCACCCCGCAGTTGGCGATGATCTCCTCGGCGAGGTCGGGGCCGTACTCGGCGCGCAGTTGCGCGGGGCTCTGCAGGACCGGCAGCAGGCGAAGGCCGTAGCCGGCCACGTAGGAGAAGCCGTGAGCGATGACGCTGGCGTGGCCCAGCCGCGCGAACTCGTCGAGCAGCACCAGGACCGGGACCTGGTGACGTCCGTTGCCCGGACGCTCGCGGGTGTTCAGGTCGATCAGCTGCTGCAGGAGGAGGTTGTAGAGCGGCGCGACCCTGGCGAGGTTGTCCGGCGACACCGTCAGATAGAGCGAGATGCGCTTGGCCCGCAGGTCGCGCAGGTCGAAGTCGCTGACGTCGGTCGCCGCGCAGACCCGGGGATTGAGCCAGAGATTCATCCGACTGGTGAGGGTCTGCTTGATGGAGGCGAAGGTGTTTTCCGAGGCTGAGCAGAAGTCGGAAAGCGCGCTTTCCCCGCCCGCCGACAGGGGCCGGCCGGCCTTGCGCCGAGCGGCCAGGATCGCGGGAAACCGCGTGCGCGGATCGCCCTCGGTCAGCTGGGCGTAGATGGCGCCCAGGCTGAACGGCAGCTCGGGCGTGTCGGCCACATAGGCGCCGACGCCGATCAGGCCGGTGCGCGCCGCTTCCGCCCAGAAGGGGTCGGCATTGTGCGGCGCCGGGAACAGCATCACCGCCAGCTTCTGCAACTCATCGAGCACCGCGAAGGGGTCAGTACGGTCGATGTGGCCCAGAGGGTTGAAGCGCGCGGTGCGGCCTTCCGCCTCCAGGGGATCGAAGGCTAGGACCTGCTGGCCGTGGGCGGCGCGGAAGCCGGCGGTCGCCTCCCAGTTTTCCCGCTTCACATCCAGCACCACCACCGAGTCCGGCCAGGACAGCAGGTTGGGGATCACCACGCCGACGCCCTTGCCGGTGCGGGTGGGGGCGTAGAGCAGGACATGCTCGGCGCCGCCGAAGCTGAGCAGCGCGCCGCCCCTGCGGCCCAGCAGGATCCCCGGATTGGCCCGCAGACCTGCGCGGCGGATCTCCACTTCGCTCGCCCAGCGCGCCGTCCCGTAGAGCGGCGGGCGCAGGCTGCGCAGCACGACGAGCCCGAGCATCGCCGCGCCGCTGAGGGCCGCCAGCAGTCCCAGGCCCATCCAGCGCCGCACCGCCGGATCGCCGCGGAAGTACCAAAACCAGGCGGGCACGGCGGCTGGATCCAGGTGCGCCGACAGGCGGCGCAGACCCGCGAGGGCGACGAGCGTCGCCAGCGTCGCCAACACGGCCGCGGCGCCGGCCGTCAGGACGCCGACGTAAGCCGCCTTAAGCGGCCAAGGCGCGCTTGCGAAGCGGGTCATACCAGACCTCAGTGATGCGAAATTCGCCCTCGATCCGGCGCATCTGAACGACGATATCGACCAGCACATGCAGGAGGGTGCGGATCTCGGCCCGCGGCAGGTCGCGGCCGCCTTCGGACTCCTTCACCAGCAGCGTCAGCTGCTCGAAGGCGAGCATGGCGCTGTCGGCGTGAATGGTGGTGATCGACCCGGGATGGCCGGTGTTGACGTTGCGAAGATAGAAGAACGCGGTGCCGTCGCGCAGCTCCTGCAACAGGATGCGGTCGGGCCGCATGCGAAGGGCGCTTTCCAGGAGCTGCTTGGCCCCCACCTTGGCCAGGCCCTGGCCATCCTTGGCGTAGAGCAGGTGGACGGCGTTGCGATGCGGCACCGTGAGTTCCCGGGCGTCTTCGATGGTGAGCAACCGCTCTGATCTCGGGATCAACTGAACCAGTCCCTTGGCGAGGGTGGTTTTGCCAGACCCCGTCGCACCGGAGATCAGGATGTTGCGCCGGCTTGCCACCGCCAGTCGGAAGAACGCCGGCCAGTCGCCGGCGGCGTAGAGCGCCGCAAGCGCCGTCTCGTCGCGTGAGAGACTGTTGGTGGCGAGCGCCACCTGGTCGAACAGACCCTGGCGCGCGAAGTCGTCGAGATCGAGGTGCGCCGCCGACGGCTTGCGCACCGTGAGCGAGACCTGCTCGGCGGCCGGTGGCAGGACGATCTGGCAGCGCTCCCCGCCGGGCAGCACCGTCGAGCAGATCGGCGTCTCGGCGGTGACGTCCTGGGCGGTGAAAGCCGCCGCCGCCCGCGCCAGGGTCTCGAGCCAGACGTCGGTGAGCTCGGGTGCGTCTCGCCACTCCCATCCGCCGCGGCGTTCCAGCCCCAGCTCACCGGGGCGGTTGATCACCAGCTCGGTAACGTCGTCCGGGGCGAGGCCGGCCTGCAGTGGCGCCAGGTAGTGATGCAGGATGGCGTGATCCTGGACCATGGTCTCAGCGCGCCTGCAGGCCGTAGACGCTGGAAAAGTCGAAGTCCTGGGCCACGAAGATCGTCACCTCCGCGCCCTGCCCCTTGCGCAGCGAAGGCGGGATGTTGATCGAGTTCTGCAGGGCCACGGCCGCGGCGTCGGAGGGTACGCGGGCCGTGTTGCTGGCCCCGCCATTGCCCGCCAAGGCGTAGGTCCCGTCGTTAACGATAGAGAGCAGCAGCGCGCCGCCGAACCGGTCCCAGAAGTGGGTGTCGAGCTCGCCATCGAAGCCCGCGCGGCCCAGCGCATCCGCGGCGGGGGATTCCAGGCGGATCGCCACACCCGCCGGGGTCACAGCCCGGGTCCAGAGGACGAACAGCCGCTTCTGGCCCTGGCGCAGGGTGCTGCGGTATTCCCCCAGCACCTTGGTGCCCTTCTCCAGGAGCACGACGCCGCCGGTGTCGGAGAGCACGTCGCGCGGAATGAGGCAGCTGACATAGCCCGGCGTGGCAGTGTCCATGGCCGTCTGCAGCAGGCAGGGGATCGCGCTGCCGGCGACGATGAGGAAGTTGCGGTTGGGGAGCCGCGTCGCGCGGGCCTGGCCGATGGTCGATCCATGCCGCAGTTGATCGAGCTCGGTGGCCGCGCCAGCGGCGGCGGTCTCGATCGCCGGAACCGTGGCGCTCGATCCGGGCAGACCCGCCAGGCCGCCGCCCTCGTGGCTGTAGGCGATCAGCGGCGCGCTACGGACAGCGGCCAGATCGGCACGGGCTTTCGACGCCGCATCCACGGGACTACCCGGCGGCGGCGCCTGGCCCGGTTGCAGCGCCGGAACCTGACCGGGATCCGCCCCGGGCGCCGGGGGCGTCGTCAGGCTGGGGGCGCCGGGTCCGGGCGCGGCCAGGGTCGGCGGCTTGAGCGGTTCGAAGGCGACCACCTGGCGCGCGGGTTGGTCCGGCGCTTTGGCGGGTCGGCTCCGCGCTGGGTGCATGGTGGCGGCGGCAAACACCCCGCAGCCCACCACCAGCGCCGCCAAGGCCACGACCTTGCCGGCCCGACCATTGCCGAAGCGGCCGGCCACCGGGGAGATCGCACGGTCTCCGGCGGGTTGGGTGTCCACCTTGGGCGCGTCGGCGAGGCGACCGGCGTCGAGATCACTCATGGTTGGGAACTCCCTTGTCCGTGCGGACCACGTCGCCGGCGGCGGTGCCGGTGCCGGGGTTGCGGCCGTAGGGCTCGAAAGCGGTGTTGAAGATGCAGAGCACCTCGCGGCCGCGGCGCAGGCGAAGCTCCCGGGCGACCGCGTGAACCACCACGAACTCGCCCCGCACATCGAAGGGCACCAGGCTCTCGGTCTTGTCCGCGCCCACTTCGTAGAGCGTCGGGACCGGCTGGTTGGCGGGGAAGCGCAGCACCGTGAAGCGGCCGTTGTCGGAGACTTCCGAGGGCTGCAGGCTGATCGCACCCTGCACTTCGTAGGCGAGGTTGCGATGTCCTTCGAGGACGGCGCGGTCGAGCTTCAAGTCGACCATGCGGCGCTCCAACGCCGCGGCTTCGGCGGACGCCACCGTGGCCGCGTGCGCCGTCTCATCCGCCGGATAGCGGAACCGCAGGCCGAACACCGTGTCGGCGGTTTGCCGCCCCGCCGAGCCGGCGCGGGTGGAAAGCTCGAAGGTGTAGGTGCGGGTCGCGCCCGCCCGGCCGGAGGTGACGATCAGGTTGGTGGGCCCGCGCGCCGCCTTCGGCTTGACGAAGAGGATGTTCTTCTCCGCCGCCACCTCCCATCCAGAGGTGTCGCCCAGCGCCACATGCAGGATGGTCTCGTCCTCACCGAGCACGATCTGGGTGGCGGTTCGGAAGACACCGGTGACCTTCACCACCGCCCAGGGATCGTAGTCGACCACCTTGATGCGCGGATCGGACGGGCCGGCGCGGGGCGTGTCCAGGGCGTGGGCAGCCGGCGCGGCGCACAGCAGCGTCAGCATCGCGAGCGGCAGGAGGAGCCGCCTCATCGCACCACCTCCGGGTCGGCGCGGTAGCTGGTCACCTGGAAGCCCAGCGGATTGCGCAGGCGGTCGGCCTCGCCCATCGGCGCCTTGGTGTAGTGGAACGCGACCGTCGCGATCCAATCGCTGTCGCTCACCGCTCCACCCTGCCGGACGGTGCGGTGGAAGCGGACGTCAGCCACCTGGGGGCTCACGAAACTCACCGCGCGGATTTCGATCTGCGCTTCGCCGGTCGGTCCGTAGACCACCTGCGGACTCGTGGGATTGATCGGCCGGTAGGCCTGCGCCCACCGCTCCTGCTCGTCGGGCGTCGACATGATCGAGACCTGGCGGAAGTTGGCTTCGGCGGCCGGCGCGAGCCAGCCTTCCCGGGCGCGGACATACTGCGCCAGGAAATGCTTGGTGACGGCTTCCTCGTAGCTCACGGGCGCACCGGTCTTCAGGGCTGAGACCACGTCGACGGCGCCGGTCGATCGGTCGACCCGGATCACGTAGGGGACGACGGTCTTCAGCGGCGCGAGCGCGGCGACTGCGCCGACCGCAACAGTGGCCACCAGGCCGGCGAAGGCGGCGACTCCCCAGGCCAGGCGCCGTGAGCGTTCCGCGGCGCGCAGGCGGTCGGCATCCCAACTCTGGGACTCGTCGAAATAACCCTTGAGGTCGGAGACACCGTTCATGCCCCGCAACTCGGCTGAGCCACCGCGGGCGCTACGGGAGCGGCGGCGCCGGTCGGCGCCAACGGACCCGCAGCGGGCGGCGGCGCATTCAGCACCGAGCCGTGGGGATTGGCAGGGCGGCGGTGCTTGCCGTCACAGACGGGCAAGCTGTTGGAGGTGGCTGTCGCGCAGCCGCCTAAGGCCATGGCGATCAGCAGAACGCAGGCACGGGGTTTCATCGAAGACCTCATGACACTCGGATGCTGCCGCCACGGCTGGGCGGAGTTCGTGCTTCTTGCGGGCCGCGGGCCTTGGATTGTGACGACGAGTTGCGGTTGACCGCGGCGTTGGCGAAGTCCGCCAGGCCGACACTGGCGCCGCCGGCGATGCCGGCGGCGATCGCCGGGGTCTGCAGGAAGAAGATCGAGCCCAGGATGCAGAGCGCGACGAATAGCATGCCGCCGGCCATCGGATCCTGCCCGTCGATGCCGCTCCACTGCTGGGCCAGCAGGGAGAGAATGAGCTGGAAGACCGTGATGATCAGGGCGAACAGCACGATGTAGTTCACGGCCTGGGAGAGCCAACCGAAGAAGAACCGCCGGCTGGCGTCGAACAGCGCGCAGGCGACGAAAATCGGCCCCAGCGCCACCAGCAGGGCAAGTGCAACCTTGGCGATCATCACGACGCCGAAGCCCAGGGCCGCGGCGATCGCGCCAACCACATAAACGAGCGCCGCCATGATCCAGGGGCCGAAGTCTATTGGAGTCCCCGTCTGTCCGATCTTTTGGCCGAGGTAGGCGGCGCGAGAAAAGAACTGGTCGAATGCCGCGCCGACGTTCGGGGCTCCGGCGCCGCTGATCGCCTGGGTCAGGCTGTCCGGTAGGGTATGGAAGAGCGGCGTCGTGACGTAGGTCGAGTAGGCCACAGTGGTCGCCAGCATGTAGATGAAGGCCAGCTTCAGACTCCGCACCGCGAAGTCCATGATCGGCTCGGAGATCGACCCCCGCAGGATCGCGATCCCGTAGAGCAGGACGTAGAGGACCAGGGCGGCGCGCAAGGGGCCCGAAACCACGGCAATCACTGAGCTGGCCCGCTCATTGAGAAACACGTCGAGTTTCCCGTCGATGAACGTGTAGGCCGGTTCGAAGATCTGAAAGCTGGAAGCCATCAGAACCCCTTGCGGTAGAGCCGCAAGCGAGCGGCGTTGGCTGTTGCTGTTACGCCTGCCAATGCAGTTTCACACTCGGCGCCGCGCGTTTGCCCCGTCTTACAGGCCGCAAGGACTGTGTGTGCCTCCTCGGGATGAGCTTCGAAATAGCTGGCGCTGCGCGGCGCCGGCGCGCACGCCGCAAGCGTGGCCATCGCGAGACTCGCCGCGACGCCGCGAGTCATTGGAATCCACTCTTGTAGAGAGCTAGGCGCGCGGCGTTGCCCGCTGCCACGCGCTCTTTGTCCCGTTGGGCCTGCAGGCGGTCTTCCGCCGCCTGGGTCATGGCCAAGCCTTGCAGGCGCATCTGGTCGTTGGCGATCATCGCCTGCTCGGCGCTCGCGCGGGCCTGCAGGTCGAGCACGGCTCGGGCGTTCGGCGCCGCGTCGATGGATTGCTGCAGGGCCTGTAGGCCGGTGAGCCGCTGTTGGCCGCCGGTGGCGACGGCCTGGCCCAAGGCCATGTCGCGCGCGGCGCGCATGCCGGCGGCCTCCAGGTCGGCAGCCAGAGCGTCGCCGGCAGGTGGGGTGTAGAGCCGGTTGGCGCTGCGGATCGCGGCGGCCTGGGTCCCAATCGCGCCCAGGCCGGCGACGTCGCCCTGGGCGGCGGACATCAGCGCCGGGACGCCCGGCAGCAGCTGGCGCAGGGCGGGCGCCTCGAGGACCTGGGCGATGGCGCCGACGTTGGAGCCCTGATTGAGGCTCTGCAGCAGCTGTTCGCCTTGCTGCACCTGGGTCTCGGCCCGGTGTAGCTGGTCAAGGGCGGTCTGCGCTTGCTGGATCAGTTTAGCGTAGCTGGTGGCGTCATAGACGGCCATTTGGGCGTGCGCCGCAGACGCCGTGAGGGTCAGGGCGGCGATGCCGGCAAGGAGCAGTCGGCGCAGGATCATGGCAGCAGCCTCCGTTCGCGATGAAAGGGTTCGAGCCAGTCGGCGGGGTCGTCGCCGACCCGGGCGCGGATGCGGTCGAGAAGATCGACGGTCTCCGTACGGCCGGAGAGGATGGCGAGCTCATCGCCAAGTCCGTCGAGGCGGAGTTCCGCGACCACCGAGTTCAGGCCCTGCTTGATCAGGAATCGCCGGGACTCCGGCGCGAGCTCTTCCCGCACCAAAGCGAACTCGCGGCGGGTGAGACCGAAGCCCCCCACATAGTCCCGTTCTGCGGCGTGGGCGTTGGGCAGGAAGATCTTCGTCGCGCACTGCTCCAGGATGGTGTGCGCGATCGGTGAACGCAGCACATCGGCCGGGGACTGCGTGCCGAACACCATGAAGGCGTTCTGCTTGCGGTAGGTTTTCAGCCCGTCCTGGGCCAGGCCGCGGAAGGCCTCGTCGCCCAGCGCCTTCCAGAACTCATCGATGTCGATGACCAGCCGGCGACCGTCCACCAGGGCTGATAGCCGGTGGAAGAGGTACATCATCACCGGCGTGCGGACCTCGGGGTTGTCCAGGACGTGGGTCATGTCGAAACCGAGGAACCGCGCGTCGAAGCCGATGCTGTCGGCGTCGTTGTCCAGGACCCAGCCCAAGGGCCCGCCCTGGCGCCACCGCTCCAGGCGCGCGCCGATCCCAGACGCGTCGCGCTGGCCGAGCAGGGCCCGCAGCGCCGCGATCGACCGCTGCGCCGGCGCCAGCGGCGCCAAGGCCGCGATCGCCTCGTCGATCGCACGCTCCTCGGCGGGGCTGAGTGTGACTTGTCCGGCTCCGACGAGCTGGCGGACCAGCGCGCCCAGGAACGCCCGGTCGGCCGCGGTGAACCTCAGAGCCTTGAACGGGGCAAAGCCGGTGGGCTCGCCATTGCGCAGGGTGAGGTAGGTCCCGCCGCTGGCGCGGACGAAAAGCTCCGCGCCGCGATCCTTGTCGATGAAGATCATCTGCGGCGCGGCCTTCTCCAGCTGCGCCAGCATGAAGTTCTGGACGACGGTCTTGCCCGCGCCGGACGGCCCGCAGATGAAGGTGTGGCCGACGTCACCCACGTGGAAGTTGAAGTGGAAGGGCGAGCCGGCGGATGTGCGCAGCAGCGCCACTGCCGGACCCCAGTGGTTGCCGACCGCGCGACCTGTGGGATGGGTGTGGAATGGCGCCATGGCCGCGAAATTGCGCGAGGTGATCGCAGCGGGCCGGACCCGGCGGCTGAAATTCCCGGGGAACTGCGACCAGAACGCCGCCTCAAGCGCCAGGTCCTCGCGTGCCGTCACCAGGCCGGAGTCGGCCAGCAGGGCGCGCGCCTGTGAAAGGTTGGCGGCCAAGGCGCGAGGGTCTTCGCCATAGACCAGGACCGAGGCCTGGTGATCCCCCATGACGAAGCGGTTCGACATCAGGTCATCGAGCGCGTCGCTCAGGCCGGAGATTTGGCTGGCGGCGCGGTCGCGGGCCGAGACCATCTGGTTCTGTTTGCGCTCCATCACCGCCCGGGCGGCGGCTTTGGAGAGGAAGGCGAACGACTGGCTGGCGACGAACGGGAAGCGGGCGGAGAGCAGCCCGTTCCACAGTCCCGGCCGGGTGGTGGCGGGATATTCCTTCACCCCGAACATCCCGCCGAATCTCGCATCGGCGGCGTCGCGGACCTCCAGCGCTTCGCGGCCGAAGATCACGCGCGCGGTATGGACGGCCGAGCCCAGGTGACCGCGAACCAGAGGCACCGGCCCCGGGCGTCCCGTCAGCAGGAGGCGCATCAAGGCCATGGGCTCGGAGAACCACACCCCTTCCCTCTGGTAGGTCGCGAGCGGGCGCGGGCCGTAGCGGCCGAGGTACTGCAGGAGATCGCGGCCGGCGTCCTCGAGGCGCTGAACCCGCTCGGCTTCCACCTCGCCAGCCGCCCGCACGCCGCGCAGCCGGTTCAGCCACGCCCCGGTCCGATCGGTTCCATCCCGTCCCGGATGGAGCACGAGGGTCAGGTAGAGCTCGTTGACGAACATCCGCCCGCGGCCGAGGCCTGCGCGGTATTTCGCGTCCAGGTCCGCGGCGAAGGCCGAGCGGAACTGGCCCGTCGGATAGCCCTCGTGCTCTCGCCGGACCAGGTGATGCCAGATCGCCAGCCGGTCGTCGGCGAGATTGCGCCAGGCGCTGTTCAGCTTGGTGTGCCAGTCGTTGAGGTCGACGATGTCGGCGGTCTCGAAGCTCGCGCCGTCGAGCTGCACGCAGAGCATCAGCGCCTGGGTGTCGAGGCCCACCACCCGCTCCGTGAGGTGGCGCGCGTAAGGCAGGTGCAGGCGCGCATCGCCTTCGCGCGCCAGAGCGCCGCGTCGGGGCGCGGACGTGAGGACGTCAGCCACGCTGCACCTCCGCGGCGTTGCGGCGCCGGCGGAGCGGCAGGGGCGTCGCGGAGCTGCCACCCCAGAGGCCGCCATTGCGGGACCGTCCCCTGGTCTCGACGAACTGCCACAGCACCCGGAAGGCGTGAGGGTCGTGCTTGCAGATGGCGCGGAACACCAGGTGCAGCACTGGCGCGATCAGCAGGTAGCGTGGCGAATTGGCCGCCAGGAAGATGGTGGCCGACAGGATGACGTTGAGGCCCATCGCCTCCATCGGCACGCCGGCGATCGTCGCCGGCCGCGTGCAAGCCAGGAACAGGGGGTCTTCCACCAAGCGGGGTTCAACGGGCGCCGTCATGATCAGGCGCCCCCGCCGCTGCCCACCACCTGGTCGACGATCGCCGCGGCGCTGAAGATGACGATGATGCCGAGGATCACGGTGCCGGCGCGGCGCAGATCGAGATGTCCAAACATCGTCGCGATGCCGGTGACGATCACCGCGATGATGGCCAGGCCGCGGACCACGTTGTTCGTGAGGATTCCAATTATATTTTGGATGAAGGTCCCGATGTTGCCCCCCGCCGCGGCCGCCGTCTGGCCAAGCGCCGGCGTGGCGCCGACCGCGACCATCAGGCCGGCTAGCGCCACCGTCGTGGCAAGACGAAGGTTGGGACGAGAGTTCATGGGATGGCTCCTTGGGCGGACGACCTGACGACGGTGACGAAGGCCGCTGGACGAAGATCGCCGAAGGCGTCCCAAGCGGCTGGCGGCGGAGCCCACGGTGAGGGGGCGTTTGCGGCGACGACGGGCCCATCAAGACGCGCCGCGGCGGCCACGACGCGGGTGACGTAGCCGTTGCGGAAGCCGCGATCCGCATCGCCGGTATTGTAGATGGAGAGCGCAGCGCGCAGCGCGGCCTGCGGCGCAGGCTCTTGCGCGCGAACCGCGGCATAGGCCGTCTTCAGGACCGTGGCCCCGGCCGCCAGGTTGCGGCAGGGATCGAAGGCGTCGTCGACGCTCAGGCCCAGGCGCGCCAGGTTCGCGCTGTTGATCTGGACGAGGCCAAGATCGAGGTTCGCGCCCGCGGCCAAAAGGCGTTTGGCAAGCGCGATGGCCTCAGCCCGCGACCGGGGTGGGCGTCCCACTGGCGGGCCGCGATTGACGCCAACGGCATAGGGGTTGAGCCCGCTCTCGGCCTGCGCCACCGCACGCAGCGTCGGGGCGGCGACGGCCGGAGCGCAGCGCGCAGCCAGGGCGAGAATGGTTGCGGGGTCGAGGCTCATCGCGACGGGACCAGGCTTGTGCGGAACATGCCGTGGAGTTTGGCAATTCAGGCGCGCTTGTCGCGAGACGTAAACTTACGGGGTGAAGCGAAGCGTTCGGAAAGGCGACCGCCATTCGATCGAACACTTGGTTCCGCGAGAAAATGCGCGGGCTTCCGCAAGAAAATTGCGGAAAAGAATTATCTCCAACCTAAGTCGACAGAAATCTCCACTTCGACGGAACTAACATCTTCGGAACATATTCTCAGTTTCTGATCCGCAGGGAGGGCCACATACAGGCCCCCCCAAGAACAGTATGAGGGTTGGGACTCATGGCGACCACCGCGAGTAGTCAGCAGCCGGCGTCCGCGCTTCACCAGCAGGACGTCATGTTGAGCCGGCGTCAGGCCGAGTGCCTCTACTGGGTTCAGGAGGGCAAGAGCGCCGTCGACATCGGCGTGATCCTGGGGCTCTCGGCCCGCACCGTTGAGGAATATATCGCCAAGGCTTGTGAAAAGCTGGGTGTCCGCACCCGCGTCCAGGCCGTGGTGCGCGCGAGACGGCTCGGTCTTCTGGGCGAGGAGCCTTGAGCGAAGGCTCCGAATTCAAGGTTCCTTTGTGGGTGGCTCCGGATCGTCCGGATCGGTCGACCCGCCCGGCCCGTCCGGCGCCTCCGGTTGGTCTGGAGCGTGATCCTCCTGGCCATTCGGAGGCGGGTCGCCCTCGCCCATCCATTTTTCCACGAAATCCTCGCCCTCCTTCGCCTCCTTGGCCAAGGCGTCGAATATGCGGGTGAAGCCCGAAATGATCGTACTGGCGTTCAAGCGGGCGATGTCGTCCAGGGCGCTGGCGTCGAATTCCTGAAGCGCGATCATGAACACCGTCATCAGCTTGTGTTCCGCGCATCGCACCGCGAATTGCGGCGAGCGGATCTCGACCGCCGCCAGGATCGCGAAGGGATCGACGTCGAGGATCTGCGCGACCTGGTGGACCCGGTCGACATTCAGCTTGCCTCGGCCAGCTTCAAAATATTCGAACGAGCGGCGGGCCATGCCCATGGCGTCGGCGACCTCACCGGGGCCGAGGCCGCGCAACCGACGCAGAGCCCGCAAGGCCTGCGAAAGCGACGCGCGGCGGGTGGGGACATTGTGGGGAGGCTGACCCATCGCGATCGCTTTACTCAACTCTAGCTTGTTGCAGAGTTCTACACCATCGCCGCGTCGAACAAGGGGCCTTGGGCCCCTCCGGGCTCGGAATGTGTGGGAAACGTGACGGTGAACGCGGCGCCCACAACGGGGGCGGCGTCGCTCCGCAAGTTTATTGCGGAGGACGGCGTACAGCCGCTGAGGGTCCGTTCGATCGGAAAGGTCACGGCGCGGATTGCGCGCCGTACCCCTGATTCGTTTGGAGTGCCTTCGACGCCGCGCCGGTCAGGTCGCGATGGCGTGTTGGCGAGGTCCGGTCTCCCGGCGACTCCGGACGCCGCCTATTCAGCCGCGACCGGCGCCAGGGGACGCGGCCGCCCGCGCAGCTTCGCCTTGCGGATCAGGCCCTCGTACTGGTGGGCGACCAGGTGGGACTGCAGCTGGGTGACGGTGTCCATAGTGACGCTGACGACGATCAGGATGGAGGTCCCGCCCATGTAGAACGGGACGTTGAAATAGCCGATCAGCAGCTCCGGCAACAGGCAGACGGCGGTGATGTAGATCGCGCCCACCACGGTCACGCGGGTCAGCACGAAGTCGAGGTATTGCGCCGTACGCTTGCCCGGCCGCAGACCGGGCAGGAAGCCTCCGAACTTGCGCAGGTTCTCCGCCACCTCGACCGGGTTGAACATCACCGAGGTGTAGAAGAAGCAGAAGAAGACGATCAAGACGCCATAGAGCACCACGAACAGCGGCCGACCGTGTTGCAGCGCGCCCATCGCACCTGGCAGCCATTGCGCCCAGGGTGGCAGGTTGGCGGCGGACAGAAGGCCCATCGCCGTCGCCGGCAGCAGCAGCAGACTGGACGCGAAAATCGGCGCCATGACGCCGGAGGTGTTGACCTTCAGCGGCAGGAAGGAGGCCTCGCCGCCGAACATGCGGTTGCCCTGCTGGCCCCGCGGATATTGCGTCAGCAGCCGTCGCTGGGCGCGTTCCATAAAGACGATGAGCGCGACCACCAGGCCGGCCAGCGCCACGATCGCCGGGACGGCGGCGCTGGGCAGGGCGCCCGTGCGGGCCAGACTCAGCATCTGGAACAGGCTGCGCGGCAGGACCGCGACGATCCCGGCGAAGATGATCAGGGAAAGGCCGTTGCCGATACCGCGGCTGGTGATCTGCTCGCCGATCCAGGTCAGCAGCATCGTTCCCGCGGTGAGGATGATCGTGGTGGAGATCATGAAGACGGCCCCTGGATGACCGACGATCCCGTCCCCGGACTGCAGGCCCATGGCGATCCCGAAGGCCTGGAACAGGCCCAGGACCACGGTGAGGTAGCGCGTGTACTGGTTCAGCGTCTTGCGGCCGGCCTCGCCGCCGTCCTTTCGGAGCTTCTCCCAGGGCGGATAAACCGTCCCCAGCAGCTGCACGATGATCGAGGCGGAGATGTAGGGCATCACGCCGAGCGCGAAGACCGCCATGCGCTGCACGGCGCCGCCCGAGAACATGTTGACCATGCCCAGGATGCCCTTGGCCTGGCCCTGGAAAGCCTGATCGAACGCCGAGATATTGATCCCCGGGATCGGGATGTAGCAGCCGATCCGGTAGACGACCATCGCCAGCGCCGTGAAGCCGATCCGCTTATGCAGATCGGTCGCCTTGTGGAAGGTGTCGAACCTCAGGTTGGCGAGCAGTTGTTCGGCGGCTGAGGCCATCGGTGATCTCCCGGCATGGGCCGTTTTCAAAAGATGTATCGAAAATACCTTTTAAGAGCGCCGCAATTGAAATATATCGTCTCACGATATATCTACCGGGAGAGGACGGAATTGTGAGGCGGCGGCGGGCCGCCGCCGCCGCGCCTCACCGACGCGAAAGGCGACCAATGTTCACCCTCCCAGAGCTTCCCTATCGATATGACGCGCTAGCTCCGATCCTGTCGGAGGCGACCCTGCGCACTCACCATGACAAGCATCACGCCAAGTACGTGGAGGTCACCAACGCCCTGCTCGCGGAAGCCGGCTCAGGCGCCGCGTCCCTGGAAGAGGTCGTCGAGAAGGCCCGGCGCCGCGGCGCGCGCAAGCTCTTCAACAACGCCGCCCAGGCGCTCAACCACGCCTTCTACTGGGAGTGCATGAACCCGGCTCGCACGGAGCCTTCAGCGGCGCTGTCGAAGGCCGTGGCGTCGGCTTTCAAAGGGCCTGAGCCGCTGCGCAGGCAATTCATCGAGGAAGGCCTCGATCACTTCGGGTCCGGCTGGGTCTGGCTGACCATTCGGGAGGGCCGGTTGCAGATCCTCGCGACGCACGACGGTGACACCGTCATGCGGGTCGCCGGCCTGACTCCCCTCCTGGTCTGCGACCTGTGGGAGCACGCCTACTATCTCGACCACCGCAACGACCGCAGCGCCTACCTGGCCGGCTGGTGGGACCGCCTGGTCAATTGGGAATTCGTTTCGCAGCAGTACGAGGCCGCGGCGGGCCGGGCGGCCGCTTGGGCCTACCCGCGGCCCGTCGCGACCGCGCAGACGCCGGCGCAAGACGCGGCCGCCGCCAGACGCTGAAAGGCCGGCTCGGCGTTCGATCGCCGGCCGAAGGAGCTTGACGATTAAGACCCCCATGTCGATCACCCACCGCAGGAACGATGGTCCCCCTGCGGTTGCGGGCCGCGCCGCCAAGCCGCGGTGGCGCGCGCGCGCCGCCTGGCCCTCTTCGGGGCGAGCGTCCCCGGCCGGCGGCCTGGCCGCTGCGCCGGCCGGCGCCGCAGGGTTCTATATTCAGGAACAATCCTCGCTCGGCGCCGGTCGCGCCTATTCCGGAGAGGCCGCGGAGACCGGCGTCGCCTCCATCTGGTGGAACCCCGCGGCCATCGCCAGGCTTCGCCACCCGCAAGCCTACGCCGGAGCCCAGGCCATACTGGTCGAGGCTCAGGTGAACGATGCGGGCTCAACGATCCAGCGCCCGGGCCAAGCCGTCGCGCCGGTCGGCGGCGAGCCCGGGCAGTTCAACCCGCTGCAGGCCGGAATCGCACCCAGCGGCGCGGTGGCCTATCCGCTCGGGGACCGCGTGGTGATCGGACTTTCCGTCACCTCGCCCTTCAACTTCACCAACAAGTACGCGGATGCGAGCTGGACGCGCTACGACGCCGTGAAGTCGCGGGTCACCGACGCCAATGTGGAAATCCTCGGCGCGGTGCGGGTGACCGAACGGCTGGATCTGGGCCTGGGCCTGGACGCCCAATACGCCAGCGCCACCTTGACCCAGGCGCTGCCGAACCTTTCGCCGCTGCTGCCCGATGCGCGGCAACGCCTGTCGGGCGGCGGCTGGGACTACGGCTGGGACGTGGGCGCGCAGTATCATCCTGACGACCGTCTGACGCTCGCGGCCAGCTATCGCTCCAGGATCAGCCACACCCTGAGCGGTGACGTCGCGGTGACGGGCCTGCTTGGCCCGCTCGCCGCCGCGAACCTGGCGACGAACGGCAAGGCCACGTTCGATACGCCGTGGATTGCGACGTTGGGCGCGCGCTGGCAGGCGACCGATCGCCTGTGGCTCAATGCGCAAGTCCAGCGGATGGGCTGGAGCGAGTTCCGCGCCATCACCGTCAGCCTCCCCGGCGTCACCCAGGTCACGCCTCAGGACTACAGAGACACGACCACCATCGCCGTCGGTCTCGACTACGCGGCCGCGCCCGATTGGACGGTCCGTGCTGGCGTACAGCACGATCCGACACCGACCCCCGACGCCAGCCGCAGCACCCGCCTGCCCGACGGCGACCGGTGGCTGTTTGGATTAGGCGCAAGCCATCGGCTTTCCAGTGGTGCGACGATCGACGTCAACGCCGACTACATCGCCTTCGCCGACAGTCGCGTGAACCGGGACGACCTGGCGTTCGCCGGAACTCCTGTGGCGACACGAACCGCGTTGCGCGGCACGGTGAGCGGCGACGCGGTCGTGTTCGGCGCCGACCTCAGGTGGGGCTTCTAGCGGGCGGCGAGCGCCGCGGTCATCATGCCTGGAGCGCCCGTCGCTCCGATCAGGGGATTGAACATGGACACACACCGGTCTGCGATCTCCTCTGCTGCGACCAGCCGATCATCCTGGCCGGCATGGGCGGCGTCGCGCGTTCGGAACTGGTCGCGGCGGTGACCAACGCCGGCGGCTTCGGTTTCCTTGGCATGGTCCGCGAAAGCCCGGACCTCATCCGCGCGGAAATCGATGCGGTCCGCGCGCGAACCACCCGGCCGTTCGGGGTCAATCTGATTCCGGCCGCCACCAAGCCGGCCCGCCTGGAGGCCGAACTCGCGACGTGCATGGAGGCCAAGGTGCACGCCGTCGCGCTCTTCTGGGACCTTTCGGTGGAGACGATGCAGCGCCTGCGGAGCGAAGGCATTCTGGTGGTCTGTCAGGTGGGCTCTGTCGAGGAGGCCGTCGCTGCGGAAACGGCCGGCGCCGATATCATCATCGCCCAGGGCCTGGAGGCCGGCGGGCACGTGCGCGGCCATGCCGCCTTGCACGCCCTCCTGGCCGAGGTCCTGGCGGCCGTCGAGACGCCCGTCCTGGCGGCCGGCGGGATCACCGACGGCAAGGATCTGGCCCGCGTCATGAGGCTTGGCGCCCAGGGCGGCGTCATCGGCACGGCCTTCCTGGCGACGGAGGAAGCCTTCGCGCACGACTATCACAAGCGCCGCCTCGTCGAGGCCGACGGCGCGACGGTCCACACCGAAGCCTTCCACATCAACTGGCCTGAGGGCGCAGCGGTGCGCGTGCTCCCGAACAGCGTCACCCGCGGCGAGCGCGGCGATCCGCAGGCGGGCGGCCGCGTGGTCATCGGCGCCGATGGCGCGCGCTCGATCTATCTGTTCAGCACCGACTCGCCGTTGCGGTCGATGACCGGCGATTTCGAGGCGATGGCCCTCTACGCCGGTGAGGGCGTCGGGCGGATCCGCGCGATCGTTCCGGCGGCGAACCGCCTGCGCGAAATCACGGCGACCGCGCGCGCCGTCCTGCCGGCCGTCGTCAGCCATCGACGGGGCGAGGCCGAGCTGTCCGAGCCCAGCTCGCCGGTCTGCTACGCCGCCCGGGCCGACGACGCCTACATGGGCTATGCGGCCTGCGACGAGCTGATCGCCGAGCTGAACACCTTGCTGGAAGCCGAACGGGCCGGGGCGCGGGTCGCCGCGCGCATGGTCTCCGAAAGCCGGGACGCCGAGATGAAGGCGCTAGCCAAGACGATCCAGGCCGACGAGGTCCATTGGTGCAAGGCGCTGTTCCACGCCCTGCGGACCCTGGGCGCCGAGCCGTCGGCCGGGGTCGGGGATTTCTACGACAAGGCCATGGCCATCCCGGACCTCGAGGCCCGCCTGGCGTTCGTCAACCGCGGACAGGGCTGGGTTGTCCGCAAGCTCCGCGCCCTGGTTCCACGCGTGCGCGACGACGACCTGCATACCGTGCTCCGGGAGATGCTGGACGCCCATGAGCGCAACATCGCCACGGCGACTGAGGCGCTCGAGCGACGCTCGGCGGCCGACGCCCCGCCGCCGACGCTCGGGTGACCCGAGAGGGGACCCCTGGCGGGGGCGGCTGCATGCCATCCGGTGGCCGGCCGAAAGAGGTCAGTCCGATCCCGCTCGCGCCGCCGCCTGCAGGGCCGCCAGTCGCTGCAGTTGGGTCACCAGCTCGGAGAAGGTCGGCGCGATGTCCTGCAGCTCGCGGAAATTGTTCTGGGACAGCGCCGCCAGGACGCCTTCTCCCGTCCTCGTCAACGATACCAACACCCGGCGTCGATCGATGGTGCCCTGACTCCGCTTGACCAGGCGCGCTTTCATCAAGCGGTTCACCAGCTCGCCGGCGCTGTGATTCTTGATCATCAGCTGGTCGGCCAGCTCCCCGACCGTCATCCGGTCTTTTTCGTGGGCCTTGATAGCCAGAAGCGCCTGGTGTTGCTGCCCGGTCAGGCCCGCCGATTTGGCGCCGGCCTCGGCGAACGCGAGATAGCGTCTGACACCGTGGCGAAAGCCGGACAAGGCGACGTAGTCGGCCTTGGTGAGCAGAAGCGCATCGGGAGACGCGTCCGGCGCGGCTTTCATCGGCAATCCTGGATGCAACTCATGGCGCTGGACTTTCGACCGCTCCGCCGCCGCCTTCAAGCGCCTGTTGCCGCCGCTCAATAGAACGGATGCCCGACATAGACATTGGAATAGGCTTCGCGCTCTCGCTGCGCCCGATCGCCGGCCCCGCACCATTCGAGTTCGTCGTGACCAAGCCCGGTCATGGCGGCGATCTGCGGCCGGTCGAAGGGGAGCCGGTAGCCGCCGCGGCCGGTTTCGTATTTGAAGTCCGACCAAGGCAGGGGATGAACCCGCCCGCCGAAGCCCAGGAACCCGCCGACGGCGAGCAGGACATAGTGGATCTGTCCGGAGGCCTTCTCGATGGACACGTCCAAGACCCGCCCCAGGCGCTCGTCGTTGATCCCGAAGACGGACGCTCCGATCACCCGGGTCCCGGTGATCAGGAAATGTCCCGCGCGAGCCCGGCGCGCGGGTCCCGTCCGTCCGCCCGGCAGAACGGGAAGGCCGCGCCCCTCGGCGCGTGAGCGTCGGTCGGATCCAGCCGGATTGCCGCCTTTGCCGTCCTGAGGGGCCAGCCACTCGTCGATATTGCGCATTTCCATCTCCCTTCCAGAGCGAACATTTTATCTCGTAGTACGATATATAATCCCATGCACGTCCGAAGGTTCCAGCCGGAGCTCCGGGTCAGTGGATGGATAGCAGGTCGTCCAGTCGCCGCCGGCGTGTCAGGGCGCGGCTCGCGCGCCGCCGCGCGGCCGCGGCGGGTGGGTCGCGCACCGCATCGACCCGGAAGAGCTGCAATCGGTCGGGCCCGGCCAGCCAGGGCATCACCGCGCCCTGCCGCAGGCCGATCAAAGCTGCCCCGGTCGGCGACAGGACCGAGACGTCGTCAGCGTCGATGACGTCCGGCTCGCGGGGGCTGACGCGCCGTGCGATACGCCGGGTGAACCAGCTCGGTATAGCGAACACAGGAATGAAGATGGACCCGGCGCGCCGGCGCATGGCGAAGGTCGACGATCACCGCGCGTTGCAGTTCGCGCCGGAGCAGCTCGATCCCAGCGGTGTTGCGCGCCGATGCACACACCAGGTCGGCCAGCTCTTCGTATTCCTCTTCCAGCAGAAAGGGCGTCGGGAGGTCGAAGGCGCGGCCGTGAAAGACCAGGGGGACGCCGGTCGTGACGACGCCTATCGCCGATCCCCGGACATCAGCAGCAGGAACTGGAAGAAATTGATGAAGTTGAGAAAGAGGCTGAGCGCGCCGCTATTGGTGGTGACCGACGTCAGCTCTGGATCGCCGGCGCAGGACGCGTAGGCCAGCTTCAGGCGCTGGGTGTCGCGCGCGACGAGGCCGCCGAAGACCAGGACACCGACGGCGTTGGTCACCAGAGCGATCAGGGGGCTGTGAAGAACCAGGTTCAGCACCAAGGCGCCGATCAAGCCGGTCACCCCCATCAGCAGAAAGCCGCCGAAGGCCGTCAGGTCCCGCTTGGCCGTATAGCCGAAGAGGCTGAGCGAGCCGAACGCGAGCGCGGTGACGGTGAAGGCCATGGCGACCGAGACGCCCGTGAAGCTCAAGGTCACCAGGCCCAGGGCACCACCCACCAGAGCCGCGACACTCCAGTAGAGCGCCGCCGTCCGTCCCGCCGTGGGCCGGCGAAACACCGGCGCGACAAACAGCATGGCCAGCAACGGTCCGAAAAGCACCGCCAGGCCGAGCCCGGTGAGCACCGGGGGATGAGCCGGCGCCGCGGTGGCCGCCGCACGCACCAGATGATCGCGCACGCCGGGAACGCCAGAGGTTGCGAAGGCGACCGCCGCCGAGAGGAGAAGGCCTCCGGCCACCTTGTTGTAGATCGACAGCATGTAGGCGCGCAGCCCGGCGTCGGTGATCGCGTCGGCCGCGGCGAGGGCGTCGTGGGGGCGGTAGGTCTTGTCAGCTTCGATCATGACGATCGCTCCTTTCCAATTCCGTCGCCGGCCAGCAGCCATTGTCCGGATCAATCAAATATATCTCGTGTTCCGATATATTCAAGCGGCGGCGGCACGGCGGCGTCTTTGGTGGCCGTTCCAGAGGTCCGGGGCGCGGCGCTGTCATTCGTTGCCGACTTGCCGGGCACCCGGGCCTTCGGCAAGCGAGCCGAGCGGCTTCGGTTCGCCCGGCATGGCGCGCCACCCTGGCGGCGTCCGATCGGCCCCATCGCGGCCGCCCGCCGTGCGATGAAGGAACTTGGCTGAGGCGACGCCATCACCAGCTTGCCCCGGCGCGGCGAGGCCGAACCCGAGCAGCGCGACGACCTTGACCAGTTCGGCGACGATGTAGATCGCGTGAAGATTGGAATTGGTCGGCGGGACGCCGCCAGCCAGGATCACCGCCACCCGGTGATCAAGCACCGGGAAGAGCCAGATCGTCTGGAGGATGACGATGGCGCCCGGGATGGCCAACGCGACGTACCAGCGGCGTGGCGCGCGTGACGCCCAGCCGATCACCAGGAGGAGGACGAGGAGCCCCAGTTCAGCGCGATTGTAGATCGCGAAGGTCTGTCGTCCGACGTCGAGCGCCACCGGGAGTGACAACGACGGCGCCAGGAACTTGGCCGGCGTCGCCAGGAACGCCACGCCGATCGCGATGCCGGCCCAAAGCACCAGACCACCTTGCCGCAGGCGGCTCCATGTCTTCACCGGCCTGGCCAGGTTCGCTTTCACCTCTACGTCTCCTCGTCACCGCCCGTCTCGCGCCGGTAGAATTCGACGTAGAAGCGGACCAATTTCTGCGGCTCAACGGAATGGAGAATGGTCGGCTCGACCACGCCCGGCGCGCCGCTCGGCGTCAGCACGGTGACGGACGGCGGCCGTCGGGGATCCTCAATGCGGTAGGCCAAGGCGCCGTCGACCACATGGATCAAACCCCAGACGCCTTGCTTGGTGGAATGAGCCCGCAACAACCCGGGCGGGACCGTGCTTTCGGTGAACAGGTCGGTCCGTCGGTAGGCATAGGCGTCTGGCGGCAGAGCGGCGCCAGCGGGCGGGTCTGGGACGTCCGTCATGGCGGCAAGCCCGTGGCGGCCGGTGGTCGGGTCAGGTCCGGCAGAACGCCTCGCGCGGCTGCGATGCCCAGTTGGAGGCTGCGGGCGATGATCTCGGATTTCGCCACAAACAGCGCCGCGGCGGCCGGCGGGCAGACCGTCGCCGCGGTTTGCGAAAAGAGGTGCAGCCAGCGGGCGAAGTGCGTGGCGCGCAGCTCCGGGAGGCGGGCGTGCGTCGCCATGGGCGCGCCCTTGAAGCGGCCGGTCATCAGCACCACCGACGACCAGAAGTCGCACATCTTCGCAAGATGGCGGTCCCAATCGTCGCCGATCGCGCGTTTGAAGATCGGGGCCAGCGCCGGGTCCACGCGGATCTTGGCGTAGAAGACGTGCACCAGATCGTGGATCATCTCCTCCGTAACGCCGACGGCATGGCCCGGCGCGAGGTAGGCGCGATCCGACACGGACTCGGCGCTCATAGGCGCGGCTCCACAGGTTGATTCCTAAAGAAGTATCTAGGATATTGCTTCATTGATTGCTAGCACCCACCTCAGGGAAAGCGTCCGCGCTTGCATGGGCGCACCGGCGATGGCGCGGTCCGGCGCCGTCAGGGAGGTTCAGCGTGTTGATCTCGAGCGAACGGACTCCCAATCCCGACGCTATGCGGTTCTCACCGGGCGCGCGGCTCCTTGAGGGCCCTGCGCGGACGTTCCGCCGACAAGATTTCCAGGAGACCGACTCGCCGCTGGGCGCGCGCCTGTTCGCGGTGGAGGGCGTTGGCCAAGCCTACATCGCGGCAGACTTCGTGACGGTCACCCGCGCGCAGGGCGCGGCGTGGGACGCGTTGCGACCACAGGTGATCCTGGCGATCGCCGATCATCTGGCAAGCGGGGCGCCGGCCGTCGCCCTCTGCGCCAAGCCGGAGGCGGCGCGGGCCGGCGTCGACCAGATCGAGTCCGAGATTCGCCAGGTCCTGGCTCGCCACGTTCGGCCCGGCGTGGCGCGGGACGGCGGCGACATCCTCTTTGCGCGGTTCGACAGCGAGAGTGGTGTACTGCACATCCGGATGGAAGGCGCTTGCGGCGGCTGTCCCTCGTCGCGCCTCACGCTCAAGGCCGGCGTCGAAAATATCATGCGCCACTACATTCCCGAGGTGGTGCGCGTGGAGGCGGCGGAGGAAGACGAAGCCCCCAGCGGGCCGACGCCCGCCAGTCTCCCCAAATGGATCGCCAGGCTCGGTGGTCCGGGCCGCGTAGGGGGGCGCCACCGGGTAGCCTTCACCCACGAGCGTCAGGCCTGGACCCGAACGGACGCGGCTCCTTGATCAAGGCGCCTCGACCTTGCCGACCATAATCTACGTCCAGGCCGACGGACGGCGCGACGCGCTTGTCGTCCGCACGGGCCTCACGTTGATGGAGGCCGCGCTGCGCGCCGGCCTTCCTGGGATAGACGCGAAGTGCCGCGGCAACTGCGCTTGCGTGACGTGCCACGTCCACATCGACGCCGCTTGGCGGACGGTGATCCCACCGCTGGGCTTCATGGAGGAGTCCATGCTCGATTTCGCCGACGACGTGGACGCCGACTCCAGACTCGCCTGCCAGGTGCGGATCACCGAGGCTTGCGACGGCATGATCGTGCAGGTGCCGGCCTCACAACACGTCCTCGGCCTATAGGACTCGGCCGGGGGCGGGGCAGCGTCCCGCTGCGGCCGGCTTCCGACACGGCGCCTGGCGGGCGTTGATCTAATCCGAGGCGACAGCCTCCGGGCGCGCGCTCCGCGCCAGGAGTGTGCTGAGTTGATCCCGGTTCGAAACCAGATCGGCCAGGGTGTAGCCGTCGAGCACCTCAAGGAAGGCCGCGCTCGCTTCGTGCAACGCTGCCTTCAGCTTGCAGGCGGGCAGGAGCGCGCACGCCGCCCCGACCGGCTCGAAGCACGGCACCAGGGCCATGTCCGGCTCGGTGGTGCGTACGACGTCGCCCAGGCCGATCTCCTCTGGCCGGCGCGCCAGGCGTAATCCGCCGTTGCGGCCGCGCAAGGTCTCGATGTACCCGGCCCGGCCGAGCTCATAGACCACCTTCATCAGGTGGTTCTTTGAGATCCGGTAGCTGTCCGCGATTTCGGCGATGGTCGGCAGGCGATCCGGGTTGACCGCGATGTACATCAGCGCGCGCAGGGAGAAGTCTGTGTAGACGGTCAGTCGCATGGTCGCGCAATCCTTGGCCCGACCGTCAGCTCGGTCGGGACGCCGCCATCATAGCAGCCGCAGCCGCCTTGAACCGTCGGACTTCCTTGCGGTCGTGATGTCATCAATGTTCCTCGGCGGCGATCACCGGCAGCTCGTTGAACGTGTGGTGCGGCGGGGGCGACGAAAGGGTCCACTCCAGCGTCGTGGCGCCCTCGCCCCAGGGATTGGCCTCGGCCTTGCGGTGGCGGACCGCGGCTTCGACCAGCATGATCAGAAACACCGCAACCCCTGCCAGGGTGATGGCGTAGCCGATCGAGGACACCTTGTTCCAGAAAGCGAAGCCTTCCGGATAGTCCACGTAGCGCCGCGGCATGCCCTGCAGGCCCAGGAAGTGCATCGGGAAGAAGATCACGTTGACGCCGATGAAGGTGATCCAGAAGTGCAGGTCGCCGAGCGCTTCGTTGTATTTCACGCCCCAGATCTTCTCGAACCAATAGTAGAAGCCGGCGAAGATCGCGAACAGCGCACCCAGGCTCAGCACATAGTGGAAGTGGGCCACCACGTAGTAGGTGTCCTGGAAAGAATAGTCGACGCCGGCGTTGGCCAGAACGACGCCAGTGACCCCGCCCACCGTGAAGACGAAGATGAAGCCGATCGCCCAGAGCATCGGCGTCTTGAAGTCGATCGACCCACCCCACATCGTGGCGATCCAGGAGAAGACCTTGATGCCCGTCGGCACGGCGATCACCATCGAGGCGACGGTAAAATAGGCCGACAGGTTAAGCGACATCCCGGTGGTGAACATGTGGTGCGCCCAGACCAGGAAGCCGACGACCCCAATGGCGATCATGGCATATACCATCGCCAGGTAGCCGAAGATCGGCTTACGGGAAAAGGTCGATACTACGTGGCTGACGATCCCGAAGCCGGGCAGCACCATGATGTAGACCTCGGGATGCCCGAAAAACCAGAACAGGTGCTGGTACATCACCGGGTCGCCGCCGCCGGCCGCGTCGAAGAAGTGGGTGCTGAAGTTGCGGTCGGTGAGCAGCATGGTGATCGCTCCGGCCAGGACCGGCAGCGAGAGCAACAGCAGGAAGGCCGTGACCAGCACCGACCAGGCGAACAGCGGCATGCGGTGGAGCGTCATCCCCGGCGCGCGCATGTTGAAGATGGTGGTGATGAAGTTGATGGCGCCCAGGATCGAGCTCGCGCCGGCCAGGTGGATGGCCAGGATCAACAGGTCCGTCGCCGGGCCGGTATGACCGGAGGTCGATAGCGGCGCGTACATGGTCCAGCCGCCGCCGAAGCCGCGGCCCGGTCCGCCATCGGTGAAGAACGACAGACACAGCAGGCTGAACGAGGCGACCAGCAGCCAGAACGAGATATTGTTCATCCGCGGGAAGGCCATGTCCGGCGCGCCGATCATCAGCGGCACGAACCAGTTCCCGAACCCACCCATCAGGGCCGGCATCAGCGTGAAGAAGATCATAACCAGGGCGTGCGCGCTGACGACCGCGTTGTAGCCGTGCTTGGACCCCTCGATCAGCCCGATCTGGGCGGCCCAGGAATGCGGCTGGAAGATCTGGATGCCCGGCTCGGCAAGTTCCCATCGGATCAGGCCGGACAGTGCGCCGCCGATCAGGCCCGCCATAACGGCGAACAGCAGATAGAGCGTCCCGATGTCCTTGTGATTGGTCGAAAACAGCCAGCGCGACCAGAACCCGGAGTGAGAGGCTGATCGATCCGCAAGCGTCGCCACAGCACGGCTCCAAAATTAAGATGCATTCCACATACATCTTTTTTTGGGGCATGAGCAACCTTGTGGGCGGTGGCGGATTGACATCGATGCAGACCCACCCCAAGTCTCTAGGTATCATGCGCAATCGCTCAACATATCAGCGCCAGTTTCCTCACGCGGGCCGCTTCGTCGCAGGAAACTAGCCCCGAACCTAAGTTGGCTTGAGAGTCAGCGGTTCGGGGTTTCCTCATAGCTGTTCAAGACAGCTGTGCAGATGGTCTCGGCGTCGATGGATTCTGAGAAAAATACTTACAAGCTCGCATGATATTCGCGGCCGGGGCGGTCTCGGCTTGTGAAGACGCGTGGTGGCTTGGCATCCAAACCTACATCAGATTTGACCGCCGCCCCGGCCATCGCGCCCCGGCGGGGCGAAAGGGAGCGCGCGACGCCATGCTCAATCAATATCCCGAAAATCCCGCCGTCCGGATGACGCTCGCCGACTACGAGCGGCTTAGCGCCCTGTCGGCGGGGGTCGACACCCTCGGCGGATCGATCCTATCCGACGAGCTGGAGCGCGCCGTCGTCATCGCCGCCGACGACCCTGACCAGGGGTTCGTCCGCCTGCACACGCGCGTCGAGTACGTGGACCTGAACAACGGCCGCACACGGACCCTCGAAATAGTGCCCCCAGACGAGGCCGACATCGACCGACGGCGCGTCTCGGTCCTGTCGCCGGTGGGTGCGGCTCTGATCGGGCTGGCCGCCGGCGAATCCTACGGCTGGACCGGCGAGGATGGCCGCGATCACGTGCTGGTGGTTGTGGCTGTGGAGTCTCGACATGAAGACGCGTGACCGCGAGCCCGTCGACCCGGTGGCGTCCGCGGCCGTGGACGCCCTGATGGCGGCGCGATGGCAGTGCGCCGAACTGCTCGCGCGCAAGTCGTCCGACTCGACGCGCGAGTTGCTGCTCGGCCGCGCCGCTGAACTGGCCTCTTCACCGATCGGGCGCGACCAGATCTTGAGCCGGGCGCTTGAGGCCGCTGCCGCCGACCTTGCAGCGGGCCGGCCTCCCCTGCAGGAGGGCGCCGCGTTCTTCTGCCGGGGGCGCTCTTCCTGTTGCACGGCCAGGCAGATCGTCCGCGAACAGGTCTTTCGACACACGGGCGTGCCGGGCCGGGCGTCCGACGCCGCGGCGGCGGAGCTCGAACGTCGGCACCGCGCCGAGGGCGATGCCGATCACGCGCTCTGCGAACGCTTGGCGGCGGAGGCGCACCTCCACGAGTTGCTTTGGGACGATCCTCGCCTGTCTGCCGACGGCCACACGCGCCTGATCATGCTGTGCGCCGTCCCCAAGGTCATTGAACGCGCGCAGACGCTTGATCCCAGCCACGCACGGTCCCTGCGCCGGCGGGACGCGCCTCGCCGGCTCAGCCAGCGCGCACTGGCCCTGATCCCGTCCCGCGGGATCGTCGCCGCACGCGGCCGGCCACCCGGGCGCTTTCACCGGCCACGCCTTCGATGGCTCTGGGCGCTCGGCCTCATGCTGGTTGGCGCGACGGGCTTGATCCTGATCGACCCTTGACCTTCGCCATCCGCGCGCCTCGCGAAATCCAGTCCGACGCAACAATGGAACCCGCCAGATGTTCAGAAGTGAAGCTAGTCCGCAGGCTCTCGCCGGCCGCTACCCGCCGATTGTCCTGAGCGTCAGCGACCATCGCCGCCTGCAGATCATCGCCCTTGAGACGCTGATGAGCGATCCGCGCAACGCCGGCGCGCTCTTGGACGAGATCGACCGCGCTGACGTCGTCGAGGACGCACTCATCGACGAGCGCGTGGTTCGATTGGGCGATCTGGTGAGCTATCGAGATGGCCTCACGGGAGAACGGCATCTGGCGCAGCTGGTCGATCGCCTGGTCGACATCCCAGGTGCGGCCGCGCTCTCGGTGCGGTCGTCTTCCGGCGCCGCCCTGGTTGGCCTGCGTGTGGGACAGTCGCTCCTATGGGCCGACAGGCTCGGGACAGAGCGAATCTACACGATCCTCAGTATCGACCGCGACCAAGCAACAGGGGAGCCCAAATGATGAAGATCATCGGCCGGAGCTTGGCCGCCCTCACGGTCGGAGCCCTGTTCGGACTCGCCATGTCCACCAACCTGCCGAACCCGCACGCGGTCGCGAGCGGCGCAGCCGCGACCGCATTCATGTACGGCGGATTTGTCTACAGCGCGCGGATTGATCGCCGCGAGGCCATGACGGTTCTCCAGGATGAGGAGCAGACTTAGGTGACCGCCCGCGCCGGCTCAGCGTCGGGGGCCATACTCACGGCGGCGCTCCCTTGGCGGCGCGAATCACACGCCCGGATTGGGGTCGCGCCTATCGATCGCCCGGCCAGCAGGGTGAGATTTGGGGCTGTTCGCAACCTATCCGCAGTCGGCGATTTTATATCGTGTCACGAGATTAGTGTTCTAGACCTTCGTAGGGAGACCGCCTGAGATGGTCGCCAATGCATCGGTTCAAAACCTGCTCGACGAACTGAATAGTTACGTCGACAACCCGCCGCTTCCGGGGTCGGCGGGCCAGCAACGTTTCAACGCCTTAATTGAAGAGTTTGCGCAAATGTCCAGCAAGACCAAGACGGCGGTAAGACCGGTGCAGCCCGGGCTTCGCGAGGCGGTCGGCGTTTTCCACCAGGTGAAGGACCTCCAGGCCGCGATCGACGACCTTCTGAGCTCCGGGTTCGACCGCGCCGAACTCAGCCTGCTGGCCTCCGAGCACGCCGTCGAGGCGAAGCTCGGCGGTATCTCGTTCCGCAATCGCGACCTTGAGGATGACGTCTCGATCCCACGCGGCGTCTACGTCTCCCCGGAGACCGTCAGCGCGGCTGAGGGCGGACTGGTCGGCGGGCTCGCCTACGTGGGCGGCGTGGCCACCGCGGGGATTGTCGCGCTGGCCGGCGGGCCCCTCTCAGCGATCATCCTGGCCGCGGTCCTGGCCGGCGCGGCCGGAGGGCTTCTCGGAACCGGACTGGCAGAAGTGGTCGGCCACCGGCGCGCCGCCTACTTTCAGGAGCAATTGGACCGCGGCGGATTGCTGCTCTGGGTCCGCACCTGGGACAAGGCCCACGAACAGCGGGCCGTCGAAATCCTCGCGCGCCACGCGGGCGGCGACGTGCATGTCCATTCTGTTCCCGAACGGCCAACCGCGTCGCCGAGGGTCGAGATCAAGTGACGTCGAGCGGGGCTCGTCGCGATGACAACCCAATGGGCCCGATCCAAACACTGGAGTGAGACATGGTAACGCGCACATCCGACGCCGAGTGGCGAGGTCCGGTCCCCGGCGGCGAAGGCTTGGTGAGGCTTGGCAGCGGCGCGTTCGAGGGAAACTACTCCTTCGCGTCGCGATTTGAAGACGGCGCGGGGACGAACCCCGAGGAACTACTCGGGGCGGCCCATGCCGCCTGTTTCTCCATGGCCTTGTCGCTGATCCTTGGCGGCGCGGGATTTGCCCCGGACCGGATCCGGACCTCGGCCGTCGTCGAGATCCGCAAATCAGAGGGCGGCTTCGCGATACCGACGATCAAGCTCGTCACTCGCGGCCGCGTGCCGGAGTTGGATGAAGCGACCTTCATCGGTCACGCGGAAACCGCCAAGCGCGAATGTCCGATCTCGAAGGCCCTGGCCGGTGTCGAGATGAGCCTCGACGCAAAACTCGACCCTGTTTGAGCTCTAAGCGGAAGCGTCGCGCCGGTGGGCCGGCGCCATCAGCGGCTCTAGGGATGGAACACCAACTTGGCGACCGTTCCGGGCCCCGGTTCGAAGGATATCTTGCCATGCAGCTGAGACGCCAAGCTTTGCAGGATGCCTTGGCCAAGGCTGCTGGTTTTGGTCTTGCCGAAATTCCTGGGCAAGCCCGGGCCATCGTCTGTGACTGTCACGCTGCAAGCGTTTGGTTCCTCCGCGAGCACAATCGTGATCGCCCCGCCGGCACGGCCCTGAAAGGCGTGCTTTAGGCTGTTCGTCACCAGTTCGGCCACGATCAGCGAAAGCGACATCAGGGCGTCGAGACTGAGGACCACTGGCTGCGCCGTGACTGTCAATCGGACGTCTGGGGTGTCGCTGGCCTCGATGAGGTCCCGGCACAGGGCTTCAAGGTATTGCCCCACGGGTTGATCCACCGACGTGGGGTCATGCAGACGCCGATGGACGCGGGACATCATGTCCAGGCGGGTCTGGGCCGCATCCAGCGCATGAGCGCTGGCGCTGTCGGGCTCAAGCGTCTTTCGCCGTAGTTGGAGCAGAGCGGCCACGAATTGCAGGTTGTTGGCGACGCGGTGCTGCAGCTCCCGGAACAGCGTGTTCGAGTGCTCGCGGGCCTCTGAAAGTTCGCTGATGGCCAGGTTGAGCGAGCGAATGACATAGAGCTCGAGCCCTGCGGTCAGGACGAAGACGATCATGGTGACGATGTGCGCGCTCGCCAGCGTAAAGCTTCCGTAAGGCGGGAAAAACGCCACCCACGCGACGAGCGTGCACATTGCGGCGAAGGCCAATCCTATGCGGATTCCGCCGAAGAGGCCCCCCAGCAAGATCGCCGGCAGGAAGGTCATCGGTCCGATCCCCTCGCTCAGCCCGCCAAGCAACCCGCGGAGCGCAGAGGCCAAGATGAAGAATCCGAGCCCGGCGGCGATTCCCAGTGCTGGACGATCTCTTGGCAGCTTCCGGAAGAGCGACAATCTTGCCATCGCGAAATTCCTCCCGCCTTAAGCACAGGTTCGCCGACCTCCGATCGCAAGGCAATCGTTCTCCCGCCTCTACTTGACTAATTATGGCGCCGCGGTCGCTCTGCACCTCGCGCCCGAACGCGTCCCCGCCTCGCAGTCGACCCAACACGCTGACCCAGCATGCTCCGTGGAAGTGGAATGGCCGCGGAGCTCGCCGGCTCTGAGCCGTGGATCGCCTTGTCTCAATCGCCGAATTTGTCGACGGCCAAGCGCGTCGCGCCGGCGGTTCGAACCCTATTGATAGCCGACGTTCATCACGTAATCGCGGAGCATCTTTTCCTCGTCCTCCGCTTCGGTCAGCAGGATCGGGAGGGCGTCCCGCGCATAAAGAATCCCGATGGGCCTTGCGTCCGCGTCGAGGAGGGGAAGCCGCAACAGGCCGCGGCTTTTGACCACCAACCAGACATCGTGCAGCAGCTCGTTGGCCCGGCACGACAAGACGTCGCGCGTCATGATCGTGTCCACCCGGTCGTTGCACGCCTCGCCGCCACACCGTCTCATCTGCGCGACCAGGTCGGTCTTGGTGACGACGCCAACCATGCGGCCGTCCGGCCCGATCACGACGATCAGCGCAACGTGCGGTTTGGACATCAGCTCGGCCGCCTGCCTCACCGTGGCGCCGGCCTCGATGACGACCAGGCGTTCGCGCGCCCTGTGCAGCATTTTCTCGACGAACATTTCCGTCCCTTCCTTCGACCGGCGCGGTGGCGTCAGATCGGCATGCGATAGCCGTAAAATTCGTGGTCCTCGTTGTAGCCGCCCTGGCCGGCGCCGAGGTCGGCGAAGTCGGCCACGAACTCGATGGCGGCGATCCACTTGACCATCTTAAAGCCCAGTTCGTTCTCGCATCGCAGGCGCAGCGGCGCGCCGTGCAGCATTGAGACCGGCGCGCCGTTCATCTCGTAGGCCAGCAGGGTCAGGTCGTGGCGCATGTTGTGAAGGCTGTGCACGTCGTAGTAGCCGCCGCCGTCCGCGCCTTCGGAAAACGAGTAGAAGACCGCATAGCGAGCCTCGGCGGTGGGCTTCACGATGTCGAGGATGTGACGCATCGGAACGCCGCCCCATTTGGCGACGCCGGACCATCCCTGGATGCAGAAGTGCTCGGTGATCTGCTCCTGCTTCGGCATCGCCTTGAGCTCCGCAAAGGAGAACGCTCGCGGCGCCTCGACCAAGCCGCCGACGCGAAGGCTGTAGTCGGCAAAGCCGCCCGCCAGCAGGGCGTTGAACGCCTCGGAGTTTGGCAGCGTGCCGTTCAGCCAGAAATAGGGCGAGATATCGGCCTCGGTGTACTGGGTGCTTGGATTCCACCATTCGGCCAACCCCTTGAGCCAGCCGACCATGAACTTCCCCGTCCGCTGAACCAGCCGGGCGTGCTTCAGCGTGAATGGCGAGACGACCAGCCAGGCCGCGGTCAGGACCGCCATCGCCAGCAGGAACAGCGGCAAGCCCGACCAGGTGGCGTCGTTGACGCCGGCGAACATGTGGTTGGTGTTCTGCCGCAGGCCGGTGATGAACACCATGACGCCATGGGTCACGATGAAGCCCACGAACCAGAAGAACGAGAGGAAATGGACTGAGCGCATGGCTTGCCGGTTGAGCAATCTACCCACCCACCCGGCCTTGTTGGCGATCGCCGGGCTCTGCATCAGGCCGGTGATGATCGAAACCGGCGCGGCGATGAACACGGTGACGAAATAGCTGAGCTGCTGCAGGCCGTTGTAGCGCGTCCAGCTGTCCTCCACCGGGAAGTTCAGCGAGGCATACTGGAGCGCCGTCGATAGCGCGGCGGGGAACACCCCCCAGGTGAGC
This sequence comes from Phenylobacterium sp., assembly GCF_041691455.1. GTDB lineage: Bacteria > Pseudomonadota > Alphaproteobacteria > Caulobacterales > Caulobacteraceae > Phenylobacterium. The sequence goes on along the minus strand of NZ_JBEPUO010000020.1, from coordinate 720 downwards.
GGCACAAGCCTGCGCCATTGATCGGTGGCGAACAGCAGGACGTAGAAGGCCGCGCCGTTGATGACCCAAAGAAGGTTGACCGAGAAATGCCACCACCGGGAGAGGCCAAGGGTGTGGCGAAGGCCGGGGATTCCCAGCCACTTGGGCAGGGTGACGGAATCGTCCTTGGAGGTCCAAACCCGCCCCGGCGGCACCGGGACCTGGAAACGAAACCAATCCGTTCCGGGCGTGCAGTCCCGCGGCCAGTAAAGCCGTGGGTGGTCGGCGAGAATCTGAATGCCCGCCCGCATGATGAACAGCATGAAGACCATGTTCAGGAAGTGCTGGAGCTGCAACCACCAGGGGAAGCCGGAATCGATCGACGGCGCGCCCTGGGCGATGCCGGGGTTGTGCAGGATGAAGGCCTTGACGCTCGGCATCTCACGAAGTGCCTGCGCGATGGCGATCAGCACGACCAAGCCCGCGGCGCCGATCGGAATGGCCCACAGGGTGCTGATCCAGCGCCGGCCGATACGTATCCTCGGCGCGATCCCTTGCTGGGGCGGCAGCCAATGGTTCAATCGCACGCGGTCGTCAGCGTCGCTGAGCGCCGCTCGGAGCGGTTCAGGCGGGCCGGGCGCAGCCATTGGCCGGCGATCTTGCGTCATGGAGCGCCCCTAGAGGCCTGCATCAGTCGCTCAGCTTGGTGAGCGCCGAGCCCTTGTGCATGGCGACGTGCTC